>CAVRTX010000015.1:0-44485 GCA_963724225.1 uncultured Actinomycetota bacterium | reverse complement strand
TGCGCGCTGTTCGTGGTGGCCGCCAACGAGGGCGTCGACGTCGCGACCCGCGCGCTGTGGCGGGAGTGCGCAGTGGTCGGGATGCCGCGGGCGGTGGTCGTCACCCGCCTCGACCAGGCCCGCGCCGACTACGAGGGCGTCCTCGGCCAGGCCCAGGCGGCGTTCGGCGACCAGGTGAAGCCACTGTTCGTCCCGGTGCGTGACGGGACCGAGGTCACCGGGCTGGTCGGCCTGCTCGAGCCGTGCGGCGAGGAGCACGTGGCGCTGCGCGCCGACCTGATCGAGGGCGTGATCGAGGAGTCCGAGGACGAGACGCTGATGGACCGCTACCTCGGCGGCGAGGAGATCGACGCCAAGATCCTGGTCGCCGACCTCGAGCGGGCGGTCGCCCGCGCGACGTTCTTCCCGGTCGTCCCGTGCTGCGCGACGACCGGCATCGGCGGCACCGAGCTGCTCGACCTCGCGGTGAGCGGGTTCCCCTCCCCTGCCGAGCACCCCTCGCCCGAGGTGTTCACCCCGGCCGGCAAGGAGACGGCCGCGATCAGCTGCGACCCCGCCGCGCCGCTGGTCGCCGAGGTGGTCAGGACGACCAGCGACCCGTACGTCGGCCGGCTCAGTCTGGTCCGGGTCTTCAGCGGCACCCTCACCCCCGACGCCCCCGTCCACGTCTCCGGGCACTTCAGCTCGTTCTTCGGCGAGACCGCCGGCCACCCCGACCACGACGAGGACGAGCGGCTCGGCGCGCTGTCCCACCCGTTCGGCAAGCAGCTGGTCCCGGCGCCGGCTGTCGTCGCCGGCGACATCGCCGCCATCGGCCGGCTCACCCGCGCCGAGACCGGCGACACCCTCTCGGACCCCGAGCACCCGGTCGTGCTCCGGCCCTGGTCGCTCCCCGAGCCGCTGCTGCCGGTGGCGGTCGCGCCGCACACCAAGACCGACGAGGACAAGCTCTCGCAGGCGCTCGGCCGGATCGCGGCCGAGGACCCGTCGCTGCGGATCGACAACGACGCCGAGACCCACCAGCTCGTGATCTGGGCGATGGGCGAGGCCCACGCCGACGTCACCCTCGAGCGGCTCTCCGAGCGCTACGGCGTCCAGGTCGACCAGGTGCCGTTCGTGGTGTCGCTGCGCGAGACGTTCGGCGGCGCCGCCACCGGACACGGGCGTCACGTGAAGCAGTCAGGAGGGCACGGCCAGTACGCCGTCTGCGACGTGACGGTCGAGCCGCTGCCCGAGGGCTCCGGGTTCGAGTTCGTCGACAAGGTCGTGGGGGGCGCCGTACCGCGGCAGTTCATCGCGAGCGTCGAGAAGGGGGTCCGCGCCCAGATGGAGCGCGGTGTACGTCACGGCTACCCGCTGGTCGACCTCCGGGTCACGCTCACCGACGGCAAGTCCCACAGCGTCGACTCCTCCGACATGGCGTTCCAGACCGCCGGGTCGCTCGCGCTGCGCGAGGCGGCCGCGGCGACGTCGATCACGATGCTGGAGCCCTTCGACCTCGTCGACGTGGTCGTGCCGGACGACCAGGTCGGCAGCGTGATGAGCGACCTGTCGGCCCGCCGGGCCCGGCTGCTCGGCACCGACAAGGTCGGCGACGACCGTACCCAGGTGATGGCCGAGGTCCCGCAGACCGAGCTGGTCCACTACGCCGTCGACCTCCGCTCGGCCAGCCACGGAGCCGGCACCTTCACCCGCCGGTTCGGCCACTACGAGCCGATGCCCGACGACGTCGCCGCCCAGGTCGAGCCCCGCACCCGTTGATTCGTGCCTCGTGCGGGTTCATTCGTGCCTCGTACGGGTTGAGTCGGGGATTCGTCGCGCACACGACACGACTCAACGCGCATGAGGCACGACTCGACCTGATTCAGGCACGACTCAGCTGGCGCGGAGGAAGGACTCGAGGATCGGGCCGGCGGTGCTCGAGCCCGACTCGCCGGTCTCGACGAAGACCGCGACGGCGATGTCGTCCTGGGCGCCGATCATCCAGGCGTGGGTGCGCAGGGTGCCGTCGTCGTCGTACTCGGCGGTGCCGGTCTTCGCGATCACCGGGCCGCCGGGGACGTCGATCAGCGCCGACCCGCTGCCCGAGGTCACCACCCCGCGCAGCATCCCCCGCAGCTGCCCGACCTCGCCCGACGCGAGCGCCGGGACGTCCTCCTGCTCCACCTCGTGGTCGACGACCAGCGACGGCAGCACGGTCGTGCCGGACTGCACCGACCCGATCACGGTCGCCATCGCCATCGGGGAGGCGAGCACGCGCCCCTGCCCGATCAGGTCGGCCGCGGCCTCGGTCTCCGAGGCCGGCGGCGGGACCTGCCCGAAGTACGACGGGAAGCCGAGGTCGTGGTCGACGCCGAGGCCCAGCGACGCTGCCGCGTTGGCGAGGTCGCCACGACCCAGCCGGCCGCGCTCGGAGATGAAGGCGGTGTTGCACGAGTTGGCGACCGCGGTCCGCAACGGGATCCGGCCGAGGCCGTCGGAGGGGTAGTCGTCGTAGTTCTCGAACTGCTTGCCGTCGACGACGGTCGTGGCGGTGCACTGCGTCGGCGACTCCGGCGTCAGGCCGGAGCGCAGCAGCGCCAGCGAGCTCACGGCCTTGAAGGTCGAGCCCGGCGCGAACTGGCCGTACGTCGCCATGTTGTAGCCGTCGGTGCCCGGACCGTTGGCCGCGGCCACGATCTCCCCCGTGGAGGGCCGGATCGCGACCAGCGCGCTCGCCGGCCCGATCGGCGCGAGCAGCCGCTCGGCCGTCGACTGCAGGCGAGCGTCCAGGGTGATCCGCAGCGGCGACCCCTTCACCGGCTTCTCGGAGAACACCACCCGCTGCTGGTCGTCGGACGCGGTCGCGACCACCTCCACCCCCGGCGTCCCGGCGAGCTGCTCGTCGTAGCGCAGCTGCAGCCCGGAGATCCCCGCCTCGGTGCCGGGCTGGTAGCGCTCGGGGTCCTCCTCCACCATCTCGGCCGTCGCCTCACCCACGGTGCCGAGGATCGGGGCGGCGAACTCGCGGGTCGGCGCCAGCGCGAGCGAGTCCTGGACGGCGAGCGCCCCCGGGATCTGCCGGTAGGACGACCCCACCCGCACCGGAACGTCCTCGCGGCGGTAGACGATGCCCTCGACGAACGCGAGCTCGCCCGCCGCCTTCACCTGCTCGACGTACGACGCGGTGTCGATGTCGAGCAGCGGGGCGAGCCGGCGCGCGGACGCGACGGCCTTCGACGCCGAGACCGCCGACTTGTCGATGCCGAACCGGGTCACCGGCCGCTCGGTCACCAGCTTCTGGCCACCCGCGCCGAGGATGTCGGCCCGCTTCGCGGAGACCGTCTGCCGGCTGAGGGTCCCGCCGGTGTGGAGCGACGGCTCGACCACCGACGGCTCCCACACGACCTGCCACTGCTCGCCGGAGAGTCGCAGCGTCGCCTCGGAGGTGTAGGTCCAGTCCTGCTCGCTCACCGGCCACGACCAGCCGAGGGTGGCGACAGCGGTGCCCTCCTCCGAGTCGGACTCGGAGACGTCCTCGACCGACACCGTCGGCTCGACGTCCCCGAGCCCCTCGACCACCTCGGCGTAGTCGTCGCCGGCCCCCTCCTCGGTGAAGCCGACCCCCGAGAGGTCGCCGGACGCCAGCCCGTCGGCGAGCCGCTCGGCCGCGTCGGCCGGGTCGGGCCCGGACACCTCGTCGACGGCCGAGCAGGCGGCGAGCGGCAACGTCAGCAGGGCGGCGGCGAGGGCGGTCCGAGACATGGGCACATTCCACCACCCGCCCGGGTGGACCCGGATGGGCCCGCGTGCTCAGCCGGCCTGCCGCGCCAGCCAGCGGTCGAGGTCCACGCCGTGGGAGCGGGCGAGCGAGCGCGCCCGCGCCGAGGTCGGGTCGAAGCCGCGGACGACCTCCGGCTCGATCGCCGCGTCCGCGTCGGCGTACGACCGCTGCTGCGCGGCGAGCTCGTCGGACCGGGCCGCGGCCGCCGCGACGGTCGACCGGGTGGCGGTCACGGTCGCGCCGGTCAGCAGCGGGCTCACCGCCGGGGTGTAGCCGGACGCGTGTCCCGGCTTGTTGGGGTGGTAGCTCTCGCCGATCGGGTTGGACAGCCCGTTCAGCCACTCGACGTCGTCGCACACCGCGTGGCCGACGAAGCGGCTGGTGGGGTTGGCGAAGCCGAAGCCGCGTGCCGCGGCCTGCGTCGAGGTCCGCGCGTTGAGCAGGTCGGCGGTCTGGTTGAGCCGCGCCTGCTCCTCGGGGGAGAACCAGGTGCCGGCGTTGCAGTCCTCGCCCATGAAGATCCGCGGGTAGCCCACGACCACGACCCGGGCGCTCGGCGCCTTGCTCCTGATCGAGGCGTACAACGTCGAGAGCCGGCCGGGCAGCGTGGTGGTGATGAAGGCCTGCGCGTCGTCGATCGCCCCGTCGCAGTCGCCCGCCCACCACGGCGTCGCGCACTCGGTCAGCACGTCGGCGAAGCCCGCGTCGTTGCCACCCACCGAGATGGTCACGTAGCGGGTCGCGGTGGTCAGCGCGCCCAGCTGGGTGGCGGTGACGTCGGCGACCTTCGCGCCGGAGCAGGCCCGGAAGTTCAGCGCGTACCCCCGGGCTGCGGCGACCAGGCTGGGGTACGCGGAGGTGGACCGCTGGCAGCTGCTGCCGTCGGCGATGTAGCTGCGGGTGCCGGTGCCGGAGGAGTAGGAGTCGCCCAGGGCGACGTACGGCGGGGGCGCGGCGCCGTGGACGGCCGCGGGAGCGGCGAGCAGCGGCGCGACCAGGGCGAGCAGGACGGCGGGCAGCAGTGAGCGTGCGGACATGAGGTCCCTTTCCCGAGAGCGGCCACCCGAGTGTGGCCGCTGCTCAAGATAGGGCCGGGGCCCGGCCTCCGCCAGAGGCCGGGCGCGGGTCAGCGACCCAGTCCGGTGCGGTCGACCTTGCGGTGGAAGCGCATGCCGGCGAGCCCGCCGAGCATCGAGCCGACCAGCGTGACCACCACGACCAGCACCAGCGCGACGATGCCGCCGGTGGTCAGGTCGCCCTCGCCGACCGGGATCCGCGGGAACCCGTCGACGTTCTGGAGGACGTTGTACTCGTCGCCCGCGACCAGGCCGAGCACGGCCACGACGATCGCGGCCACGATCGCCCACACCCAGACGGCGACCCCCTGCTTGATGCCGTCGAAGCGCGCCATCCGGCCGGCCACGTAGCCGCCGGAGTAGTACGAGACGAACAGGATCGCCAGCAGCACGATGCCGCCGACCAGGCCGACGGTCTCGGCGGAGGCGCCGACGGCGTCGGAGGCCTCGGAGGCGGACTCGTTGCCGGTGGCGACGCCGACCGCTGCGCCGGCGGCAGCGGCGAGCGCGGTGAGCAGCACGGCCATGCCGGTCGCGGTCAGCCAGCCGAAGAAGGCCGACCCGACCTTGACGCCACCGTGCTCCTCTCGCTCCCGGCCGACGACGTCACGCCGGTCCTCGGTGTAGACGGCCTCGTCGCCGTGGACGGGGTCGGCCGTCGTACGGGTCTCGTCGGCGGGGTGGTCCCGATGGTCAGCCATGACGTCTCCTTGGGTGGGGGCCGGGGGTGTCTCGGCGCCCATGAGCCAACCATGTCGGGCACCGGACCACCACTCCCCGGGAGGGTGGACGGCCCGGGGAGTCACTCGACGGTGACCGACTTGGCGAGGTTGCGCGGCTTGTCGATGTCGTGGCCGAGGTGCAGCGCCGCGTGGTAGGCGAGCAGCTGCAGCGGGATGGTCAGCAGCACCGGGTCGAGCTCCCGCTCGCTGCGCGGTACGTCGAGCCGGGTGGCGGCCACGTCGCCGAGGTCGACGCCCTCGTGCGTGATCACGACGAGCGGGCCGCCGCGGGCGGCGATCTCGTGGAGCGCCGCGACGTTGCGGTCGACGAGCTCGTCGTCGGGCACGATCGCCACGGTCGGCACCGACGGCTCGATCAGCGCCAGCGGGCCGTGCTTGAGCTCGCTGGTCTGGTAGGCCTCGGCGTGCCGGTAGGAGATCTCCTTGAACTTCTGGGCCCCCTCCCGCGCGACCGGGAACCCGCGCACCCGGCCCACGAAGAACAGGCTCTCGGCCGCGGCCAGCTGCCGCGCGACCGCGGCGTACTCGTCCTCGTGGGCGAGGATCTCGCGGACCTGGTCGGGGATCCGCTGCAGGCCGGCGATCAGCCGCCGGCCGTCGGCGATCGAGAGGTCGCGCACCCGGCCGAGCTGCAGCGCGAGCAGCGCGAAGCCGAGGAACATCGTGGTGAGGGCCTTGGTGCTGGCCACCGCGACCTCCGGCCCGGCGTGGAGGTAGACCCCGCCGTCGCACTCCCGCGCCACCGCCGAGCCGACCACGTTGACCAGCCCGACGACGCGGCCGCCCTTGCGCCGGATCTCCTGGACCGCGAGCAGGGTGTCGACGGTCTCGCCCGACTGGCTGACGGCGACGTAGAGCGTGTCGGGCTCGATCACCGGGTCGCGGTAGCGGAACTCGCTCGCCGCCTCGGCGTCGGCCGGGATCCGGGCCAGCTCCTCGACGAGCGCGGCCCCCATCTGCCCCACGTAGTAGGCCGACCCGCAGCCGAGCACCTTGACCCGGCTGATGCCGCGGGTCTCGCGGGGGTCGAGCCCGAGTCCGCCGAGGTGGGCGGTCGCGAACCGCTCGTCGATCCGCCCGCGCAGCACCCGCTCCGCCGACTCCGGCTGCTCGGCGATCTCCTTGCGCATGTACGACGCGTGCTCGCCCGCCTCGAACGCCGCCGGGTCGATGTCGAGGGTGGCGGCCTCGCGGTGCGTGGCGGTGAGGTCGCGACGCATCGTGGTGAAGCCGGTCGCCGTCACCGTCGCCAGCTCGCCGTCCTCGAGGTGGGCGACCGTCGTGGTGTGCCGCACCAGCGCGGCGAGGTCGGAGGCCACGAACATCTCGCGCTCGCCCACGCCGACGATCAGCGGGCTGCCGTGCCTGGCCACGACGATCCGGTCCGGGAAGTCGGCGTGCACGACCGCCAGGCCGTACGTCCCCTCGACCGCGGCGAGCGCGTCGCGCACCTTGCCCTCGAGGGTGTCGGCCTCCGAGCGCGCGACCAGGTGGGCGAGCACCTCGGTGTCGGTGTCGGAGACCAGCTCGACGCCCGCGTCGGTGAGCGCCGCGCGCAGCGCGGAGGCGTTGTCGAGGATGCCGTTGTGGACCACCGCCACGAGCCCGGCGTCGTCCGTGTGTGGGTGCGCGTTGGCGTCGGTGGCCGGGCCGTGGGTGGCCCACCGGGTGTGGCCGATCCCGACCCTGCCGGCGAACCGCCGGGGCAGCGCCTCGGCGAGGTCGCGCACCCGCCCGGCCCGCTTGCCGACCCGCAGCCCGTTGGTCCCGAGCACGGCGACGCCGGCCGAGTCGTAGCCGCGGTGCTCCAGCCGGCCCAGGCCCTCCAGCAGGATCGGCGCCGCCTGCTGGGCTCCGACGTACCCGACGATTCCGCACATGGGTTCAGCTTCCTTTCGTCTCACCGGGTTTCGAGGCTCGCTTCGCTCGCACCTCAACCTCCGGTTCGGTCATCCGTAGACGAGTCGCCGCAGCTGGCGCTCGCTGAGCTCGGGAGCCGCCACCACGCGGTGGGCGAGCTCCTCGCTGATCCGCGCGAAGATCTCGGGGTTCCTCGCGCCGTACGTCTTCAGGTGCGCGTGCCGCCGGCGTACGTAGTCGGCCACCGGCTCGGCGTGGAAGGCCAGGACGTCCTCGACCACCCGCCGGGCCACCTCGGGATCGAGGCCGGTGGTGGCGGCGACGTGGGTCGACGAGGTCCGGATCGACACCGTGGGCGGCTGGCACGGACGAAATGGTGGGCTGGATCGGACCCGTGCGCAAGTTCCTGCCCGCAATCGGGCAGGAACAGGTGTGTCGCACGACTGGGTGGCAGCATTGGGCCAACCTGACGCCGGGGCCTTCCCCTGTTCGACCGGCCCCGCCTACGTTGCAGAGAATCCGGCTGCCCGAAGTCGTGGTCGCGGCAGCGGATCTCACCGAAAGGAACCGACGATGATCCGTCGCGCAACGCGTCCGCCCACCCGGGCCGGGGTCCGTGCGTTGGCAGCCACTGCCACAGCAGTGCTGCTCACCGCACTCCTCCCGGCCTCGTTGCAGAGTGCCGAGGCGGCACCCAAGCCCAAGCCGCCCGGTGGCACCTGTGACAAGCAGAGCAACAACACCTACCAGAAGCTGCTCGCCTGCATGACCGCTGAAGGCGTGATGAAGCACGAGCGGGCGCTGCAGGCGATCGCCGACGCCAACGACGACCAGTACTACCCCGGCTCGCGCGCGGCGGGCACCGAGGGCTACTCCGAGAGCGTCGCGTACGTGAAGCGCACCATGGAGGCCGCGGGCTGGAACGTCACCCTCGACCCGGTCGACGTCGAGTACTTCGTCCCGCCGATCCTGCGTCAGCTGACGCCGGTGCAGGCCGACTACGAGACCGGCGTCTTCACCGGCAGCGGGTTCGCCAGCGTCGAGGGCACCGTCATCCCGGTCGACATCAACCTCACCGGCGACCGGGCCAGCACCAGCGGCTGCCAGGCCTCCGACTTCGCAGGCCTCGACTTCAGCGGTGACAGCGACATCGCGCTGATCCAGCGCGGCAGCTGCGGCTTCGCCAACAAGTCCCGCAACGCCGAGGACGCCGGTGCCGAGGCAGTCGTGATCTTCAACCAGGGCAACACGCCCGACCGCGAGGAGCTCATCGTCGGCAACGCCGTCCAACCTCGACGCCGTCACTCCGGGCGTCGACCCCCAGCGCACCGGCCCCAGCAACCTGACCATCCCGGTCGTCGGAGCCAGCTTCGCCGACGGCGTTGCCCTCGCCCAGCCCGGCTCCACCGCGTTCGTCGAGGTGCTCGAGCCCGAGATCCGGGAGGACTTCAACGTCATCGCCGAGAAGCCCGGCGAGAACGACGACAACGTCGTCATGGCCGGCGCCCACCTCGACTCCGTCGAGGCCGGTCCCGGCATCAACGACAACGGATCCGGGTCCTCCGCCCTGCTCGAGCTCGCGCAGAAGATGCGCAAGGTCGACAACGTCAACACCCTCCGGCTTCGCCTGGTGGGCCGGCGAGGAGCAGGGTCTGGTCGGGTCGGCCGACTACGTCACGGGCCTGCCGCAGGCCGAGCAGGACCGGATCGCGTCGTACCTGAACTTCGACATGATCGGCTCGCCGAACTTCATCTACGGCGTCTACGACGCGGACGAGTCCAGCTTCCCGGCACCCGCGGGGGTCACGATCCCGGAGGGCTCGGATCGCGCTCGAGGACCTGTTCGAGATCTACTTCACCTGGCAGGGCATCCCCTACGAGGACAGCGAGTTCTCCGGGCGCAGCGACTACCAGGCGTTCATCCTGCAACGGGATCCCGGCCAGCGGCCTGTTCACCGGCGCCGAGGTCCCGAAGACCGAGGAGCAGGAGACGATCTGGGAGGGCGTCGCCGGCGAGTCGTACGACCCCTGCTACCACCAGGCGTGCGACAGCCTCGACCCCGGGCGCACCCCGACCGGACGCGGACGTCTACGACGAGCTCGACGCGGAGAACGACCTCGAGGGCAACGTGTCGCTCGAGGCCCTGGGCGTCAACGCCGACGCGATCGCGTTCGCGATGCTGACGCTGGCCTACTCGACCGAGGACGTCAACGGCGTCCCGGGCGAGCCGGTGCCCGGCAGCGGGTCGCTGAACCTGCCGGACCGAGCCGGCGGGCCCGGAGGGCACCGCCGGCGCCCGAGGCCTGATCCAGGCCCGAGCGCGGAGCGCCGGTCCTCCCGCAGGGGAGGGCCGGCGCTCCTGTGCGTGGCGGGCGCTTGAAAGAATTTCCCGGCCGGGTGGAATAGATCCGGGCGCAGGGACGTTGAACTGGTACAAGGTTCAACTAACTACTCCCCGGAGGACCCCCACATGAGCATCGACTTCGAGCCCAGCACCACCGCCATCGACGACATCACCGGCGACTACACCATCGACACCTCCCACTCGCGGCTCGGCTTCACCGCCCGCCACGCCATGGTGACCAAGGTGCGCGGCCAGTTCGGCGAGTTCGAGGGCACCGCCCACGTCGACACCGCCGACCCGTCCGCCTCCTCGATCGCGCTGACCATCACCCCCGGCTCGATCAGCACCGGCAGCCCGGACCGCGACGGCCACCTCCGCTCGGCCGACTTCTTCGACGTCGAGCAGTACCCGACCTGGACCTTCCGCTCCACGCAGGTCGCCCGCGACGGCGAGACCTGGACCGTGACCGGCGACCTGACCATCAAGGACGTCACGAAGTCGGTCACCATCGACTTCGAGGAGACCGGCTCGGCCGTCGACCCGTTCGGCAACACCCGGGTCGGCTTCGAGGGCGGGCTCACCGTCAACCGCAAGGACTGGGGCCTGACCTGGAACGCCGCGCTCGAGACCGGCGGCGTGCTGGTGTCGGAGAAGGTCAAGCTGGAGCTCGACGTCTCCGCGATCAAGAGCGCCTGACCCGCACCGCGACGCGCACCACCACCGAGGGGCCACCGGGAAATCCGGTGGCCCCTCGTCGTCCGCCCGGTCACCATGAGCCCATGGATCTTCCGGAGGGGCTGACGGCGCGCCCGCTCACGACCGCCGACGCGCGCGCGGTCTTCGAGGTGATGGCCGCCCAGGAGCTGGCCGACATCGGCATGGTCGAGATCGAGGAGGCCGACATCGTCTCCGACTGGGCCCGGCCGAGCTTCGACGTCGCCGCCTCCACGGTCGGCGTCTTCGAGGGCGACCGGCTGGTCGCGTACGCCGAGGTCACCTCGCCCGACCGCGGCGACGCCGCCGTCCTCCCCGGCCACCGCGGCCGGGGCATCGGGACCGCGCTGGCCGGGTGGATGCAGGACGCCGCGCGCCGCCGCGGCAGCCCGGTGATCGGGATGCCGGTCCCGGAGGGCTCTGCCGGCGACCGGCTGCTGGCCGACCTCGGCTACCGCGTGCGCTGGACCAGCTGGGTGCTCAAGCTGCCGCCCGGCGCCACGATCGTCGAGCGCCCGCTGCCCGACGGCTACGCGGTCCGGGCCGCGGAGCCCGAGGAGTACCCGGCGGTGCACACCGTCGTCGAGGACGCCTTCCTCGAGTGGTCGGTCCGCGAGCGCGAGCCGTACGAGGACTTCCTCGCGCAGACCACCGGCCGCCCGGGCTTCGAGCCGTGGCAGATCCGGGTCGCGACCGACCCGACCGGCGAGGTCGTCGGGGTGGCCCAGGTGACGCTGGCGATCACCGAGGACGGCCGGCCCCCCGGAGGCGTACATCCCGCGGCTGGCCGTCCGGCGCGACCAGCGCCACCGCGGCCTGGCGCAGGCGCTGATGGTCGATGCGTTCCGCGAGGGCCGCGACCACGGCGCGGAGTCGTCCTGCCTGTCGACCGACTCCCGTACCGGCGCCCTCGGCCTGTACGAGAAGGTCGGCATGGAGGTGACGCTCGGTCTGGCTCAGCCGGGCGATCGACGTCTGAGCCCAGCGGGAGGGGCACCGTCACCTGTCGGCGACCGGTCGGTCACCGGACCCACTGCATCGACGCCTCGCGGGCCGCCTCCACCTGCGAGCCGGTCTGCCGCCGCGCCATCCGGCGCAGCAGCACCGGGGTGACCAGGGCCCCGACGACCGCCCACGCGCCGAGCACGGCGACCGTCTCGGCGGTACGCCACGACCCGCCGATCTCCTGCGCGGCCGCGGCCTCCGGCAGGAAGGCCGAGCGCATGCCGAGGCCGATCCAGTACATCGGGAAGACCTGCGCGACGACCTGCACCCAGCCCCAGAGCTGCTGGACCGGGTAGAAGATCCCGGAGATCCCGGCCAGCACCATCACCGGCAGCATCCCCCACATCCCCACCTTCTGGACGCCGGGGACGAGCGCGCCGATCATCATCCCGATCGGCAGCGCCGCGAGCATGCCCAGCAGGATCACCCAGACGACGGTGAACCAGCCGCTCGGGTGGCTCATCAGGCCGTCGAAGAGCAGCAGGCTCGGCACCAGGATCACCACCAGCTGCGGCACCAGGCTCAGCCCCTGGAAGAGCAGCTGCCCGCTGAAGTAGCCGACCAGCCCGTGCGGCACCGCTCGGTGCCGCAGCAGGGTGCCGTCCTCCTTCTCCATCGCCAGCGCGTACGCCGGGTCCGACGACGACGCCGAAGGCGATCAGCCCGCCGAGGATGCTCGGCAGCGCGACGGCCGCGAAGGGGACGCCCTCGACGCCGGTGTCGGCGTCGCGCCGCAGCCAGAGGTAGCCGAGGACCAGCCCGGCCGTGAACAGGTAGAACCACTGGTCCTGGGTCGAGCGGATGCTCTGCACGAACTCGTACCAGCCACGGCGCAGGCCGAGCCGCACCGCGTGGAGGGCGTCTCGCTGGCGGCGTCATCGGGTCGCCACCTCCACGAAGTCGCGGGCGGCCTCGTCGGCCTTGCCTGCCTCGTGCTGCTGGACGAGGGTGAGGTAGGCGTCCTCGAGGCTGGCCCGGTGGACCTCGAGGTCCTCGACCTCCTCGCCGTGCTCGAGGAACAGCTCGCGGACGAACCGGGTGGCGTCGTCGGTGGCGTGCACGAACCGCTCGCCGTCGCGGGTCCACCGCACCTCCGACTCCCCCGCCACCCGCTGCGCCAGGCCCTGGGGGCTGTCGTCGGCGACGATCCGGCCGCCGGCGAGGATCACCACCCGGTCGGCGAGCTTCTCGGCCTCGTCGAGGTCGTGGGTGGTGAGCAGGATGGTGGTGCTGCCGGCCAGCGTGTGGACCAGCTGGTGGAAGTCCCGGCGCGCCTGCGGGTCGAACCCCGCCGTGGGCTCGTCGAGGAACAGCAGCTCCGGGCGGCCGATGATGCCCATCGCGACGTCGAGCCGGCGGCGCTGGCCGCCCGAGAGGGTCGACGATCTTGCGGTTGGCCAGCTCGGTCAGGCCCACCACGTCCAGCAGGTCCTCGACCTCCCACGGTCGCGGCTGCGCCGCGGTCGCGTACGGCGCGTAGTAGCCGCCGAGCAGGGTGAGCAGCCGGCGCGGCGTCCACCGCGGGTGGTCCCGCCAGGACTGGAGCACGACGCCCGTACGCGCCCGCCAGGACTCGCCCGCGGTCGCGGGATCGGCGCCGAGCACCGTGACCTCGCCGGCCGAGCGGATCCGGAAGCCCTCGAGGATCTCGATGGTGGTGGTCTTGCCGGCGCCGTTGGGCCCGAGCAGGCACAGCACCTCGCCGGCGTGGAGGTCGAAGTCGACGCCGGTGAGCACGTCGTGGTCGCCGTAGCGCATGCGCAGGTCGCGCACCGTCACCACCGGGCCCCCGGGTGCGGCCGGCTCCCCCACCGGCGCCTCGGTCATGGCAGGAAGCGTGTCGGACGCCGACCGGCGCGGCACGGGGTCACCATCGCCGCTGGTGGCCCCAGGCCGACCGCGAGCCGCAGCTGCCCCGGAGGAAGAAGAACCACACGCCGAGCCCCACCAGGATCAGCGGGAAGTTGGTCACCACCGCGACCACCCCGAGCACGACCAGCAGCACCAGCAGCGGCCCGGGGATCCCGCGCCAGGCTGGCCGGGCGCCGGCGCCCCGTGCCGGGTCTCGACGCCGCCTGCTGCCACGGCGGCGGGGCCGCGGTGGCGTGTCCCGGGAGGTCGACGAAGACCGGGTCGAGCTCGGCCTGGGTCCGGGCGGCCCAGATCCGGTCGAGCCGCTCGGCGTGCTCCTCCTGGGAGAGCCGGCCGACGGCGTAGTGCTCGGCGAGCTGGCTCGCGGCGCGCTCGCGCTCGGCGTCGCCGATGCGCAGGTCGGGTCGCGGCTGCCGGGGCTGCTGCCCCGGCGCGGCGGCGGGTAGCCGGGCCGGGGGCTCATCGCGGGTCCTCGTCGGCCAGCAGCCCGTAGAGCTTGCGGCGGGTCTCGATGAGGACCGCCATCGCGTCCTTGCGCTGCTCGTCGGTGCCGTTGCTCAGGATCTGCCAGACCGCCGACATCAGCTGGCCCACCTCGTTCTTGAGCACCGACAGGTCCGGCGCCTCCTCGGGGGGCAGCTCCTCGAACGGCGCCCACACCGCCGCCAGCTCCTCCGGGTGCTCCGCGACGTACGCCTCGCCGGCCTCGGTGAGCCGCAGCGTGCGGCCGCGCTCGTCGTCGCCGACCAGCAGCCCCTCGTCCTCGAGCTGGCTGATCGTGGGGTAGACCGAGCCGGGGCTCGGCTTCCACTGGCCGCCGGTGCGCTCGGCGATCTGCTGGATCACCTGGTAGCCGTTGAGCGGCTCCACCGCCACGACGTCGAGGATCGCCGCGCGGACGTCACCGCGCTTGACCCGCGGCCCGCGCGGCGGCTCCGGCTGCACCAGCCCGAACAGGCCGGCCAGCCACGGCGGCGGCCCCGGCCGGCCCCGGTGCCCCTGCGCCCACGGCGGTCCGCCCGGCCCCGGCGCCCCGCCCCATGCCGCTCCATACCCGATCCTTGCCCCGACCCATGTCCGGGGCCACCCCACTGGTGGCCCCACTGTCCGTGTCCCACGATTCCTCCCGATGCTTCACGATGTTCTTCGACTGTCGCCGATATATCGCGATAGTACTCTCCGGTGGGCGGGGCAAGGGGTGGGGCCGACGGTTGCTGCAGACCGCTCCGGCACAGTCGCGGTGCGTGGCCACCCAGCGCTCGAGCCGATGCTTCGGGCTCCCCACGGACGCCGCCGCGTCCCAGGTGTTGTCAACCTGTAGGGCTCCGGCAGGGTCGGCACGGTCGTAGAACTCGCCGAGCATGTCCGCGCCGGGCTGGGCGGCGTACTGGACATCGGTCCAGTCTCCGTTGACAGCGCCCCAGTAGAACCGCCCGAAGCGGTCAGTCGCCAGGCCGTCGGCTCGCGGCATCTCGCTAGTCGAGCCTTCGATCGGCGCCAGTCGGTCGCGGTGGCGTGCCGGATCGTCGTCGAAGCCTGTCAGGGGACACCGTCGAGGCGGCGCTCGCGCACGCCGGCCGTCGCAGCGATGTGCCGGACGTCGCCCAGGACCCGGTTGCGGCCACGGCGCCCGGTCGGAAGCCGGGGCCGCGCATCAGCAGCACGTTCCGGATCGCCTCCTCGTACGCAACGTTCTTGCCGGACGTGCGGTGCTCCCCCAGCAGGTAGCCGTTGTCGGAGGTGAAGATCACGATCGTCTGGTAGAGATCGTCGTGACGGCGCAACATGCCCACCGTCCTCGCCACGGTCTCGTCGACCGCACGCAACACGCTTATCCGCGCGCGGTGCAGGGTCGTCGTGCGGGAGGGCGACTTCAGTCTCGCTCGCGCAGCCACGGCGGTTTGTCGCTGATGTCCTTCTCGTTGAACGCCACCGTCCTGGCACGTCGCGGCGCCGGGCGGTCGCCGTGGTTCCGCTTCGGCACCGCAGGCTCCGGAACATCGTCGATCCCGGCCTTGTCGAGCGCCAGCAATCCAACCAACATGAAGGACGGCCTGCGGCCAGGCGACCATCAGCGCTCGTATCGGCGGACTCTGTCGCGCACAATCGTCTCCTGGTAGTAACGACCGTGCATGTAGCTCACGGTGACGCTCGGGCGTCCCGCCGTTCCACCACCGACGCCCAGCTCCTGTAGTCGTAGATCCTGCGCAACGGGACCTGCCAGTAGTTCCATCCGGGCTGCGCACCCCCGTCGAATTCGTTGAGGTACTTGCCCATGTAGAAGGTGCGGTAGCGCGCCGCTGCATCCAGCTCGGCAGCAGGTTCCGTACGTCGTTCTACCTCCGACCGAGTCCAGCCGCCCTGGTGGTCCGCGCGGTTCCCCATCGTCCGGTGGTTGTGGGCGTGCTGTCCGGTCGACAGCGTGGCGCGCGCCGGGCGGCACAACGCGGTCGGGGAGAAGGCGTTGCTGAAGGTGGTGCCAGGCCGCTGGAGCACTCGCCGCACGTGCGGCATCTGGGCCAAGTCGTCCTTGCGCGTGTCGTCGGTGAGGAACAGCACGATGTTGGGCCGGCTCTGTCCTCGTGCCTGCGCCGGTGTCGGCGCCGTGGCCCGGGCTCCGCCTCCGGGGGGTGAGGCGGTCAGTGCCAACACACACGAGCACAGCGCTAGCAGTAGCGAGCCCGTACGACGCCTCACGCCGTCAGTGTGCGTGGGGTCGGTGGCGCCTGGGAACCGCAGCGCTCACCCGGCGAGCTGGTCGCGCCGCCGGGCGAGCCAGGCCTGCTCGGCGGCGTTGCCGGCGGCCGCGATCGCCGCGTCGTACGCCGCCCGCGACTCGGCCGCCCGGCCCAGCCGGCGCAGCAGGTCGGCCCGGGTGGCGTGCCAGGCGTGGTAGCCCTCGAGCGGCAGCCGGTCCACCTCGGCCAGCGCCACCTCGGGACCGTCGAGCTCCGCGATCGCCACCGCGCGGTTGAGCCGCACGATCGGCGAGGGGTCCAGCCGCACCAGCTGGTCGTAGAGCGCCGCCACCTGCGACCAGTCGGTGTCGCGGGCCTCGCGGGCGTCGGTGTGGACGGCGTTGATCGCCGCCAGCAGCTGGTAGCGGCCGGGCGGCTGCCCCGTCGCCCGCTCCCGCGCCAGGCAGGCGCGCACCAGGTCGTGCCCCTCGGCGACCAGCGCGGCGTCCCAGCCGCTGCGGTCCTGCTGGTCCAGCGGCACCAGCTCGCCGCCCGCGAACCGGGTCTCCCGGCGGGCGTCGGTCAGCAGCAGCAGCGCCAGCAGCCCGACCACCTCCGGCTCGCCGGGCAGCAGCGACCGGAGCACCCGGGTCAGCCGGATCGCCTCGGCAGTCAGCTCCTGGCGTCCGGGCTCGTCGCCGCCCGAGGCGAGGTAGCCCTCGTTGAACACCAGGAACAGCACCGCCAGCACGCCGCCCAGCCGCTCCGGCAGGTCGGCCAGGCCGGGCACCCGGTAGGGGATGCCGGCGCCGGCGATCTTGCGCTTCGCGCGGGTGATCCGCTGCGCCATGGTGGTCTCGGGGACCAGGAAGGCGGCGGCGATCTCGGGGACGGTGAGCCCGCCGAGCAGCCGCAGCGTGAGCGCCACCCGCGCCTCGGGGGCGAGGGCGGGGTGGCAGCACGTGAAGATCAGCCGGAGCCGGTCGTCCTCGACCGGACCGGTGGCCTCGTGCGGCTCGGGGTCCTGGATCATCTCGGCCTGTCGGTGCTTGTCGTCACGTCGCTGCTCGCGGCGGATCCGGTCGATGGCGCGGTTGCCCGCGGTGGTCGTCAGCCAGCCGCCCGGGTTGGGCGGGATGCCCTCGGCACGCCACTTCTCCAGCGCGACCACCAGGGCCTCGCCCGCGGCCTCCTCGGCGATGTCGAGGTCCCCGAAGCGCCGCGCCAGCGACGCCACGACCCGGCCGAACTCGTCGCGGAAGATCCGCTCGATCGCCGCGTCGGCATCGGTTCCGTGCTCCGTCTCGGGCCGGGTCAACCGGGTCACTCCGCCTGGAACGGCCGGACCTCGACCGGGCCCTGGCACGCGGCCGACCCCTTGCGGGCCCAGGCGAGCGCGGCGTCCAGGTCGGGCGCCTCGATGACCCAGAAGCCCCCCAGCCACTCCTTGGTCTCGGCGAACGGGCCATCGGTGACGATCGGCTCCGCCCCGGAGCTGTCGACGGTGGTCGAGGTCTCGCGGGGCATCAGGCCGCCGGCGAACACCCACGCCCCGGCCTCCTGCAGCTCGCTGTTGAAGCGGTCGACGTCGTCGAACGCGCGCTGCATGTCCTCGCCCTCGGGCATCGACTCACCCTCGACGTGGTTGACGGACAGCATGTACTGGGTCATCGGTCTTCTCCTGTGTCTGGACCCGCGGTGGGACCCTCACCCACTCCACGAACGCGGGCGTCCGGACACGACACTGCCAGTCCGGTCGTTCCCGGGCCACGGCTGACACACCCACGGCCCTGGTCCGCCGAGACGGTCGTACGGCGACCAGCGTGGTCGCCGGCCCGTCCTGCTGCCGGGAGCCTCAGAGGCCGCGCTTCTTGCGGGAGACGCCACGCAGCAGTGACCGGGCTCCCCGTTCGATCTCCTGGTTTGCCGTACCGCCGGCAGCGGGCCGTCCCGCGCCGGGCCGGCGGGAGGGCGTACCCGCGCCTGCCGTACGGCGCCGGCCACCCAGCGCCCTGCTCACGATGCCTCGCAACATGCTCGATCCCTCCCTCTGACGGAAACCGCGCCCGTACCCAGCGGGCGGGCAGCCATGCATCCGGGGCGGCGTCCGTTGTCGATAGTCCGCCGCCCGATGCGCCCCCGGACAGCGGAACCAGGCGTATCGGGCGGCTGACTATCCCCGCTGGCCCGCGATGTTGACCAGCCAGCCGATGCCGAAGCGGTCGACCAGCATCCCGAAGGTGTCGCCCCAGACCTGCTGCTCGAGGCCGTTGACGACGGTGCCGCCCTCGGACAGCTGGTGGAACCAGCCGGTCAGCTCGTCGGTGTCGTCGCCGGAGAGGCTGATGTGCACCGCACCTCCGGGGCTGATGGTCTCGCCGGGAGGGGAGTCGGAGGCCATCAGCGTGAACCCGGCCGGCGTCTCCAGCTGGGCGTGCATCACGCCATCGGCGGGCTCGCCGCCCATGTCGCCGAACGTCATGACCTGCACCTCGCCGCCGAAGACGTCGCGGTAGAACTCGATCGCCTCGCGGGCGTCGCTCTGGAAGTTGAGGTACGGGTTGAGCAGGGACGCCATGGGGTCTCCTCGAGGTCGGTGCGGGCGCGGTGTCGACCGGGCGCGTACGCCGGATTCGTCGGTCACCACCGAGGCTAGCCGCGACCGAGCCCGCGGGGTCAGGCCCTGGGGTCGGTGATCTCGCGCAGGTCGAGCAGCGACTGCCGCAGCGCGGCCATCCGGTCGGCCCCGAGGTGGGCCTCCCACTCGGCCTCGACCGCCTCCTCCACCTCCCGCGCCCGTTGCTGCGCGCGGCGGCCGCGCTCGGCGATCACCACCAGCCGGGCGCGCGCGTCGGTGGGGTCGGGCCGGCGCTCGACGTAGCCGGCGCGCTGGAGCTGGTCGACGAGGAACCCGGCCGTCTGCTTGGTCACCTGGGCGGCGGCCGCGAGCTCGGTGAGCCGCGTCCCGTCCTCGCCGAGCCGGGCCGCGATCCGGCCCTGGGCGAGGGTGAGGTCGTCGTACCCACCGGCGCGGAGGTGGTCGAGCACCCGTTGCTCGACGTGGCGCACGGCGACGAACATCCACACCGCGGTGGCTGGCATCGGTTTCCTCCCGTGACGGATCTTGACAGAACTAGTCAGCGTCTCTGACCATAATGGTCAGAGACTGACCACCAGGGGAGGCGCGCCGTGGACCGCGAGTCGGTGTGGGACGCGGTGGTCGCCGAGCGGCGCGCGCTGCACGAGCAGCTGCGAGACCTCGACGCCACCGAGTGGGACCACCCGTCGCTGTGCGAGGGCTGGCGGGTGCGCGACGTCGCCGCCCATGTCATCTCGGCGCCGCAGCTGCGCTGGGCCGCGACGCTACGCGCGATGCGCGGTCTGGGGCGGGGCTACAACGGCATGATCCTGCGCGACGGGCTGCGTCGGGGCGCGGCGCCCGTGGCCGAGATCCTGGCGCAGTACGACACCTGGGCCGGCGTCCGGCGCGGCCCGCTGACCGTCACCCACGTCGAGCCCCTGGTCGACGTGCTCGTGCACACCCAGGACATCCTGCGCCCGCTGGGCCGGAGCCACACGCCGCCGCCGGACGCGACCGTCGTCGCCGCCGACCGGTGCCGGCTGCTCGCGCCACTCACGGGCAGCACCCACGTCGTACGCCACACCACGATGCGCGCCACCGACACGGACTGACAGCGCGGACGCGGTCCGCTCCTCGAGGGGCCGGCGCTCGAGCTGCTGATGCTGTGCGCGGGCCGCGAGCCCGACGCCGCCGTGATGACCGGCGACGCCCCGTGGGGTCAGCCGCCCCGCGCGACCGGCACCTCGCGGCCGTAGGACCACCCCTCCGCGAGCGGCAGGTACTCCCCGCTCCAGAAGGTGCCGGGGTCGTACCAGGTGGCCTTGCGGTCGTCGGTGAGCACGCCCATCTCCTGGAGGCTGAGCGCCACGATCTCCGCGCAGTACGCCGCCTCGGGCCGCGGCCGTAGTTGTCGGTCGCGTCGTGGCCGGTAGCCGTCGCGGCCCCGCAGCCAGCGGCCCGCGAGCCGGGCCGCGCTCGGGAACGACACCCCGTCGAGCCGGGCGACCGACCGCAGCGCCGCGTCCTCCTCGGCGCGGCCGACCTCGGGGCTGAGCTGCCGCAGCCATGCGCTCTGGTCGTACTCCACCTGCCACCGGGCCACGGCGTCGCGCAGGTCGTGGAGCTGGACGCCGCGGTGGTGACCGCCGCTCCACACGTCCTGCAGGACCCGGCCGAGCTCGGCGTGGAAGAGCAGCGGCGGCAGGTCGTCGAGCACCACCGCCATGCCGACGTGGTTGACCGGGGAGTTGGTGAAGGTCTGGATGGCGCGGTCGGGCAGCCGGCCGCCGCGGAACAGCCACAGGTCCCCCGTGCGGGCGAGTGCGACGGCGTCGTCGAGCCCGAGCAGGTCCGAGGTCCGCGCCATGGCGCCCGACCCTAGCCCTAGGGTCGGGACATGACCGTTGCGTGGTGGAAGTGGCTCGGGCTCGCCGGCGTCGTCGGCGTGGCCGCGAGCGGTGCGGCGGTCGCCCGGCAGGAGCGGCAGCGCCGCGCGTACACCCCGGACGAGGTCCGCTCCCGCCTGCACGAGCGGCTCGCCGAGGCCGAGGACCGTCCGGACTGACCACCCGGAGCCGGCGGGGTGGGCGCCGGCCTTCCTCGTCGTGGCGCTCGCGGACCCGGCTGGGAGGATGGCGTCGTGCTCCCCTCCCCCCGCCGGCTGCTGCTGCTGACCGCTGGCTGCGTCGTCCTCGGGACGGGGGTCGCGATGCTGCTCGCGGCCGACCTCGGCTCCGACGGCTTCTCCACGCTGGTCAACGGCGTCTCGATCGCCTCCGGCACCTCGTTCTGGGTCGCCAACGTGCTGGTGTCGCTGGCCTTCCTCGCGGCCGCGGCCGCGCGGCGGGTGCTGCCCGGCATCGGGACGGTCGTGCAGGTCGTCGTGGTGGGCGGGGTCGCGTCGCTGCTGCTCGACGTCCTGGCGACGCCCCCGACCTGGCAGGGGCAGGCGCTGCTGATGGCGGCGGCGCTGCCGGTGATCGGGGTCGGCATCGCGACCTACCTCGGGAGCCACACGGGCGCCGGGCCTGCCGAGGCGGCCGGCCTGGCCTGGGACCCGCCGGTGCCGTTCCGGTGGAGCTACAGCGCGGTCCAGGGCGGCGGCGCGATCGGCGGCTGGCTGCTCGGCGGGACCCTCGGCCCCGGGACGATCGTGGTGATCGTGCTGCTGGGCCCGCTCGTCGACGTGACCAGCCGGGTGCTGCGGCTCGACGTCCACCAGGGGTCGCGCGCGGCCGGACCGGGCGCCGGCTGACGGACACCCCCGACGACCGGCCGCCCCGGCCCTACCCTTGCTCGGTGTGACCGGCTTCGACGACCTGCTGGCGGCCAACCGTCGCTACGCGGAGGACTTCTCCCTCACCGGGTTCGACGGCATCGCCCACGCGGGCGTCGCGATCGTCACCTGCATGGACTCCCGGATCGACCCGCTCCGCATGGTCGGCCTGGAGCCCGGCGACGCCAAGATCCTGCGCAACCCCGGCGGCCGCGTGACCGACGCCGCACTCGTGGCGCTCGTGCTCGGCGTCGCGCTGCTCGAGGTGCGCCGGATCCTGGTCGTGCAGCACACGCGCTGCGCCATGGCCTCGGCCAGCGAGACCGACATCCAGGCGCGGGTCGGCGAGCGGCTCGGCCAGGACGCCTCCTGGCTCTCGATCGGCGCGATCGCCGACCAACGGCAGGCGCTGCGCGCCGACGTACGACGCGTGCGCAGCCACCCGCTGCTGCCTTCCGAGGTCGAGGTCGCGGGCTTCGTCTACGACGTCGACACCGGGTTGCTCGGCGACCCGGTGACCTGAGCGTCACATGGTCACCACGACCTTGCCGCGCACCCGCCCGGCGGCCAGGTGGTCGATCGCGGCCGCGGCGTCGACGAGCGGCCAGGTCCGCTCGACCACGGGCTCGAACCCGCCCTCCTCGGCGAGCGCCACGAGCCGGGCGAGGTCCGTAGCCCGCTCGCTGCCGACGAAGAACCGCAGCCTCTGACGCAGCAGCGGCGAGACCAGCGCCGCGGCGAGCTGGCGCTGGATGCCGCCGAGCCAGGCGCCCCCGGTCTCGCCGCCCACGATGACCAGCGTGCCGCGCGGCGCCAGCACCCGGCGCAGCCGGCGGACCGGGCGGGCTCCGCCGATGTCGATCACCACGTCGTACGGCGCCTGCGGGCCGTCCTCGAACGGGAGGTCGGCTCCCGGCCCGTGGGCGACGACCAGCTCGGCGCCGAGGCCGCGGACGAAGTCGACCTTGCCCATCCCGCACACCGCGTCCACCCGGGCGCCGGCGTGCCGGGCGAGCTGGACAGCGAAGCTGCCGACACCCCCGGAGGCCCCGACCACCAGGACCCGGTCGCCGGGGCGAACCCCGCCGACGTCGTGCACCGCCTGCATCGCGGTCACGCCGGAGAGCGGGACGGCCGCGGCCTCCTCGAAGCTCCACCGCGTCGGCTTGTGGACCAGCCGGTCGACCGCTGCGACAGCGAGCTCGGCGTAGGCGCCGGTCGGGGACGTCCCGACCACCTCGTCGCCGACGGCCAGCCCAGTGACTTCTGGCCCGACCGCGGCCACGACGCCGGCGAGCTCACGCCCCAGCACGGGCTGCTTCGGCCGGCGCACCCCGAACGCCAGCCGGACGAGCCGCGGCTCCCCGTGCATCAGGTGCCAGGCGCCGCGGTCGAGGCCGGCCGCCCGGACCTCCACCAGGACCTCGCCGGGCCCCGGCACCGGGTCGGGCCGGTCCTGCATCGCCAACTGGTCGGTGTCGCCGTACTCGTGCCGCACGATCGCCTTCATCGCCATCCTCCCCTTACGCTGTAAGGAGACAGTAGCCTTACGCTGTAAGCGGCCGCAAGCCCCGTCCTGGAGGGAGCCCTTCCCGTGCCGAGCAGGACCCCCCTCAGCCGCGAGCGCATCCATGCCGCGGCGCTGCGGCTCGCCGACCGTGACGGGCTGCGCGGCCTCTCGATGCGGGCGGTGGCGCAGGCGCTCGGGGTGGAGGCGATGTCGCTCTACCACCACGTACGCGGCAAGGAGGCACTGCTCGACGGGCTCGTCGACGCGGTCTTCGCCGAGTTCCACCTGCCCGTCGTCGGCGGCGACTGGCGCGAGGAGATGCGGTCCCGCTCGCGGTCGGCCCGCGAGGCGATGAAGCGGCACCCGTGGGCGATCGGGCTGATGGACTCCCGCCGCACCCCGGGCCCCGAGACGCTGCGCCACCACGACGCGGTCCTCGGCTGCCTGCGCGCGGCCGGCTTCTCGCTGGCGCTCACCGGCCACGCGGCCGCCCTGCTCGACGCCCACCTCTACGGCTTCGTCGTGCAGGAGCTCGCGCTGCCGTTCCAGGGCGAGGGCGAGCTCGCCGAGATCGGCGCCGAGATCCTGGGCGCCCTGCCGGAGGCGGAGCTGCCCCACTTCCAGGAGTTCGCCGTCGACCACGCGCTGCAGCCCGGGTACGCCTTCGGCGACGAGTTCGACTGGGGCCTCGACCTGGTCCTCGACGGCCTCTCCGCCCACCTGGCCGACTCCGTCGAGGTGCGGCGATGACGACCCGCGGCTACGTCGGCGTGGTCGGCCCGAGCGGCCACCCCGGACCCGCTCGTGCTGCAGGCCGCCGAGGAGGTCGGCCACCGGCTCGCCGCGGCCGGCGTGGTCGTGGTGACCGGAGGCGGCACCGGCGTGATGGCCGCCGCCTCCCGTGGGGCCGAGGCAGCCGGCGGCACCGCCCTCGGCCTGCTCCCGGGCGGCGACCGCAGCGAGGGCAACCCCCACCTGACGCTGTCGCTGCCGACCGGCCTCGGCGAGCTGCGCAACGCGCTGCTGGTCCGCTCCGCCGACGCCCTGGTGGCGGTGGGCGGCAGCTGGGGCACGCTGAGCGAGGTCGCGCTGGCCTGCCGGACCGGCGTCCCGGTCTTCGCGCTGCACGGGTGGGACCTGCCCGCCGACGGCGGACCGGTGGTCGTCGCCGACCCGGCCGAGGCCGTGGCGCGCGTCCTGGCGGTCCTCGGCGGTTGAGGTGCGAAGGTCGCCCTGCCGGCGACCACCCCCGGAGGTTGCCGCCGGAGGTTGAGGTGCGAAGGCCGCCAGGCCTGAGCCTCGAAACCCGGTGACCGCGGGCAGGGCAGCAGGTCACCGCCCTTCACCAGTGCCGGGGTTTCGAGGCTCGGCGCCGGAGCGCCTCACACCTCAACCTCCGGACGATCAGGCGCCGGAGCGCCTACCCCAACCCCGGACGATCAGGACCGCTCGGCCAGCTCCGGGAGGATCAGGCGTCGTGGATCGGCTGCTTCGGCAGCTTCTTGACCCGCTGCCGGCGCTTGCGGCGCTCGGGGATCATCGAGCGCATCTCCTCGAGGTTGCCGAAGCAGAGCAGCCGGTCCTCGGCCTCCAGCGGGGTGCCGGCCCGCGGGTTGGGGATCACGTGGTGACCGCGGTGCAGGGTCAGCACGGTGATGTCGCGCTCGCGCAGCCCCGACTCCCCGATGCTGCGGCCGACCATGTCGGCCCCCTCGTGGACCGCCAGCTCCGCGACGCCGTAGCCGGTCGAGATGCTCAGCCGCTGCCGGACGTCGATCTGCGGGAAGGCCACCTGGTGGTCGATGTGGTCGATGATCGCGCCGGCGACGTCGAGGTCGGTGGCCTTCTCGATCCCCTCGAGCCCCGGCGAGGAGTTGACCTCCATCACCTGCGGGCCGTCGTTGCCCTCGAGCATGTCGACGCCGGCGACCTTGAGCCCCATGATCTGCGCGGAGCGTACGGCGGTCGCCTGGTAGTCGTCGGACAGCTCGACCGGCTCCACCGAGCCGCCGCGGTGGACGTTGGAGCGGAACTCGTCGCCCTGGGCGACCCGGCGCATCGCGGCGACCACCCGGTCGCCGACGACCAGGGCCCGGATGTCGCGGCCCTTGCTCTCCTTGACGAAGCGCTGGATCAGCACGTTCTGCTTCGTGCTCTGCAGCGTCTCGATGATCGCCTCGGCCACCTTGATGGTCGGCGCCAGGATCACGCCGATGCCCTGGGTGCCCTCGAGCAGCTTGATCACGACCGGTGCGCCACCGACCCGCTCGATCGCGGGGATCACGTCGGCGCGGTCGCGGACGAACGTGGTCGGCGGCATCCCGATGTTGTGGCGGGACAGGATCTGGGTGGCGCGCAGCTTGTCGCGGGAGTTGTTGATCCCGGCCGCCGTGTTGGGCGTGTAGACGTCCATCTGCTCGAACTGCCGGACCACCGCGGTGCCGAAGTAGGTGATGGAGTTGCCGATCCTCGGCAGGATCGCGTCGTAGTCCGAGAGCGGCTTGCCGCGGAACTGCAGGTCCGGCTCCTTGCCCGACAGGTCGATCCCGAACCGGAGCGTGTCGAGCACCTTGACGGTGTGGCCCCGGTCCTGGGCGGCGGTGCGGAGCCGCTGGGTGCTGTAGGCGCGGGGGGCACGGGAGAGGATCGCGAGCTTCATGTCTCTTCCTGCAAGGATGGCGGGATGGCTGAGCCTGGCACTGGAGCAGATGCTGACTCCCCATCCAACACCATGACCGACACGCCGGAGCCCACGGTCGCGGGCTGGCGGGAGTGGGTCAGCCTCCCCGGCCTCGGCGTCGGATGGATCAAGGCCAAGCTCGACACCGGGGCCCGTACCTCCGCCATCCACGCCTTCGACCTCGAGGCGTTCCAGAGGGACGGCGAGACGGTCGGGAGGACTGGGTCCGCTACTCGGTGCACCCCTGGCAGGACTCCTCCGAGGACGCCGTGCCGTGCGAGAGCAGGGTGCTGGCGCAGCGCGAGGTCCGCAGCTCCTCGGGCCACGTCGAGGAGCGGTACGTCGTGCTGCTCGACCTCAGCATGGTCGGCCACCTGGTCACCGCCGAGGTGACGCTGAGCCGCCGCGACGAGATGGGGTTCCGGATGCTGGTCGGCCGCGAGGCGCTGCGCCAGGGGTTCCTCGTCGACCCCGGCCGCTCCTACCTCGGCGGCCGCCCCAAGCGGTCGGTACGCCGGCTCAACCGGGGCAAGTGATGGCGCGGGAGTCGTTCGGGATCGGCACCGTCCGGATCCGCGCCGGGACGGCGCGGGCGCTGGAGCTGCCGATCACCCGGCTGGTGACCGGCTCCGACGTGAGCCTGCCGGTGCGGGTGATCCACGGCCGCGAGGACGGGCCCACGATCTGGGTCGACGCCGCGATCCACGGCGACGAGGTGGTCGGCGTCGAGGTGATCCGGCAGGTCATGGCCGGCCTCGACCCCCGGTCGTTCCGCGGCACGCTGATCGCGGTGCCGATCGTCAACGTGCTCGGCTTCATGACCGGCGACCGCTACCTGCCCGACCGCCGCGACCTCAACCGCTCCTTCCCCGGCTCGGCGCGCGGTTCCCTGGCCAGCCGGATCGCCCACCTGTTCATGCACGAGGTGGTGGCCAAGTGCGAGGTCGGGATCGACCTGCACACCGGCTCGGACCGCCGCTCCAACCTGCCGCAGGTCCGGGCCGACCTCGACGACGACCGCACCCGCGCGCTGGCCGAGGCGTTCGCGGCGCCGGTGATGCTGCACGCCCGGATCCGCGACGGCTCGCTGCGCCACGCCGCCCGCGAGCGCGGCGCGACGGTGCTGCTCTACGAGGCCGGCGAGAACCTCCGCTTCGACGACTACGCCATCGACGCCGGCGTCGCGGGCGTACGCCGGGTCCTCGCCGCGCTCGGCATGACCGACCCGCCGGCCGACGACGACCACGAGCCGACCGTCGAGTGCCGCACCAGCGGCTGGGTCCGCGCGCGGCGTACCGGCATCCTCGACCTCGACGTCCGGCTCGGGCAGCGGGTGACGCGACGGCGAGCGGCTCGGCGCCCTGGTCGACTCCTTCGGCCGCACCCTGCGGCTGGTCCACGCCAACCGCGACGGCATCGTCATCGGCCGCACCGAGGCGCCGCTGGTCAACTCCGGCGACGCGATCGTGCACATCGCGACCTGAGTCAGGCGCGAGGAGCACCTCGACCGGGTCGCCGACCCGGGGGCCCCCCGGGCGCTTCCCGGCACGCGGCCGGGTCCCCTACCCTCGTCATCCGGGGTGAGGGGTGCGTGGTGCGACGAGGTGTCCTGGTGCATGCCGCCTCGGTGCCGCCTGCGGTCTTCGAGCGGGTGGTGCCGTGGCTGGCCGAGGGTGAGCCGGTGCGGGTCGCCCGCGCGCACGCGGACTGGACCCAGCCGGAGATGGCCGCCTGGCTGCCGCTGCTGCGGCGGCACGGGATCTCGCTGCGCCACCACTTCCGGACCCGCGCGACCCACGACCCGGCGCTGGTCGCGATGACGGTCGACGCGCTCGACCTGGCGGCGACCGCGGAGGTCGACCACCTGTTCCTGGTCGGCGACGTCGGCGCCGCCACGCCGCTCGTCGAGCGGCTGCGGGAGCGCGCCGTCGGTGTCAGCGCCGCCGGTCCGGCCAGCACGCCGCACGCGTTCCGGGCGGTCTGCAGCGACTTCCTCGACATCTCGGCGCTGTCCGCCGACGCCGACTGGCCGGCAGCGGGCAAGCACCGCGCGACCTGACCCGGTCAGGCCAGCGCGACGACCGGCTCCAGTCCGAGGAACGCGCCGTACCGCGCGGCTGCCTGCCTGGACCAGCGGCAGCGCGGAGTCGTCCCACGAGTCGTACGGCCGGAGCGCGAAGGTCGCCCGCCTGGCCGTCACCGTGCGCTTCATCCCGGCCACGCAGCTGGCCGTCGACCAGCGCCATGCCGATCGCGGCCTCCCGGGTGCGCGGGACCGCGCCGGCGGCGTCCAGCACCCAGCGCGAGGCGGTGGCGTAGCCGCGGTAGGTCTCGTCGAGGATCTGCAGCAGGTGCGCGGCGGGCTGCGCCGGTCCGGCGGGCGGCTCCTGGTCGGGCGGGTGCCAGTAGGTACGGCCGTCGTGCTCGAAGGTGGTCAACCGGTCCCCGGCCGCCGCGAGGCCGGCGCGGGCGTCGGTGATCGACAGGCTGGCCCAGTAGACGAGGTCCTCGACGGTGACCGGCCCGTGCCCGGTGGCGTAGCGCAGCGCCAGCTCGGCCAGCGCCTCGTCCCGGTCCAGCCTCCGGGGCGCGGGCACCCGGTCGGCGACCAGTGCGTAGCTGTGGGCGCCGTCGACCACCGGCCCGCTGCAGACCAGCGCCTGCAGCTCGAGGGCGGCCATCAGCACCATCAGCTGGAAGCCGGGGACCTCCTCACCGGCCTCCGACAGCAGCGCGGACACCTGCGGCCGGGTGAGATGTCGGCCGGCGAGGCCGTCGAGCACCAGCGCGGAGAGCCGGTCGACCTCGGCGTCGGTGTACGCCGCCGCCAGCTGCTGGACGGCCGGGCGCCGGGCACCGGGGGCGGTGACCTCGACCAGCCACACCAGGTCCTCGGCGGTGACGTAGTGCCAGGTGGACCGCAGCACGTGGACGCGCATCACCCGGCCGTCGTCGAGGGCGGCGGCCAGGTCGGCCGCATCGGGTGACGTCGTACGGGTGGCGACCGCCCACGCGGACTGGGCGGGTTCTCGGCCTGCACGCCCAGCAGCGACGACACCAGGTCGGTCGCGGACGCGTGACCGGGGTCGGTCAGGTGCTGGCTCCGCAGCCGCCAGCGGGCGATGTCGAGGTCGGTCAGCGCCATGCCCCGGGACGGTAGTCGCGGAACGGCTGGCAGGGCCGGTTCGGCACCAGCTGTCCGTGGACTACCGATCCCGGCGAGGGAGGGCGTCAGCCGCCGGAGTGGTCGCGCAGCAGGCTCTCGAACGGCGGCGGCTCGGGCAGCCGGCTCCCGGAGCGCCGGGGCCGGGCGGTGAGGTCGGGCGCGAAGCCCGCCACCCGGTCGTCGCCGCCGACCAGGGCCGCCGCCAGCTCGGCGGCAGCCCGGCGTACCCGCTCCTCGAGGCCGGCGTCGCCGAAGTCCTCGGTGGCCGCGAACACCCCGGTGGGGACGACGACCGCGCGCAGGTACGTGAACAGCGGACGCATCGCGTGGTCGAGCACCAGCGAGTGGCGCGGCGTCCCGGCCGTCGCCGCCACCAGCACCGGCATCCCGTTGAGGGCGTCGGGGTCGAGGGTGTCGGCGAACATCTTGAACAGCCCGCTGTAGCTCGCCGTGAAGACCGGCGTCACCGCGATCATCCCGTCGGCGTCGGAGACCAGGTCGTGGGCGCGCGCCAGCCGCGGGGTCGGGACCCCGCCGGCGGTCATGGCGGTGGCCAGGTCGTGCGCGAGCTCGCGCAGCTCGAGGACGTCCACCGCCACGTCCTCGCCGCGGGCCGACACCTGGGCGCGTACGGCGTCGGCGAGCTGGTCAGCCAGCAGCCGGCTCGACGACGGCTCGGACAGGCCGGCGCTGACGACCACCAGCCGCCGGGTCATCGCGTGCTCCCGGCTGCGGCACCGGTCTCGACCGGCCGGGCCGGCGTCACCAGGTGGTGGCGCGACTCGGGACCGGCCGCGACCAGCGACGCGTGGGTCGGCGGGTCGCTCGGGACGTGGGCGGGACGCCGTCGGTCGAACTCCGCCCGCAGCACCGGCACGACCTCGCGGCCGAGGATCTCGAGCTGCTCGAGCACGACGTCGATCGGGAGGCCGGCGTGGTCCATGAGGAACAGCTGGCGCTGGTAGTCACCGACGTAGTCGGCGAACCCGAGGGTCCGCTCGATGACCTGCTCCGGGGTCCCGACGGTCAGCGGGGTGAGCTCGGAGAAGTCCTCCAGCGACGGGCCGTGGCCGTAGACCGGCGCGTTGTCGAAGTACGGCCGGAAGAACCGCTTCGCCTCCGCCTCGGTCTCCGCCATGAACACCTGGCCGCCGAGCCCGACGATCGCCTGGTCGGCAGCGCCGTGCCCGTAGTGCTCGAACCGGCGGCGGTAGAGCTCCACCATCTGCTGGGTGTGCTCCTTGTTCCAGAAGATGTGGTTGTGGAAGAAGCCGTCGCCGTAGTACGCGGCCTGCTCGGCGATCTCGGGCGACCGGATCGACCCGTGCCACACGAACGGCGGTGTGCCGTCGAGCGGCGCGGGGGCCGCCGTGAACCCCTGCAGCGGCGTACGGAACTTGCCCTCCCAGGTCACGACCGGCTCCCGCCAGAGGCGACGCAGCAGGTGGTAGTTCTCGACGGCGAGCGGGATGCCGTTGCGGATGTCCTGGCCGAACCAGGGGTAGACCGGGCCGGTGTTGCCGCGGCCCATCATCAGGTCGACGCGGCCACCGGAGAGGTGCTGCAGCATCGAGTAGTCCTCGGCCAGCTTCACCGGGTCGTTGGTGGTGATCAGCGTCGTGGCGGTCGAGAGGACCAGGCGCTCGGTCTTGGCGGCGATGTAGCCGAGGTGGGTGGTCGGGCTGCTGGGCACGAACGGCGGGTTGTGGTGCTCCCCCGTCGCGAAGACGTCGAGGCCCACCTCCTCGGCCTTGAGCGCGATCCTGGTCATGGACTCGATCCGCTCGTGCTCGCTGGGAGCACGGCCGGTCGTCGGGTCGGGAGTCACGTCCCCGACGGTGAAGACACCGAACTGCATGGTCGCCCCTTCTAGTTGAACGTTGTACAACATCCAACGTGCCGCGGGGCCCCAGCATTCCCGATCGACCGGCCCCGGCTCTACAGCCGGTCGCCCAGAGGTGCGAGCACCGCCTTCGTGTCGTCGTACGCCACCGTCAGCAGGTCCATCATCGTGAACCGGTCGGGCGCACCCGCGCCGAGCGAGGGGCGCCAGTCGGGGTTGCGGACGATCGAGTTCCGCGAGCCCTCCATGGCCCGGTGGAAGGTCTCGGCCACGATCCGGCCGCCGACGCCGGTGAGCTTGCCCTTGTTGAGCTCGGCCTCGCGGAGCACGTAGAACCACAGCGGGGTGTCGGCCGCGAACCGCTGCTTCTCCGCATCGGTCAGCGCCGCCAGCGACGCCCCGTCGCCCGGGCCGAGGATCTGTCGCTTGGTGAGGGTGGTGACCGGGACGCCCCTCTGGCGCAGCAGCTTGGCCATGTCCTGGCCGCTGGCCAGCTTGAGCATCGAGGCCCGCACCAGGTTGCGGAAGGCGAGGTTGGCCGCCATCTGGCCGAAGCCGTCGCGCTTCCCGCCGAAGGCGCCGTCGGGCAGGTTGTCCAGGTCGGGGGTGAGGAAGGTGTCGATCCGCCGGGCCAGGTTGAACTGCCCCGAGGGCGGCTTCAGGTCGTCGCGGCCGATCTTGGCGAACCGGTAGAGCCGGCGCCAGTCGGCGATCCAGTTGCTCGGCAGCGCCTGCGGGCCGCCACCGAGGAACCCCGAGGTCCCGGAGAAGTCGAAGAGGAAGAACAGGAAGCCCTGCCCGCTGGGGAACGCCGCGTTCCAGTCGTACCGGTCCCGGATCATCGAGTGCCCCATCCGGAACGCCGCGACCGAGAACTCCACCGGCATCGTGGGCAGCGACATCGGGTCCGCGCCCACCTCGAACACCTTGCGGCCGTTGGTGAACACGTCGTTGACGACCCCGTCGTCGCAGATCTTGGTGAGGTAGTCGGTGCGCAGCATCCACTGGTAGTGCAGCGTCACCTCCCGGCGCGCCCGCCGGAACCGCTGGTTGACCGGGACCCCGTTGGGCAGCCCGTCCACGACCCGGTTGTGGAACCGGATGAAGGCCAGGTGGGTCTGCCCGACCGCGAGGTTCTCGTCGTTGCGGAAGTCGGGGATCAGCGCCTTGCGCGGGTTTCCCGGGGAGTCGTCCCCCTCGCGCGCCAGGTCGTACTCCGGGTGCGCCTTGAGCACTCCCGACCCGACCTTGACGGTCCGACCCGTCTTCAGGTGCCGGTCGTCCTTGTAGAACTCCGCCGAGACCGGGTCGGCCGGCCCGGCGCCGTACAGGCTGTCCAGGTCCAGCGCGGGCGAGCGGCCCTGCTCCAGCTCGGCGGGACCGATCGAGTCGCCCAGCGCCACCGTCGTCCCGTCGAAGGTGAGGTCGTGGTCGACGAACTGCCCCAGGTAGGTGTAGCCCGCCGGGATGGTCCCGTTCCCCCCGGTGTCCGCCGCGGTCATCGCCTTCGCGACCTTGCGCAGCAGGGCGTCCGGCAGCTTCTTGCCCCGCGGCCCCACCCGCGAGAACCGGAACTCACCGGCGGCCGCCGCAGCCCGCGCCCGGCCAGGGGCATCGTCGACGGGAGCGGTGGCCGGTGCGGTCGCTGGATCCCCGAACAGCCCCTCCCCCTCGATGAAGAAGTGGTCCCGCGCGTGCCGCGAGGGGTGACTGGTGATCGTGATGGCGTTGTCGTCCGGCATGCCGAATCCTTCCGAGTGGACCCGGAAGGGCGGCCGTCGGCCGACCTCCCTCCCCAGTGGGTCAGCGACTAGGGGCAGCGTAGACCCGGCCGATCGCCCGGCGCGACGGCGAAATTGCTGAGATCGGGCTGGGCTCAGCCGGTCGGGAGCGACCCGAGGTCGCGGGTGGTCCGGATCAGCCGCTCGAGCAGGGCCCCGGTCGCGGGCACCTGCTCCGCGCCGGGTCGGTACGCCACGCCGACGTGCCGCTCGCCCAGTGCCCGGACCGGCCGGACGACGACGTCGGGGTGGCGGAACGCCCGCAGCGCCGAGCGCGGCAGCACGGTGACCCCGAGCCCGGCCGCCACGAGCGCCTGGACCGCGACGTAGTCGTCGGTCGCGTGGGCGACCCGCGGCTCGAACCCGGCCTCCCGGCAGAGGCCGACGAGGTGGCCACGGCAGCGGGGGCAGCCGGCGATCCAGGTGTCGTCGGCGAGCGCGGCGAGGGACGGCCGGCTCCGGTCGGCGAGCCGGTGGCCGGGGGGCAGCACCAGGTCGACGCGCTCGCGGCCGAGCGGCAGCCAGGCCAGCGAGCCGTCGTCGGCCGGCGGGCCGTCGTAGCCGAACACGAGGGCCAGGTCGGCCTCGCCCTCGCGTACCGATGCCCACGCCTCGGGCGGCTCGGCCTCCACGAGCGACACCTCGACGTCCGGGTGGTCGGCGGCCAGCAGCCGTAGCGCGTCGGGCACCACCGTCGCCACCGCCGACGGGTAGCTGACCAGCCGGACCCGGCCGCCGCGCAGCTGGGCGAGCGAGGCGAGCTCCTCGGCCGCCATGTGGAGCTCGCCCGCGAGGGTGTCGGCGCGGCCGAGGAGCAGAGTCCCCGCGTCGGTGAGGGTGACCCCGCGGGTGCTGCGCAGCAGCAGCGGCGCCCCCACCTCGTGCTCGAGCCGCTGCAGCTGCTGGCTCACGGCCGGCTGGGTCCAGCCGAGCTCGCGGGCCGCCGCGCTGAGCGAGCCGGCGCGCGCCACGGTCCGGAACACCAGCACCCGACGAGGATCCACGATCCAAGTATCGCTTATGGCTCGGCCAAGGAGAAGACGGGTTCCTTGGAGCGGCCGGATCGGTCACGCTGGTGGGCATGGAGACGATCGGCCTCATCGGCGGCATGAGCTGGCACTCGACCGCGAGCTACTACCGGGTGGTCAACGAGGTGGTGGCGGACCGGCTCGGCGGGCACGCCTCCGCGTCGGTGGTGATGCGGTCGCTGGACTTCTCGGAGGTACGACGGCTCCAGGAGTCGGGCGACTGGGCAGGCGCGGGGGACCTGCTCGCTCGCGCGGCCCGCGACTGCGTCGCCGGCGGGGCTGACCTGGTCGCGATCTGCACCAACCTGATGCACAAGGTCGCGCCCGCGGTGGAGGCCGCGGTCGACGTGCCGCTGCTCCACATCGCCGACGCCGTCGCCGGCGCTGCCGCCGACCACGGCTGGGACCGGCTCGGCCTGCTCGGGACCCGCTGGGTGATGGAGGAGCCGTTCTACGCCGAGCGGCTCGCCGGCCACGGCGTCGCCACGGTCACGCCCGGCGCCGACGACCGCGCCCTGGTCGACCGGGTGGTCTTCGACGAGCTGACGCACGGCGTGCTGCGGCCGGAGTCGCGGGCGGCGTACGTCGAGGTCGTGGAGCGGCTGGCCGAGCAGGGCGCCGAGGCGGTGGTCCTCGCGTGCACCGAGATCGGGCTCCTGGTCGGTCCGGACGACAGCCCGCTGCCGCTCATCGACTCCGCCGACGTGCACGCCCGGGCGCTGGCCGAGGCCGCCTTGAGGCAGCGCGCCTACCGCTCTGACGCCGCCCTCTGACGCGTCGGGAGTGATAACTCACCCTTATGACTGGTTCGGCAGGATACGGGTTCCGCGCAGTGCTCGGGGTGTGATTGCCTTCACAGGCCCTGCGGCTGACGACCGCTGAGACGCCTCTCGAGGAGCCCTGCCCATGATCGTCCTCCACGCCACGATCGCCATCCTGGCCGTCGTCCTGCTGATCATCGTGCTGGGCGTCGACCCGGTGATCTCGCTGGTGATCGGCTCGCTCTACCTCGGCCTGGCCGGCGGGCTCGGCTTCGAGGGCACGCTCACCGCGATCATCGACGGCTTCGGCGGGATCATGGCCGAGGTCGGGCTGTTGATCGGCTTCGGCGTGCTCATGGGGTCGCTGCTGTTCGCGATGCAGGCCTTGCAACGGCTGGTCCGGCTGCTGCTGCGGGCGCTCGGCGCGCGCCGGCTCCCGTACGCGATGGCGGCGGTGATGACCTCGCTGTTCCCCTCGATCTACGTCGACGTCCAGCTGGTGCTCGCCGCGCCCCTCGCCCGCTCCGCCGCACCCCAGCTCGGCCGGGCCGGACTCGGCCTGATGGGCGGCGCCCTCACGGCAGGCATCCTGGTCGGGTACGTCTTCGTCGTCCCGGGCCTCGGCACCATCTCGATCGCCGGCCTGCTCGACATCCCGTTGGCCACGATGCTCGGCTACGGCCTGCTGATCGGCCCGCTCACCGCGGTCCTGACGGTGCTGGTCTTCAGCCTGCTGCTCAAGCGCGGCTTCTGGGACCCGGAGAAGGACGAGCACGCCTCCGAGGCGCTGCTGGAGTCGGAGGCGCTCGCCGAGGAGCAGGCCGAGAACCTCGCCGACGAGCACGGCCGCGGGGTGCCGCCGCTGTTCGTGTCGCTGCTGCCGGTCCTGGTCCCGCTGGGCCTGATCGCGTTCGGCGCGATCGCCGAGGCGGCAGGGTTCTCCACGCCGTTCATCGCGTTCATCGGCAACCCGGTGCTGGCGCTGTTCCTCGGCCTGGTGGGGGCGTACGTCCTGGCCCGCACCTCGCTGGGCCGCGGCCACACCGACGACGCGATCAGCAAGGGCCTCGACACCACCGGCCAGATCCTGCTCGTGACCGGTGTCGGCGGGTCGCTCGGCGCGGTCATCGGCGAGACCGACCTCGAGCAGGTGCTCGGCGACCTGTTCTCGGCCGAGGCCGGGGCGCCGGTCATCTTCAGCATCCTGCTGGCGTGGCTGATCGCGGCCGTGCTGCACCTCGCGATCGGCTCGATCTCGGTCGCCGCGATCACCGCCGCCGGCATCATCGGCCCGATCATGGGCCAGCTCGACGCCCCGCCGGTGATCATCGGCCTGGCGATCGGCGCCGGCGCGCTGTTCGCGCTGCAGGTCAACAGCAACTTCTTCTGGATGTTCCAGACGCTGCTGGGGGTCTCGACCCGCGGTGCGCTCAAGGCGCTGACGTTCGTGACCGCGCTGGCGTCGGTGATCGCGCTGCCGCTGATCGCGGCACTGAGTCTCGTCGTCTGAGTCGGAGGGGACAGGGCATGCGACCACTGCAGGGGATCACCGTCGTGTCGCTGGAGCAGGCGATCGCGGCGCCGTACGCCAGCCGCCACCTGGCGGACCTGGGGGCGCGCGTGATCAAGCTCGAGCGACCGGGCGTCGGCGACTTCGCCCGCGGCTACGACGCGCGGGTGGACGGGCTGAGCTCGCACTTCGTGTGGACCAACCGGAGCAAGGAGTCGCTGACCCTCGACATCAAGGACCCGCGCGGCCTCGACGTCGCGCGGCGGCTGCTGGCCTCGGCCGACGTGTTCCTGCAGAACCTCGCGCCCGGCGCCACCGCCCGGGCCGGGCTCGGCGCGAAGGACCTGCAGCGCAGCAACCCCGGGCTCGTCGTGTGCGACATCTCCGGCTACGGGACGGGTGGGCCGTACGAGTCGATGAAGGCGTACGACCTGATGGTGCAGGCCGAGGCCGGGCTGCTCTCGGTCACCGGCTCGCCCGACGACGTCGCCAAGGTCGGCATCTCGGTCTCCGACATCGCCGCCGGGATGTACGCCTACAGCTCGATCCTCGCGGCGCTGCTCGAGCGCGGGCGGACCGGCCGCGGCGCGCACCTCGACATCTCGATGCTGGAGGCGACGGTGGAGTGGATGGGGTTCCCGCTCTACTACGCCTACGACGGCGCCGAGCCGCCGCCGCGCGCGGGCGCCGCGCACGCGACCATCTACCCGTACGGCCCGTTCACGGCCGGCGACGGCGTGGTGGTGATGATGGCGATCCAGAACGAGCGCGAGTGGCGGCGGTTCTGCGAGACGTTCCTCGGCGACGCCACGATCGCGATGCGCGAGGAGTACGTCACCAACTCGGCGCGCAACCACCACCGGGAGCAGCTCGGGGAGCTGATCGCCGCCCGCTTCGCGGCGCTCACCGGCGAGCAGGCGACGTCGGCGCTGGCCGAGGTGCCGGTCGCGTACGCCCGGGTCAACACGATGCACGACGTCTGGGAGCACCCCCAGCTGGCCGCGCGCGACCGCTGGCACCGGGTGGCCACGCCGGTGGGCGAGGTGCCGGCGCTGGCCCCGCCCGGACCGGTGGCCGGCACGCCGCGGATGGACCCGGTGCCGGGGCTGGGCGAGCACACCCGGCCGATCCTGGCCGAGCTCGGGCTCGACGACGCCGAGGTCGAGGCGCTGGTCGCCGACGGCGTGGTGTGACGCAGGATCGTGCCGTGGACATCGTGCAGCTGCGCTACCTCATCGCCGTGGTCGACGCGGGGAGCCTGTCACGGGCGGCGGCGCAGCTGCGGGTCTCGCAGCCGGCGCTGAGCCAGCGGATGACGCAGCTCGAGCGCGAGCTCGGCGTGCAGCTGCTGGAGCGGAGCCCCCGCGGCGTACGGCCGACCCGCGCGGGGCTCGACTTCTACCGCGACGCGCACCGGCTGGTGCGGCAGTTCGACCACCTCGCGGCCTCGGCCGCCGACCGGCAGGAGGTGCGCGGGCTGGTCGCGGTCGGCATCCCGTCCGGCGCCGCCGTCCACCTGGCCGCCCCGCTGCTGTCGTGGACCCGTGAGCACTGCCCGGGCGTCCGGCTGGAGCTGTTCGAGTCGATGAGCGGGTACGTCGCCGAGCTCTTCGACCAGGGCCGGATGGACCTCGCCGTGGTCTACCTCGCCGCGCCGAGCGACCGCAGCGACGACGTCGCGCTCTACGCGGAGGACCTGTGGCTCGTCGGCGAGCCCCCGGAGCGGCCGCCCGCCGAGGACCGGATCGCGCTGCGCGACCTCGAGGGCGTCCCGATCGTCGCGCCGGGCACCCGGAGCAGCCTGCGGTCGCTGATCGAGCAGGCGCTGCGCGCCGAGCAGGTCACCCCCAGCGTGGTGGCCGACGTGGAGTCGCTCGGGACGATGGTGCGGATCGCCGAGAGCGGCGAGGCCTGCGCGATCCTGCCGCTCTCCTCCACCAGCGGCGCCCACCCCGGACTGGCCCGCCGCCGGATCGACCCGCCGCTCACCCGGCACGCGGTGGTGCGCACGGCGCCCGGCACGGCGGCGCCGCGCGAGGCGGTCGACGTCGTACGCCGCGGCATCGTCGCCGTCACCCGGGAGCTGGCCGCGGCCGGCCGCTGGCCCGGGATCCGACCCGAGGGAGGAACCCCCTGATGGAGCCGCTGACGCTGCTGTTCGTGCCCGGCGACCGGCCGGACCGGTTCGACAAGGCGGTCGCGGCCGGTGCCGACCTGGTCGTGCTCGACCTCGAGGACGCGGTCGCACCCGACGCCAAGGACGCCGCCCGCGACCACGTGGTCGGTTGGCTGGCCGCGGGCGGACGCGCCGCCGTACGGGTCAACGCGGCCGGGACGACGGGTCATGACCACGACCTCCGGGCGCTGTCCGGGACGCCCCTCCCGGTGATGCTGCCCAAGGCCGAGGACCCGGCGGCGGTCGCGGCCGTCGCGGCCGGCCTGCACCCCGGGACGACGCTGCTGGCGCTGGTCGAGACGGCGGCCGGCGTCCTCGCCGCGCCCGCGCTCGCGGCCGTCGACGGGGTGTCCCGGCTGGTGCTCGGCACGTACGACCTCGCCGCCCAGCTCGGCGTCTCCCCCGACGACCGGGACGCGATGGCCGGGGCCCGGCAGGCGCTGGTCCTGGCGTCCGCGGCGGCCGGCCTCGCCGGGCCGGTCGACGGCGTCACCGGCGACGTCGGCGACGACGACCGGCTCCGCGACGACGTGGCGTACGCGGTCCGGCTCGGGTTCGGCGGCAAGCTGTGCGTCCACCCGCGCCAGGTGCCGGTCGCCCGCGCGGCCCTGCTGCCCGGACCCGAGGATCTGGCCTGGGCGCGCCGGGTCGTCGAGGCGGCCGCGGGCTCGGGTGCGGTGCTGCTCGACGGCGCGATGGTCGACAAGCCGGTGGTCGACCGGGCACGCCGGATGCTGGCGGCGTCCGAGGGCGCTCAGACCCAGTAGGTGTCGTGCTGCAGCATGAACGCCGCCCGCTCGTCGTCGGTCATCGTGGCGCCGTAGCCGAGCGAGCCCAGGGTCTCGAAGTAGTCCTCGCGCGGCGCACCCGGCGTGAACATCAGCAGCATCCGGGCGTGGTCGGACCCGCGGAAGCCGTGGATGCCGCCCTCCGGCACGTGCAGGAAGTCACCGCCCCGGGCGGTGACCCAGTCGTGGCCGTCGTACAGCTTCACGGTGCCCTCGAGCACGTAGAACGACTCGGTGATCGCGCGGTGGAAGTGGGGGTCGGGGCCCGACTCCGCCTCGCCGAAGGACCAGCGGTAGAGACCGTAGAGGCCGCCGGTCTGGTCGCCGGTGGCGAGGTACTCGCAGGTGCCGCCGTTCTTGTACGTCAGCTCCGGCTGGGTGTCGGTCGGCCGCAGCCAGGCCGAGGCCTCGCCTCCCTCGCCGGTGTAGACGTCGTCGGGGTAGGGACGGTGCAGCGGGTTGGGCAGCGACATGGGTGGATCCTCCGTCATCGATCGGTGGTGCGTCGAGCACCGGCGGGCTCCGGCGTGCGGCGCGCCGCGTCGGTGCCGCGGGCCCACCGGGTGCGGCCCCACGGCTTCCAGATCGAGAGCACCAGCGCGAACGCCAGCGCCGTGAACGAGACGACCGGCGGGTAGAGCAGGTCGCGCCCGGCCCGCCCGACGGCATCGCGTACCTCCGCTGCGGTGCCGGCCAGGTCGGTGGGGATGCTCAACGCGCCCGGCAGCAACGCGACGAACACCAGCGTGGTCAGCACCAGCCCGATCACGAGCTTGGTGAGCACCCAGGTCCACTCGGTGAGCCGCCACTTGGTGCCGAGGCCGAGCAGCACGCCGGTGACGAGCATCCCCACGGCGAGCACCGGCACGACGACCGGGATCACCAGCCGCGCGGATGTGTACGCCGCCGCCACGGTCGCGCCGGCGTCCGAGGTGAGCCCGGTGACGACGAGCACGAGCAGGCCGAGGTCGAGCCCCATCCAGCCGACACCGCACAGGATGTGGACCGCCAGCACCGCGCGTCGCCAGGGGCGGGAGAGCGTGAAGGCCATGTCGCGCACGCTAGGCGGGACCGGCGGACGGGGCATCGGGGTCGACCCCGATGCGTACCCCGGCATTCTCGACACCTGCCCCCGACACGTGGATAGTCCGCCGCCGGATGCGCCTGTCCCAGGTCCACCGGGGCGCATCTGGCGGCGGACTATCGAACTCAGCGACCGAGGGCGGCCTCGAGGGCGGCGCCGACCCGGTAGATCCGCTCGTCCTCGCCGTGCGCCGTCATCAGCTGCACGCCGACGGGCAGCCCGCCGCCGAACCCGACGGGGACCGAGGCGGCCGGGATCGCGGCCAGGTTGGCCTCGACGGTCCACCAGTCGGTACGGGGCCGGGCGAGCGGGTCGGCCATGCCCGCACGACCGAGCAGCGGCGCGGTCAGCGGCACCGTCGGGCTGACCAGCACATCGCACTCCCGCAGCGCCGCCGCCACGTCGGCCCGGATCTCGTCGCGGACCGCCAGCGCCTCGCTGTGCACCCGGGTGCCGGCGAGCGAGCGGCCGTGCCGCAGCCGGCTGGCCGCCTCCTCGCCGAGCGGCCCGTGGCCGGCGTGCTCCTCGAGCACCGGCAGCGCCTCGACACAGGTGACGGTCACGTACACGTCGAGCAGGTCGCCGAAGCGGGGCACCGACACCGGCACCACCGTCGCGCCCAGGTCGAGCAGCGCCCGCCGCGCCACCTCGAACCGCTCCAGCACCTCGGGTGAGTTGCGGTGGCCGGACATCGGGACGACGACGCCGAGCGTCGAGCCCGCCAGTGACCGGAGGGCGCCGGCCTCGGCCGCCGCGACCAGCCCGACGCGGCCGGACATCACCTCGTGGAGCAGCGCAGCCTCGGCCACGGTGGGCGCGATCGGGCCGACCCGGTCGAAGCTCGGCGCGAAGTCGACCACCCCGTCCGTCGGCACGGTCCCGTGCGAGGGGGCCACCCCCACGACGCCGCACATCGCGGCGGGCTCGCGGATCGAGCCGCCGGTGTCGGTGCCGAGCGCGAGGACGCCGTACGCCGCCACGGCGGCGGCCGAGCCGCCCGACGACCCGCCGGCCGTACGGGTGATGTCGTGCGGGTTGCGGGTCGGTCCCCAGTCGGAGGTCTCGGTCGAGGCGCCCATCGCGAGCTCGTCGGTGTTGGTGGTGCCGACGACGACGCCGCCGGCCGCGCGCACCCGGGCGACGACCTCGGCGTCGGCGGCGGCCCGGGGCAGCCCCCGCCGTGCAGCGGACCCGCAGGCCCACGGGGCGCCTCGTACGGCGATGTTGTCCTTGACCGCGACCAGCCGGCCGGCCAGCGGCCCGTCCGCCTCCGGCCCGGCGGCGAGCGCCGCCTCGTCGCGGTGGACGAACGCGTGGATCTCGGTCTCGCGGGAGAACAGCGGCGACATCCCCGACGCCGCGCTCACTCGGTCGCGAACCTTCCGAGCAGCCCGGCCGGCACGCCGTCCAGCCGTTCGGCGAACATCCGCTGGTAGGCCAGCTCCTCCCGGCTCCGCGGCGGCGGCAGCGTCCCGACCCGGCGGTCGGCCCAGTCCGCCTCCGGCACCAGCTCGGCCACCCGCCGGGTCATCACGTCGGCGGTGCCGCTGCCGTCGCCGAACTGCTCCTTCGGGCGCCACAGCAGGTCGTGGGGCAGCCAGCCCGCGAACGCCTCGCGCAGCAGCGCCTTCTCCTCGCCGTGCTCGCCGGGCAGCAGCCAGCCGATCGGGATCCGGGCCGCGAGGTTGACGACGTCACGGTCCAGGAACGGCACCCGCGCCTCCAGCCCGTACGCCATCGTGACCCGGTCGCAGCGCTGCAGGTTGAGGTGGTGCAGGCCCGAGACGTTGCGCACCAGCTCGGCGCGCAGGTCGGCCTCGTCGATCTCGCGGTAGTGGGCGTAGCCGGCGAACAGCTCGTCGGCGCCCTCGCCGGTCAGCACCACCTTGACGGTCCGCGCGGTCTCCTCCGAGAGCAGGTAGTTGGGGACCGCGCTGCGCACCAGCGACGGCTCGTACGACTCGATGCTGCGCACCACCTCCGGCAGCACGGCCACCACCTCGTCGGCGTCGTAGACCCGCTCGTGGTGCTCGAGGCCGAGGTGGTCGGCGACGCGGCGCGCGGCGGCGAGGTCGCTCGACCCGGCCGTGCCTGCGGCGAACGAGTGCACCGGGCCGTGGGCGTCCTCCCGGTGGCGGGCCATGAGCGCGGCGACCAGGCTGGAGTCGAGCCCGCCGGAGAGGAACACCCCGATCGGGACGTCGGCCATCATCCGGCGGCGCACGGCGACGTCGAGGGTGTCGCGGAGCAGCGCCGCCGCCTCGGCCCGGTCGGTCAGCTCGGCCCCGGCGACGTGGAGCTCGCGGAACCGGCGCAGCCCGCGGGTCGGCGTCCACCGGTGGCCCGGCGGGAACTCCTCGACGAGGTGGCGGTGGTCGGCGTCGAAGGCCCGGATCTCGGAGGCGAAGAGCATCGCCGACCCGACGTGGGCCCAGTAGAGCGGCTTGACCCCGACCGGGTCGCGCGCCACCACCAGGTCGCCGTCGTCGTGGGCGACCGCGAAGGCGTACATCCCGCGCAGGTCACCGAGCGCGTCCGGGTCCTCGCTGATCGCGGCGGCCAGCGCCGCCTCGGAGTCGGAGTCGGTGCGGAAGTCGCGAGGCGACACCTCGCGGAGCCGCTCGTGGTTGTAGATCTCGCCGTTGACGACCGCCCAGTGGCCGTCGCCGGACGGCAGCGGCTGGTCGCCGGCGTCGAGGTCGACGATCGAGAGCCGGACGTGGCCGAGCCAGGTGGTCCCGACCAGCCGGGCGCCGCGGCCGTCCGGGCCCCGGTGGGCGATCCGGTCGAGCATCCGCTCGCCCAGGGCGGCGGAGGGGCCGGCCGGGTCGTGGACCGCCACGATGCCGCACATGGGGGGAGTCTAGGGCTGGACGCGGTGTCCGTGAGCGGGCTGGACGACGGCGCTAGCGTGGCGATCATGACCACCACGGACGTCCCGACCCACCGGCTCGTCGACGGGCACGACCTCCCCGCGATCGGGTTCGGCACCTACCCCCTGAGCGGCGACGACGGCATCGCCGCCATCGTCTCCGCGATCCAGGTCGGCTACCGGCTGATCGACACGGCGGTCAACTACGGCAACGAGGAGGAGGTCGGCGAGGCCGTACGACGGGCCGGCGTACCGCGGGAGGAGCTGACGGTGTGCAGCAAGATCCCCGGGCGCCACCACGGCTACGACGACGCGGTCGCCTCGACCAAGGAGTCACTGCAGCGGCTCGGCCTCGACCACCTCGACCTGCACCTGATCCACTGGCCCAACCCCAGCCAGGGCCGGTACGTCGAGGCGTGGCGGGCGCTGGTCGACCTGCAGCGCGAGGGGCTGGTGCGCAGCATCGGCGTCTCCAACTTCACCGCGGAGCACCTGCAGCGGATCATCGACGAGACCGGGGTGACGCCGGCCGTCAACCAGCTCGAGCTGCACCCGTACTTCCCGCAGGAGCAGATGCGGCAGGTCGACGCGGACCTCGGCATCGTGACCGAGTCGTGGAGCCCGCTCGGCAAGCGGCCCACGCCGTTCGAGGAGCCGCCGGTCGCCGCGGCCGCCGAGGCGCACGGGGTGACGCCGGGACAGGTGGTGCTGCGGTGGCACCTGCAGCTCGGGGCGGTGCCGATCCCGAAGTCCGCGGACCCGGAGCGGCAGCGGCAGAACCTCGACCTCTTCGGCTTCGAGCTGTCCGACGACGAGGTCGCGGCGATCAGCGGGCTCGGCCGCGCCGACGGCCGCCGGTTCGGCGGCGACCCCGACACCCACGAGGAGATGTAGATGGCGCGGTACGGCGGCCAGTACGGCCCGGACGTCACGTTCCTCGGCGTCCCGCGCTGCGACCTCGACGACGAGGCGTCGTACGCCGGCGCCGACGTCGTCGTGATCGGGGCGCCCTTCGACGGCGGCACCTCGCACCGACCCGGCACCCGGTTCGGGCCGCAGGCGATCCGGATCACCGACTACCTGCCGCACGACGGCTCGCGGCCGTCCCTGGCGCTGCGCACCGACGCGCTGCTCGACCTGACGGTGGTCGACGGCGGCGACGTCGAGATGCCGCCCGGCGACATCGAGGTCGCGCTGCCGCGGCTGGAGGCGGTGGTCGAGAAGGTCACCCGCTCCGGCGCGATCCCGGTGGTGCTGGGCGGCGACCACTCGATCGCGTTCCCGGACGCCAAGGGCGTCGCCAACGTGCTCGGCCACGGCCGGGTGTCGATGATCCACTTCGACGCCCACGCCGACACCGGCGACATCACCTTCGGCTCGCTGTGGGGCCACGGCCAGCCGATGCGGCGGCTGATCGAGTCGGGGGCGCTGCGCGGCGACCGGTTCCTGCAGGTCGGGCTGCGCGGCTACTGGCCGGAGCCGGAGACCCTGGACTGGATGGCCGGCGAGCGGATGCGCTCCTACGAGATGACCGAGATCGTCCACCGCGGGCTGGCCGAGTGCCTCACCGAGGCGTTCGCCATCGCGACCGACGAGTGCGACGGCGTCTTCCTCTCCGTCGACATCGACGTCTGCGACCCGGGCCACGCGCCGGCACCGGCACCCCCGAGCCCGGCGGGCTCTCCGCCCGCGAACTGCTCGACGCCGTCCGCCGGATCTGCCTCGAGCTCCCCGTCGTCGGCGTCGACGTCGTCGAGGTCAGCCCGCCGTACGACCACGCCGACATCACCGCCGCCTCGCCAACCGGGTCGTCCTCGAGGCGCTGTCGGCCATCGCCGCCGGCGACGCGACGCCGCCGACGGCCCACTGGGAC
>CAVRTX010000014.1:0-124207 GCA_963724225.1 uncultured Actinomycetota bacterium | reverse complement strand
GAGTGAGGGTGAACGTGTGCTCGAAGTGGGCCGCCCAGCTGCCGTCGGCGGTGCCGACGGTCCACTCGTCGGGGAGCAGCTCGGTGCGGTTGCTGCCGAGGACCACCATCGGCTCGACGGCCAGCGCGAGGCCGCGGACCAGCTTGGGGCCGCGGCCCGGCCGGCCGTAGTTGGGCACGTTGGGCGGCTGGTGCATGGCGGAGCCGATGCCGTGGCCGACGTACTCCTCGAGGATCCCCCAGGACCCGCCCGTCGGGTGCGGCTGGGAGCGGACGTGGCTCTCGACCGCGTGGGAGATGTCGGTGACCCGGCCGCCGAGGCGGGCGGCGGCGATGCCGTGCCACAGCGCCTCCTCGGTCACCCGCATCAGCTCCGCGACGTCGTCGGCGACCTCGCCCACGCCGACGGTGATCGCCGCGTCGCCGTGCCAGCCGTCGACGATGGCGCCGCAGTCGATCGAGATGACGTCGCCGTCGACGAGCTGCCGGTCGCCGGGGATGCCGTGGACCACCTCGTCGTTGACGGAGGCGCAGATCGAGGCCGGGAACGGCGGGTGGCTGTAGCCCTTGAACGACGGGACCGCGCCGCTGGAGCGGATGTGGTCCTCGGCGATCCGGTCGAGCTCACCGGTGGTGATCCCGGCCCGTACGGACTCCCGCATCAGCTCCAGGGTGCGGCCGACCACCAGGCCGGCCCGGCGCATGACCTCGATCTGCTCGGGGGTCTTGATCTCGACCCCGCGGTCGGCCCATCCCACGGTCTGCTCTCTCGCGAGTGGAGGTCGGTGCTGGCTGCGTCAGGACTGGGGGACGACGTCCAGGGCGTCGAAGATCCGCTTCGTCACCTGGTCGACCTCGCCCATGCCGTCGAGCTCGAGCAGGATCCCGCGGTCCCGGTAGACCTCGATCAGCGGCTCGGTCTGCTCGGTGTAGACCTGCTGCCGGCGCCGGATCACGTCCTCGGTGTCGTCGGCGCGGCCCTCGGTGTCGGCGCGCTGCATCAGCCGCTGCACCAGCTCCTCGGGGTCGACGGTCAGCACCACGGCGGCGTCGAGGCTGTGGCCGGTGAAGGCGATCATCCCGTCGAGCTCCTCGACCTGCGCGAGCGTGCGCGGGTAGCCGTCGAGCAGGAACCCCGGCTCGGCGTCGGGCTCGTCGATCCGGTTGCGGACCATCTTGTTGGTGACCTCGTCGGGCACGTAGTCGCCGGCGTCCATGTAGCGCTTGGCCTCGACCCCCAGCGGGGTGCCCCTGGACACGTTGGCCCGGAAGATGTCGCCGGTGGAGATCGCGGGGATGCCGAAGTGGTCCGCGACGACCTGCGCCTGGGTGCCCTTGCCGGCCCCGGGGGGGCCCATCATGATCAGTCGCATCTAGCGGAGGAATCCTTCGTAGTTGCGCTGCTGGAGCTGGCTCTCGATCTGCTTCACCGTGTCGAGGGCGACGCCGACCATGATCAGGATGGACGTGCCGCCGAACGGGAAGTTCTGGTTGGCGTTGATGAGCACCAGGGCGATCAGCGGGATCAGCGAGATCAGGCCGAGGTAGAGGGCGCCGGGCAGCGTGATGCGGGACAGGACGTAGGACAGGTAGTCCTCGGTCGGCTTGCCCGCCCGGATCCCGGGGATGAAGCCGCCGTACTTCTTCATGTTGTCGGCCACCTCTTGCGGGTTGAAGGTGATCGACACGTAGAAGTAGGTGAAGAAGATGATGAGCAGGAAGAAGACCGCCATGTAGAGCGGGTGGTCACCCTGCACGAAGTACTTGTTGACGAACTGGACCCAGGCCGCCGAGCTGGTCTGGTTGAACTGGATCGCCAGCGCCGGCAGGTACATCAGCGACGAGGCGAAGATGACCGGGATGATGCCCGCCTGGTTGACCTTCAGCGGGATGTACGTCGAGGAGCCGCCGAACATCTTGCGCCCGACCATCCGCCGGGCGTACTGGACCGGGATCCGGCGCTGGGCCTGCTCGATGAAGATGACGGCCGCGATGATCACGAGCCCGATCACCAGCACGATGCCGAAGATCCACCAGCCCTGGGTGACGCGGACCTGCCACATCGAGCTCGGGAAGGTGGCGACGACCTGGGTGAAGATCAGCAGCGACATGCCGTTGCCGATGCCGTGCTCGGTGATCAGCTCGCCGAGCCACATGATCACGGCGGTGCCGGCGGTCATCGTGATCACCATGACCAGGAAGGTCTGGGTGCTGTCGTCGTGGAGCAGGTTGAGCGTGCAGCCCTGCAGCAGGTTGCCCGAGCGCGCCAGCGCCACGATGCCCGTGGCCTGCAGCAGCGCCAGGCCCGAGCGTGAGGTAGCGGGTGTACTGGGTGATCTTCGCCTGGCCGGCCTGGCCCTCCTTCTTGAGGAGCTCCAGCCGCGGGATCACCACCACCAGCAGCTGCAGGATGATGCTGGCCGTGATGTACGGCATGATCCCCAGCGCGAAGATCGTCAGCTGGAGCAGCGCGCCGCCGGAGAACAGGTTGATCAGGCTGTAGAGGCCCTGGTCCTGGACCTGGTTGAGGCAGCTCTGCACGTTGGCGACGTCGACGCCCGGTGCGGGCACCTGGGACCCGAGCCTGAAGATCGCGATGATCAGCAGGACGAACAGCAGCTTGCGCCGCAGGTCCGGAGTCCGGAATGCGTTGGCGAACGCGCTCAGCACGGCTTCTTCTTCCTCCCAGCAGGGTGGGGCACGGGCCCCAGTATCGATGACTGCGTCACCAGCGTCACCGGGCGAGACCCGCGACGGCGAGAGGCCCGAGGAAGCCTAACAGGCGACCCTGGACCGCCTCCGACGCACACCGGGGCACGGACCCAGATCCTGCTCGGCAGGATCGCCCGCGCCCCGGCGCAACGTCATCTGGTGCTCAGACGGTGGTGGTGCTCCCGCCCGCGGCCTCGATCTTCTCCTTGGCGGAGCCCGAGAAGGCGTGGGCGGCGACGTCGACCTTGACCGACAGGTCGCCCTGGCCCAGGACCTTCACGAGCTGGTTCTTGCGCACCGCGCCCCGCGCGACGAGCTCGTCGACGGTCACGTCCCCACCCTCGGGGAAGAGCTCGCTGATGCGGTCGAGGTTGACGACCTGGAACTCCACCTTGAACGGGTTCTTGAAGCCCTTGAGCTTCGGCAGCCGCATGTGGATGGGCATCTGGCCACCCTCGAAGGCGACCGGGACCTGGTTGCGGGCCTTGGTGCCCTTGGTACCGCGACCGGCGGTCTTGCCCTTGGAGCCCTCACCGCGACCCACGCGGGTCTTGGCGGTCTTGGCGCCGGGCGCCGGCCGCAGGTGGTGCAGCTTGAGCGTCATGTCACTCCACCTCCTCGACCGTCACGAGGTGACGGACGGTCTGGACCATGCCCCGGATCTCCGGGCGGTCCTCCTTGACGACCACGTCGCCGATCCGCTTCAGACCGAGGGTCCGCAGCGTCTCGCGCTGGTTGGCCTTGCAGCCGATCGTCGACCGCTTCTGCTGGACCTTGAGCTGCGCCATCAGGCCGTCACCTCCTGCGAGACGCCCTCGGGCACCTCGGCCCGGGCCTTCAGCAGCGCCGCCGGGGCGACGTCCTCGACGCGCAGGCCACGACGCGCGGCCACCGACTCCGGCTGCTCGAGCATCCGCAGCGCCTCGACGGTCGCGTGCACGATGTTGATCTGGTTGGACGACCCGAGCGACTTGCTCAGGACGTCGTGGATGCCGGCGCACTCCAGGACGGCGCGCACCGGGCCACCCGCGATCACACCGGTACCGGGAGCGGCCGGGCGCAGCAGCACCACGCCGGCGGCCTTCTCGCCCTGGACCGGGTGCGGGATGGTGCCCTGGATCCGGGGGACCCGGAAGAAGTTCTTCTTGGCCTCCTCGACGCCCTTGGCGATGGCGGCGGGGACCTCCTTGGCCTTGCCGTAGCCGACGCCGACGAGACCGTCGCCGTCGCCCACGATCACGAGGGCGGTGAAGCTGAAGCGACGACCACCCTTCACGACCTTGGCGACGCGGTTGATCGCGACGACGCGCTCGAGGTACTGGCTCTTCTCCTGCTGGCCACCGCGACCACCGTCGCGGCCACCGCGGCCGCCACCGGCGCGCTGTCCGCGCTGCTGGGATCCGCTCATCAGATAACTCCCTTGAATGTCATGTCTGCCATCAGAAGGTCAGGCCGCCCTCGCGGGCGCCGTCGGCCAGGGCCGCGACCCGGCCGTGGTACTTGTTGCCGGCCCGGTCGAAGACGACCGACTGGACGCCGTTGGCCTGGGCCCGGGAGGCGACGAGCTCGCCGACCTTCTTGGCCTTGGCGGTCTTGTCGCCGTCGAGCGAGCGCAGGTCGGTCTCCATCGAGGAGGCCGAGGCCAGCGTCTTGCCGACGAGGTCGTCGACGACCTGCACCGTGATGTGGCGCGAGGACCTCGTGACGACCATGCGCGGCCGCTCGTCGGTGCCGGAGACCTTCTTGCGGCCCCGGACCTGGCGGCGCAGGCGCGACCGGGTACGGGACGCGGTGTGCTTGTGGTGGGAGAGCTTGATGCCCATGGTCACTTACCAGCCTTTCCGACCTTGCGGCGGATGTGCTCACCCGCGTAGCGAACGCCCTTGCCCTTGTACGGCTCGGGCTTGCGCAGCTTGCGGATGTTGGCCGCGGTCTCGCCGACCAGCTGCTTGTCGATGCCCTGGACCCCGAGCCTCGTGGGGCCCTCGACGGTGAACGTGATGCCCTCGGGGGCGTCGAACGTGATCGAGTGGGAGTAGCCGAGCTGGAACTCCAGCTGGGTCGGCCCCTTCGACAGCACGCGGTAGCCGACGCCGACGATCTCGAGCTTCTTCTCGTAGCCCTCGGTGACGCCGACGACCATGTTGTTGATCAGGGTGCGGGTGAGCCCGTGCAGCGAGCGGCTCTCCCGCTCGTCGTCGGGACGCTTGATCTCGAGGACGTCCTCCTCGCGCTCCACCGTGATCGGGGAGGCGACGGTGTGGCTGAGGGTGCCCTTGGGTCCCTTGACGGTCACCAGGCGGTCGTCGATCGCGACGTCCACACCCGACGGCACCGCGATGGGGAGCCTGCCAATGCGCGACATGCTTGTTGTCTCCTTCGCTCTCTCGTCGGGTTACCAGACGTAGGCGAGGACTTCCCCACCCACGCCCTTCTGGTTGGCCTGGCGGTCGGTCAGCAGGCCCTGGCTGGTCGAGATGATCGCGACGCCGAGGCCGCCGAGCACCTTGGGCAGGCCCGTGCTCTTGGCGTACACGCGCAGGCCCGGCTTGCTGATCCGGCGGACGCCCGCGATGGAGCGCTCCCGGTTGCGGCCGTACTTGAGGGTGATCACCAGCAGCTTGCCGGGGCCCTCGGCCTCCTGCACCTCGAAGGAGGTGATGTAGCCCTCCTGCCGGAGGATCTCGGCGACGCCCTGCTTCAGCTTGCTGTAGGGCATCGTCACGTCGTCGTGGTACGCCTGGTTGGCGTTGCGCAGACGGGTGAGCATGTCTGCGATCGGGTCAGTCATCGTCATGGCCGTTCAGGCCCTTTCTGTCTGTGGTTTCGACTCCGCGCGGGAGCCGACCTTCAGCGGTTGATTCGGTCGGTGGTCACCAGGAGGACTTGGTCACGCCGGGCAGCTCGCCCCGGTGCGCCATCTCCCGCAGGCAGATCCGGCAGAGGCCGAACTTGCGGTAGACGGCCTTGGGCCGGCCACAGCGCTGGCAGCGGGTGTAGCCGCGTACCGCGAACTTCGGCTTGCGGGCCGCCTTGACCCTGAGTGCAGTCTTCGCCATGTCTAGCTCCTTCTCACCGCTCCGCGAAGGGGAAGCCGAGCTGCTTGAGCAGCGCGCGACCCTCGTCGTCGTTGGTGGCCGTGGTCACGACCGTGATGTCCATGCCGCGCGAGCGGTCCAGGCGGTCCTGGTCGATCTCGTGGAACATGACCTGCTCGGTCAGACCGAACGTGTAGTTGCCGCGGCCGTCGAACTGCTTCGGCGAGAGGCCGCGGAAGTCGCGGATGCGGGGCAGCGCGAGCGACAGCAGCCGGTCCAGGAACTCCCACATCCGGTCGCCCCGCAGCGTCACGTGGGCGCCGATCGGCATGCCCTCGCGCAGCTTGAACTGGGCGATCGACTTGCGGGCCCGCGTCACCATCGGCTTCTGGCCGGTGATGGCGGTGAGGTCCTTGACGGCACCCTCGATCAGCTTGGAGTCGCGGGCAGCCTCGCCCACACCCATGTTGACCACGATCTTGACCAGGCCGGGGACCTGCATGACGTTGGCGATCTCGAACTCGCCCTGCAGCGCGGGGATGATCTCCTCGCGGTAGCGGGTCTTGAGTCGAGGCATGACCTTCTCCGTGGTCTCGGCAGTCTCGGTCATCTCAGATCTCCTTCCCGGTCTTGCGGGAGATGCGGACGCTGCGCGTCGCGGCGTACGTCGAGCCGTCGGTGCGGCGCTTGGTGACCTCTTCGCGCTTGAAGCCGATGCGGGTCACCCCGTCACCGTCGACCAGCATCACGTTGGACACGTGGATCGGGGCCTCGGCGGTGATGATGCCGCCGGTGGTGCCGGCGCGGCCGCCCTGGTCGACGACCTTGGTGTGCCGCTTCATCCGGTTGACGCCCTCGACGATCACCCGCTGCTCCTCGCGGAGCACCCGGATGACCTTGCCCTCGGCGCCCTTGTCCTTGCCCGAGATGACCCGGACCTGGTCGCCCTTCTTGATGTTCACAGACTTCTTCCCCTGCTTGGCCATGGGTCAGATCACCTCCGGCGCGAGCGAGACGATCCTCATGAACCGCTTCTCGCGCAGCTCGCGGCCCACGGGGCCGAAGATGCGGGTGCCTCGCGGCTCGCCGTCGGCCTTGAGGATCACGGCGGCGTTCTCGTCGAAGCGGATGTAGGACCCGTCGGCACGGCGGCGCTCCTTGACGGTGCGCACGATCACGGCCTTGACGACGTCGCCCTTCTTGACGTTGCCACCGGGGATCGCGTCCTTCACGGTGGCGACGATGACGTCACCGATGCCGGCGTAGCGACGGCCCGAGCCACCGAGCACACGGATGCAGAGGATCTCCTTGGCACCCGTGTTGTCGGCGACCTTGAGTCGCGACTCCTGCTGAATCATTTCTGTCTCTCCTTGTCGCCCCGGTTCTCACCTGCGTGAGCCTGGGGGAACTCGTGGTCGGATCCGGGCGGTGCCCGGTCAGATCTGGTGGCCCGTTACTTGGCGCGCTCGAGGACCTCGACGACCCGCCAGCGCTTGGTGGCCGACAGCGGGCGGGTCTCCATGATCCGGACCCGGTCACCGATGCCGCAGTCGTTCTGCTCGTCGTGCGCCTTCAGCTTCGAGGTCTTGCGCATGACCTTGCCGTAGAGGGCGTGCTTGACCCGGTCCTCGACGGCCACGACCACGGTCTTGTCCATCTTGTCCGAGACGATCAGGCCCTCCCGGACCTTGCGCGTGTTGCGCGCCTGCTGCTCGCTCATGCGGAAGCCTCTTCCTTGTCAGCGCCGGGAGCCGACCGGATGCCGAGCTCGCGCTCGCGCACCACGGTGTAGATCCGGGCGATGTCCTTCTTGACGGTGCGGAGCCGGCCGTGGCTCTCCAGCTGGCCGGTGGCCGCCTGGAAGCGGAGGTTGAACAGCTCCTCCTTGGCCTCGCGCAGCCGTGCCTCGAGGTCGATGTCGGTCAGCTCGTCGAGCTCGTGGGCCTTCAGGGTGCTGGCCATCAGAATTCACCTGCCTCGCGGGAAATGAACCGGCACTTCATCGGGAGCTTGTGGATCGCGCGGCGCATCGCCTCGCGAGCCGTTCCCTCGTCGACGCCGGAGAGCTCGAACATGACACGACCGGGCTTGACGTTGGCCACCCACCACTCGGGCGAGCCCTTGCCGGAACCCATCCGGGTCTCGGCCGGCTTCTTGGTCAGCGGACGGTCGGGGTAGATGTTGATCCACACCTTGCCGCCACGCTTGATGTGACGGGTCATGGCGATACGAGCGGACTCGATCTGGCGGTTGGTCACGTAGTGGCCCTCGACCGCCTGGATGCCGAAGTCACCGAACGCCAGGGTGGTGCCACCCTTGGCCGCACCACGCCGCTTGGGGTGGTGCTGCTTGCGGTGCTTGACACGACGGGGCATCAACATGGCGCTCAGCCCTCCTTCGCAGTCTCGGGCGCCGCGGCCGGTGCCGCCTCAGCGGTGGCGGGGGCCTCAGCGGTTCGGTCGGCACGCGACGGGCGCGAGCCACGGCTCGGGCGGTCGCTGCCGCCGCGACCCGGGCGACCACCGCGGCCGGGGACACCGGCGCGGGCAGCAGCCTGGGCCTGGCGCTCGGCACGGGTGCCGGCGACCTCGCCCTTGTAGATCCAGACCTTCACGCCGATCCGGCCGAAGGTCGTCTTGGCCTCGTAGAAGCCGTAGTCGATGTCGGCACGCAGCGTGTGCAGCGGGACCCGGCCCTCGCGGTAGAACTCGGTGCGCGACATCTCGGCGCCGTTGAGGCGGCCGGAGCACTGGATCCGGATGCCCTTGGCACCGGACCGCATCGAGGTCTGCATGGCCTTGCGCATCGCACGGCGGAACTGCACCCGGCCGGCGAGCTGCTCGGCGACGCCCTGGGCGACCAGCTGCGCGTCGACCTCGGGGCTCTTCACCTCGAGGATGTTGAGCTGCACCTGCTTGCCGGTGAGCTTCTCGAGCTCACCGCGGATGCGGTCGGCCTCGGCGCCGCGGCGGCCGATGACGATGCCCGGACGCGCGGTGTGGATGTCGACGCGGACCCGGTCGCGGGTGCGCTCGATCTCCACCTTGGCGATGCCGGCCCGCTCCATGCCCTTGGACAGGAGGCGGCGGATCGCCACGTCCTCGCCCACGTAGGACTTGTAGAGCTTTTCGGCGTACCAGCGGGACTTGTGGTCCGTGGAGATGCCGAGGCGGAACCCGTTGGGGTTGATCTTCTGGCCCATCAGGCGGTCCGTCCCTTCTTGGTCCTCTTGGAGTTCCCCTGCGCAGCCGCGACGTCAGCCGGCTGGACGGCCAGGGTGATGTGGCTGGTGCGCTTGAGGATGCGGGTCGCGCGGCCCTGCGCACGGGGGCGCCACCGCTTCATGGTGGGGCCCTCGTCGACCTGGGCGATCGGAGACCACCAGGTCGCCACGGTCGAGACCCTCGGTGGTCCCGGCGTTGGCGACGGCGCTCTCCAGCACCTTGTAGACGGTCTCGGCCGCGGCCTGCGGTGCGAACTGCAGCAGCGCGAGGGCCTCGTCGACGGGCAGGCCGCGCACCATGTCGACGACACGGCGGGCCTTCATCGGCGTGATCCGTACGAAGCGGGCGCTCGCGAAGGCTCCCGGCTGGTCGCCCAGCAGCGACTCGCGACGGGCGCTGGTGCGTCGGCGCTCGGTGACACTCATCGACGTCGTCCCTTCCGGTCTTCCTTCACGTGCCCGCGGTAGGTGCGGGTGGGGGCGAACTCGCCCAGCTTGTGGCCGACCATCGAGTCGGTCACGAACACCGGGACGTGCTTGCGGCCGTCGTGCACGGCGATCGTGTGGCCGATCATGGCCGGGACGATCATCGAGCGACGAGACCAGGTCTTGATGACGTTGTGGCTGCCCTTGTCGTTCTCGGCGTCCACCTTCTTCATCAGGTGGCCGTCGACGAAGGGGCCCTTCTTCAGGCTGCGAGGCATCTGCTATCTCTCCTGGTCAGCGCTTCTTGCGGGCGCGGCGGCGGCGGATGATCTGGGCGTCGGAGGCCTTGCGCTTGCGCGTACGGCCCTCGGGCTGACCCCACGGGCTGACCGGGTGGCGGCCACCGGAGGTCTTGCCCTCGCCACCACCGTGCGGGTGGTCGACGGGGTTCATCACGACACCGCGGACGGTCGGGCGCTTGCCCTTCCAGCGCATCCGGCCGGCCTTGCCCCAGTTGATGTTGGACTGCTCGGCGTTGCCCACCTCGCCGACCGTGGCGCGGCAGCGCACGTCGACGAAGCGCATCTCGCCCGAGGGCATGCGCAGCGTGGCGCGCGAGCCCTCCTTGGCGACCAGCTGGGCGCTGATGCCCGCGGAGCGGGCGATCTTGGCGCCGCCACCGGGCCGCAGCTCCACGCAGTGGATCGTGGTGCCCACCGGGATGTTGCGCAGCGGCAGGTTGTTGCCGGGCTTGATGTCGGCGTTGGGGCCGGCCTCGACCGCGGTGCCCTGGCGCAGGTCACGCGGGGCGATGATGTAGCGCTTCTCGCCGTCCGCGTAGTGCAGCAGCGCGATCCGCGCGGTGCGGTTGGGGTCGTACTCGATGTGCGCGACCTTCGCCGGGACGCCGTCCTTGTCGTAGCGACGGAAGTCGATGATCCGGTAGGCCCGCTTGTGACCGCCACCCTGGTGCCGGGTGGTGATCCGGCCCTGGTTGTTGCGGCCGCCCTTCTTGGGCAGCGGACGGGTCAGCGACTTCTCCGGCGTGGTCCGGGTGATCTCGACGAAGTCGGCCACCGAGGAGCCGCGACGGCCCGGGGTGGTCGGCTTGTACTTGCGGATAGCCATGTCTCTCGTTCCTTCGTGGCGCGGCTCAGGCGCCGAAGATGTCGATGCGGTGGCCCTCAGCGAGGCTGACGATCGCGCGCTTGGTGTTGGCACGCTTGCCCATGCCGTAGCGGGTACGGCGGGTCTTGCCCTGGCGGTTGATCGTGTTGACCGAGGTGACCTTGACGTCGAAGACCTTCTCGACCGCGATCTTGATCTCGGTCTTGTTGGCGTCCGGGCGCACCAGGAAGGTGTACTTGTTGGCGTCGAGGAGGCTGTAGCTCTTCTCCGACACCACCGGCGCGATCAGGACGTCGCGGTGGTCCTTGTGCAGGGTGCTCACTTCTCGCCCTCCTCGGCCTTGCCAGCCTTCTGGTCTGCCTTGTTGTCGGCACCCGCGGCCGCCACGAACGCGTCGTAGGCACCCTTGGTGAAGACCACGTCGTCGGAGGCCAGCACGTCGTAGGTGTTGAGCTGGTCGACCGCGACGATGTGGACCTCGGGCGCGTTGCGCAGCGAGAGCCAGGTCAGCGAGTCGGTGCGCTCGAGCACCACGAGGAACCGGGTCCGGTCCGACAGCCCGACCAGTGCGCCCAGCGCCGAGCGGGTGGACGGCTTGTCGCCGCTCACCAGCGCGTCGACCACGTGGACGCGGTCGTTGCGGGCCCGGTCGGACAGGGCACCGCGGAGCGCGGCGGCCTTCATCTTCTTGGGGGTCCGCTGCGAGTAGTCGCGGGGCTGCGGGCCGTGGACGACGCCACCGCCGGCGAACTGCGGCGCGCGGGTCGAGCCCTGGCGGGCGCGGCCGGTGCCCTTCTGCTTGTACGGCTTGCGGCCACCGCCGCGGACCTCGCCGCGGGTCTTGGTCGCGTGCGTGCCCTGGCGGGCCGCGGCCTGCTGGGCCACGACGACCTGGTGGATCAGCGGGATGTTGACCTCGACGTCGAAGATGGCGGCGGGGAGGTCGACCTTCAGGTCTTTGTCTGGTGGTAGCCATGCTCAGACCATCCTTCTCAGGGCTCTTCTTCGCGGCGGTCCGCAGCACGACCAGGCCACCCTTGGGGCCGGGGATGGCGCCCTTGACCAGGATCAGGCCCTTGTCGGCGTCGACCGCGTGGACGGTGAGGTTCTGGGTGGTGACGGTGTCACTACCCATGCGGCCGGCCATCCGGACGCCCTTGAAGACGCGACCCGGGGTCGCGCAGGCGCCGATCGAGCCGGGCTTGCGGTGGTTGCGGTGGGCACCGTGGGAGGCGCCGACACCGGGGAAGCCGTGGCGCTTCATGACACCCGCGAAGCCCTTGCCCTTGCTGGTGCCGGTCACGTCGATCTCGTCGCCCGCGGCGAAGGTCTCGACACCGAGCTCCTGGCCGACCGAGTAGGACGAGGCGTCGCTGGTGCGGATCTCGACCACGTGGCGGCGCGGGGTGGTCCCGGCCTTGGCGAACTGGCCCGCGAGCGGCTTGGTGACCTTGCGGCCGGCGATCTCGCCGAACCCGACCTGGACGGCGTTGTAGCCGTCGGTCTCGGGCAGGCGGACCTGGGTGACCACGTTGGTCGCCGCGGCGACCACGGTCACGGGGACGACGCGGTTGTCCTCGTCCCACAGCTGGGTCATGCCGAGCTTGGTGCCCAGCAGGCCCTTGACGTTGCGTTCGAAAGTGGCAGTCATCGTGTCTGTGCTCCTCGCGCCCTCAGAGCTTGATCTCGATGTCGACGCCGGCCGGAAGGTCCAGGCGCATCAACGAGTCGACGGTCTTCGGGGTGGGGTCGATGATGTCGATCAGGCGCTTGTGCGTACGCATCTCGAAGTGCTCGCGCGAGTCCTTGTACTTGTGGGGCGAGCGGATGACGCAGTAGACGTTCTTCTCGGTCGGCAGCGGCACCGGGCCGGCGACCTTGGCACCCGTACGGGTGACGGTGTCCACGATCTTGCGCGCCGAGGTGTCGATCACCTCGTGGTCATAGGCCTTGAGCCTGATGCGGATCTTCTGTCCCGCCATAGGTCTCTCTCGTCCTTCGTCGTAGTCGGTGCCGCGTCGTCGTCCGGTCCCCCGGGTCGGGGTCCGGCGCTGCTCCACCACGCCTCCCGGCTCCGACCCCCGCGGTCGGGCGTGTCGCGCCTCTCAGGCACAACACAAGACCGTCGAGATCCTGCTGGTGTTGGTGGCACCCGACCTCAGGCCGGGCGGATCGGGTCTCACGGTGCGGTGCGGCCACACAGGGACCACCGGCTCGTGCTCGTGAGACGCGATTCAGTAGTCAAGATGTGGTGCACCCCGGCAACCCGCCGAAGCAACCGGACTATCTTGGCAGACGTTCCCCGCGTGCGCCAAATCGGTTGCGCCGGGCGGTCAGCCGGACGGTTCCGTCACCGGCTTCCGCGGCACCAGCAGGCAGGCGCCGGCCGCCGCCAGGCACAGCCCTCCCGCGGTCAGCCACGCCACCAGGTAGTCGCCCTGGGTGGTGCGGATCCAGCCCGCGAAGCTCGCCGCGACGCCCGCGCCGACCATGTGGGAGGCGAACACCCAGCCGAAGACCACGCCCGACCGCTCGATCCCGAAGTGCTGCCGGCACAGCGCCACCGTCGGCGGGACGGTCGCCACCCAGTCGAGCCCGTAGAACAGGACGAAGACGAACAGGCTGGGCTCGACGTGCGGGCGCGAGCAGCATCGGCACCACCAGCAGCGAGAGGCCCGCGCAGGGCGTAGTAGGCGAACAGCAGGTAGCGGCTGTCGACCCGGTCGGTCAGCCACCCGCTGGCGACGGTGCCGATGATGTCGAAGACGCCGATCAGCGCCAGCAGGGTCGCGCTGGTCGTCGCGGGCATGCCGTGGTCGTGGGCCGCCGGGATGAAGTGGGTGCCGATCAGGCCGTTGGTCGACCAGCCGCAGATCCAGAAGGTGCCGACCAGGATCCAGAAGGTGCCGCTGCGCGAGCAGTCCCGCAGCGTCGTGAGGGCCAGCGCCGCGGCGCCCCGGTCGGGGGTCGTCGCGGGAGCGGGCACCTGGCCGACGGTCGGGTCCGCGCCGTACGCCGTGGTGCCGACGTCGGCCGGGTGGTCGCGCAGCAGGACGAGCACGGCGCGGCACCAGCAGCAGCGCGAAGCCGGCGACCAGGGCCGCGGCGAACCGCCAGCCGGGGCCGGCGGCGAGGACGGCGATGAGGGGCAGGAACACCAGCTGGCCGGTGGAGCTCGCCGCGCTGAACAGCCCCACGACGACGCCGCGGTGGCGGACGAACCAGCGGTTGGCGACGATCGCCCCGAACACCAGCGCCAGCGACCCGGTCCCGATGCCCACCGCGAAGCCCCACAGCAGCCACAGCTGCCACGGGCTGGTCATCACCAGCGTGAGTCCCGAGCCCAGGGCGACGAGGAGCAGCGAGGCGGTGACCACCCGCCGCAGCCCGAACCGCTCCATCAGCGCCGCGGCGAACGGGGCGGTGAGGCCGTAGACGACGAGGTTGAGGCTCACGGCACCGCTGGTGGTCGCCCGCGACCAGCCGAACTCCTCCTCCAGCGGCACCAGCAGCGCCCCGGTGGAGGAGCGGAAGCCGGCCGCGGCCACGAGCGCCGCCATCGTGACCGCCGCGACCCACCAGGCGCGGTGGACGCGGCGCCCGCTCCGGCGGGGCAGCGTCTCCGTCATGCGGGCGAGTCTAGGAGCGGGCGGGCGCGCCGGACGCCGGGTCTCCTGCCACGGACGATCGACTTCCTGCCGGACTCTGGCACCCGGCCGCGCGCGGGCTTACCGTGAAGGAGTGCTGGCCGGCATCCTGCAGATCGCCGCGGTCACCGCCGTCGGGGCGGCCGTGGTCGCGGTGGTCCTCTACGCCCCCGCCGTGGTCCGCACCGGGCGACGGCTGGGCATCCGGCTCGGGGTCCTCGCCCCCGACGAGCCCGTGCTCCCCCAACCGGTCGAGCGGGTGGCCAGCGACGTACGGCGGATCCGTGCGGACCTGGTCGTGCTCGACCCGCAGACGCCGGTGGCGCGTCGCCGCGGCCTGCTGGCCGCCTACGACGACGCGCTGGCCGACGCCTGTCGGGCACTGGGCCTGCCCGACCTGCTGAGCGACATCCCGGACGGCGTGGACCGGGAGCTGGCCCGGCTCGAGGTCGAGCAGGAGCTGGTGGAGGCCGGCCTCATCCCCGGACGTACGCCAGGTCGGTGATCTCCCGCCCGACGGAGAGTCCCTTGCGCTCGAACTTGGTCACCGGCCGCTCGGACCACCGCTCCACCGGTCCGCCGGTGAGCCTCGGCTCGCCGTCCAGCACCTCGCGCATCTGGGCGGCGTAGTCGGCCCAGTCGGTGGCGAGCCGCCACCGCCCGCCCGGCCGCAGCCGGGACGCGGCGAGCGCCGCGAAGCCGGCGTCGACCAGACGCCGCTTGTGGTGGCGGGTCTTCGGCCACGGGTCGGGGAAGAACGTCCACAGCTCCACCAGCGAGTCCGGCGCGACGACGTGCCGCAGCATCCACGCCGCGTCCACCGAGCAGAACCGGACGTTGGTCGCGCCGGCCGCCGCGACCTCGGCCAGGGCGCTGGCCACCCCGGGGCGCCACACCTCGAGGGCGAGCACGTCGTGGTCGGGGCGGGCCGCGGCGAGCACGCCGGTGGCCTCCCCCACCCCGGGCCCGATCTCCACGATCAGCGGCGCCTCGCGGCCGAACCACCCGGCCAGCGCGAAGCCCGGGTCGTCGACGGCCTCGTCGGGGATCACCCACTCCCCCGCGTGCGCCTCCCAGGCCGCTGCCTGGGACGGGGTGAACCGGCTGCCGCGTCGCGAGTAGCTGAGCACCTCCCGCATCCGGCGGCCGTCGGCGGTGAGTCGCTGGTGGGGACGGGCGGGTGGCGCGCCGCGGGCGTGGTCGGGGTCTGCCATGGCGCAGTGATTCTAGGCCGCGCGCCAGTGGTCGCCGGACCGCGGTTCAGGGTGGCTTCAGCGACAGGGGCCATCGTGGAGGCAGCCCAGACCGGCGACCGATCGGAGCACCCCGTGAGCACACCCACCGCCCCGCCCCGCCCGGTCGCCGCCCTGGCCACGGCCACCGCCGTGCTGGCTCTCGCCGGCTGCGGCGGCCAGGCCGACCCCGGCCTCCGCCCCCGCTCCCGACCCGCCCCGGGGCAGCGACCCGGTCGAGCTCGACCCCGCCGGTTTCACCGCCGGGTCCGACCACCGCTACTTCCCCCTGGAGCCGGGCCACCAGTGGATCTACAGCGAGACCGCCCCGGGCGGCCCGCCGCTCCGCGTGGTCGTCACCGTCACCTCGCAGACCCGGCGCATCGCCAACGGGGTCGAGGCCCGCGTCGTCCGGGACACGGTCACCGAGCACGGGGAGGTCGTCGAGGACACCTTCGACTGGTACGCCCAGGACGCCGACGGCAACGTCTGGTACCTCGGCGAGGACACCGCCGAGTTCGAGGACGGCCGGGTCACGACCCGCGAGGGCTCCTTCGAGGCGGGCGTCGACGGGGCGCTGCCGGGCCTGATCATGCCGGCCGAGCCCGAGGTCGGGGCGCACTACCGGCAGGAGTACGCCGAGGGCGAGGCGGAGGACGAGGGCGCGGTGCTGGCCCTCGACCAGCAGGCGCAGGTCGACGCCGGCCACTTCACCGACGTGCTGCTCACGGCCGACACCATCCCCCTCGAGCCCCGGGTGCTGGAGTACAAGCTCTACGCGCCCGGCGAGGGCCTGGTCCTCACCCTCGACGTCTCCGGCGGCGCGGGGCGCGAGGAGCTGCTCGCCAGCCGCACCGTGACCGACGCCGAAGCCCGGGCCGCCGGCACCACCCCGCTCGGCGAGCCCTACCCGTGAGCCCGCGGGAGCGATACCTTGCTCCGATGATCGACCGTGACCGGCTGGCGTCGCTGCGCAGCGACGAGGAACGACGCTTCGTCGAGGACCACCCGCGCTCGGCCGCGCTCGCGGCCGACGCGGAGCGCTCGCTGCTCGCCGGCGTGCCGATGCCGTGGATGACCCGGTGGCCGGGCGGGTTCCCGGTGTTCGTCGAGTCGGCGTCCGGTGCCCGGCTGACCGACGTGGACGGGCACGACTACGTCGACCTCTGCCTGGGCGACACCGGCGCGATGACCGGCCACGCGCTCCCGCAGGTCACCGAGGCGCTGGCCGCGCAGGCCGCGCGCGGCATCACCACGATGCTGCCCTCCCCGGACGCCGCGTGGGTCGCCGACGAGCTGGTACGCCGGTTCGGGCTGCCCGCCTGGCAGCTGGCGATGTCGGCCACCGACGCCAACCGGTTCGTGCTGCGGTTCGCGCGCCACCTGACCGGGCGGCCCCGGATCGCGGTGATGGACTGGTGCTACCACGGCACGGTCGACGAGACCCTGGCCGTGCTGGACGGTGACCGGGTCGTGCCACGGCCGGGCGCGCTGGGGCCGCAGGTGGCCGTGGCCGAGACCACGGCGGTCGTCCCCTTCAACGACGCGGACGCCCTGGACCGGCGGCTGGCGCAGGGCGACGTGGCCTGCCTGCTGATGGAGCCGGCGCTCACCAACATCGGGATCGTGCTCCCCGAGGCCGGCTACCTCGACGCGGTGCGGGAGATCACGCGCCGCCACGGCGTGCTGCTGGTGATCGACGAGACCCACACGCTGTGCGCCGGCCCGGGCGGGGCCACCGCGGCCTGGGGTCTCGAGCCCGACCTGCTGGTCGTCGGCAAGCCGATCGGCGGCGGCGTCCCGGTGGCGGCGTACGGCATGTCGGCGGAGGTCGCCGACCGGCTGGCGGGGCCGATGAAGGGGCACGAGATCGACGTCGCCGGCGTCGGCGGCACCCTCACCGGCAACGCGCTGGCGCTCGCGGCCGTGCGCGCGACGCTCTCGACCTGCCTGCGCGAGGAGGACTTCGCCGCGGCCGTCCCGCTCGCCGAGCGGTTCACGGCGGGCGTGGCCGGGGTGATCGACCGGCACGGGCTGCCGTGGCACGTGCAGCGGCTGGGCTGCCGGGCGGAGTACTGGTTCTGCCCGCCACCGCGCGACGGCGCCGCCGCGGCCGCCGCCGTCGACGAGGACCTGGAGGGCTTCCTGCACCTGTGGTGCCTCAACCGGGGCGTGCTGCTGACGCCCTTCCACAACATGGCGCTGCTCAGCCCGCACCACACCGACGCCGACGTCGACCGCCACACCGAGGTCTTCGGCGCGGCGGTCGCCGCGCTGACGCGGGTCCGGCTGAGGCCGGTCCCGGCGATGACTCCGCGGCGGCGCGTCCCCGGCGACGTCCTGGTCCACCTGCGGCGGGCCCGGGACCACCTCGACCGCCACTACGCCGAGGAGTTCGACCTCGACCTGGTGGCGGGCCTGGCCGGGATGAGCCGCTCCCACTTCGTGAGGTCCTTCGGGGCGACGTACGGGACCACGCCCGCCGCCTACCTCGCCCAGCGCCGGATCGCGCGCGCCCAGGACCTGCTGCGGGCCGCCAACCTCACGGTCACCGAGGTGTGCCACGCGGTCGGCTACTCCAGCCTGGGGTCGTTCAGCGCGACGTTCCGCCGAGATCGTCGGGGAGACCCCCAGCGACTTCCAGCGGCGGTACGCCGCGTCCGGCAACCCGCGCATCCCCGGGTGCTACGTGTTCATGGCGGGGCTGGTCGAGCGGGGCAGCGCAGCAACGCAGGAGAAGCGCCCCGGCCCCGAGCGCTCCTAGGGTCGGAGCATGATCACCAACATCTCCCTGCTGTCCCTGTGGGTGAAGGACATCGACGAGTCGCTGGCCTTCTACACCGACGTCCTCGGCTTCGAGGCCGGCGAGGACCTCCAGCTCGGGCCCGACTTCCGGTGGTGCACGATCAGGCACCCGAAGCAGCCCGAGATCCAGATCCACCTGACCACGCCGAGCGGCCCGCTCCCCGACTACCTGATCGAGGCGATGAACCGCGCCCAGGACGAGGGCGGGCTGCCGGGCATCGGCCTGAACGTCGACGACTGCCATGCGACGTACGAGGAGCTCAGCGCCAAGGGCGTGGAGTTCCTGCAGGCGCCCGAGGACCGCCCGTACGGCGTCGAGGCGCTGATGCGCGACAACTCGGGGAACTGGATGGTGCTCGTGGAGCCGCGCGACTACTCCCCCGAGGACTTCGAGGGCGTCGACCTCGGCTGAGAGTCAGGCCAGGCCGGCGGACTCGGCGCGGCCGGCGACGCAGAACTGGTTGCCGTCCGGGTCGGCGAGCGTGACCCAGCGGAAGCTCTCGTCGCCCCGGTCCCGACCAGGGTCGCGCCCGCGCCCGACCAGCCGGTCGACCTCGGCGTCGAGGTCGTCGGCCGACAGGTCGAGGTGCACCTTGTTCTTCCCCGGGGTCGGGTCGTCGACCTGCTGGAAGGCCAGCAGCGCCGGCAGCCCGCCGCCGGCGAGGATGAGGTAGCCGCCGCCGAAGTCCTGCACGACGCGCGACCCCGTCTGCTCCGCCCACCAGCCCGCGAGGCGGGTGGCGTCGGTGGTGTCGATGGTGATCATGCCCAGGCTCAGTGTCATGCGACGACGCTAGCCGGACCCGCCGACAGCCTCCCCCGGACGCAGCTCGGCCCCGGGCCGGAGCCCGGGGCCGAACTGGTGGAGCAGGTGTGCCGGTCACGTCGACCGACGTCGGGATCGCCCCAGCTCGGGAGCCGCGGGGTCGAGCCAGCTCGGAGCTGCGGCGGCTCGAGCCGGCTCACTTCGTGATCTTGGTGACCCGGCCGGCGCCGACGGTGCGGCCACCCTCACGGATCGCGAACCGCAGGCCCTCGTCCATGGCGATCGGCTGGATCAGCTCGACGGCCATCTCCGTGTTGTCGCCCGGCATGACCATCTCGGTGCCCTCGGGGAGGGTCACGACGCCGGTCACGTCGGTCGTACGGAAGTAGAACTGCGGGCGGTAGTTGTTGAAGAACGGCGTGTGACGGCCGCCCTCCTCCTTCGAGAGGATGTAGACGCTCGCCTCGAAGTTGGTGTGCGGGGTGGTGGTGCCGGGCTTGCACACGACCATGCCGCGCTCGACGTCCTCGCGCTTGGTGCCGCGGAGCAGCAGGCCGACGTTCTCACCGGCCTGGCCCTCGTCGAGCAGCTTGCGGAACATCTCGACACCGGTGACGGTCGACTTCTGCGAGCCCTCGCGGATGCCGAGGATCTCGACCTCCTCGTTGACCTTGACGATGCCCCGCTCGATGCGGCCCGTGATGACGGTGCCGCGACCGGTGATCGTGAAGACGTCCTCGACCGGCATCAGGAACGGCTTCTCGGTGTCGCGCTCCGGGGTCGGGATCCAGTCGTCGACCGCGTTCATGAGCTCGAGGATGCTCTCGCCCCACTTGGCGTCGCCGTTGAGGGCCGGGAACGCAGCCACCTTGACGACGGGGATGTCGTCGCCGGGGAACTCGTACTCGGAGAGGAGCTCGCGCACCTCCATCTCGACGAGCTCGACGAGCTCCTCGTCGTCGACCATGTCGCACTTGTTGAGCGCCACGACCAGGGCGGGCACGCCGACCTGGCGGGCGAGCAGCACGTGCTCACGCGTCTGCGGCATCGGGCCGTCGGTGGCGGCGACCACGAGGATCGCGCCGTCCATCTGGGCCGCGCCGGTGATCATGTTCTTGATGTAGTCGGCGTGACCGGGGCAGTCGACGTGGGCGTAGTGGCGGCCCTCGGTCTGGTACTCGACGTGCGCGATCGAGATGGTGATGCCGCGCTGACGCTCCTCGGGAGCCTTGTCGATCTCGTCGAACGGCGTGAACGGGTTCAGGTCCGGGTGCGCGTCGTGCAGCACCTTGGTGATCGCCGCGGTCAAGGTGGTCTTGCCGTGGTCGATGTGACCGATCGTACCGATGTTGACGTGCGGCTTGGTCCGCTCGAACTTCGCCTTAGCCACTGTGGGCTCCTCCTGGTGTGGTGTGTTTCTGACTCGTGTTTCGATTACTGGGGGTGCCGAGGGTCCGGACTACTCGCCGCGGACCTTCTTGATGATCTCGTCGGCGATGTTCGAGGGAACCTCGGCGTACGAGTCGAACTCCATCGAGTACGACGCCTGCCCGGAGGTCTTGGACCTCAGGTCGCCAACGTACCCGAACATCTCGGACAGCGGCACGAGGGCGTTGATGACCATGTCACCGTGCCGCTCCTCCTGCGCCTGGATCTGGCCGCGACGGCTGTTGATGTCGCCGATGACCGTGCCGAGGAAGCTCTCCGGCGTGATCACCTCGACCGCGAACATCGGCTCCAGCAGCACGGGCTTGGCCATGCGTGCGGCCTCCTTGAAGGCCTGGTTGCCGGCGATCTTGAAGGCCAGCTCGGAGGAGTCGACGTCGTGGTAGGCGCCGTCCTCGAGGGTGAACTTCACGTCGACCATGGGGTAGCCGGCGAGCACGCCGAACTCCATGGCGTCCTGGCCACCCTGGTCGACCGAGGGGATGTACTCCTTCGGCACGCGACCGCCGGTGACGTTGTTGACGAACTCGTAGCCCGCACCGGTCCCGGTCTCGGGGTCGATGTTGGGGCCGAGCGAGATGATGACCTTCGCGAACTGGCCGGAGCCACCCGTCTGCTTCTTGTGGGTGTAGCTGTGCTTGGCCACCTCCTTGCGGAGGGTCTCGCGGTAGGCCACCTGCGGCTTGCCGACGGTGGCCTCCACGCGGAACTCGCGCTTCATCCGGTCGACCAGGATCTCGAGGTGGAGCTCGCCCATGCCGGCGATGATCGTCTGCCCGGTCTCCTCGTCGGCCTTGACCGTGAAGGTCGGGTCCTCGTCGGAGAGCCGCTGGATCGCCATGCCCAGCTTCTCCTGGTCGCCCTTCGTCTTGGGCTCGATGGCGACCTCGATCACCGGTGCCGGGAAGGTCATCGACTCGAGGACCACCTGGTTGGACGCGTCGGACAGGGTGTGCCCGGTCTTGGTGTCCTTGAGGCCCATGACCGCCACGATCTGGCCGGCGCCGACCGACGCGATCTCCTCACGCTTGTTGGCGTGCATCTGGTAGACCTTGCCGATCCGCTCCTTGCGGCCGTTGACCGAGTTGACCACGCTCGTGCCGGCCTCCAGCTTGCCGGAGTAGACACGGACGTAGATCAGCTTGCCGAGGTGCGGGTCGGACGCGATCTTGTAGGCGAGTCCGGAGAAGGGCTCGTCGTCGCTGGGCTTGCGGACGATCTCCTTCTGCTCGTCGCGCGGGTCGTGACCCACGATGCCGTCGATGTCGAGCGGCGAGGGCAGGTACTTGACGACCGCGTCGAGCAGCGGCTGCACGCCCTTGTTCTTGAAGGCGGTGCCGCACAGGACCGGGTTGATCTTGTCGGCCAGGGTCGCGCGACGGATGGCGTCCTCGAGCTCCTCGACGGTGAACGACTCACCCTCGAGGTACTTCTCCATGACGTCGTCGTCGGCCTCGGCGAGGGTCTCGAGCAGCTTCTCGCGGTACTCGTCGGCCTGGGCCTGCAGCTCGGCCGGGATCTCCTCGACGTCGTAGTCCTCACCCATCACGGTCTCGCCGCGCCAGGTCAGCGCGCGCATGCCGACCAGGTCGACGACCCCGAGGAAGTCGGACTCGGCGCCGATGGGCAGCTGCAGCACGGCCGGGGTGGAGTTGAGGCGCTCGACCATCATGTCGACGCAGCGGAAGAAGTCGGCACCCGTACGGTCGAGCTTGTTGACGAAGCACATCCGCGGGACGGCGTACTTGTTGGCCTGGCGCCAGACGGTCATGGTCTGCGGCTCGACACCGGCGACACCGTCGAACACGGCGACGGCACCGTCGAGCACGCGCAGCGAGCGCTCAACCTCGGCCGTGAAGTCGACGTGGCCCGGGGTGTCGATGATGTTGATCTGGTGGTCCTTCCACCAGCAGGTCGTCGCGGCGGACGTGATGGTGATGCCGCGCTCCTGCTCCTGCTCCATCCAGTCCATGACGGCCGCGCCGTCGTGGACCTCACCGATCTTGTAGGAGATGCCGGTGTAGAACAGGATGCGCTCGGTGGTGGTCGTCTTGCCGGCATCGATGTGGGCCATGATGCCGATGTTGCGGACGACCTTCAGGTCGGTGGTGATGTCGACAGCCACTGTTGTCAGCGTTCCTCAGGTAGTGGGGTTGCGGTGGGTCCGGCGGGTGGTCGCCGCTCGGGCGACCACACCGCCGTGGTGTCACCAGCGGTAGTGGGCGAAGGCCTTGTTGGACTCGGCCATCTTGTGGGTGTCCTCGCGCTTCTTCACCGCGGCACCGAGGCCGTTGGAGGCGTCGAGGATCTCGTTCATGAGGCGCTCGGACATGGTCTTCTCGCGGCGCGCCTGGGCGTAGCCGACGAGCCAGCGCAGCGCGAGCGTGGTGCCGCGCGTGCCCTTGACCTCGATCGGGACCTGGTAGGTCGCGCCACCGACGCGGCGGGACTTGACCTCGATGGCCGGCTTCACGTTGTCGAGCGCACGCTTCAGCGTGATGACCGGGTCGGTGCCGGTCTTGTCGCGGCAGCCCTCGAGGGCGCCGTAGACGATGCGCTGCGCGACCTGCTTCTTGCCGTCGATGAGCACCTTGGAGACCAGCTGGGTGACCAGCTGCGACCCGTACACCGGGTCGACGTCGATCGGCCGCTTGGGAGCGGGACCCTTGCGCGGCATTCAGATCACCTTCTTGTCAGTGGTCAGGAGAGCGGCCGGCCGCTTGGGAGCGGACTCATCCAAACGCGGCATGTCAGCTCTTCTCCTTCTTGGCGCCGTAGCGGCTGCGCGCCTGCTTGCGGTTCTTGACACCCTGGGTGTCGAGGGTGCCGCGGATGATCTTGTAGCGGACACCGGGGAGGTCCTTCACCCGGCCGCCGCGGACGAGCACGATGGAGTGCTCCTGGAGGTTGTGGCCCACGCCCGGGATGTACGCCGTGACCTCGACGCCGCTCGACAGGCGCACGCGGGCGACCTTGCGGAGGGCGGAGTTCGGCTTCTTCGGGGTGGTCGTGTAGACGCGGGTGCAGACGCCACGGCGCTGCGGGGATCCCTTCAGGGCAGGCGTCTTGTTCTTCGACACCTTGTCCTGGCGGCCCTTGCGGACCAGCTGGTTAATGGTGGGCACCGGGGCGGTTCCCTTTCTGGTCATCTCTCAGTTCCGGACACCTTGACCGGAACGGGGTGGAGCGTTGGAGCGGTGTGCCTGTGCGAGCGCGGCCTGAGAAGTGGGCACGGCGCGTCGGTCTGGTCGTGCCAGACACGAGGATCGAGGCTACTCCGCGCCCGAACCCGGGTCAAAACGGCGGCAGTGCGCTGCGCCACCGCTCAGGCGGGGACCTTCTCCGGGCTGGCCGCCGCCGGGGCTGCGGGCAGCTCCAGCACCTCCCTGGTGACCTCTGGCGTCGGCCGGGTCCACAGGTAGACCGCGGTCGCCGCGAGCACGCCGACCGCGGTGGCGACGCCGCCGATCCACAGCGTCCAGCGGGCGCCGGCGACCTCGCCGATCCACCCGATGAGCGGAGCGCCGAGCGGGGTGCCGCCGATGAAGATCATCATGTAGAGCGCCATCACCCGGCCCCGCATTCCCGGGTCGGTGTTGAGCTGCACGAACGTGTTGGCCGCGGTGATCATGGTCAGCGCGCTCAGGCCGAGCAGCGGCGTCACCAGGGCGAACGCGACGTACGTGGGCATCGCGCCGGCGACGATCTCGACGCCGGCGAAGGTCAGTGCGGCGACCACGATCAGCCGCTGCCGGACCCGGACCCGGCGCGCCGCCAGCAGCGAGCCGGTGAGCGAGCCCACCGCCATGAACGTGCCGAGCAGGCCGTACTGCGTGGCGCCCTTGCCGAAGACCTCGGTGGCCATCAACGCCGACGTCAGCTGGAAGTTGAGGCCGAAGGTGCCGGCGAAGAACACGATCGCCAGCACCAGCATCAGGTCGGGCCGCCCGCGGACGTAGCGGAGACCGGCGCGGATCTGGCCGGGCTCGCGGCGCACGAGGTCGGGGGTGTGGAGCATCCGCGCGTCGAGCGAGCGCAGCGACAGGACCGGCGCGACGTAGCTGACGGCGTTGAGCAGGATCACCCAGCCGGTGGCCACCACGCCGCCGCCGAGGGCGGCGATCAGCACGCCGGCGACCGCGGGGCCGACCAGTCGGGCGGCGTTGAAGCTGGCGGAGTTGAGCCCGACGGCGTTGCTCAGGTCGTCACCGTCGACCAGCTCGGACACGAAGCTCTGACGCGCCGGGGCGTCGAACGCGGAGGCCACTCCGAGCACGAGGGCGAGCACGTAGATGTGCCAGGCCTGAGCCAGCCCGGTCACGGCCAGCAGGCCGAGCACCAGGGCGGGCGCGGCCATGCCGATGTTGGTCAGCTGCAGCAGCCGGCGCTTGGGGATCCGGTCGGCGACGAGGCCGGCGACCGGGGAGAGCAGCAGGAAGGGGAGGAACTGCAGGCCGGTGGTGAGGCCGATCGCGGCACCGCTGCCGGTGAGCTGCAGGACCATCCAGTCCTGGGCCACCCGCTGCATCCAGGTGCCGGTGTTGGAGACCACACCGCCGGCGGCGTAGCGGCGGTAGTTGGGGTTGCGGAGGGAACGGAACGTGGGACTCAACTAGCGGAGAGCCTTTCGAGGATCGGGGCCGCCTCGCGGAGGACGGCGCGTTCGGAGGGGGTGAGCTCGGCGAGCCGGCGGGTGAGCCACGCGTCGCGGCGGCGGCGGTCGGCGAGCAGGACCTCGCGACCGGTGTCGGTCAGGGCGACCACCACCTGCCGGCCGTCGGTCTCGTGGCGGCGGCGGCTGACGTGGCCGAGGTCCTCGAGGCAGGTGACGGTCCGGGTCATCGACGGCGGCTGCACCCGCTCCAGGGTGGCCAGCTCGCCGACGGTCAGCTCGCCGTGGCGGTGGAGCGACCCGAGCACGGCCATCGCGCCCAGGCTCAGCTCGTTGTCGGGGTGGCGCTCGTTGGCCAGTCGGCGGCGCAGCCGCATCACCGAGAGCCGGAGCTGGGAGGCCAGCCCGCCGTCGGTGCGTACTGCCTTCTCGACCGTGGGAGTCATGTCGTTAGCCTTAACTCATTACCTCTGCTAACTATTCCGGAACGGCCGGATCTCTCGCCTAACCTGAGGGCATGGTCGAGTACCTGCAGCCGCCCGTGACCGGCGACGCCGTCGTGCTCGTCGAGCCCGACGGGGGGTGGCCGGCGGAGTACGCGCGGCAGGAGTCACGCATCCGGGAGGCCCTGGGCGGGACCGCGCTCGAGGTGCACCACGCGGGCTCGACGTCGGTGCCCGGCCTCGCGGCCAAGGACGTCGTCGACGTCGTGCTGGTCGTGGCGGACCCCGCCGACGAGGCGTCGTACGTCGGTGGCCTGGAGGCGGCCGGCTACGTCTTCTACCTGCGCGAGCCGGAGTGGTACGAGCACCGGCTGTTCCGGGAGGAGCGGCCGCGCGTCAACCTGCACGTCTTCGGCCAGGGCTGCGAGGAGGTCCGGCGGATGCTGGCGTTCCGCGACCACCTGCGGCGCGACGACGCCGACCGGTTGCTCTACGAACGCACCAAGCGCGAGCTCGCCACCCGTCGGTGGGGCCGCGTGCAGGACTACGCCGACGCCAAGTCCGAGGTGGTCGGCGAGATCATGACCCGCGCGCTCAGGTGAGCAGCGCGGTGATCGGGTGGATCGCGAAGTACACGACGAACAGCGCCGCGACCAGCCACATCAGCGGGTGCACCGCCGCGGCCTTGCCCCGGACCACCTTGAGCAGCACGAACGCCAGGAACCCGGCGCCGATGCCGACGCTGATCGAGTACGTGAACGGCATCAGCACGATCGTGAGGAACGCCGGGATGCCGACCTCGAGGTCGTCCCAGTCGATCTCCTTGACCTGCTGCATCATCAGGAAGCCGACCAGGATCAGGGCCGGGACCGCCGCTTCGTTCGGGACGATCTCGACCACGGGCGCGATGAACATGGCGAGCAGGAACAGGACGCCCGTGACGATGCTCGCGAGGCCGGTCCGCGCGCCGTCGGCCACGCCCGACGCGGACTCGATGTAGGACGTGTTGCTCGAGACGCTGCCCGCACCACCCGCGACAGCGGCGATCGAGTCGACGATCAGGATCCGCTGGGTGTTGAGCGGCATTCCCTCCTCGTCGAGGAGACCCGCCTCCGCGCCGATGGCGGTCATCGTGCCGAGCGTGTCGAAGAAGTCCGAGAGCAGCAGCGTGAACACGAACAACGCCGAGATGACGATGCCGGCGTTCTCCCAGGAACCGAGGAGGTTGAACTCGCCGAGCAGCTGGAGGTCCGGCATCCCGACCAGGTCAGACGGCCACGCCGGGACGTTGAGGTTCCAGCCGAGGGGGTTGATCTCCGTGCCGGCCACGGTGGGCCCGATGTCGGCGAGCGTCTCCACGATGATCGCGACGATGGTCATCACGACGATCGAGATCAGGATGGCGCCCTTGACCCGCAGCGCGTAGAGCGAGAACAGCAGCGCGAGGCCGAGGCAGAACACAGCCACCGGCCACCCTTGGAGCTGCCCGCCGATCCCGAGCTCCACAGGCACCGGGCCGACTCCGGTGCGACGGACGAACCCGGCGTCGACCAGGGCGATGATCGTGAGGAAGAGGCCGATGCCGACCGAGATGGCGATCTTCAGCGCTGCCGGGACTGCCCTGAAGACGGCCTCTCGGAAGCCGGTGAGCACGAGGATCAGGATGATCACGCCCTCGATCACCACGAGGCCCATGGCGTCCGCCCAGGTCATCTGGCTGGCGATCGAGAAGGTGACGAAGGCATTCAGGCCCAGGCCCGCCGCCAGGGCGAGCGGGAAGTTGGCCACGATGCCCATGAGGATCGTCACCAGGCCCGCGATGAACGCGGTCGCAGCGGCGACAGCGGCGAAGTCGCCGCCCGCGAGCCGGTCGCCGTTCATGTCGGTGCCGCTGAGCAGGATGATCGGGTTGAGGACGATGATGTAACCCATCGTCAGGAAGGTGACGACGCCGCCGCGGATCTCCCGCGTGACCGTCGAGCCGCGCTCGGAGATCTTGAAGTAGCCGTCGAGGCCCCCGCGTGCGGGGCGGGTGCCGGCACCCTGGCCGGACTCGGTCTGCTCGCTCACGGCGGCAGTGTGGCAGAGCGCCACGCGCGGGCGGACGACCGGTCGTGGCGAGTCCGGATATCGTGACGGGGTGGAGTTCCGCGACGACCAGCCGATGACGCACGAGATCGGCAACCGCACGTACGTCGTCGCCGATGTCGAGCCGCTCGACGTCGACGGCGTACGCACCGTCGAGGTGGGCTGCGCGCTCTGGCTGCTGGGGTTCCTCGCGCTGCTCCCCTTCTACGGCCGGCTGCAGGCCGACGGCCACCTGTGGTGGCTCTGGACCTGCCTCGCGGGGTTCGGCCTCGGCCTGTTCGGGCTCGAGTACTGCCGGCGCCGCAGGCGCCAGCGCCGCGAGATGGTCACCGCGCACGACGATGCCTGAGGAGCCGCCCAGCCGCTGGCTGCTCGCGGGGCCGGCCCGGCACGGCTACGGGGTGCACTTCGCCGGGCTCGTGGACAGCGGCGCGGACCTCGACGGGGAGGCCCGGCTGGCGGACGCGCTGCTGCCGCGGGGCGGTCGGGTGCTCGACGTCGGCTCCGGGATGGGCCGGGTGTCGGAGGCGCTCCGGCGTCGCGGGCACCGGGTCGTGGCCGTCGAGCCCGACCCCGAGCTCGTCGAGCAGTCACGGCGCACGTACCCCGAGGTGGCGGTCGTCCCGAGCACGGCGCTCGGGCTGGACGCGGCGCTGCTCGGGGAGCACGGCCATCCGGCGGAGTACGACCTGGTCGTGGTGGTCGGCAACGTCATGGTCTTCCTCGCCGAGGGCACCGAGCGGGCCACGCTGGCCCGGCTCCGCGACCTGCTGGCGCCCGGGGGCCGGATCCTCGTGGGCTTCGAGGTGCTGGCGACCAAGAGCAACGCCCGCTCGTACGCGCCCGAGGAGTTCGTGGCCGACGTCGAGGCGGCCGGGCTCCGCGTCGACCTGCGGGCCGGGACGTACGAGCTCCACCCACCGGTCGACGACTACGCCGTCTGGCTGCTGGCGCGGACCCCACCGGATCCTGAGCCATCGCGGCCCCGGGCGACGGACTAGAGCACGTCCAGCACGTCGACGCCCAGCGTGTCGAAGACGTGCGGCGGCATCGGCTGCGGCTCGTGCTTCTTCGCCAGCTGCACCTCGGAGTGGGCGCCGCAGCCGTGGTCGAGCGAGACCACCTTGCCGTCGTCGTTGGCGTTGCCGTTGGCGCAGACCCCGAACAGCGTCGAGAGCGGACCGGCCAGCCGCACCAGGAAGCCGCAGCTGGAGCAGATGTCGGGGGCCGACTTGGCCAGCGGCGCCTCGGGGCCGCCGTCGCCGTCGTACCAGCGCTCGGCGGCGATGTCGCGACCTTCGGGCGACAGCGTGCGCACCCGGCCGAGGCCCAGCTCGCGGGCGACGTCACGGACCTGCGCCTTGTCGTCGGCGTCGAGCGGGTCGTCGCCGAAGGACCAGGTCGGCACCAGCCGGGGGTCCTCGTCGTCCACCGGCAGCAGGTCGCCGGGCGACAGGTCCCCTGGCTGCACCCGCTCCTTGTAGGGCACCCACTCCGGCGCCACGATCGCCTCGTCGCCGGGGACCAGCACCACCTCGTCGACGGTGACCTGGCGCTGCCGGCTCGCCCGGACGACGGTCACCGCCCAGTGCCAGCCGGTGTAGCCGCGGCGGGTGCAGGCGAACTGGTGGGTCACCAGCCGCTCACCCTCGACGACGTGTCCGAGGTGGTCACCCACGTCGGAGGGGTCGACGTCGGCCACGAGGGCGGAGCGCGCCTCGTCGACCGCCGCGACGGCGGCGGCGTCGGGCTTGGCGCGCAGGGTGGTCGTCACGGTCGCATCATGACAAATCGCGGCACCCGCTGTCAGGTCGGGGCGCCGCGGACCGGACGGTGGGTGCGATCGGACAGGATGGGTCCATGACCGACCAGCCGCCTCGGACCGAGGGGCCGACCGCCGATGAGCGCGCCGGGCGCGACCTCGGGCGCGGCCTGCGGACGGGTGCGCGGGCGGTCGGACGGGGTGCCGCGGGCGCGGCCCGCGCGACCGGCCGGCTCGGTGCGGCGGCCGGGCGCCAGGCCAGCCGGGCCGCCCGCGCCGAGGGTGCCGGCGAGTCGGGCCTGTCGCGGCTGATCGGGCTCCACGCGTGCAACGCGGCGGGCGACACGGCGGTCGCGATCTCGCTGGCCGGCACGCTCTTCTTCCAGGTGCCGACCGGCGAGGCCCGCAGCCAGGTGGCGCTGTTCCTGGGCCTGACGATGCTCCCGTTCGCGATCGTGGCGCCGCTGATCGGGCCGTTCCTCGACCGGTTCAGCCACGGCCGGCGTTGGGCCATCGGAGCGACCATGTCGATCCGGGCGTTCCTCTGCTGGGTGCTCGGCACGGCCGTGATCACCGACTCCCAGTGGCTGTTCCCAGCCGCCCTCGGCGTGCTGGTGTCGTCGAAGGCGTACGCCGTGACGCGCGCGGCCGCCGTCCCCCGGCTCACGCCCGAGCACCTGCCGCTGGTGAAGGCCAACGCCCGCACCGGGCTGGCCGGCGTCGTCGGCGCCGCGGTCGCCGCGCCGATCGCGGCGGGCCTGTCCGCGCTGGGTCCCGAGTGGTCGCTGCGCTTCGGCTTCGCCGTCTTCGTGGTGGCCACGGTGCTCGCGATCCGGCTGCCGGAGCGGGTCGACTCCAGTGTCGGCGAGGGCACGATGCTGCTGCTGCACGACCGGGCCGGCAGGGCGTCCGACGGGGCCACCGACGGCCGGCCGCGGCGCCCCCGGATGCGGATCCCCGGCCCGGTCGCCTTCGCGCTGCGCGCCAACTGCGGTCCGCGGTGGCTCTCGGGCTTCCTCACCATGTTCATGGCGTTCCTGCTCCGCGAGAACCCGATCGGCGAGTGGCGGCCCGAGCTGCTGCTCGGGCTGGTCATCGGTGCCGCGGGCGCCGGCAACACGCTCGGCATCGCGGCCGCGTCCGTGCTGCGGCGGCTCAACCCGTCGGTCACGGTGGTGCTGGCGCTGGTCGCCGACGCGGTCATGGCGCTGGTGGCCGCACTGTTCTACGGGCTGGTGCCGCTGGTGCTGCTCGGCCTCACCGCGGGCCTGGCCCAGTCCCTGGCCAAGCTGTCCCTCGACTCGACGATCCAGCGCGACGTCCACGAACGGATGCAGTCCAGCGCGTTCGCCCGCAGCGACACCACGCTGCAGCTGGCCTGGGTCATCGGCGGCTTCATCGGCATCGCGATGCCGCTGGTGCCCCAGCTCGGGCTCGGGGTGGCGTGCGGGGTGCTGGTCGCCTGGGGCGGGTTCGTGCTGGTCACCCGGCCACGGGGACCGGCGGCGACCCCGGCCGCCGCCGCCTGATCCCGGTCGGCGGCCCGGTCGCTCAGAGCTCGAGCTCGGCAGCGAGCGCGCGCAGCAGCTTGGCCGTCGGTCGTGCCGTCTTGGCGTCCGGGTGGCGGCCGTGCCGGTACGCCTCGCCGACGTCGTCGAGGAGCCGGATCGTGTCCTCCACGATCGGCACCATCTCCTCCGGCTTCTTGCGACGCTGGTGGGCCTGGTTGCGCTGCACCGACTGCGGGGAGTCGAGCAGCCGTACCTGCAGCGCCTGCTCCCCGCGGCGCCCCTGCGCGATCCCGAACTCGACCCGCGCCCCGTTCTTCAGCGTGGTGACGCCCTCGGGCAGCGCGTCGCTGTGGACGTAGACGTCCGGCCCGTCCTCCTGGGACAGGAAACCGAACCCCTTCGCCGGGTCGAACCACTTCACCTTGCCGGTCGGCACGTCTGCGCCCCTCCACCTCTTCGCTCGCGGCACGGCGCCGCGGCGGCGCCCAAGCCTATGTCGCGCCCGGGAGCCGGGCCAACCGGGTTCAGGCGGTACGACCGCCGGCCGCGAGGTGGCCGGCGTACCACTCCGGGAACCGGGTGAGGTCGTCGAGGACGACGTCGGTCCCGGCGGCGAGCAGCTCGTCGCGCGTGGAGCCGCCGGTGAGCACCGAGACGCTGAGGATCCCCGCGGCGTGCGCGCCCTCGACGTCGTGGACGTGGTCGCCGACGTAGATCGAGCAGCCCTCCCGCCGCAGCACCTCGCCCTTGCCGACGCCCCAGACCTCGCCGGTCAGGTGGTCGTGGTCGAGATCGAGGTGGGACAGGTGCAGCCGCGCGTTGGGGGTGAACTTGCCGGTCACGACGACCACCCGGCCGCCCGCCCGGCGTACGGCCGCGATCGCGTCGACCGCGCCGGGGAGTGCCGGGACGGTCGTGATCGCGTGGTCGGGGTAGAGCACGCGGAACCGGTCGACGGCCGGGCCGATCCGCTCCGGCTCCAGGTGAGGGGTGAGCATGTGGTCCAGCGGCGGGCCGAGCCGCGCGGTCATCTCCTCGACCGGGAAGACCACGCCCAGCTCGGCGCCGAGGGCCTCGAGGACCGCTCCGAAGCCGGGCGCGGTGTCGATCAGGGTGAGGTCGAGGTCGAATCCGACGCCGGGGGCATGAGGCACGCCTCCAGCGTAGGCGGCACCCCCACCCGGGCCCGTTCGTGCCCGTTCACGTGCGCGCCCTTGACACTTGGGGGGACACTGTCTGCTTCGGGCTTCGTGTGGGACAGGTGGTGACCGTGGTGCGTCGGGCTGGCCGTCTGGGCAGTGCCGTGATCGGTACTGCCCTGGCCGCGCTCGCGCTGACCACCCTGCTCCCCGCCACGGGTGCCGGGGCCACGCAGGCGCGCGGGCCCGAGACCCGGCTCTACGTCGTCACCTTCGACGGCCGCGGCACCGCGGGCCACCGCAGCGAGGACCCCGCCCGCGCCGCCGCCCTGCGTGAGCAGCAGGACACCGCCCTCGAGCGGGTCGGCGCCTCCGTGCCCGTCTACCGCTGGACCACGGCGCTGAACGGCGTCGCCGTCGACCTGACCGTCGACCAGGCCACCGCCCTGCAGGCGTTGCCGCACGTCGCCCGGGTCGAGGAGAACAGCGTCCGGCCGCTCGCGGGACGCAGCGGCTCGCCCTCCGGCGCCGTCGTTCCCGGCGGCTTCGGCGGGCGCGGCGTGGTCGTCGGCGTCATCGACTCAGGCGTCTGGCCCGAGAGCCCGCTGTTCGCGGCGGTTCCCGGCACCGGACGCCGTACGCCGGGCTTCACCGGCGCCTGTGTGCCCGGCGAGGGCTGGGACACCGACACCTGCAGCGCCAAGCTCGTCGGGTCCCGCTGGTTCGTCGACGGCTTCGGGCGCGACCGGCTCTCCTCGGCGGAGGCGCTGTCGGCCCGCGACGTCCGTGGCCACGGCACCCAGGTCGCCTCGATCGCCGTCGGCAACGCCGGTGTCTCGACCGGTCTCGACGGGCTGCCCGGCCGCTACGCCGGGGCGGCACCGGAGGCCCGGCTCGCCGTCTACAAGGCCTGCTGGAGCGCGCCCGACCCCGCCGACGACGGCTGCGCCACGGCCGACCTCGTGACCGCGATCGACCACGCCGTGCAGGACGGCGTCGACGTGCTCAACCTGTCGGTCCGCGGCGCACCCGACACCGGTGCCGTCGAGCGGGCGCTGCTCGGCGCCGCCGAGGCCGGGGTGGTGGTGGTCGCCGCAGCCGGCAACGACGCGTCGGCGTACGCCACCCCTGCGGAGCCCTGGGTCACGACCGTCGGCGCGCTGGCCGGCACCGGTGGGGCAGGCAGCGTCACGCTGCCCGGCGGCCGGGAGCTCACCGGCGCGATGACCGTACGGCGGGAGGTCAGGGCGCCGCTGGTGCTCGCCCGTGACGCCGCTGCTCCCGGCTGGACCCGCGACGAGGCCGGCACCTGCGTCCCCGGCTCGCTCGACGCCGCCGTCACGGCCGACACCGTCGTGCTGTGCGAGCGCGGCGCGATCGGGCGGCTCGTGAAGTCGGCCGCTGTCGAGCGTGCCGACGGGGTCGGCATGGTGCTGGCCAACACCGCTCCCGGCGGCCTCGCCCACGACCTCCACGCGGTGCCGACCGTCCACGTCGGTCGCGACGCCGGCCGGGCGCTGACGCGCTGGGCCGCGGACCACCCTGACGACGAGGTCGGCCTCGTGCCCGGACCCCCGCGCGTGGGCTCGCTGCGGGTGCCTGCCTGGTCTGCTGGCGGCGACCCCGCCGGGAGCTTCGTGAAGCCCGACCTGGTGGTACCCGCGACCGGCGTGCTCGCGGCGACGCCACCGGGCGCCGTCGGCGAGGGCCGCTGGGGGATGCTCAACGGCACCTCCGCAGCCGCCGCCCGCACCGCGGGCGCCGCGGCCGTGCTGCTGGGCCGCCACCACTGGCCCGCGGACGCCGTGCGCTCGGTCCTCGCGACCAGCACGGCGCGGGTGCCCGGAGGCACGCTCCGCACCGGCTCCGGCAGGCTGCGGCTCGACGTCGCGCTGCGGACCCGGCTGGCGCTCGTCACCGGCCCGGCCGACTACCGGGCCTGGGTGCGCGGGGAGCGCGTCGACGTCAACACCCCGTCGGTGCTGCTCCGGGGCGATCGGACCAGCGCCTCGCGGACGGTGACGAACCTCGGGAGCCGCTCCCGCTACTGGTCGGCCCGGGTCAGCGGGTTCGAGCACCACGACGTGCGGGTCACGCCGGTCGCGCTGCGCCTCGACCCGGGCGAGTCGGCGCGGTTCACGATCACGGTGGCCGGTGGCACGCTCGCGGGTGGGCTGGACGACGGCGCCGTGACCTGGCGCGGCCCCGACGACGTACGGACCCGGATCCCGGTCGTCATCGGGCGCTGAGCGCCGCCACCGGGGTGCTGCGCGCCGCACCGACCAGCCGGATCTGCTCGTCGTACCCACCGAGCACCAGCAACCGTCCCCCGGTGACACCCACCGTCGAGAACGACGCCCTCCCCTCCCCGAGCCCGGGGACCGTCCGGCTCGAGCCGTCGTCGACGTCGACGACCTCCACCCCGTCCCCTCCGCCGGCGACGACCACCCGGTCGCCGGACAGCGCGAGCGCCGACCCGGTCAGCTTGTAGCGACCCTCCTGCAGCGACGGGCCGGGGCGGAAGGTCCGGGTCCGGGGGTCGAAGACCTCGGTCGAGGTGAGCAGTCGGTGGTCGTCGGGGGTGCCGCCGACGACCAGCGCGCGGCCCGAGTCGAGGGTCGTGAGCGCGTGCTTGAACCGCACGGTCCCGAGCGACCCGACGTCCTCCACCGTGCCGTCGGGGTCGACCACGACCGCGCGGCCGGTGGCCACGCCCGGCCGGACCTGGCCCCCTGCGACCAGCACGGCCCCGTCGGGGAGGCTGGTCGCGGCCAGGCCGTCGACCGCCCGCGGGAGGTCGGGTCCGGGCGTGAACCGGCCGGTCGCCGGGTCGAAGATCTCGGTGGTGGCGGTGTAGGTCCCGCTGCCGACCCAGCCGCCCGCCACCAGCACCCGGCCGTCGCCGAGCAGCGCGGCCGCGTGGCCACCACGGCCGACGGCGAGGGACCCGACGTCCTGCCACTCCCCGGTGTCCGGTTCGAAGACCTCGGCGCTGGTCAGCGGAGGCTGCCCCTCCCCCACGAAACCGCCCGTGACCAGCACCCGGCCGTCGTCGAGGAGCGTGGCCGTGTGGGCGTCGCGGGCCTCGGCCAGGTCGCCGACCCGCTCGACCGCGTCCGCCGCCACGACGTACGCCGTGGGGGTGGCCGTCGTGCAGCCGTCGACCACGCACCCGCCCGCCACCAGCAGCCCGTCGCCGGCCACGGGCGTCATCGTGTGCGCGGCCCGGAGCGCCACCTCCGCGAGCCGGTCGCCGGTCGGCGCGGACCGGTCCCGGGTCGTCCCGGCCGGCCCGCCGGTGCAGCCGGGCAGGAGCACCGCCACCGCGGCGACCGCCAGCGCACGCCTCATGGACCGAGGGTGCCACCGCCTGCACGCCGCCCAGCAGGCAGGACCGCCGGAGATGCGGGATCGTGACCTCAGCCCAGGCCGAGCTCGGCGGTCGACTTCTCGCGCATCTCCACCTTGCGGACCTTGCCCGTGACCGTCATGGGGAAGTCGTCGACGACCATGACGTAGCGCGGGATCTTGTAGTGCGCCAGCTTGCCCGAGGCGAAGGCCCGGACCGCGTCGGCGTCGAGCGGCTCGGCCCCGTCCCGCATCCGGACCCAGGCGCAGAGCTCCTCGCCGTACTTCTCGTCGGGGACGCCGATCACCTGCACGTCCTCGATGTCGGGGTGGGTGTAGAGGAACTCCTCGATCTCGCGCGGGTAGACGTTCTCACCGCCGCGGATCACCATGTCCTTGATCCGGCCGACGATGTTGCAGTAGCCGTCCTCGCGCATCTCGGCGAGGTCGCCGGTGTGCATCCAGCCGTCGGCGTCGATCGTCTCCGCGGTCTTGTCGGGCTCCTCCCAGTAGCCGAGCATCACCGAGTAGCCGCGGGTGCAGAACTCCCCCGGCCGGCCGCGCTCGACGGTCTCACCGGTGTCGGGGTCGACCACCTTGATCTCGACGTGCGGGTGCGCCCGGCCGATCGTGGCGGTCCGCCGCTCGAGGTCGTCGTCGGAGCGGGTCTGGCACGACACCGGCGACGTCTCGGTCATGCCGTAGGCGATCGCCACCTCGGCCATGTGCATGTCCTCGACGCACCGCTTCATGACCTCGACGGGGCACACCGAGCCGGCCATCACGCCGGTCCGCAGGCTGCTGAGGTCGTACGCCGCGAAGTCCGCGTGGTTCTGGATGGCGATGAACATCGTCGGGACGCCATAGACGCCGGTGCAGCGCTCGTCCTGGATGGTGCGCAGCGTGGTCTCGGGGTCGAAGCCCGGCGCCGGGATCACCATGGTCGCGCCGTGGGTGGTGCAGCCGAGGTTGCCCATCACCATCCCGAAGCAGTGGTAGAAGGGCACCGGGATGCAGAGCCGGTCCTGCTCGGTGAAGTTGATCAGCTCGGTGGTGAAGAAGCCGTTGTTCAGGATGTTCCGGTGGCTCAGGGTCGCGCCCTTCGGCCGCCCGGTCGTGCCTGAGGTGTACTGGATGTTGATCGGGTCGTCCGCGTCGAGCGACCACGTGACGAGCTCGGCCAGCGTGACCCCCGGGTCGGACACGTTGTGGTCGGTCCACTCCGGCGAGCCGAGGAACAGCACCTGCTCGAGCCCGACCTCGTCGCGCACCTCCTCGACCATCGCGCGGTAGTCGCTCGTCTTGAACGCCGGTGCCGAGACCAGCAGCTTGGTGCCCGACTGCTGGAGCGCGTACGCGAGCTCGTGGGTGCGGTAGGCCGGGTTGATGGTGACCAGGATCGCGCCGATCTTGGCCGTCGCGAACTGGGTGAGCGTCCACTCCGCGCAGTTGGGCGACCAGATGCCGACCCGGTCGCCCTTGCCGATCCCGGCCCGGACCAGCCCGATCGCCAGCGCGTCGACGTCGCGGTCCAGCTCCGCCCAGGTCCAGCGCCGGCCGGTGGCCACCTCGACCAGGGCCTCGCGGTCGGGGTGCCGGGCGACCGTCGCCTCGAAGTTGGCCCCGATCGTCTCCTGCAGGAGCGGCGGATTGGTCTCACCACGTGCTGTCGACAGCTCGGCCATGCGCCGAACCTACGCCGCCCGGGTGCTGGCCCGGAAGGGTGCCGGAAGGGGGCCGGCCCCCGGGGACCGAGGTCCCCGGAGGCCGGCGGTGTCGCAGGTGGAGCGGTGCGTCAGTTCGACGTACCGACCTTGATGGTCATCACGCCCGCCTTGTCGACCTTGACCACCTTGATGGTGGTGCCGGTCTTCGGGACGTCGACGCTGTACCAGCCCGGCTGGTAGTGGCCCGGGTGCTCGTCGGTGCTCGACGCGTGCTCGTCGTTGTCGAACCACCAGGTCTTCGTGTCGTCGAAGCCCGGCCTCGCATTGCGGCTGGGAAGCGTGTACTTGACGCCGTTGTGACGCAGGGTGACCGGCTGGGTGCGGGTCAGCCCGAAGGCAGCGTCGTGCGTCGAGATCCGCGGCCGCAGCAGCGACCCGTCGGGGGCGTGGTCGAACGCCGGGTGGGCGTCGACCGGCAGCAGCTCCCCGTGACCGGGGTGCTCGCCGACGTTGTTGTCGAAGTACGAGCTGTCCCAGTAGGTGACGAGTGCACCCGGCGAGTACTGGAAGAAGTTCACCCAGTTCGGCCGCGGTGCGTCGAAGCCGGCGAAGTTGTAGAGATGGGTGAGCGTCCGGTCACCGCCGACGTACTGACGGTTGTCGACGAAGTAGGCGTTCGTGGCCATCGAGACGTCCGTACCGGTGGTGGTGCGGAAGCCGTCGAACACCCAGCCCTCGTTGGCCTCGGCGGTCCCGACGTCGGTGCCGTCGACGGCGATGTTGTCGACCCGGAAGCCGGACTCCACGGCAGCGCCGTCGGTCATGTAGTGGAACCGGATGTGGGTGGCGTCGTCGGGCACGGTGGCCGTCAGGTCGGTCCAGCCGTTGGTGGTCCCGGTCATGCCGGTGTCGGAGCCGTTGAACCCGCTCGCGTTGTGCTCCGCCATCGGGTTCGCGTGGTCGGAGGCCTTGTCGGAGAGGTTGGTCTCCAGCTTGTCCCAGGTCTCGCCGTCGTCGCTCGAGCTCTCGAGGAACGCGTAGTCCCAGTCCTGCTCGATCTCGTAGTTGACGACCGCCGTCAGCGGACCGCCGGCGTCGACCTCGCGGGTCATCGTGTTGTCCAGGTCGTTGCCCTGGTCGCTGTAGAAGTAGCGCGAGCCGCAGTCACTGCAGGGAGCACCGATCTCGTGGTGGACCTCCTTGTCGGGGAGCAGCACGACCGCACCGTCGTTGACCGCGGAGGCGTCCGCGGACTGGTTCGGCCGAAGGGTGTGGGTGGCCGAGTTGCCGGCGCGGGTCATCTTGTAGTCGAGCCAGCCGAGGGCGAACTTGTCCCAGGCGCCCATCGGCATGGGCCGGTCGCCGATTCCGACGTCGCTCGGGTAGGTGCCGCGGGACTGGGCCATGAGCGACCAGAAGCCGACGCTGTTCTCGGCGCCACCGGCGTTGCCGGAGGTGTCGTAGAGGTCGGGCAGGCCGAGGTCGTGGGCGAACTCGTGGGCGAAGACGCTCAGGCCGCCGTTCTCGGGCTGCATCGTGTAGTCGTTGACCCACACCCCGGTCGGGTTGTCGGGCACGTTGACGACGCCGCCGCCTGACGGGCCGCCCTGACCGACGTTGACGCCGCCGATCTGGGCGCCGTCCTCGGGGCCGGTGCCGGGGTCCTCGACCTGGGCGTGGCCCTTGTGGGCCCAGATCGCGTCGACGCCGTAGATCGGGTCGCCGTCGGACTCGTCGCCGCCGGCGTGGACGATCTGGAAGTGGTCGATGTAGCCGTCGGGCTCGTTGAAGTCGCCGTCCTCGTCGAAGTCGTAGCGGTCGACGTGGTCGAACGTCTTCAGGTAGTCCTGGACCTGCTGCATCGTCCAGCCGTCGCCGCCCTCATCCACCGGGGCCAGCTTGACGTCGACCCAGTAGGCCAACGCGTCGCGCACCAGGTACATGGCACCGCCGTCGTCGCGGCCGTAGCGGGCCTCGTTGAAGGGGACCTTCACCCACTCGGTGACGTCACCGCCGAAGGTGAACTTGCCGTGGGACTCGCGCTCGTAGAACTTGCGCATCCGGTCGAAGTACATGTTCTCGTAGTGGGCCGCTGTCGTAGTCGGCGCTGCCACAGCGTGGAGTTGTCCTTGGTCCGGTCCGGCTTCGGGGATCGTCGTTGTGCATCGGACCGTCGAACGTGGTGGCGTCGCTCTCCGGCTCTCCGACGCCATCGTCGTCCGGGTACGACAGGGTGTCGCGTGTCACCGAACTCGGCGAGGACGACGAAGATCTTCTCCTGACCGGTCGTGGCGACCCGGCCGTAGGTCTTCGGCGCGATCTTCTCCGCGGAGCCGGTGCCGCCGGTCTTCAGCCGCTTCTCGAGAGCGACGAGGCGCTCGGCCTCGGCCTTCTTTGCCCACGCGGGGGTGTTGAGGACGTGACCGCGGTTCTCCTGGTCACGTGAGCTGTCAGCGAATGACGAGCCAGCGTTGCCCGGTGCGGCGTTGGCGCCGACCTGCCCCGTGGCGAGGGGCAGCATCGCTGCCCCGACGAGTGAGGCTGTCGCGATCGCGACCACCCTGTTCTTCTTCAAGAGAGTTCCTCCCGCTGTGAAGACTCGGCGATCCCTGTGACGCCGAGCGCGACTCGGCGTCCGCCGGAGCGGGGTGTGTCCCGAGTCACGGGAGCAGATGATCCCGCCGGGAGCGTCCAAGGGAAGAGCGGCGCGGCATCGTTACCGGACCGTTATTACCGGTTCGCGGATATCGGACACGCCGCGTAACACCGGGGTCTCGCGCGGCTGTGAGTAGCGTGGGCGCCGTGCTGGACACCGACGCCGTGCTGGACATGGTCAAGGAAGTCGCGGAGAAGGTCGTCAACCCCCGGTTCCGGGACCTCTCGCGGGAGCAGGTCGACGAGAAGGGTCCCGGCGACCTGGTCACGGTCGCCGACCGCGAGTCCGAGCGGCTGCTGACGCGGTTCCTCCGGGCCGCCTACCCGCAGGCGCTGGTGCTGGGCGAGGAGGCGTACGCCTCCCGGCCGGAGCTGATGGCGCAGTTCCACGCGGCCGACCACGCGTTCACCGTCGACCCGGTCGACGGCACCAAGAACTTCGTCAAGGGCTCCCCCGACCACGCCGTGATGGTGGCGGAGGTGCGCGGCGGTGAGAGCGTCCGGGCGTGGATCTGGCAGCCGCAGCACGAGAAGGCGTACGTCGCCGAGCGCGGTGCCGGCGCCTGGCGCGACGGCGAGCGGCTCAGCCGGCCCGAGCCGACCGTCGACCCGGCCGAGTGGCGAGGCGTGACCTCGCGGTGGCGCTGGCTGGGCCGCTCGCTCGGCGAGCTGCGGCCGCTCAAGCTCAGCTGGGTGTGCTGCGGCGTCGACTACCCCCACCTGATCGAGGGTGACGCCGACTTCCTGCTCTACGGGCGCCGCGCCAACCCCTGGGACCACGCCCCGGGGTCGCTGCTGCTGACCGAGTCCGGCGGCTACGCCGGCACCCACGACGGCCGGCGCTACCGGCCCGGCGACCCGCTGGAGCACGACGGCCGCCCGGCCGGACTGCTCGCGGCAGCCGACCGGGCGACGTACGACCACGTGGTGGGCCTGCTTGCATGAGTCCCCGGCTCGCCGGGGAAACCTGCACTTCCCGGGCGAAGCATCGCCGGGGAAGTGCAGGTTTCGGCCCGTCCGTGTGACGGGAGTGATCAGTCGTGGGCACCCCGCACCACGCGGTCGTGTCGCAGCGAGCTCGCCTTGGTCTCCTTGGCGCACAGCACCGCGACGACCGAGATCACCGAGGCGATCGACACGTAGATCCCGATGCCGGTCGGGTCGCCGTCGTTGGCCTTGAGGATCGCGGTGGCGATGATCGGGGCCAGGGCGCCGGCGAAGATCGAGGCCAGCTGGTAGCCGACCGAGGCGCCGGTGTAGCGGACCGAGGTGCCGAACAGCTCGGAGAAGAACGCCGCCTGCGGGGCGTACATCAGCGAGTGGAAGAACAGCCCGACGACCACGGCGAGCAGCACCTTGCCGGAGCTCTGCGTCTCGATCAGGCCGAAGAAGACGAACGACCACACGCCGACGCCGACGGCCCCGGCGAGGTAGAGCGGACGCCGGCCGACCCGGTCGGAGAGCGCACCCAGCAACGGCACCAGGACGAACTGGATCGCGGCACCGATCAGCAGCATCTGGAGGATCAGGTCCGTGCCGACGCCCAGGAAGTCGGCCGCGTACGCCAGCACGACGATCGTGAAGATGTAGTAGGAGATGTTCTCCGCCATCCGCATGCCCATGGCGATGAAGACCTCCTTCGGGTAGGTCTTGATCACCTCGAGGATCGGCAGGTGGGACTCCTCCTGCTTCTTCTCCGCGATCTCGGCCTTGGCCTCCTGGTAGACCGGCGACTCCTCGAGCTGCAGCCGGACGTAGAGGCCGATCAGCACCAGGACGGCGGACAGCAGGAACGGGATCCGCCAGCCCCACGCCTCGAAGTCGGCGTCGCTCTGGAAGGCGGCGAGCACGAACAGCACGCCGGTTGCGAGCAGGTTGCCGAGCGGGACGCCGGCCTGTGGCCACGAGGACCAGAAACCACGGTTCTTCTCGTCGCCGTGCTCGGCGGCCATCAGCACCGCGCCGCCCCACTCGCCGCCGACCGCGAAGCCCTGGAAGAGCCGGCAGACCAGCAGCAGGATCGGCGCCGCGACGCCGATGGTGGCGTACGTCGGCAGCAGCCCGATCGCGAACGTCGCGACCCCCATCATGATCAGCGAGACGACCAGCATCTTCTTGCGGCCGACCCGGTCACCGAAGTGACCGAACACGACGCCGCCGAGCGGCCGGGCCGCGAAGCCGACGGCGTAGGTGCCGAAGGCGAGGAGGGTGGCGTTGACCGGGTCGGACTCCGGGAAGAAGAGGGCACCGAAGACCAGCGCGGCCGCGGAGCCGTAGAGGAAGAAGTCGTACCACTCGACGGCGGTGCCGATCAGGCTGGCGAAGACGACCTTGACGATCGAGTTCTTCCCCGGTCGGTGGCCCGTGGCGGGCGTGGGGACGGACTGCGTGGTCATGCGGTGTTCCTTTCGGGTTCCTCGGGAGGTGAGGGTGTGCGAGCGGTGGGCTAGGCGGCGGTCCAGCCGCCGTCGAGCAGGAACGACGAGCCGGTGATCGAGGCCGAGGCGGGGCCGCACAGGAAGCCGACCATCTCGGCGACCTCGGACGGCTCGACGAGCCGCTTGAGGGCGGTCCGGGCGAGCAGGACGTCGTCGACCACCTCGTCCTCGTCGATGCCGTGGGCGCGCGCCTGGTCGGCGATCTGGCCCTCGACGAGGGGCGTGCGGACGTAGCCGGGGCAGACGGTGTTGGAGGTGACGCCCTTGTCGGCGCCCTCGAGGGCGATCACCTTCGAGAGGCCCTCGAGGCCGTGCTTGGCGCTGACGTACGCCGACTTGAACGCCGACGCCCGGTGGCCGTGGACGCTGGAGACGTGGACGACCCGGCCCCAGCCGGCGGCGTACATCCCGGGCAGCACCTGCCGGGTCAGCAGGAACGGAGCATGCAGCATCACCCGGTGGATGAACGCGAACTGCTCGGGGTCGAAGTCCTCGATCGGGGCGACGTGCTGGATCCCGGCACAGTTGACCAGCACGTCGGCCTCGAGGCCGAGGTCCTCGACCGCGGCCGTGTCCGACAGGTCGACCGTCCGGTGGCTGCCGCCGAGGTCGGCGGCGACCTTCGCCGCGGCCTCGTCGTCCCGGTCCAGGACGACCACGTCGGCGCCGAGCCCGGCGAGGTGCTGGGCGACGGCGGCACCGATGCCGCTGGCGCCGCCGGTCACGGCGGCCCGGCGGCCGGTGAGGCTCGCGGACGTGACCGGGGTCTCAGGCATGCAGACGACGCTAGGACCGCGAGAGGTCAGGCAGCCATGTGTGCCCACCACACACGTGGCACGAGTCAGTGGGTCTGTGAAACACGTCTCAGGCTGTGCGGTGCAGCCGATGCACGCGGAGCGCGAGCTGCAGGTCGAGCGCCCGGGCCGGTTCGCGCCAGTCCTCGCCGAGCAGCCCGGCGACCCGGTCGAGGCGCTGCGCGACCGTGTTGGGGTGGATGTGGAGCGCGGCGCCGGTCTCCTTGAGCCGGCCGCCGCCGGCGAACCACGCCTCGAGCGTCTCGACCAGGCGGGTGCCGCGCTGGGCGTCGTAGTCGAGGACCGGGCCGAGCGTGGTCACCAGGAAGGCGCGCAGCTCCTCGGGCCCGTTCTCCCCGAGCAGCAGCCGGGTCAGGCCCAGCCCCGCCGGGTCGCTCACCTCGCCGTCACGGCCCAGCGTGCGCAACGTGTCGAGGCAGCGCCGCGCCTCGGTGTACGCCGCGGGGAGCTGGTCGGGGTCCGCCGCGCTCACGCCGACCGTGGCCCGGCCGCCGGCCCCGGCCACGGCGTCGGCCAGCTGGCGGCCGACGGCGAGCGGGTCGGCGGCGGGCACCAGCAGCACCAGCCGGCCGAGGTGGTCGCCGGCCAGCCCGCCCTGGTCGGCGGCGACCCGCGACAGCGCCCGGGCGGCGGCGAACCGCTCCAGGCCCTCGATGGTCGCGACCGCGAGCGCCAGCGGCGGCTCCAGCGAGGCGTGCCGCCGGCGCGCGCGCTCGCGCAGCGCCGGGAGCGCCTCGGGCCGGGCGTCGAGCAGGTCGCCGAGCAGCTCGCCGCCGAGCCGGTCCTCGGTCTCGGCCACGGTCCGCGCGAGCAGCATCACCAGCGCGGTGACGACCGCCCCCCGCTCGAGGGTGCGGCGCTCGGGCAGGCCGAGCTCGGCGCCGCCGGTGTCGAGGACCAGTGTCGCGACGTGCTCGGCGCCGGCCTGCGCGACCGCGACGTAGCGACCCTCGTGGCGTACGGCGCGGCCGGAGGCCACCGCCTCGGCCACCGCGGCCGACCAGTCCCCCGTGGCCGGGGCGCCGGCGAGCGGCTCCCCGGCGGGCGCGTGCACCGCGACCTCGCCGCCGAGCACCTCCGCGAGCACGCCGGCGACCTCCTCGATGCCGCCGCCCTCCACCAGCAGGTCGGTCAGCCGGTCGTGGGCCAGGGCGGCGCTCTCGACGGCTCCGGTGTGCTGGGTCATCGTGCGGTGGGCGGCGTCGAGGTCGGCGAAGAGTCGCGCGTTCTCGAGGGCCACCGACGCGTGGGCGGCGAAGGACGTCAGCAGCGTCACCTCGTGGGGCGGGAACGGCCGCACCTCGCGATGCACGGCGAGCAGCGCCCCGATCACCCGCCCGTCGACGGTGAGCGGGACCCCGAGGATCGCCCGGATCTTCTCGCCGTTGACCGCCTCGTCGATGTAGCCGCGGTGGAGGAACCGTTCGTCGGACTGGTAGTCCTCGGTGAAGTACGGCTCCCCGGTCTGCGCGACCAGGCCGAGCAGGCCGGTGCCGAGCGGCAGCCGGAGCTGCCGGAACTCGGGCGTCAGCGCCCCGTCGGTGACCTTCATGTACGACGCCCCGTCGGCCTCGTCGTTGAGCGAGAGGTAGGTCATGTCGGCGTTGAGCAGCTGCCGCGCCCGGCGCACGATCGCGGTGAGGATCGTGGTCACGTCGCGGATCGCGGTGAGGTCGGAGGCGGTCTCGTAGAGCGCCCGCATCTCGGCCTCCCGCGCCTGCCGGGTCGCGATCAGCTCACGCAGGCGGAGCGCGACGTCGTACTGGCGACGCAGGTCGGCGAGCTCCCCGTCCGGCAGCCCGGTCTCCTCGGCCTCGCGGACGACGCGGTCGAACGCCGCGCGCGGCGCCTGGTCGTAGAGCAGGTCGAGGAAGCTCACGGCATCGGCGCTCAGGGCTCGACCACCTCGATCGAGATGCCGTCGCCGAGGTCGAGCACCGCGCCGGGGGATAGCACGGTGGGCACGCCGGCGGCGAGCTCCTCGGGCGGTATCCCGGGCTGCACGACGACGGTGCCGTTGGTCGAGCCGAGGTCGGTGGCGACCGCGGTCCCCGCCTCGGGGCCGGTGCCCGGCCGCACCTCGAGGTGGGTGCCGGAGATCTCGCGCGACGGGCTCGGCAGCGCCACCAGCCGGGGCTCGTCGTCGTCGGAGGCCCCCGGGTGGGGGTCCCGACCGAGGACGACCGGCCGGTCGACGTCCACCACCTCGCCGTGGGAGAGCACGAGCCGGGCGACCGGTGCCGGTGCCTCGGCGGGCATCTCGACCAGCTCGGTCTCGGGCAGGTCCAGCTCCTCGGACTGCGGCTCCTGGGGCTGGGGCTCCTCGGCCTCCGGCTGCTCCGGCTCCGGCTCCTCGCGCTCCGGGGTGGGCGCGGGGACCGCGGGCACGGGGTCGACGACGCCGGACACCGGTTCGCGCACCTCGGCGGCGCGCGCCAGCCCGTCGCGCAGCAGGTACGGCGACTCGTCGGACGCGGGCTCACCGTCGACCGCGACCCGCAGCGCGACCACGTGGCGGACCTCCCGCTCCACCCAGGTCGCCGCGGCGGCGCCCGCGACGACGACCTCCTCGCCGTCGTCGGTGGTGAGCACGGCGGTGACCGGACCGCGGATGACGACGCGGGCGTCCCCGTCGCGCACGCTCGCGAGGGCGAAGCCCGACAGGTCGCGGAGCCCGTCGGTGATCAGGGCGTCGAGGACCTCGTCGAAGCCGGCGCCCGCGTCGACCCGGTCCCAGACCGCGGGGACCCGGCGCTTCTCCTCCGGTGGCAGCAGCGCCACGGCACCCGCGCCGAGGACGGCGTACCAGGAGCCGGGAAGCAGCTCGCGCAGCGGCGTCGCGTTCACCGCAGCCCCCCGACCACGTCGACGACCACCGCCGTGGCGTTGTCGCGGCCACCGGCCCGCAGCGCCTCGTCGACCAGCCGCTCGGCGGCCTCGCCGGGGTCGTCGACGTCGCGCAGCACCGTGGCGATCAGGGCGTCGTCGATCATCCCGCTGATGCCGTCGGAGCAGAGCAGCAGCCGGGGCGCCTCCTCGACCGGGAGCAGGAACAGGTCGGGGCGAGGCGCCTCCGGCCCGCCGAGCGCACGAGTCACCACGTGCCGCTCGGGGTGGACGGCCGCCTCGGCGCGGGTGATCTGGCCGGTGTCGACGAGGTGCTGCACCAGGCTGTGGTCGACGCTCACCTGCTCGAGCATGCCGCGCGAGAGCCGGTAGCAGCGGGAGTCGCCGAGGTTGGCGACCAGCCAGGCGGGTCCGGCCTCGGACTCGACCAGCAGTGCCGCGACCGCGGTCGTGCCCGGGCTGCTGCGGAAGCCCTCGGCCCGGCGGTCGGCGGCGTAGTCGGCGATCCGCTGCTGTGCCCGCGCCAGCGCCTCCACGACCGCCGCGTCGGCCGCCGTGGGGTCGAAGCCGTCGTCGGCGAGCCGGCGCAGCTCCTCGACCGCGGTCCGGCTGGCGACGTCACCGCCGTCGTGACCGCCCATGCCGTCGGCGACCGCGAAGACCGGTGGCGCGGCCAGCAGGTCGTCCTCGTTGACCTCGCGGACCCGACCGACGTCGGTCCGGACGCCGTAGCGCAGCTCCACCTGCTCCATCGCACCTCCCGGGTGGATGAGCGTACGGCGTCCCGGCGCTCGACGGGCGGGTAGCGTTGAGGGGATGTCCGGAGCGAGTGCGAACGGCGCGGGACACCGCTCCCTCGCCGACCAGCTGCGCGGGTGGCCGGAGGAGCGGCTGACCCGGCTGCTGCGCGCGCGTCCGGACCTCGCCACCCCGGCTCCCCAGGACTCCTCCCAGCTGGCCTCGCGGGCGGCGACGCGGGCCTCGTTGGCGCGGGCGCTGGACCGGCTCAGCCACCTCGAGCTGGCGGTGCTCGACGCGGTGGTCGTGGTCGGTCCGGCCACCGACGACGAGGTGGTCGCGGCGGTGGCCGCGGAGCCCGCCGCCACGACGACGGCCCTGGAGCGGCTGGCCGACCTGGCGCTGGTCTGGCACTCCACCGGCGGGGTGCGGGCGCTGACCGGGGTGGCGGCCGCGCTCGCCCCCGGGTCGCCCGGCGCCAGCGGGATCCGGCCGCGCTCCGAACCGCCCCTCGCATCCGACCGCGTCGCCGACCAGGTCGCCGGGCTGAGCGAGGCCGCCCGCCGGATGCTCGACCACGTCGATGCCCACGGCGGCCAGGCCACGACCGGCGCCGCCCGCCGCCACGTCGCCCCGGAGGAGGCGAGCTCGCCCGCCGAGGAGCTGCTCGCGCGGCGGCTCCTGGTGCCACGCGACGACGGGCTGGTCGTGCTCCCGGGAGAAGTGGCGCTGGCGCTGCGCGGAGGTCGTACGACGCGCGAGCCGGTCGACGACGTCCCCGCGCTGGCGACGTCCGCCCGTACCGCCTCCCTGGTCGATCGGGCCGCCGCGGGTGCGGCCTCGGAGCTCGTGCACCGGGTCGAGCTGCTGCTGGACCACTGGGGGCTCGAGCCACCGGCAGAGCTCCGGTCGGGCGGGCTGTCGGTCCGCGACCTGAAGGCGGTCGCCGCGCTGCTCCACTCCACCGAACGGGTCGCCGCCCTGCTGGTCGAGCTGGTGGCCGAGGCCGGACTGCTCGCCGCCCGGGCCGACGCCGCCGGCGACCCGGTGCGGGTGCCGACCGACGCGTACGACGCGTGGCTGGCCGGCGACCCCGAGCGGCGCTGGCTGGCGCTGGTCACCGCCTGGCTGCGGACCGTCCGCGACCCAGCGCTCGTCGGCACCCGCGACGTCGCCGGCAAGGGCCGCAACGCCCTGTCGCCCGACCTCACCAGCCCGACGGTCGCCGAGTCGCGCCGGATGGCGCTGGAGGCGCTGGCCGAGCTGCCCGCCGGCGAGGTGCTGGCCAGCGGCACCGGCGTCCCGTCCCTGGTGGCGCGGGTCTCGTGGCAGCGACCCCGGCGGCCCGCGTCCCGCTCCGCCGAGGTGGCGTCCGCCGTGGAGGAGTCGGCCGTGCTGGGCGTCACCGGGCTCGGCGGGCTGGCCGGCCACGGCCGGGCGCTGCTCTCCGGCGACGACGACGCGGCCGTCGCCGCGCTGGCGGTGCTGCTGCCGTCCCCGGTCTCGCAGGTGGTGCTGCAGGCCGACCTCACCGCCGTGGCCCCGGGCCCGCTCGAGTCGACGGTGGGCCGGCGGCTGCACCTCCTGGCCGACGTCGAGTCGCGCGGGGGCGCCACCGTCTACCGGTTCACCGCCGGCTCGCTGCGCCGCGCCCTCGACCAGGGCTGGTCGGCCCACGAGGTGCACGCCTTCCTCGACGAGGTCGCCGCGACCGAGGTGCCGCAGCCGCTGCGCTACCTCGTCGACGACACCGCTCGCACCTTCGGCAGCGTCCGTGCCGGCCACGCCGAGTCCTACCTGCGGGCCGACGACGAGACGGTCCTCGCCGGGCTGCTCCACCACCCGAAGGCGGCGCCGCTGCGGCTGCGCCGGCTCGCCCCGACCGTCGTGACCAGCGAGCTGCCGCTCGAGGTGCTGCTGCCGCGGCTCCGCGACCTGGGCGCGGCGCCGGTCGTCGAGGCCGCCGACGGCTCCGTCCACGTCGCCCGGCCCGACCAGCTCCGCGCCCGTACGCCGCGCGGCCGCCGGCTCGGCGGCGCCGTCGAGGCGCGCGAGGCGGCCCAGGCCGCGCAGGTGGCGGCCGCGATCCGGGCGGGCGACCAGGTGGCCGCGTCCCGGCCCGCCGGGGCCGTCGAGACGCTGACGCCGGGCGGGTCGCTGGCGGCGCTCCGCGAGGCCGTCGACGCCGGCGAGCCGGTCCTGATCGGCTACGTCGACAACCACGGCACCCGGACCGAGCGGCTCGTGCACCCGACCGCGGTCGAGGGCGGCCAGCTGGCGGCGTACGACGTGCGCAGCGAGGACCGGCGCCGGTTCGCGGTCCACCGGATCACGTCGGTACGCCCGGCCGGCCCTCCCCCGCGAACGTAGACTCGCCCCGTGGACTTCGTGAGGTACGCCGAGGCGTCGGCAGGGCTGCTCAACGCGCCGCTGCCCGACCGCGACGCGCTGGTCCACCACGTCGCCGCCCGCGAGTGGCTGCACCCGTCGTGCACCGACCGCGACGCGACCGTGCTGCGGAAGTTCCAGCGCGAGCTGCGGCCGGTCTTCGAGGCCTCCGACGTCGCCGACGTGCAGGGGGTGATCTCGGGGCTCAACGAGCTGATGGAGAAGCACCCGATCACGCCCATGATCTCCGACCACGACCCCGACGACCTGCACCTGCACGTCGCGACCCGGGCCGACTCGGTCTCCCAGCTGCTGATCGGCGAGGCGCTGCTCGGGTTGGCGACGCTGGTGTGCGACCTCGGCCCCACCCGGATGGGCGTGTGCTCGGCCGTCAAGTGCTCCCGGGTGTACGTCGACACCTCTCCCAACCAGTCGCGCCGCTACTGCTCCGACCGCTGCTCCTCCCGGGCCAACGTCGCCGCCTACCGCGCGCGGCAGAAGGCCTCCTCCGCTGTCTGACCTCGACGCCCTCGCCGCCCGGCTGCGCGCCGCCGGCTGCGTCTTCGCCGAGGACGAGGCGGCGCTGCTGGTCGCCGCCGCCTCCGGCCCGGATCTCGAGGCGCTGGTCTCCCGCCGGGTCGCCGGTGAGCCCCTGGAACACCTGCTCGGCTGGGTGTCGTTCGCCGGCCTGCGCGTCGTCGTCGGCCCCGGCGTCTTCGTCCCCCGCCGCCGGTCGGAGCTGCTGGTGCGGCTGGCCGTGTCGATAGTCCGCCGCCGGATGCGCCGCCGGGGCCCAGGCGATGACGCATCGGGCGGCGGACTATCCACCCTGGTGGTGGACCTGTGCTGCGGGTCGGGGGCGATCGGGGCGGCGGTGGCCTCGGAGTGCCCGAAGGCCGAGGTGTGGGCGGCCGACCTCGACCCGGCCGCGGTGGCGTACGCGCGGCAGAACCTGCCGTCCGGCCGGGTGGTGGAGGGCGACCTCTACGACGCGTTGCCGGACCGGCTCCGCGGCTCGGTGGACGTGCTGGTCGTCAACGCGCCGTACGTCCCCACCGGCGCGATCGCGACGATGCCGCCGGAGGCGCGCGATCACGAGCCGCGGGTCGCCCTCGACGGCGGCGACGACGGCGTCGACCTGCACCGCCGGGTCGCCGACGGCGCCGCGGACTGGCTGCGTCCGGACGGCCGGTTGCTGGTCGAGACCGGCCGGTCGCAGGCCGCGCTGACCGTCGCCGCCTGCGAGGCGGCCGGCCTGGCGGCCCACGTCGAGACCGACGACGACCTCGACGCGACCGCGGTCGTGGCGTCCCTTGTAACGCCGGGTTAGCGACTGTTCCCACCCGGTCCCGACCGGGTGGGTAGAGCAGGTAACCCGGCGTTACAAGCGTCAGTGGGTCGCCCCCGTACGCTGGGCAGGCTATGAACCCACCCCACGAAGCCGCTCGCTGCGCTCACGCCTCCGCGGGGACCCCGGAATGAACGACGGCCCCCTCATCGTCCAGTCGGACAAGACCCTGCTGCTCGAGGTCGACCACGAGCTCGCGAGCGACTGCCGCAAGGCGATCGCCCCCTTCGCCGAGCTCGAGCGGAGCCCGGAGCACGTCCACACCTACCGGCTGACCCCGCTCGGCCTCTGGAACGCGCGCGCCGCCGGCCACGACGCCGAGCAGGTCGTCGACACCCTGCTGACCTACAGCCGGTACTCCGTCCCCCACGCCCTCCTCGTCGACGTGGCCGAGACCATGGCCCGGTACGGGCGGCTCCGCCTCGAGAAGCACCCGGTCCACGGGCTCGTGCTCTCGAGCATCGACCGGCCGGTGCTCGAGGAGGTGCTGCGCGCCAAGAAGGTCCAGGGGATGCTCGGCGCCCGGATCGACGACGACTCGGTCGTCGTCCACCCGAGCGAGCGGGGCAACCTCAAGCAGGCGCTGCTCAAGCTCGGCTGGCCGGCCGAGGACTTCGCCGGCTACGTCGACGGCGAGGCGCACGCGATCGACCTGGCCGAGGACGACTGGTCGCTGCGCGACTACCAGCGCGAGGCGGCGGAGTCGTTCTGGCACGGCGGCTCCGGCGTGGTCGTGCTCCCCTGCGGCGCCGGCAAGACCCTGGTCGGCGCGGCCGCGATGGCGCACGCGCAGGCGACGACGCTGATCCTGGTCACCAACACCGTGAGCGCCCGGCAGTGGAAGGCCGAGCTGCTGAAGCGGACGTCGCTGACCGAGGACGAGATCGGGGAGTACTCCGGCTCGGTCAAGGAGGTCCGTCCGGTCACCATCGCGACGTACCAGGTCATGACGACGCGGCGGAAGGGCGTCTACAGCCACCTCGAGCTGCTCGACGCGCGCGACTGGGGCCTGATCGTGTACGACGAGGTGCACCTGCTGCCGGCGCCGATCTTCCGGATGACCGCGAACCTGCAGGCCCGCCGCCGGATCGGGCTGACCGCGACCCTGGTGCGCGAGGACGGCCGCGAGGGCGACGTGTTCTCGCTGATCGGCCCCAAGCGCTACGACGCGCCGTGGAAGGACATCGAGGCACAGGGCTGGATCGCCCCCGCCGACTGCGTCGAGGTCCGGGTCTCGCTCAGCGAGGGCGAGCGGCTGGCGTACGCCACCTCGGAGCCGGAGGAGCGCTACCGGCTCGCCGCGTGCACCCCCGCCAAGACCCGGGTCGCCGAGCAGCTCGTCGCCCAGCACGCCGGCGAGCCGACGCTGGTGATCGGGCAGTACCTCGATCAGCTCGACGAGATCGGCGCCGACCTCGACGCCCCGGTCATCAAGGGCGACACCCCCGTCAAGGAGCGGCAGCGGCTGTTCGAGGCGTTCCGGTCGGGCGAGATCTCGCTGCTGGTGGTCTCGAAGGTCGCGAACTTCTCCATCGACCTCCCCGAGGCGGCGGTCGCGATCCAGGTGTCGGGGTCGTTCGGGTCCCGGCAGGAGGAGGCGCAGCGGCTGGGCCGGCTGCTGCGGCCCAAGCAGGATGGGCGTACCGCCCGGTTCTACGCGATCGTCTCGCGCGACACCGTCGACGCCGACTTCGCCGCCAACCGGCAGCGGTTCCTCGCCGAGCAGGGGTACGCGTACCGGATCCTGGACGCCGTCGACCTCTGAGCCATGACCGGCTGTCGCGGCATGGCGGAATTCAGAGCGCCCCTGACTCGTCCCTGAGATCGCCGTCTCGGGGATGAAATCCGGCTGCTGGCGAGCCACGATCGAGTCATGACCACGACTCCTGTCACCACCCGTTCCCTCGTCCGACCGCGCAACGACCGCTGGGTCGCCGGCGTCTGCGCCGGCCTGGCCCACCGGTTCGGCATCTCGCCGAACACGATGCGGGTGATCTTCGCCCTCAGCTGCCTGCTGCCGGGGCCGCAGTTCGTCGCCTACATCGCGCTCTGGATCCTGGTTCCCTCCGAGGACTGACGCGCCCGGGCCAGCAGCAGGGCCCAGCCGGCCCCGGCGAGGGCGATGCCTGCACCGACGGCGAACGTCGTCGGGATCCCGCGGGCCTGGGCCACCAGCCCGAGCAGGATCGGGCCCGCGCCGAACGCGAGGTCGATCGCCGCCGAGGCGGTCCCCGACGCGGCGCCCCGCTCGGAAGGACGGGCGGTGGCGAAGATCGCCGTGAACAGCGCCGGGGTCGCGAACGCGACCCCCACCGACATCACCACCACGCCGCCGAGGAAGCCGCCCGGTGTCGGCAGCGCGGCCATCACGACCAGGCCTACGCCCACCGTCGCCAGCGAGCCGGCGGCCAGCGGGAGCGCCGGGATCCGGTCTGGCACCCGTGCGAACGCCAGCCGACACACCACGACGACCAGGCCGTACGCCAGCATCGCCACGCCCGCGTTGTCGAGCCCGACCCGGTCGGCGTGCAGCGCCCCGAACGCGAGGAAGCCGCTGACCGCCATCAGCGAGGCGAGGAACGCGAGCGACACCGGGATCGAGGGTCGGTGGATGAGCTGCCCGTGGCCACCGTGGTCGTCGGGGTCGCGTGGCGGTTCGGTCAGCGCCGCCACCAGCACGACCGCGACTGCTCCCAGCCCGGCGGCGACAAGCCAGGCAACCAGCCAGCCGGCGCGCTCGTAAGCCCATTCGCCGAGCGGCGGTCCGAGCGCAAACCCGAGGTAGAGGCCGAGCGAGTTGTAGCTGATCGCCTCGCCCAACCGTTCGGGAGGCGCCAGGTCGGCGAGCAGTGCGAAACCGCCGACGAAGAACGCCGCCTCGGCGACGCCCTGCACCAGCCGGATCGCCACCACCGCGGTCAGCGTCGTCGCCCACGGCAGCAGCGCCATCCCGGCCGCGCACAGCGCCGCACCGAACAGCATCAACCGGCGCCGCCCGTGCCTGTCAGCGAGTCGCCCGGCGTACGGCCGGCAGAGCAGGGCGGTGATCGCGAACGCGCCGAACGCCAAACCTGCGCCCGCCTCGTCGGACCCGACCGGGCCGGTCGCCCAGCGCGGCAGCAGCAGCACCGCGACGCCGATGGCCGTGAAGTAGGCGAGGTCCGCTACCGCGAGCAGCACGAAGGCTCGCGTCAGCAGCGCTGGCCGGTCGTCACGGCTCATGGGGTTGAACCTAACCCCGCCCACGTACGCTCGGGACCATGCCGCCTGACCTCCGCGAGCGCCTGGGCGAGGCGATCTTCCGTGTCACCGCCGGGCCCGACGGCCCCCGCCACCGCGAGCGGATCCACGGCCGGCCCGGCCCGCGCTGGTTCGAGCCGGACTCGCCGATCGGCCGGGTCCACGGCGACGCGTCGATGTTCATCGGCGGGATCCGCGCGCTGCTCCTGCAGACGCTCCACCCGGCCGCGATGGCCGGCGTCGCCGAGCACTCCGACTACCGCACCGACATGCTGGGGCGGCTGGCCCGCACCAGCAGGTTCCTCGCGGTGACCACCTTCGGACACGTCGACGACGCGCAGGCCGCGGTCGACGCGGTCCGCGCGATCCACGAACGCGTGACCGGCACGCTGCCCGACGGGACGCCGTACGCCGCCACCGACCCGCACCTGCTCGGCTGGGTCCACGTCGCCGAGGTCGACAGCTTCCTGCGCGCCCACCAGGTCTACGGCAGGCGGCCGCTCGATGCGGCGGAGCGGGACCGCTACGTCGCACAGACCGCCGAGGTCGCCCGCCGGCTCGGGGTGACCGACCCGCCCACCACCGAGGCCGGGCTGGCGGAGGCCATCGAGGGCTACCGCGCCGAGCTCCACGCGACGGACCAGGCCCGCGAGGCGGTCCGCCACGTCGTCCTCAAGCCGCCGATCGCGCTCCCCGCCCGTCCGGCGTACGGCGTGCTGGTGGCGGCGGCGATCGGGCTGATGCCGCGGTGGAGCCGGAAGCCGCTCCGGCTGCCGTGGCTGCCGGTGTCCGAACGAACCGTCGTCCGGGCGCTCGGGACCGCGGCGACCGGCACCCTGCGGTGGGCGCTCTCCCCCGGCCGGGAGTCGGCCCGCGACCTCGCCGAGAGCCGCTCCGCCGGATGACCTCGGTCGCCGACCTGCCGGGCCGCTGGCCGTTCGCCGGCCAGGTGGACCTGCGCGACGAGCTGCTGGCCGCGTGGGCCGAGCCCGGCCGCCGCTACCACGACCGGCGGCACCTCGCGGAGGTGCTCGACCGGCTCGCCGAGCTCGGGTGCGACGACGTGACGGTGCTGCTGGCGGCCTGGTTCCACGACGCCGTCCACGTCGGAGCCCCCGACGACGAGGAGCGCTCGGCGGCCTGGGCCGAGCGGGCGCTGCCGGTCGACGTCGCGCCCGAGGTCGCCCGGCTCGTACGCATGACCGAGCGGCACCGGCCGGCCGCCGACGATCCGCGCGGCCAGCTGCTGAGCGACGCCGACCTGGCGATCCTCGCCGCGCCCGCCGAGCGCTACGCCGACTACGTCGCCGACGTACGCCAGGAGTACGGCGCCGTGCCCGACGACGACTTCGCCCGCGGCCGGGCGGCGGTGCTGCGCGACCTGCTGGCCAAGAACTCCCTGTTCCACACCGCGGCCGCGCGTGACCTCTGGGAGGACCGCGCCCGGGCGAACGTCACCGCCGAGCTCGCCCACCTCACCCCACGTTGAGTTGCCACGCAGGCGGATCGAGTTGCCAGCTGAGGCCGCGCAACTGGCGACTCGCCGCGCGGGAGTGGCGACTCGGCGTGCGGGAATCGCGAGTCAACGGCGGGGCTTGCGGCGGCGCAGGCCGGCGGCGACCAGCCGGGAGACCAGCTCGCGCGACGACACGGCGGTCGCGCCGGCGGTGAGCATGTCGTCGTACCACTCCGACGGGACGTCGTAGTGGTCGCGGTCGAAGCCGCGCTCGGGGATGCCGACGGTGCGGGCGAAGGCGTGCAGCTCGTCGTAGGAGGTGTCGCTGGCCAGGTGCGACCACAGCCGTCCGCGACCGGCCGCGTTGGGCGGGTCGATCAGGATCATTCGAGTGCCTGCAGCAGCAGCTCCAGGGCCATCTCCGTGCTCTGCCGGACCACGTCCTCGGGCTCGTCGCCGAAGTGCTGCTCGTGGCAGTGGACCTCGTCGCCGACCCGCACCCCCACGAACACGGTGCCGGGAGGCTGCCCGTCCTGCGGGTCCGGACCGCCGGCCCCGGTCGTCGCAACTGCGACATCGGCCCGCAGCAGACGGGCGACACCCGCAGCCATGTCCCGCGCGCACGGGTCGGTGACCACCGGCCCCTCCCGGACGCCGAGGACCTCGTGCTTGACCTCGTCGTGGTAGGCGACCACCCCGCCCCGGAACCACGACGCCGCCCCGGGGGCACTCCCCAGTGCCGCGGCCACCGAGCCGGCCGTCAGCGACTCGGCCGCTGCCACCGACAGACCCCGTTCACGTGCCCGGTCCGCAATGCGGCCGGCCAGCTCGGTCGTACGTTCGCCCACGTCCCACCCCTCCTCGTCCCTGCTCGTGCGCCGTTGAGAGTGCGCAAGAGCAACTGTGCCCGATCAGGGCACGCGCATGACCGCGTCGTCGAGCAGCAGCCGCCACGAGCGGACGTGGCCCGCGTCGACGTAGGCCTTGTACGTGCCGCCGGGGCGCGCCTGCGGCCCGAGGTGGAAGGCCCGGACGCCGGTCCGGACGAACCACGGCACGTGCTCGCCCAGCAGGCCGCCGCCCGGCATCAGCAGCCGGGCGACCCGGGGCGCGCGCGTGGCCAGGGCGAGCAGGTCGTCGTAGCCGACGTCGAGCCCCTGCGGCGAGCCGGCCGAGCGGACCGCGACCAGTCCGGGGAGGTCCACCACCCGCGCCCACGCACGCTCGGCGTCGAGGGCGGCGTCGATCGCCCGGTGGAAGGTCCACGGGACCCCGGGCAGCTGTCCGGCGAGGTGGGCGCACACCTCGGCGTCGAGCTCGAGGTCGCCGTCGAGGAAGCCGTACGACACCCCTGCCGCCCCGCAGCGCAGGTAGTCCTCGGCGAGACCGGCGAGCCGCGTGAGCTCACCGCCGGTGGTCGACCACCCGTCGTTGAGGCGCAGCAGCACGAACACCGGCAGCTCGGTCTCGCGGCACACCGAGGAGACGGTGGCGGGCTCCGGGGAGCGGTCGCCCGCGCCCACCAGGTGGAGCCGGTCGGCGCCGCCCTCGTCGGCGCCGGCGACGTCACCCGGGCCGCGTACCGCGACCTCGAGCACCGCGTGGTCCATGCGGCCACTGTAGGCGCGGCGGACCTCCCGGCGTTGTGGGCGCGCGAGGCACAATGGCGAGATGGACCACCGGCTGTTCCTCGCGGCCCGCGCGCTCGTGCTGGCCGACCTCGAGGCCCGGAAGCTGGCGACGGCCACGGCGGTCTCGGCGCTGGAGGAGGCAGTGGCCTCGCGGCGCTGGTGGGCCGAGCAGTGGCCCGAGGGCGAGGTGTACGTCGCCGGGCTGGTCGCGCAGGACGTGCAGGACGCCGTCGTCGACTCCGGCGGCCGGTGGCCGGAGTGCCTGAGCTGTCGGGGCGCACCGCGTCACGCGCTGCACATCCAGCCGGACCTGGGCGGACCGGACCCGGTGTGGGTGTGCGAGGAGTCGGGGACGGCCGTGGCCGAGCTCGGCCGGCTCAGCTCTCCCGGCCGAGCTGCACCCACAGGGTGAAGCGGTCGGCGCGGTAGACCGTCCGGGAGACCTCGACGACCTTGCCGCGGGCCAGGGAGCGGCGCGAGTGGCGCAGCACCGGGCTGCCGACGGGGACCTCGAGCTGCTCGGCCTCCTCGGCGGTGGCCAGGTCGGCGGTCACCGAGTCCTCGGCGCGGTTGGGCCGGAGCCCGCGCTGGCCGAGGGCGTCGTAGAGGCTGGTCGGCATCCCGCTCTGCAGGAAGCCGGGGATCAGCACCTCGTTGAGGTAGGCGTCCTCGAGGCACATCGGCGACCCGTCGGCGCGGCGGAGCCGCTTCCAGCGGATGACCGGGTCGCCCACGGTGATCTCGAGCGCCCGGGCCACGCCCGGACCCGCCTGGTCGCGGCGCGCCAGCAGCGTCTGCGACTCCGCGAGCAGGCCGCGTGCGGTCATCTCCTCGGTGAACCCCCGCAGTCGGCCGATGCCGCGTCGGGGGTGGGCGACGAACGTCCCACGCCCGGGGACCCGCTCCAGCATCCCCTCCGCGACCAGCGCGTCGAGGGCCTGGCGAACCGTCATGCGGGCCACGTGGAACCGCTGCACGAGCTCGCGCTCCGAGGGCGCGGCCGTGCCCGGCTGGGCCTCACGGACCAGCGCTCGGACGTACTCACGCACCTGCACGTGCTTGGGCACGTGCCCGTGCTCCGACAACAGGGCTTCCACGTTCGTGAGGCTACGCCCGGCAGCGCCGCCGCGTCCGGGGAATCGACAACTTGGTCCTCTCGAACATCTGTTCGACTTCGTGCTAGCGTCGGACACGTGCAGTTCCAGGGGACGCTCTTCGACGCCGGCCCGGGCCCCGCCCCGGCGGGGCCGTCGCCGCTCGCTCCCGCCCGGACGACGCTCACCCGCGGCGCCTGGCTCGACGTCCAGCGCAACTGGCTGGGCGACGCCGACGACGTCCTGGCCACGATGGCCCGCGAGGTGCCGTGGCGGGCCGAGCGCCGCCAGATGTACGACCGCGTGGTCGACGTCCCGCGGCTGGTCCACACCTACGGCGTCGGCGAGCCGCTCCCCCACCCCGTCCTGGAGGCGGCGCGCGACGCGCTCTCCGACCACTACCGTCCCGAGCTCGGCGAGCCGTTCGTGACCGCCGGCTGCTGCTACTACCGCGACGGCCGCGACAGCGTCGCCTGGCACGGCGACCGGATCGGTCGCGGGCGCAGCGTCGACACCATGGTCGCGATCGTCTCCGTCGGCGACCCGCGCCGGCTGGCGCTGCGCCCGCGGGGCGGCGGCGAGTCGATCTCGGTCGAGATGGGCCACGGCGACCTGGTCGTCATGGGCGGCTCGTGCCAGCGCACCTGGGAGCACAGCATCCCCAAGGTCGCCCACGCCGGTCCGCGGATGTCGGTGCAGTTCCGCCCGCTCAACGTGTTCTGAGTGGACGCCTCAGTCCCGGCCCATCAGCCACCAGATGATCGCGCCGACGGCTGCGACCACCGCGAGGGCGGGCTTCCAGTACGCCCGGAGCAGCACCGGCAGCACCGTGGCGCCGAGGTCGATGGCGTCGTCCTGTTCGCGGGACTGTGGCCGCGGTGGCGGCGGTCCGGCTGCGGGCGGGGTCGCGGCAGCGGCCGGGCCCGCCGCGGGCGCCGGTGCCTGCGGGTCTGGCACCGGCGCCGCGGCGGGGGCCGCGTCGGCACCGCCCGACGGGACGTCCGCGGCGGTGGTGGGTGCAGCCCCCGGGGGTGGTGTCGGTGCGGACTCCTCCCCCGGGGGTGCGTCTGTGGGGGCCCCGGAGCCGGCGCCCAGCTGCTGCTCCAGGCAGGAGACGAACTGGCCGAGGAGCTTGTCCGACACGTCCTTGATCACGTTGCCGCGGCCGAACTGCGCCGCCTTGCCCGTGATGCTCAGGTCCGTGGCGACGTCGACGTCCGTGGAGCCGGGTCCGGCCTCGGTCATCGTCGCGGTGACCTTGGCGCCGGCGGTGCCGTTGCCCCGCTTGTCCTTGCCGCGGGCGTCGATCACCATCCGGTGGGCCGACTCGTCCTTCTCGACGAAGGTGCCGGAGCCGTTGTAGACCAGCGCGATCGGACCCAGCTTGACCTTCACGGTGCCCGAGAAGGACTCCGCGTCGGCCTCCGTGACGGTCGCGCCCGGGAAGCACCCGGCCACTCCCTCGATGTCACTGAAGTGGGCCCAGGTCTCCTCGACGTCGGCGGGGACGGTGAAACGGTGGTGCAGCTCCACGCGCTCAGCCTCCCGCGGCCGCGAGCACGGCGCGGCGGGTCAGCACCGTCGCCAGGTGCCGGCGGTAGTCGGCGTCGCCGTTGAGGTCCGAGGGCGGGTCGGTGCCCTCGGCCGCCAGGTCGGCCGCGGGGCGTACGCCGTCCTCGGTCGCCTGCGACCCCGCGAGCGCCTGCTCGACCGCGGTCGCCCGGACCGGGGTGGAGCCCATGTTGGTGAGCCCGATCCGTGCCTCGGCGATGGTGTCGCCCTCGACCCGTACCGTCGCCGCGACGGCGACGATCGGCCACTGGTGCACGACCCGGACGAACTTCTCGTAGTGGGCGCCCCACCCGGTGTACTTGGGCACCCGGATCTCGGTCAGGATCTCGTCCTCGCCGATCGCGGTCTCGAAGAAGTCGATGAAGAAGTCCGAGGCCGGGACGGTACGGCTGCCGCCGCTGCCGGCGATCACGAACTCGGCGCCCAGCGACAGCGCACCGGCTCCGAGGTCGCCCGCGGGGTCGGCGTGGGCGAGCGCGCCGCCGAAGGTCCCGCGGTGCCGGATCTGGGCGTCGGCCAGGAGGTCGGTCGCCTTGGCGATCACGCCCGCGTGCTCGCGCACCAGATCGCTCGTGCGGACGTCGTGGTGCGTGGTCATCGCGCCGATGACGAGCGCGTCGCCGTCGTCGCGGATCCCGCGCAGGGAGTCGATCCGGCCGAGGTCGATCACCGTCTCCGGGGCGTTGAGCCGCATCCGGAGCACCGGCAGCAGGCTCTGCCCGCCGGCGATGATCTTGGCGTCCTCACCGTGCTCGGCGAGGGCCGCCAGCGCGTCCTCGACCGAGGTCGGCGCCACGTAGTCGAACTGGGCGGGGATCACAGCGCACCTCCGGTGGACTCGTCGAAGTGCGGGGCGGCCGCACCGGTCGTGGGGTCGTCTCCCCCGGCCCCCGCGTCGTGGATCGCCCGCCACACCCGCTCGGGCGTGCACGGCATCTGGATGTCGCTGATGCCGAGCGGACGTACGGCGTCGACGACCGCGTTGACCACGGCCGGGGTCGAGGCGATGCAGCCCGCCTCGCCCACGCCCTTGGTGCCCAGCGAGTTGGTGAGCGCCGGGGAGGTCGTGTGGTCGGTCTCGAAGGAGATCGTGTCCGCTGCCGTGGGCAGCAGGTAGTCGACGAACGAGCCCGACACCAGGGTGCCCTGGTCGTCGTAGACCGCCTCCTCCCACAGCGCCTGGGCGATGCCCTGCACCAGGCCGCCGTGCACCTGGCCGGAGACGATCAGCGGGTTGATGATGTTGCCGATGTCGTCGACGCAGACGTACTTGCGCATCTTCACGGCCCCGGTCTCGGTGTCGACCTCCATGGCGCACAGGTGGGTGCCGTGCGGGAAGGAGAAGTTCACCGCGTCGTACGTCGCGTCGGAGTCGATCGTCGGTTCCACTCCGTCCGGCAGGTTGTGGGCCGCGAACACGGCCGTGGAGACCTCCGCGATGCCCATGCCCTGGTCCGTGCCCCGGACCGAGAACCGGCCGCCGGAGAACTCGATGTCCTCGATCGACGCCTCGAGCAGGTGGGCGGCGACGGGCCTGGCCTTCTCGATCACCTTGTCGGCAGCACGCACCAGCGCCTCGCCACCGACGACCAACGAGCGGGAGCCGTAGGTGTCGTAGCCCTTGGTGGCGATCTGGGTGTCGCCGTGGAGCACCTCCACGTCCTCGAACGGGACCCCCAGCCGGTCCGCGACGATCTGGCTGAACGCCGTCTCGTGCCCCTGGCCGTGGGCGCTGACGCCGGTGACGACCTCGACCTTGCCGGTGCCGCCCAGCCGGATCGAAGCGTGCTCCCACCCTCCGGCACCGTAGTTGAGCTGGCCCAGGACGCGGCTCGGCGCGAGGCCGCACATCTCGGTGAAGGTCGAGATCCCGAGGCCCAGCTGGACCCGGTCGCCGGACTCCCGGCGCCGACGCTGCTCGGCCCGGAGCTCGTCGTACCCGAACATCTCCTTCGCCTTGGCAGTGGCCGCCTCGTAGTTGCCGGAGTCGTACTCCATGCCGGCGACCGTCGTGAACGGGAACTCGTCGTGGGTGATCCAGTTCTTCTCCCGGATCTCCAGCGGGTCCACGCCCAGCTCGGCGGCGAGCTCGTCCATCAGTCGTTCGATCGCGTACGTCGCCTCGGGACGACCGGCGCCCCGGTAGGCGTCGGTCAGCGTCTTGTTCGTGTAGAGGGTGGTGCAGTTGAACTGGTACGCGGGGAACTTGTAGATCGCGTTGAACATGAAGGCACCGAGGATCGGCACGCCCCCTCCGACGGTGCCCGCGTAGGCCCCGAGGTCAGCGAGCAGGTCGACCTTGAGGCCGGTCACGGTGCCGTCGCTGGTCGCGGCCAGCGTCAGCTGCTGCCACTGGTCCCGACCGTGGTGTGCGGCCATCAGCGACTCGGAGCGGGTCTCGGTGTACTTGCAGGGCTTGCCCAGCCTGCGGGCGACGAGAACGCTGATGATCTCCTCGGGGACGAACTGCAGCTTGCCGCCGAAGCCGCCACCGACGTCGGGGGCGACGACACGGATCTTGCTCTCGGCGATGCCGAGGACCGCGGCGAGGAAGAACCTCGTGATGTGCGGGATCTGGGTCGAGGACCACAGCACCAGCTGCTCGCGGGTCGGGTCGCACACGAAGGAACGCGGCTCCATGAAGGCGGGGATCAGCCGCTGCTGGCGGTACTCCCGCTCGATCACGATTCCGTTCTCGCGGGCCTCGGCGATGGCGTCGTCGACCCGCCCCCCGGTTCCGGCGTCGGCGGAGTCGAACTGCCAGAAGGCAGACTTGTTGGTGCCGAGGTCGGGGTGCGCGAGGACGCTGTCCTCGGCCGCCTGCTTGAGGTCGAGGGCCGCCGGCAGCTCCTCGTAGTCGACATCCACCAGCTCGGCGGCGTCCCGCGCCTCCGCGGCACTGCGCGCCACGACCACAGCCACGATCTCCCCGGCGAAGGCGACCCGGTCCACCGCGATGGCCGGGTGGGGCGGCGACTTCTGCTCCGGGGTGATGTTCCACGCGGTGGGGATGCTGCCCTGCTCGTCGGCCACGTCGTTGCCGGTGATGACGGCGACGACGTTGGGGGCCTGCCTCGCGGCCTCGGTGTCGATGCCGGTGATCCTCGCGTGGGCGAACGGGCTGCGGACCATGGCCAGGTGCAGCATGCCCGGGAGGATCAGGTTGTCCGTCCAGCGCGTACGCCCGGTGATCAGCCGCTGGTCCTCCTTGCGGCGCCGGTCACGACCGATCTCGCGGACGGGAGCCTCCTGCGTGGCAGTCATCGGGCACCCCCCTCAGCCGCGTGCAGCACGCTCTTGACGATGTTGTGGTAGCCGGTGCAGCGACACAGGTTGCCCTCGAGACCCTCGCGCACCTCCGCCTCGGTCGGGTGCGGGTTCTCGTTGAGCAGGTCCACCGACTGCATCACCATGCCCGGCGTGCAGAAGCCGCACTGCAGCCCGTGGCACTCCCGGAACGCCTCCTGGACCGGGTGCAGCTGGTCGCCCTGGGCGAGGCCCTCGATCGTGGTGACCTCGTGCCCGTCGGCCTGCACGGCCAGCACGTTGCACGACTTCACGCTGCGGCCGTCGAGGTGGACCGTGCAGGCACCGCAGTTGCTGGTGTCGCAGCCGACGACGGTGCCGGTCTTGCCGAGCTTCTCGCGCAGGTAGTGCACGAGCAGCATGCGGGGTTCGACGTCGTCGGACACCTGTGAGCCGTCGACGGTGAGGCTGATCCGGGCCATGTGCTGCTCCTCCTGGAGATGCGGGACCTGTGAGGCGGCTCACGCTAGGCCCGCAAGGTTGGTGGACGGTTGGGGGCGGGCCAGCAGGGCGCGAGGCACGAGCGCGCTGCGCAGGCCGTCCCGGTCGAGCGAGCCCGCGACCGAGGAACGAGGTCGCGACGGCGAGATCGAGACCCAGCATCCGGGCGCGAGGCACGAGCGCGCTGCGCAGGCCGTCCCGGTCGAGCGAGCCCGCGACCGAGGAACGAGGTCGCGACGGCGAGACGAGACCCAACGGCTAGCGTCGCCGTCGATGCACCACGACCTGCCGATCGACCCCGACGCGCTCGCTCCGGCACGTCACGTGCTGGCGGCCGTCGCAGCAGGCGGCGCCCTGGGATCGGCCGGACGCTGGCTGGTCTCGGAGACGGTCCCGTCGGTGGGTGGCTTCCCGTGGCCGACCTTCCTGGTCAACGTCACCGGCGCGCTGCTGATCGGCGTGCTGATGGTGGCGGTCACCGACGTCGTGACGGGGCGGCCGCTGCTGCGACCGTTCCTCGGCGTCGGCCTGCTCGGCGGCTGGACCACGTTCTCGGCGTACGCCCTGGAGGCGCGCGACCTGCTGGCCACCGGAGCCCCGGGGTTGGCCGTGACGTACGTGCTGGGCAGCGTGGTGGCCGGGCTGCTGGCGACCTGGGCCGGGCTCACCGTGACCCGGCGGCTGGCGGCGGGGAGCGTGCCGCGATGACGCTGCTGCTGGTCCTGCTCGGCGGGGCCGTCGGCGCCCCGGTCCGCTACCTCGCCGACCGGGCGCTCACCGCGCTGCTGCCGGGCCCGTTCCCCTGGGGCACGTTCGTGGTCAACGTCGTCGGCTCCCTGCTGCTGGGTGTGCTGGCCGCGGCGGCGCCGTCGGGCCTCGTGGCGCTCGGCGGCATCGGGTTCTGCGGGGCGCTGACGACGTTCTCGACCTTCTCCTTCGAGACCGTGCGGCTGCTCGAGACGGGCCGACCGCTCACCGCGGTGGCCACGGTGACGGCCGGCGTGACCGTGAGCGTGGCCGCGGCCGCCGCCGGGTGGTGGCTCGGCGCCGGCTGACCGGTCAGCGGGCGGAGGCCAGCCGCCCCTTGAGCAGCGGCTTGGCCGGGTGGTCGTGGGTGCCGAGCGCGTCCAGGCACCGCTCGACGACCTCGATGTCGTGGGGCGCGAGCTCGACGTAGCGCAGCACGGCGGTCGGGTCCGGGTTGCCGAGCAGCGCCTCGCGCATGCTGACGGCGACGTAGTCGGCGAGCTCGACCAGGGCCGGGGCGTTGCTGCCCGGCAGCAGGTCGCCGCCGTACGCCGCCACCGCGGCCTTCACGTTGCCGTGGGCGAGCAGCGAGAGAACGTCCTCGACGTCGGTCCGGACCGGCATCATCAGCCGGTAGGGCCGCGAGGCGAGCTGGCCGCCGAGCGCCGCGCGCAGGTGGGAGACCTCGGACTTGAGCGTCGAGAGCGTGACGGCCTGGTCGCCGTAGACCATGGCGTGCAGCCGCTCCAGCGAGAGTCCCTCCGGGTGTAGGCCGAGCAGCGCGAGGATCTCGGTCTGTCGCCGGTTGAGCAGCAGCCGCTGGCCGTCGAGCCACGCCTCGGCGGTGCCGAGCAGCGACATCGTCAGCCCCGGCTCCGGCGGGGCCAGCCCGGCCTTGGGTCCCCACTGGTGGGAGCGCGGCATCGCGCCCTCGATCAGCCGCGCCAGCACCCGGGCGGTCGCGAGCCCGATCGGGTGGGTGCGGTCCCAGGTCGTGGAGAGGTCGATGACGCCGATCTGCTCGCCCGTGACCGGGTGGTGCAGCGGCGCCGCCCAGCACACCCAGTTGTGGACGATCGGCGCGTAGTGCTCCGCGCTGAACACCATCGCCGGCTCGCCGGTGCGCATCGCGATCGCCAGCGCGTTGGTGCCGACGCTGGCCTCGTCCCAGCGACCGGCCGGCACGAAGTTGACGCTCTCGGCCTTGCGCCGCATCACCCGGCCGCCGTACGTCCACAGCACCCGGGTCTCGGGATCGGTGATGGCGAGCACCAGGTCGCCGTCCTCGGCGGTGCGCCGCAGGTCCTGCTCGACGCGCTCGACCGCGACCTCGAGCGGCGAGCCCCGGAAGTACGCCGCGGTCTCGGCCTCGTCGGCCAGCGGGGCCTGGGTGACGTCGGGCGCGACGGTGCCGGACAGCTCCCAGCTGTGCAGGATCTCCGGCCTGATCGCGGGGCTCGCAGCATCGCCGTGCTCGACGAACCGGGTCCAGGCCCGGACGGCCTCGGCCCGTCGGTCGCGCAGCGGCTGGTCGGCCTCCATGGTCCCCCCAACGAACGCGTGTGACTGGGGTCACGATAGCCCTGCGGGGCAATCCACGGGACCGGTCGGGACCCTCCGGTGACCACGACGCGGCCCCGCGCGGCGGCGCAGTGAGGGCGCAGGAGGTGACAGCCTGCGTATGGTGTTCCCCGACGGGACCGACCTGAGGGGCACCTGTGGACAAGATCAGCAACTGGCTCACGTACGTGAACGACAACCTGGAGTTCATCCTCGAGGAGACCTTGGCCCACGCCCGCATCGTGCTGATCGTGGTGGCACTGGCGACGGTGACCTCGGTGCTGCTCGGGGTCTTCATCCAGCGAAGGCCGGTGGCCCGGGCCGTCGTGCTGGCGCTCTCGGGCATCGTGCTCACGATCCCCTCGCTGGCCCTGTTCGCCCTCTTCATCCCGCTCGTCGGCATCGGCAACCCGCCGGCGATGCTCGCGCTGTTCCTGTACGCGCTCATGCCCGTCCTGCGCAACACCGTCACCGGCCTCGACTCCGTCAGCCCGGCGATCGTCGAGTCGGCCAAGGGGATGGGGATGAACACCTCCCAACAGCTGGTCCGGGTACGGCTGCCGCTGGCGTGGCCCGTGATCATGGCCGGAGTCCGCATCTCCAGCCTGATGACCGTCGGCATCGCAGCCATCGCCATCCTGGTCGGTGGCGACGGGCTCGGCACCTTCATCCAGGGCGGGCTCACCCGGCTCGGCCTCCCGTTCGCGATCGAGTCGGTGTGGACCGGTGTCGTCTTCACCGTGCTGCTCGGCCTGGCCCTCGACACCGTGTTCGCCATCGCCCAACGCCTGACCACCTCGCGCGGACTGCGCATCTGACCTCCGCCCGGCGGAACGACCGAGAGGACCCACCATGAGCGCCGATGCGAAGATCCACCTGGACCGCGTGGCCAAGATCTACCCCGGCACCAAGGTGCCGGCGGTCGAGGAGCTGACGATCGACGTCCACGAGGGCGAGATCCTCGTGCTCGTCGGGCCGTCCGGCTGCGGCAAGAGCACGACCCTCCGCCTGATCAACCGCATGATCGAGCCCTCGGGCGGCCGGATCCTGCTCGACGGCGAGGACGTCACCAAGGTCAACGCCGACAAGCTGCGGCGTCGGATCGGCTACGTCATCCAGCAGATCGGCCTGTTCCCGCACCAGACGATCTCCCAGAACATCGCGACCGTCCCGAAGATGCTCGGCTGGGACAAGGGCAAGACCCGCGAGCGCAGCGAGGAGCTGCTGACCATGGTCGGGCTCGACCCCGAGCAGTACCGCGACCGCTACCCCAAGGAGCTCTCGGGCGGCCAGGCGCAGCGCGTCGGCGTGGCCCGCGCGCTCGGCGCCGACCCGGACATCATGCTGATGGACGAGCCGTTCGGCGCGATCGACCCGATCACCCGCGAGCGGCTCCAGAACGAGTTCCTCCGGCTGCAGGGCGAGCTGCGCAAGACGATCGTCTTCGTCACCCACGACATCGACGAGGCGATCAAGATGGGCGACCGGATCGCGATCCTCGGCGAGCGGAGCAAGATCCGCCAGATCGACACCCCGGAGCGGATCCTCGCCTACCCCGTCGACGAGTTCGTCGACGACTTCATCGGCACCGGCTCGACCATCAAGGGCCTCAACTTCCTCAAGGTCAGCTCGCTGGCCCTCACCGACTACCCCACGCTCACGCCCGGCGACTCGCCCGCGTCGGCCCGCGCCAAGCTCGAGGCGTCCCCGCACGAGTGGCTGGTCGAGCTCGACGAGCAGGACCAGCCGGTGCGGTGGGTCCGCGGCGACGACCTCGACTCCTCCGCGGCCGACCGCGGGGAGCCGGTCGGCGAGGACCGCTTGCACCGCGACGACACGCTCTTCCACGCGCTGGAGCTGATGGTGCAGAGCGCCGCCGGACAGACGCTGGTGGTCGACGACCACGGCGCGTTCGCCGGCGTGGTCGACATGACCCACCTCGCCAAGGCGATCCGCCGGGCGCAGTACGAGGCGCGACTCCACTACGAGGAGCTGGAGGCCCACGCATGACCGGCATCACCGCATCGGTCGACGACCTGAGCGACGTCCCGGCGGACTCGCTGGCCGACACCCCCACGGCGCCGTCCTCGACCCGTCGCGCCCGCGCGATCAAGAAGGCGGGTCTGTTCCTGGCCCCCGTGATGATCGGGTTGCTCGCGATCGGGCTCTACCTCTACATCCAGAACTTCCAGGCGAGCGCCAACAGCACGGTGCTGTCGGCGCTCGACTGGAACACCAAGCTGCAGCCGCAGACCATCCGGATCATCTACATCGCCTTCTGGTCCACCGTCATCGTGATCGCGGTCGCGGTGCCGCTCGGCATCCTGCTGACCCGGCCGGCCTTCCGCAAGGTCAGCCCGTACATCCTCGCGGTCGCCAACTCCGGGCAGGCGCTGCCGGCGTACGGGCTGCTCGTGATCTTCCTCGGGTTCATGGGGCAGGGTTCGCATGACGGTGATCTGGGCGCTGTCGCTCTACGCCCTGCTGCCCGTGCTGCGCAACACGATGGTCGGCCTCGACGGCGTCGACCGGCACGTCATCGAGGCCGGACGCGGCATGGGCATGACCAAGGTCCAGGCGCTCACCCGGATCGAGCTGCCGCTCGCCGTCCCGATCATCATCGCCGGCGTGCGGACCGCCATGGTCCTCAACATCGGCATGGCGACCCTCGGCTTCCTGATCGGCGGCGGCGGGCTCGGCATCACCATCCAGACCGGGCTGAAGCTCAACCAGGACGAGATCCTGATCGTCGGGGCCTGGCTGGTCGCGCTGGTGGCGCTCAGCTTCGACTGGCTCGGCGCGGTCGCGGAGCGGATGCTGCGTCCTCGCGGTCTCTGAGGATTCGGAGCGTTCCCTCACCCCTCGAGGGTGATTTCGGGCAGACCCGGGCACGAACGGGCACGATCGAGACAGAATCGTTGCGTTCTCGCGCGGTTCGGGCCTCGGCGGGGGACGATCGAGTCCCTATGGTAAGAGCGCCCACAGCATGTCGCGGCTGCGTCGTCGACCGTTGGACCCGCCCTCGGGGGCACCGTCGGTCGTCGGTGGATCCGCATCGGTGGGGGTCATTGCTGTCTGATGAAGGGTGAACCGATGCGCAACCGTAGGAAGTCGATCCTCGCCACGACCCTGGCCCTAGGCCTGGGCGTGACTCTCGCCGCATGTGGGGGTGACAGCGGCAGCGAAGGGAGTGGCAGTGCCCTCGACGGGGTCTCCTTGACGGTGGGGTCCAAGGACTTCACCGAGAACATCCTGGTCGGGGAGATGCTCGTGCAGGCGCTCGAGAACGAGGGTGCCGACGTCACGAGCCAGACCAACCTCGGCGGGACGTCGGTGGCGCGTGACGCGCTGCTGAGCGACGAGATCGACGTCTACCCCGAGTACACCGGCACCGGCTGGACCGTCCACCTCAAGCAGGAGGACCCCAGCCAGGACCCCGAGGAGCTGTTCAAGGTCACCTCGGAGATGGACATCAAGGAGAACGACATCAGGTGGGTGGGTCGCTCGCCCTTCAACGACACCTACGGCTTCGCCGCCAACGGTGACCTCGCCGAGCAGGAGGGGGGCTTCGACTTCGACTCGATGGCCGCCTACCTGGAGGAGAACCCGGACACCACGGTCTGCATGGAGACCGAGTTCCCCGACCGTCCGGACGGCCTGGTCCTCTGGGAGGAGGCCACCGGCTACGAGATCCCGCAGAGCCAGATCCAGATCCTGGACACCGGCCTGATCTACACCGAGACCTCGGACGGCAACTGCGACTTCGGTGAGGTCTTCACGACCGACGGCCGGATCCAGGCGCTCAACCTCGAGCTGGTCGAGGACCCGGGCGTCATGATCCTGTACAACCTGTCCTTCACCTACCAGGACGCGGTCTACCAGGAGCACGCCGAGACCTACGACGAGATCGCCGCGACGATCTTCGAGGGCCTCGACGAGCAGAAGATGGCCGAGCTCAACGCCCAGGTCGACGTCGACGGCCAGCCGGTCGATCAGGTCGCCGAGCAGTACCTCGAGGAGATCGGGATGCTCTGACGTCCCGCTGCACTGCTGACGGCGCCGCCGGGTCCTCGACCCGGCGGCGTCGTCACGTCCGGGGATCAGCGCGGGTCGTCGTCGAAGGTCAGCCTCAGGGTCGAGGAGTACGCGCCGGAGGGTCCCCCACGGGCCGCGTCGGCGGTGCGGACGGGTGTCGCGCCGACCGGCCACACCTCGACTGCCCGGTAGCCGTAGCCGTCCTGCCCGCCCGCCTCGAAGGTCAGCTCCACCTCTGTCCCGGGGTCGAGGGTCTCGAGGCCGGCGACGAGCACGGACGAGACGTGCACCCAGCATCCGCCCGGTGTGGCAGCGGACTCGACGACGCCCCATCCCTCCTCGTCGTGCCACTCGCTGACGCGGGCGCGGGTGCTCATGCCGGAATGGTCCCAGACACTCCGGGAGCGAACCGGCGCGAGCCCCAGGACGGCTAGCGTGTGACGCGCTGGCGTCCTTGCTGGCCCGAGCGGAGGCCCTGACCATGACGAGCAAGTTCACCGAGCTCGCGATCGACTGCCACGATCCCGGGGCCCTCGCCCGGTTCTGGTGCTCGGTCCTCGGCTACGAGGTGCAGGCCGAGGAGGAGGGCGTGATCACCATCGGTTCCCCACAGGTCCCCGAGGGTGCGCGCCGGAGTGGCCCCGTGCCTCCGACGCTGACGTTCGCGCGCGTGCCCGAGGACAAGTCCGTCAAGAACCGGCTCCACCTCGACGTCAACCCCACCGACAGCGACCAGGCCGACGAGGTGCAGCGCCTGCTCGCCCTGGGTGCCCGGCACGCCGACGTCGGCCAGAGCGGCGACGAGAGCTGGGTCACCCTCGCCGACCCGGAGGGCAACGAGTTCTGCGTCCTGGCGGACCGCCTCCCCTGACCCGGCTCAGCCGTGGTGGATCCGGCCCTCCCGCGCGGCCAGCCGGTCGCCGGATCCGCCCCACTGGAGCGCGACGATCTCGGCGGCGATGCTGATCGCCGTCTCCTCCGGCGTCCGGGCACCCAGGTCGAGCCCGATCGGGCTGGACATGCCGGCGATCTCCTTCTCGGTCAGGCCGGCCTCCCGCAGCCGCGCCAGCCGGTCGTCGTGGGTCTTCCGGCTGCCCATCGCGCCGACGTACGCCGGCCGCTGCTCCTCGGGCAGCCGCAGCGCCACCTCGAGCAGCGGTACGTCGAACTTCGGGTCGTGGGTGAGCACGGCCAGCACCGTGCGCTGGTCGACCCGGCCGGCCTCGACCTCGCCGGCGAGGTAGCGGTGCGGCCAGTCGACGACCACCTCGTCGGCGTCGGGGAACCGGCTGTTGGTCGCGAACACCGGCCGGGCGTCGCAGACCGTCACGTGGTAGCCGAGGAAGCTGCCGACCCGGGCGACCGCGGCCGCGAAGTCGATGGCGCCGAAGACCAGCATCCGCGGCTTCGGCGCGAACGCCCACACGAAGACCCGCATCCCCTCGCCGCGCCGCTCGCCGTCCGGGCCGTACGTCAGCGTCGCGTTGTGGCCGAGCGCCAGCTGCCCGAGCGCGTCGTCGTGCACGGCGGCATCCGAGCGCTCCGAGCCGAGGGATGCGGTAGTTCGTGACGTTCCCGCCCCCGGAGCCGGCGTGTCGAGGGCGCGATCGTCACGAACCACCCCGTCGTCAGGCCGTACGACGAGCCGGCGGCCGAGGCGTGACGGGTCGGGGTGCTCGATCACGGTGGCCAGTGCGACGGGGCGTCCGGCCGCGACGTCGGCGGCGATCTCGCCGAGCTCGGGGAAGGTCTCCCGGCTGACCTTCTCCACGAACACGTCGAGGATGCCGCCGCAGGTGAGGCCGACGGCGAACGCGTCGTCGTCGGAGACGCCGTAGCGCTCCAGGACCGGCACGCCGGACCCGACGACCGACTGCGCCAGCTCGTAGACCGCGCCCTCGACGCAGCCGCCGGAGACCGAGCCGACGGCGCTCTCGTCCGGGCCGACCAGCATCGAGGCGCCGGCGGGTCGGGGCGCCGACTGGAAGGTGGCGACGACGGTGCCGACGCCGACGGTCTCGCCGGCCTCCCACCAGGTCATCAGCTCGGACAGCACGTCACGCACGGGACACCAGCTCCGTCAGCTCGGCGAAGGTGGCCAGCGAGTGTCCGGCCACGAAGTCGTCACAGTGGGGCAGCGCGGCCCGTACGCCCGCCTGCACCGGCTCGTAGCCGGCCTTGCCGCGGTGGGGGTTGACCCAGACCACGCGGTGGGCGACCCGCTGCAGCCGCTCCATCTGCCCGGCGAGCAGCTCGGTGCCGCCGCGCTCCCAGCCGTCGCTGAAGACCACCACGACGGCGCCCCGGGCCAGGCCGCGCTGGCCCCATCGATCGAGGAACATCTGCAGCGTCTCCCCCAGCCGGGTGCCGCCCGACCAGTCCGGGACGGTCTCGCCGGCGGCGACGATCGCGCGGTCGGGGTCGCGCAGCCGCATCGCGCGGGTCACGTGGGTGAGCCGGGTGCCGAGGGTGAACGTCTCGATCGAGGGCCCGCCGGTCCGGGTCCAGCGGTGGGCCAGCCGCAGCAGCGCGTCGGCGTACCCGCTCATCGAGCCGGAGACGTCGACCAGCAGCACCACCCGGCGCGGCCGGGTGGCCCGCCGGCGCCACGCGATGTCGGCCGGCTCGCCCATCCGGCGCAGGCTCGCTCGCAGGGTCCGTTGGGCGTCGATGTCGCCGCGGTGCCACCTGCGGTGCCGGGCGGTACGCCGTACCGGCGGCCGGCAGACCAGCCCCTCGAACAGCGCGGCCAGCCGCTGCTTCTCACCGGCCGAGAGCGCGGCCACGTCGCGGTGCCGCAGCACCTCGGCCGCGCTGGCCGCGGCCCGCACCACGTCGTCCTGGTCGGCGTCCCCCTCGCCGTCCTCCGGCTCGGACTCCGGGAACGACGTCACCGGCGTCGACGGCGTCGCGGGCCGGGAGCGGGGCAGCCCGTCGCGGTGGTCGAAGAAGGCGGTGAAGACCTGGTCGAACCGCTCGAGGTCGTCGGGGCCGCCGCACAGCGTGGCCCGGCCCGCGCGGTGGACGGAGCGGTGGTCGTCGGCCCCGACCAGCGCCGTCGCCGCGAGGAAGCCCTGCGCCCGGTCGGACGTGACCGGCACCCCGGAGGCCCGCAGGGCGCGGGTGAACGCCAGCAGGATCTCGTCGGCGTCGCGGGTGGCGGTCGCGTTCGTCATCGGGCCAGCATCCGGTCCAGGGCCTGCTTCACCCGGTCGGCGTCCTCCCGGTACTTGACCAGGGCCCCGAGCGTCGTCGCGGCGGACTCCAGGTCGAGCTCGGTGGTGCCGAGGTGGTGGAGCGCCCGGGCCCAGTCGAGGGTCTCGGCGACGCCCGGCGGCTTGAGCAGGTCGTCACGGCTGCGCAGCTGCTGGACCACGCCGACCACCTGCTCCGCGAGGGTCTCGCTCACCTCGGGGGCGCGGGAGCGGACGATCGCGACCTCGCGGTCGAGACCGGGGTGGTCGATCCAGTGGTAGAGGCAGCGCCGCTTGAGCGCGTCGTGGAGCTCGCGGGTCCGGTTGGAGGTCAGCACCACCACCGGCGGCACCGGCGCGGCCACGGTGCCGAGCTCGGGGATGCTGACCTGGTAGGTCGACAGCACCTCCAGGAGGAACGCCTCGAACTCGTCGTCGGCCCGGTCGACCTCGTCCACGAGCAGCACCGCCGGCGCCTGCTGCAGCGCCTGCAGCACCGGGCGGGCCAGCAGGAACCGCTCCTGGAACAAGGACTTCTCGGTCTCCTCCACACTCCCCCCGAGCACACCCCCATCACCGTGCACCGCCTCCAGGGTGCGCAGGTGCAGGATCTGCCGCGGGAAGTCCCAGTCGTAGAGGGCCTGCGTCGCGTCGATGCCCTCGTAGCACTGCAGCCGGATCAGCGGCAGGTCGAGCGACTCGGCCACCGCCTCGGCCAGCGCGGTCTTGCCGGTGCCCGGCTCGCCCTCGAGCAGCAGCGGCCGCTCCATCCGCAGCGCCAGGAACAGCACGGTGGCCAGGTCGTCGTCGGCGAGGTAGCCGGTGGCGCGCAGCCGGGCCGCGACGTCGTGGCTGGAGTCCATACGACGAGCGTACTGAGCGACGAGTTGGCGCGCGGTTGGTCTCAGCCCCGGTCGGCGCGGGTGGCGACCGTCAGCAGCACCACCGCGTCGGTGGAGGCCCAGAGGTCGTGCCGCGCCTGGGGGATCACCACGTGGTCGCCCGCTTCGCCCTCCCACTTCTCGTCGCCGGCCGTGAGGCGGACCCGGCCGCGCAGGACCTGCAGGGTCGCCTCCCCCGGAGACTCGTGCTCGCCGAGGCCGTGCCCCGAGGCGAGGGCGATCAACGTCTGTCGCAGGTCGTGCTGCCGGCCACCGTGGACGGTGACGGCCGCGCGCCCGCTGGGTGCCGACCGGGCCAGCTCCAGCTGCTCGTCACCCAGACGCTCGAGCGAGGCCGCCCTCACGGTGCGCTCCGGGTGGTGAGGAACGTCGGTACGGCGGCGTGCGCCCGGTCGACCAGCTCCCAGCCGGGGGCGCCGAGCGTGACCACCGACACCGGGAAGATCCCGAGGTCCTCGCGCTCGATGTGCTCCTCCAGCTCGCCCAGGAGCGCAGCCACCTGCGCCGCGAAGTCGGGGGCGCCGGGGTCCAGGCCGGCGATGCCGGCGTCGAGCTGTCGGTGCTCCTCCTCCAGCTCGGCCACCTCCCCGACGAACTCACCGCTGCCGCGCAGGGCCGCGAAGATCCCGGTCTCCTCCCGCCGCACGTGGGTGTGCAGGTGGCCGATCAACCCTCGCAGGAGCTCGGCCGTGCGTGGCAGCTCGCCGGAGGCCAGGGCACGGCGTACGCCGTGTGCCTGCTCGACCAGGGCCTCGTGCTCGTCCCGGAGCTCGCGGACCGCGTCCACGCCGTGGCACCCGCAGTGTCCGCACACGTCAGCTCACCCGGTCCCAGCCCCGGCGCGGGGAGTGCGAGCCCAGTCGGTCGTCCCGGGAGCGGTAGACGATGTAGGGGCGGGTGAGGTAGCCCACCGGTGCCGAGAAGACGTGGACCAGCCGGGTGAACGGCCACAGTGCGAAGAGGGCGAACGCGACCAGGGCGTGCAGCTGGAAGCCGAGTGGCGCGTCGGCCATCAGCGAGGCGTCCGGCTGGAACGCGAGGAACGAGCGGTACCAGACCGAGACGCCCTCGCGGTAGTCGTAGTGCCCGCCCAGGTTGAGGACGGACCCGGCGATGGTGTTCCACATCCCCAGCACCACGACCACGCCGAGGAACACGTACATCACCTTGTCCATCGCAGTCGTCGCGGAGAACACCGGTCCCACCGTGCGGCGCCGGTAGATCAGGATCGCCATCCCGACCAGCGCCATGGCCCCCGCGATCAGGCCGCCGACCACGGCGACCAGGTGGTAGAGCTCGTCGCTGACGCCGAGCGCGTCGGTCCACGACTTCGGCACCAGGAGCCCGATGACGTGTCCGCCGACGACGCCGAGCATTCCGAAGTGGAACAGCGGCGAGCCGAGTCGCAGCAGCCGGGCCTCGTAGAGCTGGGACGAGCGCGTTGTCCATCCGAACTTGTCGAACCGGTAGCGCCAGAAGTGTCCGACCACGAACACGCTGAGGCAGATGTAGGGGAACACCACCCAGAGCAGCTGGTCCATCAGGCACCCCGCACGGTGGGCATCGGCAGGTCGACCGTCCGGTCGGTCAGCGCGGCGTCGAAGCCGGGCGTCCCGTCGGGAGTCATGCCGACCTCCTCCTCGGGCGGCCCCTCGGCAGCGAGCCTCCGCACCGCCTCCCGCTCGTCACCCCGCAGGGCGGGCAGCGTCGCGCAGACCGCCTCCAGCGCCCCGGCGTACGGTGAGCCGAGGTCGCGCAGCGAGTGCCGAAGCACCTCCAGCCCGGCGCGGTGGTCGACAAGGAGCCCGCGGCCGACGGCCGGGTCGACGGTGGCGGCGAACTCCAGCACCACGCAGAGGTGGTCGGGCAGCTCGGAGTCGTCGGGCGCCACCCCGGCCGCGAGGTACGCGTGCTTGAACCGCAGCAGGGCCAGGCCGCGCTTGCGGGTGTCGCCGTGGGCGAAGTAGGTGAGGAACAGGTTGCAGCGGCGCCGGTCGTCGAACGTCTCGACGTACGCCGCCTGCAGCTCGCCGAGGTCGCCGCTCGCCAGGTGGCCGACGAGGCCGAGCAGCGGCGACCCGAGCCGGTCGGGCAGTCCGGCGGCCGCGTCACGCACGGCGGGCAGCTGCCGCAGCAACGTCTCGCTCGGGTAGTCCAGCAGCAACGAGGCGCACTGCCAGGCCGTCCGGCGGCTCACTGGTCCTGCTCCTGCTCGTCGCTCCGGGGTGGGAACAGCCCCTCGGGCGTGCCCTTCCCGTCCCAGTTGAGCAGGTTGACCCGAGCCGCCTTGTCGTCCGGCGATGCCATGGTGTCGACGGTCTGCCGGTTCTGGAGCATCCGGAAGTTCTCGACCGCCAGCGGCGTCTGGCTGCCCGACCCCTCGCCGAAGATCTCGGGACTACCGCCCCCGTACTCACTGACCGGGCACTCGGTGGCGAGCTCCTCCAGCCCGTGGGCCTGCTCGGCGTGAGCGGGCGGGATCACGTAGCGCTCGTCGTACTTGGCCAGCGCGAGCAGCCGGTACATGTCGTACATGTCCTCCTCGCTCATGCCGACCGACGCCGGGATGGAGGCGTCGGGGTCGCGGCCGAGGTTGAGGTCGCGCATGTAGGAGCGCATCGCCGCGAGCGTGCGCAGCACCCGGTCGACCGGCGCCACCTCGCCGGCGGTGAAGAGCTCGGCGAGGTACTCGATCGGGATCCGGAGCGCGTCGATGGCGGCGAACAGGTTGCCGGGGTCCTCGGCGTCCTCGCCGGTGTCGCGTACGACGTCCACGACCGGCGAGAGCGGCGGGATGTACCAGACCATCGGCATGGTGCGGTACTCCGGGTGCAACGGGAGCGCGACCCGGTACTTCTGGATCAGGGCGTGCACCGGCGACCGCTGCGCGGCCTGCACCCAGTCGTGGGGGATGCCGGCCCGCTCCGCCTCGCGCTGCACCTCCGGGTCGTGGGGGTCCAGGAACACGTCGCGCTGCGCCTCGTAGAGCCCCTGCTCGTCGGCGGCGCTGGCGGCGTCGAGCACCTTGTCGGCGTCGTACAGCATCAGCCCGATGTAGCGCAGCCGGCCCACACAGGTCTCGGCGCAGACCGTGGGGTGTCCGACCTCGATCCGCGGGAAGCAGAACGTGCACTTCTCGGCCTTGCCGGTCCGGTGGTTGAAGTAGACCTTCTTGTAGGGGCAGCCGGAGACACACATCCGCCACCCGCGGCAGCGGTCCTGGTCGACGAGCACGATCCCGTCCTCGGTGCGCTTGTAGATCGCACCGCTCGGGCAGGACGCGGCGCACGACGGGTTGAGGCAGTGCTCACAGATCCGTGGCAGGTAGAACATGAAGGTCTCCTCGAAGGAGCGCTTCACCTCGCTCTGGACCTTCTTCAGCACCGGGTCGTGGGCGAACGTCGCCTGCGACCCACCCAGGTTGTCGTCCCAGTTCGCCGACCACTCGATCTTCATGTCACGCCCGGAGATGAGCGACTTCGGCCTGGCCACCGGGGTGTGCTCCTGGGCAGGCGCATCGGTGAGCGTGGTGTAGTCGTAGGTCCAGGGCTCGTAGTAGTCCTGGATCGAGGGCAGCTTCGGGTTGGAGAAGATGGTCAGCAGCTTCCGGAACCGACCACCAGCCTTCAGCGTCAGCCGACCCCGCCGGTTGAGCGTCCAGCCGCCCTGCCACTCCTCCTGGTCCTCGTAGCGACGCGGGTAGCCCTGGCCGGGCCGGGTCTCGACGTTGTTGAACCAGACGTACTCCATGCCGGTGCGGTTGGTCCACGCCTGCTTGCAAGTCACCGAGCAGGTGTGGCACCCGATGCACTTGTCGAGGTTCATCACCATCGCCATCTGCGCCATGACCTTCATGACCGCGCCTCCTCTCGGGGGTTGAGGTGCGAAGGCCGCCAAGGCCTGCGCCTCGAGATCCCCGCCCCCGGGCAGGGCGGTGACCACCGTGGTTCCTGGTCTGCCCCCACGCAGGAGGTTTCGAGGCTCGTCGCCGACGCTCCTCGCACCTCGACCTCCGACCACATCAGTAGGTCACCTCCTGGGATCGCTTGCGGATCACCGTCACCTCGTCGCGCTGGTTGCCCGTGGGGCCGAGGTAGTTGAACGCGTAGGTCAGCTGTGCGTACCCGCCGATGACGTGGCTGGGCTTGATCAGCAGCCGGGTCAGCGAGTTGTGGATGCCGCCGCGGCGGCCGGAGGTCTCGCTGATCGGTACGTCGATCAGCCGGTCCTGGGCGTGGTGCATGTAGACCGTGCCCTCGGGCATCCGGTGCGAGACGACCGCCCGGGCGACCACGACGCCGTTCCGGTTGACCGCCTCGATCCAGTCGTTGTCGGCGACCCCGACCTTGGCGGCGTCCGCCTCCGACATCCAGATCGTCTGGCCGCCGCGGGAGAGCGACAGCATGAACAGGTTGTCCTGGTACTCGGAGTGGATCGACCACTTGTTGTGGGGCGTCAGGTAGCGGACGGTCACCCCCTCGACCGCAGGCCCTCCGGGGCCCTGCACGTCACCCACGGGCGGTTCGGCGAAGAGCGCGGCCATGTTGAGCGGTGGGCGGTAGACGGGCAGCTCCTCGCCGAGCTCGGACATCCAGTCGTGGTCGAGGTAGAAGTGCTGCCGGCCGGTGAGCGTGTGCCACGGCTTGAGCCGCTCCACGTTGATGGTGAACGGGCTGTAGCGGCGCCCCCCGGTCTCGGAGCCGGACCACTCCGGGCTGGTGATCACGGGCACCGGCGCCGCCTGTGTGTCGGCGAAGGTGACCTGCTTCCCCTCGTGCTCGGCCGCGAGGTCGTGCAGCAGGGTCCCGGTGCGCTGCTCGAGCTTCTTGAAGCCCTGCACGGCGAGGCGACCGTTGGTGGTGCCCGAGAGCGCGAGGATCGACTCGCAGACGTGCACGTCCCGCGACAGCGAGGGCCGCCCGTCGGCAGCCCCGCCACGGACTTCTCCGTTCTTCGCTCGCAGGTAGTCGATCTCGGCCGTGACGTCGTAGGTGATGCCCTTGGTGGTGGTGCCCAGGGTGTCGAGCAGCGGCCCGACGGCGGCGTACTTGTCGGCCACCGCGCCGTAGTCGCGCTCGACCTCGACCAGCTTGGGCAGGGTGACACCGGGGACCGGATCGCACTCCCCCAGCTTCCAGTCACGCACCGTGCCGTGGGGCGTGGCCATCGCGTCCGGGGTGTCGTGGGTGAGCGGCAGCGCCACCACGTCCTTGCGTACGCCGAGCCGCGGCCCGGCCAGCTCGGAGAACTTCTCGGCGATCGCCTGGAAGGTGTCCCAGTCGGTGCGGGTCTGCCACGGCGGCGCGATGGCGGGGTTGAAGGAGTGCACGAACGGGTGCATGTCGGTGCTCGACAGGTCGTGCTTCTCGTACCAGGTCGCGGCCGGGAGGACCACGTCGGAGAAGACGGTGGTGGAGGTCTGACGGAAGTCGAGGGTGAGCAGCAGGTCGAGCTTGCCCTCGGGTGCCTCGTCGACCCACGTGACGTCCTTCGGCCGCGCTCCCGCAGGAGCCTCGGTGGCCCGTAGCGACGCGGCGGTGCCGAGCAGGTGCTTGAGGAAGTACTCGTTGCCCTTGGCCGAGGAGCCCAACAGGTTGGCCCGCCAGATCGCCAGCACCCGGGGGAAGTTCTCAGGCCCGTCCGGGTTCTCGCCGGCGAACCGCAGGCTGCCGTCCTGCAGCCCTGCGATGACGTGTTCGCCCACCGGCCGGCCGGCCGCGGCAGCCTCGTCGCACAGGTCGAGCGGGTTGCGGTCGAAGGTCGGGTAGCTCGGCATCCACCCCATCCGTGCGCTCTTCGCCAGCACGTCGGCACTGCTGAGACCAGCCAGCTGGCCGTCCGAGGTCGCAGCCGAGAGGGTGTCGGCGGAGAAGTGGTCGTAGCGGAACTGGTCGGTGTTCAGGTACCAGTACGCGGCCTGGATCATGTTGCGCGGTGGCCGCGACCAGTCCAGCGCGTTGGCCAGATGAGCGTGCCCGGTCACCGGCCGGACCTTCTCCTGCCCGACGTAGTGGGCCCAGCCGCCGCCGTTGACGCCCTGGCAGCCGGTGAGCGTGGTCAGGGCCAGGAACGAGCGGTAGATGGTGTCGGAGTGGAACCAGTGGTTGGTGCCGGCGCCCATGAGGATCATCGACCGGCCCTTCGACTCCTCGCTGTTGCGGGCGAACTCCCGGGCGATCCGGCGGGCGGCCGCTGCGGGGACGCCCGTGATCGGTTCCTGCCACTCCGGGGTGTAGGTCGCGTAGCGCGCCAGCATCAGCTCGTAGACGGTGGTCACGAGCTGGTCGCCGACCCGGCGGACCGGGACCCGGGCAGTGATCTCGTCGGGGCTGCCGTCGACGTCGCCGAAGACCGGCAGCCGGACCTCGGCTGTCTCCCCGGCGCCCAGCGCCAGGGTCGGTTCGACGTCGCCGAGCTCGAGGTTCCATCGGCCCACGCCCGCCTCGCCGAAACGGTGCCCGAGCGAGCCGCCCGGCACCACCGGCTCACCCGTGCGGGAGTCGAGCAGCACGGTCCTGAACGCGGCGTTCTCCTCGTCGCGGTGGGCGGGCAGGTCCTCGGCGGTGAGGAACTTGCCAGGCCGGCCGTCCTCGACCTTCACCAGGAACGGCAGGTCCGTGTAGCGCTTCACGTAGTGGTCGAAGTAGGGGGTCGTCCGCTCGACGAAGAACTCCTGCAGGATCACCTGACCCATGGCCAGCGCGAGCGCAGCGTCCGTGCCCGGGTTGGCCGGGAGCCAGTCGTCGGCGAACTTCACGTGGTCGCCGTAGTCGGGCGACACCACGACGACCTTCTGGCCCCGGTAGCGCGCCTCCGTCATCCAGTGCGCGTCGGGCGTCCGGGTCACCGGCACGTTGGAGCCCCACATCACCAGGTAGCCGGCGTCCCACCAGTCCCCCGACTCCGGCACGTCGGTCTGGTCGCCGAACACTTGCGGGGAGGCGACCGGCAGGTCGGCGTACCAGTCGTAGAACGAGAGCATCGACCCGCCCACCAGGTGGGTGAACCGGGCACCCGAGGCGTGGGACACCATCGACATCGCAGGGATGGGCGAGAACCCCGCCACCCGGTCCGGGCCCCAGGTCCGGATGGTGTGGACGTAGGCCGCCGCGACCATCTCGACCGCCTCGTCCCAGGTGGCGCGGACCAGGCCTCCCTTGCCGCGCGCGGACTTGTAGGCGCGGGCGCGCCCCGGGTGGTCGACCACGTGGGCCCACGCCTGCACCGGGTCACCACCGTGCTGCTGCTTCCCCTCGCGGTACATCTGCAGCAGCACGCCGCGGACGTAGGGGTAGCGCACCCGGGTCGGGCTGTAGGTGTACCAGGAGAAGGCGGCGCCCCGTGGGCAGCCCCGGGGTTCGTACTCCGGCTTGTCCGGCCCGACCGAGGGGTAGTCGGTCTGCTGCGTCTCCCACGTGATGATGCCGTCCTTGACGTACACCTTCCACGAGCAGGAGCCGGTGCAGTTGACCCCGTGCGTGGAGCGGACGACCTTGTCGTGGCTCCACCGGTCGCGGTAGAACGCATCCGCCTCGCGGCCGCCCTGACGCACCATGCTCCGTCGGTCGTCGCTCACCTCGGCCCTGGTGAAGAACCGCCGGGTCCCGACCAGCAGCTCGGAGAGCGGGCCGTCCATGCGGGCGGTGTGCCTGGTCATGACGTGGTTCCTCCTGCCGCGGTACGACGGACGACGGTCAGGGTCAGCACGAGCGTGAGCGCAGCCGTGACCGAGAGCAGCCACAGGCCGAGCGCGTACGACTCGGTGCGGCCGTAGATGTAACCCATGAGCAGCGGTGGCACGAAGCCCCCGAACCCGCCGGCGGCACCCACGAGACCGGTGACACCGCCGACCCGGGCCGGGTCGGTGACGCGTGCGATGAGCGCGAAGGTGGCGCCGCTGCCGCAGCCCAGGGCTGCCGCCATCGAGAGGAACGCCGCGGCGCCGAGGCTGTCCACCGGCGGGTGAGTCGACGCCAGGCCGGCCCCCACGACCACCACCGCGTAGCCGCCGGCCAGGACGGGGACCGGCCCGAAGCGGTCCGACAGCCAGCCGCCCACGGGTCGCATCACCACGGCCACCAGGACGAACCCGGCCATCCGGTTGGCAGCACCGGCCGCGGTCAGGGAGTACTCCGTCTTGAGGTAGGCGGGCAGGTAGACCGAGAACGCGACGTACCCCCCGAACGCCACGGCGTAGAGGATGCAGGCCTGCCACGTGATGGGCAGCCGCGCGTTGGAGGCCAGGCGGGCGCCGAGACCCGTCGTGGGCACCGTGCGTCCCGGTGCGTCGCGCAGCACCAGCCACGCGACGACGGCGTAGCCGGCCAGCGCCGCGGCGGTGATCAGGAACGGTGCCTTCTCCCCCACCTCGGTGTAGAGCCGCACCGTGGTGAGGGCGCTGATGGCCGTGCCCCCCATGCCGGCGCCGAAGACGCCGACGACGAGGCCGCGTCGCTCCGGTGGGAACCACGCGTTGACGAACGGCACCCCGACCGCGAAGGCGGTGCCGCCGATGCCGAGGAAGAACCCGCCCACCAGCAGCAGCGTGTACGAGTCGAGGGCGAAGAACGCGAGGAACAGGATCGGCACGATCGTGGCGGCCGAGACCAGCGGGAACATGATCCGCCCGCCGTAGCGGTCGGTGAGGGCGCCCACGACGATGCGACCGAGGGAGCCCACGACGACCGGGACCGCGACCAGCAGCGCCACGTCGGACTCGCTCAGCGGTCCGAGCGTGCCCTGCTCGCGAAACAGCGGGCCCAGCGGGCTCAGCAGCGCCCAGGCCCAGAAGTTGACCGCGAAGCCGATCGTGGCGAGCGCCAACATCAGCCACGGGGACCGGGCTCCGTGCCCGACGCTCGCTCGCCTCGCGCTGTGTGTCGTCGTCCGTCCGGACATCCGGCCCTCCCGTCGCGGCCGCTCCCTCAGGACCGCACCCGTCCCCATGGTTGCGTCGGGCCGCCGATCTGACGAGGGACCTTCGGCCCTGATCTGCGGGCCCCGGATCGGTGAGCATGGTTGCGTGGACGCGGAACCGGTCGAGCTGGCCCCGTGGGAGTGCGAGGCGCTGCTGCGCTCGCGCGTCGTGGGGCGCATCGGGATGACGACCCCGGAGGGGCCGACGGTGCTGCCGGTGAACTACTCGGTGGTGGACACCATGATCTGGATCCGGACATCGCCCGAGAGCCAGCTCGGTCGGCTGCCGGACGACACCGTCGTGGCCCTCGAGATCGACGGCTTCGACCACGCCTACCACCGCGGCTGGAGCGTCCTCGCCCGCGGACGGGTCGCCACGGTCGCCGACCCGGCCGTCATCGCGCACCTCGAGCGGCAGTGGCCGCCCCGCCCCTGGCCGTCCGGCGACAGGTCGACGTACGTCCGGCTGCGCTGGTCCACGCTCACCGGACGAAAGCTCGGCTCCGCGTGGGACCCGGGGCGGGACACGGAGGTCGGCCGGCCCGTCTAGCGCTGCGGCGGCCGGTCGACGTCCCGGCCGGTGGCCAGGTCGCCGCACTCCACGAGCGTGACGTCGCGGCCGCGCAGGTAGTCGCGGGCACCGGCATCCCCGGTCGCCGTCGCAGCGACCCCGGCCCAGTGGTCGCGCCCGAGCAGCACCGGGTGGCCGGGCACGCCGTCGTACGCGGCCCGCGCGAGCTCGCCCGGTCCGGCGGCCGCCACCACCCGCCGTACGACGCGGGCGTCCACGTCCGGCAGGTCGACCAGGGAGACGAGGGCCGCGTCGGGTCCGGCGGGCAGGGCCGCCAGTCCCGCGCGGAGCGAGGCGGCCATGCCCTCGTCCCAGTCCTCGGCGACCACCACGGCGACCCCGTCGGGCAGCAGCGGGCCTGCGTCGTCGACCGCGGCGCCGAGCACCACCGTGACCGCCTCGCAGCCGCCGTCGACCAGGGCAGCGACGCTGCGGACCAGCCACGAGGTGCCGTCGGGGTCGCGGACCAGCGCCTTCGGCCGCCCCATCCGGGTGCCGGCGCCGGCGGCGAGGAGCAGCCCGTGGACGGTCACGGAGCCAGCGTGGCAGACGTACGTGTGGCCCCGGACGGCGTCCGGGGCCACACGGGGAGGGTCGGGGGTCAGGCCGCCCGGAGCTGCCGGGACAGCCCGGCCAGCTGCTCGACCTCGTCGAGCAGTGCACCGAGCTCGCCCTCGCGCCGCTCGTTCGGCACGAAGCCGTGCTCGCCGAAGTCGGTGAACAGCGACAGCGAGACCTGGCTGCGCGCCGCCGGCATCGACATGTTGGCGGTGATCGAGCGCCAGTGCTCGACGGCACGGACGCCGCCGTCGGCGCCGTACGCGACGAACGCCACGGCCTTCTTCTGCCACTCGGGGCCGAGCACGTCGAAGGCGTTCTTCATCGCGGCGGGGACGCTGTGGTTGTACTCCGGCGTGACGAACACGAAGCCGTCGAACTCGTCGACGACCCGGCTCCACCGCTGGGTCTTCTCGTTCTCGTAGCGACGGTTCGCGGCGCCGGGGACGACCGGCTCACCGAGCAGGTCGAGGTCGTGGTCGGCCAGGTCGACGAGCTCGTAGTCGGCGGCCTCCCGTCCGGTTGCCTGCTTGGCCACCCACTCCGCCACTCCGGTGCCGAGGCGGCCGGGACGGGTGCTGCCGAGGACGATGCCGATCTTCACGCGATCTCCTGAAGGGGGGTTGGGGGTCAGGACATCCAGCAGAACAAGTTGAAATCGCAATTATTCCGGGATCTCACCCAGCGAACGCCTCCGCGTAGAGGTCCGCCCGCTCCTCGTCGTACGCCCCGCTGAAGCCGCACACCATGACCTCGCCGCCGTTGGCGGCGACCAGGTAGCGGCGTCCCTCCTCGAACCGCACGCCCAGGATCAGGTCCTGCCGCGACTGGCTCGCCTGCGCCACCTCGACCCGGTCGGCCGGGCCGCCGGCGTAGAACTGTGTGGGCCGCAGCACGACACGCCCGTCGGCGACCGACGCGACCTCGCCGTCGAAGGCCACCTCGGCCCGCCCCAGCGCGGACGGCGTCGGCGTCATGCAGCGCCCGGCCGCGGCCTCGGCCGGCAGCGCCAGCCCCAGCGCCTCGGGTGCCGGCGACTGCTCCTCCAGCGGGGGCGTCGACATCGGCTCGCGCAGCAGCGCGTACGCGACTCCGCCCGCGATCAGCACGACCGCCGCGGCTGCGACCAGCCAGGTGAGCCGGCTGCGGCCGCGGGTCCCGGTCTCCCGCGACTCGGTGTCGGTGTCGTGGCCCATGGCGTCCTCCAGCAGCTCGGACACCCGGTCGGGTTCGGCCGGGGGGAGGGAGGCTGCGGGGTCCGCGTCGCGCAGCCGTGCGCGCAGCTGGTCGTCGTTCATCCCGTACGCCCTCCTTCCGACTGCTCATGTCCGGCACCGGCCTCGATCTTTCCGAGCTCCTCGCCCAACCTGGCGCGCGCCCGCTGCAGCCGCAGGCTCACCGCGTTGGGGGTCACCCCGAGGACGGTCGCGATCTCGCCGGGCCCGAGCTGCTCCCACGCCCAGAGCCGGAGCAGCTCGGCGTCGTCGTCCCGCAGCCGGGCGAGCGCGTCGAGGACCGCGTCGTCGCGCGGCCCGCCCTCGTCGGGCACCTCCCGCGGCGGGTCGACCGTGGCCACCCGGGCCGCCACCCGCTGCTGGCGCCGGTCCGAGCGCTGCGCGTTGGCGAGGACGTGGCGGGCCACGCCGTACGCCCAGGGGAGCACGTGCTCGGGCAGCTCGTCGTGGCGACGCCAGCACACGAGCAACGTCTCGGACAGCACGTCGTCGGCGGTCTCCGGGTCGGTCCGGCGCAGCAGGAACCGCCGCAGCGGCTCGACCAGCTCGTCGCGGGCGAGCGCCGCGAAGCGCGCGCGGCGGACGTTGGGGTGCTCGTCCGCGTGCTCCTCGGTGACCACGTCCCCACCGTGCCACAGCGTCCACGAGCGGCCGGCACCGTCCCAGTCCGTGTGGCGGCCGAGGGACGCAGGCTCAGGTGGCGTAGCGGAGCAGCACCACTCCGTTGCCGAACAGCCGGGTCTCCAGGCAGCGCAGGGACGACGTCTCGAAGCCCTCGGGGAAGAGCCGGCGGCCGCCACCCTGGCTCACCGGGTACACGAAGAGGCGGAGCTCGTCGACCAGCCCGGCCTCGAGCACCGCGTGGCACAGCCGGATGCTCCCGGTGAGGCTCATCTCGCGGCCGTCCTCGGCCTTGAGGGCGCGCAGCCGATCCAGCCAGTCGGTCCCGAGCACGGTGGAGTTCTGCCACCCGGGGTCGGTCATCGTGCTGGAGACGACGTACTTCTGGACCCGGTCGAGGATCCCGGCCACCCCGGTGGGGTCGTCGGTCAGGTGCGGCCAGTAGCCGCGGAAGTCCTCGAAGGTCTGCCGCCCCAGCACCAGCAGGTCCTCGCGGTCGGAGTACTCCCGCGTGAGCGCCGCGAGCTCCTCGTCCTCGTCGGACGGGTCGAACCAGTCCCCCAGGAACTCGATGGACCCGTCCAGGCTGATGTTCTGCGTCACGACGAAACGTCGCACGACTGCTCCTCTCGTCCGTCCCTCACCGAAGCAGACCGCGCCCGGACACGGGAGTCATCGGCCGGGACGGCACAGGGCCCCGACTCCTCCTGGAGTCGGGGCCCTGCGTCGAGCTGTCCTGCTGGGCGGTCAGAAGGCTCCCTCTTCGGGACTTCCTCCCTGCGCGCGGATCCTCACCGGTTCGCTGTCGGCCTTCAGGCCGAGCCGCGCTCCGATCAGAAGTCCATGCCGCCCATGCCGCCAGTCGGGTCGCCACCCATGGGGGCGGCCTTCTCCGGCTTGTCGGCCACGACGGCCTCGGTGGTGAGGAACAGCGCGGCGATCGACGCGGCGTTCTGCAGCGCCGAGCGGGTCACCTTGGCGGGGTCGAGGATGCCGGCAGCGATCATGTCGACGTACTCGCCCGTGGCCGCGTTGAGGCCGTGGCCCGGGGTCAGCCCGCGGACCTTCTCCGCCACGACGCCGCCCTCGAGGCCGGCGTTGATCGCGATCTGCTTGAGCGGGGCCTCGGTGGCCGCGCGCACGATGGCGGCACCGGTGGCCTCGTCGCCGACCAGGTCCAGCTTCTCGAACGCAGCCTCGGCGGCCTGCAGCAGCGCCACGCCGCCACCGGCCACGATGCCCTCCTCGACGGCAGCCTTCGCGTTGCGAACGGCGTCCTCGATGCGGTGCTTGCGCTCCTTGAGCTCGACCTCGGTGGCCGCGCCGACCTGGATCACCGCGACGCCGCCGGCCAGCTTGGCCAGCCGCTCCTGCAGCTTCTCGCGGTCGTAGTCGGAGTCGCTCTTCTCGATCTCGGCGCGGATCTGGTTGACCCGGCCCTCGATCTGGCCGGCGTCGCCCGCACCCTCGACGATGGTGGTCTCGTCCTTGGTGATGACGACCTTGCGGGCCTGGCCGAGCAGCTCGACACCGGCGTTCTCCAGCTTGAGGCCGACCTCCTCGGAGATCACCTGGCCGCCGGTGAGGATCGCGATGTCCTGCAGCATGGCCTTGCGGCGGTCACCGAAGCCCGGGGCCTTGACGGCGACGGACTTGAAGGTGCCGCGGATCTTGTTGACGACCAGCGTGGACAGCGCCTCGCCGTCGACGTCCTCGGCGATGATGACCAGCGGCTTGCCGGACTGCATGACCTTCTCGAGCAGCGGGAGCAGGTCCTTGACCGAGCTCACCTTGCTGTTGGCGATCAGCACGTACGGGTCCTCGAGCACGGTCTCCATGCGCTCGGGGTCGGTGACGAAGTAGGCCGAGATGTAGCCCTTGTCGAACCGCATGCCCTCGGTCAGCTCGAGGTCCAGCCCGAAGGTGTTGGACTCCTCGACGGTGATGACGCCTTCCTTGCCGACCTTGTCCATCGCCTCGGCGATGATCTCGCCGACGGTGGTGTCGGCGGCGGAGATCGACGCGGTGGCGGCGATCTGCTCCTTGGTCTCGACGTCCTTGGCCATCCCGAGCAGCTGCTCGGCGACCTGCTCGACGGCGGTCTCGATGCCGCGCTTGAGGCTCATCGGGTTCGCGCCGGCGGCGACGTTGCGCAGCCCCTCGCGGACCATGGCCTGGGCGAGCACGGTCGCGGTGGTCGTACCGTCACCGGCGACGTCGTCGGTCTTCTTCGCGACCTCCTTGACCAGCTCGGCGCCGATCTTCTCGTAGGGGTCCTCGAGCTCGATCTCCTTGGCGATGGACACGCCGTCGTTGGTGATCGTCGGGGCGCCCCACTTCTTCTCGAGCACGACGTTGCGGCCCTTGGGACCGAGGGTGACCTTGACCGCGTCGGCGAGGGTGTTCATACCCTTCTCCAGCCCGCGGCGGGCCTCCTCGTTGAAAGCAATCAGCTTCGGCATAACTCCTGCGATTCCTTCTGGGAGTCTTGGTTTGTCACCCGGTGGGTTGCCCGCGACGGACGGCCCGTCCGCGCCGGCGAACCCTGCTCACCGGCCGGTGCGGACCTCAACGATCACCAGGTCCTGTGTTGTCACTCTCATGGTACGAGTGCCAGTCCAATGTTTAGCACTCGGGTGGGGCGAGTGCAAACGTCTCCGGCCTAGTCGAAGGCCCGGTCGCCACCGTGCTCGCGGGCCCGCAGCATCGCCTGCCGGCGGTCCGGCACCCGGAGCTTGGCGAGGATGCTGCTGACGTGGTTGCGCACCGTGATCGGCGAGATGAACAGCAGGTCCGCGATCTGCTGGTTGCTGAGCCCGTCGGCGAGGTGGCCCAGCACCTCCCGCTCACGTGCGGACAGCTCGGGGAACCGCTCCCCCAGCCCCCGGTCGGGCTCGGGGCGGAACAGCGTGAGCATCCGTCCCGCGAGCGCGGACCCGAACACCGCACTCCCCTCGGCGGCGGCCCGGACCGCGGTGGCGATCTCCTCAGGACCCGCTCCCTTGAGGAGGTAGCCGCTGGCACCGGCCCGCATCGCCGCCAGCACCTGAGCGTCGTCGTCGCTCATCGAGAGCACCAGCACCCGTACGGTCGACCCGGCCGCCGCCAGCTCGCGGGTCGCGCCCAGGCCGTCGAGGACCGGCATGGTGACGTCCATCAGGACGACGTCGGGAGACAGCTCGGCGACCCGGGCCAGCGCCTCGCGACCGTCGGCCGCCTCGCCGACCCACTCGATGTCCGGCACCCGCTCGAGCACCAGCCGCAGCCCCTGCCGGAAGACCGGGTGGTCGTCGACCACCAGCACCCGGGTCACCGGGCCGGCTCCGCGACGCCCACCGGGAGCTCGGCCACGACCTCGGTGCCGCCGCCGTCGCGGGGCCGGACGACGCAGTGCCCGCCCACCTCCTCGGCGCGCTCACGCATCCCGGCCAGCCCCACCCCCTCGACCGGGGCGGACGGCAGGCCCACGCCGCGATCGGCGATCACCAGCCGAAGTCTCGCGTCGGTCACGGCCAGGTCGAGGTCCACGCACGCCGTGCCCGCGTGGGCGGCCACGTTGGCCAGCGCCTGCTGACCGATCCGGTACGCCGCAACCTCGGACCCCGGAGCCAGCGCCAGGGGTCGCGGCCCACGCACGGCGAGCTCGAGGCCGAGCGACTCCGCGTCCCGGCACAGCGCCTCGACGAGCCCGAGCTGGTCCAGGGACGCGGGACGCAGCTCCCGCGCCAGCCGTCGTACGTCGGCGAGCGCGTCGTGGGCGAGCCGCTCCAGCCGGTCGAGCCGGTCGGCGGCGGCGGCCGGGTCGGAGCCGACCAGCTCATGGAGGGCGGCCAGCTCCATGCCGAGCGAGGCGATCGTCGGGCCGAGGTCGTCGTGCAGGTCCCGGCCGACCCGCCGGCGCTCCTCCTCACGCGCGGCCACGACCCGGTCGCGGCTGCGCGTCACCGACTCGGCGAGCGCCGCTGCGCGCAGCGCGATCGCGGCCTGGCGCGCGATCACCTCGAGCAGCCGGTCGTCCTCGGGACTCCAGCGCCGGCCGGCGTCGACGCCGAGGGCCAGTGCGCCGAGCTCGTCGTCGGCACCGACGAGCGCCACCGTCCGGAGCCGCTGGTGCGGCGACCGGCTGCCGTGCCGGGCGGTGTGGCCGGCGGTGCTGACCTCGACCCACGGGACCCGCAGTGAGCGGGCCACGGCCGCGGCGACCTCCTGCGCGACCTCCGCGCCCGACCCTGCTCCGTGAGCGGTGGCGGCGAGCGTCGAGACCGCGTTCAGCGGGTCGTCCCGGTCGCCGTAGAGCAGCCGCTCCATCAGCCGCTGCAGCGCACCCCGCACCGGCAGCAGGGCCAGGGCCAGCACGGCGGCCACCGCACCTGCCCCCAACGGTGGGAGCTGCGCCCCTGCCGCCGCGGCCGCCGCGGTCACGGCCACGTAGCCGCCGGCGATCAGCAGCGTGAGGGCCACCCACACGGCGGTCCGGTGGACCACCACCTCCACGCCGTCGCGGCCCAGCGCCGTCCGGACCAGGACCGTGATGAGCAGCACGCTGGCGGCGACGTCGAGCAGGTCGGCGGCGGCGGGCCAGCCGAGGTGGCCGAGCACGACCACGGCCACGAAGACGACGGCGGCGACGAGCAGCGACGCCAGCCGGGGCCGCTGGTCCGGACCGGCCAGCCGCCAGCGGTGCCAGAACGCCACCGGCACCAGCAGCAGCGGGAGCTGCAGGACCAGCAGGTCGAGACCCGCCACGGTCGCCGACCACGACGCCGGCAGCACACCGACCGGGTTGGGCAGCGTCCGCAACGACTCGGCGACCGACGAATCGGGGCCGGCCGAAGGACCCGACACCAGGCAGAACGCCGTCACGAGCGCCACCTGCGCGCCGACGGCCACCACCAGGACCGGCCGCCACACCGGTGCGGGCAGCCGCCCGTCCGGGAGCAGCAGCAGGGCGGCGAGCGTGGCCGGCACCACGTACGCCGAGGCGCGGTCGACGAACCACACGCCCCAGTCGGCGCCGGGGTCGGTCGGCGACGCCTGCGCAAGCAGGGCGCCGACCAGTCCGACGGCGACGAAGCAGCCGGCGACGGCGAGCAGCAGCCAGCCGTGGGCGAGCCCGGGCCGCGCCGCTGCCAGCAGCACACCGGGGACGACCCAGACCAGGGGCAGCAGCAGCGGCTTCCAGGAGACGGGATCCCCCGACGCGAGGCTCAGGACCACCGCGGCGACCGTGCCCGCGACGGCGCACAGCCCGGCCACCCAGGCGAGCAGGGTGGCCGGGTGGCTGCCTCCGTTCCGGGGCTGCATGGGCTCAGTATGGGCGTCCGGCCCATACCTCCGGGCCCATCCGGGCGATCCGGACGCCGAGCCAGCCGAGGCCCACCGCGAGCAGCACGTGGGGCTGCAGCAGCCCGCCGGTCGGGAGCAGGAAGTCCCAGACCAGGAACCCCATGACCAGCGCACACGCGACGCGCGGGAGACGGCCCGACCGCCAGGCCGCGAGCATCAGGACGAACATCCCGAGGAACGACCCGAGCAGGTGCGGGACCAGCGCGGTCCCGACCACGCCGGCGTCGGCCACCAGTCCGTCGTTGAGGGCCACGGCCCCCTCGACGCCCAGGACGCCGGGTGCCACGGTCCCGGCGACGTACCCCATGGCGAGGACGTTGTGGAAACCCCACATGCCCCACAACGCCAGCGGCAGCCCGACGGCCGTGAGCCGGGGGCTGCCCCACCGGGTCACCTGCGCGAGCCCGAGCAGCCCGAGCGGGAGGAACAGCGCGCTCACGACGAGCAGCGTCTGCTCGGTCCGGTGCGCGAGCTCGTGGGTCGCGCCCCACGCGATCTGCTGGGAGAAGTCCCGGTCGCCGGTCATCAGGCCGACCACGGCCTGCGGCAGCCCGTTCAGCAGGCCGGCGAGCACCAGGCAGCCGCCGCTGGCGACCCGCAGTGCGCGGGAGAAGGGTGGGGCATGGCTCACCGGCGTGGCCGGGGTGGCGGTCGTCGTCATGGCAGCACGGTGCCGCTCCGGGCGACCGCTCCACATGGTGCGACCGACCCATTCGCGGTCCCAACGCGTCCGGGTCGGTCGGATGAGCACTCGTACCCATGTGGTGGCGCCGGTCGCGCGCCGACACTGAGGCCATGACCACCGACACCCCACTTCGCCCGTCGCCCCGGGCGGCGACCCCGCGCCAGCTCGCCTGGCTCCGTGGCGAGCTCGCCGAGTGGACCCGCGAGGGCCTCGTCGATCCCGCGCAGGCCGAGGCGCTCCTCGGCCGCTACCGCGCCGCCCGCCGGCTCTCGGTCGGCCGGCTGCTGCTCTTCCTCGGCGCCGGCTTCGTCGGTGTCGGCGTGATCTGGCTGGTCGCCGCCAACCTCGACCAGCTGAGCCAGCTCGGCCGCTTCGCGCTCGTGACCGCGGCGTGGTTGGGCCTGCTGGTCGGGAGCGAGGCCCTCGCCGCCCGGCGTCGACGCGGATCGGCCGTACCGGGCGCCCTGGTGCTCGCGCTCCGGACGCTGACCGCGCTGGTCCTCGGCGCCGTCGTGTTCGAGGCCGCGCAGAGCCTGCAGGTGCCCGCCTGGGAGCCCGCCCTGCTCGGCTGGTGGGCGGCGGGCGCCCTGGTCCAGGCGTACGCGGTGCGCTCGGCCGGTCCGCTGCTCGTGGCCCAGCTGACCGGCCTGGCGTGGTTCGTGTGGGTCGTCGTCGAGGCCGCGCCCAGCGGCCTGGCCGTGGTGCTGGCCCTGCTGGCCGCTGCCGCGCTGGCGACCGGCCTCGCCGCCGTGCACACCAGGTTCGTGACCGAGTTCTCCGACGCGTGGCGCGAGACCGGTGCGCTGCTGGCCCTGGTGGGGCTGTTCGCCGCCGCCCTCCCGTTCGTGACGCCCGACGACTTCGCGTGGAACCCGTGGCTGGTCGCCGGGACCGCTGCCGCTGCGCTCGCGGTGGTCGCCGGCACGGTGCTGGCGACCGGCCGCGACCGGCTGGAGCCACTCGCCGCAGCCGGCGTCGCGGTGGTCTCCGTGCTGCTCGTCGTCTGGGACACCGGCGCGGACACCCGTGCGCTGACCGCCGCCGACGGGCTGCACGCGATCGTCAGCGTCGGCGTGTACGTCGTGGTCGCCGTCGGCGTGGCCGTGCTCGGGACGCTGCACGACCGCTGGCAGCTCACCGCGACGGCCACCGCTGCGCTGGTCGTGTTCACGACCTTCCAGAGCTTCTCGGTCTTCGCCCAGATCATCCAGGGCGCGTGGCTGTTCGTCGTCCTCGGGCTGGTCTTCCTCGGGACGGGCGTGCTGTTCGACCGGACCCGACGCCACGTCGCCGCAGCCCTCGAGTCCACGCAGGACCCGTCGTGAACCGGGCGGCCGTCCTCGCCGTGGCCGTCGTCGCGCAGCTCGCCTGCGTCGGTGCCGCCGTCGCCCCGCAGCTCTCCAGCCGGCTCACCGGCGAGGACTACCGGATGGAGGTCCGGCCGATCGACCCGATCGACCCGTTCCGCGGGGCGTACGTCACCCTCGACTACCCAGGCCTGCGACCGCTGCGCCACGCCGCCCCGGGCCACGGGGAGGTGTTCCTCCCGCTGGTCGAGGAGGACGGGCTCTGGGTGGCCACGTCGGTGACCAGCCGCCGGCCCGACTCCGGTCCCTACCTCGCCTGCGAGGACCGCGGCTGGGAGACCGACTGCGGCATCGGGTCGTGGTTCGCCGACCAGCAGCGGGCGACCGAGCTGCAGCGGACGCTGGCCGACGACGGCGGCGTCGCCACCATCCGGATCGACGACCGCGGGCACGCGACCGTCGTCGACGTCCGGTGACCGATGCCCGACACTGTCGGGCATGAGCGCCGGAGGCGCCGAGCACCTGCTCGAGCACGGGCCGTCGACCGCGGTCGTCACCGAGGTCGGCGGCGGGCTGCGCGCGCTCGAGCACCGCGGCCGGCCACTGGTCCGGCCGTACCTCCCGGGCGAGGTGCGGCCGCGCTTCCGCGGCTCGCTGCTCGCACCGTGGCCCAACAGGGTGGCCGGCGGCCGCTACCGGTTCGGCGGCCGGGACCACCAGCTGCCGCTGACCGAGCCCGAGCGGGGCAACGCGCTGCACGGGCTGGTCTGCTGGGAGCGCTTCGCCGTACGCCGGGTCGACCCGGCCACGGTGGTCGCCACCCACGCGCTGGTGCCGCGGCCCGGCTACCCGTTCCGGCTGGTGGTGGAGGCGACGTACGCCCTGGGCGAGGCCGGCCTGACCACCACCGTGACGGCGCGCAACGACGGCGACGACCCGCTGCCGTGGGGCACCGCCGGACACCCGTACCTCGTCGCCGGCGACGGCCGCGGGCCGGTCGACCGCTGGGAGCTGCACGCGCCGGCCACCCGGGTCCTGGAGGTCGACCCCGACCGGCTGCTGCCCGCCGACCCGCCCGAGACGAGTCCGGTCGCCGGCGGCGAGCTCGACTTCACGATCCCGCGAGTGATCGGCGCGACGGCCGTCGACCACGCGCTCACCGGGATCGTCGCCGACGCCGACGGGCTCGCCCGGGTCCGGCTGCTCGACCCGGCCACCGGGACGGGCTCGCAGATCACCTGGGACCCGGCGTCGCTGCCGTGGCTGCAGCTGCACACCGCCGACCTCCCGCCCCCGGAGGTGTCCCGGGCCGGGCTCGCGGCCGAGCCGATGACCTGCCCGCCCGACAGCTTCCGGTCGGGCGTCGACCTGGTCGTGCTCGGCCCGGGCGAGGAGCACGCCGTCTCGTGGACGATCGGGCCGGTCGGCTGAGCGGCGTCAGGGCACGCGTCGCGGCGCGTGGTGGCCGAACGGCAGCACGTCGTGCTGCCCGAGCGCGTGCAGCACCGACGGCAGCATCGCCTGGGCGGTGCGCTTGTAGCCGAGCCCGCTGGGGTGGAACCGGTCGAGGCTGAACATCTCGTCGGGGTTGGTGATGAAGAACGGCCCGACCACGTGGCGCAGCGACACGGCGCGGGCGCCCGCAGCGGTCGCCGCCCGCCGCTGCGCGTCCGCGAGCTGGCGCGACTGCCGCGACCCGAGCGCCCGCAGCGGCTGCGGCACCTGCTGCAGCGCCCCGAGGTCGGGACAGGTGCCGACGACCACCTCGGCACCTCGCGCGCGCAGCGCCTCGACCGCGGCTGTGAGGTGGCCGGTCGACTCGGCGACCGGCACCCGGTGGGTCACGTCGTTGCCGCCGACGACGATCACCGCGACGTCGGGCCGGTAGTCGGCCGGGAGCGACCCCACCTGGGCCGGGAGCGCGCTCGACTCCGACCCGACGACCGCCGCCGTACGGAGCCGGACCGAGCGGTGCGTCTCGGCCGCCAGGCCGCGGGCGATCCGGGCGCCGAGGGTGTCCTTGCGCCGCTCGGCGCCGAGGCCGGCGGCGATCGAGTCACCGAGGACCACGAGCTGGACCGGGTCGCCGTACCGCTTCTTCCAGGTGCGGTCGGCGTCCGGGGCGTCCTCACCGAGCGGCTTGCCGATCAGCCGTCGCGTGGTGGCGGCCTGCCGGGTCAGCACCTGCCGGCCGCCCAGCCAGGTGCCCAGCGCCACGCCTCCCAGGGCGCCGCCGAGCAGGGGCAGGCGTCCGTGATGTCGGGTCACACTCCCGTTGAACCAGACCGCCCTGAACGGTCGGCGAACTCCGCGGGCGTGTCAGGTGGAGCGCAGGTCACCCTCCGGCGACGGCGGGGATGACCGAGACCTGCACACCGTCGGGCGTCGGCGTGGCGAGGTTGTCGAGGAACCGCACGTCGTCGTTGCCGACGTACACGTTGACGAACCGGCGCAGCTCCCCGGTCTCGTCGATGATCCGGCCCTTGATGCCGGAGTGCTGGTCGTCGAGGTGGTCGAGCACCTCGGCGAGGGTGCCGCCCTCGGCGCTCACCTCCGACTCGCCGCCGGTGTAGGTGCGCAGGATGGTGGGGATCCGGACGGAGACGCTCATGATCAGACCTTTCGTCGGGGCAGTACGACGCTAGTCGGCCAGGCCGGTCGCGGTGAAGGCGGCGTACGACGGCTCGATGGTGGCCGCGGGCCCGACCCGGTCGGCCACGGCGTCGAGCGTCTTCAGGCCCATGCCGGTGTTGATGAAGACGGTCTCGAGGGTCGGGTCGAGCTGCCCGGACTCCACGAGCTTCTTCAGCACGGCCGTCGTGGTGCCGCCGGCGGTCTCGGTGAAGATGCCCTCGGTCCGGGCCAGCAGCAGGATCCCCTCGCGCACCTCGTCGTCGGAGACGTCCTCGACGGCGCCGCCGGTGCGCCTGCAGATGTCCAGGACGTAGATGCCGTCGGCCGGGTTGCCGATGGCCAGCGACTTGGCGATGGTGTCGGGCTTGACCGGACGGATCGCGTCGACGCCGGCCTTCCAGGCGGTCGCGACCGGGGAGCAGCCGGTGGCCTGGGCTCCGTACACCCGGTAGGGCTTGTCCTCGACGAGCCCGAGCCGGATCAGCTCCTGGAACGCCTTGTCGACCTTGGTGAGCTGGGCCCCGGAGGCGACGGGGATCACGATCTGGTCGGGCAGCCGCCAGCCCAGCTGCTCGGCGATCTCGTAGCCCAGGGTCTTGGAGCCCTCGGCGTAGTACGGGCGGACGTTGACGTTGACGAACGCCCAGCCGTCCTCCTCGCCGGCGATCTCCGAGGCGAGCCGGTTGACGTCGTCGTAGTTGCCCTCGACCGCCACCAGCTGGTCGGTGTAGACCGCGGAGTTCACCTGCTTGGGCTTCTCGAGGTTGCTCGGGATGAACACCACGGTCCTGATCCCGGCGCGGGCACCCGCGGCCGCGACCGCGTTGGCGAGGTTGCCGGTGGAGGGACAGGCGAAGACCTTGCTGCCGAGCTCGCGGGCCGCGCTCAGGGCGCACGCGACGACGCGGTCCTTGAAGGAGTTGGTCGGGTTGGTCGAGTCGTCCTTGACCCAGAGCCGGGTCAGCCCGAGCTCGGCCGCCAGGTTGCGGGCCTCCAGCAGCCGGGTGAAGCCGGGCTCGGTGTTGGGAGACTCCTCGATGTCGGCCGGCACCGGCAGCAGCGCCTTGTAGCGCCACATGTTGCTCGGGCCGGCCTCGATCTCCTCGCGGGTGACGGCCGGGAGGTCGTAGGCCACCTCGAGCGGCCCGAAGCACTCCGGACACGCGTAGTGCGGACCGAGCGCGACCTGGTGGCCGCACTCGCGGCACGACAGCGCGGTGGCGTGCCCGAAGGCGCCCTCGCGCAGGGTGTGGGTGGCGTACGGCTCGGACTGCAGCTCTGACTGGGCCAGCGTGGAGCTCAAGAGAAACCTCCTCCTCATCTTCCCCGCAGCGGCTCTCGCCGCGGGCCGGAATTGGCACCGTCTCCGCGGCGGCGCTGGACGCGCGTGCCGTGGCGGTTGCCGGGACGTCGACGGGCCGTTCCCTCAGTCCCTCTCGATGAGCTGTCCCTGACCCTACGGGCCGCGTCTCAGCATCCGTACGACGGTCCCGCATGCTGGATGGGTGGCGCGGCGACCCCCGGTCCGCCGCTCAGCCGGCGCGGGCCGTGATCTGGCGCAGCAGCTCCAGCACGCCCTCGGGGCCCTTGACGATGACGTCGGCGTGCTCGGCGAGGGCGTTCTCCTCCTCGGACAGCGAGCAGACCAGCAGCGTCGGCTCGCCGCGGTCCCGCAGCTCGGCGACCGCCTCGAAGGCGTCGAGGTCGCCGAGGTCGTCGCCGGCGAAGAACATCCCGTGGGCGTCCTGCTCGGCCACCAGGGTGCGTACGGCCCGGCCCTTGGTCATGCCCGGCGAGCGGACCTCGATCACGTTGCGCCCCGGCTCGAGCATCAGGTGGTGCTGCTCGGCGAGCTCGCGGAGCGGCTCCATCAGCCGGTCGCGTGCCTCCTGCGGGTCCCCCAGCCGGCGGGTGTGGACGGCGACCGCGAGCCCCTTCTCCTCCACGTGGGCCTCACCGGCGTCGAGCCGGCGCAGCAGCGCCGGCAGGTCGCGCTCGAAGGTCGCCAGCCCCGCCGGCGGCCGCGGCGAGACCACGCGCCGCTGGGTCGAGGACCACCGCTCGTTGCCGTACTGCCCGAAGACGAAGAGCTCCTTGCCGTGGTCGGCGATGTCCGCCCCCACGGTGTCGAGGTCGCCGAGCGCCAGCACCTGGCGGGCGGGGCGACCGGTGATGACGGCGATCGCCCGGACCACCTCGGCGAGGTCGACGAGCACCGACCGGGCATCGGGGTGGATGTGGGCCTCGTCCGGGTCCTCGACGATCGGCGAGAGCACGCCGTCGAAGTCGAGGCCGACCACGCACCGCCCGGCGGCCGCGGCGAACTCCTCGAGCCGCCGTTCGGCCTGCGCGGAGGTGAGCTCCATGGGAGCTATCCCACCACGGGGACGGGTCGTCCGCTCAGGCGGCGTCCGCGGTCAGGATCACGGTGAGCCGGTCGAGCCGCATGTCGCCGGCGGCCGGCTCGACCCGTGCGATGCCGAGGTCACGGGCGAGCATCGTCGCCGCCTCCTGCAGCCGAGGCGGGTAGTAGACCGTCGAGCTGGGGATGGTGCCGTACCAGTTGTCGGAGCCGACGACCTGCCAGCCGACCTCGGCCGCGGTGCCGGCGTACTGGCCGGCCAGGCCGGTGATCCCGGAGTTGTTGTAGACCTCGACGTAGACCTCGCCGCGGACGACCTGCGGCTCCGGCTTCTTCTCGACCTTCTTCGGCTCGACCGTGCGCTGCGGGGAGGGCGGCTCGCTGGTCGTCGCGTCCGAGGGTCGGGAGACCGTGGTGACCTCGCGCTCGGTCGGCTCCTCGCCCTGGGTGGCGAAGTAGGTGATCCCGGCCATGGCGATGGCGACGATGCTGAGGATGGCGACGGGCGACGGGAACGCGACGCCGCGCTGGTTGCGGATCCGCACGGTGCTCAGACCTCGAAGCCGAGCCGACGTGCCGAGCGCTGCCGCTGCCGGGCGGCGCGCAGCCGGCGCAGCCGGCGGACCAGGAGCGGGTCGGCCTCGAGCGCCTCCGCTCGGTCGATCAGCGCGTTGAGCACCTGGTAGTAGCGGGTCGACGACATGTCGAACTTCTCGCGGACCGCGGTCTCCTTGGCGCCGGAGTACTTCCACCACTGGCGCTCGAACTCCAGGATCTCGCGGTCGCGGTCGCTCAGGCCCGGCTGCTCCGCGGCGTGGCCGTGGAGGGCGTTGGCGGCGTCCATCTCGCAGTCTCCCCTGGCGTGTGGTGAATGGTGAGCCCAACTGTAGGTGACGAACCACAACCATGTCATTCGCATCGGGCGAGTCGCACCCGCGCATCTGCGCCACGATGGGGCGATGCCCACCACCACCGTCCGATGGGGGATCCTGGCCACCGGCCGGATCGCCCGGAGCTTCGCCCGCGACCTCGCCGAGGTGCCCGGCGCCACGGTGGTGGCGGTGGGCTCACGGTCGCACGGATCGGCGGCCGACTTCGCGGCGGCGTACGGCGCGGAGGGGTGCCGGGCCCACGACTCGTACGAGGCGCTGGTGGCCGACCCGGACGTCGACGTCGTCTACGTCGCCTCGCCCCACTCGACGCACCTCGAGCACGCCCGGCTCGCCCTCGAGGCCGGCAAGCACGTGCTCTGCGAGAAGCCGCTGACCCTCAACCTCGTCGAGGCCGAGCAGATGGTCGCGCTGGCCCGGGAGCACGACCGGTTCCTGATGGAGGCGATGTGGACCGCCTGCCACCCGGTCGTCCGCGCGGTCGTCGACGGGCTGCGGGCGGGCCGGTTCGGGACGCCGCGGCAGCTGCACGCCGACCTCGGGTTCGTCGTCGACAAGCCACCGGCCGACCGGATGCGCGACCCCGCCCTGGGCGCCGGGGCGCTGCTCGACATGGGCATCTACCCGCTGACGGTCGCCGACCTGGTGCTCGGGCCGGCCACGTCGCTGGCCGCCACCGCCGTGCTGGACGAGAGCGGCGTCGACCTCGACGTCGCGATCGCGGGCGTCCACGAGGGCGGCGCGGTGTCCGCACTGACCGCGTCGATGACCTCGGTCTCTCCGCGCTCGGCCAGCATCGCGACCGACCGCGGCCGGATCGACCTGCCCGCGGACTTCCACCACCCGCCGTACGCCGTGTGGACCCCGCTCGGCGGAGCTCCGGAGCGGATCGAGGGCGACGAGCCGGTGCTGGGCACGGGGCTCGGCAACGAGGCGGCCGAGGTCGCCCGCTGCCTCGCCGAGGGGCTGCGCGAGAGCCCGCTGGTGCCCCACGCCCGGACGCTGCGGCTGATGGCGCAGATGGACGACGTCCGCCGCCAGGTGGGGGTGCGCTACCCCGCCGACGGGTGAGCCGCCGCGGCCTCCCCCGCCCTAAGGTGGAGTCGTGACCGACACCGCGCAGCTCGTCATCGTCGCCAACCGGCTGCCGGTCGACCGCGTGGACATGCCCGACGGCAGCATCGAGTGGCGCCGCTCCCCGGGGGGCCTGGTCAGCGCCCTCGACCCGGTGATGCGCGCCAACGACGGGGTCTGGATCGGCTGGGCCGGCGGCACCCAGACCGACCTCCAGCCGTTCGAGGAGGACGGGCTCTCGCTGGTGCCCGTACCGCTGACCGCGGAGGAGATCGAGGGCTTCTACGAGGGGATGTCCAACGCCACGCTGTGGCCGATCTACCACGACGTCGTCGCCAAGCCGGAGTTCCGCCGGGCCTGGTGGGACAGCTACGTCACGGTCAACCGCAGGTTCGCCGACCAGGTGGTCGAGGTCGCCGAGGAGGGGGCGACGGTCTGGGTCCACGACTACCAGCTGCAGCTCGTGCCCCAGATGCTGCGCGAGCTGCGGCCCGACCTGCGGATCGGCTTCTACCTCCACATCCCGTTCCCGCCGGCCGAGCTCTTCGCGCAGCTCCCGTGGCGGCGCCAGATCCTGGAGGGCCTGCTCGGCGCCGACCTGGTCGGCTTCCAGATGGGCGGCGGCGCGGGCAACTTCGTCCGGCTGGTCCGGCAACGGGTCGGCCACAAGACCCACCGCGACCTGGTCTACCTCCCCGACGGCCGCACCGTCCGGGCGGCGGCGTTCCCGATCTCGATCGACACCTCCGGCTTCGAGGAGCTGGCCCGGACCGAGGGGGTCGACGAGCGCGCGATCGAGATCCGCGAGGCGCTGGGCGAGCCCCGCAAGGTCTTCCTCGGCATCGACCGGCTCGACTACACCAAGGGGATCATCGCCCGGCTGCGCGCCTTCAGCGAGCTGATCGAGGACGGCGAGCTGAGCGTCGACGAGGCGGTCTTCGTCCAGGTGGCGACCCCGTCGCGGGAGCGGGTGGAGCAGTACCGCATCCTGCGCGACGAGATCGACCGGCTCGTCGGCCGGATCAACGGCGACCTCGGCCGGATCGGCCAACCCGCGATCAGCTACCTCCACTCCTCCTACCCCCGCGAGGAGATGGCCGCCCTCTACCGCGCCGCCGACGTCATGGTGGTCACGCCCTACCGCGACGGCATGAACCTCGTCGCCAAGGAGTACGTCGCCTGCCGCTACGACGACGCCGGCGCCCTCGTGCTGTCCGAGTTCGCCGGTGCGGCCGACGAGCTGCGGCAGGCGTGGCTGGTCAACCCGTACGACATCAACGGCATGAAGACCGCGCTGCTCGAGGCGTACCGCTCGCCGGACAAGGAGACGACGAGGCGGATGCGGGCGATGCGGAAGACGGTGCTCAGGAACGACGTCGACGCCTGGGCCCGCGCCTTCCTCACCGGCCTCGCCGAGGTCCGTCCCGACCACGGCAAGACCGTCAAACCTCCGTCGCGCTCCTGACCCTCGCCGCCCTGCCCACGGTTCCGGGGTTGCGAGGGCCGGAGGTTGAGGTGCGAGGGCCCCCAGGGCCCGAGCCTCGAAACCCCCGCACCGGTGCAGGGCGTCGCCGGGGGTCGCTTCAGTCGTGGGCGACCAGCCCGTCGCGCACCTCCCGCGGGGACATCAGCTGCAGCAGGTCCTCGGCCAGGGCCGGACCGACCTGGCCCCAGTCCGGGCGGTAGCCGTAGATCTCGCGGACCGAGGTCGCCTTCCGTACGCCGTCGAGGACGTCGACGTCGTCGGCGGTGATCAGTCCCGGGTGGATGACGCCGACCGCCTCGGAGACCTTGAGCAGGTCGCGGCGCATGGTCCGGACGTAGTTCGCGAGCCGCTCGCTCTTCAGGGTCGGGTCCAGCCCGCGTACGTAGCGCGGGTTCTGGGTGGCGACGCCGACCGGGCAGTGGTCGGTGTGGCACTTCTGCGCCTGGATGCACCCGATCGCCAGCATGGCCTCGCGGCCGACCGCCACCATGTCGACACCCAGCGCGAAGGCGACCACGGCGTTCTCCGGGATGCCGAGCTTGCCTCCGCCCACGAACGTCACCTGGTCGGTGATCCCGGCCTCGGCGAAGCGGCGGTAGACCTCGGCGAAGCCGATGCGGAAGGGGTACGCCACCGAGTCGGCGAAGATCATCGGCGCCGCGCCGGTCCCGCCCTCGCCGCCGTCGACGTTGACGAAGTCGACGCCCCGCTGCCCGTCGGCCATGTGGCGGACCAGGTGGTCCCAGAAGTCGAGGTTGCCGACGGCCGACTTGATGCCGACCGGCAGCCCGGTCTCGGTGGCGACCAGCTCGACGAAGTCGAGCATCGAGTCGACGTCGTGGAAGGCCGTGTGGCGGCTCGGTGACGCGCAGTCGACGCCGGGCTCGATCCCGCGGATCTCGGCGATCTCGTCGCTCACCTTGGCCCCGGGCAGCATCCCGCCGAGCCCCGGCTTGGCGCCCTGGGACAGCTTGATCTCGATGGCGCGCACCGGCGCGGACGCGACGGTCTCCCGCAGCCGGTCGAGGTCGAATCGCCCCGCGGCGTCGCGGCAGCCGAAGTAGGCCGTCCCGATCTGGAAGATCAGCTCGCCGCCGTTGCGGTGGTACGGCGAGATCGCGCCCTCGCCGGTGTTCTGGAGGCAGCCCGCCTGCTCCGCACCTCGGTTGAGCGCCTCGATCGCGTTGCGCGACAGGGCGCCGAAGCTCATTCCCGACACGTTGACGACGGAGCGCGGCCGGAACGCCCCGGCCCGTCCGCGAGGCCCGCCGAGCACCTTCGCCGAGGGCAGCAGCACCTCCTCCCCGACGTGCGTGGGGGTCGGCACCCCGGGGCCGGTGAACGTCCGGTGCTTGATGATCGGGTAGCCCGACACCTGCTCGACGTCGTTGTCGGTCCCGAACCCGAAGTAGTTGTTCTCGAGCTTGGAGCTCGCGTAGACCCACCGGCGCTGGTCGCGGCTGAAGGGTCGCTCCTCGTCGTTGGAGGTCACGATGTACTGCCGCAGCTCCGGCCCGAACCGCTCCAGCTGGTAGCGCAGGTGGCCGACGACCGGGAAGTTGCGCAGGATCGCGTGCTGGCGCTGGGTGAGGTCGTACGCCGTGACCGCCCCGAGGGCGCCGGCTGCCAGGGTCCCTGCTCGTCTCCAGTTCATGGGTCCGTCGTACCCGCTGACGGAGCGGAGGAACAGGGTAGTTTCTCGTTTATGGATCTGGTCCCGAAGCCCGATCAGGTCGTCTCCGCGGCCAGCAACGTCGCCCACAAGGTGCTCTACGGCGGCCTGGCCGACCTGCGCCCGATGCCGCGCACCCTGATCGCCGAGGGGACCCTGCGCGAGGTCTACCACTACCGCCCTGCCGCCAAGGTCCGCGAGCAGGGCGACCCGGTCCTGCTCGTGACGCCGCTGGCGGCACCCTCGCAGTGCTTCGACCTGCGCCGCGGCTGCTCGCTGGTCGAGCACCTCGTGGCCCGGGGCCGGCCGACGTACCTCGTCGAGTACGGGCAGGTGTCGTTCAAGGACCGCAACCTCGGGATGGAGCACTGGATCGACGAGGTCGTGCCCGCCGCGATCCGCGAGGTGTCGGCCCACGCCGGCGGGCGCAGGGTGCACGTCGTCGGCTGGTCGCTGGGTGGGATCTTCGCGGCCCTGACCGCCGCGTCCGAGCCTGACCTGCCGATCGCGTCGCTGTCCGTGCTCGGGTCGCCGTTCGACGTCAAGCGGGTGCCGCTGGTCGCGCCGCTGCGGCCGCTGCTCAACATCGGCCAGCGGGTCCCGCAGCGCCGGGGCGCGATCACGCGCGCCTACCAGATGATGGGCGGGGCGCCGCGGCCGCTGGTGCGGTGGGCGTTCCAGCTGTCCTCGTTCCAGAAGCTGGTGACCAAGCCGCTCGCCGTCGCCACCCACCTCGACGACGCCGACTTCCTCGCCCAGCTCGAGGCGGTCGACCGGTTCACCGACAACATGATCGCCTACCCGGGCCGGACCTTCGGCCAGCTCTACCACCGCTTCCTCAAGGCCAACGCGCTCGTGGGCGGGAGCTTCGACCTCGGCGACCGTACGATCCGGCTGGCCGACATCTCCGCGCCGGTGATGGTCTTCGGCGGCGCGGCCGACGGGATCGCGCCGATCGCCGCCGTCAACGCGGTGGTCCCGCTGCTCACCGGCGCCGCGGAGGTACGGACCGAGGTCGTCCCGGGCGGCCACCTCGGGATGCTCACCGGCCGCGCCGCCCGCACCGAGACCTGGCCGCTGCTGGACGAGTGGATCGACCAGTGGTCGGCCGGCGCCGACGACGAGCCGGTGGCCCCGACCCCGCCGCGGCGCCGTACCGCCTCGCGCGACTCGATCGGCTCCAACCCGACCCGTCGCTACGGCTCCGCCGGGTCGCGCTCGCTGGGCCGCGGCTGACCGGGCCCCGCCCTCAGGGCTCGAGCCCGCGCTCCTCCAGCCAGCGGCGGGCCGCCGTCCTCGACGCACGGGCCAGCCACGCGTCGTACACGGTCTCGGCGAGCTCGTCGCGGGTGAGCCGGCCGACGTGGGCGCCGCGGAGCAGCACCGACGGGTGCCCGTCGAAGTGCGGCGTCGTGAAGAACGGGGTCGACTCGTCGAGCACCAGCGCCTGCTTCGCCTCGTCGGACTCGACCCAGAGGACGATGACGTCGTCGTACCGCTCGCCGGTCTCGGGGTCCACGGCGTCCGGCCTCGGGTTGCGGAAGAACACGAAGCTGCGCCCCGACACCTGGTAGACCGCCTGGCCGCCCGCCACCCGCTTCGCGCCCGGCATCGACGACGCGAGCTCGTGGACGTCCGCCACCCTCGCCCGCCGGCCCATGTGGTCAGGGTAGGGGTTGCCCGATTTCACCGGCTGGCCGGTGAAATGCGTACTGGTCGGCTGAAATTTCGGCGTACCAGCGCGAGTTTCACCGGCTGACCGGTGAAATGGGGCGGCCGGCGGGCGATAGCGTCGGCGCATGGGAGCGCTGGCCGGACTGGTGGACAAGGGGCTGGTCGCCCCCGACTGGGCCGAGGCGCTCGCGCCGGTGGACGACCAGATCGCGGCGATGGGCAGGTTCCTGCGTGCCGAGCTGGCCGCGGGGCGGCCCTACCTCCCCGCCGGCGAGGCGGTGCTGCGCGCGTTCCAGCGTCCGCTCGCGGAGGTCAGGGTGCTGGTGGTGGGGCAGGACCCGTACCCGACCCCGGGGCACCCGATCGGGCTCAGCTTCGCGGTCGCGAGGGACGTACGCCCGCTGCCGGGCAGCCTGCGCAACATCTACCAGGAGATCCGCACCGACCTCGGCGTCGAGCCGCCCGACCACGGCGACCTGACCGCGTGGACCGAGCAGGGCGTGATGCTGCTCAACCGGGTGCTGACCGTCCGGCCGGGGGAGCCGGCCAGCCACCGCGGCCGCGGCTGGGAGGAGGTGACCTCGTGCGCGATCGACGCCCTTGCTGCCCGGAGCGGCCCGCGCGTCGCGATCCTCTGGGGAAGTCAGGCGCAGTCGCTCAAGGGCCAGCTCGGGCCGATCCCGTGGGTGGCGTCCGCGCACCCGTCGCCGCTCTCGGCGCACCGGGGCTTCTTCGGGTCACGGCCGTTCAGCCGGGTCGACCGGTTGCTGCAGGAGCAGGGCGGCGAGCCGGTGGCGTGGGACCGCGGATGGGAATAAGGTTCAACCTTGAACTATTGGAGTGGACATGACCTCTGCTGACCCGGGCCGGATGCCGGCGCTCTACCTCGGCCACGGCGCGCCGCCGCTCCTCGACGACCCGATCTGGTCCGGCCAGCTCGCCTCGTGGGCTGCCGACCTCCCCCGCCCGAAGGCGATCCTCATCGTCAGCGCGCACTGGGAGTCGGCTCCGGTGATGCTGTCGGCGAGCCGCGCCCCCCTGGTGTACGACTTCGGCGGCTTCGCGCCGAGGTACTACCGGATGACGTACGACACCCCCGACGCCAGCGCCCTCGCGCAGCGGGTCGCGGCGATGATGCCCTCGACCGAGCCCGTGCACCAGCACCCCAGCCGCGGTCTCGACCACGGCGCCTGGGTCCCGCTGCGGATCATGTACCCCGACGCCGACATCCCGGTCCTGCAGATGTCGCTGCCGACCCAGGACCCGACCCGGCTGCTCGCCCTCGGCGAGCGGCTCCGCCCGCTGCGCGACGAGGGCGTGCTGATCATCGGCTCGGGCTTCCTGACCCACGGGCTGCCGTTCCTCAAGGAGTTCCGCATCGAGGCCGAGGCCCCGGGCTGGTCGGTCGACTTCGACGCCTGGGCCGGCGAGGCGCTGGCGCGCGGCGACGTCGACGCGCTCGCGGCCTACACCTCGCAGGCCCCCGGCATGCCGTACGCCCACCCGACCGTGGAGCACTACACCCCGCTCTTCGTCACCCTCGGCGCGGCCACCGACTCCGAGACGCCGGGCACCCAGGTCATCGACGGCTTCTGGATGGGGCTGTCGAAGCGGTCGCTCCAGGTCGCCTGATCAGGCTCCCGCGGCACCAGGTTTGAGCCGCGGCGGCGGTCGCGGGAGGATCGGCGGGTGCGCATCCTGTCGATCCAGTCCCACGTCGCCTACGGCCACGTCGGCAACTCCGCGGCCGTGTTCCCGCTGCAGCGCCTCGGCCACGAGGTGTGGCCGGTGCTGACGGTGAACTTCTCCAACCACACCGGGTACGGCGCGTGGCGCGGCCCGCTCATCGACCCGGCCGACGTCACCGACGTGATCCAGGGGATCGAGGACCGAGGGGTGCTGCCGACCTGCGATGCGGTGCTGTCCGGCTACCAGGGCAGCCCGGCGGTGGCCGGCGTCGTGGTCGACGCCGTCCAGCGGGTGAAGGCCGCCAACCCCGCGGCCACGTACACCTGCGATCCGGTGATGGGGAACGCGAAGTCCGGCTGCTTCGTCAACCCGGAGATCCCGCCGGTCATCCGGGAGCAGGTCGTGCCGGTGGCCGACATCCTCACGCCCAACCAGTTCGAGCTGGGGTTCCTCACCGGCACCGACCCGCACGCGCTCGACGAGGTCCTCGCGAGCGCCGACGCCGCGCGGGCGATGGGTCCGTCGACGATCCTGGTCACCAGCGTGGAGACCGGCGAGGACACCATCGGGCTCATGGCGGTCGACGACGACGGGGCGTGGCTGGTCGAGACGCCGCTGCTGCCGATGAAGGCCAACGGCTCCGGCGACATCACCGCGGCGCTGTTCACCGCCCACCTGCACGAGACCGGCTCGGCGCAGCAGGCGGTCGAGCGTACGGTCAGCTCCGTCCACGCCGTCCTCCGGCAGACCCTCGAGTCGGGCGAGCGCGAGCTGCGGCTGGTCGACGCCCAGGACGCGATCGCCGTACCGGCGTGCGAGTTCGAGGCGAGACGGGTCCGATGAGGCCGTACGCCGGCATGGTCGCCCTGCTCGTGCTGGCGCTGGCAGGGCTGGAGCAGCAGCTCGCGCAGCTGCAGCGGCTCCAGGAGCGGGCGGGCGGCGGCTGACTGTCTGCCCACCCGACGGGAGCCGCGTGACGGGCTCGAACCGTCGACATCCGCTTTACAAGAGCGGTGCTCTACCAGCTGAGCTAACGCGGCGTGGCGCCACATCATAGTGGGGACGCGCAGCGGCTCCCCAGCGGTGCAACCGGACCGCAACCGCGTGTGACCGGACCGCAACCTCCCAGCTGTGTGCTGCTCACGACCGGGACGTCCGGTCCGAGAAGCGAGGAGCACATCATGACCACCACCACCACCCGCACCATCGCCGTCAGCCTTGCCGTGGGCGCTGCGATCCTGGCCGGTTGCGGCACCGCTGCCCAGGCCGACAACGGCCTCACCCGCGGCCAGCAGGCCGACGCGGACCGCCTGACGGCGCAGGCCGAGTACTACCTCGGCGACCCGTGGGAGACGCGGTTCCGCGACCAGTTCTGGGCACGCCAGCACATTCACGACTCGTGGAACCGCTGCCACCTCGGCGAGAACGCCCCCCGCCCCGCCGGATGTGACGGGACGTCGCTCACTCCTCACCGATGAGGTCGCCGCACACCGGTTCGTACGGGCGGTCGGGGAGGTACCTGTCCCACTCGGCCGGGGTCAGGTCCCGCCCGGCCACCGTGCAGGCCAACCCGAGCCACTGCGCGGGATCCAGCGGGTAGACGTGACCGGGTCCGCCCTCGTTGAACACGACGAGCTCGTCGGTCGGATCGGGCAGCAGGAACGTGTAACCGTCGCCGGGCCGCGACGAGGCGGGCAGCTCGGTGCCGCGCACCAGATCCCGGTCCACGTCGTAGAGGGAGACCATCTCGTCCCTCCCCGCCGTCACCACGGTGTTGCTGTCGGGGAGCCACTCGACGTCGCCGATCCACTCGGCGTGCATCGTGACCGACTCGTGCACCGGCTTCCAGGTCCGGGTGTCCAGAACCGTGAGCACACCGCCGAAGCGCCCGGCCGCCAGGTAGCGGCCGTCGGGGGAGAACGACAGGTCGAAGACGTCGCCGCCCTCGCCGAGGTCCAGGGTGCGCTGCTCGCGCAGCTGCGGGTCGAAGAGCGTCACGGTTCCCGTGTAGTTCGCACCGACCGCGAGGGTCTGCCGGTCCGGGCTCCACTCCAGGACCTGCGGCGTGCCGTGCTCCAGTCGGACCACCCGTTCCACCTCCCAGGAGTCCGCGTCCACCACGTGGAGCGCGCCTCCGACGCTCCCGCCCTGGCGGAGCAGGTCTGCGCCCAGGATCAGCTGCGACCCGTCCGAGCTCCAGGTGGAGTCGCTGACGAAGGTGTGGGGCACCCGCACCCGCGCGACCACGTCCCTCGTGTGCGTGTCGAGCACCGTGGTCAGGAGCGCCGAGCTCACCGAGACCAGTCCGCCGTCGGGTGAGACGGCCACCGACGACCCGAACACGCTGTGCACCGTGTCACCGACGACCACCGCGTCCAACACCTCGCCGTTCCGGGGGTCGAGGAAGACAGCCGCCACGCTGTACGTGTCGGTGCCCGGCGTCTCCGTGATCTCGCGTGGCTGCTGGGAGAGGGTGCGGGTGGGCGCGACCACGAGGCGACCCGGGTCGACGACCTCGAGCCGGTTGGACACGAACCGCCCCTCGAGGCCCGGGTAGGTCGATCCCAGGCCGGCGTCCGCGGTCAGGTCCCACGTCACGACCTGGCCGTCCGACGACGCGGTCAGCAGAGACCGCGCGTCCGCCGAGGCCTCCGCCTGCACCACCGGCCCGGTGTGCCCCTCCAGCGACTCGCCGAACGACCAGCGTCCCCCGGGGGCAACGTCCCACAGCACGACCTCGCCGTCGTCGCCGGTGGTCACCGCGGTGGTCCCGCCCGGCAACATGCGAACGTCGCGCACGGCGGCCTGGTGGACGTCGAGCTCCTGAACCGCGCGCCCGCGGGCGTCGTACCGGGTGACGGTGCCGTCGGACCACAGCTGGGCACTCCCGCCCGCCGGGAGCGGGACGACCTCGAGGCTCGTGGCATCGCGGTGAACGAGCTCGAGGCGGGTCACCCGTCCGGTCGACAGGTCCCGGCGCCAGGCGGCGCGGCCGTCGGCGTCGCCCACGATGAGCTGCTCACCGTCGTCGCTGACCGAGGCGGTGACGAACACGTCGTCGGTCGTGGTGTGGCCGACCGACCCGATCCGGGTCACGTGGCCATCGGCGAGGTCGACCTCGGCGACCACGCCTTCCTGACCCTCGGCGCCCCGGCGGGCCCGCCGGGAGACGACCACCACCTCGTGGCTCCCTGTGAAGCCGACGGCAAACGGGAAGCCACCGAGCCGCGAGGCGTCGACCGTTCGCCGTCGGTCGCCTGCGGCCGTGTAGACGAAGAGGCCGTCGTGATCGTGGTTCCATCCGGCCGCGACCAGCGTCCTCCCGTCCTCGGAGACGTCGATGCTGTTGGGCCAGAACCGCTCCTCCACCACCCTCGGGCCCCCGGGCCGTCCCGGCCGCCAGACCAGCACTCGCGGTGAGCCCCCACCGACCGTAGCCATCATCGTGCGGCCGTTCTCGCTCAGGGCGGTCTCCTGGACGCCCTCGACATTGAGCTGGTGGACCCCGGACGCGCGGCGGTGCTCGATCAGCGCGGTGAGCAGTCCGTCACGGGTCGCTGGCGTGTCGGCTGTCTCCACCGCGGCGGCGGCCAGCAGCAAGGAGACGTCCAGCGCCCTCGCCGTCGACGACAGCGCCGCCAGCCGGTTGGCGTCGGCGATCGTGCTGGCGACCCGGGCTGCCTCGGCCTGGTCGCCCGCGCGGCGCTGGAACACGAGCGCGCCGGCGGTGGCCACGAGGGCGAGCACGAGGACACCGGCCAACAGGGCGGCGAAGCGCCTGGTACGGCGTCGCGCGACTGCCTCGGCCTCGGCCCGCTCCCGGGCGGCTGTCAGCTCGGCCTCGGCCAGCACCAGGCCCGCCTCGACGAACGCACGCTCGACCGGCGTGGCACCGCTGTTCGGAGTCCCCACCCAGTCCGAGGCGACCTCCAGCCGGGCGCCGCGGTAGAGCTCGTCGTCCGGGCGGTCCTTCGCCTCCCACTCCAGCGCGGCCGGCGCGAGGTGCCGGCGTACGGTGCGGCCCGCGGCGTCCTCGTCGAGCCATCCGGCCAGTCGCGGCCACCCGGTGAGGAGGGCCTCGTGAGCGACTTCAAGGTGGTCGTCCTCGCGGGCGAGCAGGCGGGCGGCGACCAGGTCATCGACCACGCGTCGCGTGGTGTCGTCGGTCCCGGTGGCGGCCAGCTCGGCGACGAGCAGCCGACGCGCGCGCACCGTGCCGTCCTCGCCCTGCTCGGCCAGCCGGACCAGGATCTGGCGAGCTTGCTGCCGCTCGGCGTCGTCCCAGCCGTCGTGGACCCGCTCGGCCGAGCGGCCGATGGCGCCGGCGACACCTCCCGAGGCGAGGTAGCCGGCCAGGGTCAGTGCGTGGTCGCGGCGCCGTTCCCAGGTCTGCACCAGCGCGGTCGACAGCAGCGGCAGGGCACCGGCACGTCCCAGGACGTCCTGCACGGCCGCGTCCGTCAGCTCGGGCTCGACCCGCAGCCCGGCCGCCGAGGCCGGCTCCTCCACGACCTGCCGGAGCTCGGGCTCGGTCATCGGGGGCACCATCACCAGCCCGCCCAGCATCCGCTCGGCCAGCTCGGGATGCTCGGCGAGCCGTCCCACGTGGTCGCCGCGCACCACCAGCAGTGCCCGGGCCACGACGTCGTCGGCCACCAGCCCGAGGACCGAGTCGAGGAACACGGCCCGCTCGGCGACCGGCACCTCGGGCGACCAGAGCTGCTCGAGCTGGTCACACACCAGCAGCACCGGCGCCTCCGGCGACTGGTCCCCGGTCAGCGGCGCGAGTGCGTCGACGGGGTGGGCTCCGAGCGTGAGCACCAGCGGCTGCCACCCCTCGCTCCCGGGGATCGAGCCCCCGAGCAGGTCCGGCACCAGACCCGCCCGAGCGACCGACGACTTGCCCGCCCCGCTCGACCCGGCGAGCACGACCACCGGATGGTCGACCAGCGCACCGACGACCGTGGCGACCAGGCGGTCCCGCCCGTGGAAGAGCGCGGCGTCACCGGGCTCGTAGCGCGCAAGCCCCTTCCACGGGCAGCCGGTCACCACCGGTCCTTCGGCGTGGGGCACCGGGGCCGCCACGGCGCTCGCGTTCAACTCGAGGGACGGGTCCTGCGCGAGCACGTCGCGCTCGAGGTCGCGCAGCCCCGCGCCAGGGTCGACGCCCAGCTGCTCGGCGAGCACCTCCCGGGCCCGGCGCAGCGCATCCAGCGCCTCACCCTGGTTGCCGGCACGGTAGGACGCGAGCGCCAGCAGCTCCCACCACCGCTCCTGGAGCGGCCTCTCCAGCGTGAGCCGGCGCAGATCGGGGAGCGCCTCGCCGTGTCGCCCCAGGGCGAGCTGGGCCTCCCAGTGCGTCTGGCTCGCGAGGTCGTGGACGCCGCGCAACCGCACCCGCTCGTTCTCCAGGGCCAGCACGTCGGGCCAGTCGGCGTACGGCTCGCCTCGCCACAGGTCGAGCGCCTCCAGGACCAGGGTGTCGGCCGCGGCCGCGTCACCGCTCGCCAGCTGGGCCCGCCCGCGGGTGGCGCGATCGGCGAGGGCCGTGGTGTCCAGGTCCTCGCGATCGCACACGAGGGCGTATCCCCGCTGTCGCCGGACGACGAAGCGGCCCGGGGAGCCGCGTGGACGGTCGGGCTCCAGGGCGGTCCGCAACCGGACCACACAGGCCTGGAGCGACTTGCGGGCGGAGGGTGGGGGGCGTCCGTCCCACAGCTGCTCCGCGAGCTGCTCCACGGTCACGACGTGCGGCGACGCGGCGGCCAGGAGCGCGAGCAGCAGCCGCTCCTTGGCGCCTGGGACGTCGAGAAGCGCTCCGCTTTCCCCCCTGATCTCCAGCGGGCCGAGCAGGCCGCACCGCACCCGCCCACCCTAGGGCGCCGGCCGCGGCCAGGACAGGGCGGAGGCCACCCCGACCGGGACCCTAGGGTGGAGCCGTGACCCATCTCGACGACTGGCCGGAGCTCGCCGCGCTCGCCGACCGCTACGGGGTCTCCCGCGAGTACTGGGACTGGCAGGGCCACCACGTCGTCGTCCCGGTCGCCACGGTGCAGGCCGTGCTGGGGGCGCTCGACGTCGACGCCACCACCGAGGAGTCGGTACGCGCAGCGCTGGTCGCGTACGACGAGGCGCCGTGGCGGCGGCTGGTCCCGGTCGTCACCGTGGCGCGAGCGGGCCGACCGACCGAGCTGTTCGTCCACGTCCCCCACGGCGAGTTCCCCGTCGTGGAGGTCGTGACCGAGTCCGGTGAGGTCCACCGCGCATCCCGTGCCCACGCCGTCCACGCGGAGACGCGTACGGTCGGCGACGACCAGGTCGACCGCCTCCGGTTCGTCCTCCCCGAGGACCTGCCCACCGGCTACCACACCCTCCGCTGCCGTACCGCCGACCGGAGCGAGGAGGGTCTGCTCGTCGTCGCGCCCGACCGGCTCGAGCTGCCGCAGACCCTGGCCCGCCAGGTGTGGGGGCTGATGGCGCAGCTCTACTCGGTCCGCTCCCGCGACTCCTGGGGCGTCGGCGACTTCGGCGACCTGGCCCGGCTCGCCACCTGGGGCGCCGAGCAGGGCTCGGACTTCGTCCTCGTCAACCCGCTGCACGCCGCCGAGCCGGTGCCCCCGGTGGAGGACTCGCCCTACCTCCCGACGTCGCGCCGGTTCCTCAACCCGATCTACGTCCGGGTCGCCGACGTCCCCGAGGTCGCCGCCCTCGACCCCGCCGACCGGGCCCGGGTCGAGGAGCTCGGCGCCGCGCTGGCGTCCGGCGCCACCGACGACCTGCTCGACCGGCAGCCGGCGTACGCCGCCAAGCTGGCCGCGCTCGACCTGGTCCACCGCGTGCCGCGCTCCCCCGAGCGCGAGAGCGCGCTGGCGGCCTTCCGCGAGCGGGAGGGCGAGGGGCTCCACCAGTTCGCCGTCTGGTGCGCGCTCGCCGAGCACCACGCGTCGCAGGGCGACGGGCCGGAGTGGCCCACCGACTTGCAGGACCCCACGTCCCCGACGGTCGCGGCGCTCGCCGACGAGCTCGCCGACCGGGTGGCGTTCTTCAGCTGGCTGCAGTGGGTCGCCGACGAGCAGCTGGCGTCCGCCCAGGCGACCGCCGTCGCCGCGGGCATGGGCATCGGCCTGATGACCGACCTGGCGGTCGGCGTCCACCCCTCCGGCGCCGAGGTCTGGACCCTCGGCCCGGCGCTGGCCCGCGGCCTCTCGGTCGGCGCCCCGCCGGACGCCTTCAACCAGGTCGGCCAGGACTGGTCCCAGCCACCGTGGCGCCCCGACGTGCTCGCCGAGCTCGGCTTCGAGCCGTACCGGGCGGTGCTGCGGGCCGCGCTCCGGCATGCGGGCGGGCTCCGGATCGACCACGTCATGGGGCTGTTCCGGCTGTGGTGCATCCCCCACGGCGCGAGCGCCGCCGACGGCGCGTACCTGCGCTACGACCACGAGGCGATGGTCTCGATCCTGCTGCTCGAGGCCGAGCGCGCCGGCGCCTTCGTGGTCGGCGAGGACCTGGGCGTGGTGGAGCCGTTCGTACGCGAGCTGCTCGCCGAGCGGGGCGTCCTGGGCACCTCGATCCTCTGGTTCGAGGTCGACGACGGGCGCCCGCGTCCGCCGGAGACCTGGCGCGAGCTGTGCCTGGCCACGGTCACCACCCACGACCTGCCGCCGACGGCGGGCTACCTGCTCGGCGAGCACGTACGCCTCCGCGAGTCGCTCGGCCTGCTCACCCGGCCGGTGACCGAGGAGCTCGAGGTCTCGGCCCGCGAGCGCGAGGTCGTGCTGGCGGAGCTGCGGGACCGCGGGCTGCTCACCGAGGGCGCCGACGAGCAGCAGGTCGTCGAGGCGCTGCACACCCTGCTGGCGCAGGCTCCCTCGCGACTGCTCGGCGTGCAGGTGGCCGACCTGGTCGGCGACCGGCGCACCCAGAACCAGCCGGGCACGCACCGCGAGTACCCCAACTGGAGGGTCCCGCTCTCCGGTGCCGACGGGCGACCGGTGCTGCTGGAGGAGCTGCCGACCCTGCCCCGGGCCCGCAGCCTCGTCGACACCCTCAACCGGGCCGTGAACGAGGACTAGGCTGTCGGGCATGGCCCTGCGGATCGTGGCCAGCCGACCGGACCCGGCGATCGTCGGGCTGCCCTGGTCGACGCCGCTGGAGGACTGGAGCGACGACATCGTCGTTCCGCTCCCCCGCGGGCTCTCCCGACACGTGGTCCGCATCGTCCGCCTCGGCGACCGTGTGTACGCCGTCAAGGAGACCGTCGAGGACATCGCGTTCCGCGAGTACCGCGTGCTCCGTGACCTGCAGCGGATGGGGCTGCCGGCCGTGACGCCCCAGGGCGTCGTCACCGGCCGGGTGGGCGCCGACGGCGAGGAGCTGCCGGCGGCGCTGCTGACCGAGCACCTGAAGTTCTCGCTTCCCTACCGCAGCCTGTTCTGCCACGGCCTCTCGGCGGAGAGCCTGCCGTCGCTGGTCGACGCGCTCGTCGTGCTGCTGGTGCGGCTCCACCTCGCCGACTTCTACTGGGGCGACGTCTCGCTCTCCAACGTGCTGTTCCGCCGCAGCGCCGGGGGCTTCGCGGCCTACCTGGTCGACGCCGAGACCGGCGAGCTGAAGGACAGCCTGTCCACCAACATGCGGGAGTACGACGTCACCGTCGGCTGCGAGAACGTCTTCGCCGAGCTGCTCGACCTGCAGGCCAGCGGCCAGCTCGACGCCAAGGTCGACGCCTTCGAGATCGTGGAGATGGTGCGCACCCGCTACCAGGCGCTCTGGGACGAGCTCACCGGAGAGGAGGAGTTCCCCTCGGCCGACCTGTGGCGGATCCAGCGCCGCATCGAGCGCCTCAACGACCTCGGCTTCGACGTCGACGAGCTCGACATCGTCACCGACTTCGACGGCGACTCGGTCCGGATCCAGCCCAAGGTCGTCGAGCTCGGCCACCACCGCCGCGAGCTGCAGGGCCTCACCGGGATGAACGTCGAGGACGCCCAGGCCAGGCGGATCCTCAACGACCTCGCGGCGTACACCGCCCACTACGACCTCGGCCGCGAGGACCGCGCGCTCGTGGCCAACCGCTGGCTGACCCAGATCTACGAGCCGATCATGGCGATGGTCCCGCCCGAGGCGCGCGGCCGGCTCGAGCCGGCCGAGATCTTCCACGAGATCCTCGAGCACCGGTGGTACCTCTCCGAGGACGCCGACGAGGAGGTCGACATCTTCGACGCCGCCCGCGACTACATCGACACCCAGCTGGCCAAGCGGCCCGAGGAGGCCGTCGCCGCACCGGGCGGCCCCGCGCCCGGCGCTCCGTGAGCGAACCCATCACCGGAGCAGGTCGCGCCCGATCACCATCCGCTGGATCTGGTTGGTGCCCTCGAAGATCTGGGTCACCTTGGCGTCGCGGAACAGCCGCTCGACCGGGTAGTCCCGCGTGTAGCCGTTGCCGCCCAGCACCTGCACGGCGTCGGTCGTCACCCGCATCGCGGTGTCGGTCGCGGTGAGCTTGGCGATGCTGGCCTGCCGGGAGAACGGCAGGCCGGCGTCCTTGAGCCGCGCGGCGTGCAGGTAGGTCGCGCGGGCGCGCTCCACCTCGGCCCCCATCTCGGCGAGCATGAACTGCAGGCCCTGGAACTCGCCGATCGGCTTCCCGAACTGCTCGCGCTCCCGGGCGTACGCCACCGCGTGGGCGAGCGCCGCCTGGGCGATGCCGGTCGCCACGGCGGCGATGCCGAGCCGGCCGGCGTCGAGCGCCGACAGCGCGACCCGCATGCCGTCGCCCTCGTCGCCGATGCGCTGCGCGGCCGGGATCCGGGCGCCGTCGAAGATCACCTGGGTCGTGACGTCGGAGGCCAGCCCCATCTTCTTCTCGGGGGCGCCGAAGGACATCCCGTCGGTGCCGTCGGTCACGATGAACGCCGACAGGCCGCGCCGCGGGTCGTCGCCGGTGCGGGCGAACAGGATGTAGTAGTCGGCGCAGGAGCCGTTGCTGATCCACTGCTTGGTGCCGTTCACGACATAGGCGTCGCCCTCGCGGACCGCGCGGGTCCGGATCGCGCTGACGTCGGAGCCGGCCTGCGGCTCGGAGAGGCAGTACGCGCCCAGCCACTCGCCGCCCAGCATCCGCGGCAGCCACTCCGCCTGCTGCTCGGCCGCGGCGTTGGCTGCGACGACGTGGGAGGTGAGGCTGTGGACGCTGGTGCCGACGGCGACGCTGGGCCACGCGGCGGCGATCTCCTCGACCACCTGCAGGTAGACCTCGTACGGCTGACCGCCGCCGCCGTGCTCCTCCGCGAACGGCAGGCTGAGCAGGCCGGACTTGCCGAGCAGACGGTAGGCCGCGCCGGGGAACTCGGCCCGCTCCTCCGCCTCCGCGACCTGCGGCGCGAGCTCCTTGGTGGCGATCTCGCGGGTGAGCGCGAGGAGGGCCCGGGCCTCCTCGCTCGGCAGGAGGCGTACGACGTCGGTGCTCACGTGCGCCACCCTAGTTCGTGGTGGTCACGCCGCCACCGTCCGGCTCGGGCCGGCTCCGCGAGGTCACCCCGCGCCCGTCGATCGGCTGGTAGGACAGCGGGATGTAGCTGCTCACGACGTACTGCCCGTTGGTCTGCAGCGTCACCGGCTGGATGCCGACGGGCCGGCCGTCGCGGTAGGTGATCAGCGAGACCATCGCGTCGCGGCGCGGCTTCGAGCCGATGGCGATGGCGTACGCCGCGCCGCCGGTCGTGCCGGTCGTGTAGCTGTAGCCGACCTCGCCGTTCGGCGCCTCGACCCGGTCCGGCCCGATCCGGACGTGGACGTGGCCGCCCACGACGAGGTCGACGCAGCCGCGCTCCAGCGCCGGCTGCGCCAGGTCGGTGTCGTGCACCAGCGCGGTCGACACCCGTTCGTCGGCGTCGCAGATCGCGTCGCTGAACCGGTCGGAGACCTCCTCGAAGCTGAGCCCGGACTCGTCGCGCCAGTTGCCGAGGCCGCTGGCGCGGGGGTCGTCGACGCCGATCAGCGGCGCGCCGCCGGGGCCGTCGACGACGGTGCCGTCGAGCATGTCCCACCCCTGGTCGTCGAGGTAGCCGCGGACGAAGCTGCCGTTGTCGTGGTTGCCGGCGACGGCGTAGCGGTCGAGGTCCTCGAACGCCGCGGTGAGCGAGTCGAGGCTGAACGCCTCCCACTCCCCGCCGGTCGAGGTGTCGTCGCCGGCGTCGAAGACCGCCTCGGCGCCCGCCCGGTCGCCGATCGCGCGGGCGACCCGGTCCATGCCGATGTTGTCGTGGCGGTCGGCGACCAGCACCACGACCGTCTCGTCCTCCGACGGCTCGCGCAGCGGCAGCTCGGCCGCCCCGGCCGCCGCCTTGTCGTAGAACTCCTTGCTGTTCTCGTACGTCGACAGCGCGCTCAGCACCAGCCGCCGGGACTCCAGGACGGTCACGTCGGAGCGCACCTGCACCGTCGGCACCGACGCCGGCAGCGCGACCTGGTGGTCGAGGAACTCGTCGAGGTCCTCCCAGGTCTCGTCGGCCTGCACGCTGGGCTCGTCGGGCTGCCACGGCTCCCACAGCAGGACGACCGCGACCACCACGGCCAGCCCGGCCGCGATCGCGGGGCGGCCCCGGGCTCCACGCCAGAGCTGGCCGCGCCGCTCGGGCCCGAGCAGCAGCCAGACCCCCACGGGCAGCAGCCCGATCAGCGCGCCGCGGACGACGGCGTCGTACGCCATGTCGGTGACGGCGTCGCGCACCTTGGCGACCGACCCCTCCGGCTGGCCGGCGATGAAGGCGTAGCGCTCGACGAGCGCCTCCGGGCTCGCCGCCGTGGTCTTGCCGAGGGTGATGTCGACCCCCACCGGCGTGCCGGAGTCGATCCGGACGTCGGGCAGCACCGGCCCGGTGGCGATGACGACCCAGCCGTCGAGGGTCGGCCGGACCAGCGAGTCGTGGCTGGCCAGCACCACCTCGCGGCTCGACCCGAGGAAGATCGCCATGCCGCTCGCGAGCGCGACGACCAGCCAGACCACGGCCAGGCCGAGCCCGCGCAGCACCCGGGGTGTCATGGGGAGGCCGAGGGCGTCAGGCCCGGACCTGGGCGATCGCGTAGAGGGCCACCGAGGCGGCGACGCCGGCGTTCAGCGACTCCAGCTGGTGGGCCATCGGGATCGAGACCAGCTGGTCGCAGGTCTCGGCGACCAGCCGGGAGAGGCCGCCGCCCTCGGCACCGACCACCAGCACGAGCGGCCCGTCGGCCAGGCCGTCGGGTCCCGTGAGCTCGGGCAGCGGTGACGTCGCCGTCGGCCGCGAGGCCGACCACCATGCAGCCCGCCTCCTGGTAGGCCTTCAGCTGCCGCACCAGGTTGACGGTACGGGCGACGGGGACCCGGGCGGCCGCGCCGGCGCTGGTCTTCCACGCCGAGGCGGTCATGCCGGCCGCGCGGCGCTCCGGCACGACCACGCCGTGGGCGCCGAAGCCGGACGCGCTGCGGACGACCGCCCCGAGGTTGCGCGGGTCGGTCACCTGGTCGAGCGCGACGACGAGCGGCTGCTCACCGGCCTCGCGGGCGCGGGCCAGCAGGTCGTCGGGGTGGGCGTACTCGTACGCCGGGATCCGCGCGGCGAGGCCCTGGTGGACGGCGCCGTCGGTGAGCCGGTCGAGCTCGCCGCGGGTGACCTCGAGCAGGCTGGTGCCGGACTCCGAGGCCAGCTTGAACGCCTCGCGGAGCCGGCCGTCGCGCTCGGCCCCCTCGGCGACGTAGACCGCGTTGACCGGGACGCCGGCCCGCAGCGTCTCGACCACGGAGTTGCGCCCGGCCACCCACTCCGCGTCGCTGCCGGTGCGCGCCGCGCGGGTCTTGCGCTGCGGCTTGTCGGAGCGCTTCGCCGCCTGGTGGGCCTTGTGGTAGGGCCGGTCCTTCGCCTTCGGCGTCGGGCCCTTGCCCTCGAGGCCGCGGCGGACCCGGCCGCCGGACCCCGCGGTCGGCTTCTTCGACGACTTGCGGACCGACCCCTTGCGCTGGCTGTTGCCTGCCATCACACCCCGCCCATCAGTCGAGTCGCCACTCGCGGGTGTCGAGCTGCCAGGTGCGCGCGGTGACTCGCCGGCGAGTGCGGCGCGCGTGGCAGCTCGAACGACCTGACTGGCAACTCAACCATGCTCACACGCTCCACTTCGGGCCGTCGGGGGTGTCCTCGATCTCGACCCCGGCGGCCTTGAGCCGGTCGCGGATCGTGTCGGCGCGGGCCCAGTCCTTGTCGGCGCGCGCCTGGGCGCGCTCCTCGAGCAGCCCCCGCACCAGGCTGTCGACGACCGCCGTGAGCGCGGCGTCGCCGTCGGTGGCCGGCCACGCAGGGTCGTACGGGTCGACGCCGAGCACGTCGAGCATCGCCCGGACCGACGCGACAGCGCCGCGCAGGGCGACGGTGTCGTCGCCGGTCAGCAGCTTGTTGCCCTCGCGGACCACGTCGTGCACGGCCGCGACCGCCGCCGGCGTCCCGAGGTCGTCGTCGAGGGCGGCGACGAAGTCCGCGCAGGGCATCGAGGGATCGGGCAGCTCGCCGAGCCGCCCGGTCGCCCGCTCGAGGAAGGACTCGATCCGGCGGAACCCGGCCGCGGCCTCGTGCAGCGCCTCGAAGGAGAACTCCACCGTCGAGCGGTAGTGGGCGCTCACCATGTAGAAGCGCAGCTCGATCCCGCGCACCTGCTCGAGCACGTTGGGCACCAGCAGCGAGTTGCCGAGCGACTTGCTCATCTTCTCGCCGGAGGTGGTGATCCACGCGTTGTGCAGCCAGTACGACGCGAAGCCGTCGCCGGCCGCGCGTGACTGGGCCTGCTCGTTCTCGTGGTGCGGGAAGCGCAGGTCGACCCCGCCGCCGTGGATGTCGAAGGCCGGCCCGAGGTACTTCCGCGCCATCGCCGAGCACTCGATGTGCCAGCCGGGACGGCCGGGGCCGTACGGCGAGGGCCAGGCGGCGGTCTCCGGCTCGGACTCCTGCTTCCAGCCCTTCCACAGCGCGAAGTCGCGCGGGTCCCGCTTGCCGCGCGGGTCCGCGTCGCCGGCCGGCTCCATGTCGTCCAGCTTCTGCCGGGTCAGCTCGCCGTACGACGGCCACGACCGGACGTCGAAGTAGACGTCGCCCGAGCCGTCCTCCGCGGCGTACGCGTGGCCCTGGGCCACGAGCCGGTCGATCAGCTCGAGGATCTCGGGCACGTGCCCGGTCGCGGCGGGCTCGTAGGTCGGCCGCTGCACGTTGATCGCGGCGAGCGCGTCGTCGAGCTCGTGGTGCATCTTCTGCGCCAGCTCGAACCAGTGCAGCCCCTGCTCGGCGGCCTTCACGAGGATCTTGTCGTCGATGTCGGTGACGTTGCGGATGAAGGTCACCCGGTAGCCCTGGTGGGTCAGCCACCGCCGGAGCACGTCGAAGTTGACGGCCGAGCGGACGTGGCCGACGTGGGGCTCGGACTGCACGGTCAGGCCGCAGACGTAGATGCCCGCCTTCCCCTCCTCGAGGGGCACGAAGTCACGGACCTCGCGGGTGGCGGTGTCGTGGAGCCTGAGAGTCACGGGCCAGAGTCTAGGTGGGGACGCCGTACGGACCACGATCCGCGTTCCCTGTGACTCGTGGGACAGGAGGGGCGGGCCCGCCCTACCCTCGTACGGTGCCCCGCCCCCCGCTGCTCCCCGCCGTCGCCCTCGCGCTGCTCGCGCCGCTGCTGCCCGTCACCGCCGCCGAGGCCGCGCCCGCGCCCCGCCGGATCTCCTACGCCGAGTGGCGCGCCGACGACCTCGCGTCCGGCGACCTCGCCGGCACGTCGCTGGTCGACGGCACCGTGCGGGTCACCGACCCCGTCGCGACCCGCACCCTCGACGGCCGCACCTACCGCGTCGGCCGCTGGACCTCGCCCTGGCACGAGCCCGGCTTCGACCTCACCGAGCTGATCGCCTCGTGGCAGGCCCGGACACCGGGTCGCTCCTGGGTCCAGGTCGAGGTCCGCGGCCGGACCACCGGTGGCCGGCTGTCGAGCTGGGACACCCTCGCCCGCTGGGCCGCCGGCGGCCGGGGCATCGAGCGCACCACCCTCGACGGCCAGCCCGACGACGTGGCCGACGTCAACGTCGACACCTGGCGGGCGCCGGGCGGGCTCGCGGCCTGGCAGCTGCGGGTCGGCCTGATGAAGAGCGGCAGGAAGTCGCCGCGCCTGCAGTCGGTCGGCGCGATGGCCTCCCGGCTCCCCGACGTCGACGGGGTCGCCACCTCGACGCCCGGGGACGCCGCGAAGGGGGTCGTCCTCGACGTCCCGCGCTACTCGCAGATGGTGCACTCCGGCCACTACCCCGCCTGGGGCGGCGGCGGCCAGGCGTGGTGCTCCCCGACGTCGACCTCGATGGTGCTCGGCTACTACGACGCGCTGCCCTCGAGGCGGGCCCGCTCCTGGGTGCCCGACGGCCACCCGCAGCCCTGGGTCGACCACGCCGCCCGGATGACCTACGACCACGGCTACGACGGCACCGGCAACTGGCCGTTCAACACGGCGTACGCGGGCGGCCTCACGGGCGGCCCGGCCTTCGTGACCCGGCTGAGCAGCCTGCGCCAGGCCGAGCGCTTCGTCGTCGCCGGGATCCCGCTCGTGGCCTCGGTGTCGTTCGGCGCGGGTGAGCTCGACGGCGCCCCGATCTCCTCGACCGCCGGCCACCTGCTGGTGATCGTCGGCTTCCGCCGGAACGGCGACGTGGTGGTCAACGACCCGGCGGCGAGCACCAACCGCGGCGTCCGGCGGACCTACGACCGCGGCCAGTTCGAGGACGTGTGGCTGCCGACCTCGGGCGGCCTGGTCTACGTGGTGACCGACGACGACCACCCGCTGCCGGGCGGCGGCTCGCCCGGCTGGTGAGGGGCCTCAGGCCTCCTCGGCGGTGACGTCGACCTGGTGCCAGCCGGTGGCGCCGTCCGGCACGACGTCGCGCTCGACCCCCGTCTGCACCTCGCCCGCCTTGCTGGTCGCCCGCACCCGCAGCACGTGGTCGCCGGGCTCGAGCGCGACCGACCCCGCCCACTGCACCCAGGTGTCGTCGGTGGGCGGCGAGGCGATCTCGACCGCGGTCCACGCCCCGCCGTCGACGGAGACCTCCACGCCCTCGATGCCGACGTGCTGGGCCCAGGCGACGCCGCCGACCCGGACCTCTCCCGCCGGGACGTCCGCCCCGGAGCGCGGGACGTCGATCCGCGAGGCCAGCCGGACCGGGGCCTGCTCGGCCCAGCCCTTGCCGGTCCAGTACGCCTCGAACCTGTCGAAGCGCGTCACCTCCATGTCGACCACCCACTTGGTCGCGGAGACGAACCCGTAGAGCCCGGGGACGATGGTGCGGACCGGGAAGCCGTGCTCCACCGGCAGCGGCCGGCCGTTCATCGCGACCGCCAGCATCGCGTCGCGGTCGTCGGTGAGCACCGAGAGCGGCGTCCCGCAGGTCCAGCCGTCCTCGGAGGTCTGCAGCACCGCGTCGGCCTCCGGGTGCACGCCGGCCTCGGCCAGCAGGTCCGCGAGGCGTACGCCGCTCCACCAGGCGTTGCCGATCAGGTCGCCGCCGACCTGGTTCGACACGCAGTTGAGGGTGATCCAGGCCTCGGTGAGCCGCCGGTCGATCAGGTCCTGGAAGCTGAGCACGAGCTCCCGGTCGACCAGGCCGTGGATCCGCAGCCGCCACTCCTCCGGCGCGATCGCGGGGATCGCGAGCGCGGTGTGGATCAGGTAGAAGTCCTCGGCCGGCGTCGCCCACGACGACACCCCGGGCAGCCCGATCCGGGCGCGGGCAGGGACCCGGGGCTCGCTGACCCCGGGGAGCCGGAGCAGCGCCCGCTCGCTCTCCACCGCCCGGCGGCCGCGGCCCACCAGCCGGCCGAGCCCGGTGAGCCCGAGCGCCAGCACCGCCACGGCGGCCGTACCGAGCAGGAAGCCGCGCCGCGAGGCGGCGGCCGCCACCTCGCCCCCCGGCTGCTCCTTGCGCAGCCGCCGGGTGAGCAGGTCGAGGGTGACCACCCAGGTGACGAAGCCGACCGCCAGCGGCAGGTACGCCGCGGCCGCGGTCGACTCGCTCAGCGCGACCGCGAGCACCCCGACCCCCGCCAGACCGCCGAACGCCACCAGCGCCAGCGACCACCGCCGGGCCGCGAGCAAGCCGATGCCGGTGAAGGCGAGCGCGAGCAGCAGCAGGATCCCCCCGACCAGCACCGGCTTGTCGTAGTGGCCGAGCCGCTGGATCGCCCACTCGACGACCTGGCCCGGGCTGAGCTCGACGACCAGCTCGGCGACCGCGACGACCGGGGAGTCGCGGATCGCGAGCAGGGTCGCGAGGAAGTAGCTCGTCGCCAGCCCCGCCAGGCCCGCCACGAGCCCGGCGAGCGGCCACGCCCATCCGGGGGCCGACCGGTTGCTCCTCACCCGATCGATTGTGGCTCAGGCATGATCGTCCCGTGAATCCCACACTCCGGGTCGGTGTCGGCACCGACGTCCACCGCCTCGCCGACGGCGTCCCGATGCACCTCGCCGGCCTGGCCTGGCCCGAGGAGCCGCAGGGGCTGGACGGCCACTCCGACGGCGACGTCGCGGCCCACGCGGCCTGCGACGCGCTGCTCTCGGCCGCGGGGGTCGGCGACCTCGGTTCCCACTTCGGCACCTCGGAGCCGCAGTGGGCGGACGCCGCGGGCGTCGCGCTGCTGGCCGAGACCGCCCGGAGGTTGCGCGACGCGGGCTGGGAGATCGGCAACGTGGCCGTGCAGGTCATCGGCAACCGCCCCCGGATCGGATCGCGCCGGGCGGACGCGGAGGCTGCGCTCTCGGAGGCGGCCGGAGCGCCGGTCAGCGTGACCGCGACGACCTCGGACGGCCTGGGCCTCACCGGCCGCGGCGAGGGCGTGGCCGCGATCGCGACCGCCCTGGTGCACCGCGACGACTGACCCGGCACCTCGTCGGCGCACGTACGTGGTCCGTCGGTCGCCCCATCGGCCACGCCGCCCGGTCATCGCTGCGCTTCCTGGCCGTTGCAACGCCTTGGAAGTGCAGGTTTCCCCGGCTCGCCGGGGAAACCGGCGCCGGCCCCGGCACCGGCCCC
>CAVRTX010000013.1:0-96566 GCA_963724225.1 uncultured Actinomycetota bacterium | reverse complement strand
CCCGCCGCGGCGTCGAGGGCTTCGTCGAGCCCCGCACCGCGGTCAGCGACGTCACCCTGCTGCTGGTCGCCCACGACGGCGAGTGGACCCGCCGCCGGGTGCCGTCGGTGCAGTGGGCGCACCAGTTCGCCAACAAGCACCAGGTCCCGTCGTACGACGCCGCGCTGGTCGGCGTCCCGCAGCGGATGCGCGACTACAACCGCCGCAAGAAGGCCGGCGAGATCTAGTAGTTCACCCGCGATCTGAGGGTCGTGGAGCGGGTTCTGAGGGGTGTCGCCCGATGTGGCGGTGGCGTGGCGCGACGACTGTGGAGTCGTCACCACAACCATCCCGAAGGGAACAAGACCATGACCGTACAGACGATTGATCCTCGCCACCGGGTGTCAGCGAAGTCCGCAGCGCTCGGCCTGGCCGGAGTCGGCATCGCAGTGGGTGCCGCCCTCGGTGTCAGTGCCATGACTTCGAACGAGGGCGTGCCGGCCGCACCGACCCAGGACCTGCCTCAGGTCGTCAACACCGACGGTGCTCGCGACTCGTGGGAAGGGCGCATCGGCCCGAAGGCCGACCGTCCTCAGGAGCGGAGCCAGAACTCCGCGGATCTCATGAGCGAGAAGCTGCTGCAGCTCCGCTGACGGGATCGCGTGGACAGCGGGACGAGTGCGGCGTGCCCGTGTCCCTACGCCTCGCGGTCGACCAGCTCCGCGAGCTCGATCCGCGAGGACGTCCGGGTCTTGCGGAGCAGGTTGGATACGTGCACGCTCACCGTCTTCTCGCTGATGAACAGTGCGCCGGCGATCTCGGCGTACGTGCGGCCCGCGACCAGGTGGGCCAGCACCTCGCGTTCCCGGGGCGTGAGCCCGGGGAACCCGTCGGTGGCCCGGTCCGTCTCCGTGGCCGGTGCCGGCTCGGCGAGCGGGATGTGGGCCTGCAGGGCCAATGCCTCGGCGTCGCGGAGGAGGGGCACCGCGCCGAGGGCGGCCGCGATCCGGGCAGCGTGCCGCAGCGCTGCGGCGCCTTCACCGCGAGATCCGTGAGCAGCGAGCGTGGCTCTGGCCAGTTGGTACGACGCCCGCGCCTCGTCCCAGACCAGTCCCGCACCGTGACAGGTGGACACGGCATCGCGCCAGTGGGGCGTCGCATCCGTGTCGCCGTGGCAGCGGGCGCGTTCGGCGGCGAAGAGTTGCCCTCGCGCGGGATGCATCAGGTCGTCCGGGCCCGCCGGCTCGAACCACGCTCGTCCACCACCCCGCAGCCGCTCCACCCGTTCCAGCCGCGCGACCGCCTCCGGCCGTCGGCCCGGGACGTCGGCCAGGTCGCCGGCCGCCCTTGCGGCCAGGACCAGGAGCTCACCCGCGCCGTCGGTGTCGACCACGGCTGCTGCTGGCATCAGGTTCTCCACGAGGGTGAGCGCCGCCAGGGGCTCGCCGTCCTGCCACATCGACTCCGCCTCTGTGTAGGGGAGCCCGTCACCGGGCATGCGTCGGTCGGGCCGCAGCTCCCGTGCCCGCTCGAGGTGGGAGCGGCCCGAAGCGGAGTCGCCGGTCCTGAACGCGAGCAGGGCCGCCGTGCCCCGTGTGTCTGCCGCCGTGCCCGCAGGGAGCCGGTGGCTCAACAGCTCGCGGAGCAGGTCCCGCGCCTCGCGGAAGCGGCCGAGGTCGAGCAGGAGCGTCGCGGCGAACTCCGGTCCCGCCCAGAGCGCATCGTGGACCGATCCGGTGGCCACCAGCTCTCCGAAGGTCGCGACCAGCAGGTCACCGGCGTCGGCCAGTCGCCCGACGTGGATGAGCGAGTTGGCGGTCCAGACGGCGGCCTTGCCCCACAGCTCCGGGTCGCCGACCTCGCGCGCGAGGGCGAGGGCCTGCTCGGCATCCGCGAGCGCCGAGGGGGAGTCTGCGTGGGTCATCGAACGCACCGCGAGCGCCCAGGCCAGCGCCTCGGAGGATCCGGTGGCACGCCCCAGCCGCACCGCCTGGTCAGCATGGCCCTCGGCGAGGCCTTCCGTGTGACGGTCACGGGTCCAGGCCTCGTCCATGGCGAGCTGAGCGAGGGCGATGGAGTGCTCCACCGACCGGGGACACCGGGTCGAGGAGATGTCGAGGGCCGCGTGGTCCGTGGCGCCGGGGGACGCCACTGCCTGGTCAGAGACGTTCCGACGGGCCTGGAGGGACAGCCTCAGGCGTACGGCCAGGGCCGGGTCGGTCTCAGCTATCGACTAACGCGATCGCCTCTTCCAGGAGCCGGACGGCCGCGGTGTGCTCGCCGGCGCTCCATGCGCGCTCGCTGGCGCGGCGCCAGAGGTCGACTTGCTCGCTGGCCGCGGTTCGTGCGGCGTCGCCGACGTCCTTCCAGAGGCGGCAGGCGCGGTGGAGGTGCTCGAACTCCTCGGCGTACCCGCGGACCCGTGCTGCCGCCTCGGCGGCGCGCAGCGACCAGGTGAACGCCTCGTCAGGGTTCCCGGCGCCGTGGTGATGGAGGGCGAGATGGGCGGCTTGCGCTGGCCCGAGCCCTCCGGAGGAGGACAGGACGTCGACGTACTCCTGGTGAATCCGTGTGCGCGTGGTCGTGGTCAGCGTGGAGGCGACCAGCTCGGCGACCAGTGGGTGGTGGAACCAGACCTCGCCGCCCTTGCGCTGCAGCGTGAGGCCCGCCGAACTCGCGTCGGCGAGACCGGAGGACACCCGCTCGGGGTCGCGGCCACGGGCGGCGAACAGCTGCTGGAGGACGACCAGCGCCACGGGGCGACCACCCACCGCGAGGAGCTGCAGCAGCTCGCGGGCATCCGGGTCCAGGAGGTGCCAGGAGCTGAGCAGCGCCTGCTCCAGGCCGTCCCACTGCGTGCCGGTTCCCGAGTCGGGCCCCCGCGCGAGCAGCTCGGTGTAGTAGGGGTTGCCCCTCGCCTTCGCGAAGACCTCGGCTGCGCCCTGGCCCTTCGCGGCCCCCTCGCGTGTCATCCGGGCAACCAGTTCCTCGGTGTCGGCGAAGCCCAGACGTTCCAGGCGCAGCCGGGACACGGAGGGGAGGCGGGTCACGTCCGCCAGCCAGCCGTGCAAGCGGTGTCCCTCGCGCAGCTCGGTGTCGCGGTAGGTGATCATCAGGCAGGTCCGCGGGCCGGCGTGGAAGCCCGCGACGAGGTACGCCAGCAGGTTCAAGGAGGTGGCGTCGGCCCACTGGGCGTCGTCGACGACCAGGGTGAGCGGCCCACGTTCTGCGATCCGATCGAGGACTGCGGCCACGAGGGGCAGGACCCGCGCCGTGTCGACGTCGTCCGGGGCGACGCCCAAGGCGGGAGCGATCGAGCCGAGGCGCTCGGCGCCCGTCAGCACCCGCGCCCGCTCGGACGCGTCTGCCTGGCGGTACCACTGGGTCAGGATCTGCGTCATGGGCAGGTACGGCGTGGACTCCGCGCCGAACCGCAGGCAGCGGCCCCACAGCACCAGGTGCTCGGCGGCGGCCGGTCCGGACGTGGCCTCGGCGACCAGGGTGGTCTTGCCGATCCCTGACTCGCCGGCGACCAGCAGCGGCGCCGGGACGCCCGGATGCCGAGTCGCGCAGCAGCGCGGCCAGCCGCTCGCGCTCGGCGTCCCGGCCGATCTGGAGGCCCCCCGCTCCCATCCCGGCATTGTGCACCCGATCGGCGCTCAGCCCGCGGGTCGCACCGTCAGCACCTGGGCGACCGTGCCGACGGGCCCGCCCTCGTCGTGGACCACGCTGCTGGTCAGGCCGAGCCCGGCTCGGCCCGAACGAGACCGAGGTGTCGAAGCCGACCCACTCGCCGCGGGGCTCGGCGAAGAGGTGCGCGGTCAGGTCGACGTTGGGGAACGCGACCTCGCGGGGATCGGCGCGGACCGCCATCCCGTTCGCGATGTCGAGCAGCCCCGCGAACCGGGCGAGGTCGCTGACCGGCTCGTCGAGCAGCGTGGTCGTCGAGCGCACCCAGTAGCGCGCCCGCCCGGGCTGCTCCAGCTCCCGCCGGACCTCCACGGAGTCGATGAACCCGCCCGGCCAGACCGACGTCGGGTCCCACACCGGCACCTCGGCCGGCGCAGCCAGCCGCGGCAGCGGTGTGCCGGCGTGGTCCTCGGTCCCGCGCTGCTGCACGAGCCAGGCGCGCAGCCGGACGGCGTCGCGGCCGTCGTGGCCGAGCGTCGCCTCGACCAGCTCGATGGTGCGTCCCGGCCGGAGCACGCGTACGGCGACCTCGACCGTGTCGACGGGGAGCGTGCCGAGGATGTCGTAGGACAGCCGGCCGACGAGCAGCCCGTCGATGCCCCGGCGGTCCCGGTCCCGCTCGACCTCGTGCGCCAGCAGCCCGAGCGCCGGCGCGATGTGCTGCTGGTCGATGGTCCAGGCGCCACCCACCTGCTCGGTGGCCGCGAACCGCTGCTCGTCGAGCCGGTGGAAGTAGGGCATGCCGGGGGAGCCGCTCAGCCCTTCGCGTCGGCGAGCGTCCGGGCGTACTCCACCAGGGTCGTGACGGCGAAGCCGGTGCCGCCGGCGGTGACGTGGCCGTAGGGGGAGCCGTGGTGGAACGACGGGCCGGCGATGTCGAGGTGGGCCCAGGGACGGCCGTCGGTGAACTCGCGGAGGAACGCGCCGGCGTAGAGCCCGCCGCCCCACCGGATCCAGTCGTGCTGCAGCAGGTCGGCGATCTTGGAGGCGCGGACCCGCTCGGTGATCTGGTCGGGGAGCGGCATGTGCCAGTGGACCTCGCCCGCGGTCGGCGCCGGCGCCGATGACCGCGTCGACGATCTCGTCGCTGCCCATCACGCCGCCGATCCGGTCGCCCAGCGCGAGCACCATGTGGCCGGTCAGGGTGGCGACGTCGAGGACGACGTCGGGCTCCACCTCGGTCGCGCGGACCAGCGCGTCGGCCAGGACCAGCCGGCCCTCGGCGTCGGTGTTCATCACCTCGACGGTGCGGCCGCCGTACATCGTCAGCACGTCGCCGGGCCGGGTCGCCGAGCCGGACAGCATGTTCTCGGCCATCGGCACGAACGTGCTGACCTTGACGGGCAGCTTGAGGGCGGCGATCGCGAGCGTGGCCTGCACGACCGCGGCCGCTCCGGCCATGTCGGACTTCATGTCGGTCATGCTCTGGGCGGGCTTGATCGACAGCCCGCCGGAGTCGAAGGTGATGCCCTTGCCGACCAGCGCGAGGTGGGTCCTGGCGCCGCGGGGGGAGTAGGTGAGCTCCACCAGCCGCGGGGGCGAGTCGGAGCCGCCGCCGACCCCGAGGATCCCGCCGCAGCCGAGCTCGGCGAGCTTCGCCTCGTCGTGGACGGTGACCTTGACCGTCGCGCGGCCACGGCCCTTCGACGCCTCCCGGGCGGCCTCGGCCACCGCGTCGGCGAACGCCGGCGGCCGCAGGTCGCCGGGCGGGGTGTTGACCCAGTCGCGGGTCGACGCGACGGCGCCGGCGAGCACCTGCGCCGAGCTCGAAGGCCTCGGTCGCGGCGTCCTTGCGGGCGATCCCGCTGAGCACGGTCACGGTGCCGGGCGCGGTGTCCTTGGCGTCCTTCTTGTACGTCGTGAAGGTGTAGCCGCCGAGCGCGTAGCCCTCGGTCACGGCCCGCACCAGCGCGGGGGTGTCGGCCGGCAGCGCGACGGCCACCGACGCGGCGTTGGTGACGGCGCGGGCCGCGGCACCGGCGGCGCGGCGTACCGACACCTGGTCGGTCTCGCGGCCGATGCCGACGAGGACCAGCAGCGGCGACGACAGCGTGCCGCTGGTCGGCACCTTGTGCACGTCGCCGGGCTTGCCCGTCACGCCCAGCGAGGCCAGCAGCGGCCGCAGCTTGCGGCCGTACGCCTTGCCGACCTCCTCGCCGCCGGGGGCCAGCACGGCCCCCTTGTCGTGCTGGAGGACGCCGACGACGACGGCGTCGGCCCGGGTCTTGGCGGGGTTGGCCGCGCGCAGCTGGAAACTCGTCACCGGGGCAGGATAGCCACCGGGTGGGGCGCGGCCGCTGCGGTAGGTTCGGCGCCATGAGCGATGCCCCGGCGGACGATCAGCAGCGCCTCTCTCCCCTCCACGAGCGCCACGTCGCGCTGGGGGCCAAGCTCGCCGGGTTCGGCGGCTGGTCGATGCCCCTGGAGTACCCCGCCGGCACCGTCAAGGAGCACACGGCGGTGCGCACGGCGGTCGGGATCTTCGACGTCAGCCACCTCGGCAAGGCGATGGTGACCGGGCCCGGGGCGGCCGCCCACGTCAACGCGACGCTGTCCAACGACCTCGGCAAGATCGCCCCGGGGCAGGCCCAGTACACGCTGTGCTGCGACGACGCGACGGGCGGCGTCGTCGACGACCTGATCGCCTACTACCACGACGACGAGCACGTCCTGCTGGTCCCCAACGCCGCCAACACCGCCGAGGTCGTACGCCGGCTCCGCGAGGCCGCCCCCGAGGGCGTGCAGGTGGTCGACCACCACACCGACTACGCCGTCCTCGCGCTGCAGGGCCCCCGCTCGGACGAGGTGATGACCGAGGTCGGGCTCCCGGTCGGCCACGACTACATGTCCTTCGTCGAGGCCGAGTGGGAGGGCTCCGGGGTGGTCGTCTGCCGCACCGGCTACACCGGCGAGCGCGGCTACGAGCTGGTCGTGCGCGCCGACGCGGCCGGGGCGCTCTGGGACGCGCTGCTGGCGGCGGGGGAGCCGCACGGCATGCTCCCGTGCGGCCTGGGTGCCCGCGACACGCTGCGCACGGAGATGGGCTACCCGCTCCACGGCCAGGACCTCACCCTCGACGTCACGCCGGTGCAGGCGCGGCTCGGCTGGGCGGTCGGCTGGAAGAAGGAGCGGTTCTGGGGCCGGGACGTGCTGCTGGCCGAGAAGGAGGCCGGGCCCGAGCGGCTGCTGCGCGGGCTCCGCGCGGTCGGCCGCGGCATCCCGCGGCCCGGCATGCGGGTCTCGCTGACCCCCGACGTCCCGCTGTGCGAGGTCACCTCGGGCACCTTCAGCCCGACCCTGCGCACCGGCATCGGGCTGGCGCTGGTGCCGACCATGGTCGACGCGGACGCCGAGGTGGGCGTCGACATCCGCGGCCGGCGCGAGATCTTCCAGCTGGTCAAGCCACCGTTCGTCGACACCAGCGTGCGGGAGTCCTGATGCTGCCCGACCAGCCGCCCACGTTCCGCTCGCCCGGGCCCACCGAGCGCCCCTGGTGGTGGCGCCTCGAGGACACCGCCGGCACGGAGGTGGCCGTGCCCGGCGACCTGGCCGGCCAGCGGTTCTCCAGCCAGGCCGACGCCGAGTCGTGGGTGGGGGAGACCTGGGCCGAGCTCGCCGACCACGGTGTCGACCAGGTGACCCTCTTCGAGCTCGAGCGGCAGGTCTACGGGCCGATGTCGCTGCACGCCTGATCCTTCCCGCTCCGTCGCCCTCGGACGCATCCGGACGGCCGCCCGCGCCGAACCACCGGGGAGGGCCCGACCGGCTGACAGCCGGAGCCGCCGGGCCGGAGGATGGGAGACATGCGCCGCCGGGAAGAGTTCGCCACGTGGCTCGCCGCGCGGTGGCCTGCGCTCGTGCGGACCCTGGTCTTCCTCGGCCACCCGCAGCCGGAGGCCGAGCTGGTCGCCCGTGAGGCGGTCGCCCGGATGCTCCCCGCCTGGGACCGGGAACGCCGCGACGGCGACGTCGACGCCCTCGCCTACCGGGCGCTGCTCGAGGAGCGCGAGCGGGTGCTCCGGCGGCGCGGCGCCGCACGACGACGCCGTCGCGGTGCCGGACGAGCCCGACCTGCCACCCGCCCTGGCCGACCGGCTCGAGCGCCGCCGCGAGCTCGAGGCGCACCTCGCCACGCTCCACGAGCCCGAGCGGGTCCGGACCGTCCTGGTCCACGTGGCCGGTCTCGCCGACGACGAGGTCGACGAGGTCACCGGGCAGCCGGGCGTGACGCCGCCGCTGCCGATGGCCGGCGCCGACGTGCGCGACGCCTGCGAGGCGGTCCCCGCGCCGCCGGCCCCGGTCGTCCGGGGTGCTGGCCCGCTCGCGCAGCCGGCGGCGTACGGCGTGGACCCGCGGCGCGGCGGTCGCCGCGCGGTCGCGGTGGTGCTGGCGGCGACGACCTGGTGGACCTCGGGCGACGACGACCGCCCCGAGCAGGGGGAGGTCACGCCGGCCACGAACCCGCTGCCCGTCCCGTGGTACGCCGACGGCACCCTGCACCTGGCCCGCGTCGACGTGCAGGTCGCCGGTGTCGACACGCTGCTGGCCGTGCCGGACGGGGTCGTCTACAGCGACGCCGAGGGGCGCGTCGTCCACGTCGACGACGCCGGTCGGCAGCGGAAGATCGGGGAGACGGTGGCCGGGTCCCGGCTCGTCGTCGAGCCGGACAACGGGTGGGTCGCGTGGGCGGACCCCGGCGACGGCGACCCCGAGCTGGTCGTCCACGACACCCTGGCCCGGACCGAGGTCGGGCGCCGCTCGCTCGGCGCGCCCGAGGACGGGGGTGGCCAGCCGGTCGGCGCGGCCGGCCCGATCGCCATCGACGACGAGCGGGTCTTCTACAGCTCCCCGGACGGCGACTTCGCGTGGGAACCGACTGATCGACGTGTCGTTCGCGCTGTCCGGGACGATGGTCGACACCGCCGAGGACGCCCGGGTGACCCGGAGCGACGACGTGCTGCGGGTGACCCCGCTGCCCTACCGCACGGGTGCGGTCATCGACGCCGACGACGCCCGGCTCACCCATGACGGCCGCTACGCCTTCGGCGTCCAGGAGACCGACGCCTTCGACCAGCTCCAGGTCTTCGACGTCGAGACCGGCCGGCCGGTGCCGCCGCTCTACTCGCCGAGCGACGAGGCCGTCTCGTGGACCTACCAGGACGGCACCTTCTACTTCGCGGTGCTCCACATGCTCCAGGACAAGACGTACCAGGACATGCTGCAGATGCCGTCCGAGGGCGACTACCGGATCTACGCCTGCGTGCCCGGGCGGCCGCAGCCCTGCGACAAGCTCACCGAGGTGCCCGAGGAGGTGCCCGACCCGCCGGTCTTCCCGAGTGACGCCGCCCCCGCCGGGCGTCCTACGCTGCTCGGCATGCGTACCTTCCGGCAGGTCGACGTCTTCGGCAGCACCCCGCTCGGCGGCAACCCGGTGGCCGTGGTCCACGGCGCGGACGGGCTCACCGACGCGCAGATGCAGGACTTCGCCCGCTGGACCAACCTGAGCGAGACGACCTTCCTGCTGACGCCGACGACCGACGAGGCCGACTACCGGCTGCGGATCTTCACCCCGTCGGTCGAGCTGCCGTTCGCCGGGCACCCCACGATCGGGTCGGCCCACGCCTGGCTCGAGGAGGGCGGGGCGCCCCGGTCGGCCGGCCAGGTCGTGCAGGAGTGCGGGGCCGGGCTGGTCACCCTGCGCCGCTCCGCGGGCGACAGCGGGCCGCGGCTGGCGTTCGCCGCGCCCGCCGCTGCTGCGCTCCGGACCCGTCTCCGACGCCGACCGGGCGGCGATCCTGCGCCCGCTCGGGCTCGCCGACGACCAGGTCGTCGACATGGCGTGGGTCGACAACGGCCCGGGCTGGGTGGGGGTGCTGCTGCGCGACGCGGACGAGGTCCTGGCCCTGGAGCCCGACTTCTCCTCGCTCCACCACGACGTCGGCGTCGTCGGCCCGCGCGCGGACGGGGACACCGCGTGCGAGGTGCGGGCGTTGTGCCCGATGGGCTCCGGGATCACCGAGGACCCCGTGACCGGCAGCCTCAACGCCGGCCTCGCGCAGTGGCTCGCGGGCACCGTCCTGCCCACGTCGTACGTCGCCGCCCAGGGCACCGTGATCGGCCGTACCGGCCGGGTCCACGTCGAGCGCGTCACCGAGGGCGGGGACGACACGATCTGGGTCGGCGGCGACGCGCAGACGGTGGTCCGCGGAGAGGTCTCGATCGACTAGTTTGGGCCCATGCAGGTCTACCTCGATCTCCTCCAGCGGATCCTCGACGAGGGGGTCGAGAAGGGCGACCGGACCGGCACCGGCACCCGGTCCGTCTTCGGCCACCAGATGCGCTTCGACCTGACCGCCGGCTTCCCGCTGGTCACCACCAAGAAGGTCCACACCCGGTCGGTCTTCGCCGAGCTGCTGTGGTTCCTGCGCGGCGACACCAACGTGAAGTGGCTGCAGGACCGCGGCGTCACGATCTGGGACGAGTGGGCCGACGCCGACGGCGACCTCGGTCCGGTCTACGGCTACCAGTGGCGCTCGTGGCCCACGCCGTCCGGCCAGCACGTCGACCAGGTCGCGCAGCTGGTCGACAACCTGCGCCGCGACCCCGACTCCCGGCGCCACCTCGTCTCGGCCTGGAACGTCGCCGACATCCCGCAGATGGCGCTCGCGCCGTGCCACGCGCTGTTCCAGTTCTACGTGGCCCCGTCCGACTCGGGGCCGGGCCGGCTCTCCTGCCAGCTCTACCAGCGCTCGGCCGACGTGTTCCTCGGCGTGCCGTTCAACATCGCGTCGTACGCGCTGCTGACCCACATGGTGGCGCAGGTGACCGGTCTCGAGGTCGGCGACTTCGTGCACACGCTCGGCGACGCCCACCTCTACTCCAACCACCTCGACCAGGCGCGGCTGCAGCTCACCCGCGAGCCGCGACCGCTGCCGACGCTGGTGCTCGACCCGTCGGTCACCGCGATCGACGCCTTCGACCTCGAGCACGTCGCGGTCGAGGGCTACGACCCGCACCCCGGCATCAGGGCGCCCATTGCCGTCTGAGCCGGCAGCGGGTCGTCGCGATCGCGGCGTACGCCGACAACCGGGTCATCGGCGACCACGGCCGGATCCCGTGGCACATCCCCGACGACTTCGCCCACTTCAAGGCCGAGACCCTCGGACACACGCTCGTCATGGGCCGGGCCGACCTTCGACTCGATCGGCCGGCCGCTGCCGGGCCGTCGCACCGTCGTCGTCACCCGCGACGCCCGGTGGCGCCGCGAGGGCGTCGACGTCGCCCACTCGCTCGAGGAGGCGATGACGCTCGCCGCCTCGTACGAGGGCGACACCGTGATCGCCGGCGGCAACCAGGTCTACGAGCAGGCGATGCCGCTGCTCACCCACCAGGTCCTGACTGAGGTGCACCGGACTGTCGACGGGGACGCCCACTACCCGGACTTCGACCGGGCCGAGTGGCGCGAGACCCGCCGGGTGTCCCGCCCCGACCTCGACTGGGTGTGGCTCGAGCGGACGGGTCGCCAGACCAGGCGCAGCCCCGCCGCGGCCAGGGCGCCCAGGAGCACGGCGACGAGCATCGGGGCGCGGAAGGCCCAGGCGACCCCGGCGACGGCGACGCCCGCGATCTGGGTGCCCTCGACATGGTCCCAGTCGGGTCCGGCGAGCTCCACGACGATCAGCCCGGCCAGCAGCACCGGCGCCATCAGGCCGACCACACGGCGCGCCACTCCCGGCAGCGCGCGGTCGCCGAGGACCAGGGGGCCCGCGGCCTTCAGCAGCCAGTTCGCCAGGGTGACGGCGAGGATCGACAGCCAGACCCTCATGCGACCCGCCCCTGCTCCGGCTCGGTGACGTCGTCCGGGTCGTCGGCCAGCACGCCGACCAGCGCTCCGGCGGTCGCCGCGAGCAGGGCGACCCCCGGCTCGGTGACGAGGAGCAGTCCTCCGGCGATGGCCGCCCCTGCCAGTGCTGCCACGACCGCGCGGGGCGAACGGATCTCCTCCAGGGCCAGGAGCAGGAAGAACGCCGGGAAGACGACGTCGGCCCCGATGTCGTGCAGGAGCGTGGCGTCCGGGCGGAGCAGCAGCCCCACTCCGGTCCCGACCACCCAGGCGGACCACTGGGGGAGCGTGGCCCCGGCCAGCTTCACGACGTCGAACCGGCCGCCGCCGCGGTGGGCGACCGCGAACGACGCGTCGACCAGCGCCTGCGCCTGGACCGCCCGCCACAGGCGAGGGCCGCGGAGGCTGTCGTTGAGCGCCACGCCCATCACGAGGTAGCGGGCGTTGATGAGGGCCGCCGAGGCGACGGCGGCCACCGCGCTGCCGGCCGGCAGCGTGGTCACCAGCGAGAACTGGGCGGAGCCGGAGAAGGCGAACGCCGAGAAGAACAGGGGTGCGGCCACGCCCCAGCCGGCGTTCGCGGCGGCCGCGCCGAACGACAGTCCGAGGACGAGCGTCGCCGCCGCCGGCCCCAGCGCCGCCCGGGCGCCGGCGACGAAGTCGTCGCGCCGCGTCACGTCGCCGTCCCCGCGTGACGCTGGTAGTGGCGCCGGGCACGGGTCCGGTTCCCGCAGTCCGCGGAGCTGCACCACACGCGGGACCCGTTGCGGGTCCGGTCCAGGAACAGCCAGCCGCACGACGTCGTCCTGGCACTGGCGCAGCCGGGCGAGGCGATCCTCCTGCAGGAGCGACCACGCCTGCAGGCCCAGCGCCACCGGGAGGTCGGCGAGCGACTCCAGCGGGTGGGACCACGCCGTCGGCAGCACGGAGGCGAGCGCGGCGCGGTCCAGGACCGACACCAGCCAGCCCTGCAGCGCCGCGACGTCACCCGGATCCGGCTCGCCGGCGGTGGCGAGGGGCTGCAGGACGGCGTACAGCAGCTCGCGAGCCCGGCGTACGTCGGCCGCGACGCGCTCGGCGGCCTCGTGGTCGCGGGCGGCCTCCCCCGACATGGCCCCGCGCTGGTCGTCGTCGATCACGTCGACGAACCGCGCCCACCGGACCAGGGACGCGACGTCGGCCAGGCGGTCGACCGTCCGCGCGGGGTCGAGCCGCCACGCGACGGTGTTGACGAGGTCGAGCGCCAGGTGGTTGCCCACGCGCTCGGCCCAGCCGCCGTCGTCGTAGCGCAGCACCGTGGTCACCCCGACAACGTAACATGCTACTGTTGGTTAGCCCGTTAGAGGGTGTCCGGGCGACCCGGAACGACGAGGCCGGTGCCTCAGCCCCGGGCCGGCACCGCGTACAGCGCCACGGCCGAGCGCAGGCGTCGACCCAGCCGTCGAGGGCCAGGTCGTCCAGGCCGCCGATCCGGAATCGGAGCCGACTGCCCGTGCCGGGAGCGTCGGCGAGGTGTCCGGTCGCACTGAGCGAGCCGTCGGCCTCGCGGGTCACGGTGAGGTCGATCCACGCCTCGACGCTCTCCAGCACCGCGGTGCGGCGGGTCCCGGCGCCCACGGCGCGCAGCCCCTCGCCGAACCGGTGCAGCTCCTCGACCCGCAGCGTGATCGCCACGTCGCCGCTGAACCCGCCCACGTGGACCTGGGCCGGGCAGACCAGCCAGCCCGCGTCGACGTCGTCGGCCGGCCGTGCGTGCAGCCGGCGCAGCACCCGCAGCGAGAGGTGGTCGCCGCTCTCGGGACCGAGGTCGAGGCGCGGGGAGGTGGTGGGGACGGGTCGGGATCGGGGTGGCGAGCATGGTCACGGGTCAGCCCTTCGTGGGTCCGAGGGTGCGGCAGCCCGCCGCGGGGAGGCACAGCGTGGGACCGGCCGGGCGGGAGACCCAGCGGCCGTGGGGGAGCGTCGCCGCGGTGGCCTGGGCGGCCGGCTTGCCGGCCGGGGGGCGCCGGGGACGGAGAAGGCGGCCGAGACGGGCAGCAGCAGGGCGGTGAGCGCGACCACGAGCGCGAGCGGCCTCCGCCACCCGCGCATGGCCGGCCCGGTGTCCCGGCGGTGCGCAGCGTCGTACACAGTGGTTCCCTCCACGATGAGAGGCGCCCCGGACCCCTCGCGAGGGGCTGCTCGGGCGCCGCGGAACCATGCTGGGCGAGCCGTGTCGACGCGCGCGGCGGAACGGCGAAACATGGCCCAGACGGACTAGACGGGGGCCGTCAGCGGATACCCTGACCGGCATGACTCCCGCTGCTGCCGCGGAGGCACCCTTCGGCCGGGTGCTCACCGCCATGGCCACGGCCTTCGGCGACGACGGCTCGGTCGACCTGGAGCAGACCGCGGCGATCGCGGCCCACCTGGTCGACCACGGCCACGACGGCGTCGTGGTCAGCGGGACCACCGGCGAGTCGCCCACGACCACCCCGGCCGAGAGCGGCGAGATCCTGCGGGTGGTCCGCGACGCGGTCGGCGACCGCGCCACGGTCGTCGCGGGTGTCGGCACCAACGTCACCGCCCACTCCGTCGAGCTGGCCCGGCAGGCGGCCAAGCTCGGCGCCGACGGCCTGCTGCTGGTGACGCCCTACTACAGCAAGCCCGGCCAGGCCGGGCTGCGCCACCACTTCGCCGAGGTGGCCGGCGCGACCGACGTGCCGGTCATGCTCTACGACGTCCCGGGCCGCACCGCCACGACCATCGCCCTCGAGACCTACGAGGCCGCCCGCGAGCTCCCCACCGTGGTGGCCGTCAAGGACGCGACCGGCGACTTCGTGCGCGGCACCCGCCTGGTCGACCTCGGCTACGCCGTCTACTCCGGCGACGACCACGCCAACCTCTCCTGGCTCGCCCACGGCGGCTGCGGGTTCGTCTCCGTGGTGGGCCACGCCGCCGGCGACGCGCTCGCCGAGATGGTGCGCGCGTGGTTCGCCGGCGACACGGCCGGCGCCCTGGCGACCTTCCGACGCATCCTGCCCGCGGTCGACGCGGTCATGTCGGTGCCCAACTACGGTGCGACCACCGCCAAGGCGGCGTTGCAGCTGCTCGGTGTGATCGACAACCGCGCCGTACGTTCCCCGCTGCTGCCCCTGGACGACGACGAGGTCGCCGCGCTCCGCGCCGGCCTCGAGGCGTCCGCGCTGATCTGACGAGAGCGAGTCCATGTCCCACCCCCATCCCGAGCTCACTGCCCCTGCCGACCTCGAGCCCGGAGCGCTGCGCGTCATCCCGCTCGGTGGCCTCGGCGAGGTCGGCCGCAACATGACCGTCTTCGAGTACGACGGCCGGTTGCTGATCGTCGACTGCGGCGTGCTCTTCCCCGAGGAGAACCACCCCGGGGTCGACCTGATCCTCCCCGACTTCGAGCCCATCCGGGACCGGCTCGACGACGTCGAGGCGCTGGTCCTGACCCACGGCCACGAGGACCACATCGGCGCGACGCCGTTCCTGCTCCGCGAGCGCGGCGACATCCCGCTGGTCGGCTCGGAGCTGACGCTGGCGCTGCTCGACAGCAAGCTGCGCGAGCACCGGCTCCGGGAGACCGTCCACCACAAGGTCCGCGAGGGCGACCGGATCAGCTTCGGGCCCTTCGACCTGGAGTTCGTCGCGGTCAACCACTCGATCCCCGACGCGCTGGCGGTCGCGATCCGCACCGGCGCCGGGCTGGTGCTCCACACCGGCGACTTCAAGATGGACCAGCTGCCGCTGGACGGCCGGATCACCGACCTGCGGGCCTTCGCCCGGCTCGGCGAGGAGGGGGTCGACCTCTTCCTCACCGACTCCACCAACGCCGAGGTGCCCGGCTTCACGACCTCCGAGAAGGAGATCTCGCCGGTCCTCGAGCGGGTCTTCCACGAGAGCAGCGGCCGGCTGATCGTGGCCTGCTTCGCCTCCCACGTGCACCGCGTCCAGCAGGTGCTCGACGCCGCCGTCGAGCACGGCCGCAAGGTCGGCTACGTCGGGCGCTCGATGGTCCGCAACATGGCGATCGCCCGCGACCTCGGCTACCTCGAGGTGCCGCCGGGGGTGCTCGTCGACGCCAAGGAGCTCGCCGACCTGCCGCCGGAGCGGCAGGTGCTGATCTCGACCGGCAGCCAGGGCGAGCCGCTCAGCGCGCTGAGCCGGATCGCGCAGCGCAACCACCACTTCGTCCACATCGGCGAGGGCGACACCGTGGTCCTGGCGTCGTCGCTGATCCCCGGCAACGAGAACGCCGTCTACCGCGTCATCAACGGCCTGGCGAAGTGGGGCGCCCGGGTGGTCCACAAGGGCAACGCCCTGGTCCACGTCAGCGGCCACGCCAGCGCGGGCGAGCTGCTCTACTGCTACAACATCGTCCAGCCCCGCAACGTGCTCCCCGTCCACGGCGAGATCCGGCACATGCTGGCCAACGCCGCGCTGGCCCGGGAGACCGGCGTCCCCGCCGAGCGGGTCGTCGTCGCCGAGGACGGGATCGTGGTCGACCTGGTCGACGGCGTGGCCCGGATCGCCGGCAAGGTCGAGTGCGGCTACGTGTTCGTCGACGGCTCCTCCGTGGGCGACATCACGGAGTCCGACCTCAAGGACCGGCGAATCCTCGGCGAAGAGGGGTTCATCTCTGTCATCGTGGTCGTCGACTCGGTCACCGGGAAGGTGTCGGGCGGTCCGGAGATCCATGCACGGGGCTTCGCGGAGGACGACACGACCTTCGACGACATCAAGCAACCGATCATCGAGGCTCTCGACCGCGCCACGTCCGACGGTGTCTCCGACTCCTACCAGCTGCAGCAGACGGTGCGGCGGGTGGTGGGCCGTTGGGTCAACAACACGCATCGCCGCCGGCCGATGATCATCCCCGTGGTGGTCGAGGCCTGATCTGGAGGGGGAGTCATGGCGCGGTCCGACACGTTCCACGCCGACGGCGTACGACGCCTCTTCGAGATCACCCGACGCGTCAGCGGCTCGACCGACCTCGCGGGCGTGCTCGAGGAGATCGCCCAGGGCGTCGTCGAGGGCCTGGGCTACGGCGTCGCCGCGATCTCCCGCCTCGAGGGCGACATCCTGGCGGTCACCGCCGTCGGCGGTCCCGAGGAGCTGCGCGAGCAGCTGGTGGGGCGGCGTACGCCGGCCTCGCTGATCCTCGAGGAGTTCAAGATGGCCGACCACTGGGGCATCCTGCGCTTCCTGCCCCACGAGCGGCTGCCCTCCGAGACCGCCGAGAGCCTGTGGGTGCCCGAGCTGGAGATCAGCGACGACCCCGACGCCTGGCACCCGCTCGACACCCTCTACGCGCCCCTCTACTCCTCCAGCGGCGAGCTGCTCGGCAACATGTCGGTCGACCTGCCGCCCGACAACAAGGTCCCCGACCAGCAGGGCCGTGAGCTGCTCGAGATGTTCGTGGTGCAGGCCGGCCTCGCGCTCGAGCACGCCCAGCGGCGCGAGCAGCTGAGCCGGCAGGTGCGGCTCGGCGAGGCGCTGAAGACGCTGGCGTTCGCCGTCCACCGCGACCTCGACAGCGGGCTGCGCGACGCCGCGCAGGCGCTGTCGGAGGCGCTGGACGCGCCGCAGGTCACCGTGCGCTGCTTCCCCGACACCGTCGACGACCCGGTCGAGCACGCCGCCGGCTAGCCCGACCCGCCGCGGGCCCCGGTGCTGACCGTCTCCGGCGTCCGTGCCGGGCTGCAGCGCCGGACCGGCGAGGGCCTGCTGCAGCCCTTCGTGGTGGCCGCCGAGGGCCCGGAGGACGAGGACGACGAGGCCGTCCGGGTGGTCCGTCCCCACCTGCAGGCCCACGGCTGGGGCAGCTGCCTGCTGGCGCCGGTGGGCGTCGACCAGGAGGTGCTGGGCTACCTCGTGGTGCTGCGCACCGCCGAGCAGCCCGCCTTCGAGGACGACGAGGTCGACGCGGTCCACGAGGCCGGGCGCGAGCTCGGCCGGCTGGTCTTCGACGCCCGCGTACGCCGGACCGAGTCGCGGCTGGTGCGCGAGCTGCGCGAGCTCGACCGCTACAAGGGCGAGCTGATCGCCACCATCTCCCACGAGCTCAAGACCCCGCTCACCTCGATCATGGGCCACACCGAGCTGCTCGAGGACGCCGGCGTGCAGCCGGCCTCGGTCGACGCGATCTCCCGCAACGCGGCCCGCCTCGACCGGCTGGTCTCCAACCTGCTCAACTACTCGCGGATGCAGGGGCGCCGCGAGCTCGAGCGGGCCCCGGTCGACCTCGGCGACCTGTGCCGGTCCGCGGTCGAGATGCTCCGCATCCAGTCCGACGCCGCCGGCGTCGACCTCGAGATGCACCTGCCCGACCACCCGGTGCTGGTCATGGGCGACAAGGACGAGCTGCCCAAGGTCGTCGACAACCTGTGCAGCAACGCCGTCAAGTACACCCCGCGCGGCGGCCGGGTCGACGTCCGCCTCGACGCCGACGCCGAGGACGCCCGGGTGTCGGTGAGCGACACCGGCCTCGGGATCTCCCGCCAGGACCAGGTCCACCTGTTCTCGGCGTTCCACCGCTCCACCAACCCCGACGCGCTCACGATCCCCGGCACCGGGCTCGGGCTGGCGATCTCGCGCACCATCGCGGAGGCCCACGGCGGCACGATCCTGGTCGACTCCGACCTGGGCCGGGGGAGCACCTTCACCCTCAGCGTGCCGCTCGCGGAGGACTAGCCCGGCTCCCGGGGGCCGCGACACCGGCGACACGCATCCGTGTGGTCCGTGTGACTGGTGTGACTGTGGCCTAGCCTTCCACCATGGCGACCCGTACGTCTTCCCCGCCGGGGTCGCGGAGCAAGAGCACGTCCTCGTCCCGGTCCTCCGGGAGCTCACGAGGGAGCTCGAGCTCCCGATCACGGAGTACCCGCAAGCCGACCAGCCGGACCTCGACGAAGAAGAAGCCGACGAAGTCCACTGCCCGGTCGCGCCGGCCTGCCCCGCGCGCCGTCCGCAACGGCCCGGGTCCGGTCGCGCGCGGCTTCGGCGCGCTCGGCCGCGGGGTCGCCGCGACCTGGATGGCCTCGGCGCACGGCGTGGGGGCCGGTGCCCGCAAGATCGGCGGCGCCGCCCGCGACCTCGAGCCCGAGCAGCGCCGCGACGGCGTCGGGCTGTTCCTGATCGGGCTGGCCGTCGTCGCCGCGGCCGCGGTCTGGTGGCAGCTCCCGGGCGGGGCCATGGACGTCGTCCGCACCATCGTGTCCGGGTCGGTCGGCAAGGTCGGCTGGCTGGTGCCGGTGATGCTGGTCCTCATCGGGTGGCGCAACATGCGCGACCCCGAGCACAACGGCCCCGCCGGCCGGCAGGTGATCGGCTGGCTGGCCCTCGCCTTCGGCTCGCTCGGCATCGTCCACCTCGCCAGCGGCAACCCGCAGCCCCAGCTCGGCGACGCCTCGCAGCTGCAGTTCGGCGGCGGCGCCATCGGCTTCGTGGTCTCGAGCCTGCTGCTCGACCTGCTCCGCTCGCCGTACGTCGTGATGCCGCTGCTCGCGCTGATCGCCTTCTTCGGCGTCCTCGTCATCACCGGCACCCCGCTCTACCAGGTGCCGCAGCGGCTGGCCCACGGCCGCGACGTGCTGCTCGGCCGCTCCCCGGCCGGCGGCGAGGCCGACGACGCCGACGTGACCCAGCCCGTGCGCAGCCGCCGCGGCCGCGCCGAACGACGACATCGACCCCGAGATGGGCGACCCCGCCTACGACTCGCCGGTCCTCGCCGAGCGCGAGCTCCGCAAGCGGCGGCGCAAGGCCGAGCCGGTCGCCGACGACGACCAGCCGACCGAGACCACCCCCGCCGTCGGCGACAAGGGCGAGCTGATCTCGAGCCGCCGCCCCACACCCCCATCCCGCAGCGGGTCGAGCAGCTCGCGCTCTCCGGCGACGTCGCCTACTCGCTGCCGGCCAACGACGTCCTCAAGCCCGGCTCGGTCCACAAGGCCCGCTCCAAGGCCAGCGACGCGGTCGTCGACCGGCTGATGCAGGTGATGGAGGAGTTCGGGATCGACGCCCAGGTCACGGGCTACACCCGCGGCCCGACGGTGACCCGCTACGAGGTCGAGCTCGGCCCGGCGGTCAAGGTCGAGAAGGTCACCGCGCTGTCCAAGAACATCGCGTACGCCGTCGCCTCCGCCGACGTCCGGATCCTCAGCCCGATCCCCGGCAAGTCCGCGATCGGCATCGAGATCCCGAACAGCGACAAGGAGATCGTCTCCCTCGGCGACGTGCTCCGGTCCGGTGTCGCCCGCGGCGACCACCACCCGATGGTGGCGGGGCTCGGCAAGGACGTCGAGGGCGGCTTCGTCGTCGCCAACCTCGCGAAGATGCCGCACCTGCTGGTGGCCGGTGCGACCGGCTCCGGCAAGTCGTCCTTCATCAACTCGATGATCAGCTCGGTGCTGATGCGGTCCACCCCGGACGAGGTCCGGATGATCCTCGTCGACCCCAAGCGGGTGGAGCTCAACGCCTACGAGGGCATCCCGCACCTGATCACCCCGATCATCACCAACCCCAAGAAGGCCGCCGAGGCGCTGCAGTGGGTCGTGCGCGAGATGGACCTGCGCTACGACGACCTCGCCAACTTCGGGTTCCGCCACATCGACGACTTCAACAAGGCGGTCCGGGCCGGCAAGGTGGAGCTGCCCGCGGGGAGCGAGCGGCAGCTCGCGCCGTACCCCTACCTGCTGGTCGTCGTCGACGAGCTCGCCGACCTGATGATGGTCAGCCCGCGCGACGTCGAGGACTCCGTCGTCCGGATCACCCAGCTCGCCCGCGCCGCCGGCATCCACCTGGTGCTGGCGACGCAGCGGCCGAGCGTCGACGTGGTGACCGGCCTGATCAAGGCCAACGTCCCGTCCCGGCTGGCCTTCGCGACCTCGTCGCTGGCCGACAGCCGGGTCATCCTCGACCAGCCGGGTGCGGAGAAGCTGGTCGGCCAGGGCGACGGGCTGTTCCTGCCGATGGGCGCCTCCAAGCCGGTCCGCGTGCAGGGCTCGTGGGTCACCGAGGCCGAGATCCACCAGGTCGTCAGCCACTGCAAGCAGCAGCTCGAGCCGACGTACGTCGAGGACGTCACGGCGGGCCAGCAGGCCAAGCGGGAGCTCGACGACGACATCGGCGACGACATGGAGCTCGTGGTGCAGGCCATCGAGCTGGTCGTCTCCACGCAGTTCGGGTCCACCTCGATGCTGCAGCGCAAGCTCCGGGTCGGCTTCGCCAAGGCCGGCCGGTTGATGGACATCCTCGAGAGCCGCGGGGTCGTCGGACCCAGTGAGGGCTCCAAGGCCCGCGACGTGCTCGTGAAGCCCGACGAGGTCGACAGCGTGATCGCCACTGTGCAGGGGGAGGCCTGATGAGTTCCTGGGGAGCCGTACCAGTCGTCGACGAGGTGCCGGACGAGCTCGACGGGACGGGGGAGGACCACCGTCCCGCGCTCTCGCTGACGCCCGACGCGGTCGAGGTGCGCCGCAACGCCGGCCTGGCCGCGCTCGTCGGCGGGCTCGCGTCCGCGGTCGCGATCGCCTACCTGGCCCGGGCCTCGGCCACGGGCGCCGTGCTCGACTGGGTGCTGGCCGGGGGGCTGGCGCTGCTCGGGATCGGCTACCTGGTCTCGCTCGTCGACGCCAGGACGCCGCTGCTCGTGGCCGACACCCAGGGCGTGCGGGTACGCCTCGGGCGTGACTGGCGCGGCCTGCCGTGGGGCGCCCTGAGCCGGGTGGAGCACACCCCGCGCCGCGGCCTGCTGCGCGACGGCCGGCTGGTGATGGTCGTCCGCAACCCGGCCCGCCTGGTCGAGGAGCTCGACCGCAGCGGCCGCCGTCAGTCGCGGCTGAGCCAGCGGCTGTACGGCGCGCCGTTCGCCGTGCCGCTGGGCCTGTCGACCCGCGTCAAGGGTGCGGGCGACGACCTGACGGCCGCGCTGGCCGAGCTCGCGGCCGGCAGCAGCCGGGTCGTCGAGGTGGTGCCGGCGCCGCCGGAGGAGCAGGTCGCGGACGAGCCGGCGGCCGACGAGCAGGCCGTCGAGGAGTCGTACGTCGCGGAGGCCCCGGCCACCGAGGTGGTGACCGGCGAGGTCGTCGTCCACGACGCAGCCGACGTCGAGGTCGCGGACGACCACGACCAGGACGGGCCCGGCCGCCGCGTGCCCGACCCCCGCCCGCGGCTGGCCGGCGTGCTGACCCGCGTCGCCGGGCTCTGGCAGCGCGGGGAGCGCGACGACGAGACGCGGGACGCGGACCTCGACGAGGCGGCCGACGATCGGCTCGAGGACGAGGCGGAGCCCGCCGAGCCGGTGAGCGAGACCCCGAGCCCGCTGCGCGAGCACACCCCGGCCGTCCGCGCCGAGGTGCGCCACGAGGTGCGCCGCCGACGACGAGGAGCTCGAGGGGCGCGAGCTGCGCCGCCCCGGCAGCGTCAACCTGGTCGAGGACACCGTGGTCTGGGGCGAGCGGGTCTCGCCGATCGCCAAGGCCGGCCACGCGGTCGAGCCGCTGCTGATCGACGACCACGCCATCGAGCCGGCCGACGACCCGGTCATCGGTCCCGAGCTGCACGCCGCGCGGACCCGTCTGGGGCTCACGGTCGACGGCCTCGCCGAGCGCACCCGGATCCGGCCCCACGTCATCGAGTCGGTCGAGGTCGACGACTTCGCGCCGTGCGGCGGCGACTTCTACGCCCGCGGACACCTGCGCACCCTCGCCCGGGTGCTCGGGATCGACGTGACGCCGCTGCTGGCGGCGTACGACGAGCGCTACGCCGACGCGCCGATCAACCCGCGCCGGGTCTTCGAGGCCGAGCTGGCGACCGGTTCCCACGGCTCGATCCGCGGCACCCGCGGCGGGCCCAACTGGTCGGTGCTCGTCGCCGCCGTGATGGCGCTGGTGCTGGCCTGGTCGGTCGTCCGGCTGGTCATGGACGGCCCGGTCGAGCTGCGCGACGCCCCGGCGCTCAACGGGTCGGCGGGGGTCGACAACGGCCAGGGCCGTGCCGCCCCGGAGGTCCCGGTCCGGTTGGTCGCCGAGGGCGGTGGCGCCCGCGTCGTCGTCCGCGACGGCACCGGAGCCGTGGTGTTCAGCGGCAACCTGGCCTTCGGCGAGACCCGGACCTTCCAGGTGTCGCCGCCGGTGCGCGTGCAGACCTCGGACGGCTCGCTGACCGCCGACGTCGACGGTGAGGACCGCGGCAGCCTCGGCGCCACGGGGGAGCCGGCGCAGGACGTGTTCACCGTCACCCAGTGACGGGGCTGTCGGTTTCCCCGCTCAGGCGGGGAAACCGACGCCTGGCGGCCGAAATTTCCTCCGCCAGGCGCACGACTCGCCCACCAGGTTGGCGGAATCGCGTCCCGAATCGGGTCCGTCGGCCCCGAACCGGCATACTCGTCAGGTCATGACTGCACCCCTTTCCGTCGCCCTGGTGACCCTCGGCTGTGCCCGCAACGAGGTCGACTCCGAGGAGCTGGCCGGCCGGCTGGCGGCCGACGGCTTCCGGCTGGTGGCCGACGCCGACGAGGCCGACACGGTCGTGGTCAACACCTGCGGCTTCGTCGAGGCCGCCAAGAAGGACAGCGTCGACACGCTGCTCGAGGCGGCCGACCTCAAGGCCGAGGGCCGCGCCCAGGCCGTCGTCGCCGTCGGGTGCCTCGCCGAGCGATACGGCGCCGACCTGGCCGAGTCGCTGCCCGAGGCCGACGCCGTGCTGGGCTTCGACGACTACCCCGACATCGCCGCCCGGCTGCGCTCGATCGTGGCCGGCGAGGTGCACCACGCCCACACCCCCCACGACCGGCGCACGCTGCTGCCGATCTCGCCGGTGGACCGGGCGACCTCGGTGGCCGACCTGAGCGTCCCCGGCCTGGGCGGTCCCCGGGCCGTACGGCGCCGGCTCGACGGCGGCCCGATGGCGCCGCTCAAGCTGGCCAGCGGCTGCGACCGCCGCTGCACGTTCTGCGCGATCCCGAGCTTCCGCGGCTCCTTCGTCAGCCGCCGGCCCTCCGACGTGCTCGGCGAGGCGGTGTGGCTGGCCGGCGAGGGCGTACGCGAGGTGTTCCTGGTGAGCGAGAACTCCACGTCGTACGGCAAGGACCTCGGCGACCTGCGGCTGCTCGAGACGCTGCTGCCCGAGCTGGCAGCCGTCGACGGCATCGACCGGGTGCGGGTCTCCTACCTGCAGCCCGCCGAGACCCGCCCCGGGCTGGTCGAGGCGCTCGCCACCACGCCCGGCGTGGCGCCGTACTTCGACCTGTCCTTCCAGCACGCCAGCGCCCCGGTGCTGCGCCGGATGCGCCGCTTCGGCGACCCGGACTCGTTCCTCGGCCTGCTCGAGCAGGTCCGCGGGCACGCGCCGCAGGCGGGCGTGCGGTCCAACGTGATCGTCGGGTTCCCGGGCGAGACCGAGGCCGACCTGCAGGTGCTCTGCGACTTCCTGGAGCAGGCGCGGATGGACGTGACCGGCGTCTTCGGCTACTCCGACGAGGACGGCACCGAGGCGGCCGGCTTCGACGGCAAGCTCGACGACGACGAGATCCGGGCAAGGGTCGAGCACGTCACCGGCCTGGTCGAGGAGCTGACCTCGCGCCGTGCCGCGGAGCGCGTGGGCGAGACCGTCGAGGTGCTGGTGGAGTCCGTCGACGAGGGCGAGGTGGTCGGCCGCGCCGCCCACCAGGGTCCCGAGGTCGACGGGACGACCCTGCTCGTCGGCTCGGCCGCACGGGTCGGCGACCTGGTGACGGCGGAGGTCGTGGCGACCGACGGCGTCGACCTGCACGCGAAGGAGTCCGCATGAGTGGCAGCAAGAGCCTGGCCGGACGGCAGCGCGGCAACCTCAACCTGCCCAACATCCTGACCGCGCTGCGGATCGTGCTCGTGCCGTTCTTCGGCTGGGCACTCCTGATCGACGGTGGCGACTCGATCACCTGGCGGCTGGTCGCGTTCGCGATCTTCGTGGGCGCGATGATCACCGACAAGATCGACGGCGACCTCGCGCGCAAGCACGACCTGGTCACCAACTTCGGCAAGATCGCCGACCCGATCGCCGACAAGGCGATCACCGGGATGGCCTTCATCGGGCTCTCGATCGTGGGCGACATCTGGTGGTGGGTCACCATCGTCGTCCTGCTCCGCGAGTGGAGCGTGACGCTGCTGCGGCTCTCGATCCTGAAGCACGTCGTGATCGCGGCGTCCAACAGCGGCAAGATCAAGACCACGCTGCAGGCGGTGGCGCTCAGCGCGCTGCTCCTGCCGCTCCCGCACGGCGACGCCCACGGGGGAGCGTTCGACGTGTTCGGCACCGTCGGCGTGGTGCTGTTCTACGTCGCCCAGCTGACGCTTGCGGGCGCCGTGGCGATGACCCTGTGGTCGGGCTGGGAGTTCTTCCGCGACGTCTGGAAGCAGCGCCACGACCTCCGCGGGGACACCGGCAACTAGGCACGAAGTCGTCACCGAAACTTCATCAAGTCCCGCCGCGCCACGGTCGCGGCACCGGGTTAGGGTGACCGCGCTTTCCCCCCATCCTGTTCGCCGGATCACACTCCCCGAAGGGCCCACACCACCGTGTTCTCAACTTCTCGACGCCCCGGGCTGGTCGCGCTGACCGCGGGACTCGGCCTCGTCGCCGGCAGCCTCGCCGCCGGCATCACCCCCGCACTCGCCAACCCTGCCGGCACCGACCTGGTCATCAGCGAGGTCTACGGCGGCGGCGGCAACTGCCGGCGCCACGCTCACCCACGACTTCGTCGAGCTCTACAACCCGACCAGCGCCCCAATCAGCCTGGCCGGCACGTCGGTCCAGTACCGTTCCGGAGCTGGCACCGGCACCGGCTTCACCAACCTTTCCGGGTCGGTGGCGCCCGGTCGGCACTTCCTGATCCAGCAGGGACAGGGCTCTGGCGGCACCACAGCCCTGCCCACCCCTGACGCCACCGGCACGCTCGCGATGAGCGGGACCGCTGGCTCGGTGGCCCTCGTCACCGGAACCGGCACGGTGGTGCCCACCGCCGCAAACACCGTCGACCTCGTCGGCTACGGCGCGGCGACACTGTGCGAGGCGGAATGCGCCGACGGCACCGCCAACAGCACCTCGAGCTCCCGTGACGTCGAGCGCTCCGACACCGATGTCAACGACGACGACTTCACCACCGGTGACCCTGATCCGCAGAACTCCGGGGCGGTGTGGCCCCCCGACGAGGAGCCGCCGCCGACGGCGACCGAGGCGACCATTGCCGAGATCCAGGGCCCGGGCGCCGCCAGCCCGCTGGTGGGCCGGACCGTCACCACGCAGGGCGTCGTGACCGCGGCGTACCCGCGCGGCGACCTCTTCTCGTTCGTGATCCAGACCGAGGGCACCGGCGCGGGCGAGGACGCCACGCCCGGGACCTCCGACGCGCTGTGGGTCTTCCAGACCGCCGACGGCGTGGACGCCGAGATCGGGCAGCACGTCGAGGTGACCGGTGTCGTCGGGGAGCGCTTCGGTCGTACGCAGCTCACCTACGACCCCGCCGCCGCCCCGCTCGAGGTGCTCGACGAGGCGGCCGCGCCGGTGACCGCGCTGGCGACCGAGTGGTGGCCGACGGAGGCCGAGCGCGAGGCCCACGAGAGCGAGCTCGTCGACCTCTCCGGCCAGGAGTTCACCGTCACCAACAACTTCGCCACCAACCGGTTCGGTGAGGTCGGGCTCGCGACCGGGTCGCGGCCGCTGGTCACGCCGACCGAGGTGGCCAACCCCGTCTGGGACCCCGCCGGCTACCAGGCCGTGGTCGCCGACAACCTCGCCCGCGGCGTCGTCCTCGACGACGGTGCCGACTGGGACTACCAGTCCGACGACTTCGCCCAGGACGAGCCGCTGCCCTGGATCGACCGGTACGACGACCGCGCGGGTCGGTGCGGCCGCCGAGGTGACCGGTCCGATGATCGTCGACTTCGGGTTCGGCGACTGGCGGCTGCAGCCGACCAGCCAGGTCAACGGCCCGGCGCCCGAGCTGGTCTCGTTCGAGGACACCCGGGCCGGCACCGCCGAGCCGCAGGACGTGGGCGGCGACCTGACCATCGCCACGTTCAACGTGCTCAACTACTTCAACACCACGGGTGCGGACTACGTGGCGGCCGGTGGCAGCTGCGAGTTCTTCACCGATCGTGCCGGTGACGAGGTGACCGTCGACAGCTGCAGCGACAACGGCCCCCGCGGTGCCGCGGAGGAGGACGACCTGCAGCGCCAGCAGGACAAGATCGTCGCCGCGATCAACGCCCTCGACGCCTCGGTCGTCTCGCTCGAGGAGATCGAGAACTCCGTCGCCCTCGGCGAGGACCGCGACGACGCGCTGGCCGCGCTCACCGAGGCGCTGAACGACGCGGCGGGCGGTGAGCGCTGGGCGTACGCCCCGTCGCCGCCGGCCGACGAGCTGCCGCCGGTCGCGCAGCAGGACGTCATCCGGACCGCGTTCATCTACGACCCGTCCGCCGTCGAGCTCGTCGGCGGGTCCCGGGTCCTGGCCGACTCGCCGGCGTTCTCCAACGCCCGGCAGCCGCTGGCCCAGGCGTTCGCGCCGGTGGGCGCCGACGACCCGGCCACCGACGCGTTCGCGGTGATCGTCAACCACTTCAAGTCCAAGGGGTCGGCCTGCGCCGGCGAGCCCAACGGTCCGCAGGGCAACTGCAACCAGAGCCGCATCAACCAGGCGCGCGCGCTGGCCGACTTCGCGGACGGGTTCGCCACGGACCGTGGGCTCGAGAAGGTCTACCTCACGGGTGACTTCAACTCCTACACGGAGGAGGACCCGATGCTGGTCCTCGAGAACCGCGGCTACACCCAGCTGGAGTCGGACACGCCGGACGAGTGGAGCTACTCCTTCGACGGCATGTCGGGCTCGCTCGACCACGTGCTGGCCAACGACGCTGCCCTCGACGAGGTGACCGGGGTCGACATCTGGGAGATCAACGCCAACGAGTCGCTGGCCTACGAGTACAGCCGGTTCAACTACAACGTGACCCCGTTCTACGCGCCGGACGTGTTCCGGGCCTCCGACCACAACCCGGAGCTGGTGGGGGTGGACGTCCGCGACGCCTCCGACGTGGCGCTGACGCTGTCGCCGAGCCGGATCAAGCAGAAGAAGCAGACCAGCACCGCCACGGTCACCGTCACCGGTGAGGACGGCGAGGCCACCGGCACGGTCCGGTTCCTCGTCGACGGCGTCCAGGTCGCCCGCCGGGCGCTGCTCGACGGCACGGCGAGCGTCCCGGTGGGTCCGTTCGGCAAGGGCCAGTACGAGGTGACGGTCGACTACCTCGGCGACGACGACACCCTGCCGGGCTCCGACACCGCCACGCTGGTCGTCAGCTGACCGCTAGCGCTGGTGCAGGCCCGGCCCCGCCAACCGGAGGGCCGCCTGCACCAGCGCGAGGTGGCTGAACGCCTGCGGGAAGTTGCCCGCCATCCGCTGCCCGGCGACGTCGTACTCCTCCGCCAGCAGCCCGACGTCGTTGGGCAGCGCGCACAGCCGGTCCATCAGCTCGTGCGCCTCGTCGACGCGGCCGACCGCCGCCAGCGCCGAGACCAGCCAGAACGAGCACGCGACGAACGGGTGCTCGTCGCCGCTGACGCCGTCCACCCCCGAGGTCGTCCGATAGCGCATCAGCAGGCCGTCGCGCACCAGGTCCGACTCCACCGCGGCGATCGTCCCGAGCACCCGCTCGTCGTCGGGCGGGAGGAACCCCACCAGGGGGATCATCAGCAGGCTCGCGTCCACCTCGGTCGTGTCGTAGTGCTGGGTGAACGTGCCACGCCCGGTGTCGAAGCCCTTCTCGAGGACCTCGGCGTGCACCTCGTCGCGCAGCGCCCGCCACCGCTCCACAGGGCCGTCGAGCCCGTGCTGCTCCACCGCCCGTACGGCGCGGTCGAACGCCACCCAGACCATGACCCGGGAGTGGGTGAAGTGCCGGCGCGGCCCGCGGACCTCCCACAGGCCGTGGTCCGGCTCGTCCCAGTGGCCGGCGAGGTCGTCGACCAGCGTCCGCTGCAGCGACCAGGTGTGGCGGTCCTCCGTGATCCCGGCGTCGCGGGCCTGGTCCAGCGCGATCATCACCTCGCCCAGGACGTCGGACTGCCGCTGCGACACCGCGCCGTTGCCGATCCGGACCGGCCGGCTCCCGGCGTAGCCGGGCAGGTGGTCGAGCTCGTGCTCGGGCAGGTGCCGGCTGCCGTCCACGGCGTACATGATCTGCAGGTCCTGCGGGTCGCCGGCGACCGCCCGCAGCAGCCAGCCGCGCCACTCCCGGGCCTCCTCGGTGAAGCCCGCGTCGAGCAGCGACTCCAGGGTGAGCGCGGCGTCGCGCAGCCAGCAGTAGCGGTAGTCCCAGTTGCGCTCGCCGCCGAAGTCCTCGGGCAGGCTGGTGGTGGGTGCCGCCACGATGCCGCCGGTCTCGACGAGGGTCATCATCCGCAGCGTCACCAGGCTGCGCGCCACGAGGTCGGCGTGGGGGAGGTCGGGACTGCAGGTCGACGCCCACGCCTCCTGGTCGGCCCGGGTCGCCTCGATCCGGTCGTCCCAGCCGATCGGCTGTGGCAGGTCGCGCCACGACTCCACCCACGTCGTCGAGAAGGTCAGCACCTCGCCCTCCTCGACGGTGAACTCGTCCTCGTGGCGGCCGTCGACCGCGCGCGGGAGCCGCGAGCCGCGGAGCATCAGCTGGTCCGGGCCTGCGACCGCGACGATCACCTCCTCGCCCGCGAGGTGGGCACGGTGCACCCAGGGCCGGACCACGCCGTAGTCGCACCGGACCACCCACTCGTGGCGCATCCGCACCGACCCCGACACCCCCGTGACCCGGCGTACGACGTCGGCGCGGTCGTCGCCGGTCGGCATGACGTCGAGCAGGGTCACCGTGCCGCTGTCGGTGGTGAACGTGGTCTCGAGCAGCGAGCTCCTGCCGAGGTAGGTCCGGGTCACCTCGGCGTCGTCGACCGGAGCGAGCAGCCACCGGCCGTGGCGCTCGTCGCCCAGCAGCGCCGCGAAGCAGGCGGGGGAGTCGAAGCGCGGGAGGCAGAGCCAGTCGATGGAGCCGTCGCGGCCGACCAGGGCGGCGGTGTGCCGGTCGCCGATCAGGGCGTAGTCCTCGATCGGCGCAGACATGTCGCCATCATGACCTACGGTCGGTGACATGGAGGCCGACGAGCTGCTCACGCGGCTGCACGCGCAGGGGGCCACGCTGGCGACCGCCGAGTCGCTGACCGGGGGCGGGCTGGCGGCGCTGCTGACGGCGGTGGCCGGCGCGTCGCGGGTCTACCGCGGGGGCGTCGTGGCGTACGCCACCGGCGTCAAGGAGCAGGTCCTCGGCGTGCCGCCCGACCTCGTCGCCCGGCACGGCGTGGTCTCCGCCGAGTGCGCGCGGGCGATGGCGGAGGGCGCGCGAGCCGCCCTCGGCGCGGACTGGGCCGTGAGCACCACCGGGGTCGCCGGCCCGGACCAGCAGGAGGGCAAGCCGGTCGGCACCGTCTACGTCGGCGTCGCCGGCCCGGGCGGCACCACCGTGACCGCGCTGGAGCTGGTGGGCGACCGGCACGCCGTCCAGGAGCGCGCCTGTCGCGAGGCGATCTCGGCCGTTGGCGCCAGTCTCCCGTGGGAAGAACCCCGGCTCCGGTAGCGTTGGTCCCGACACGACACCCGGAAGGAGACGCGCATGGTGCTGTTCCGTCGGCTGCTCGGCGACGTGCTGCGCGCCAAGCGGATGCAGCGCGGCATGACGCTGCGTGAGGTCTCCGCCGAGGCCCGGGTCTCGCTCGGCTACATCTCCGAGATCGAGCGCGGCCAGAAGGAAGCCTCCTCCGAGCTGCTGGCCTCGCTGTGCGCGGCCCTCGACATCCCGCTCTCCGAGGTGCTCCAGGACGTGTCCTCGCTGGTCGCGGTCGAGGAGGCCGCGTCGCTGCCGGTCGCGTCGGGTCCCGAGGTCGTCGCCTCCGCCGCCTGACCTCAGGCGGGCTCCGGCTGGCAGCTCGGGCACCAGTACGTCGCCCGCTCGCTGCCGGCGTCGCCCCGCATCGCGACCGACACCGTCGTGCCGCAGCGCAGGCACGGCTGCTGTTCGCGGCGGTAGACCCACATCCGCCGCCCCTGGCGCAGGTCGCCGGTGGTGCTCTGCTGCGGCCGCTCCTTGTTGACGTCCAGCATCTGCTGCGCCCGGCGGACCAGGCGCGGGAGGTCGGACACCTGCCCGACCGCCGTGCCGGGATGGAGCCCGGAGACGAAGCAGATCTCGGCGAGGTACATGTTGCCGATCCCGGCGAGCCGGGTCTGGTCGAGCAGCGCGTCGGCCAGCGGGCGCTCGGGCTCCTCGCGCAGCCGGCGTACGGCCTCCTCCTCGTCCCAGTCGGGACCGAGCAGGTCGGGGCCGAGGTGGCCGACGGCGGCGTCCTCCTGCTCGCGCGAGAGCAGCTCGACGATGCCGAGCGAGAAGCCGACGGCGAGCCGGTCGTCGGTCGAGAGCACGACCCGCGCCGAGTAGGCGGGACGCCGCCACCGCTGGCCGCGCATGTAGCTGTGCCAGGACCCCTCCATCTTGAGGTGGGTGTGGAGGGTCCAGGGCCGGTCGGTGTCGATCCGGGTGAGCAGGTGCTTGCCGCGCGACCAGGTGCCGAGCACGCGGCCTCCGGCGAGGTCAGCGGTGGCGAGCTGGGGGACGCGGAAGTCGCTCTGGGTGAGCACGCGGCCGGCGAGGGTCCGGTCGAGGAGCCGGGCCGCTCGGAACACGGTGTCACCCTCAGGCACGGAGTCGCAGCCCCCTCGGTGTGGCGATGAACCCGGCGGAGGCGAGGGCCTCGCGCAGGGGCGTCGGTCCGGAGCCGAGCAACTGGGAGCCGTCGGCCTTCTCGACGGTGAGCCGGCCGAGCTGGCCGCGCCGGGCCGCGGTCGCGAGCGCGTCGGCGGCCGGCGTGAGCAGGTCCGGGTCGTCGGACCAGGTGAGCAGGGTACGGCCGCCGCGCTCGACGTAGAGGGTCAGCTCGCCGTCGACGAGCACCACCAGCGCGCCCGCCTTGCGTCCGGGCCGGTGGCCGGTCTCGGTGGCCGGGTCGGACGCGGCCGGCCAGGGGAGCGCCGCGCCGAACGGGTTGGCCGGGTCGGTCGCGGCGAGCGCGGTGGCGACCGGCTTGTCGTCGGGACGGGTCTCGGCGAACGTACGGAGCCGGTCGACGGACCCGGCGGTGCCGAACTGGGCGGCGCCGAGCCCGGCGACGAAGTAGCCGCGACGGCAGCGGCCGGAGTCCTCGAACGCGGAGAGCACCTTGTAGACGGCGGCGAACCCGCCGGGTGTCCCCTCGCCCTGCACCGCGCCGCGGGTGACGACGCCGTGTCGGTCGAGCAGCCGCTCGGCCGCCGCGTGGGCGCGCCGGGTCGGGTCGGTGTCGAGGTCCGGCAGCAGCGCCCAGCGGCCGGCGGTGTGGGGCGGGCCGCTGCGCACCACCCGCGGCCCGGGACGCCGGCTGCGGTGGCTGCCCCGGCCGGTGCTGATCAGCGAGCGGAGCGGCGCCAGGGTGTCGTTGCCGACGCGGCCGGCCCACACCAGGTCCCAGAGGGCGCCGGCCAGCGCGGCATCGGTGGGGTGGCCGGTGGCCTGGCCGAGCTGCCGGAAGAACCAGGCGCCACCGGGTGCGAGGGCATCGAGGACCGCCTGGTGCAGTTCGGAGTGCTCGAACGGGGCGGGCTCGGGCAGCGTGAGCGGCGCCTGGTCGGCGAGGTGGAGTGACACCCAGCCGTCGGTGCCGGGCAGCGAGCCGTGGCCCGCCCAGATCACCTCGCCGGTGGACGTGAGCTCGTCGAGGTAGGACGGCTCGTAGTCGACCACCCGGGCGCTGAGCACCAGCGACTCGAGGGCGCTCGCGGGGACCGGGCACCCGGCCAGCTGGCCGATCACCGTGAGCAGGCCGTCGACGCCGCGGGGCCGGCCCCCCACCTGCTGCCAGGCGGACAGGAACCGGGCCAGCGCCGGCGGCTCGACCGGCTCGATCTCCTGCCGGAGCCGCGCCAGGGAGCGACGGCGGAGCCGGCGCAGCACCTCGGCGTCGCACCACTCCGTGCCGGAGCCGGCGGGACGGAACTCGCCGTCCAGCACCCGGCCCTGGGCGGCCAGCCGGTCGAGGGTGTGGCGGGCGACCGCGCTGCCGAGGCCGAGCCGGGTGGCGACCTGGTCGGTGGTGAACGGGCCGTGGGTGCGGGCGAAGCGCGCCACCAGGTCGGCGAGCGGGTCGTCGACGGGGTCGGCGAACACCTCGGGCGTGCCGGGCGGGACGGGGACGCCGAGCGCGTCGCGCAGCCGGCCGACGTCCTCGACGACCGACCAGTGCTCCTCGCCGGCGACACGTACCTCGACCACCCGCCGGGCGTCGGCCAGCGCGGCCAGCCACTCCTCGATGTCCGCGTCGTCGACGGAGCGCTCCCGCACCTCGGCGGTGGTGAGCGGGCCGAGCATGCGGAGCAGGTCGGCCACCCCCTCGGCGTCACGGGCGCGCCGGTCGGCCGCCAGCCGCTGCAGCTCGGCCTCGACCTCCTCCAGCACCTCGGGGTCGAGCAGCTCGCGCAGCTCGGCGCGGCCGAGCAGCTCGGCCAGCAGGCCCTGGTCGAGGCTCAGCGCGGCGGCGCGCCGCTCGGCGAGCGGGGAGTCGCCCTCGTAGACGAACTGGGCGACGTAGCCGAACAGCAGGCTCCGGGCGTACGGCGAGGGCTGGGTGGTCGACACGTCGACCACCGCCACCTCGCGCCGCTCGACCCGCCGCATCAGCGCGACCAGGCCGGGCAGGTCGTAGACGTCCTGCAGGCACTCGCGCACCGCCTCGAGCACGATCGGGAACGAGGGGTAACGGGCTGCGACCTCGAGCAGCGCGGCGGAGCGCTGCCGCTGCTGCCACAGCGGGCTGCGGCGGCCGGGGTCGCGGCGGGGGAGCAGCAGCGCCCGGGCCGCGCACTCGCGGAACCGGCTGGCGAACAGGGCACTGGACCCCACCTCGCTGGTCACCAGCTGCTCGATCTCGTCGGGCTCGAACGCGACGACCTCGCCGGTGGGCGGCTCGGCGTCGGTGTCGGGGATCCGGACCACGATGCCGTCGTCGGAGGCGACCGCCTGGCCGTCGATGCCGTAGCGCTCGCGGAGCCGCGCGTTGATCGCCAGCGCCCACGGCGCGTGGACCGGCGTGCCGTAGGGGGAGTGGACCACGAGCCGCCAGTCGCCGAGCTCGTCGCGGAACCGCTCCACCACCAGCGAGCGGTCGCTGGGCAGGGTGCGGGTGGCCTCGACCTGCTCGGTGAGGTAGGTGACCAGGTTGCCGGCGGCGTACGCGTCGAGGCCGGCGCCCTGGGCGGTGCGCTCGGCGTCGGCGGGCGGCATCGCCGCCAGCTCTCGGGTGAAGGCGCCGACGGCCTCGCCGAGCTCGGCGGGTCGGCCGAGGGCGTCGCCCTTCCAGAACGGCAGCCGGCCGGGGATGCCGGGGGCGGGGGTGACCAGCACCCGGTCGTGGGTGATGTCCTCGATCCGCCAGCTCGTCGCCCCGAGGGCGAACACGTCGCCGACGCGCGACTCGTAGACCATCTCCTCGTCGAGCTCGCCGACGCGACGGCCCGCGCCGTCGCCGACCAGGTAGACGCCGAACAGGCCGCGGTCGGGGATGGTGCCGCCGCTGGTGACGGCCAGCCGCTGGGCGCCGGGGCGGCCGGTCAGCTGGCCGGTGACCCGGTCCCAGACGATGCGGGGACGCAGCTCGGCGAACTCGTCGGAGGGGTAGCGGCCGCTCAGCAGGTCGAGCGTGGCGTCGTACGCGCTGCGGGGGAGCGAGGCGAAGGCCGCGCTGCGGCGGAACAGGGCGAACAGCGCGTCGACGTCGTGGGCCTCGACGGCCACGGCGGCCACGACGTGCTGGGCCAGCACGTCGAGCGGGTTGGTCGGGATGCGCAGGCTCTCGATCGCGCCCTCGCGCATCCGCTGCACGGCGACCGCGGTCTGGGCGAGGTCGCCGCGGTGCTTGGGGAACAGCACCCCGCGGCTGGTCTCGCCGACCTGGTGGCCGGCGCGGCCGACCCGCTGCAGCGCGCTGGCCACGCTCGGAGGCGACTCGATCTGCACGACCAGGTCGACGGCCCCCATGTCGATGCCGAGCTCGAGGCTGCTGGTCGCGACGACGGCGGGGAGCCGGCCGCGCTTGAGGTCGTCCTCGATCCGGGCCCGCTGCTCCTTGGACACCGACCCGTGGTGGGCCATGGCCAGGACGGGGGCCGCGCCCTCGGACCGTCCCGACTGGGCCATGATCTCGGCCGGCGACGTGCCGTCGTCGGGCAGCCCCACGCCCGCCCGGTCGGCGGCGATCTCGTTGAGCCGGGCGGTCAGCCGCTCGGCGAGCCGGCGGCTGTTGGCGAACACGATCGTCGAGCGGTGGGCCTCGACCAGGTCGGCGACGTGCTCCTCGACGTGGGGCCAGATCGACTGGCTGCGGTGGGGGTCGCGGCCGGGCTGGTCGTCGCTGTCGTCGTACTGCTCGGGCGCGGACATGTCCTCGACGGGGACGACGACCCTGAGGTCCCACGACTTCTGGCTGGGCGGCGCCACCACCTCGACGGGCGCCTGCCCACCGAGGAACCGGGCCACCTCCTCGTGGGGGCGGACCGTCGCGCTCAGCCCGATCCGCTGGGCCGGTCGGTCGAGCAGTGCGTCGAGCCGCTCGAGGCTCACGGCCAGGTGGGCGCCGCGCTTGGTGCCGGCGACGGCGTGGACCTCGTCGACGATCACCGTCTCGACCCCGCGCAACGACTCGCGGGCCTGGCTGGTGAGCATCAGGAACAGCGACTCGGGGGTGGTGATGAGGACGTCGGGGGGCGTCGTGGTCAGCCGGCGACGGTCGGCGGCGCTGGTGTCGCCGCTGCGCAGGCCCACCGTCACCTCGGGCAGCCGCTCGCCCAGCCGGTCGGCGGTGTGCCGGATGCCGGTGAGCGGCGCGCGGAGGTTGCGCTCGACGTCGACGGCCAGCGCCTTGAGCGGGGAGACGTACAGGACCCGGCACCGCCGCTGCTTCTCGACCGGGTCGCTGGTGAGCAGCGTGTCGAGCGACCACAGGAACGCGCTGAGCGTCTTGCCGGACCCGGTCGGGGCCACGACGAGGGCGTGGCGGCCGTGGCTGATCGCCTCCCAGGCCCCCGCCTGGGCGGGTGTGGGCTCGGCGAACGCTGCCGAGAACCACTCCCGGGTGGGAGCACTGAAGCGCTCCAGCGGCGACGTCACCCCCCAATCCTGCCCCATGCCTCCGACAGCACCCCTCGACGCGACTCCTCCGATATCCCGGAGCAGGGCCGTGCCGGCTGCGATGATGCCGCCGTGACGGCCAAGGGGGAGTGGGCACTGGCGGACGGCGACGTCACCCGGCTCGACGACCTCGTGCTGCGGCCGGCGCGGCCGTGGACCGCCACGGTGCACATGCTGCTGGCCCACCTGCACGACGTCGGGATGGACGCCGTCCCCGAGCCGGTCGGGATCCGCGACGGGGTGGAGGCGCTGCGGTTCATCCCCGGCGACTGCGGTCCGGACGCCTGGCGGCACCTGTCCGGCGAGGCCGCCGTACGGTCCGCGGGGGCGCTGCTGCGGCGGGTCCACGACGCCACCGAGGGCTTCGAGCCGCCGGAGGGCGCCGAGTGGGCGTTCGCCCCGACGCCCGGCGCGACGGTGGTCACCCACGGCGACCCGGGACCGTGGAACTTCGTCTGGCGGGACGGCGAGGCCGTGGCGCTGGTCGACTGGGACTACGCCGCCCCGGCGCCGGCGATGGAGGACGTCGCGTTCGCCGTCGACACGTTCGCCCCCTTCCGCGCCGACGAGGAGCTGGGGGAGGGCCACGGGTTCGACGTGCCGCCCGACCGGGCGGCGCGGATCCACGCGTTCGCCGAGGCGTACGGCCTGGGTGGCACCGCCGGCCTCGTCGACCGCGTCGTCGACCGGCAGCGCCAGACGCTCGCCCGGATCACCGAGCTCGCGGAGCGCGGCCAGGAGCCGTGGGCGTCGTGGGTGCGTGCCGGCTACCTCGACGAGCTCCGCGGCCGGGTCCGCTGGACGCGAGAGCACCGCCACCTCGTGGAGTAGCCCGCTCCCTGCGTGGCAGCATCCCCGCATGGACGACCTCGAGGTGAGTGGCCCGCGGGCTGGGGGACACTACGTGACCTTGCGCGGTGGATCGCAGTCATCCGTTGACTGTGATCCACCGCGCTCGGTGCCTGGCGGCCGTTAAGCGCTCGACAGCCCGCACCGTGGTCGTGAGGCTGGGTCCATGACCAGCAGCGACCTGTGGGACGCCGGGACGGCGGCCCGCTACGACGAGACCTCGGCAGGCATGTTCACGGCCGAGGTGCTGGACCCGACGGTCGACTTCCTGGCGCGTCTGGCCGGTGACGGGGCAGCCCTCGAGCTGGCCATCGGCACCGGCCGGGTCGGCGTACCGCTTCGCGCCCGCGGCGTCCCGGTCACCGGCATCGAGCTCTCCGCGCCGATGGTCGAGCAGCTGCGCCGGAAGGTGGGCGAGGACGAGCTGCCGGTGACGGTGGGCGACATGGCGACCACCCGGGTGCCGGGTGCGTTCTCGCTCGTCTACCTCGTCTACAACACGATCGGCAACCTCCGCACCCAGGCCGAGCAGGTCGCCTGCTTCCGCAACGCCGCCCGCCACCTCGCGCCCGGCGGCCGGTTCGTCATCGAGGTGGGCGTACCTCCGTTGCGCCGGCTCCCGCCCGGACAGGCAGCCGTGCCGTTCGACGTGAGCGAGCGACACCTCGGGTTCGACACCTTCGACCTCGTCGACCAGCAGGGCACCTCCCACCACTACTGGCCGGGCGAGGGCGGCACCGCGCGCTACGGCGTGCACCACTACCGGTACGTCTGGCCGGCCGAGTGCGACCTGATGGCGCAGCTGGCCGGCCTCGAGCCGGAGCAGCGGGTGGAGGACTGGGACGGCAGCCCGTTCACCTCCGACAGCGAGCGCCACGTCTCGGTCTGGCGCAGGCCGACCGCGTAATCCGGTGGGGACTGTCGGCGAATATTTGTACAGTCGACCATCGTGACCCACGCGATGATCTCGGCCGTCGGCCTGCGCAAGTCCTTCGGCGAGTTCGAGGCCGTCAAGGGCATCGACGTCGAGGTCCGCAAGGGGGAGGCGTTCGGCTTCCTCGGACCCAACGGCGCCGGCAAGTCCTCGACCATGCGGATGATCGCCGCGGTCAGCCCGGTCGGCGCCGGCGAGCTGCGGATCTTCGGGATGGATCCCGCGGCCGACGGGCCGGCGATCCGTGGCCGGCTGGGGGTGTGTCCCCAGGAGGACACCCTCGACAACGAGCTCAACGTCTACGACAACCTCTACATCTACGGCCGCTACTTCGGCATCGACAAGGCGACCGTGCGGGCGCGCACCGACGAGCTGCTGGAGTTCGTGTCGCTGACCGACAAGGCGAAGTCGCGTGTCGAGGACCTCTCCGGCGGCATGAAGCGGCGGCTCACGATCGCCCGCAGCCTCGTCAACAGCCCCGACATGCTGCTCCTCGACGAGCCCACGACCGGCCTCGACCCCCAGGCGCGCCACGTGCTCTGGGACCAGCTGTTCCGCCTCAAGCAGGCCGGCGTGACGCTCGTCATCACGACCCACTACATGGACGAGGCGGAGCAGCTCTGCGACCGGCTGGTCGTCATGGACAAGGGCCTGATCGTGGCCGAGGGCAGCCCGCGCGAGCTGATCGACGCCCACTCGACGCGCGAGGTCGCCGAGCTCCGGTTCGGGGTCGGCGAGAACGAGGCGATGTCCGACAAGGTGGCCGACCTCGGCGACCGGGTCGAGGTGCTGCCCGACCGGGTGCTGGTCTACACCCACGACGGTGAGCAGGTCATCTCACAGGTCCACGAGCGCGGCTACCAGCCCGCGGCCGTGCTGGTGCGCCGCTCCACCCTCGAGGACGTCTTCCTGCGCCTCACCGGCCGGAGCCTGGTCGACTGATGGCCACGCTCACCCTCGGCGAGGGCCTCTCACGCCAGTACGACTACTGGTGGACCGTCTACAAGCGCACCTGGCGCGCCAGCATCGTCAGCAGCTTCATCAGCCCGATCTTCTACGTCCTGGCGATGGGGGTGCTGCTCGGCGGCTTCATCGACGGCGACCCCGACCAGCTCGAGGGCGCGACCAGCTACCTCGCGTTCATCGTGCCGGGCCTGGTGGCCGCGCACGCGATGCAGACGGCGGTGAGCGAGACGACGTACCCCGTCATGGGGATGATCAAGTGGCAGCGGATCTACGACTCGATGATCGCGACCCCGCTGCGGATCCGCGACATCGTCGCCGCCCACCTGCTGTTCGTGCTGTTCCGGCTGGCCACCACCTGCGGCGTGTTCATGCTCGTGCTGACGCCGTTCGGGGTCTTCGCCACCTGGTGGGGGCCGGTGCTCGCCTACCTCTCCCAGCTGCTGGTCGGCATGGCCTTCGCCTCCCTGATCTACGGCTGGAGCGCCCGGCTCCGCAGCGAGTCCGGCTTCGGCGTGCTGTTCCGGCTCGCGATCTTCCCGCTGTTCCTCTTCTCCGGAGCGTTCTTCCCGATCGCCAACCTCGGCGAGGCGGGTGCGTGGGCCGCCCGGCTCACCCCGCTGTGGCACGGCGTCAACCTGTCGCGGATGTTCTGCGTCGACGCCGTCGACTGGTGGCTCGCGCTGGTCAACGTCGCCGTGCTGTCGGGGCTGCTCGTGGTCGGCTGGTTCTGGTCGGTCTCGGGCCTGGCGAAGCGGCTGGTGACCTGATGTCGACCGTGACCCCGCTCGGCCCGGCAGGGGCCCTCAAGATCCTGGTGCTGCGCAACTACATCACCTACCGCACCGAGTGGAAGCTGTTCCTGACCGGCTTCCTCGAGCCGGTCTTCTACCTGTTCTCCATCGGCATCGGCGTCGGGGCACTGGTCGAGGGCTTCGAGTTCAACGGCGAGCCGATCTCGTACGCCGCGTTCGTGGCCCCCGGCATGCTCGCCGTCTCCGCCTTCAACGGCGCGCTGATGGACTCGACCTTCAACGTCTTCTTCAAGCTCAAGTACGACAAGCTCTACGACCAGATGCTGGCGACGCCGCTGACCACCGCCGACATCGCCCGCGGCGAGATCACGTGGGGCCAGCTGCGCGGCGCCAGCTACTCGGCGGCGTTCCTGCTGGTGATGTGGGCGATGGGGCTGGTCCAGTCGCCGTGGGCGGTGCTGGCGCTGCCGGCGGCGCTGCTGATCGGTTTCGCGTTCAGCGCGGTCTGCATGGCGCTCACGACCTGGATGAAGAGCTGGCAGGACTTCGACAAGATCACCCTCGCGCAGCTGCCGATGTTCCTCTTCTCGGCCACCTTCTTCCCGCTGACGACGTTCCCGACCTGGCTGCAGTGGGTGGTCGAGGCGACCCCGCTCTACCGCGGTGTCGTGCTCTGCCGCGAGCTGACGACCGGGTCGATCACGTGGGCCTCGGCGGTGTCGGTGGTCTACCTCGTGGTGATGGGGCTGGTGGGCCTGGCCGTCGTACGCCGACGCCTCGACTCGCTGCTGCTGACCTGACCCCGGCTGGTTGGATGGCCGCCATGACGATCGAGCCCGACACCAAGGACTGGACCTGGGTCCTGGACCGCCCGTGCCCCGAGTGCGGGTTCGACGCCCCGGCCCTCGACCCGGCCCGGATCCCGCAGGCGATCCGCGACAACGCGACGCTGTGGGAGGTGGTGCTCGACACCGACGACGCCGCCGTCCGCCCCTCGCCCCACGTCTGGTCGCCGCTCGAGTACGCCTGCCACGTCCGCGACGTCCACCGACTCTTCGACGAGCGGCTGGCACGGATGCTCGGCGAGGACGCGCCGGCGTTCGACAACTGGGACCAGGACGCCACCGCCGTCGCCGACGGCTACCTCGACCAGGACCCCGCCGAGGTCGCTCCCGCCCTCGTGGCGGCGGCCGAGGCGGTCGCCTCCCGCTACGCCACGGTGACCGGCGACCACTGGCAGCGCACCGGCCGGCGCAGCGACGGCGCCACGTTCACCGTCGACACCTTCGCCCGCTACCACCTCCACGACGTCGTGCACCACGCCCACGACGTCTCCCACATCACCAAGCGGGTCACGGTCGCCTCCTACGACGCGTCGGCCGAGGCCTACCGCGACCACGCGCCGACGCTGTCCCCGGAGACCGCCGCCGCGCTCGACCGCTTCGTCGACGCCCTGCCCGAGGGCGCGCGGGTGCTCGAGGTCGGCAGCGGCTCCGGCCGCGACGCCGCGGCCCTGGAGCGGCGCGGGCTGTCCGTGCGCCGCACCGACGTCGCGCACGGATTCGTACGGCTGCTGCGCGCCGAGGGCCACGTGGCCGACGTCGCCGACCCGCTGACCGACGACCTGTCCGACCCGGCCCGCGAGGCCCCCTACGACGGCGTGTGGGCCTCGGCCAGCCTGCTCCACGTACGACGGGAGGACCTTCCTCGCGTGCTCGGCAACCTCGCCTCGGTCACCGCCCCGGGCGGGCCGCTCCACCTGGCCGTCAAGGAGGGCGACGGCGCCCGGTTCTCCACCCACGGAAGCGTCGCCGGACCGCGGCACTTCACGTTCTGGCGCGAGCAGCCGCTGCGCGACGCGCTGGGCGCGGCCGGCTGGGACGTCGCCGACGTCGCCCGCGGTCCGGGGCAGCGCGGCGAGACCTGGCTCGACGTCACGGCTCGGCGCCGGTGAGGGCGGACCGGTGAGGCACACGGAGTTCTGGGCGCGGATGGACGAGGCGCTGGGCCCGGCGTACGCCCGGGTCTGGGCGGAGACCCAGGTCATCGGCGCGCTCGGCGGGCGTACGGTGCTGCAGGCGCTCGACGCGGGGGTGGACCCCAAGCAGGTCTGGCGCGCGGTGTGGCAGGTGCTCGAGCTGCCGCCGTCGCAGCGGTGAACCGCCGGCCGTCCGTCACCACTCCGTAAGGCGCGCAACCCCTCCACGCCCCGTTCGACCGACCTAGCGTGGCCGGCATGGAGCCGGACTGCGACCTGATGCCGCACCGCGACGTGGAGAGCTCGTTCCGTTCCGTCTTCTCCTCGGCACTGCTGGGGCGGGGCTGCCACGTGGAGTGGCTCGACGACCGCTGCTCGCCGCTGCCGGTCGGCCACTGGAGCGACCCGGCCGACGATGCCGACCGGGCGGTGCTCGCGCACTGCGTCGGGCCCACGCTGGACCTGGGCTGCGGTCCGGGACGGATGGCCGAGCACCTCGCCTCGCGCGGACAGCGGGTGCTCGCCGTCGACGTGGTTCCCGAGGCTGCGGCGCTGGCCGCGCTGCGCGGCCTGCCCACCTGGGTGGGGGACGTCTTCGAGCCGCTGCCCGAGGAGGGCACGTGGGGGACCGCGCTGCTGGCCGACGGCAACATCGGCATCGGGGGAGACCCCGCGCGGCTGCTGAGGCGGACCCGGGCCCTGGTGGCCCCGGACGGCCGGGTGGTGGTCGACCTCGCGCCGCCGGGGACGGGCGTCCGGACCCGCTGGGCGCGGCTCCGGACCTCCCACCACGCCAGCCGCCCGTTCCGCTGGGCCGAGGTGTCGGCCGACGCGGTCGCACCCCTCGCCCGGTCGGCGGGGTTCGAGCGGGTCGAGCACCACGACCACCACGGCCGGTTCTTCGCGGTGCTGCGGGCGCAGTGGTGAGGGTGCGCGTCCCCGACGAGTCCGGGTTCACCTCCCGGCTGCGCAGCCCGGCGGTCGCCGCCCGGGTGGGGCTCTGGCTCGGCATCTGCTTCACCGTGTGCTTCGCGACCGGTCTCGTCAGCCACTACGCCCAGGCGGCCAGCCAGCCCGTCCCGTTCCCCACCTCGCCGAGCTGGGGCTACCGCGTGACGCAGGGGCTGCACGTGACCTCGGGCGTCGCCGCGATCCCGCTGCTCCTGGTCAAGCTGTGGACCGTCTACCCGCGGCTGTTCACCCGGCCACCGGTGCGCGACCCGCGACGACTCGTGCTGTTCCTGGCCGAGAAGGGCTCGATCGCCGTGCTGGTGGCGTCCGGGATCTTCCAGCTAGTGACCGGGCTGGCCAACTCGACGCAGTGGTACCCGTGGGCGTTCTCGTTCCGCGCCACCCACTACGCGGTGGCGTGGGTCGCGATCGGCGCACTCGCGCTGCACGTCGCGGTCAAGCTGCCGGTGATCCGGGACGCGCTCGGGGCCGATGTCGACGACACGACCCACGACCGTCCGGCTGCCACCGCCCCGGGCGTCCTGAGCCGGCGCGGCCTGCTGCGGACGACCTGGCTCGCGTCCGCCGTCGCGGTGCTGGCCACGGCCGGCGCCACGGTCCCGCTGCTGCGGCGGGTCTCCGTCTTCGGCGTCACGACCGGTGACGGGCCGGGTGGCGTCCCGATCAACCGCACCGCCGCCGAGGCCGGCGCGACCGCGGCGGCCACCAGCGCGTCGTACCGCCTGGTGGTGGCGTACGGCGACCGCAGCGTCGAGCTCAGCCGCGAGGACCTGCTGGCGATGCCGCAGGCGACCGAGACCCTCCCGATCGCGTGCGTCGAGGGGTGGAGCGCCAGCGCGGACTGGACGGGCGTGAGGATGCGCGACCTGCTCGACCTGGTGGACGCCCCGACCGGGAAGGACGTGTTCGTGACCTCGCTGCAGACCCGCTACGCGTTCGGACGGTCGACGCTCTGGTCCACCTTCGTGGACGACCCGCGGACCCTGCTGGCGCTCGGGCTCGACGGCGAGCCGCTCGCCCTCGACCACGGCTACCCGTGCCGGGTGATCGCCCCCAACCGGCCCGGCGTGCGCCAGACCAAGTGGGTCAGCCGGATCGAGGTGCTGTGATGACCCGGGTGGTGATCGGCCTGGTCGGCGTCGCGGCCTCGCTGTACGGACTGTTCCTGCTGCTCGGCCAGGGCGCGTCCCAGGTGGTCGACGCGGGGACCTGGCTGGTCGGCGGGGTGGTGGCCCACGACGCGCTGCTGGCTCCGCTGGTGCTGCTGCTCGGGGTGCTCGCGGCACGGCTGCTGCCGTACGTCGCGCGGGCGCCGGTCGTGGTGGGCCTCGTGGTGCTCGGGACCGTGACCCTGGTCGCCGTACCCGTCCTGGGGCGGTTCGGCGCGAGTCCCGGCAACCCGACGCTGCTCGACCGCGACTACGTGGCCGGCTGGTGCGTGCTGGCCGGGCTGACCGCGGCGGCCGTGGGCGGTGCGATCCTGTACCGGAAGTCTCGCGGCGAGAGGAGCGCGCGTGGCCTGCGTGATGGTCGTTGACGACGACCCGACGGTGCGCGAGGTCGTCCTCTCCTACCTGCGCGCCCACGGCCACGACACGCTCGAGGCCGACACCGGCGAGGCGGCGCTGCGGCTCTTCGGGGAGCGCCCGCCCGACCTCGTCGTGCTCGACCTGATGCTGCCCGGGGTCGACGGCCTCGAGGTGTGCCGGACCCTCCGCGAGACCAGCGACGTCCCGGTCATCATGCTGACCGCCCTGGGCGCCGAGGCGGACCGGGTGATGGGCCTGGAGCTCGGTGCCGACGACTACGTCGCCAAGCCGTTCAGCCCCCGGGAGCTGGTGCTGCGCATCGACTCCGTGCTGCGTCGGGCGGGGGAGCGCGCGGAGCCGGAGCCGACGCGGCTCGTGGACGGCGACCTCGTGGTCGACGGCGCCCGCCACCTGGTGACCGCCGGCGGGACGGCGCTGTCGCTCACGATGCGGGAGTTCGACCTGCTGCGGTTCCTGGTCGCTCACCCCGGCCGGGCGTTCACGCGCGAGGAGCTGCTGGCCGAGGTGTGGGGCTGGACCTTCGGCGACCACTCGACCGTCACCGTCCACGTCCGCCGGCTGCGGGAGAAGGTCGAGCCCGACCCGACCCGTCCGACCCGGCTGATGACCGTCTGGGGAGTCGGCTACCGCTGGGAGGCCGCCGGATGAGCGACCAGGCGCAGATCGTCCTGATCGCGGTCGCCTGGGCCGGCGGCGTCGGCGTGGCCGGCCTCGGCCTGGCGTGGCTGCTGCGGCGTAGGTCGCTGCAGTGGCAGACGGTGGCCGTGGCGGTCGTCGCCGTCCTCGCGGTGGTCGCCGGCATGCTCGGCACGGCGCGCGCCATGTTCCTCTCGGACCACGACCTCGAGGTGGTGACGATCGTGGCCGGCGTGGCGGGGGCGGTCGCGATCCTGGTCGCCGTGGTCGTGGGCGGAGCCTTCGGCCGCTGGTCGCGGCGCCTCGGCGAGGACGCCCGCCGGGTCGGCGTACCGGGTGCGTGGACGCCGGAGGACCGCGGACCGGCGGAGTTCCGGCGGCTGTCCGAGGAGCTCGTCCGGGCCAACGCCCGGCTCACCGAGTCGCGCGCCCGGGAGCAGCAGCTCGAGGACGCCCGCCGCGAGCTGGTGTCGTGGGTCTCCCACGACCTGCGTACGCCCCTGGCCGGCATGCGGGCGATGGCCGAGGCGCTGGAGGACGGGCTCGCGGAGGACCCGGCCCGCTACCACCGCCAGATCCGGACCGAGGTGGACCGGATGGTGCGGATGGTCGACGACCTGTTCGAGCTCTCGCGGCTGCACGCGGGGGTGCTCCGGCTGGCGCCCGAGCCGATCGACCTCGGCGACCTGGTCAGCGACACCCTCGCCGGCGCCGACCCGGTCGCACGACGGCACCGGATCCGGCTCGGCGGCAGCGTCGAGCAGCCGGTCCGGGTGACGGCCGACCCGGACGGGCTGTCGCGGGTGGTGTCCAACCTGGTGATGAACGCGATCCGCCACACCCCGGCCGACGGCGTGGTCGAGGTGCGTGCGCGCGGGGTCGACGACGGGGTCGAGCTCACCGTGACCGACGGCTGCGGCGGCATGCCGCCCGAGGACCTGGCGCGGGTCTTCGACGTCGCGTGGCAGGGGCGCGTCGCGCGGACGCCGCAGTCGGGGAGCGGGGAGTTCGGTGCGGGGGCGGGTCTCGGCCTGGCCATCGTGCGGGGGATCGTGGAGGCGCACCGGGGCCGGGTCGAGGTCGAGAACCTGCCGCCCGGCTGCTGCTTCCGGGTGCTGCTGCCGCCCGCCCCGGCCTGAGCCGACCCGACCCCGCGACACGCGGGCGCGGCGTACGTCGGTCGAACAGTTGTTCGGCTAGCCTGTCGTCCACAGGTGCGACGCGGAGCGGGTTGTCCACAGCCCCCGGATCGTCCGGGACCGGTTGTCGGTGGTCCGCCCTAGCGTCGAAGGCGCACCTGGACCACACGACACAGAGAGGCACCACACATGGCTGGTGGAAACCGCGAGAAGGCACTGGACGTCGCCCTCGCCAACATCGAGAAGCAGTTCGGCAAGGGCTCGGTGATGCGGCTCGGCGACGAGGCCCGCGCACCGCTGGAGATCATCCCGACCGGGTCGATCGCCCTCGACGTCGCGCTCGGCCTCGGTGGCCTGCCGCGCGGCCGGGTCGTCGAGATCTACGGGCCGGAGTCCTCCGGCAAGACGACGGTCGCGCTCCACGCGGTCGCCAACGCCCAGCGGGCCGGCGGCATCGTGGCCTTCATCGACGCCGAGCACGCGCTCGACCCCGACTACGCCAAGGCGCTCGGTGTCGACACCGACGCGCTGCTGGTGAGCCAGCCCGACTCCGGTGAGCAGGCGCTCGAGATCGCCGACATGCTGGTCCGCTCCGGTGCCCTCGACCTGGTCGTCATCGACTCGGTCGCCGCGCTGGTGCCGCGGGCCGAGATCGAGGGCGAGATGGGCGACAGCCACGTGGGCCTCCAGGCGCGGCTGATGAGCCAGGCGCTCCGCAAGATGACCGGTGCCCTCAACGGCTCCAACACCACCGCGATCTTCATCAACCAGCTGCGCGAGAAGATCGGCGTCATGTTCGGCTCGCCCGAGACCACGACCGGCGGCCGGGCGCTGAAGTTCTACTCCTCGGTGCGGCTCGACGTGCGCCGGATCGAGACGCTCAAGGACGGCACCGACATGGTCGGCAACCGCACCCGCGTCAAGGTCGTCAAGAACAAGGTGGCCCCGCCGTTCAAGCAGGCCGAGTTCGACATCATGTACGGCAAGGGCATCTCCCGCGAGGGCGGCCTGATCGACGTGGGCGTCGAGGCCGGCCTGGTTCGCAAGGCGGGTGCCTGGTTCACCTACGAGGGCGACCAGCTGGGCCAGGGCAAGGAGAACGCGCGCAACTTCCTGCGCGACAACCCCGACCTCGCCAACGAGCTGGAGAAGAAGATCCTCGAGAAGCTCGGGGTCGGGCCGCAGGTCGACGCCCCCAGCGACGAGCTCTCCGACGAGCCGATCGGTGTCGATGACTTCTGAGCCCGACGCCTGGCGGGGCGACGTCCGGCTCGGGGTCGAGGCGTGGACCGGCAGGCCACCTCCTGACGACGAGGTGGCGGCCGGTCCGGAGGCGGACCCCGAGTCCGTCGCGCGGACGATCCTGCTCGACCAGCTGACCGGGCGCGCCCGGTCGCGGCGCGAGCTCGCCGACAAGCTCCGGCAGCGCGAGGTGCCCGACGAGATCGCGACCAGGCTGCTCGACCGCTTCGAGGAGCTCGGGCTCGTCGACGACACCGCGTTCGCCCACGCCTGGGTCAGCGGCCGCCACACGGCCAAGGGGCTCGCCCCGCGTGCCCTGGCCCAGGAGCTGCGCCGCAAGGGCGTCGACGACGAGGTGGCCCGGGAGGCGCTCGACCAGCTCGGCGACGACGAGCAGGAGGCCACCGCCCGGGCCCTGGTCCGCAAGAAGCTGCGGAGCCTGGCCCGGTTCGACGAGGCGACCCGGACCCGCCGACTGGTGGGGATGCTCGCCCGCAAGGGCTACCCGGCCGGGCTGGCGTTCCGCATCGTGCGCGACGAGGTCGGTGCCGACGACGGGGCCGACCTCGACAGGGCCGACCTCGACTAGCCTCCGAGGGTGGACGCCACCCACCTGACGATCCTGGACCGCGGGCACGAGCTCAGCGGGGTCGTGCGCCCGGGGGAGTCGTGGCGGGCCGCGGCCCGTCGCACCTGCGCCAGCCTCCACGTGGAGCCCACGGCCCTCGACCTCTCCGGCGAGGTCAAGCGCTTCGTGATCGACCACGACCGCAAGGTCGCGCTGCGGGCGATGACCCGTGCCGACCTCAAGGACGTCGCGCGCTGGCGCAGTGCCGACCACGTCCGCCGCTGGTGGCCCTCCGCGGAGGACCCGACCCTGGACCAGGTCACCGAGCGCTACGGCTCCCGGATCGACGGCACCGTGCCCACCCGGATGTGGATCGTGGAGGTCAACGGCCGGTCGGTGGGCTTCTGCCAGGACTACCGGATCCGCGACCACCCCGAGTTCGCGGTGCTGGTGCCCGACCCCGGGGCGGTGGGGGTCGACTACGTCGTCGGCGAGCCGCACCTGGTCGGCGCCGGCGTCGGCACGGCGCTGCTCTGGACCTGGTTGCTGAGCGCCCAGCGGCGCTACCGGGACGTCACGACGTACTTCGCCGCGCCCGACCACCGCAACGTGCCCAGCCTGCGGGTGCTGGCCAAGGTCGGGTTCGAGCCCGGCACCTGGTTCGACGAGGCGCAGGCCGACGGCGAGGTCAGCACCCTGGTGGGGTGCAGCCTCGACGTCGCCCGCGTCCTCGGCTGAGCTGGCAGTGGGGTGGTCCTCAGGGAAGGAACAGTCCGGCGTCCCCGAACTCGTGCCACCAGTAGGCCTCCCGGACCGCCTCGTCGTACGCCCGCTGCGTCAGGTCGGCTCCCGCGACGGACTCGACGAGCAGGAGGTGGCTGGCCTGCGGGTCGTGCCAGCCGGTGACCAGGCCGCTGACCACCTGCGGCGGCTGCCGCGGCGTCACCACGCGGCCGGTCCATCCCCGGCTGGCCATGACCCGGCCGTCGGCGCCGACCGCCGACTCGAGGGCCCGGGTGACGGTGGTCCCGACAGCGACGACGCGGTGACCGGCGGCGCGGGCCGCGTTGACCTGGCGGGCCGTGTGGTCGCCGACCTCGAACCGCTCCGGCTGCGGTCCCTCGCCCGCCTCCTGCGAGGACACCCCGGTGTGGAGGGTCACCGGGGCGACCGAGATGCCGTGGGCGACCAGCCGGGTGATCAGGGCCGCGGTGAACGGCCGCCCCGCCGACGGCATCTCGGCGCTGCCCGGGACCGTCGCGAAGACCGACTGGTAGGCCTCGAGCGGGTACGGACGGTCGAGGTAGCCGTACGCGATCGGACGCCCGTGGAGGGCGACGTGCCGGTCCAGGGGTCCACGGACCCGGGCGCGCCACAGCCGGTTGCCCTCCCCGGTGGGGGAGGAGCCGTCGTACGGGTAGGGAGCGAGCAGCTCGAGGGTGACCCGGTCGCGGTCCACGGGCACCGCCGTCAGCAGCTCGCCGGCCCGCGCGTCGAGCACGGCCCGGTCCGCCGACGGCGCGGTGCGCAGCTCGACCACCCAGCTGCCGTCGTCGAGCGGTGTCGCGAGGTGCAGCACCCGGACCCGTCCCTGACCGTCGAACACGTCGACCTGCCCCGCGACGGTGGCGGAGTTGTTGACGACCACCAGGTCACCCGGGTCGAGCTCGTCCGCCAGGTCGGCGAACCGCCGGTGGCTGAGGCCACCCGGCCGCGCCACCAGCAGTCGTACGTCGTCGCGGGCAGCGCCACGGGACTCGGCCGGGCGGTCGGCGACGTGCTCGCCCGCCTCGGGGAAGACCGTCGTGGGGACCTCCTGCAGCACCGTCATCGCGACGCCACCTCCGTCGGCAGCGCGAGGTCGGCGGCGCGGTAGCGCCCGGCGGGCGGCCGCCGGTCGAGCAGCGCCAGCAGCGCCGGCACCACGGTCTCGGGCTCCGGCCGGTCGCTGATGTCCTCACCCGGGAACGCGTCCTGGTGCATCCGGGTCCGCATGTCGCCGGGGTCGACCGCGTATCCGGTCAGCTCCTCCTCGGCAGCGAGCGTGAGCGTGAGGTGCTCCAGCGCAGCCTTGGTGGCGGCGTACGCCCCCCAGGTCGGGTAGTGCTCGACGGCGGCGTCGGAGGTCACGCTGAGCACGATGCCGTCGCGCTCACGCAGCGTCGGCAGCAGCGCCCGGGTGAGCTCGAGGGGCGCCGCGACGTTCACCCGCCACGCCGCCTGGAGGTCGTCGGCGGTGAGGTCCCGGACGGCACGCATCGGCAGCGGCCCCAGGGTGCTGGCGTTGTGCACCAGCAGGTCCAGCCCGCCGAGCCGCTCGACCTCGGCGACCAGCGCGGCCCGGTGGTCGGGGTCGGCGACGTCGCCCGGAACGACCCGGACCCCCGGGACGTCGATCCGGGCGAGGGCGTCGGCGGAGCGGCCGTCGGTGATGACAGCGACGCCGCGGGCGGCCAGCGCGCGGGTGAGCGCCAGGCCGAGACCGGCGGATCCGCCGGTGACGAGTGCGGTGTGCATGGTGTCTCCTCGTTGATGATCTCGTGGTGTTGCCGCTAGTCTTCAAGTTGAAGTGAACTTGAAGTCAAGGGAGCACCATGGACACGCGCGACCAGCTGACGATGAGCGAGGTCACCCGGAGGAGCGGGTTCGCCGCGTCCGCCCTGCGCTTCTACGAGGCGCAGGGGCTGGTGACGGCGGGGCGGACCGGCGGCGGCAGGCGGACCTACCAGCGCAACGTGCTGCGGCGGCTGGCGTTCATCCGTGCGGCCAGCAACGTCGGGCTCTCGCTCGCGGAGATCCGTGCCGAGCTCGGGCAGCTGCCGCAGGAGCGCACGCCGACGAAGGCCGACTGGCAACGGATCTCCCGGCACTGGCGCGCCCGGCTCGACGAGCAGATCGAGGCGCTCGAGCGGCTCCGCGACGGCCTGGACTCGTGCATCGGGTGCGGGTGCCTGTCGCTGCAGCGGTGCCAGGTATCCAACCCCGGCGACGCGGCCGCGGCGTCGCGTACGGCTCCCGGCGCCGCGTTCCTCCCCGCCCTCCTGCGGCGGCCCACGCCACCCGGTCCGACATGATGGACTCATGAGCGAGCTGCGACTGCCACCCGGACCCGTCGACCTCGCCTCGCTCCCGACCGACGCGACGCCCGGGTTCAGCGGCGGCAAGGCCGACGGCAAGGCGGCGCTTGCCGCACTCGGCGACGAGCTGGCCGACCTCCAGGAGCGGCTCTTCGCGGAGGGCCGGACCGGCTTCTCCCGCAGGGTGCTCCTGGTGCTGCAGGGCATGGACACCTCGGGCAAGGGCGGCGTGATGCGCCACACCGTCGGCCTGATCGACCCGCAGGGCGTCCGGATCACCAGCTTCAAGGCGCCGAGTGACGAGGAGCGCCGCCACCACTTCCTGTGGCGGATCCGCCGCGCCGTGCCGGAGCCCGGCTACGTCGGGGTCTTCGACCGGTCCCACTACGAGGACGTGCTGGTCGCCCGGGTGCACGGCTTGGTCGAGCCGCGCACGGTCGAGAGCCGCTACGACCAGGTCAACGAGTTCGAGGCCGAGCTGGTCGCGTCCGGCGTGGTGGTGGTCAAGTGCATGTTGCACATCTCCGCCGAGACCCAGAAGGAGCGGCTCGCCGAGCGGCTGGCCAACCCGGAGAAGCACTGGAAGTACAACCCCCGGCGACCTCGACGAGCGGGCGCTGTGGCCGGCCTACCGCGAGGCGTACGAGATCGCGCTCGAGCGCACCAACACCGAGGTCGCGCCGTGGCACGTCGTGCCGTCGGACCGCAAGTGGTACCGCAACCTGGCGGTCGGCCGGCTGCTGCTCGACACGCTGCGGCGCCTCAACCCGCAGTGGCCGGCGGCCGACTTCGACGTCGCGGCGGAGCAGCGCCGGCTGGCCGAGGAGGCTCCGGTCCGGTGATCCCGACGGTGTCCGTCACCCGCTACGTCACGCCGCTGCGCGAGGGCGGGTCCCTGCCCGGGGTGGTCGAGGCCGACGACCTCGGCACGTACGTCTGCAAGTTCCGCGGGGCCGGCCAGGGGCCACGGGTGCTGGTCGCCGAGGTCGTCGTCGGCGAGCTCGCCCGGACGATCGGGCTCGACACGCCGCGGCTGGTCGCGCTCGACCTCGACCCCGAGATCGCGCGCTACGAGGCCGACGAGGAGGTGCAGGACCTGCTCACCTCCAGCGCGGGGCTCAACCTCGGCGTCGACTTCCTGCCCGGCGCCTTCGGCTACGACGGCATGCTGCCGGACGGCGGGGCCGACCTGGCCGCCCGGGTGCTCTGGCTCGACGCGTACGTCGCCAACGTCGACCGCAGCTGGCGCAACCCCAACGTGCTGGTGTGGAACGGCGCCCTCTACGTCATCGACCACGGCGCGGCGCTCTACTTCCACCACTCCTGGACCGCCGGGCCCGGCGACCCGCAGCGGTTCGCCGGCCAGCCGTGGGACGCCACGGGCCACGTGATGCGCGAGCACGTCGCCGCCGCCGGCGGCTTCGCGGAGGTCGACGAGCGGCTGCGTGCCCTGCTCGACGAGGAGCGGCTGCGCGAGGTCGTCGCGCAGGTGCCCGACGCCTGGCTGGGCCCGGACGCCGACACCGAGCGGGCGGCGTACGTCGCCCACCTCGCGGCGCGGCTCGACAGCCGCGCCTGGCTCCCGGAGGTCGCGGCATGATTCACCCCATCCGAATGCTCACTTCGTTCCGCTTCGAACAGGGACCCCGAAAGTGAGCCGGCTCGCCTACCAGTACGTCGTGCTGCGCTGCGTCCCGCGGCCGGACCGCGAGGAGTTCGTCAACGTCGGGGTCGTGCTGTTCTGCGAGGCGGCCGGCTTCCTCGACGTCGCGGGCCGGGTGGACGCGGAGCGGCTGCGCGGGCTGGATCCGCGGCTCGACCTCGCCCAGGTGCAGACCGGCCTCGACTACGCCGCGGCGGTCTGCGGCGGCGATCCCGGCGCGGGTGCCGCGGCGGAGGCGCCGCTGGGGCAGCGGTTCGGCTTCCTCAAGGCGCCGCGCAGCACCGTGCTGCAGCCGGGCCCCGTGCACGGCGGGCTGACCGCCGACCCGGCGCGCCAGCTCGAGCACCTGCTGGAGCGCCTGGTCGGCTAGCTCAGACCGGGACCAGCTCGACCGCGCCGACGGCGTACCGGGCCAGCACCGTGCGGGCCAGCTCGGGGTGCGCCCCCAGCGGGTCGGACACCGCGACGGCACCGGCCTCGAGGGCGAGCTCACGCGCCCGGTCGGGCAGGAAGCCCGGCGCCAGGAACAGCGAGGCGACCGCGATGTGCCGACGGCCCTCCGCCCGGAACGCCCGGACCGCCTCACCGGTGGCCGGCGGGGCCGCCGAGGCGAACGCCGCGGTGACCGGGAGCTTGTGGCGGGTGCCCCAGAGCCGGGCCAACCGGGCGACGGCCTGGTTGGCCAGCGCGTCGGACGAGCCGGCGGCAGCGAGGACCAGCGCGTCGAGCTCGCGGACCCGCGACGCCTTCAGCGACTCGCGCATCCGCAGGTCCAGGACGTCGAGGAGCTGGGTGCCGAGCCCGAGCACCTCGGTGCTGCGGATCGAGAGCCCCTCGTGGCGGGCGCCGGCCTCGGCGACGGCGCGCGGCACGTCGACCTTGGCGTGGTAGGCCTCGGTGAGCAGCAGCGGGACGACGACGATCTCGTCGTGGCCCTTCCTCACGAGACGGTCGACCACCGTCGAGAAGTGGGGGCGCGACAGCTCGAGGAACGCCTTCTCGATCGTGAGGTCGGGGCGCAGCGCCTTGACCTCGTCGACCAGGGTGCCGATCGTGGCGGCCGAGCGGGGGTCGCGGCTCCCGTGGGCCAGGGCCACCAGTGCAGGTGCAGCCATGTCAGTTCTCCGTTTCCTTCCGGGTCCTCAGTGGATCCCGCACTCGGTCTTCGAGGTCCCTGCCCAGCGCCCGCTGCGCGGGTCGTCCCCGGTGGCGACCCGGCGGGTGCAGGGCCAGCAGCCGATCGACGGGTAGCCGTCGTGGACCAGGGGGTTGACGAGGACTCCGTTGTCCTGGACGTACTGCTCCACCTGCTCGTCGCTCCAGCGAGCCAGCGGAGACACCTTGACCTTGCCCTTGCGCGCGTCCCAGCCGACGACCGGCGCGACCACGCGGTTGCGGGTCTCGGCCCGCCGCAGCCCGGTCGCCCAGGCGTCGTAGCCGGCGAGCGAGCGCTCCAGCGGCTGCACCTTGCGCATCGCGCAGCACAGGTCGGGATCGGTCTTGTACAGGTCCTTGCCGTACGCCGCGTCCTGCTCGGCCACGGTCAGCTCGGGCTCGGCGGTGACCACGGTCAGCGGCAGCGTGGCCGCCACGGCGTCGCGGGTCCCGATCGTCTCGGCGAAGTGGTAGCCGGTGTCGAGGAACACGACGTCGGTGCCGGGGGCCACCTGCGAGACGACGTGGGCGAGCACGGCGTCCCCCATCGAGGAGGTGACGCAGAACCGGTCGCCGAAGGTGGCGACCGCCCACTCGACGATGACCTCCGCGGGGGCCAGCTCCAGCTCGGCGCCGACGTGGGAGACCAGGTCGCGCAGCTCCTCGGGGGAGCGGCCCTCGGTGGTGGTGCCGCGGGCGGCGCCGGCCAGCCGGGTGGTGGCGGCGGTCATGACGTACCTCCCGAGGGCCGGACCAGGCCGAGCATCTTCAGCTGGAAGGCGCGCAGGCAGCCGCGGCACTCCCACGACCCGTGCGCGCCCTCGTGGGGCCACAGGTCGGTCTCGCCGCAGTAGGGGCAGTGGAAGGGGACCGCGCGCTCGCTCACGACGCCGCCTCCAGGATCCGTTCGCCGCGCAGCAGCTCCTCGTCGGCCCGTTGCACCCACTCGACGAACGACTCGCCGTCGTGGCGCTCGGCGAGGAAGTTGGTGACGACGGCGGTGACGTAGTCGTCGAGCCCGGCGCTGGTCACCTTGTGGGCGCGCAGCTTGCGGCCGAAGTTGGCCCGCAGCCCGGTGGCGCCGCCGAGGTGCACCTGGAAGCCCTCGACCTGCTCGCCGTCGGCCATCACCAGCTGGCCCTTGAGGCCGATGTCGGCGACCTGGGTGCGAGCGCAGGCGTTGGGGCAGCCGTTGACGTTCACCGAGATCGGGACGTCCAGGTCGGGGAACCGGCGCTCCAGCTCCGCGACCAGGTCGCGGGCGCGGTTCTTGGTGTCGACGATCGCGAGCTTGCAGAACTCGATGCCGGTGCACGCCATCGTGTTGCGCCGCCAGCCGGACGGACGGCCGGAGAGCCCGATCCCGTCGAGCGCGTCGAGCAGCGGGGCGACCACGTCGGGCTCGACGCCGATCAGCACGATCTTCTGGTACGGCGTGAGCCGGGCACCGTCGACGCCGTAGAGCTCCATCAGGTCGGCGAGCTGCGACAGCATGGTCCCGGACACCCGGCCCGCGGTCGGGGCGAGGCCGACGTACCGCTTGCCGTCGCGCTGCTCGTGCACGCCGACGTGGTCGCGGTGGCCCTCGGGCGACGCGGGCGACTCGCAGCGGACCAGCTGCCGGCCGAGGTACTCGTTCTCGAGCACCTCGCGGAACGTGTCGCGGCCCCAGTCGGCGACCAGGAACTTCAACCGGGCCCGCGAGCGGAGCCGGCGGTAGCCGTAGTCGCGGAACACCGCGGCCACGGCCTCCCAGGCGTCGGCGACCTCCTCGAGCGGGATCCACACGCCGAGCTTCTGCGCGAGCATCGGGTTGGTCGACAGCCCGCCGCCGACCCACAGGTCGAAGCCCGGGCCGTGCTCGGGGTGGACGGTGCCGACGAAGGCGACGTCGTTGGTCTCGGGGGAGACGTCGTGGCTGGGGTGCCCGGTCAGCGCCGTCTTGAACTTCCGCGGGAGGTTCGAGTACGCCGGGTTGCCGAGGATCCGCCGCTTGATCTCCGCCAGCGCCTCCGAGCCGTCGATGATCTCGTCGGCGGCGACGCCGGCCACGGGGGAGCCGAGGAACGGCCGCGGGGAGTCGCCGCAGGCCTCGAGCGTGGTCAGCCCGACCGCCTCGAGCCGGCTCCAGATCTCCGGGACGTCCTCGATCCGGATCCAGTGGTACTGGATGTTCTCGCGGTCGGTGACGTCGGCGGTGTCGCGGGCGAACTCGCGCCCGATGGTGCCGAGCGTGCGGACGGCGTCCGCGGAGAGGAGCTGCCCGTCCGAGCGGACCCTCATCATGAAGTACTCGTCGTCGAGCTCGTCCTCCTCGAGCATCGCGGTCTTGCCGCCGTCGAAGCCCGGCGCCCGCTGGGTGTAGAGGCCCAGCCACCGGAACCGGCCGCGCAGGTCGGCGGGGTCGATCGAGGCGAAGCCGCGCTTGGAGTAGATGTGCTCGATCCGGGCCTGGACGTTGAGCGGGTCGTCGTCCTTCTTGGACTGCTCGTTCTTGTTCAGCGGCTCGCTGTAGCCGAACGCCCACTGGCCCTCACCGCGCTTGGGGCGCGGGACGTCGGTGTGCGTCGCGGGCTGGGCTGCGTAGCGCAGGTCTGACATGGGTGTGGTCCTTCTGCTGGGCCGCGCGCTGCGGGGGCCCGAGGGGCCGAGCGCGGAGGGGATGAGCTGGGGCGGCAGGTCAGCAGGGCCAACAGATCATGGCGTGCGTACGCATCAGGTCCACGTGGCGTCGTACCACGAGGTGCGTGTGCGTCGCAGCGGAGATCATGTCAAGAAGTCTCAGGGGTTGGACGCCGGTCCCACAAACCGGAATCTCATGAAGTGAGACCACTGTCCACGATGCGGGACAGCGGCCGGTCGTCCCACTGCGACCGGCCGCTGCGATGCGGTCAGCGTCACACCCGGCCGCCGGTCCCGGGAGCCTCGACGAGGTCCCTCCGACGGTCGGTCCGACGCTCCCCGCGGACCGCACGTGCGTGGGCGCGGGTGCCGGGCCCGCGCCAGACCCGGCGCGCCAGCGCAGGCCGCATCAGGTCCTGCGGCCGGTCCACCAGGTGGTTCACCCGCAGGAAGGCCGCGGCGAGCGCCGGGTCGAGGGCCGCCGCGCCGAGCAGCCGCCCCCGGTAGAACCCGGTGAGCCGTTCCCGCAGCGTCGCCGACCGGTCGGTCGGCGCCCCGGCCGCGATCGCCCAGGCCGTGTCGATGGTGGTGGCGGCCTCCGCGTGGAACCGGCGGGCGAGGCCGACGACCCCCGCGGCGAGGCACCGGTCGAGCGCCTCGGCCTCCAGCGCCGCGACCGACATCCCCTGGCCGTAGACCGGGTCGAAGGCGCACAGCGCGTCGCCCGTGACGACGAGCCCGCGGGGGAACCGGGTGAGCCGCTCGTAGTGGCGCCACCGGTTGGCCGGGAACCGGAACCGTGCGCCGTCGTCGAGCGGGACCATCCCGTCGATCATCTCGGCCAGCGCCGGGCTCGTGAGGCCGCGGGCCCACAACCGGAACTCCCCGAGCTCCAGCGGCGGCCGCTCGCCGTCGCGTGCGGTCAGCGAGACCGTCCACACGTCGTCCTCCTGGGCGAGCATGACCCCGCCCCGCGGGTGCCCGGGCGCCGCGGGCACGGTCAGCACGACCGGTTGCCCCGGCTGCCGCTCGTGCCGGAACGCCCGGGTGGCGTAGTGCTTGTCCACGCGCCGTACGTCCTCGACGGGCGCCGCGTACGCACGCCGCTCCAGCCACTCCGGGGTCCGGGACGTGCGGCCCGAGGCGTCGACGACGAGCAGCGCGGGCAGCAGCTGCGGTGTCCCCGCGTCGCGGTCGGACACGATCAGCCCCACGACGCGGCGCTCGTCCGAGGAGAACGCGAGGTCCAGCACCGACGTGCGGTCACGCAGCGTCACCGGGAAGTCGCGCAGCAGCCGGTGCCGCAGGTACCACTCCAGCAGCGGCCGCCCGACGCCCAGCGCCGGCAGGTCCGCGTGCCCGGCCGCGAGCGGCTCGGGACCGAAGAAGTAGCGACCGTCGGCCTGGGCGTCCCCGAGCTGGGCGCCCCGCGCCACCAGGTCCTCGGTGGCCCCGGGGAACCTCGCCTCGATGACCGAGAGCCCGGTCGAGAGGAGTCCGTGCACGTGGCGCCCCTGCGGGACGCCGCCGCGGATGACCGGCCGGGAGGGCATCTCGTCGCGGTCCACCAGCGTGACCCGGTCGTAGTGCTCGGCGAGCACCCGCGCGGCGAGGACGCCGGCGATGCTGGCGCCGATGACCACGGCGTGACGTTCCTGGCCGGCCATCGTGGTCACCCGACCGGGTCGAGGATGTCGCCGACGGTGCCGGGCACCCGGTTGAGCCGCACGGTGCGGAACTCCGGCTCGTCGTCGGTCAGGTCGGCGACGAGGGCGCGTCCGGCGTCCGGGCTGGGGCAGTAGACGCTCTCGACGTCCCGCTGCCGGACGGTGACGACCGGGTTGCCGTTGACGTTGAAGCGCACCAGGAACTCGAAGCCGAGGTTCTCCGACGCCGGCACGTCGACGATCGTGCAGCTGAACAGCGGCTGGGAGTCGATGGCCACCCGCGGGATGCGACGGCCGTGTGACCAGGTGAGCAGCAGGTCGCCGTTCGGCTTCTCCACGAACGGGGCGAAGACCATGCTGTCCCAGCCCTCGTGGCCGATGAAGGCGTCGCTGCCGTCGCCGGGCGCCCAGATGTTGACGTCCCGGCCCTCGTCGCCCAGGAGGACGTCGCTGTTGGGCGACGAGCCCTTCTCGGGTCCGCCGACGAGGATGTCGGAGTCCTCCCCGCCGAGCAGCGTGTCGTCGCCGAGCCTGCCGATCAGCAGGTCGTCGTTCGCCCGGCCGAACAGGACGTCGGTGTTGTCCATGTGCTGCTTGGCGGTGACGCCCGGCGGCTGGATGAACGGGTTGTCGGCGTTGTCGTTGTCGCCGCCGATGTGCACGTCCTTCCCGGGGGTGCCCGGGAAGGTCAGGCTGGTCGCGGCCACGGTCGTGCCGAGCACGAGCGTGCCGGCGGCGAGGGCGGCCGTGGCGAAGCGGCGGGTCGCGCCCCGTCGTGGGCCGCGGGTGGTGAGGTCGTGAGTCATCGCTGGTCCTTTCGTGTTGTCGAGCGATGTCCGGGACGCTACGAACGGGCGGGGGTCCTCGGCATCGGGAAGGCACCTCAGATCCGGGACGGACCCCCTCAGAGGGGCCCCCGCGGGAAACGGCGGAAACGGCGGTGACGGCGGGTGCGGTGGGGGAGCAGAATGGCGAGATGCAGGCGCGCGGCCCAGCAGAGCTGGTCGGGCGGGAGGGCATCCTCGGGCAGCTGACCGACGCGCTGGCCCGCGCGGAGGCCGGGGCCCCGACCGTCGTCGTCGTCTCCGGGGAGACGGGGGTCGGCAAGACGCGCCTGGTCACCGAGTTCCTGGCCGGCGCGGAGGTCACGACGTTCGCCGGGGCCTGCGTCCCGGTGGCGGGGGAGCCGCTGCCGTACGCGGCCCTCACCCAGGCGCTGCGGCGCAACGCCGGCCTCGGCGTCGTCCGGCAGGAGACCCGGCGCTCGCCCGAGCTGGCGCGGCTGCTGCCGGACGGCGCGCAGGAGGACGAGCAGGTCGACGGGCCGCGGACCGGGGCGAGCTCGCGGCTGCGGCTGTTCCAGGCGGTGCTGGCGCTCCTGGGCCGGATGGGCGCCGCGCAACCGGTGGTGCACGTCGTCGAGGACGTGCACTGGGCCGACCGGTCGACGCTGGACCTGCTGTCGTTCCTGGCCACCAACCTCACCGACGAGCGCGCCCTGGTGGTGCTCACCCACCGCGACGATGCCGTCGACGAGTCGCGGACGCTCGAGACCTGGCTGGCCGAGCTCGGCCGGATGGGCATGCAGCGGATCGAGGTGCCCCGCCTGGACCCGGACGAGGTCGCGCGGCTGGTGGGTCGGCTCGGGGTGGAGCCCTCGCCGGAGCGGCTCCGGGAGATGCTCGAGCGTACGGCCGGCAACCCGCTGTTCGTGGAGCAGCTGCTGCTGACCGGGGACGAGCCGGGCCCGCTCCCGGCGAGCCTGCGCGAGCTGCTGCACAGCCGGGTGGAGCGGCTGCCGGAGGAGACCCGCGGGGTGCTCCGGGCCGCCGCGGTCATCGGCCGCCCCGCGAGCGTCTCGCTGGTGGCCCACACCGTCGACGCCGCCGTGCCCGAGGTCGAGACGCGGCTGCGGGCGGCGCTGGTGTCGAAGGTGGCCGAGGTCCGCGACGACCGGGTCGGCTTCCAGCATCCCGCCTTCGGGGAGGTCGTCTACGCCGAGCTGCTCCCGAGCGAGCGTGCCCGGATGCATCGGGCGGCGGCGGAGGCGCTCGCTCGCGAGCCGGTCCCGGCGCCCGCCGTGGCCGGCGAGATCGCGCGGCACTGGCACGCGGCGGGCGACCTCGAGCGCGCGCTGGTGGCGTCGATCGACGCGGGCGCGTCGTACGAGCGGATGTACGCGTTCGCCGACGCGTACGCGAGCTTCCGCCGCGCCCTCGAGATCCTGGACCGGGTGCCGTCCGACGTCGACCGGGTCGAGCTCGCCAGCCGCGCCGCGGAGTCGGCCAGCCTGATCGGCGAGGGCGGGGCTGCCGTGGGCCTGCTGGAGCAGGCGATCGCGGCCACCACCGACGACGGCACCCGGGCGGCGCTGCTGGAGCAGCTCGGCGCGGTGCACCTGATCGCGGGGGACGCCGAGGCCTCGAGCACTGCCTACCGGGCCGCGATGGTGCTGCTGCCCGACGACGACCGCTCGCCCCTGGTCGCGCGGGTGTACGCCGGCTACGCGCTGCTGGCCGCGGGCTGGTCCTGGCTGGACGAGGCCGAGGCGGCCGCCGACCGCGCCCTCGCCGTCTCCCGCGAGGTGGGCGCACGGCGCGAGGAGGGCACCGGCCTCAACGCGCTCGGGGTGGTCACGGCCACCCGGGGCGACCCGGACCGGGGGATCGCGCAGCTGCGCGAGGCGCTGGACATCGCGCGGGAGGTGCAGAGCCCGTACTCCGTGGCGGCGGCGTACGTGAACCTCAGCCACGTGCTCGCCTTCGCGGGACGTCTCGACGAGTGCGCGGCGCTGTGTCGCGACGGCATCGGCGAGCTCGGCCGCTACGGCCAGGACCGGCAGCTCGGCAGCCTGCTGCTCAGCAACGGCAGTGACGCCCTGATCAAGGCCGGCCGGCTGGCCGAGGCCGGGGAGCTGATCGACGCCGCGCTGGCCCGGCACCCGCGAGGTCTGATGGCGGCGCCGGTGCTGCTGCTCGCGGCGCGGCTCGCCGTCGCCCAGGGCAACCTGACGCTCGCGTGGGAGCGTTGCGAGCAGGCGCGGGCGGTGATCGACGCCGAGGGCGCCCCGCTCGGCTGGCTGCGCGAGATCACCGAGACCGCGACCGACGTGGAGCTGTGGGCCGGCCGCCCGACGGCGGCCCTCGAGCTGGTGACCGACTGCCTGTCGGAGATCGCGGGGACCGACGAGGCGATGTTCGGCACCGCGCTGGTCGCCCAGGGGCTGCGGGCGCTCGCCGACGAGGCGGTCACCCACCGCGACGCCCGGTCCCGCAAGCGGCGCACGCCGCTGCGTGACCGGCTGCTCGCCGACCTGGCGAGGGTCCGGGCCATGGCCGGCTGGGACGAGCTGCCCGAGGCGGGCGTGCTGGTGCGGCTGTGCGCGGCCGAGCAGGCACGCCTCGACGGCACCGCCCCGCCCGGCCTCTGGGTCGAGGTGGCCGAGGCCTGGACCGGGATCGAGCGGCCGCTGCCTGCGGCGTACGCCCGGTGGCGCGAGGCCGAGTCGCTGCTCGCCGGCGGGGTCGATGCCCGGGCGATCGCGGCGCTGCGCGGGGTGCACGAGACCGCCCTCCGGCTGGGCGCTGCCCGCCTGGTGGAGGAGGTGGAGCACCTGGCCACCTGGTCCCGGGTCGACCTGCTGCCGCCGGCCGAGGAGCAGGTCGACGCCCAGGCGGACGCGCTGGCGGCGTACGCCCTCACCGCCCGCGAGGTGGAGGTGCTGGCGGCGCTGGCCGAGGGGCGTACGAACAAGGAGATCGCCGACGCCCTGTTCATCAGCGTCAAGACCGCGTCGGTCCACGTCTCCAACCTGCTGCGCAAGCTCGACGTGCCGGGTCGCCGGGAGGCGGCGCGGCTCGCCCACCGGCTCGGGGTCACCGGCTCCGACGCCGCCGCCGGTGCCTGAGGCCCGACCCCGCGGATCTGAGGTCGGCTGCCGATGTCGGGGGCCGCGGCCCCTTCCTAGGTTGGGGCCTCCGCCAGCCGCAGGGAGGTGACCATGGACCCGCACGACGTACCGGTGCTCGCCGGCGCCGTGTCGACGCTGCTGTTCGTGGTCAGCTACCTGCCGATGCTGGTCAAGGCGTTCCAGACCCGCGACCTGCAGTCCTACAGCCTCGGCAACCTGGTCATCGCCAACGTGGGCAACGGCGTGCACTCGGTGTACGTGTTCAGCCTGCCGATGGGACCGATCTGGTTCCTCCACGGCTTCTACCTGCTGTCGACCGCGGTGATGCTGGTCTGGCACCGGCGGTTCGCCCGCCGAGAGCCCGCCGGAGGCGGGGAGACGACGCCGTAGGGTGTCGGCATGTCCGACGCGAGCATCAGCAGTGCCTACTCCCAGATCCTCGAGGTGATCGGCTCGGTCGAGCCGCGGATCGCCGACGCGACCCGCCAGGAGCTGGCGGACCAGCGCTCGTCGCTGAAGCTGATCGCGAGTGAGAACTACGCGTCGCCGGCCGTGCTGCTCACGATGGGCACCTGGTTCAGCGACAAGTACGCCGAGGGCACGATCGGCCACCGGTTCTACGCCGGCTGCCAGAACGTCGACACCGTCGAGACGATCGCCGCCGAGCACGCCCGCGAGCTGTTCGGGGCGCCGTACGCGTACGTCCAGCCGCACTCCGGCATCGACGCCAACCTGGTCGCCTTCTGGTCGATCCTGGCCCACCGGGTCGAGTCGCCGGAGCTGGCCGAGCTGGGCGCCCGCAACGTCAACGAGCTGTCGGAGGCCGACTGGGAGACGCTGCGCGGCAAGCTCGGCAACCAGCGGCTGCTCGGCATGAGCCTCGACGCCGGCGGCCACCTCACCCACGGCTTCCGCCCCAACATCAGCGGCAAGATGTTCCACCAGCAGCAGTACGGCACCGACCCGGAGACCGGGTTGCTCGACTACGACGCGCTGGCCGCGAAGGCCCGCGAGTTCAAGCCGCTGATCCTGGTGGCCGGCTACTCGGCCTACCCGCGCCGCGTCGACTTCGCCAAGGTGCGCGAGATCGCAGACGAGGTGGGCGCGACGCTGATGGTCGACATGGCCCACTTCGCCGGACTGGTCGCCGGCAAGGTGTTCACCGGCGACGAGGACCCGGTGCCGCACGCCCACGTCACGACCACCACGACCCACAAGTCGCTGCGGGGCCCGCGCGGCGGCATGGTGCTGGCCACCGAGGAGTACGCCCCGTCGGTCGACCGCGGCTGCCCGATGGTCCTGGGCGGGCCGCTCTCGCACATGATGGCCGCCAAGGCGGTCGCCCTCGCCGAGGCCCGCACCCAGGAGTTCCGCGACTACGCCCAGCGCATCGCCGACAACGCGAAGTCGCTGGCCGACGGCTTCCTGAAGCGCGACGCCCGGCTGGTCACCGGCGGCACCGACAACCACCTGGTGCTGCTCGACGTCTCGTCGTTCGGCCTGACCGGCCGGCAGGCCGAGACGGCGCTGCTCGACGCCGGCGTCGTCACCAACCGCAACTCGGTCCCGCAGGACCCCAACGGCGCCTGGTACACCTCCGGCATCCGGCTCGGCACCCCCGCCCTCACCACCCGCGGCTTCGGGCACGACGAGTTCGACCGGGTCGCCGAGCTGATCGTCGACGTCCTCTCCGCGACCGAGCCCGGCACCACCAAGGCCGGCGGCCCGTCCAAGGCGTCGTACGTGCTCGCCGACGGCGTGGCCGACAAGGTCAGGAGCGCCTCCGCCGAGATGCTCGACAAGCACCCGCTCTACCCGGGCCTCGAGCTCAGCTAGTCGACTCCACGAGGTCGAGGCAGAACCGCGCCAGCTCCGCACGGTCGGCTGCGATCGCCCGGAAGGCCTCGGGGGAGGTGGAGCCGATCTGCTCGAAGGGCAGCGCCGAGAAGCCGGTGAAGATCATCAGCAGGAGGGCGTGCGAGCGCCGTACGGTGGCTTCGTCCACGACCATGCCCTCGTCCGCCAGCCCCGCGACGTACGCGGGCAGGATCGCCGCCTCGGTCTCCGGGAGCGTCGCCGGCGAGCAGCGGCCGAGCTGCACCTCGCCGACCAGCAGCTGGCCGAGGTCGTAGCCGATCGGGTTCGGCATCCAGAACCCGAAGTCGATCAGGGTGAAGCCGTCGGGGGTCGGCCCCGGGAGCAGGTTGTTGGGGCTGTAGTCGCCGTGGGTGGTCAGGACCGGCATCCGGTCGAGCTCCTCCAGCCATCCGTCCACCCGGAGCGCCGCCGCCCGCAGCCGGTCGCGCAGGTCGTCGCCGAAGGCCTCGGCGATCGCCGGGTGCTGCCAGACCCCGTCGTCGCGCAGCACGGGCAGCACCTGCATGTCCAGCCGCCCGAACACGTACGAGCGCACCGACCACTCGAAGGCGCCGACGTCGGCCAGCGGGGCCACCGTGGGGCTGGCCGCCATCCGGCCGAGGAGGTGCGCCGCGCGCCGGTAGCGCTCGAGGTCCCACGTGACGACGGGCCGGTCGACCGCCTCCAGCCAGATCGCCATCGAGAGCTCGTCGAGGTCGTGGACGCCCAGCGAGCGTGGCATCGACAGGCCCTCGGGCAGCCGGTCGCCGAGGTCGGAGGCGTAGGCGAGGCCCTCGGTGCGCCAGGGGACCGACGCGGCCGCCATCTCCCGGTAGTCCGCGGGGACCTCGGCGAAGAGCGGCGAGCGGCTCCACGACTGCACCTGCTTGACGAACATCCGGTACGGCGTGGTGCCGGACGGCGTCCGGGCCGTCCCCGACACCCAGTGCCGACCGGCGGTCGTGATCGCCGGGATGTCGTACGGGACCTCCTCGGCCCGGGAGCTCAGGAGCTCGACCGAGGCGGGGTCCTCGCCCAGCAGCCGGGCGACCATCCCGGCGAGCTCGGCGTCCGTGACGTCTGCGGGCCCGAGAAGAGTGCGGTCGTGCATGGTGGCCCCCCGTGCAGGAAAGTGGCTTTACTACTGACCAGACGGTAAAGTAGCTTTATGACCAGTGTCAAGGAGCAGGTCCCGCGGGAGGAGCTGCACGTCGCGCTGCTGATGGGGCTGCTCTTCCGCGACATCGCCCGGACCTTCTCGGACGAGGACTGGGACGGGCTGCGGCAGTCGCACTTCCGGGTGATCTCCGGCGTGCCCGACGAGGGGATCAGCGTCACGGAGCTGGGGGAGCGGCTCGGGATGACCAAGCAGGGGTGCGGCCAGTTCGTGACCCGGCTCGAGCAGACCGGCCACCTCCGGACCGAGGCCGACGCCGACGACCGGCGGGTCCGGCGGGTGCACCGCACCCCGCTCGGGCACGAGACGATCGCTGCGGTGACGGCGCGGATGCTGCGGCTCGAGGAGGACTGGGCGGAGCTGGTGGGGGAGCGGCGCTACCGCACCTTCCGTGAGGTCCTCGAGGAGATCGCCCTGCGCTGACCGCAGGTCAGACGACCGGGGTCGCGCGGTCGAGGAGGAAGCGGAGGTCCTGGGCCGAGGGGGCGGCGAGGGCGCCGTACGTGCCGTCGTGGCCCTCGGCCAGCCGGCTGGCGCAGAACACGTCGGCGACCTCCGGCGGGGCGTACCGGACCAGCAGCGAGCCCTGCAGGCACGCGGCCATCCGGCCGGCGAGCCGCCGCGCGGAGACCTCGAGCGCCGCCGAGTCGCCGAGCAGGGCGAGGGTGTCGTCGATCGCCCGGTCGAGCCGGGCGTCGGCTCCCCGGGCCAGCCCGACCTCGGTGATCCACGCGTCCAGCACCTCGGGCTCGCGGGAGAGCGCCCGCAGCACGTCGAGCGCGTTGACGTTGCCGGAGCCCTCCCAGACCGAGTTGAGGGGCGCCTCGCGGTAGAGCAGCGGCAGCCCCGACTCCTCGACGTAGCCGTTGCCGCCCAGGCACTCCAGCGCCTCGGCGACGAGGGCGGGCGTGCGCTTGCAGACCCAGAACTTCGCCAGCGGCAGCGCGATCCTCCGCAGCGCCGCCTCGTGCGGGCTGGCCATGCCGTCGACCGCGGCCGCCAGCCGGACCGCGAGCGCGGTGGCCGCCTCGGCCTCGACCGTGAGGTCGGCGACGACGTTCTGCATCAGCGGCCGGTCGGCGAGGAGGGAGCCGAAGGCGCGGCGGTGGCTGACGTGCCACGCGGCCTCGTTGACGGCCCGCCGCATCAGCGCCGTCGAGCCCAGGACGCAGTCGAGCCGGGTCGCGGCGACCATCTCGATGATGGTCCGGACGCCGCGGCCCTCGTCGCCGAGCCGGTGGGCGAGCGTCCCGTCGAGCTCGAGCTCGCTCGAGGCGTTGGAGCGGTTGCCGAGCTTGTCCTTGAGCCGTACGACGTCGAGCCGGTTGCGGCTGCCGTCGGGCAGCACCCGCGGCACCACGAAGCAGGTGACCCCGGAGTCCGTCTGGGCCAGCACCAGGAACACGTCGTTCATCGGTGCGGACGTGAACCACTTGTGCCCGTGAAGGGTGTACTCCCCGTCGACCGACGTCGGGTCCGCGCGGGTGACGTTGGCGCGGACGTCGGAGCCGCCCTGCTTCTCGGTCATGCCCATCCCGGCGAGCGCGCCGCGCTTTCCGGCGACCGGCCTCAGCCCCGGGTCGTACGCCGTCGAGGCCAGCAGCGGCGTCCACTCCTTGGCGAGCGCGTCGTCGGCCCGCAGCGCCGGCACGGCGGCGTACGTCATCGAGATCGGGCAGCCGTGGCCCGGCTCGGTGTGCGACCAGGCCATGAACCCGGCGGCGCGCCGGACGTGGGCGTGGGGGCTCTCGGACTCCCACGGAGTGGCCGCCAGCCCGTGACCGACCGCCCGCTCCATCAGCCAGTGCCACGACGGGTGGAAGTCGACCTCGTCGACCCGGTTGCCCCACCGGTCGTACGAACGCAGCCGGGGCGGGTTCTCGTTGGCGAGCATCCCGTGCTCGCGCGCCTCGGCGGTGCCGGCCTCGAGACCGAGGGCCGACAGGTCGTCGACGACCTCCGCCGACGCGTGGCGGGTGACGGCCTCCACCAGCGCCCGGTCGCCGGTGACGACGTCGTGCCCTGCCAGCAGCGGGGCCTGGTTGCCGCTCGCCCGCAGGTCGAGCCCGGCGCTGGCGCGCAGGTCGCCTACGCGATCGGGGGTGCTCATGTCGATACCGTAGACACATGCGCGACCTGCTGTGGCGGCTGACCGTCACCACCACCGGGTCCTGCATCCGATACCGGGTCACCGGCCTGGCCGCCGAGGCGGCGTTCTTCGCGATCCTCTCGGTCCCGCCGCTGGTCTTCGCCCTGGCCGGCGCGATCGGCTACGTGAGCGAGCAGTTCAGCCCTGCCGAGATCGCGGAGGTCCGGCTGGCGGTGATCGACCTCTCCTCGCGGGCCCTGACCGAGGACGCGGTCAACCGGATCATCGTGCCGACGATCAACGACGTGCTGCGGCCCGGGCGCTTCGACGTGATCTCGCTCGGCTTCATCCTGTCGCTGTGGTCCGGCTCCCGTGCGCTCAACGTCTTCGTCGACACCATCACGATCATGCACGGGCTGGGGGGCCACCGCGGGATCGTCAAGACCCGCGCCCTGTCGTTCATGCTCTACATCCTGGCGATCGTCACCGGGGTCTTCACGCTGCCGCTGGTGGTGGCCGGCCCCTCGCTCGTACGGGAGCTGCTGCCCGAGCAGCTGGAGGTGATGACGCGCTTCTACTGGCCGACGGTGCTGATCCTGTCCATCTGCTTCCTGGCCACGCTCTACCACGTGTCCGTCCCCGTACGGACCAACTGGACCTTCAACCTCCCGGGCGCGACCTTCGCCCTGGCGGCCTGGATCTTCGGGTCCTTCCTGCTGCGTTGGATCCTCACCACCACGGCCGCCGAGTCCGGCTCGATCTACGGCCCGCTGGCCTCGCCGATCGCGGTGCTGCTGTGGCTCTACCTGCTCTCGCTGGCGGTGCTCATCGGGGCCGCCGTCAACGCGGCGTTCGACTCGATCTTCCCGCAGCAGGCGACCAGTCGCGCCCGGGTGGAGCTGGTGCAACGCCTGCGACACCGGATGACGCCCCGGCCGAGCCGGACGGACTAGATTGCCTGACGTGGCCGACGACCTCCTCGACGACGCGGGACGCCCGCGGGGCAAGGTCTCGCTCCCCGAGCACGCACGGTCGCCGTGGTGGGAGCTCGGCCGGCGGCTGCTGGCGGCGTTCGTCATCCTCTTCGGCACCGTGATGCTGGTCTGGATCGACCGCGACGGCTACATCGACGTCAACGACCCCACCGAGGCCGTGTCGTTCACGGACGCCATCTACTACACGACCGTCACCCTCAGCACGACCGGCTACGGCGACATCGCGCCGGTGTCGACGCCGGCCCGGATGGTCAACGCGTTCATCATCACCCCCGCACGCATCGCCTTCCTGGTGCTGCTGATCGGCACCACCCTCGAGGTGCTCGCCTCGCAGGGACGCGAGATGTTCCGGGTCGCCCGGTGGAGGAAGAGCATGGGAGAGCACATCGTCGTCGTCGGCTACGGCACCAAGGGCCGCAGCGCCGTCGAGACCCTGATCGGCAACGGCCAGGACCGCGACCACATCGTCGTCGTCGACAGCGGCCAGGTCGCGCTGCAGGACGCCCATGCCGACGGGCTGGCCGTCGTGACCGGCGACGCCACCCGGCGCGACGTGCTGCGCCGCGCCGGCGTCGGCCGCGCCAACCAGGTCATCATCACCACGGACCGCGACGACTCCAACGTCCTCGCGACGCTGACCGTGCGCCAGCTCAACCCGGACGCCTGGATCGTCTCGGCGGTCCGCGAGCAGGAGAACGCGCCGCTGATGCGCCAGTCGGGCGCCGACTCGGTCATCACCTCCTCCGACGCGGTCGGCCGGCTGCTGGGCCTCTCCACGCTCTCGCCCACGCTCGGGTCGGTCATGGAGGACCTGCTGACGTACGGCGAGGGGCTCGAGGTGGCCGAGCGCGACCTGTTGGTCACCGAGGTCGGCCAGCAACCGCAGTCGCTGCCCGACCAGGTGATCGCCGTCGTGCGCGACGAGAAGGTCTACCGCTACTTCGACCCGGTGGTCACCCAGCTCGCGCGCGGCGACCGGCTGGTGGTCGTACGCCCGGCGAAGGAGCTCCCGTGGGCGCCCCGCCCGGGCACCCACGACGAAGATTTTGCCTCCGACGAGCCGTGAGGCGCGCCTGGTACCCGTTCGGGTGAAGCGTGACCTCGACCCCTGCTCGACAGTTGGGCTTGGTGCATGGGCGCACGGTGCTGCCCTGCGTGGATCCGGAGGACCGTGACATGAGCGACGAGCAAGGCCTGACTCCCGAGGAGCTGGAAGCGGAGGGTGCGACCGCCCTCCCCGACAAGGAGGTCGTGTCGATCCTCGACCTCAACGCAGACCTCGACCTCGCCCTCGACGTGGCCGCGCCGGTCGACCTCGCGGTCGCCGCCAACGCCAACGTCGCGGCCCCGATCAACGCCGCGGCCAGCGCCAACGTGCTCTCGGTGGGCTCCGAGGCGCAGGCGCTCGGCGACCAGGGCGCGATGATCACCCAGAACATCGAGGGCGACGCGACCGCGACCGCCGACCAGACCAGCGACCTCGACCAGGGCAACGACGTCATCGACGGCGGCGGGGTCGACCAGGAGGCCACCACGCCCGTCGCCCCGACCGAGGCCACGGCCGCCGCTGACGGCGGCGGACTCGGTGACGCGGTCGGAGCCGTCGGCGACACCGCTGACGGGGTCGGCGGGGCGGTCGGTGACGCCACGGGTGGCGCGACCGACGGCGTCGGCGGCGCGGTGGGCGATGCGGTCGGCGGCACCGATGGGGTCACCGACGGTGTGGGCGACGCGACCGGCGACGTCAACAGCAACCTGCTGGACGGCAACCTGCTCAACGTCAACGTGGACCTCGCGGCCGACGCCGACATCGCGGCTCCGATCAACGGTGCGGTGGGCGCGAACGCCAACGTCGCCGCCCCGATCAACGCCGGTGTCGCCGCCAACATCGGCACCGTCGACAGCGACGCGATCGCGGTCGCCCAGCAGGACGCCATCATCAACCAGAACATCGAGGGTGACGCCACGGCCACGGCCGGGCAGGACTCCGACATCGAGCAGTAGACCGGCTCGGTAACCCACTGTGACCGACACCCGGGAACCCCCGGGCGGTGCGCCCGCTGCTGCCCCCACGACCGACGGTGGGGCGCTCCGGCGCGCCGACGACATCCAGCTGATCGGCGAGATGGCGGGATCCGGCTACCGGGTCCCGCCCTCGCTGGTACGCCGCGGGGACGGGCAGACCGTCCAGCTGACGCCGCTGCTGTACGCCCTGCTGGAGTCGGTCGACGGCCAGCGTGACGTCGACGGCGTCGCGGCGGCGATGTCCGAGCGCACCGGCCGTACGGTCACGGCCGACAACGTCAGCAGCCTGGTCGACGGCCAGCTGCGCCCGCTGGGGCTGCTCACCCGCGCCGACGGCAGCCAGCCGGAGGTGAAGCGCTCCAACCCCCTGCTCGGTCTCCGGCTGCGCTGGTCGATCACCGACCCGGAGCGGACCCGCCGGCTCACGACGCCGTTCGCCGCGCTGTTCCACCCGCTGGTCGCCGTCCCGCTGCTGGCCGCCTTCGGGGTGGTCTGCTGGTGGGTCTTCTTCCGGCAGGGACTGGCGCAGGCGACCTACGAGGCGTTCGAGCACCCCGGGCTGCTGCTGCTCGTCTTCGGCGTCACGATCCTCTCCGCCGGCTTCCACGAGTTCGGCCACGCCGCGGCGGCGCGCCGTGGCGGTGCCACGCCGGGGGTGATGGGCGCCGGGCTCTACCTCGTGTGGCCGGCCTTCTACACCGACGTCACCGACTCCTACCGGCTCGGCCGCGGCGGGCGGGTGCTGACCGACCTCGGCGGCCTCTACTTCAACGCGATCGTCGCGGTCGCGATCACCGGCGTCTGGTGGGTGACCGGCTACGAGGCGCTGCTGCTGGTCGTGGCGACCCAGATCCTGCAGATGCTGCAGCAGCTCACCCCGCTGGTCCGGTTCGACGGCTACCACGTGCTGGCCGACGTCACCGGCGTCCCGGACCTGTTCCACCGCATCAAGCCGACGCTGCTCGGGGTACTTCCGTGGCGCTGGGGCGACCCCGAGGCCAGGCTGCTCAAGCCCTGGGCCCGCGGCGTGATCACGCTCTGGGTCGTCGTCGTGGTCCCCATGCTGCTGCTGGCGCTGGTCGCGATGGTGCTGACCCTGCCGCGGATCCTCGGCACCGCCTGGGCCCGGCTGCAGTACGAGGTCGCGCTGCTCGAGAACGCCGCCGGCGACGGCGACTGGCTGCAGGCCACCGCGCGGGTGTTCACGATGCTGGCGGTGATCCTGCCGGTGGCTGCCGTGATCTACATGCTGGTGCGGCTCGGGCGGCAGGTCGGCACGGCCACCTGGCGGCGTACGTCGGGCAAGCCGGTCAAGCGCGGCGTCGCCGTCGCGACGGGCCTGGCCATGATCGGTGGCCTGGCCTGGGCGTGGTGGCCGAACCCCGACACCTACCGCCCGATCCAGCCCGATGAGCGCGGCACGGTCACCGACCTCGCCCGTCCCGTGGCGGCGCATGGCCCCCGGGGTGCTGCCCACCACGACGTCGACGTCGGCGCCGACGCCGTACGCCGTGGGCGACCGTGGCTCCGTGCAGACCGTCTGGGACGGCGGTGCGGACGCCGACGTCCCGACCGAGGCCGAGCCGCAGCTCGCCGTCATCGCGCAGCCGAGCGAGGGCAGCCCGGAGGCAGACGCGGGGGAGCAGCCCGAGGCCTGGGTGTTCCCGTTCGACCAGCCGCTGGCCCCGGAGCCGGGTGACAACCAGGCGCTGGCGGTCGCGACCGAGGACGGCACCGTCACCTACGACGTCGCGCTGGCGCTGGTCTGGGTGGAGGACGGCGAGGCGGCGCTCAACACCAACGAGGCGTACGCCTTCGCCTCCTGCGACACGTGTGCGGCCGTCTCGGTGGCGTTCCAGGTGGTCTTCGTGGTCGGGGACAACGACATCTCGGCGCCGCAGAACCTCGCGGGGGCGGTCAACTACGACTGCGTCAACTGCCTGACGTACGCGCTCGCGCAGCAGCTGTTCATCACCCTCGACGGGCCGCTGTCGGAGGAGGCGATGGAGCAGCTGGACGCGATCTGGGAGAAGCTCGCGGCGTTCGGGCAGGACATCGCCTCGATCCCGCTCGACGAGATCCAGGACCGGCTCGACGAGTTCGAGGAGGCGATCCTGGCCGTGATCGAGGCGGACCAGCCCGGCACGGTGCCGACGCCCACCACGTCCGCGACTCCCACGGACGACCCGTCGACGGTGCCGGAGGAGACGGCCTCCTCCGAGCCGTCGGGCAGCAGCGAACCGTCGGAGGCGCCGTCCAGCCCCGCCGAGCCCTCCACCCCGACGGAGTCCGCGACCCCGACGGAGTCCACGTCACCCACCGCGGAGGCGTCCCCGACGGCCGAGACCTCGTCGACGGGCTGACGCGCCGGGGCGGAAACTCGGTGGACCGCGCTCCTAGGGTGGACCCATGGCAACGGTCAGGGAGTTCCAGGTCACGTTCGACTGCGCGGAACCGGAACGGGTCGCCCGGTTCTGGTGCGAGGTGCTCGGGTACGTCGTCCCGACCCCGCCGGAGGGGTTCAGGACGTGGGAGGACTTCGATCGCACGCTGTCGCCCGAGAACCAGGGTGCCTGGTTCGCCTGCACAGATCCCACCGGAGTGGGCCCGCGGCTGTTCTTCCAGCGCGTCCCCGAGGGCAAGGTCGTCAAGAACCGGGTGCACCTCGACGTACGGGTCGGCACCGGGCTGGTGGGCGAGGAGCGGTTGGCCGTGCTCGAGTCCGAGGGCGCACGGCTGGAGGCGCTCGGTGCGTCCCGCGTACGCCTCCTGGTCGCCGACGACGAGAACGAGTCCTGCCTGGTGATGCAGGACGTCGAGGGCAACGAGTTCTGCCTCGACTGAGTCGAGCCGGGTTCACTGGGGCGGCGAGCTACGCCGTCGAGGGTCCGAGGAGCACGGGGAGCTCCTCGAGCCCGAAGACCACCGACAGCGCCCTGAACCTCACCTCGTCGGGTGCGACCGCGAGCCGGAGCCGGGGGAACCGGCGGGCGAGTGCTGGCAGGGCCGCCTCGAGCTCCATCCGGGCCAGCTCGGCGCCGACACAGCGGTGGACGCCGTGGCCGAAGGCCAGGTGTGACCGGGCCGGCCGGGTCGGGTCGAAGCGGTCGAGGTTCTCTCCCTGGCTCGGGTCGCGGTTCGCCGGCGCTCAGCGAGCAGAGCACGACCTCCCCGGCGGCGACGGCCTGCCCGCCGACGGTGCAGGCCTCCCGGGCGAAGCGTGGGAAGGCCACCTGCACGACGCTGAGGTAGCGAAGCAGCTCCGCGACGATCTCCCGAGGAGCGTCACCACCGTGCCGGAGCGAGTCGAGGGCGTGGCCGTCCTGGAGCACCACGAGGGTGCCGAGCGCGAGGGTGCTCGCGGTGGTCTCGAGCCCGCCGGTGAGGATGCCGTCGGCCAGCCCCGCGAGCTCCAGGTCGTCGAGCTCGGCGCCGTGCTCGACGACAAGAGCACCCAGCAGCCCCGGCCCCGGAGCCGCCCGCTGCCGGGCGACGAGGTCGCGCAGGTGCTCCAGCGAGTCGGTGACGGCGCCCAGGGACGCGCCCGCGCCCCCGGCCACGTCGAAACGGTCGCCGCTGAGCAGCCGGAGGGCCTCCCGGTCGCCGTCCGGTACGCCGAGCAGCTCGCAGATCGTCAGCCACGGTACGGGCTGGGCGAAGTGCTGCCACAGGTCGACGCGGCCGTCCTGGTCCGCGGCGGCCTCCATCGCGTCGAGCCGCTCGGCGACGATCCCGTCGACGATCGGCGCGAGCCGGGCCAGCCGCCGCGAGGTGAACTCAGGGGTGAGCAGCCGCCGGAGCCGGGAGTGGTACGGCGGATCGGTGAAGCCCAGCCCGCCCGGGTTCTGCTCCTGGGCGATGTGCCCGCGACCGACCAGATGACCGAAGTCGTTGCTGAACGTGCTGACGTCGGCGAGAACCGCTCGTACCTCGTCGTGCCCTGTCACCAGCCACCCCCGGAGTCCGAGCGGCAGGCGCAGGGGAGTGACCGGCCCCGATGCGCCCAGAGCGGCGACCGGGTCGAGACCGTCCCGGCGCAGCGCCACCTTGGCCTGCTCGGGGAGCGCGTCGACCAGAGAACCCCGTGCGCCTCGCCGCGCCTGCCACCACAGACCCACCCGGAGCAGCCTGGTCCGCAGGAACGACCGGCCCGCGGGGCCCCTGGTGGAGTCGGCTCTCCTGCGTACGGCGGCGATGCCCCAGACGCTATCGTTCGCAACAAGCCTCTGGAGGGGGGTTCGGCGATGAGCCGAATGCGCGCAGAGCTGCGCGTCTCGGGGCTGACAGTGACCTATGCCGACAGCGGCGAGGTCCGCCACCCCCTGCACGACCTCTCCTTCACCGCCCCGGACGGACAGGTCCTGATCGTGCTCGGGCCCAGCGGCTGCGGCAAGACGACGCTGCTGTCGGTGCTGGCCGGACTGCTGACGCCGTCGGCCGGGACCGTCAGCTTCGCCGGTGAGCCGGTCACCGGCCGCTCTCGGGCGCACCAGCTGCGGCACCGGCGGCATGCGGTGGGCATCGTGTTCCAGACCTTCAACCTGGTGCCGAGCCTCACGGCCGCCGAGAACGTGATGGCGCCGCTGCTGCTGACAGGTGTGCCACGGCGCCGGGCCGCACCGACGGCGGACCGGCTCCTGGACCAGGTGGGACTCGCCGATCACGCCACGAAGCGGCCCGGCCTGCTGTCCGGCGGGCAGCAGCAGCGGGTCGCCTTCGCGCGGGCGCTGGTCCGGGACCCGCCTCTGCTGCTCGCCGACGAGCCGACCGCACACCTGGATCCGGAGCAGGTCGGCAACGTGCTGGCGATGGTCCAGGGCATGCGCCGGCCCGGGCGGTTGGTCGTGGTGGCCACCCATGACGAACGCTTCGTGGGGGTGGCCGACTACGTCCTCCGGCTCGGCCCCCGGTCTGCGGTGCCGGTGGCGGCGCACCTGCCCGAGGCCGACCTCCCCTGGGAGCCCCCGCGACCGGTGGGCGCCTCATGACCGGGCTGGCGAAGGGCACCCCGTGGTGGGTTCTGCCGCTCTGGGTCGCGCCGCCCGTGGTTCCAGCGCGCCGACTGCGGCTGCCGCTGTGGGGGCTCGCCGCCGTCGGCACCTGGTTCTTCCGCGACCCCGACCGCACGCCCGAGGGCCCGGGCCTGCTGGCACCGGCCGACGGCGTGGTGCGGGAGGTGTCGACGCGGACCGACGGCGGGGTCGTCGTGTCGACGTACCTCAACCTCCTCGACGTCCACGTGACCCGCGCCCCCTGCGACGGGGTCGTGGTCGGACAGCAGCACCACCGGGGCTCCCACCGAGCGGCGTTCCGGCCGAAGAGCCACCTCAACGAGCGGGTGGAGTGGCACCTGGAGACCGACCTCGGCGACGTCTCACTGGTGCAGATCGCCGGGGCGGTCGCCCGGCGCATCGTGCCGTACACGGGCACCGCGGAGGCGGTCGGACGCGGCGAGCGGATCGGCCTGATCAGGTACGGCTCGCGTGTGGACGTCGTCTTCCCGGTGGGCGTGCTGCCCTGCGTGTCGGAGGGCGAGAGGGTCTCCGCCGGAGCCACCGTCATCGCGCGGGTGCTCGGCGCATGACGTTGCTGGGGGAGCGTCGTCCGGGTCTGGCCGATCTGCTCACCCTCGGCAACGCACTGTGCGGAGCGACCGCCGTCCTCGTCGTGGCGGGTGTGCTCGGCGACCATGACCCGCCCACCACCCTGCGGCTGGTCGCGTTCCTCCTGCTGGTGGGCACCGTCCTCGACGTCGTGGACGGCGCCGCCGCCCGGCGGTGGGGCTCGACCCCGATGGGCGGACCGCTGGATGGTCTCGCCGACGCCATCAGCTTCGGGGTCGCACCCGCGGTGGCTCTCGGCTCGCTGGCCCTGCGCGACACGCGAGGCGTGGTGTGGGTCGCCGTGATGGTGGGGGTGCTGGTCTACATCAGCGCGGCGCTGGTCCGTCTCGCAGCCTTCATGACACAGCGGGACCGGCAGCCGACGTTCACCGGGCTCCCCACGACCAGCGCGTGTGTGTGCACCCTCACCCTGGGGTTCGTCACCACTGAGCCAGCCTGGGTCGCCCTCGGTCTTCTGGCGTTCGGGGTGCTGATGGTGAGCGCGGTGCGCTACCCCGTGCCGCAGGGTGGGTGGGCCGCGCTGGCGGTGACGGGCTGGGGGCTGGGCCTGCTCGGTCTCCTGGGCATCCTCGACCCGCGCCTCCTGGGCGCGACCATCCTGGTGGCCATCCTGGTGATCGTGCCGGCCGCCACGGCGATGCGGCGTACCCCGGACACGGTGGCGCTCTGATGCTGGTCACGCTCCGGGACATCCAGTGGCGGGCACGGCGCATCGTCCTCGGACTGTCGGCGACGGCTCTCGTGCTGGCGATGACCGCGCTGCTCGGGGCGCTCCACGACAGCTTCCTGGAGGAGACGGACCGGACGGTGGCGCTGTTCGGTGCCGACCGCTGGCTCGTGGCCCAGGACGTGTCCGGGCCCTTCACGTCGAACTCGCCGATCCGCACCAGCACCGTGCCGGAGACAGAAGCCCTGCCCGGTGTCGAGGAGGTCGCGCCGGTGGCGATCTTCCGGCACGTCGTGGCGGGTGCAGGGGCGGGGTTCACCGATGTGAACGTGATCGCGTACCCGCCGGACGGGCTACTCGCGCCGTCTCCGGAGTCCGGAAGGGCACCCGAACGGGACGGCGAGGTGATGGTGGACGAGCGGCTCGGCGTGCCGCTCGGGCGTGAGCTGGACCTCGGCGGGCGGCCGGTGGAGGTGGTGGGCATCGTCCGCGGGGTCACGTACAACGGCGGCACACCCACGGTGCTGGCCACGCTGGCGGAGGGGCAGGAGATCGCCTTCGACGGGCAGCCCCTGGCCAGCGCGCTGATCGTCACCGGTGTCCTGGACCAGGCGCCGGAGGGGTTGAGGAGCATGACTCCGACGGAGGTCCGCGACGACCTGCGTCGCCCGCTGTCCGTCGCGACCGGGGCGATCGGTCTGGTCGCCATCCTGCTCTGGGTGGTGGCCGCGGGGATCGTGGCGATGATGGGCTACCTGTCCGGGCTCGACCGGTATCGCGACTTCGCCGTGTTCAAGGCCCTCGGGGTGACCACCCGGCGGCTGCTGGCGAGCCTGGTCCTCCAGGGCGCGCTGGTGAGCCTGCTGGCGGGCCTGGCAGCGATCGTGCTGGCCGTGCTCATCGCACCGGCGTTCCCGGTGGCCATCGACATGACCTGGGCAGACCACGCGAGGCTCGTCGGTCTCGCCCTGGTCGTCGGCGTGGCGTCGAGCGTGGTGAGCGTTCACGGACCGGTGAGCGTGGACCCCGCGAGAGCCTTCGCGAACGCGTGAGAGCCGCGCTCCCGCTGGCTGCCGGCATCGCGGTCAGCCCCGTCCCGATCGCCGTCCTGATCCTGGTCCTGCTGTCGTCCCGGGGCCGGGTCCGCGGCACCTTCTTCGCGGGCGGCTGGACGGCTGGTGTCCTTGCCGCCGCTGGTGTCGGCTTCGCCGTGTCGGATGGCTCGAAGCCCGACCCGGACCGGATGACCATGGGTGCGGGCGGCATCGCCGAGGTGGTGCTGGGCGTGCTCTTCGCCGCGCTGGCGGTCCGGGAGTGGCGGCGGCACGCGCGGGAGGGACCCGGGTCGGAATCGCCACGCCTCCTCCGCGCCGTCGACTCGCTGGCTCATCCCGCGTTGTTCGGACTCGGCATGGCTGCCGTCGTCAACCCGGTGAACCTCCCGCTCGCGGTGACCGCCGGGATCGGCATCGCCCACGCCGGAGGGACGGCCGGGCGGGGCGCGGCCGAGGTACTGGCCTTCACGCTCCTCGCCAGCAGCACCCTGCTGGTTCCCGTCGCGGCCGTCCTACTGCTCGGGGACCGCGTCCGCCGACCACTCGACGCCGCCAGGGAATGGCTGGTCGCCAACGGTTCGACGATCCTGGCCGTCCTCTTCACCGTCCTCGCCGCCGGCATGCTCGGCTCCCCGCTGGCCCAGCTCGGCTGACCGCCGCGGCGCCCAGGATGCTGCGAGCAGCCCTCGCGTGCGCCGGCGCGAGGCGACGAGTCGACGGAGTGCGGTGGGCCCCAGCCAGGTCGATCGTCCCGTCGCCGTCCTGGCATGCTCCCGCCGCCCGGTATCGCGGATGAAGGTGGTGCGCCGAGGTGACCGGGTCGGCCAAGGGGCTCGGTGACCACAGGTCGCGGCCACCCCCTGCCGGCGGGGGTAGGAGGCGGCCGCGACGATTCCCTGGTGCAGCATCGCGAGCCCAGACCGCGGCGCCGGACATCCCTTGCTGCTCGGCCTCGCGAACGACTGGAGCAGCCGGACATCCTGGGACGGTGCGACACGCTCGCCGCACGCACCCGATCCATCGGGGTTGGACCCTCAGCGCATGTCGAACCGCAAGCGCGCCGGCTCACCTCGCCGCTCATTCAGGGTCGCGGTACCCGAGGCGTGGTTGTAGATACCCGTGCCGCCTGTGATCGCCAGGGTGGGGTCTCCACCCGGGTGGCCCCTGCGGAACGCGAACAGTCCTTGCAACGCGATCTGCCCGCGACCACGCAGGAGCACGGTCACCGTGCACTGGAAGGCGAAGCTCCCTGGGCCGGCTCGGGTCACGTCGCAGCGACCATTGTCCCGGCCCACTCTGTTGCCGCGGTGGAAGACCTTCTCCCGGAACACGAAGTAGTCTCCGACGCTCGGCCCCCTACGCCCGACGTCTTCGTAGTGCTCGGCGTCGTCCCGCAGTGTCACCTGGAACCGATCGGTGTTGAGATCATGGGCCGCCACTGCTGGTGTGACTGCAGGGAATGCAGCCGCGGAAGCCATCACCCCCACCGCAAGAGCCCGGGCTATTCGTCGTCGCATGCCGATCTCCCCCCTGACCCCAGCGCTGATCGCGGGAGTCCATGATCAACAGGCATACGCCTCGGTCCTCGCGCTTGTCTAGACAGTCGCTACTCCGGATCCGGGCCTGACTAGGAGGCTCGAGAGACCAGGTGGCCGAAGGCGACCAGTCGGTCATCCGTACGGAACAGCTCGGCGCACGTGACAAGGGTGATCAACCTGGTTGACCCGACGACGTCCGACACCGGTTGTCGTGTTTCGGGGTCGACCGGGTCGGCATCGGTGACCCAGGTGGCGTCGGTACCGACCGTGTGGGAGTCGCCGTCGGTGTCGAGGACGTAGCGATAGGTGGCGTTCGCGGTCTGCACGATGATCTTGTCTCCCGCGACCAGTGACGGCATCTGCCGCAGCGGCTCGCCGTTGGTGATCCGGTGGCCACCGAGCGCGAAGTTGCCTCGTGCGCCTGGCATGGGGGAGTCGTCGAAGATTCCGAAGCCGCGCTCGAGGGTGTCGTCGTTCGTCCCCTGGAAGGCCGGGATCACGTACTCCTCCCCGAGGGCGGGGATGCGGATCAGCGCGACCACGTCCTGTGCCAGTGTGCGGTCGTCCTCAGAGGCGGAGCTGCGTTCGTCCGTGGACCAGGCCCGCTCCGTTGCCTCGACCGTGTGGCGTTGTTCCCTCTGGGCGAGCCACGTGGTGCCGTGTGACTCCCAGCCGAGGTAGCCCAGCACCGCCGCCCCGACGATGAGGAGCACGCAACCGACTCCCGTCAGCGTGCGGCTCCGGCGATTCCGCCCTCTCACCACGGTCGCGGCCCGTTGGCATGCACCCATGGCAGCCTGCACAGCGGAGCTAGTCGGCTGGCTGGACCGACGGGATGCCGTGACGCCGCCCGCCGGCGACCAGGACGAGGCCCATGCCGACCAGCACGAGACCGGCCGGTAGGAGGATCATCTCGAAGCCGCCGAGCCCGGGGATGGGAGCACCTGCACGCGCACAGCGCAGGAGGTCCTGAACGGCCAGGCTCCCGCCTGCGCACGGTGGCTTGACGTGCGGCGCCGGCGCGGCGTCAACCTGTGGCGCTGCGAGTTCAGCGGCCACCGGACGGTGCGTCGAGTTGCCGTGCGCCGAGGTGCGCGAGATCTCCCTCACGGCTGACGTGGGCTCTCGGGCAGGCTGGCTGCCGTTCGCCTTCCGTCGCTGCGGTGCAACGGTCGAGGAAGCATCTGCAGTGGCGTCCGAGGGTGCGTCGGCAGCTGGTGCGGTCCGATGGTTCTGCGGCTTCGAAGCGCCGGCCTGCGGTATGTCCCGCTGGGGCTCGGCGGCCCCCGGACTCACCCCGGTGGCGCCGTCGTGGGCATCCGATGCTGCCTCCCGAGAGGCCGGCTCGGCCGGCTTGGCCACCTCCCGCACGGCGTCCCTCGGTGCGTCGGAGGAGTCAGTCACCTGGCCGACCGTGTCCCGCACCTGCCCGACCGTGTCACGCACCCGGCTGACCGTCTCCCGCACCTGGCCGACCGTGTCCCGCGCCAAGTCTCCGCCTGAGCCGCCCACGGCACCGCCGACGGGATTCCCGATGTCTGCCTGGGCCGGTCCCGCGACAAGCCAAGACGCCGAGACCACCGTGCACAACACCGCAAGCCTGATCCCAGCCGATGCTCGAGCCATGGCGATCCCCCTCCGCCGCTCCCAATGACTGCACCTTCGCAGCCTGCATGGAGAACGAGGAGGCTGGCCAGGCGTTACGGCCGCCACACAACGTGATCCCGAGTCGCCCGGGGGTGGCCCTTCGATCGACACACCTCGCACCGCCTGAGGATGGATTGGCATGACGTGCAAGCCGTCAGCGGCGCGCACGTGCATCCCTCCCCCGCAGGGAGGCAGCACCGCACGCGCTGCTATGGGTTCGGCGCGGACGTTGCCGTAGTACACGTCGGCGACCTCCGGTCTCTTACGCCGAGGGGTGACAGGTGCCACGAGATCCCCGCCCCAAGCATCTGGGCCGGGAGGGTTCGTGTCGCAGATCCTCCCGGCCAATCCTCGGCGGTGGAACGGCTTGCAGCCAGCGGAGATGGGGCGGGCCTTCACCGCTCGCTGCTCGACGGCAAGGACCCTGGGCGGGGCGCTGTCGACGAGAGGCGCCGCAACGAACCGCTTGGGGCTGCCGTTACCCAACTCGGTGCGAGACATGAGCCGCCCCTCGCCAGCAGCGATGTATTCGACGAGGGACGGGCTACCCGAGAATTTCGACAGTCGCGCCAGCGTTGGCTCCACCCTTATGGCTGTGGCCGTGTGGCCGCTTGCCGAGAGTGCCGCGGCGCGCGACGAACGCGGCCGCCCCCTGCGGGATGAGGACAGAAGGCGGCCGCGCGGTCCCGAGATGGAGGCGATCGTGACCCCCCGAATCGCGATCCCCATGTGACCCCAGCTGTTCGTCCCCCCGATCGAGCAGCAGGGTCGCAGCGAAGATAGGCGTCGGCCCCCTTCGCTGGCATCCACCTTTAGGGGTGGCTGACGAATCCCCGCCGCCGGCCAGAAGTCGACGACGGGGGCATGGTTGGGTTCCACCGGTCGTGACGCCCCCGAGCGTGGAAGACGGCGACCCCACGTCGCCACTCGACTGCGAGCTGCTCGGACTCTCGCCGCAGCGCCGCGGGGGGTATGCGACCCTGAGCGCATGCCCGCACCCATCCGCCCCGCACAGCCCCGGCTCCGTGACGCGCCCTGCCGCATATGCGGGTCTTCGGTCGAGGTGCGTGAGGTGGAGGGAAGGCGCCGGCTCGGCGCGTCCACTGCGCCCATGATCGACGTCGACCTCTGCACCAACCCTGACTGTCGAAGCAACGGCGCGAAAGCGAACCGCGGGGTCGGAGACGCGCCCTAGCCCGTCGAACACGCAACCAGTGGCTTTCTCGCAAGCCTCGCATACGCGTAGTGCCGCAGCTCTGGTCCTTTTGGCGCGCGGGTCGTCCCGGCTGATCAGCGCCCCCGCCACCGGCCGGAAGCCAAGCGACGGGGGCAGGTTGGGTCCACCGGTCGTGACGCCCCGCGCGGGGGACACGGCGACCCCACGTCGCCACTGGTCCCTCCCGATTCGCACTGTAGGCAGGTCTACGCACGGTCCACATCCCGCACTTCGGACCACTCTTCCGCACTGAGGCCGCACTCCGATCCAATCCGAGCGAGGTTCGGCACCGAATGGCAGCGACGGGCTTTCCGCCGGGCGGGGGGCAGCGGAAGGCCCGTCGACGGCACGACTCCACGGTTGAGTAACACTTGGTTGATCCCGGGTGTCTCGATCGCCCGGCGAGTGCACAGTGTGGTTGTGGGCGCTGGTTGACGTGGGGCAGTGAGCGTCCGCCCTGTTGGGTTCCGCGCCGCTGGGGGAGTGGCGCGGTTCCTGATGAAGGCACGAACGCGAAACCGCCCCCGGTCGAGTCAGGACCGGGGGCGGATTCGTTTCCTGTCATGCTGACTTCGGCTCGACGCACGACGTACTGCAGCAGCGCGGCCACCTCCCCAGCCCCCGTGAGGCTGAGCTCCAGACGCTCGAGCTCGAACCCGATGCGCCGCCCTTCGTCGCTTCGGCCGGCAACCTCGGCCGGCAGCGCCACTTTGATCAACGGCAACCCCAGCACCACCTGGCGATGGGCCTGAGACCCAGCTGTTGACGCAGGGCGGCGACCGGCGCCTCTTCGTCGTCGTCGTCAACAGTCGCTTGCTGGGCGGATGATGTGTTCATGGTTCGGCGGTCCTCGCTTGACCGTCGGTCCAGGCCCTGGTCGGCACTCTTGGCCGCCGGCCGGGACCGTTCCGTGGCAGGGAGCCAGACCGGCCGTTGGACTCATGTGGGACACGCGCCGCCCCGGACGAAACCAGCCCCCGAACTGCGTTTCCGCAGGTCAGGGGCCGTATGTTGCTGGTGGGCGATACTGGGTTTGAACCAGTGACCTCTTCCGTGTCAAGGAAGCGCGCTACCGCTGCGCCAATCGCCCGTGGTGAAGCTGTTCTCGAGTTGTGGTGGGTGCCCGAGGTGGGTACGGGATTTGAACCCGTGTAGACGGATTTGCAGTCCGTTGCCTCGCCTCTCGGCCAACCCACCGTGGAGGCCAATTGCCGGGGACCTCTCCGAGCGGACGACGAGGCTCGAACTCGCGACCTCAACCTTGGCAAGGTTGCGCTCTACCAACTGAGCTACGTCCGCTTGCGATCCAACCCGGGGGGCTGGTGCGGTCAGAACAGTAGCCGATGCCCACCACGCGTCAAAATCCGGTGGCGACCCCCGTGTCGGCCCGGTCCCGGCTTCTAGAGTGAGCCCATGCGCGCGTGGGTGAACGGCCAGCTGCTGTCCGATCCGGGTGCCCCGGCGGTCGCGATCGACGACCACGGACTGACCGTGGGCGACGGGGTGTTCGAGGCGATCAAGGTCGTCGACGGCGTGCCGTTCGCCCTCACCCGCCACCTCAGACGGCTGGCGCGCAGCGCCGAGGGGCTGGGGCTGCCGCCGGTCGACGACACCGCCGTACGGCGCGGGGTGGCGGCGGTGCTCGAGGAGCCGATGCCGTTGGGCCGGGTGCGGATCACCTACACCGCGGGCCGTGCGCCGCTCGGCTCACCCCGGGTCGGTGGCGATCCCACGCTCGTGGTGGCCGCCTCGTCGATGGACCCCGCCCCGGAAGCCACCACGGTGGTGACCGTCCCGTGGCCCCGCAACGAGCGGGGAGCGCTGGCCGGCCTCAAGACCACGTCGTACGGCGAGAACGTCCGGGCGCTCGCGTACGCCGCCGAGCGGGACGCCACCGAGGCGGTCTTCGGCAACCTGGCCGGCAACCTCTGCGAGGGCACCGGCACCAACGTCTTCTACGTCGTCGACGGCGAGCTGCGCACCCCGACGCTGGAGAGCGGCTGCCTCGCCGGCGTCACCCGGGCCCTGGTCATCGACTGGTGCGGGGCGGTGGAGGTCGACGAGCCGATCGAGGTCGTCGAGCGGGCCAGCGAGGTGTTCCTCACCTCGACGACCCGCGACGTGCAGGGCGTGTCCCGCTGGGACGACCTGGAGCTCCCGGCGCCGGGTCCGGTCACTGCCCGGGCGCGGACGACGTGGGCCGAACGCGAGGCGGAGCACGCCGATCCCTGACCCCTGTGCACGAACGCCGTTGGCCGCTTCGCCCGACGGATAGGCTCACGGCGTGAGCCTGGAGGGGGAGCAGTGGTGAGCGTGCCGGGTGGGGCGACAGCGAAGCGTGTCGTCCTCGAGTCGGCGGGCTGGACCCTGCTGGTGCTCGGCATCGCCGCGATAGTGCTGCCCGGTCCCGGGCTGCTCGGGGTCTTCGCCGGGCTCGCGCTGCTCTCGCAGCAGTACGAGTGGGCCGAGCGCTACACCGAGCCGGTCAAGCTCCGGGCCCTGAAGGCCGCTGCGGAGGGGGTCGAGACGATCCCGCGGGTCGTCATGTCCGTCTCCGGCGTCGCCGCCCTGGCAGGATGCGGCGTGCTCTGGATCCTGTCGCCGCGGACTCCCGGCTGGTGGCCGCTCACCGAGGCGCTCTGGCTCCCCGGAGGCCTCGGGGTCGGCGCCACGCAGGTGTTCTCCGCCCTGATCGCGCTCGCCCTGATCGGCTACAGCTGGCGGAAGTTCCGCGGTCGCGCGGACGCCGTCGAGGTGCTCAGCCGGCAGGTCAAGGAGGCCGACGCCGAGCTCGTGAAGCACAGGGAGTCACGCAAGGAGCGCCGCAAGGCCGAACGCTGACGCCGGTTTCGGTGCGGCCGGCCTCCCCCTGTACGCTCTGAGCCGTCGCGGGCGATTGGCGCAGTGGTAGCGCGCTTCGTTCACACCGAAGAGGTCACTGGTTCGAACCCAGTATCGCCCACCCACAGACACCCTCGCTGACCTGCACCAACGCAGGACCGCCGCGAGGGTCTTCTCTTCCGAGGCATGTCGAGCGAGATCGGGCTGGTGGGCCCGACGCCGCGGGTGGGGGTGCCGGTGCGGGATGGCATCATTCGTGGTGTGCACGTCGGGCTTCCCGGCGCCACGCCATCTGGGGGGCCCGAGGTTCGCGGGTGGTATCGCGCCTACGGTTTGCAGGTCGTCCTCGCCGTCGGCCTGTTCGCCGCGGCGATGCTGGTCGCCAGGGTCTACCACCTTCCGGTCCGGGATCCGGATGACTCGATCGTGGGCCCGTCCTACGTGCGGCTCCCGCTCATCGCCATCACCTGCTTCCTCGTCGACGTGTGCGTGCGCTGTCTTCGAGGCGAAGGCCTGGGCGGGTGGCGATCACGATTCCCGGCAGTCGTACGCGAGCGGTGGCAGGTTCGGCGAGTGCGGCTGGTCCTGATCGGCATGGGCAGCTGGTATCTCGCGTACGTCGGTTTCCGGAACCTGAAGAGCTACGTCCCCTTCGTGCGGCCGCACTCGATGGACGACGACCTGCTGCGTCTGGACCGATGGCTGACCTTCGGCCACGACCCGGCCACCGTGCTGCACGACGTGTTGGGCACCGGAGTCGCCGCCCACCTGATGTCCCTCACCTATGTCGCGTGGATCGTGTTCGTCACCCTGTCGCTGCTCGTCGCGCTGTTCTGGACGAGCAACATCGACACGGCGTGCTGGTACGTCAGTGCGGTCGCGGTCAACTGGGTGCTGGGGGTGGCGGTCTACTACCTCGTGCCCTCGACCGGGCCGATCTACGCACGCCCCGAGCTGTTCACCGACCTGCCGGAGACACTCTCGACCCACCTTGCCCACGACTGGCTCGCCGACCGGACGGACATGCTCGCCGATCCGTTCGCGACCGACGCACTGCAGACCATCGCGGCGTTCGCGTCGTTGCACGTGTCGGTCATGGTCACCGCCTGGCTGATCGCCAGGATGATCAAGCTCCGCCCGGCCGTCATCCGTTGGGGCCTGGGGCTGTTCCTGTGCCTCAACATCCTGGCGACGGTCTACCTCGGCTGGCACTACCTGATCGACGTCTTCGGCGGGGTTGCGATCGGGGTGACCGCGGTCTGGGTGTCTGCATGGGGCACCGGCAACCAGCATCGGCTGCCGTCCCTCCGGCCTTGGCGGCATCACCGCGCAGTCACTCCCTCTCGTGCCCGGGAGAGCGCCGCCGCCCGACAGGGGGAGCGGACGAGGTCCCGGTGAGCATGCCCGAGCCGAGACCCGGCGCCGGCGACGCGTGTGCGCGCGAGGAGGAGGAGTACGGGTGGCTGGTCGGGGTCTGGATGCTCGTGCTGCTCGTCGTGATCCTGACCGCCGCGGGCTCGCACCACTTCGGCGTGCCGGTCAGGGACCCGAACGGCGCATGGTGGTGGTGGCGCGTGGTGATCTCCGTCGGCCTGTTCGCGCTGCTCGCCCTGGTGGACGCCGGTGTCCGCGCACGCCGAGCGGGGTGGACGCTCAGGAGGACCCTCGACGTGCTGCGAGTCCGCTGGACGCGGCGCCGCCTGACCCTGGCCATGACCGGCCTGCTGGCCTACCACGTCGTCTACCTCTGCTACCACAACCTGAAGAGCTGGAACGTCTTCAACGAGCCCCGTGACGACATGCTCCGGCAGTGGGACCGATGGCTGTTCCTGGGCCACAGCCCTGCAGCGCTGCTGCACGACCTGCTCGGCCAGGACGCCACGACGTACGTGCTGACGTTGATCTACGAGTCGTTCTCGTCCGTGGTGTCGGTCTCCTTCGTCGCCGCCCTGGTCTTCACCGACCGGGTTCGGCACGGGTACGTCCTCGTCGTCTCCGCGATGTGGGTCTGGGTCCTGGGCGTCGGCGCGTACTACCTGATTCCGTCACTGGGCCCCTTCAGCAGCGCACCGGACGACTTCGCCGGTCTCCCACCCACGTCGACCCAGGAGACGCAGGAGCGCTACCTGTTGCAACGCGCGCACCTGCTGGCCGATCCGCAGGCACACGACGCGACCGCACAGGTCGCGGCCTTCGCCAGCCTGCACGTCGCCATGATCCTCATGATCGTGTTGATGACCCGCTACTACGGGCTGCGCCGGGTCACGCAGGCCATGACCGTCTACCTCGCCGGCACCGTGCTGGCGACGGTCTACCTGGGCTGGCACTTCGCCGTCGATCTGGTCGGCGGCTTCGCGATCGCGTACCTCGCTGTTCTCCTCGGTCGGCTGACGGTCTACCCGCAGCGCGCCCGGCGGTCCTGGATGCGAGAACGGACGTGAGGCGGTCGGCCATCGACCACGGGGGGAGCCGGGACCGGCCCCACCGAAGACTCAGCTCGCCTCCGCGGCCCGCAGCCGGGCGCACATCACCTCGAGCAGCGCGAAGGCCACACCGGGCTCCTGCTTCAGGATGGGGCGGAAGTCCCAGCTGACGAGCGACACGGTGGTCAACGGGCTGGTCGCGACGACGGTGGCCGAGCGAGGCTTGCCGTCGATGAGTGCCATCTCGCCGAAGTAGCTGCCCGCGCCCAGCTCGGGTCGGGCGTGCCCGTGCGCGTCCACGGACGCGGTGCCGGACACGATGACGTGGAAGCCGGCCGCTCCGCCACCTTCCTGGGCGATCCCCGCACCGGCGGCATGCTCGACCACCTTGGCCACCTTGGCGATGTGCTTGAGCGCCCTCGTGTCGACACCGGCGAACAGGTCGGTCCCACGAAGTACTGCGACGACGTCCACGTCAGCCATCAGAATGCCCCCTGTTCCGCATGGTAGACCCGTCGCGCGTGGCCGGCACCTCGGTCAGCAGCGCAGCCCCTTCGCCGTACGCGCCGCGGCCTGGTAGGCGCGGATCTCGCGGTCGCCGGCCCGCCAGTTCTGCAGCCACAGCTCGGTCGCCTGCTCCGGCGTCATCTCGCCGGACCGGAGCATGTCCATGTGGTGCACGTGCTCCTCCCACCGGACGAGGGCGAGTGTGGCCAGCCGGAGCACCCGGCCCCGCGCCGTCACCGCGTGATGGCAGGTGTCCAGCTCGGTCTTCGCCCCCGCCTCCTGGTGCGGCGAGGGGCACCGGAAGATCCGTCGGGCGTAGTCGCCACGCGCGGTCGCGAAGGCGTGCAGCTTCGCGTGGGCGCCGACCCTGGTCCGGTTCCAGAACTGCGTCGCCTGGTCGAGGGTGATCTCGCCCGTCACGAGCTTGTTCATGGCGCCGACGTGGACCTCCCACTGGCCGAGCGAGTCGGCCGCCGCCCGCAGGGGAGCGCCCTGCTCGTCGTAGACCGACTGGCACAGCGCGAGCTCGCTGGTGGCCTCGCTCGCCCCAGTGGTCTCGAGGGCGAGGCCCTCGGTCGCGTGCCCGGAGTGGACCACGGCCCGGTCCGCTCCCGCGGGGTCGTCCGGCGACCACCACCAGGTACCCCACCAGGCCAGCCCCACCACGACGGCTCCGGCCACGACGCCCGCCAGCAGCACCGTGGCCCAGCTGCCCTTGCCTTCGATGTCCTTCCAGTACGCCATGACGGCCCCCCATGCCCGTGATGCGTCCTTCCCCCTTCCCGTACCGATACCCCCGGTGCGGCGCCCGCGTCAAGGGTCAGGACGATCGGAAGGCGCGCCCTCAGCTCCCGACGTACGCCGCCAGGTGCTCACCGGTGAGCGTGGACCTGCCGGCGACGAGCTCGGCCGGCGTCCCCTCGAAGACGACCCGGCCACCGTCGTGGCCGGCGCCCGGGCCGAGGTCGATGATCCAGTCCGCGTGCGCCATCACCGCCTGGTGGTGCTCGATGACGATGACCGACTTGCCGGAGTCGACCAGCCGGTCGAGCAGCCCGAGCAGGTTCTCCACGTCCGCGAGGTGCAGGCCGGTGGTGGGCTCGTCGAGGATGTAGACGTCGCCCTTCTCGCCCATCTGGTTGGCGAGCTTGAGGCGTTGCCGCTCGCCGCCCGACAGCGTCGTCAGCGGCTGCCCCAGCGTGAGGTAGCCCAGACCCACGTCGGTCAGTCGCTCGAGGATCTTCACGGCCGCGGGGATCCGGGCCTCGCCGTCGCTGAAGTGCTCGAGCGCGGCCTCGACCGACATCTCGTGCACCTCGGCGATGTCCTTGCCGCCGAGCGTGTACTGGAGCACCTCGGCCTGGAAGCGCCGGCCCTCGCACTCCTCGCAGGGCGACTCGACCGTGGCCATCGGGCCGAGCTCGGTGAAGATCACGCCCGCGCCGTTGCAGGTGGGGCAGGCGCCCTCGGAGTTGGAGCTGAACAGCGCCGGCTTCACGCCGTTCGCCTTGGCGAAGGCCTTGCGGATCGGCTCCAGCACCCCGGTGTAGGTCGCGGGGTTGCTGCGGCGCGACCCCTTGATCGCGCCCTGGTCGATGACGACGACCTCGTCGCGCCCGGCGAGGGAGCCGTGGATCAGCGAGCTCTTGCCCGAGCCGGCCACGCCGGTGACGACGGTCAGCAGCCCGAGCGGGACGTCCACGTCGACGTCGCGCAGGTTGTGGGTGGAAGCGCCGCGCACCTCCATCGTGCCGGTGGCCTCGCGGACCGCGTCCTTGAGCCGGGCCCGGTCGTCGAGGTGCCGGCCGGTGATCGTGCTGCTCGCCCGCAGGTCCTCGACGTCACCCTCGAAGCAGATGGTGCCGCCGCCGGCACCCGCGCCGGGCCCGAGGTCGACGACGTGGTCGGCGATGGCGATCGTCTCGGGCTTGTGCTCGACCACCAGCACGGTGTTTCCCTTGTCGCGCAGCTGGAGCAGCAGCTGGTTCATCCGCTCGATGTCGTGCGGGTGCAGCCCGATCGTGGGCTCGTCGAAGACGTACGTCACGTCGGTCAGCGACGACCCGAGGTGCCGGATCATCTTGGTGCGCTGGGCCTCGCCGCCCGACAGGGTGCCTGCCGGACGGTCGAGGGAGAGGTAGCCCAGCCCGATCTCGTCGAACGAGTCGAGCAGGTGCTGGAGCCCCTTCAGCAGGGGTGCCACCGAGGGCTCCTCCAGCTCGCGCACCCACTGCGCCAGGTCGCTGATCTGCATCTCGCACAGGTCGGCGATCGACCTGCCCTGGATCTTCGACCGCCGCGCGTCGGGCGTCAGCCGGGTGCCCTCGCAGTCGGGGCAGGTCTGGAACGTCACGGCGCGGTCCACGAAGCGGCGTACGTGCGGCTGCATCGCCTCGGGGTCCTTGGACAGCATGGACTTCTGGATCTGCGGGATGATCCCGTTGAAGGTGAGGTTGACGCCCTCGACCTTCAGCTTGGTCGGCTCGGCGTACAGCATCGTCTCGAGCTGCTTCTTGGTGAACGACTTGATGGGCTTGTCCATCGGCAGGCCCATGCCCTCGAAGAGCCGGCCGTACCACCCGTCCATCGAGTAGCCGGGCACCGTGAGCGCGCCACCCGAGAGCGACTTCTCCTCGTCGTAGAGCGCAGTGCGGTCGATGTCGTTGACCTTGCCCATGCCCTCGCAGCGGGGGCACATGCCGCCGAGGTAGACCTCCTGCCGGGCGATCCTCCGCTCGGTCCGGCCGCCCTTCTCGGTCGTCATCATGCCGCTGGCCTTGCGGGTCGGGACGTTGAAGGAGTACGCCGTCGGCGGCCCCACGTACGGGTCGCCGAGCCGGCTGAACAGGATCCGCAGCATCGCGTTGGCGTCGGTGGCGGTGCCGACCGTCGAGCGCGGGTTGGCGCCCATCCGCTCCTGGTCGACGATGATCGCGGTCGTCAGCCCCTCGAGGTGGTCGACCTCGGGCCGCGCGAGCGAGGGCATGAAGCCCTGGACGAACGCGCTGTAGGTCTCGTTGATCATCCGCTGCGACTCCGCGGCGATCGTCGCGAAGACCAGCGAGCTCTTGCCCGACCCGGAGATGCCGGTGAACACCGTCAGCCGGCGCTTGGGCAGCTCGACGCTGACGTCCTTCAGGTTGTTCTCGCGAGCCCCCTGGACGCGGATCAGGTCGTGGCGGTCGGCCGCGTGGTCGGTGGCCTGCGGCTTCGTCTGCGCGGACGTGCTCATCGTCTCTCCCTCTGGCGGTTCTCCCCTGGACCCGCTGCACCGCAGATCCTTCCAGAACGCCCGAGACGGCGGCTTCTCCGTTCCTGCCGGGATCCCGTCGAGCGCAGTCCCGTGCGCAGCGGACCGGTGTGGGGGACACTGGGCGGATGGAGTGGCTGGTGCTCGCCTTCGCGGCCGCCGGCGGAGCGGGGGCCTACACCGTGCGCCGACTGCTCACGGTGCGCGACGACCGGCGCGAGCGCGCCACCCAGCTCGAGCAGGCACGCGTGGTCGCGGACGAGGACGTGACGGTCTTCGGGGAGCAGCTCCAGCGGCTCGGCGACGCCGTCTCGGACCGGACGCTCGACGAGCCGACGCGGACCGACTACCAGACCGCCCTCGACGCCTACGAGCGCGCGAAGTGGGACGCCCCGCGGATGCAGCACGCCGACGAGATCAGCAGCCTCGTCGACACCCTCGCCACCGGGCGCTACTCGATGGCGTGCGTCCGGGCCAGGCTCGCGGGCAACCCCGTCCCCGAGCTCCGGGTGCCGTGCTTCTTCAACCCGCAGCACGGTCCGTCGGCCCGCGACGTGATGTGGACCAGCCCGCGGCACGGCACCCGCAGGGTGCCCGCGTGCGTACGGTGCACCAACCAGCTCGCCGCCCGCGAGAAGCCGGAGGTCCGGAAGGTCCGGTTCGGCTCCCGCACGGTGCCGTACTGGGAGGCCGGGGCCAGCATGCATCCCTACAGCCGCGGCTACTTCCCCTCCGACGCCGCTGCAGCCGGCTACGCGATGGCCTGGATCTACACCGCGCCCGACCTCGGTGCCAGCTACTACAGCGGATATGACGGCGGCGGCGGAGGCTTCGACGGTGGTGGCTTCGACGGGGGCGGGTTCGACGGCGGCGGCGGAGGCGACGGCGGCGGGTTCTGACCCTCGTGCCGTCGACCGAGGGCGGCCACCCCCCGGCCTGACCGTCGTCGATATCGGCGTGCCGGCCCGGAAGCGCGGCGGATAGGCTCGACGGGTCCCGCCAGACCCGACGTACGAGGAGCCCCACGTGCCCGAGATCAAGATCGCCGTGCTCGCCGGCCCGCCCGACTCCGGGGCGCGCGAGGAGCGGACGGTCACGACCGGCACCAAGGCGTGGGAGCTGTTCTCCGACGCACCCGACGTCGTCGCGGCGCGGGTCGGCGGCGAGCTCCGCGACCTCGCGCACGAGCTCTCCGACGGCGACGAGGTCGAGCCGGTGGCGATCGACAGCCCGGACGGGCGCGACATCCTGCGCCACTCCACCGCCCACGTGCTGGCCCAGGCGGTGCAGCAGCTGTGGCCCGACGCCAGGCTGGGCATCGGGCCGCCGGTGACCGACGGGTTCTACTACGACTTCGACGTCGCCGAGCCCTTCGTCCCGGAGGACCTGGACCGGCTCGAGACCGCGATGCGCAAGATCATCAAGGAGAACCAGCGGTTCGAGCGCCGGGTCACCACCGACGCCGAGGCGCTCGACGAGCTGCAGGACGAGCCGTACAAGATCGAGCTGATCGGACTCAAGGGGTCCGGGCAGTCCGAGGACGCGGCCGAGGGCGCGAGCGTCGAGGTCGGCAGCGACTCCACCGGCGAGCTCACGATCTACGACAACGTACGCCGCAACGGCGAGGTCGCCTGGTCCGACCTGTGCCGCGGCCCGCACCTGCCCGGGACCAAGCGGATCCCCGCCTTCAAGCTGATGCGGACTGCTGCCGCCTACTGGCGCGGCGACGAGAAGAACCAGCAGCTCCAGCGGATCTACGGCACCGCCTGGGAGTCCAAGGAGGCGCTCGCGGAGCACCTCCACCGGATCGAGGAGGCCGAGCGCCGCGACCACCGCAAGCTCGGCCGCGACCTGGACCTGTTCTCCTTCCCCGACGAGCTCGGCTCCGGCCTCGCCGTCTTCCACCCGAAGGGCGGGGTGATCAAGCGCGAGATGGAGGACTACGTCCGGCAGCGCCACCTCGAGGAGGGGTTCGAGTACGTCGGCACCCCCCACATCAGCAAGGACGGGCTGTTCCACACCTCCGGCCACCTGCCGTACTACGCGGACACCATGTATCCCCCCATGAAGATGGAGGGGGCGGAGTACCGGCTCAAGGCCATGAACTGCCCCATGCACAACCTGATCTACGCCTCGCGCGGGCGCTCCTACCGCGAGCTGCCGCTGCGGCTCTTCGAGTTCGGCGGCGTCTACCGGTTCGAGAAGTCCGGGGTGGTCCACGGCCTCACCCGGGTCCGCGGGATGACCCAGGACGACTCCCACTCGTACGTCACCCCCGAGCAGGCGCCGGACGAGATCAAGCACCTGCTCGGGTTCTGCCTCGGCCTGTTCCAGGACTTCGGGCTCGACGACTTCTACCTCGAGCTGTCGACCCGCGACGACCGCAACAAGGAGAAGTTCGTCGGGAGCGACGAGGAGTGGGCCGCCGCGACCCAGGTCCTCGAGGACGTCGCGGCGGACACCGGGCTCGAGATGGTGCCCGACCCGGGCGGCGCCGCCTACTACGGCCCCAAGATCTCGGTCCAGGCGCGCGACGCCATCGGCCGCACCTGGCAGCTGTCGACCATCCAGTACGACTTCAACCAGCCGCGCGGCTTCGGGCTCGAGTACCAGGCGGCCGACGGCTCCCGGCAGCGGCCGGTGATGATCCACTCCGCGAAGTTCGGCTCGATCGAGCGGTTCATCGGGGTGCTGGTCGAGCACTACGCCGGCGCGTTCCCCCCGTGGCTGGCGCCGGTGCAGGTGCAGGGCATCCCGATCGCCGAGCGGCACCACGACTACCTCCGCGACGTGGCCGGGCAGATGCGCTCCCTCGGGCTGCGGGTCGAGGTCGACGACTCCGACGACCGGATGCAGAAGAAGATCCGCAACGCCCAGGTGCAGAAGGTGCCGTTCATGGTGATCGCCGGGGACGACGACGTCGCCGCCCACGCGGTGTCGTTCCGCTACCGCGACGGCCACCAGGAGAACGGCGTGCCGGTCGACGAGGCGATCCAGCGGGTCCTCAACGTGGTGGCGACCAAGGGCCAGGTCTGATCGAGGCCGACACCCTGGTGGGCATCCGGGCCGGGACTACGTCGTTCGACTGATGCGCGGTGGCCCGTCTTCCGTCAGGGTGGGGGCACGGCATGGGGCACTCCTGGGAAGGGAGCACATGATCGTCCAGGCACTGGCCGGGGCGGCAGTGGCTCTCGGGGCCCTGGCGCCGACCATTCCGGCAGCGGCGGAGCCGGTCTCCGTCTTGGCAGACCCCGCGGGGACAGGCACGGCTCGGGGGGCCTGGCTGCTCGACGAACCGGGCAGCCCCGTCACGGCGGTGGACTCGTCGGGCTTCGGCAACCACGGGACCAACCAGCACACCACCGGCACGGGCACCGGCTACCGGTTCAACGGCACCAGCTCCCGCGTCGTGGTGGCGGACTCGCCGTCCCTCGACCCGGGCACCGCCGACTTCTCCTTCGGCGTGACGCTCGTGATGACGACCCCGCCGACGCCGGTGGGCGAGACCTACGACGTCCTCCGCAAGGGGATCGCCTCCACGGTCGGTGGCGAGTACAAGCTCGAGATCAAGAACGTGAAGGGCACCGCCCGGGCGCGGTGCGTGGCCAAGGACGCGGCCAGGGTCGTGGTCGCGATCGTCGCACCGACCAACCTCGCCAACGGCGTCCCCCACACCGTCACCTGCAGCAAGACATCGACCGGCGTGAGCGTGCAGGTCGACTCCCTGGTGCCCCTGACGAAGCGGGTCACCGCGCTCGGGTCGGTGTCGAACGCCAGCCAGCTCGGCCTCGGCGCCAAGGCCGAGCCCTCGGCGAAGACCGGCTTCGACTGGTACCTCGGGCTGATCGAGGACGCGTGGGTGCGAGTCGGCTGACCTGACCGCGCCCGCGGCGTGGCTAGGCTGCCCGGCATGTCTCCCGAGCAGCAGCGGCAGGACGGGGTCGGCGAGCCCGATCAGCTGGAGAGGCTCTGGACGCCCTACCGGATGGCCTACATCCGCGGCGACGAGCGCCCCGCGGGCACCGCGGAGGACGAGTGCCCGTTCTGCCGGATCCCGAGGCTCGGTGACGCCGAGGGCCTGGTCGTCCACCGCGGCGAGACGGCGTACGTCGTGCTCAACCTGTTCCCGTACGCGGCCGGCCACCTGATGGTGTGCCCGTACCGCCACATCCCCGACTACACCGACACCTCCGAGGCCGAGGTCGTGGAGATCGGGGCGCTCACCAAGCGGGCGATGACGGTGCTGCGGTCGGTGTCGCGGGCCGAGGGCTTCAACCTCGGGATGAACCAGGGCCGGGCCGGGGGCGCGGGGATCCGGGCCCACCTGCACCAGCACGTCGTGCCGCGCTGGGTGGGCGACTCCAACTTCCTGCCGATCATCGGCCGCACCAGGACCATGCCGCAGCTGCTCGCGGACACCCGGCAGCTGCTGGCGGACGCCTGGGCCTGAGCCCGGCTCAGGCAGCCGGGTGGGGATAGGTCGACGACCGTCCCTGGAACGCGAGGATGTCCGGGTTGACCACGTGGCCGTCGCGGATCTCGATCGCCCTGCTCAATGTCTCGTCGGTGTCCCACGACGCGGCGCCCTCGAGCACGGGGCGCAGGAACGGGATCAGCGCCAGGCTGTTCTCCCACGTCGCCGACTCCCAGAGGTACGACGGGCTGTGGTCGACCGCGTAGTAGTCGACAGGTCCCACCCGGAACATCGGGTCGTCGAAGCCGGTCGGCCGGGCCCACTCGAACCCCATGCCCTCGTCGCACGACACGTCCACCACCAGGCTGCCGGGACGGAAGGCGTCGAGGTCGTCGTGGGTGAGGTAGGTCAGCGGCGCCGAGGTGTCCTGGAAGGTGCAGTTGACCACGATGTCGCGCTCGGCCAGGAACGGCGCGACCGGGACCCGGCCGCGGTCGGTGATCACGTGCATGAGCTCGCCGTCGGGGTCCTGGTCGAACTGCAGGATCCTCACCGAGTGGATGGGCGACCCCACGGCGGCGACACCGCGGCTGGTCAGCACGCAGACGTCGTGGATGCCGTGGGCGTTGAGCGCGGTGACCGCGCCGCGAGCGGTGGCGCCGAAGCCGATCACGACCGCGCTGAGCCGGCGACCGTAGTCACCCGTCCGGCCGGTGAGCTGCAGCGCCTGGAGCACCGAGCAGTAGCCGGCGAGCTCGTTGTTCTTGTGGAACACGTGGAGCCCGACGTGGCCGTCCCGGGTCCAGTGGTTCATCACCTCGAACGCGATCAGGGTCAGTCGCCGGTCGATGGCGAGCTGGGTGAGGACGGGGTCCTGGACACAGTGCGGCCAGCCCCAGAGGATGGTGCCGTCGCGCAGCCGGGCCACGTCGTCGTGCTGCGGCTTCGGCAGCAGCACGACGTCGGAGCCTCGGAGGATCTCCTCGCGCGACGCGACGCCCGCCACCAGCCGGGCGAGGTCGGTGTCGGAGAACCCGAACCGCTCGCCGTACCCGTGCTCGAGCGTGATCCGCGCGCGCAGGTCCTCGTCGAGACCGCCGAGGTGCTCGGGATGGAGCGGGAGCCGGAACTCGTTCTCCTTGGCGGAGGTCCCGATGACCCCCAGACCGAGGAGCGTCACTTCTTCCGGGCGTCCAACTTGTCGGACAGCGTGTCCGCCGCGCCCTTGGCGCGCTTGTCCGCGCGCTTCTGCTTGATCGACTTCCCGGACTTCTTGGTCATGCCTTGCCGCGGCGACTTGTCGCTCATCGTGGCTCCCTGGTCGGAAGCCTGAATGGCTCCGTGCCCGCCACAGTACGCCCACCAGCCAGCCGGGATTCCCGGTGACGGCGCGGCTCGTGCGGGAGTAGCGTGTGCGCCACTCTCGGTCGGCCGCCGCGCGGCGGTGTCATGGGGGGCCTGTTCTGCCGAGGTGGACAGGGGGGACCCCATGAAGAACCCACGAGCGCTGTTGTCAGCCCTCGCCGCGGCCGGTCTGGCCGGCGCGGTGCTGGCCCCGATCGGCGCGGCGGACGCGGTCAAGCCGTCCAAGGAGCGGATGAGCGAGTCCTACGACTTCGTCGCCGAGGACTACTGCGGCCTCGAGGACCAGGTCGAGATCGAGGGGACGTTCACCTCGGTGCTCCTGATCCGGACCCGGCGCGGTTTCGACTACTACACCGAGCACCAGGTGGTCCGTGAGACCCACACGCTCGGCGACGTCAGCATCACCCTC
>CAVRTX010000012.1:0-130306 GCA_963724225.1 uncultured Actinomycetota bacterium | reverse complement strand
CCGACCTGCTGCCACGCCTGGCGTACGGCGTCCGCGTGGTCACCCGCGGCCGCGACGGTGGCGTCGGCGAAGGTCACGAAGTCGGCGTCGGTGCCGACGTCGGCGGAGGTGAGCGCGGCGTACCAGATCCGGCCGGCACCCTCGGCCGACGTCCCGCCGATCGCACGCGCGGCCAGCACGAAGGCGCGGTTGGGGATGCCGGAGTTGATGTGGACACCGCCGTTGTCGTCGCGGGTCCGGACGAAGGCGTCCATGTGGGCCGGCTGCGGGTCCTTGCCGAGGGCGGGGTCGTCGTAGGCGGTGCCGGGGTTCTCCATGTCGCGCAGCCCGCGCGCATTGATCCCCGGAACGAAGATCTCCTCGCCGATCAGCCAGCTGCCGGCCGTCGCGTCGTCGCCCTGCAGCTGCTGCTTGAGACAGGCCGCGAAGACGTCTGACATCGACTCGTTGAGCGCCCCGGACTGGCCCTGGTAGACCAGCCCCGCGGTGTGCTCGGTGACGGCGTGGGTGAACTCGTGGGCGAGCACGTCGACGGCGCGGGTGAACCGTCGGAACACCGTCTGGTCGCCGTCGCCGAAGACCAGGTGGGTGCCGTCCCAGAAGGCGTTGGCGTAGCGCTCGCCGTAGTGGACGGTCAGCAACAGCCGGGCCCCGGCGTCGTCGAAGGAGTCGCGCCCGTAGACGTCGCGGAACAGGTCGAGGGTCGCGGTGATGCCGTCGGCGGCCTCGTCGACCGTCTCGTCGCCGGCCGGCGGGCCGCCCTCGCTGCGGACCGGCTCACCGGGCAGCCGCTCGGTGTTGCCGGCCGTGTGGACCTTCCAGCGCGCGTCGGTGTCGCGTGGAGCGCCGCCGCGTCCGGACCCGCGTCTGGCCCGCATCTCGGTGTCGATCCGCAGGCAGGCGTCCACGTAGTCCTGGTCGAGCGTGCCGGTGTCGGCGAGCTGCTGCATCAGGTAGGGCGGGACGAAGTGGCAGGTGGTGGGACCCCCGACGGTGCTCATGCCTCCGTCCTACTCCCGACCACCGACAGCCACAAGGGGTCAGGACTCGGCAGTCCCCTGGTGGTAGCGCTGCCGCCAGCTCCCGCCCGTACGCACCCACAGCGAGCTGCGCAGGGCGTTGTCCCCCGAGCCCGCGACCGAGCGCCAGCGCAGCAGCAGGACGCCGTCGGCGACCCGGTCGACGCCGAGCACCTCCAGCTCGACCGGCTCGGGCAGCGGACCGATCGCGGCCAGCACGTCCTCGCGGGTCCACAGCCGACCCGACCGGCCGACCTCGGACCAGCCGGGGTCGAGCAGCGCCGCCACCGCGGCCGCGTCGGACCGCACCTCGTCGGTCAGCAGCGACCGCTCGAGCGCGACGACCTGGTCCTCGTCGGACGGCTCGTCGTCGACCAGCGAGAACAGGTCGGCGTCGGGCTCCGGCGGACGGCTGACCTCGAACTCGTGGGACCCGCGGCGGCCGCCGATGCCCGGCCCGTGCGCGGGCTGCTCGCCGTTCTGGAAGGCCAGCGCCGCCGCGTTGGCCAGCTTGTCGGCGGCCTCGTTGAGCACGTGGCCGCTGTGCCCCTTCACCCACTCGAACCGCACCCGGTCGCGCCGACCGTCCATCGCGGCGTCGAGCGCCTTCATGATCTCCACGTTGGCGACCGGCTTGCCGTCGCCCTTCTTCCACCCGCGCCGCTTCCAGCCGGGCATCCACTCCCGGATCGCCTTGATGGCGTACGTCGAGTCGCAGTAGACCAGCAGGTCGTCGTCGACCTCCGCGGTCTGCTGGAGCAGGTCGAGGACGGCCGTGAGCTCGCCCATGTTGTTCGTGCCGTGGGGCCAGCCACCGCTGGCCCAGCAGTCGTCGTCGACGTACCAGGCCCACCCGGCGGGGCCGGGGTTGCCGAGAGCGGAGCCGTCGGCGGCGGCGACCAGCGTCATGCGCTGCCCGAGAGCCGGGCCGGGAAGCCGCCGGTCGCGACCGGGCCCCACGAGTCGACCGTGATCCGGACCAGCGACTTGCCCTGGCGGCGCATCGCCTCCCGGTACTCCTCCCAGTCGTCGTGCTCACCGGAGATGCAGCGGAAGTAGTCGACCAGCCCGTCCTCGGCCTCCTGCGCGGGCATGTCCAGCACCTCGGCCGTGCCGTCGACCTGCACCCACGGTCCGTCGAACTCGTCGGACATCACGAGCACCGTGGCGGCCGGGTTGCGCCGGAGGTTGCGGGCCTTCGCCCGCTCCGGGTACGTGGAGATCACCAGCCGGCCGTCGGGGTCCACGCCACCCGTCACGGGCGAGACCTGCGGCCGTCCGTCCTGCCGGGTGGTGACGAGTGCGTACCGGTGCCGCTCGCGGGCGAAGTCGAGCAGCTCCTCGCGGCCGACCTCGGTGGTGGTGGCGATCGAAGGCATGCCCGACAGCCTAGGCGTCGCCGAATCGCGGGGTGGGGCCGAGGCTCCGTAGGATTCATCGGTGCCCACCACCACTCGCAGTGATCTCCGCAACGTCGCCATCGTCGCCCACGTCGACCACGGCAAGACCACCCTGGTCGACGCGATGCTCCGCCAGGGCGGTGCGTTCACCGAGCACCAGGCCGAGGGCGTCGGCGACCGCGTCATGGACTCCGGCGACCTCGAGCGGGAGAAGGGGATCACGATCCTCGCCAAGAACACCGCGATCCACTACATGGGGCCTTCCGCAACCATGGTTGACGGGCATGCCGGAGGCATGACCATCAACATCATCGACACCCCCGGTCACGCCGACTTCGGCGGCGAGGTCGAGCGCGGCCTGTCGATGGTGGACGGCATCGTGCTGCTGGTCGACGCGTCCGAGGGCCCGCTCCCCCAGACCCGGTTCGTGCTGCGCAAGGCGCTCAACGCCGACATGCCCGTGGTGCTGGTGGTCAACAAGGTCGACCGGTCCGACGCGCGGATCGCCGAGGTGGTCGACGAGACGTACGAGCTGTTCATGGACCTGCTCGACGAGTCGCACAGCCAGGACGCGCTGGACTTCCCGGTCGTCTACGCCTCCGCCAAGACCGGGCGCGCCAGCCTGGAGGTCCCCGAGGACGGCGGGCTGCCCGACTCCCCCGACCTCGAGCCGCTGTTCCGCACCATCCTCGAGTCGATCCCCGCGCCGACGTACGACGAGGGCGCACCGCTGCAGGCGCACGTCACCAACCTCGACGCCTCGCCCTTCCTCGGCCGGCTCGCGCTGCTGCGGGTCCACCAGGGCACCCTGCGCAAGGGCCAGACCGTGGCGTGGATCCGCCGCGACGGCACCGCGAAGAACGTCCGCGTCACCGAGCTGCTCGTCACCGAGGGGCTGGAGCGCAAGCCGGGCGAGTCCGCCGGTCCGGGCGACATCGTCGCCATCGCAGGCATCCCCGACATCACCATCGGCGAGACCCTGGCCGACCCGGAGGACCCGCGTCCGCTGCCGCTGATCCACGTCGACGAGCCCGCGATCTCGATGACCATCGGCACCAACACCTCGCCGCTGGTCGGCCGGGTCAAGGGCGGCAAGGTCACCGCCCGCCTCGTCAAGGACCGGCTCGACGCCGAGCTCGTCGGCAACGTGTCGCTGCGGATCCTCCCGACCGAGCGTCCCGACGCCTGGGAGGTGCAGGGCCGCGGCGAGCTGGCGCTGGCGATCCTGGTCGAGCAGATGCGCCGCGAGGGCTTCGAGCTGACCGTCGGCAAGCCGCAGGTCGTCACCCGCGAGGTCGACGGCAAGGTGCACGAGCCCGTCGAGCGGCTGACGATCGACGCGCCGGAGGAGTACCTCGGCACGATCACCGAGCTGCTCGCCTCCCGCAAGGGCCGGATGGAGCAGATGACCAACCACGGCACCGGCTGGGTGCGGATGGAGTTCCTGGTCCCGGCGCGCGGCCTGATCGGCTTCCGGACCGAGTTCCTCACCGACACCCGCGGCACCGGCATCGCCCACCACATCTCCGAGGGGTACGAGCCGTGGGCCGGCGAGATCCGCGGCCGCAACAACGGCTCGCTGGTCGCCGACCGCAAGGGTGCGGCCACGGCGTACGCCATGACCAACCTGCAGGAGCGGGGCGTCATGTTCGTCGAGCCCACCACCGAGGTCTACGAGGGCATGATCGTCGGCGAGAACTCCCGCGCCGACGACATGGACGTCAACATCACCAAGGAGAAGCAGCAGACCAACATCCGGTCCGCCACCTCCGACAACTTCGAGAAGCTGGTCCCGCCGCGCCGGCTGAGCCTCGAGCAGTGCCTGGAGTTCTGCCGCGAGGACGAGTGCGTCGAGGTCACTCCCGACGCAGTACGGATCCGCAAGCTGATCCTCGACGCCAACGAGCGCGCGAAGATCGCGAGCCGCGCGCGCAAGGCCAGCTCCTAGGTCGGGCCCGCCCGCCCGGGGGAATCCCCGGGTGCGGCGCGGTGTTGGAGACGGTCGATGACCACCTCCTCAGCCGCGGCCCCTGCGGCCGTACGCCGCAACGCCGGCGACGACTCGCGCCGCGTCTCGATCCTGCTCGGCGTGCTCTTCGGGCTCGCCGGCATGGGGTCGTCCTCGGCCGCCGTCGCGCTCCCGATCCTCGGACCCGACCTCGGCGTCTCGACCGGCCTCGCGGCCTGGACGATCAGCCTCTACGTGCTGATGCTGGCCGTCACCACCGCCGTGTACGGCCGGATCTCCGACCTGGTCGGGGTGCGGGCGCCGCTGCTGGCCGGGCTGGTGCTGATGTCGGTGGGTGCGCTGGTGGCCGCGCTCGCCCCGACGTACGGCGTGCTGCTGTCCGCCCGGATGCTCCAGGGCGCCGGAGCGGCCGCGGTCCCGACGCTGGGGGTCGCGATCCTCTCGGCACGCTACGAGGGCTCGGTGCGCGGGCTCGCGTTCGGACGGCTCGCCGGCACCGCGGCCGCGATCAGCTGCCTCGGCCCGCTGGCCGGCGGCGCGGTGGAGGCCGTCTTCGGGTGGCGTGCGGTGATGGCGCTGCCGATCGTCGGCATCCTGGTCGTCCCGTTCCTGTGGCGGGCGCTCACGTCCGGGGGCACCGGGGCGCGGCTCGACGTGGTCGGCGCCGTGCTCGTGGCCCTCACGGCCGCCGGGATGGTGCTGCTCGTGCAGTCGCCCTCCGCGGGGATCGCGGTCGCCGCGGTCGGTGCCGGGCTGCTGGTGGTCGGCGCCCCCGCGGTCCGCGCCTCCGTACGCCGCCGGCCCCACGGCTTCCTCCCGCTGGAGGTGGTCCGCAACGCACAGGTGGTGCGGAGCGCGGTGGCCGCTGCCGCCGTCCCCGCCTCCTGGTTCGCGATGCTGATCGCGCTGCCTGCGGTGCTGCTCGCCGACGGCTGGGAGGCCTGGCAGGTCGGGCTGGCGATGGTGCCGAGCGCGGTCGTCGCGCTCGGCGTGCCCCGGGTCGCCGGGCCGCTCCTCGACCGGGTCGGCGCCGGCCGGTCGCTCGCCATCGCCAGTGTCGTCGCCTCCACCGCGCTGCTGGTCGCCTCGCTCGGCGCCCACTGGGTCAACGCGCCGCTGCTGGTCGTCGCGATCATGCTGGTGACGTTCGCGTTCGGCCTCGGGCAGCCGGCCCTCAGCGCTGCCGTCGGCGACGCGGTCGCGGTCGACGTACGGGGCGTCGCGCTGGGGGTCGCCACGCTGTTGTTCCTCGTCGGCGGCAGCATCGGCTCCGCCGTGGTCGCCGGCCTGGGCGGCGTGCTCGGCCTCGGTGGCGCGCTCGTCGTGCTCGCCGTGCTGCCGTTGCTCGGCCTGCTGGTGCTCGCGCCCACGCTGCGTCCCGTCACCGCCTGACGCAGCGCCCTGCACCGGTGCGGGGGTTTCGAGGCTCGGCCGTGGCCGGCCTCGCACCTCGACCTCCGATCCCAGGACGGCTGTCGACCTGGCACCTCGACCTCTGGCGGCCGGTGAGTCGTCCTAGCGCCGGGTCACCCCGTACGACACTCGCGTCACGTCGTACGGGCAGAGCCTGCACTTCCAAGGCGAAGTTTCGGCCAGGAAGTGCAGGAATCCCCGGCGAGCCGGGGAATCATGCACACCCCCCCACCCCAGACCTAGCGCCACTCCGCCTGCGGCGTACGACGGGCGTGCACCCAGGCGGCGAGGACGCCGCCGACGGCGCCGAACAGGTGCCCCTGCCACGACACCCCGGGAGTGCCGGGGAGCGCGCCGAGCAGCACGCCGCCGTAGACCAGGAAGACCGCGACCCCGATCAGGATCCGGACCGGCTTGCGCTCCAGGAAGCCGGCGACCAGCAGGTAGGTCAGCAGCCCGAAGACCAGGCCGGAGGCGCCGATCGTGAGCGAGTTGGCCGGCGCGATCAGCCAGACGCCGAGGCCGCTGACCAGCCACGCCCAGGCCATCACCGCCGCCCAGCGGGCGAACGACACGACGGCGACCAGGAAGCCGAGCACCAGCAGCGGTACGGAGTTGGCCTCGAGGTGGGCGAAGCCGCCGTGGAGGAGTGGCGCGAAGAGGATCCCCCACAGCCCCTCCTCCGAGCGCGGCTGGATGCCGAACCGGTCGAGGTCGCCGCCCTGCGAGGCGTCGATGATCTCGCTCACCCACAGCAGCGCGACGAAACCGAGGCTGACTGCGCCCGCGCGCACCCACCCGATCGTCGGATCGGCCGTGGCCGTGCGCGTGGTCACGCCTCGACGGTAGCGACCCGCCCCCAGCCGCTCAGGGCAGCAGCGTGCGCTGGTTGGCGACGATGCCGAGCGCCGCGAAGGCGATGGTGACGAGCAGCGCCACGCCGACCGCGACCGGGTGCGGCAGCAGCGGGGCGAGCGGTGAGAGCCCGACGTGGAGCACCAGCAGCCCGGGCACCCAGCGCTGCACCCGCTGCGCCTGCACGAGCGCGAGCGCCAGCAGCAGCTCGCCGAGCGCGAAGGTCAGCACCCAGCCGTACAGGATCACCGAGAGCCCGGTGTCGCTGGCGAGGTCCTGCAGCCCGACCGCGAACAGGTCGCCGGTCGAGAGCGCGCGGTAGACCGCGAGCAGCACCGCGTACGCCGCCGTGCCGGTGCAGCCCACGACGAACAGTGCCGAGCCGATCAGCGCCGCCCGGGCGCCCCGCAGGTCGAAGATGCTCAGCACCGCCGGCAGCCCGAGGATCAGGCTGACCGAGGCGAGCAGGTAGAGGCCGGAGACGGCCAGCCAGCCCGCGGGCTGCTCCTCGACGATCCAGAGCGGCGAGGACGGGATGCCGGCCTGGGGCACGACGATCGCCCCCACCGACAGCGCGGACGCGCCCACGACGAGCGCGGACGCCGAATACGGCACCCAGTCGATGCGCACGTTCCCCCCTGTATGACGTTCACATCGGGGGGCGCGATCAGCGTACGGTCCAGCCCCTCACGACCGGGAGGGCCCGCTGGACAAATGACTCGAAGTGATCATGCGGTCGTCCACCTGGCCATGAGGGTGCCGTCCTTCTCGACGAGCGTCCGGAGCTCCAGCGGCACGTCGACGGGCGGGCCGTCGGTGATGCGCGGGTGGCGGCCGCAGACCAGCAGCGGCGTGGTGGTCGTGTCGACCTCGTCGACGCAGCCCTGGTCGAGCAGGTCGCGCAGCAGGTGCGGCCCGCCCTCGGAGAGCAGCTGCCAGTAGCCGCGCTCGACCAGCTGCTCGCGCATCCGGGCCAGGTCGACCCGGTGGGAGCCCAGCACCATGACGTTGTCCTCGCCGAGCAGCTCGGTGCTCGGGCCGAGCGCCTCGGCGGCCGAGCAGGTCGCCAGGATCACCGGACCGCTGCCGGGGCCGAGCAGCCACTCGGGAACCTCGCCGCTGCGGCTGACCACCACGATCGGCTTGGGGTTGGGCCGGTACTGCTCGGCACGCAACGTCCCCGCGCCGACGACGATGGCGTCGGACAGCTCGCGCAGCAGGTCGAAGACGACCTGGTCGGTCGCGTTGTTGATGGACGTGCTCGTGCCGTTGTCGCCGGTGGCCGCACCGTCGACCGTCGAGACCATGTTGGCGCGCAGCCAGGGTCCCTCGGGAGCGGCGTAGACCTCGTGCAGCGGCGCGTCAGGGCCGATCAGGACTCGCATGCCCCACCTCCAGGAGTCGCCACGACCGTAACCGATGCCTCACGCGACGGTGCACAGGCCCCTCCCTAGACTCGCAGGCGTGATCACGCTGGCCGCTCTCGCGGAGCTCCACGACCGGCACCGCGCCGACCTCGACCTGCCCGTCCATCCCGTGACCGTCGCCGACGGCGTCGTGGTCCGGGACGGCACCGTCACCGTGATGGGGGCGATCAACCTCTCCCGCGACTCGACCTACCGCGAGAGCGTCGCGGTCTCGACCGAGTCGGCCGTACGGATGGCGCGGGTGCAGGCCGCGCAGGGCGCGAAGATCGTCGACCTGGGGGCGGAGGCGAGCGGCCACCGGGCCGGCCGCGCGTCGCCCGGCGAGCAGCTCGACAAGCTGCTGCCCGTCGTGGAGACGCTGGCGCGCGAGATGGTGCTCTCGGTCGAGACCTACCAGCCGGAGGTGGTCGACGCGGTGCTGCGGGCGGGCGCCCGGGTGCTCAACCTGACCGGCCGCGAGGACGAGGACGAGATGCTGCGGCTGGTCGCGGCCCACGACGCGACCGTCCTGATGTGCTTCGGCGAGTCGGCCAACGTCCGCGAGGACGGCGAGCTGCCCGCCGAGGGCGACCCGATGCCGGTGCTGGCCGACCACTTCGCGTCGCGGGTGGCGCGGGCGCGCGAGCTGGGCGTGCAGCGGATCATCGTGGACCCGGCCGTCGGGTTCCACTACGGCAACCTCACCGAGCCGCTGGAGCGGGTACGCCACCAGTCGCGGATCCTGTCGCAGTCGTTCCGGCTGCGCTCGCTGGGCGTCCCGGTGGCGGTGTCGGTGCCCCACAGCTTCGACCTGTTCGAGGACGAGTTCCGGCGGGCGGAGGGGTTCTTCACCGTCTTCGCGGCGCTGGGCGGCACGCAGCTCGTGCGCATCCACGAGGTGCCCCACGTCGTACGGACGCTGCGGGCGCTGGACGTGCTCGAGCTCAGCTGACCTGCGGGAGCACCATCGCGACCACGTCCGGCTCGCCGGCGGGCAGCCAGTGCGGCCGGACCCGGTCGACCTCGCGCCAGCCGGCGGCCGCGTACATCGCCTGCGCGGCCGCGTGGATCGGCACCACGTCGAGGCACGGCCCGAGGCCGTGGTCGCGCAGCCAGCCGACGGCGGTGTCGTGGAGCAGCCGGCCGAGGCCGCGCCCGCGGACGCGCGGGTCGACGAAGAGCGTGCCGACGACGCCGAGCCGGTCGGCCGGGAGGCCGTGGCCGCGCTCCCACGACGGCAGCACGACCACGTCGGCGGCCCGTTGTGCCGAGACGTGGCCGACCGGGCGGCCGTCGAGGAGGGCGGTCCAGGCGGCGAGGTCGTCGGGGCGTACGACGAACTCCTCGACCGGGAACGGCAGCGGCCAGCGCAACGGGTAGCGGCTGGCGTCGCGCTGCGCGGCCAGCACGTCGCACAGCGCGGGCAGGTCCGCGGCCTCGCGGGGGCGCAGGACGAGCTCGCCCGTCACCGGCGCGGTCACGGCTCGACGTCGGTGACGCGGACGCCGGCGTGCGCCTGGTAGCGCCGGTTGACGCTGATCAGGTTGGCGGTCAGCGCCTCGACCTGGTGGGCGTTGCGGAGCCGTCCGGCGTAGACGCCGCGGACGCCGGGGATGCTGCCCGCCAGGGCTCGCACCAGGTCGGTCGCGTCGCGGTCGTCGCCGAGCACCATCACGTCGGTGTCGACGGACGCGACGTCCGGGTCGTCGAGCAGCACCGCGCTGACGTGGTGGAACGCCCCGACCACGACGGACTCGGGCAGCAGCTCGCGGGCCTGCTCGGCGGCCGAGCCCTCGTCGACGGCGAGCGCGTACGCCCCCTGCTTGTCGAAGCCGAGCGGGTTGACGCAGTCGACGACCACCTTGCCGGCGAGCTGCGGCGCGAGCCCCTCGAGCAGGGCGCGGTGTCCGTCCCACGGCACGGAGACCACCACGACGTCGCCCTGGTCGGCCGCGGCGGCGTTGTCGGCGCCGGAGACGGCGCCCCCGGTGGCGTCGGCCAGCTCGGCGGCGAGCGCGGCCGCGCGGTGGGCGTCCCGCGAGCCGATGACGACGCGGATGCCGGCGGCGGCGAACCGGCGGGCCAGCCCCCGCCCCTGCGGACCGGTCCCCCCCAGCACGGCGACGATCCGGTCGGTCGGGAAGTCGGTCATGGCGTGCAGCGTAGTGGGGCGTTGGGGGCGCCCGATTTCACCGGCTGGCCGGTGAAACCCGTGCTTGTACGCTGAAATTTCGGGTCACCAGCACACATTTCACCGGCTGGCCGGTGAAATGCGGCGCCCCTCAGCCCGCGAAACCCTGCGGGTTCTGCGACTGCCAGCGCCAGAGGTCGGTGCACATGTCGTCGATGGTGCGCTCCGCGACCCAGCCGAGCTCGTCACGGGCGCGGGTCGGGTCGGCGTACGTCGCGGGGAGGTCGCCGGCGCGACGCGGGCCGATCACGTACGGGATCTCGCGGCCGGACGCGCGTTCGAAGGCCTGGATCACCTCGAGCACCGAGGTGCCCTGGCCGGTGCCGAGGTTCCACGCCCGCGAGCCCGGGTCGTGCGCGGCGAGCCAGTCGAGCGCCGCGGTGTGGCCGTCGACGAGGTCGGTGACGTGGATGTAGTCGCGCAGACAGGTGCCGTCGGGGGTGTCGTAGTCGTCGCCGAAGACGGTGAGCTGGTCGCGCCGACCGACCGCGACCTGGGCGATGTACGGCGTCAGGTTGTTGGGGATGCCGAGCGGGTCCTCGCCGATGTCGCCGGACGGGTGCGCGCCGACCGGGTTGAAGTAGCGCAGGATGCCGACCCGCCAGTCCGGCTCGGCGGCGGCGAGGTCGACCAGGATCCGCTCCAGCATCACCTTGGTCCGGCCGTACGGGTTGGTGGCGTCGAGCGGCTCGAAGTCCTCGACGTACGGCACCGGCGCGCGGTCGCCGTAGACGGTCGCGGAGGAGGAGAAGACGATCGTCCGGCAACCGGTGGCCCGCATCGCGCGCAGCAGCGTGAGCGTGCCCTCGATGTTGTTGCCGTAGTAGTCGAGCGGGATGTCCACGCTCTCGCCGACCGCCTTGAGCCCGGCGAAGTGGATCACCGCGTCGAAGCCGTGCGCCAGCACCTTCTCGACCGCCTCGCGGTCGCGCAGGTCCACCTCGTGGAACGGCACCTCGCCGTCGCCCAGCCGCTCGACCCGGGTCAGCGACTCCGCGGACGCGTTGCACAGGTTGTCGATGACGTGCACCTCGTCGCCGCGCTGGAGCAGGGCGAGGGTGGCGTGGGAGCCGATGTAACCGGCGCCGCCGGTGACGAGAACCTTCATGCCGCGCAGCGTATCGGCGCTCAGCGGGGGTGCTCGAGCAGGTCGAGCAGGTAGTCGCCGTACCCGCTCTTGGTGAGCTCGCCGGCGATCGCGCGCAGCTGGTCGTCGTCGATGAAGCCCATCCGCCAGGCGACCTCCTCGGGGCACCCGATCTTGAGGCCCTGCCGGTTCTCGACGGTGCGCACGAAGTCGCTGGCATTGTTGAGGTCGTCGAAGGTCCCGGTGTCGAGCCAGGCGGCGCCGCGCGGCAGCACCTCGACCTGCAGCCGCCCCTCGTCGAGGTAGAGCCGGTTGAGGTCGGTGATCTCGAGCTCCCCCCGCGCGGACGGCTGGATCGACTTGGCCCGCTCGACGACGTCGTTGCCGTAGAAGTAGAAGCCGGGCACCGCGTACGGCGACCGCGGCCGCTCCGGCTTCTCCTGCAGCGAGACGGCGGTGCCCGCGGCGTCGAACTCCACGACGCCGTACGCCGACGGGTCGGAGACCCGGTAGCCGAAGACGGCCGCACCGTCGATCTCCCGGAACCGCCGCAGGTGCTTGCCGAGCCCGACGCCGTAGAAGACGTTGTCGCCCAGGATCAGGGCCACGCGCTCGTCGCCGATGTGGTCCTCGCCGATCAGGAACGCCTCGGCCAGGCCGCGCGGCTCCGGCTGCACGGCGTACGTGATGTCGAGCCCGAGGGCCGTCCCGTCGCCGAGCAGCCGCGGGAACTGGTCCGCCTCGTGCGGGGTCGTGATCACCAGGATCTCGCGGATCCCGGCCAGCATCAGCGACGACAGCGGGTAGTAGATCATCGGCTTGTCGTAGACCGGGACCAGCTGCTTGCTGACGCCCTTGGTGATCGGGTGCAGCCGTGAGCCGGTCCCGCCGGCCAGGATGATGCCTCGCATGGCGGAGAGGTTAGTCCTGACTAGGGTGCAGCCATGGAGCGTCTCCTCGTCACCGGTGGCGCCGGGTTCATCGGCTCCAACTTCGTCCACCACCTCGTCGGCCACACCGACGTCCGGGTCACGGTCCTCGACAAGCTGACGTACGCCGCCAGCGAGGCCGCCCTGGCGGAGCTGCCCGGCGACCGGGTGGAGCTCGTGGTGGGCGACGTCGTGGACGCCGCGCTCGTCGACCGGCTCGTGGGCGAGCACGACGCGGTGGTCCACTTCGCGGCGGAGTCCCACAACGACAACTCGCTCGACGACCCCTCGCCGTTCGTGCAGACCAACCTGGTCGGCACCTTCACGATCCTCGAGGCGGTACGCCGGGCCGGCACCCGGCTCCACCACGTCTCCACCGACGAGGTGTACGGCGACCTCGCGCTCGACGACCCGCAGCGGTTCACCGAGGCGACGCCGTACAACCCCAGCAGCCCCTACTCCGCGTCGAAGGCGGGCTCGGACCACCTGGTCCGCGCCTGGGTCCGCAGCTTCGGGGTCCGGGCCACGATCTCCAACTGCTCCAACAACTACGGCCCCTGGCAGCACGTCGAGAAGTTCATCCCGCGCCAGGTCACCAACGTCATCGACGGCGGCCGGCCCAAGCTCTACGGCGCCGGGCAGAACGTCCGCGACTGGATCCACGCCGACGACCACTCCTCGGCCGTGTGGACGATCCTGCAGCGGGGCCGGATCGGCGAGACGTACCTGATCGGCGCCGACGGCGAGCGCAGCAACCTCGACGTCGTCCGGATGATCCTGGCCCACTTCGGCCGCCCCGAGGACGACTTCGACCACGTCACCGACCGTGCCGGCCACGACCTGCGCTACGCGATCGACTCCACCAAGCTGCGCACCGAGCTGGGCTGGGAGCCCCGGTTCCCGGACTTCGCCGCCGGCCTGGCCGACACCATCCGCTGGTACCAGGACCACGAGGACTGGTGGCGGCCCCACAAGGAGCACACCGAGGCGGCGTACGCGTCCCGGGGACAGTGATGGAGCACGCGGTCGAGTCCACGCCGGTCCCCGGCCTGCTGCTGCTCCGGCAGCCGGTGCTCCACGACTCCCGCGGCTGGTTCAAGGAGAACTGGCACCGGGAGAAGATGACCGCGCTCGGGCTGCCGGACTTCGGGCCGGTCCAGCACAACGTCTCCACGAGCACCGTCCGCGGCGTCACCCGCGGGTTCCACGCGGAGCCGTGGGACAAGCTCGTGTCGGTCCTCGCCGGGCGGGCGTTCGGTGCGTGGGTCGACCTGCGCGAGGGGCCGTCGTTCGGCTCGACCTACCACGTGGAGCTCGGGACCGACACCGCGGTGTACGTGCCCCGCGGCGTCGGCAACTCCTTCCAGACCCTCGAGGACGGCACCGTCTACAGCGCCCTCGTCAACGAGCACTGGCAGCCCGGCGGGGACCACGCGGCGCTCGCGCTCGGCGACCCGACGGTCGCCGTGCCGTGGCCGGTCCCGCTCGCGGAAGCGGAGATGTCCGAGAAGGACCGCGGCCACCCCCCGCTGTCGGCGGTGACGCCGGTGGCGCGCTGAACGCTCGACGAACCCGCCCGGGGTCACCGCTCCCAGGTACGGACCCAGTCGACGCTCATCGTCTGCGGCAGCTGGTCGTCGTCGATGTGCTGGAGCTCGTAGTCGCTGCTCAGCATGCTCAGGATCAGGTACTCCGGCCGTCCGGAGACGCCCTGCGTGGTGCGGTAGCTCTCGCGCCCGTCGATCCGGAAGACGTAGCGCTCGGGCGTCCACTCGACGGAGAAGACGTGGTAGCGGTCGGACCACCCGGAGCCGAGGCGCTCCGGCTGCTTGATGTAGCCGCCGACCTTCTTGGCCGTGACGCCGGTCGCGCCGTCCTCGGGCCAGTAGTGGATGAAGCTGGCGAGGCCGCCGCCGCGGACGCCGTTGCCGAACCACTCGACCACGTCGATCTCCGCGCCGGTCTGGGCGGCCGGCCCCTCGGCTGCCAGCGGGTCCTGCGGCATCAGCCAGAAGGCGCCGTGCTGGCCGCGGCGCGGCTGGAACTTGATGCGCGCCGCGGCGTAGCCGTACGTGAAGAAGTAGCGGTCCTCGGTGCCGATGTGCCCGTTGGTACGCCAGGCGTAGCGGTGGCCGTCGTAGGAACACCTCGCCGGTCGGTCGTCGAAGATGTCGAGCGGGTTGGGCGGGTCGGGCAGCACGCTCAGCCGCGCGACGCCTCCCGCGACCCGGGTCGCGTCCTCGCTCGACCGGGAGCAGGTGCGCTTGCTCGCCGGCTGGTAGCCCTGTTCGCGGGTCGCCCACCGGGTGGCGTCCAGGGTGGAGCCGGTGAACTCGTCGGTGAAGTCGGCCTCGCCCGGGAGCGAGGTGGCGACACCCCGGCTGCTGACCGGCTTGAGGCCGCGGTAGCGGGAGGCCTGCACGCGGTAGGTCGCCGCGGCGCCCTTCACGGCGTACGGCGCGGAGAACTCCACCGTGCCGCTCCCGTCCTGCCGCCCCTTGGCCACGGTGACCCAGCGGCTGCCCTGGCGGCGCTGCAGCTTCACCGGCCGCTTCTTCGAGCGCGGCTTGAAGGTGGCGGTCATCGCGCTCCGGGCCGCGTCGGCGCCCTGGACGGTCGACCCGGGGGCCGCGATCTGGGGGTGCATCTGGAGCCGGGCGACCTGGCGGACCGGGCGCCGGGCGGCGCCGGAATCGGCGCTGGTCGAGGCCGCGTCGTCGGTCGGGTCGGCGGCGTCGGAGGCGACGACCGGGCCGAGGACGGACAGCGTTCCGGTGAGCAGGGCGGCAACGAGCGTGCGGGGGCCAGGCATGCGGTCGTTCCCCATTTCGAGGGCGAGGAGGGATGGGAGGGCCAGCGGTGGGCTAGACGGGACACGTGATGACCCACCGCGGACGCGATCGTGGCCGAACGCGCGCGAAACGCCGTCAGCGTTGGTGCAGGCTCCGTAGCGCCGGTCGTACGTCGGCGAGGTAGACGAAGGCGGCGATGGTGAAGGCCAGGTTGATCAGGCTCCGGACGTCCGGCATCAGCACCTGCGCGGCGGCGCCGATGCCGAGGATCGCGACCCAGGCCGGCTTGGTCAGCTTGTCGGCGGCGCGGTAGTGGTCCGGGCTGAACATCAAGGCGGTCACGAGCGCGAAGATCTTCACCGCCAGCAGGACCAGGCTGATGACGAGGAAGACCGATCCCTCGATCTGGAAGACGTTCGGCACTCCACAAGCGTAGACGACGCGACAGGCCCCCGGGACCGCGTGGATCCCGGGGGCCTGCTCTGCGTTCGGTCAGTCGCCGACCTTCTGGGCGGCGTCGCCGGTGGCCTGGGTCGCGTTGGACGCGGCCTCCTTCGCGGCGGTGCCGGTGGCCTTGGCGCTGCTCTTGGCGGGCGCGCTCTTCTGGGCGGCCGTCTTCTTGGTCGCGCCGGCCGACTTCTTGGCGGTCGAGGCGGTCGACTTCGTGGCGTTGGTGGCCTGGGTCTTCGTCGTCTTCGCCTTGCTCGCCGCGGTCTTCGCCGAGGCAGTGGCCGCCTGGGTGGCCTGCTGGCCGCGGATCCGGGTCACGAGGGTCGCGCCCCGGGTGGCCAGGACGTCGTAGGTGCCGCCGACGGTGGCGAGGGCGTCGGCCTGGGCCTCGGCGACCCGCTTCTCGATCGCGGCGCGGCGGGCCTTGGCGTCCTTGGCCAGCGCGTCGACGCGGGTCGCGGCCTGGTCGCGGAGCGCCTTGGGCTCGAGGTCGACCTTGCGGACGTTCTTCTGGGCCTCGGCGACCCGCTTCTGGGTGCGCTTCTGGGCCTCGCTGACGAGCCCGCGTACGCGCTCGACCGCGAGGTCGGTGGCGCCGACGCCCGCGTAGAGGGGCTTGGTGGCGAACTTGATGTCGTTCTTGATGTCGAACTTGGCCATGGCCTCGTTCACTCCTTCTCGGTGGATGGGTTGAGCGCCAGGAAGGACGCGTAGACGTCCAGCAGTGACTGCTTCTGCCGCTCGTTGAGGTACGGGTCGTTCAGGATGGCCAGCTCCACGGACCGCTCGGGCGCACCCTGGACGGGCTCCGGGCTGACGATTCCGGCCCGGACGTAGAGCTGCTCGGCGCTGATCCGCAGGGCCTTCGCGATCTGTGCCAGCACCTCGGCCGAGGGACGGCGCAGACCACGCTCGATCTGGCTCAGGTAGGGGTTCGACACACCGGCCTGCTCGGCGAGCTGACGCAGCGAGAGCCGCGACGCCTGCCGCTGCTCCCGGAGGTAGTCGCCGAGAGACCCGACGGTCTTCCCGACCTTTCCCTTGGCCATGTCCCCATGGTGCTAGCCATGGCTAGCAAAATGCAAACTCGGCTAGCGTGATGGTGTTCACAACGGGCGGAGGGTCGGAGGTTGAGGTGCGAAGGCCGCCAAGGCCTGAGCCTCGAAACCCCCGCACCGCCCCGCACACCTTCCGGGGTTTCGAGGCTCGCTCCGCTCGCACCTCAACCTCCGGCGACGCCCCACCCTCGGCTCCGCTCGCACCTCAACCTCCGGCGACGCGGCGTCTCCGAACGGTCTCAGAAGCAGGCGCGGATCTCCCCGACCGGCTGCCCGCCGCCGAGCAGCGCCACCCGGCCGGTCCGGCGTACGGCCTCGACGTCGACGCCGCCGTCGTCGAGCACCCGGCTGCGCTCGAGGGCGGCGGCCATCAGCACCGGGCGGACCCGCGCGGCGCCGTCGTCGGTCTTGAGCGCGATCGCCCGCCCGTCGGGCAGCGCCACGGCGTAGCACGACTCGGCGCCGGCCTTGCCGATCGCGCCGGGGATCGCGGTCAGCAGCTCGCGCTCGTCCCGGCTGCTCCCCGACACGTACGCCGGGTGCTGCCGGATCGCGTCGGCGACCCGGGTCGAGCGCGGGTCGGACGCGTCGTGCCCGTCGAGCCCGAGGGCCAGCCGCCGGAACGCGCGGGCCAGCCCGGTCAGCGACGTCGAGAGCAGCGGCGCACCGCAGCCGTCGACCGCGACCGCCTCGACCGGCTCGCCGGTCATCTCGGCGAAGGTGTCGGCGATGGCGACCTGGAGCGGGTGGTCGGGCTGCCGGTAGGTCGCGACGTCCCAGCCGCGGGCGACGCAGGTCGCGAGCATGGCGGCGTGCTTGCCGGAGCAGTTCATCAGCACCGGCTCGCGGGATCCCCCGGCCCGCAGGATCGCCTCGCGGGCGGCGTCGTCGAGCGGGAAGTCGGGCGGGGTCTGCAGGGCGGACTCGTCGAGCCCGGCGCCGGCGAGGATCTCCCGGACCCCCGCGACGTGGAAGTCCTCACCCGAGTGTGAGGCGCAGGCGAGGGCGAGCAGCTCGGCCGGCAGGTCGAGGCCGGCCCGGACCATCCCGAGCGCCTGGACCGGCTTGTTGCACGACCGCGGCAGCACGGCGCTGTCGACCGCCCCCACCGACCACTCGACCGCGCCGTCGGAGTCCAGCGCCACGACCGAGCCGTAGTGGTGTCCCTCCACGAAGCCCGAGCGGACGATCTCCGCGACGGTCACGGGTGCGCTCACGACGGCGCCTCGCACCGGTCGTAGTCGTCCTCGAGCCGCACGATGTCGTCCTCCTCGGTGTAGTGGCCGCGCTGCACCTCCACGACGACCAGGAGCGTCTCCTGGTCGTTGCCGATCCGGTGCGCCGAGCCGCATTCGACGTCCAGGTGCTCCCCGGGTCGTACGGTCACGGTCCGGCCGTCGACCACACAGGTCGCGACCCCGCTCACGACGAGCCAGTGCTCGGAGCGGTGCGCGTGCGTCTGGTACGACAGCCGGCGCCCCGGGAGCACCTCGATCCGCTTGACCTTGTAGCCGTCCCCGGCGCCCAGCACCTGCCAGGAGCCCCACGGACGCTCGGCAGCGTCGGGTGTCTCGGCAGGCATGGGGAGCACCCTAACCACCGCTGCCGGGCCGCCCGGGTGGCAGGATGCTCACGTGCCAGACCAGCCCGTGCCGCAGTACTGCCCCTCCCCGCGCGAGCTCGACGACCTCGAGCTGCTCACCACGGGGGCGCTGGCTCCGGTCACCCGCTTCGACGAGCCCGGCAGCCCGGTCACGCTCACCCTCCCGCCCGAGCTGGCCGACGCCACCACGGTCGAGCTGGTCGACCCCGAGGGGCTCCCGCTGGCCCGGGTCACGACCGCCACCGGCGAGGTGACCCCGCTGACCCACCACCAGTACGGGCCGTTCCGGCGCCACTACCTCGCGCCCGCCGAGGTCCGGGAGCGTCACGCCGGCGCGACCTTCGTGCCGGTCACCGACGCGCTCACCGAGGGCCAGCTCGCCGAGCTGGCCGCGGTCGACGGCCCCGTCGTGCTGCTCGCGCTCGTCGGCACCGGCACCCCCACGCTGTCGCCCGTGGCGACCCTCCGGGCCACGCTCCTGGCGGCCGACCGGCTCGCCGCGGAGGTGGTCGCCGTCCCCCTGGCCGCCCACGGCGACCCCGAGGCCGACCACGTCCTCGGCGTCCGGGTCGTGACGACGTACGCCGGCGACGACCCGGTCCACGCGCTCACCGAGCCGGGCGACGACGACGCCTGGCCCGACGACGTCGCGGCGGTCGTCGAGGCCGACCAGCCGGCCCCCGAGGACCAGGGCCTGGTGCTGTTCTTCACCGGCCTCTCCGGGAGCGGCAAGTCCACGCTGGCCCGGGCGCTCATGGACCTGGTGCTGGAGCGCGGCGAGCGCACCGTCACCAGCCTCGACGGCGACGTCGTACGTCGCCACCTCTCGGCGGGGCTGACCTTCTCCCGCGCGGACCGCGAGACCAACATCCGCCGCATCGGCTGGGTCGCCGCCGAGATCGCGCGCCACGGCGGCCTCGCCGTCTGCAGCCCCATCGCGCCGTTCGCCGAGACCCGCGCCCAGGTGCGCGAGATGGTCGAGGCGGCCGGCGGCGCCTTCTTCCTGGTCCACGTCGCCACCCCCCTCGAGGAGTGCGAGCGCCGGGACCGCAAGGGCCTCTACGCCCGGGCCCGGCGCGGGGAGATCCCCGACTTCACCGGCATCTCCTCGCCGTACGAGGAGCCCGACGACGCCGCCGTCCGGGTCGACACCACCGGCCGCAGCATCGAGGACGCCCTCGACGACGTGCTCGTCGCGCTGCAGAAGTCCGGCCACCTCGACCTGTCGCCGGCCGAGTGAGCGCGCCGATGCGGACCAGATCTGGTACTTCAGTAGAGTTCGGCGATCCACGAGAGTAGAGAGGCCTCCACATGGGCGACGTCGTCATGACCACGTTCTTCGCGATCCTCGCGGCGGGCTTCTTCGTCGGCATCGTCGTGGGCCTGACCGGCATGGGCGGTGGCGCGCTGATGACGCCGGCCCTGATCTTCCTCGGCGTCGGCGAGGCCGCCACCGTGGTGACGGCCGACCTGACCGCCGCCGCGGTCTACAAGTCCGGCGGCGCGATCGTGCACCAGCGCGAGGGCACGCCCAACCTCACGCTCGCCAAGTGGCTGATCCTCGGGTCGGTCCCGACCGCCCTGCTCGGCCCCTACCTCGTCTCCTGGGCGACCGACGACGCGGAGCAGCTCGACCGGGCGCTCAAGCTCTGCATCGGCTTCGCGCTGCTGTTCGCCGCGCTGACGTACGCCCTCCGGCTGTGGATCAACCTGCGCCGCACGCGCCACGGCCACCAATCCACGGACGACCCGCGGATCCGCCCGCTCCCGACGTTGCTGGTCGGCGCCCTCGGCGGGCTGCTGGTCGGCATCACCAGCGTGGGCTCCGGCTCGGTCATCATGATCTCGCTGCTGATGCTCTACCCCGGGCTCTCCGCAGCCAGGCTGGTCGGCACCGACCTGGTGCAGGCCGTGCCGCTCGTGCTGGCCGCGGCGATCTCCAACATCGCCCTCCACGGCCTCGACTTCGGGGTGCTGATCCCGCTGCTGATCGGGTCGGTGCCCGGCACCATCCTGGGCGCCCGGCTGGCGCCGCGGGTGCCGCAGTCGATCATCCGGCGCGGCATCGTGGTGGTGCTGACGATGTCCGGGGTCGCGCTGCTCGACAAGGCCGGCTGGGCCCCGCTCGGCGCCGGCGAGGACGAGACCTCGCCGATGCTGGTGGCCGTCGTCGGACTGGTGATGGTGCTGCTGGTCCCCCTGGTGTGGGGGATCATCCGGCGTACGCAGGGGCTGCCGATGTTCGGCTCCCCGACCGTCGCCGAGCTCGAGGACCCGTCGTACCGACCAGGCATCGTGGGGATGCGCCGCGACGGCTGAGACCGACCGTCCCGGCCCCGCTCTTGGGCAAACAGGACTGATCGGGGAGACTTTCGCGGAACGCCGCGACCCGGATTGAGCCCGTACGGGCCGTCACGGCTAGCATGAGCGGGCTGTCCCGAGGAGAGGTTCCACGATCACATGAGCGCACCCCCGACGCATTCCGACTACCAGCTGAGCCAGCTCGAGCAGCTGGAGGCGGAGTCGATCCACATCTTCCGTGAGGTCGCAGCCGAGTTCGAGAAGCCCGTCCTGATGTTCTCGGGCGGCAAGGACTCCATCGTGATGCTGCGGCTGGCCGAGAAGGCCTTCTACCCGGCGAAGGTGCCGTTCCCGCTGCTGCAGGTGGACACCGGCTACGACTTCCCCGAGGTGCTCGCCTGCCGCGACCGCTGGGTCGACCGGCTCGGCACCCGGATGATCGTCGCCAGCGTGGAGGAGGCCATCAAGAACGGCATCGTCCACGAGGACGGCAAGACCACGCGCAACCGGCTCCAGATCGGCACCCTGCTCCACGCCATCGAGGAGAACGCCTTCACCGCCGCCTTCGGTGGCGGCCGGCGCGACGAGGAGAAGGCACGCGCCAAGGAGCGCGTCTACTCCCACCGCGACGAGTTCGGCCAGTGGGACCCCAAGATGCAGCGCCCCGAGCTGTGGAGCCTGTTCAACGGGCGCCTCCACGAGGGCGAGCACATGCGGATCTTCCCGCTGTCCAACTGGACCGAGCTCGACATCTGGCACTACATCGGGCGCGAGGGGATCGACATCCCGGAGATCTACTACGCCCACCAGCGCCGCGTCTTCAACCGCGGCGGCATGTGGATGACCGAGTCCGACTTCAATCCCTGCAAGGAGGGCGAGGAGGTCATCGAGAAGACGGTCCGGTTCCGCACCGTCGGCGACCTGACGCTCACCGGCGCGGTGGAGTCCGACGCGGACACCATCCCCAAGATCATCGACGAGATCGCGATCGCCCGCGTCACCGAGCGTGGCGCCACCCGCGGGGACGACAAGTTCTCCGAGGCCGCGATGGAGGACCGGAAGAAGGAGGGCTACTTCTGATGGCCACCCAGGACAACAGCACCGTCGCCAGCGAGACTGCGACCACCGTCGTCTCCGACGACATGGACCTGCTCCGCTTCGCCACGGCCGGCTCGGTCGACGACGGCAAGTCGACCCTCATCGGTCGGCTGCTGCTCGACTCGAAGTCGATCTTCGAGGACCAGCTCGAGGCGGTGGAGAGCTCCTCGCAGGCCAAGGGGTACGACTACACCGACCTCGCGCTGCTGACCGACGGTCTGCGCTCGGAGCGCGAGCAGGGCATCACCATCGACGTGGCGTACCGCTACTTCGCGACGCCCAACCGCAAGTTCATCATCGCGGACACCCCGGGCCACATCCAGTACACCCGCAACATGGTCACCGGCGCCTCGACCGCCGACCTCGGCCTGGTGCTGGTGGACGCCCGCCAGGGCCTCACCGAGCAGAGCCGGCGCCACGCGGTGCTGCTCTCCCTGCTGCGGGTGCCCCACCTGGTGCTGGCCATCAACAAGATGGACCTCGTGGACTACTCGCAGGAGACCTACGAGAAGATCCACCAGGAGTTCAAGCAGTTCGCGACCAAGCTCAACATCCCCGACCTCGAGGTCATCCCGATCTCGGCCCTCAACGGGGACAACGTGGTCGACCGCAGCGAGAAGATGCCGTGGTACTCCGGTCCGACGCTGCTCCACCACCTCGAGCACGTCCACGTCGCCTCCGACCGCGACCTGATGGACACCCGGTTCCCGGTCCAGTACGTCGTCCGGCCCAAGTCCGACGTCCACCACGACTACCGCGGCTACGCGGGCCAGGTCGCCGGCGGCGTGCTCAAGCCGGGTGACGAGGTCGTCGTGCTGCCGAGCGGGATGACCTCGACCATCGAGGGCATCGACCTGTTCGACCAGGAGCTCGACGCGGCGTTCCCGCCGATGAGCGTGACCGTCCGGCTCGCCGACGACGTCGACGTCTCCCGCGGCGACATGATCGCCCGGGTCAAGAACGCGCCGACCCCCGCGCAGGACATCGACGCGATGGTCTGCTGGATGACCAACAAGCCGCTCCAGCCGCGGCAGAAGCTGGCCATCAAGCACACCACCCGCAGCGGGCGGACGATGGTCAAGGACATCCAGTACCGCCTCGACGTCAACACCCTGCACCGCGACCAGGACACCAAGGAGCTCGGCCTCAACGAGATCGGCCGCGTCCAGCTGCGCACCACCGTGCCGCTGCTGTGCGACCCGTACTCGAAGAACCGGACCACCGGCTCCTTCATCCTGATCGACGAGCAGACCGGCGTCACCGTCGGCGCCGGGATGATCAACTCCGGCACCTGATCCGTCACGTCACGTACGGCCCGGTCCCTGTGGGGCCGGGCCGTCGTGCGTCAGGTCCCGGGACGCTGCCACACGCGGACCCAGTCGACCTCCATGGTGCCGGGCAGCATGCTCCAGCTCGCCAGTCCTTCGTCGACGGACTTAAGGACACGTGCTCACCCTCAAAGAACGCAGATTGCGTGCAAGACGGGTCGTATCGCTCGTTCGGTGGCCCTCTCCACGCCTCGCCGCCGCCATGATGTGCTCACAGCCAGCGGCGGGTTTGCGCTGAGGACCTGCATCCACCGACCGACCGACCCCACTCCCGTGTGGCCGCGCTCCACGTCGGGCGTAGGCTGCTGTCTCCATGTGAATTCCCCGAGGTCACCGACGCCCTGTTGAGGGTGGCAGCGCGACAGCTGGCTGGCGTCACCGCAGACGAGTGGAGGGCACTCTCCGAGGACGCTCGGAGGGAGCTACAAGGCCGGAGCTCGACGAGTACTGCGCGCCGAGAGGCAGATACGTGGAGCAAAGGGCCGCTCAGACGTCGTGAGGCAGGTGGTCCACGAACGAGATCCCATCCTCGCGTAGACCTCGAAGCAAGTCTCGATACGTCCTATCGAACATATGGCGATCAGTCCGGGGCAGCGACTCACGCCATCGTCCATGATGCGCACGCTCTGGTGTCACTTGGGTCAGCACCCATCACCCGGTTGACCAACCTCTCCGGTCAGTACACCTAGGCCGGTCCGCCGCCCTCGGCGTCGGACGCGATGGTGTCGAGGTCGACCGGGTCGCCGTCGCTGATCCGCCGGGCGAGGTCGTCGCGCTGCGCGTCGGTCAGCGTGATCCCGGCCTCGGCCAGCCCGCGGTCGAGCTCCTCGTGCACCGTCCCCTCGGTGGCGGTCTCCTGCCAGGAGACGACCTTCTCCACGACCCGCTCGAGGGCCTCGCGACGGGCGGAGTTCTGGTCCAGGTCGGTCATGTCGTCCTCTCGTCCGGAGTCGGTCGGCTCGCCCGTGCCCGCTCCGGCGGCGCGACATGCGCTCAGCCGTGGTCCCGGAGGGCCAGGTGGGCGCCTGCGAGCTGCTCCAGGAACGCGTCCACGTCGACGCGCACCTGGTCCGGCTCGGCGTCGGGGTAGGTCTCCAGGAGCTCCGAGACGAGCGCCTCCTCGGTGCACGGCTCCTCGAGGAGCCGCCAGATCACGGCGGCGACCCCCTCGAGCACCTGGGGTCGCGGGTCGGCGGCCGACAGGTCGGTGACCACCACCCGGTCGCCCGAGTCGACCTCGTTCACGTCGTCGCTGCGGCGCCATGGTTCGCTCATGCCCGGCATCCTGCCGCACTCACGGCCCGAAGCGGGCAGCCAGCCTCCGGCCCAGCTCCGACACCACGGCGTCGAGGTCGCCTTCGGGCGGCGTGACGCCCGGGACGCTGCCCGCCCAGGCCGCCTCGAGGGCACGTTGCACCTGTACGGGGTCGGGCGGCGGGATCGACGCCGGCCCGGTCGTGGACCCGTTCACGCTCAGCTCGTCGGTCGAGCCGACGAGGCGTACGTCCTCCCGGGAGACGGCGCGCACGATCCTCCGGTTGAGCCGGCGCGCCAGCTCGGCACCGTCGTGGTCGAGCACCGGCCGCGCCTCCTCGGCCCGCAGCGGGAGCAGCGCCCGCAGCGGGGGCTTCCGGGCCCGGTCGTGCTCCACCCGGCTGAGCTCCTTCAGCGACGGGTTCAGCCGTCGCACCAGCTCGCACGAGGCGTAGCCGAGCGAGGGGTTCGCCGGACTGCCGGCGTCCGGCGGCTCGGGCGTCTCGATGCCCGCGGCCTCGCAGAACCGCTGCCAGAGCAGCTGCGGGGGCGAGCCCGCCGGCGGGACCAGCACGACGCCGAGCGACGTCACGCCCGGGTGGTTCCGCCAGCGCCGGATGATGTCCGGAACGTCCTGGGCCCGGCGGAAGTTGCGGATCGCGTACACCCGCTGCGAACGCCGGCGTGGTCCTCCGCGCATGGTCTCCAGGCGGCGTACGTACTGCTCCCAGGTGTCCGTCCCGCGGTTGCGGACGTAGGTCTGCCACTGCGCCGGGATCGCGGCGTGCTGGTCGCGGACGGTGAGCACGACGTCCACAGGGGCGCCGCCGAACGACTCGACGATCTTCCGCGCCCGGTCCCCGGGGGCGAAGGACAGGAACTCGTGGGAGTAGAACGCGACCCCCTCGCGACGCTGCACCCGCTCGGCCAGCCGCCGCCAGGCCTTCGGGCTGCGGGCGTCGGTCCACGTGGGCAGCCGGTCGACGGCCCTCGCCTGCGCCTTGAACGACCCGCCGGCGTAGAAACCGCCGACGCTCTCGAGGATCCCTGTCTCGAGGACGTGCTGCAGGTACGTCGTCCCCGACTTCATCGTCCCGACGTGCAGGACCACCCGATCGACCACGACTCCCAGACCCCTTCCGGCCGCGCTGGGCCAAGGATGGCAGCCTTCGGCCGCGGAAGCGCTCAGGGCGAGGTCGTCCCGTGCGTCGTGCCCGAGGTGTCGTGCGTCGCGGGCCTCCCACCGACCAGGTCGACCAGGTGCTCCACCACGCCCTCCAGCGGGCCGCGACCCCACCGGCGGGCAGGTGCGAACCCGTTCCAGGCGAGGGCGATCAGCAGCGAGCCGGCCACCAGCGCCACCAGCACCTCCCAGCCGTACGGCGGCTGGCCCGGCCTCAGCCACTGCTCGAGCACGGCGATGCCCAGCACCTGCAGCGTGTAGAGGCTCAGCGTCATCCGACCCATCCCGGCCAGCCATCCGAGCCCGCGGCCGCGCACGACGCGGGCCAGCGCCACACCGAGCAGCAGCACGCCCGAAGCGAGCAGTGCGTCGCTGACCAGCTCGACGTGGGTGCCGGAGTAGGGCACCGGACGGCCCACGAGGACGGCGACGGCGCCGACGGCGAGGGTGACGAGCCCTGCCAGACCCTGTCGGGTCCAGCCGGGGGCCGCCACCAGTGTCCGGGCGAGCACCAGTCCGAGTGCTGCCCAGCCGAGGAGCGAGGTGAGCCGATAGGTGTCGCCGGTCGCCGTGAGGTCCAGCAGCAGGCTCTGCCAGTGAGGACCGGTCAGCGAGAGGCTCGCGTCCTCGGCAGCCAGCGACTCGAGGAGCACCGGCGACACGGCCAGCATCATCGCGCCGACCGCCGCCACCAGCCACGTGGGGCAGCGGGCGAGGAGCGCGACCAGCCAGGTGAGCAGCCCCAGGTGGACCAGGATCACGATGACCGAGGACCCGGCCCGGTTGAGCAGCAGCCCGAGCACCACCAGCGCCGCGCCGCGCACCAGAGGGGCGGCGATGCCTGCCCGGACGCCTCGCCGGCCGCCCCCGAGGCCGGCTCCGACGCCCACGAGGGTGGCGAACAGCGCGGCCGTCAGCAGGTTGGCCACCAGCACCGCCGGGCCGGGGTCGGTGCGGGACGTCGTGTGTGCGACGTACATCGCGAGCAGCGCGAGGCCACGCACCGTGTCGACCCCGACGTCACGCCCCCGCACGCTCACGCGGTCATCGTAGGGACGCGACGGGCCCCGGCCGCACGTGGCGACCGGGGCCCGGGGGGCACGACGGGTCAGAGCGGGATGGTCAGCTCCGCGACCGAGCCGGTGGCGGCGACGACCGTGTGGTCGACGGGCTCGACCCTCGGCGCCAGCGTCCGCAGCGTCCACTCGCCGTCGCCGGCGAAGAACCGGAAGTGGCCGGACTCGCTGGTCGGCACCTCCGCGGTGAACTCGCCGGTGCGGTCGAGCAGCCGTACGTAGGCGCCCTGGACCGGCGCGCCCTCACGCGTCACCTGGCCCTGGATCACCGCCTCCTTGGCCACGTCGACCCCGTCGAGCGACAGCCCGCCCTCGACCGCGCCGCACATCAGGCCTCACCCTTCTCGTCGCCGGTGACGACCGGTACGCCGACCAGCGAGCCGTACTCGGTCCACGAGCCGTCGTAGTTCTTGACGTTCTCCTGGCCGAGCAGCTCCTTGAGGACGAACCAGGTGTGGCTGGAGCGCTCGCCGATCCGGCAGTAGGCGATGGTGTCCTTGCTCCAGTCGACGCCGGCGTCGCTGTAGATCTGCGTGAGCTCGTCGTCGGACTTGAAGGTGCCGTCGTCGTTGGCCGCCTTGCTCCACGGGACGTTGGCCGCGGTCGGGATGTGACCGGCGCGCTGGGCCTGCTCCTGCGGGAGGTGGGCCGGGGCGAGCAGCCGGCCGGCGTACTCGTCGGGGCTGCGGACGTCGACCAGGTTCTTGGTGCCGATCGCCTCGACGGTCTCGTCGCGGAACGCGCGGATCGAGAGGTCCTGGTCCTTGGCCTGGTAGGACGTCTGCTCCCGCTTGGGCGGCTCGTCGGTCAGCTCGCGGGAGTCGAGCTCCCACTTCTTGCGGCCGCCGTCGAGGAGCTTGACGTCGTCGTGGCCGTAGAGCTTGAAGTACCAGTACGCGTACGCGGCGAACCAGTTGTTGTTGCCGCCGTAGAGGACCACGGTGTCGTCGTTGGAGACCCCGCGCTCCGACAGCAGCGCCGAGAACTGCTCGCGGCTGACGAAGTCACGGCGGACCTGGTCCTGCAGGTCGGTCGTCCAGTCGAGCTTGATGGCTCCCCGGATGTGCCCCTTGTCGTAGGCGCTGGTGTCCTCGTCGACCTCCACGAGGACGACGCCGTCGTCGTCGAGGTGGTCCTCCACCCACTGGGCGGAGACGAGGGTGGTGTCGCGACTCATGTGATCTCTCTTTCCTCGGGAAACTTTCGGTCAGGCGGTGACGCGCTTGAGGAGCAGGTACATCTCGCAGCCCAGGCAGAAGCGGAACAGGGCGTTGAGCAGGGCGGCGACGAGCGCGAGCCCGGTCGCCACCAGGGCCAGCGGGACCACGCCCGTCGTGAAGCCGACGAGCGCCACCAGGGCGAAGACCAGCCCGACGGCCTGCGCGAAGCGCGGCGGCTGCGGGTCCTCGAACTCGGTGGTGCCCTTGAGCAGCGGGCGTACGTAGCGGCGGAACACCCAGGCGGTCGGGGTGCGCTGCACCCCGGCCAGCGCTCCCAGCGCGAACAGCGCCGCCTGGACGCCGATCAGCGCCGTCGCCGCCGGTGTCGGCAGCGACAGCACGGCGACGAGCACGACCGCCGTGACGGCGGCCGTGAACTGCGGTCCGCGCGCGTCGATGCGGGCGGTGGCGACGGCGTGGCGCTGATCGGCGGTCTGGGTGGACATGGCTGCTCCTGGGGAGATCGGGTGGCCGACCGGGGTGGCGGTCGGGGCGTCGTCGCGAGTTTAGTGAATAAACTCAATCGACTAAAGGAACTTAGCGACGCGGTCCCGTCAGGACATTCGACACAGGGACGAGCGGACGTGGCAGTGGTCGACTGCGCGCCGCTTCGTCAGGAGGGTCGTGGCCATGACTCGAACTGTAGGGCGACCGTCGGGCTCACTCACGGCGCCCGTCCGTTCCGTGAGACGACTGTCCGTCATTCGGGACGTCAAGCGTGGCGAGGGCGGCCAGCACCTGCTCCGTACGCGGTGCGCCGGTGGCGCGAGTGACCTCGCGGCCGGCCGGGTCCAGCACCAGCGTGGTGGGCGTCCGGAGCACGCCGACCCTGCGGACCAGGTCGAGGTGGTGCTCCGCGTCGATCTCGACGTGGGCGACCCCCGGCACGAGGTCGGCGACGTCGCCCAGCACCCGGCGGGTGGCCCGGCAGGGCGCGCAGAACGCGCTCGAGAACTGCAGCAGCGTGGCCCGCTCCCCCAGCTGGTCGGCGGGGATCAGCCCCGGCGGCGGGGTGGCGACAGCGTCGTCCGGCGCCGGCTCGGGCTGTCGTACCTGGTGGGTGCCCCGGAACCGTCCGTCGGCGTACGCCCGCCAGCCGCCGATCGCCACGGCGAGCAGCACGCTCGCCACGATGATCCAGGTCCCGGTGGTCACGGGTCGCTCAACGCCGCCGCAGCCGATCGCATTCCGCGCGGAGCCTGGCGACCTCGGACTCCAGGGCGAGCACCCGGGCCACTCCCGCGAGGTTGAGGCCCTCGGCCAGCAGGTCGCGGATGTGGTGCAGGCGGTCGACGTCGGCCGGGCTGTAGCGGCGGGTCCCGCCCGCGGTGCGCTCCGGGTCGAGCAGGCCGTGCCGCTCGTAGACGCGCAGGTTCTGGGCGGGCATCGCGACCATCTCCGCCACCACGGAGATCGCGAAGACTCCGTTCTCGCGATCCATCCGTACCTCCTACTTGAAATCTGTGACTCAGACAATCTATAACAGTGATTGCAGGTTACGCCCTGCACCCACCGATGAGACACATGATCCGGAGGAGGATTTGTGATGTTGCTGCGCACGACGGACCCGTTCCGCGACTTCGACCGACTGACCCAGCAGCTCCTCGGCACCACGAACCGTCCGGCGGTCATGCCGATGGACGCATGGCGCGAGGGCGACCGCTTCGTCATCGAGTTCGACCTGCCCGGGGTGACCCTCGACAGCATCGACCTCGACGTGGAGCGCAACGTGCTGACCGTGCGGGCCGAGCGGGTCGCCCGCAACGGGGACTGGGAGGCACTCGCCTCCGAGCGTCCTCGCGGCGTCTTCAGCCGCCAGCTCGTCCTCGGCGACAACCTCGACCTCGACGCCATCCGGCCGACTACGAGGGCGGCGTGCTCCGGCTGACCGTCCCGGTCGCCGAGAAGGCCAAGCCGCGCAAGATCCAGGTCGGCGGTCAGGACCGCACCGCCATCGAGGCCTGACCGACCCCGGACGAGACGCGCGGGGCGGCGCCCCATCGCTGCTGCGCCGCCCCGCGACCCTGCCCGACCCCCGGGGTTTCGAGGCTCAGGCCTGGCGGCCTTCGCACCTCAACCTCCGGCGCTGGCCCCCCGGAGGCGGAGGTTGAGGTGCGAGGCCGGCCACGGCCGAGCCTCGAAACCCCCGCACCTGCGTACGGCCGGAACCACCGAGGCCTGAGCTCCGGGCCGCGGCGCGCGGGGCGGCGCCACACGCTGCTGCGTCGCCCCGCGACCCTGCCCGGCCTCCGGACCCCCGCACCCGCACAGGGCCGGAACCACGGACTCGAACCGGGATCAGCCGCCGGCGAACGGCGGCAGGAACTCCACCGACTGGCCGGGCTCGACGACGACCTTCTCGGGGTCCTCGGTGGCCACCGGCCGGTCGCCGACCAGCACCGAGCAGATCTCCAGGACGCCGGGGAGCCGGGTGCCGGGGTGCGCGGCGACGGCCCGCCGTACGACCTCGGCGAGCGTGAGCGGCCCGTCGGTGGCGAGCTCGTCCTGGCCGACGCCGGCGGCGGTGCGGGCGGCGGCCCAATAGCGGACAACGATCTGGGACTCGGTCATCGCCGACTATCCTTGCGCATCAGACCCAGCTCGGGAGGAGACCGCATGAGCCAGGTGCTGCTGCTGACCAGCGCGCTGCAGCCGTCAGCCGAGGTCCTCCCCGCCCTCGCCCTCCTCCCCCACCACGTCCGGGTCCTGCCCCGCGAGGGCAGCGCCCTGCTCGACGCGCCCGCGGCCGACGTGATCGTCGTCGACGGCCGGCAGGAGCTCGCCCAGGCGCGGGACCTGTGCCGGCTGATCCGCACCACCGGCGTCGACGTGCCGGTGCTGCTCGTGATGACCGAGGGCGGGCTGGCCGTGGTCAACCACGACTGGGCGATGGACGACGTCGTGCTCGACACGGTCGGCCCGGCCGAGCTCGAGGCGCGGGTACGGGTGGCGACCGGGCGGCTGCGAGCCGATCGCGACGACGACCCCGAGTCCCACGTCATCCGCTCCGGCGAGGTGGTCGTCGACGAGGTGACCTACACCGCCAAGCTCGGCTCCCGGGTGCTCGACCTGACCTTCAAGGAGTTCGAGCTGCTCAAGTACCTCGCCCAGCACCCCGGCCGGGTCTTCACCCGCGACCAGCTGCTGCAGGAGGTCTGGGGCTACGACTACTTCGGCGGCACCCGCACCGTCGACGTCCACGTCCGCCGGCTCCGCGCCAAGCTCGGCCCGGAGCACGAGACCCTCATCGGCACCGTGCGCAACGTCGGCTACCGGTTCGTGCTGCCGACCAAGGACAAGGCGTCGAAGGCCGAGGACCACCGGTCGGCCGAGGAGTCGTCCCGCTCCTGACCTCACCCCCTCGGGGTGGCCCACCGTGTGGCCGGGTCGCCTAGTGTCGAGCCCGTGCACGCCGACAGACTGAGGCAGATCGCCGACATCGCGGCTCAGGCCGAGGCGGAGGACGGGACCTCACCGCTCGACGAAGCCACCTGGCTCGGGATGCGCCACCGGGGCCACACGCTCACGGCGTGGGTCGAGGCCGACGGGTTCGCACTGGTGATCGAGGACGAGCTGTCGCTGGTCGTACGCCCCTCCGCGCGGCGCCACGGAGTGGGCACCCGGCTGCTCGAGCAGGCCCTCGCCGAGCTCCCCACTGACCTGCGGCCGCTCCGGGCGTGGTCGCACGCCGGGCACCCCGCCGCCGAGCGGCTGGCCGCCGACCACGGCTTCGAGAAGGTCCGCGAGCTGTGGGTGATGCGCCGGCCGACCTCGCTGCCCGTGGGCGAGGTGTCGGTGCCGAGCGACGTCGTCGTACGCCGCTACCGGCCCCACGACGAGGCGGAGCTGCTGCGGGTCAACGCCGCAGCCTTCGCCTCCCACCCCGAGCAGGGCCAGATGGACGCCGAGGACCTCGCCGAGCGGATGGCCGAGCCGTGGTTCGACCCCGCGGGCCTGATCGTCGCCAGCCGCGGCCGCGCGCTGCTCGGCTTCCACTGGACCAAGCGGCACTCCCCCGAGCTCGGCGAGGTCTACGTCGTCGGGATCGATCCCGCGGCCCAGGGCACCGGCCTCGGCCGCGCCCTGACCCGCGCCGGGCTGCGCCACCTGGCGGACCGCGGCGCGAAGGAGGTGCTGCTCTACGTCGAGGCCGACAACGAGCGGGCGGTCTCGCTCTACACGCGCGACGGATTCACCCATCTCCCGCAGGACACCCACGTGATGTACGCCCGCACCTAGACTCTGCGGCGTGACCAACGTCGTTGTCGCCGGACTGGGCTATGTCGGCCTCTCCATGGCGGTCCTGCTGGGCCAGCACCACCGGGTCGTCGGCGTCGACGTCGACGAGGACCGGGTCGAGCTCCTGCGCTCCCGTCGGTCGCCGATCAGCGACCCCGAGCTCGAGGAGTACCTCGCCGAGCGCGAGCTCGACCTGACCTTCACGACCGGGACCGAGGCGTACGCCGAGGCCGACTTCGTCGTCGTCGCGACCCCGACCGACTACGACCCCGAGTCCGACTCGTTCGACACCACCTCGGTCGAGGCCGTGATCCAGGCGGTCGCGGCGGTCAACCCGCTGGCGACCATGGTCGTGAAGTCGACGGTGCCGGTCGGCTTCGTCGAGGACGTACGCAAGCGGCTCGGCACCGACCAGGTGATCTTCTCCCCCGAGTTCCTGCGCGAGGGGAAGGCGCTGCACGACAACCTGCACCCGTCCCGCATCGTGGTCGGCGAGAAGTCCGACCGCGCCCGCCGCTTCGCCGACATGCTGGTCGAGGGCTCGCAGGAGCCGGACGTACCCGTCCTGCTCACCGACCCGACCGACGCCGAGGCGATCAAGCTCTTCTCCAACACCTACCTGGCGATGCGGATCGCGTTCTTCAACGAGCTCGACTCGTTCGCCATCTCGCGCGGGCTGTCGTCCCGGGAGGTCATCGACGGCGTCGGGCTCGACCCGCGGATCGGCACCCACTACAACAACCCGTCGTTCGGGTACGGCGGCTACTGCCTGCCCAAGGACACCCGCCAGCTGCTCGCCAACTACTGGTCGGTCCCGCAGAACCTGATCCGCGCCATCGTCGACGCCAACACCACCCGCAAGGACTTCGTGGCGATGGACATCATCAACCGGCAGCCCGGCGTCGTCGGCGTGCACCGGCTGATCATGAAGTCCGGCTCGGACAACTTCCGGTTCTCCGCCGTCCAGGGCGTCATGAAGCGGATCAAGGGCAAGGGCATCGAGGTGATCGTCTACGAGCCCGAGCTCGAGGAGGACGTGTTCTTCGGCTCGAAGGTCTACCGCGACCTCGACGAGTTCAAGCAGGCCGCCGACCTGATCGTCGCCAACCGGCTGGTCGACGAGCTCCGCGACGTGACCGAGAAGGTCTACACGCGCGACCTCTTCGGCGGCGACTGAGATAGTCCGCCGCCCGATACGCCATCGGATCGGCCGACGAGGCGCATCCGGCGGCGGACTATCGCAGCGGGCCGGGCGTCAGGTCAGCCGCGGGCGTACGTGCAGCCCCACCTCGGGGTCGACGACGACCTCCTGCGAGGCGACCAGGCCGTCGGCCGAGAGCGTCGCGTCGAGGGGGGTGTTGCGCTTGACGAGGGCCAGCGCGATCGGACCGAGCTCGTGGTGGCGGGCGCTCGAGCCGACGAACCCCACCACCTTGCCGCCGTCGGCGAGGGTGAGGTCGGAGCCTCGCTCGGGCAGCCGGTTCTCGGAGCCGTCGAGGTGGAGCAGCGTCAGCCGTCGCGGCGGCCGGCCCAGCGTGTGGACCCGCGCGACGGTCTCCTGGCCCCGGTAGCACCCCTTGTCGAGGTGGACGGCGCTCGGGATCCAGCCCGCCTCGTTGGGAATGGTGCGGTGGTCGGTGTCCATGCCGAACCGCGGCTCACCCCGCGCGATCCGCAGCGCCTCGTGCGCCCAGAGCCCGCACGCGGGCCCGGCCGCCTCGGCGTACGCCCGCAGCTGGTCGCGCGGCACCAGGTCGAAGCCCTTGGGCCGCCACGCGACCGCGATCTCGCCGGTCAGGTCGGCCAGCTCGACGCGGGTCATGAAGACCATCCGCTGCAGGAACTCCAGCAGCGGTCCGCCGGCGCCCGGCTCGGTGTGGAGGGTGAGCGCCTCGCCGTCGTCGACGCCGGCGAAGGCGTGCTCGACGTGGCCGTTGGGGCTGAGCACCAGAGACCGGGTCCAGGTGCCGGGCGGCAGGTCGGTGAGGTGCTGCGTGGTCAGCGAGTGCAGCCAGGTCAGCCGGTCGGGGCCGCTGACCCGCAGCACGTCGCGGTGCGAGAGGTCGACGAACCCGTCGCCCGCCGCGAGCGTGCGCTGCTCGAGGTTGAAGGAGCCGTAGTGTGCGGCGACCCCGGCGTCGATCCCCTCGGCGGCGACGGCGTCGGGCAGGTCCAGCAGCGGACTGGTCAGCGACACTCCTCACACCTCCCGAACACGGTCAGGTGGCCGACGTCCACGGCGAACCTGTGGTCGGCCTCGAGCTGCTTCAACAACGGGGTCAGCACATCAGGGTCAACCGAGATGACCTTGTGACAATTCCTGCAGACGAGGTGGAAGTGCTCGTGGTCGGTCACCGAGTGGTACGTCGGCGCCCGGTCGGTGAGGTGGGCGTGGCGTACCAGGCCGAGCTCCTCGAGCACCTCGAGCGTGCGGTAGACCGTCGAGGCGTTGACCGCCGCGGAGTGCCGGCGGACCTCGGCCAGCACCTCGTCGGGCGTCGCGTGGCCGAGCCGCTCGACCGCCGCCAGGATCAGCTCGCGCTGCGGGGTCAGCCGGTAGCCCCGCTCGCGGAGCGTGCGCCGCCAGTCGGGGTCGGGGGGTTTCGAGGCTCGCTCCGCTGCCACCTCAACCTCCGACGCGCACCAGCTGGGCGTGGGTGTGGGGCTGCAGCGGGTGGCCCTGCGCGGCCATGTCGAAGGCGTACAGCAGGTTGCCGTCGACGTAGCCGTAGAGCCGCTTGCCGCCGACGTACTCCTTGGCGGTGCCGGTACGCGCCACCGCGTCGGTCGTGATCTCGAACCGCGGCTGCTCGGGGTGGATCTCGCCCACCCAGACCTCGGCGAACCCGGTGTTGTGGGTCATCACCACCTCGAGCGACCCGTCCTCCTGGGGCCGCAGGAAGCCGGTCTCCTGCGCCGCGGGCCGGATCTCGTTGCCCTCGGCGTCGGTGATCCAGGCGCGGCTGAAGTAGTGGATGAACGGTCGGCCGTCCTGCTGGAAGATGACCTGCTGGCCGAACTGGAACGGCTCGATCCCGGGGTACTCGCCGTGCCCGTTGCCGGCCCAGCTGCCGATCAGCCAGGCGAGCCGGGCGCAGCTGGGGTGGATGTTCTGCGGGATCTCGAACGGCATGGGGCTGAGTCTAGGGTTGTGGCATGGCTCGCTCACTCGTGGTCAAGGTGACGTGCGGGACCGAGGACGCCGAGCGCTGCAACCAGGCGTTCACCGTCGCGGCCGCCGCCGTCGCGTCCGGCGCCGCTGTCTCGCTGTGGCTGACCGGCGAGGCGGCGTGGTTCGCGCTGCCGGGACGGGCGGAGGAGTTCTCGCTCCCGCTCGCGACCCCGCTGGCCGACCTGCTGGCGGGCGTGGTCGCGGGCGGGACGGTCACGGTCTGCTCGCAGTGCGCCGGGCGCCGCTCGATCAGCGCCGACGACGTACGCCCCGGCATCACGATCTCCGGCGCCGCCGTCTTCGCCGAGCAGGTCCTCGCCGACGACGTCCAGGCCCTCGTCTACTGACGGTCACGAATGCCGAGGAAGGTGCGGGCCTCGGTGGGGGTCATGGGGGTGCGCTGGGCGATCCGGCCGAGCTCGACGACCCGCTCGACGAGCTGCCGGTTGCTCTCGACGGGGACGCCCCGGGCGATCGTGAGCACGTCCTCCATGCCGACCCGCAGGTGACCGCCCTTCGACAGCGAGGCCATCGCGACGGCCAGCGTGGAGCGGCCGATGCCGGTGGCCGACCACGAGGTCACGGCCGACGGCAGGTCGCGTACGGCGGCCACGAGCGCGTCGGCGGTGCCGTTCATGCCGCCGGGGACGCCCATGACCAGGTCGCAGTGGACCCGGTCGCCGTACGGCAGGCCGTACTTGTCGAGCAGCCGGTGCAGCGCGTGCACCTGACCGAGGTCGAACAGCTCGAACTCCGGGACCACCTCGCGCTCCTGGCTGAGCTGGTAGAGCTCGCAGACGAACGGCCACGGGTTGGAGAAGACGTCGTTGCCGAAGTTGGTCGTGCCCATCGTCAGCGAGCACGAGTCGGGCTCGGCGTCGAGCACCCGGAGCCGGTCGTCGAGCGGGTCGTGGACCGATCCGCCGGTCGAGAGCTGCACCACCATCGAGCTCGCGTCGCGCACGGCGGCGACCCACTCGCGCAGCAGACCGGGGTCGAGCGTCGGCCGGTGGTCGGCGTCGCGGACGTGGAGGTGGATCATCGCGGCCCCGGCCGCCTCGCACTCGGCGGCGGTGCGCGCGATCTCCTCGGGCGTCGTCGGCAGCTGGGGGCAGTCCTCCTTGGCCGTCTCGGCACCCGTGGGGGCGACGGTGATCAGGAGGCGGTCGGCGGGCAGGTCGGCGGTCACGGCGACATCCTGTCAGCCGTCGAGCGGCGCGGCACCCCGGCCAGCAGCCGTCGTACGACGAGCGCCGCGAGGATGCCCAGCCCGGCGCCCGCGGTGTTGGCGACCAGGTCGCTGACGGTCGCGCTGCGACCGGTCAGGAACAGCGCCTGCACGCCCTCGACGACCAGCGACAGCGCGAGCCCGGCGAGCAGCCACCCGACCACCCGCCACCGGTCGAGCACGAACGCGCCGAGCAGGCTCAGCGGCACGAACAGCAGCACGTTGAGCCCCACCTCGACCACCCGCACGGCGTCGGGCACCCCCAGCCCCAGCGAGGGCGTCGGCCAGCACGACGACCACGCCGCCGGGCGTCGAGGCGTCCGGCTCCCAGACCAGCCACAGCAGCGTGGCGAGGTACACGACGTACGCCGTCCGCAGCACCACGCTCACGGCTGGGAGAGTAGCGCCATGCGAGCCGTGCTCCAGCGCGTCCTGTCGGCCTCGGTGACCGTCGACGGCGAGGTCGTCGGTGCCATCGACGAGCCCGGGCTGCTGGTCCACCTCGGCGTCACCCACGGCGACGGGGCGCGCGCGATCGCCTGGACCGCCGGCAAGATCCGCGACCTGCGGCTGCTGCGCGACGAGCAGTCGGTGGCCGACGCCGGGGCGCCGGTGCTGGTCGTCAGCCAGTTCACGCTCTACGGCGACGGCCGCAAGGGCCGCCGCCCCACCTGGCAGGCGGCCGCGCCGCAGCCGGTCAGCGAGCCGGCGTACGACGCGGTCTGCGCGGCGCTGGAGCGCGACGGGATCCGGGTCGAGCGCGGCGTGTTCGGGGCGGACATGCGGGTCGCCAGCGTCGGCGACGGCCCGGTGACCCTCATCCTGGAGTCCCCCGCCGACGGCTGAGGATCCTCAGTGCAGAGCGGCCCGCAACGCCGCGGCGACCTCGGCGGCGGCCGCCCGCATGGTCCGGCCGACGCCGACCATCTGCACGAAGCCGTGCAGCTGGTCGGGGAAGCGGCGCAGCTCGACCTCGAACCCCTCGTCGGCGAGCCGGCGGGCGTACGCCTCGCCCTCGTCGCGGAGCGGGTCGAAGCCCGCCGTGGCGACGTACGCCGGGGCCAGCCCCGGCGGCAGGTCGGCCAGCATCGGGGAGGCGCGCGGGTCGACGACGTCCTGCGGGTGCGGCAGGTAGGCGTCCTTGGCGAGGTCCATGAAGTCCTGCTCGAGCACCAGCCCCTGGTTGAACAGCTCGCGGCTCTCGGTCCCGCCGCGCATGTCGGTGCCCGGGTAGACCAGGAGCTGGAAGGCGAGCGGCAGCCCCTCGCGGGCCGCAGCGATCGCCACCGCGGCCGAGAGCGTGCCGCCGGCCGAGTCGCCTCCGACCGCCAGCCGCGCCGGGTCCGCGCCGAGCTCGGCGGCGTGGTCGACCGTCCAGCGGTACGCGGCCAGGCAGTCGTCGTACGCCGCCGGGAACGGGTGCTCGGGCGCCAGCCGGTAGTCCACCGCGAGCACCCGCGCCTGCGCCTGCTCGGCGAGGAACCGGCACAGCGGGTCGTGGCTCTCGAGGTCGCCGATCACCCAGCCGCCGCCGTGCAGGAAGACCAGCAGCGGAGAGGTGGCCGCGGCGCCCCTCGGGACGTACAGCCGGCCCGGGCGGCCCGCCACGTCGAGGTCGCGCACCGCCCCGCACGGCTGCGTCCCGCCGGCCATCGTCGCCTGCCGGCGCAGCAGCGCGCGTCCCTCGGGGATCGACACGTCGCCGAGGCGCGGCTCGCGGGTGACCTGCATCAGCCGCAGCGTGAGCTGGACGTCGGTCGCGAGCGTCTGGCCGTCGCGGACCATCCGCCGCCCGGCGAGCACCCGCTGCACGCGCTCCGGCAGCGCGAGCAGGCCACGGTAGGTCGCGGTCTCGGCGCGCTGCTGCAGTCCCATGGCCCGGCAACCTACCGACCCCCGCAGGCCCTCACGGCTGCGCCCATGGTTCCGGGGTCTCGAGGCTCGCTCCGCTCGCACCTCGACCTCCGACAGAGGCTGAGCCTCGAGACCCCCGGAGGTTGAGGTGCGAAGGACGCCAGGGCCTGAGCCTCGAAACCCCCGGAGGTTGAGGTGCGAAGGCCGCCAGGGCCTGAGCCTCGAAACCCCGTGCGCGGCGCAGGGCCCCGGCTACCGCCCGAAACGGAGACACCCACAGTTCACCTGTCGGTGCCAGACTGGGCGGATGACGACGACCGACACCCAGACCGGCGCCGAGGCCGACGACGGGGTCGACGACGGGATGGACCTCCCCGCCGAGGCCGAGAGCTGGGAGTCCGCGGTCGACGAGCAGGCGTGGGCCGAGACGCTCACCGAGGTCGCCAAGTACGACGACCGCTTCCTCGACCGCGAGCTCTCCTGGCTGCACTTCAACCAGCGCGTGCTCGAGCTCGCCGAGGACCCGCAGGTGCCGCTGCTGGAGCGCACCCGGTTCCTCGCGATCTTCGCCAGCAACCTCGACGAGTTCTTCATGGTGCGCGTGGCCGGCCTCAAGCGCCGGATCGCGGCCGGGATGGCCGTACGCGCGGTCTCGGGGATGCTGCCCCGGGAGGAGCTCGAGGCGATCTGGGAGGAGACCCGGGCGCTGACCCAGCGGCACGCCGACCTGTTCCGCGACGAGATCGTGCCGGCGCTCGCCAACCACCACATCGAGCTGGTCCGCTGGGGCGACCTCGACCGCGAGGAGCAGAAGCGCTGCAAGCGGCTGTTCCGAGACCGGGTGTTCCCGGTGCTGACCCCGCTCGCCGTCGACCCCGCCCACCCGTTCCCGTACATCTCCGGGCTCTCGCTCAACCTGGCCGTGCTGGTCCGCAACCCCAAGACCGGCAAGGAGCACTTTGCGCGGGTGAAGGTGCCGCCGAGCTTCACCCGGTTCGTGCCGCTCGGCAACCAGCGCTTCGTCCCGCTCGAGGACGTGATGGGCGAGCACCTCAAGCGGCTCTTCCCCGGCATGGACGTGCTCGAGGTCCACACCTTCCGGGTCACCCGCAACGAGGACCTCGAGGTCGAGGAGGACGACGCCGAGAACCTGCTGGCCGCGCTCGAGAAGGAGCTGTTGCGACGCCGCTTCGGCCCGCCCGTACGGCTCGAGGTCGAGGACTCGATCAGCGACGCCGTGCTCGAGCTGCTGGTCTCCGAGCTCGACATCACCGAGGAGGAGGTGTTCCGGCTGCAGGGACCGCTCGACCTCACCGGCCTCCACGACATCGCCGACCTGGCGCGCGAGGAGCTGAAGTACCCCGCGTTCGTCCCGAGCGCCCACTCCCGGCTCGCCGAGGTCGAGTCGGCCGCGCCGGTCGACGTGTTCAAGGCCGCGCAGCGGCACGACGTCCTGCTGCACCACCCGTACGACTCGTTCGCGACGAGCGTGCAGCGCTTCATCGAGCAGGCCGCCGCCGACCCGCACGTGCTGGCGATCAAGCAGACGCTCTACCGGACCTCCGGCGACAGCCCGATCATCGACGCCCTCGTCGACGCCGCCGAGACCGGCAAGCAGGTGCTGGTCATCGTCGAGATCAAGGCCCGCTTCGACGAGCAGGCCAACATCCGGTGGGCCCGCAAGCTCGAGCAGGCCGGCTGCCACGTCGTCTACGGGCTGGTCGGTCTCAAGACCCACTGCAAGCTGTCGATGGTGGTGCGCGACGAGCCCGACGGGATCCGCCGCTACGTCCACATCGGCACCGGCAACTACAACTCCAAGACCGCCCGCACGTACGAGGACCTCGGCCTGATCACCACCGACCAGGCCATCGGCGAGGACGTCGCCCACCTCTTCAACAACCTCAGCGGCTACAGCCGCAACGCGTCGTACGAGCAGCTCCTCGTGGCGCCCGACTCGGTGCGCACCGGGCTGCTCGACCGGATCCGGCGCGAGACCGCGCACGCGCGCGCCGGTCGACCCGGCCGGATCCGGATCAAGGCCAACTCGATGGTCGACGAGCAGGTGATCGACGCCCTGTACGCCGCCTCCCGGGCCGGCGTGGTGGTCGAGGCGCTGATCCGCGGCATCTGCGCGCTGCGTCCGGGCGTCCCGGGGCTGTCGGAGAACGTACGGGTGCGGTCGGTGCTCGGCCGGTTCCTGGAGCACAGCCGGGTCTACTGGTTCGAGAACGACGACCAGCCCGAGGCGTGGATCGGGTCGGCCGACCTGATGCACCGCAACCTCGACCGGCGGGTCGAGGTGCTGGTCCGGGTGCCCGGCCAGGACGAGATCGACTTCCTGGGCGACCTGCTCGACCTCGCGTTCGACGCCCACACCGACGCGTGGGACCTCGAGCCCGAGGGGAGCTGGCGCCACCGGCAGGGCGACGTGCACCTGCAGGAGGAGCTCATCGAGCGGCAGCGTGGTCGGCGTCACTGACCGGTGAGGGGTCGCCGGTTTGGCACGGCCGGGTGGACACCCCCTAGTGTGGTCGCGGTTCACCACCCGCTCACCAGGAGTTCTACATGGGCATGAAGTTCCGTCCCGTCGCGGGGGACTTCTACGACCTGTTCACCGACTTCGGCCAGCACCTCGTGCTGGGCTCGGAGCTGCTCGCCGAGATGCTCGGAGAGGGCAGCGACCGGGAGGACACCGCCCGGCGGATGCGCGAGGCCGAGCACGCGGCCGACGAGACCACGCACGCCATCGTGAAGCGGGTCAACAGCACGTTCGTGACCCCGTTCGACCGCGAGGACATCTACTCCCTCGCGTCCGGGCTCGATGACGTGATGGACATGATGGACGAGGTCGTCGACCTGGTCCTGCTCTACGAGGTGACGGTCCTGCCCTCCGAGCTGTCGACACTGGTCGAGGTGATCCAGCGCTGCGCCGAGGTCACCGCCGACGCGATGCCGCGGCTGAAGTCGATGAGCGACCTCGAGGAGTACTGGATCGAGGTCAACCGGCTCGAGAACGCCGGCGACAAGTCGTACCGCCGTACGCTCGCCAAGCTTTTCAGCGGGGAGTACAAGGCCCTCGAGGTGCTGAAGCTCAAGGACATCGTGACCTCGCTGGAGGGCGCGATCGACGCCTTCGAGAAGGTCGCGAACACCGTGGAGCAGATCGCCGTCAAGGAGTCCTGACCGCATGGAGCTCGCGATCATCGTCGCGGTGGTCGTCGTCGCCCTGGTGTTCGACTACACGAACGGGTTCCACGACGCCGCCAACGCGATCGCCACGTCGGTCTCGACCCGGGCGCTGACCCCGCGGGTCGCGCTCGCCATGGCAGCCGTCATGAACTTCGTCGGCGCCTTCCTCGGCCAGGAGGTCGCCACCACCGTCTCCGACACCATCGACCCCGGCTCCGGCTCCCATGCGCTGGTGATCGTGATGTCCGGCCTGCTCGGCGCGATCACCTGGAACCTGATCACCTGGTACTACGGGCTGCCCTCGTCGTCGTCCCAGGCCCTGATCGGCGGGCTGGTCGGGGCGGCGGTCGCCGCCGGCGCCACCGCCAACTGGTCGGTCGTCATCGACAAGGTCGTCATCCCGATGCTGGTGTCGCCGGTCGTGGCATTCGGGCTCGGCTTCGCGCTGATGCTCGCCATCATGTGGGCCTTCCGGCGGGCCAACCCCCACAAGACCAACCGCGGCTTCCGGATGGCCCAGACCGTGTCCGCCGCCGCGATGGCGCTGGGCCACGGCCTGCAGGACGCCCAGAAGACGATGGGCGTGATCTTCCTGGCCCTGCTGTCCGGCGGGTACGTCTCGAAGGGCGACCCCCTCCCCGTGTGGGTGATCGTGTGCGCCGCCGGCGCGATCTCGCTCGGAACCTACTCCGGCGGGTGGCGCATCATGCGGACCCTCGGCCGCCGGATCATCCACCTCGACCCGGCCCGCGGGTTCGCCGCCGAGACGGTCGCCTCATCGGTGCTCTACACCACGGCATACGTCTTCGAGGCCCCGATCTCGACCACCCACACCATCACCTCCGCGGTGATGGGCGTCGGCGCCACCAAGCGGGTCTCCGCCGTCCGCTGGGGTGTCGCCCGCTCGATCCTCACCGCCTGGGTGCTCACCTTCCCCGCCGCCGGCCTCGCCGCCGCCGCCTGCTACGGCCTCAGCCACCTGTTCATCGAGGTCCTCTTCTGAGCGGCTTGCCTTCCGTTCGTGGGGGTAGTTCGTGACGTTTCCGCCCTCGAAATGGCGTGTCGTTGGACCGTTTCGTCACGAACTACCGACCTCGTCGGCCTGACTCACGCGCCACGTCGGTAGCGAAGCAGCCGCTCGCGTTGGGCGGGAGACAGGGCGCGCCGGGCAGCAACGGTGTCGGTGTCGATCCACCATGCCGGCCTCGTGGTGGTCCACGTGCGGGCTGACGGATCCTGGCGGGCGGCCCGGGCGTACGCCGCGTCGATGCGTCGCACCACGTCATCCAGCCCTCCGAGGTCAGCCGACGTCATCGTGACGGACTCCAACCCGGCCTCACGCATCCGGGCCTCCCGTCGGACGTCGGAACCGCGCCTTGCGCCCGTCAGGTGGAGCGAACCTTCGTACTCCCCGGCTACACCTGCGTGCGGGTCGAGCAGGTCCGGCGTCGCCAGGTGCCGACCGGCGAGATCGAAGACGGGGACGTTGCAGAGCGGACGGGGCCGACCCGCGAGCCGTTCCCACACGAGCCGGAACCCGGTCTCGCGGGGCGACCAGCTGTTCTCGTCGGCGAACCCCAGCGCCTTGCGTGCCTGGATGATGCCCTTGACCGGCCCCGCGGCGGCGGCGTGGGCCACCATCTCGGACACGGAGACGAGGTCGGAGTACGCCGCCATGTCGAGCACCTCGACCGCGGCCCCGAGTGACGCGGCATGCCGCACCTCGAAGAGGACGGACCGGCACGCCGTCGTCAGCCAGATCCCGTCGACCAGCTCGATGTCCCGGGCACGCATACCTTCCTCGCTGATCGCGATTCCCGGCTGGGGGCGGATGTCGCCGCACGGGATCGCCAGCGACACCGGCAGCGGCGTCAGGCCGTCGCGATCCAAGCCGGTGAACCACTCCGCGCCGCGCCACCGAAGGGACGCCCACCCCGTCACGGCGCCCTCGAGCGGCAGGCGGGAAGCGGCCTCGACGATCCGCTGCTCCACGACGGAGCTGTCGACGTACGCCGGCAGGTGCAGCCCCCGACTGCTCCGGCGCCAGTGCGGACCGCGTGCCTGCTTTTCGGTCGGCCCCATGACTCCGGTGGGATCGCACGGCACAGGCACGTACAGCCCCGCCGTGCGGCGGGCCTCGGAGAGCCAGACGGTTCGACGCGTCACGCGCACCATCGTCAGCCAGCGCCGGAGTCTGGCCCGCCGTTCTCCACAGGCACCCGAGCACGGTCGCTCGGGCGGGCGTGCCGGACCGAGCACCAACGGGATAGTTCGTGACGAAACCGCCCCGTCACACGGCGTGTCGAGGACGCTTACGTCACGAACTACCGATGAAACCCAGGTAGGGGCCGACAGTGCTGAAGCGGGACGAGGCGGCCTCAGCCGAAGCGGCCGGAGATGTACGCCTCGGTCGACTCGTTGTCGGGGTTGGCGAACATCTTCTTGGTGGCGTTGAACTCCACCAGGTGGCCGGGCTCGCCGGCGGCCTTGAGGTTGAAGAAGCCGGTCTCGTCGGAGACCCGGGCGGCCTGCTGCATGTTGTGGGTCACGATCACGATCGTGTACTCCGACTTGAGCTCGTGGATCAGGTCCTCGATGGCCGCGGTGGAGATCGGGTCGAGCGCCGAGCAGGGCTCGTCCATCAGCAGCACCTGCGGGCGTACGGCGATCGCGCGGGCGATGCAGAGTCGCTGCTGCTGGCCACCGGAGAGCCCCATGCCGGGACGGCTGAGCCGGTCCTTGACCTCGGTCCAGAGGTTGGCGCCGCGCAGCGAACGCTCGACGACGTCGTCGGCCTCGGCCTTCTTCATCCGCTTGGCGTTCAGCTTGTTGCCGGCCAGGACGTTGTCGTAGATCGACATCGTCGGGAACGGGTTGGGCCGCTGGAAGACCATGCCGATCTGCCGGCGCACCTCCACCGGGTCCACCTCGGGCCCGTAGAGGTCCTGGCCGTCGACGACGACCTTGCCGCGCACGGTCGCGCCCGGGATCACCTCGTGCATCCGGTTGAGCGAGCGGAGGAAGGTCGACTTCCCGCAGCCGGACGGCCCGATGAACGCCGTCACCGAGCGAGCCCTGATCGTCATGGTGACACCCTCGACGGCGACGAAGTCGCCGTAGCTGATGTCGAGGTCCGAGACGTCGATGCTCTTGGCCATAGTCGTGAGTCTTCCGTTCTCGAGGTCAGCGACCGGTCTTGGGTGTGAACCAGCGGCTGATCGCGCGGGCCAGCAGGTTCAGGCCCATCACGATCACGATCAGGACGAGCGCGGCGCCCCAGGCGCGCTCCTGCCCGTACTCCGGAGGGACACCGGGCTGGGTGTAGCTGTAGTAGATGAAGACGGGCAGCGTCGCCATCCGCTCGTAGAAGGCGTTGAAGTTCGTCCCGTCGGTGTCGCCGGCGATGATCAGCAGCGGCGCGGTCTCGCCCGCGACCCGGGCGACGGCGAGGGTGACGCCGGTGACGATGCCCGCGAGCGAGGTCGGCAGCACCACCTTGGTGATGGTGCGCCACTTCGGCACGCCCAGGGCGTACGACGCCTCGCGCAGCTCGTCGGGCACCAGCTTGAGCATCTCCTCGGTCGAGCGGACCACGATCGGGATCATCAGCACCGACAGCGCGATCGAGCCGCCGAAGCCCATCCGGACCCCTGGTCCGAAGAAGATCACGAACAATGCGTACGCGAACAGGCCCGCGACGATCGACGGGATGCCGGTCATCACGTCCACGAGGAACGTGATCACCCGCGCGAGCCGGTTGCCCTTGCCGTACTCGATCAGGTAGATCGCGGCCATCACCCCCACCGGGACCGAGATCACGGTCGCCCAGAGCGTGACGATCACGGTGCCGACGATGGCGTGGTAGATGCCGCCGCCCTCGCCGATGACGCTGAACATCGAGTTGGTGAAGAAGGTCACCGAGAGCGCGGGAGCGCCGTTGCTGACCACGGTCCACACGAGCGTGACGAGCGGGACCATGGCCACGCCGAACGCCGACCAGATCAACCCGCTCACCAGCCGGTCGGTGGCCTTGCGTGGACCCTCGACGGCCCGCGACCAGCCGGGGAGCGCGACCAGGAAGACGACGACGGCGAGCACGACGCCGCCGGTGACGCCCCAGTCGAGCGCGAGGACCAGGAGCGCGCCGACCGCCGCGGAGACGACGGCGACGAGCGCCGGGCCCCAGGTCGGGAGCTGCGGCCGGACCAGCGGCAGGGAGCTGCGCTGGGACTCGTCGGGGCGGAGCGGTGTGGTGGTCATCAGCGGGCTCCCTTCACCGCGCCGCGGGAGGCGATGGCGCGCCCGAGGAAGTTGACGAGGAACGTGACGAGGAACAGCACCAGGCCGCTGAAGATCAGGACGTTGACGTCGACCCCGGTCGCCTCCGGGAACTTCAGCGCGATGTTGGCGGCGATGGTGGACGGGTTCACGCTCGAGATCAGGTTGAACGTGATGACGCCGGTGGCGGACAGCACCATGGCCACGGCCATCGTCTCGCCGAGCGCGCGGCCCAGGCCGAGCATGATGGCGGACACGATGCCCGACCGGCCGTACGGGAAGACGGTCATCCGGATCATCTCCCACCGGGTGGCCCCGAGCGCCAGCGCCGCCTCCTGGTGGAGGGTCGGCGTCTGGGCGAAGATCTCGCGGCAGATCGCGGTGATGATCGGCAGCGCCATGATGGCGAGCACGATGCTCGCGGTCAGGATGCTGCGCCCGCTCGGCGGGCCCTCGAAGAACGGCAGCCAGCCGAGGTGGTCGGCCAGCCAGCCGTAGACGTCGTAGAGGCGGGGCGCGAGGAAGTTGATGCCCCAGAGCCCGTAGACGACGCTCGGCACGGCGGCCAGCAGGTCGACGGCGTAGCCGATGGGCCTCGCCAGTCGCCGCGGCGCGTAGTGGGAGATCACGAGCGCGAGCGCGATGCTCAGTGGCGCCGCCACCAGGATCGCCAGCGCCGCGGCCAGCAGCGTGCCGAACAGCAGCGGCCAGACGTACAGGATGACGCTGCCGCCGTCCGCCTCGTCGGACGGGGTCGTGATCGCCGGGATGCTCTCCAGGGTGAGGAACAGCGCCACGCCCGCGAGGGCGACCAGGATCGTGATCCCGGCTGCGCGGGCGAGGCCCGCGAAGACGACGTCACCGCGGCGGCGTACGACGGGGGCAGCGGTGACGTCGGTGCTCACGCCTGCTCCCTCCTTCCTGCCGGGGCCGCTCCCGGCCCCTCCATACCAGTGGCCCCGCCGGACCCATCATGTCCGACGGGGCCCCCGGCCCTGATGTCACTCCCCGGTCGAGATGCCCTCGACGATGCCCTGGGCCTCGTCGGCGAGCTCCGGCGACAGCGGCGCGGAACCAGCGTTCTCCGCCGCGGCCTGCTGGCCCTCGTCACTGAGGATGTAGGTCAGGTAGCCCTTGACCAGCGAGCCCTCCTCGGCGTCGTCGTAGCTGGCGCACGCGACCAGGTACGAGGTGAGCACGAGCGGGTAGACCCCGGCCTCCTCGGTCTTGTAGTCGAGGTCGAAGGCCATGTCCGTCTCGGAACGACCCTCCGCCCGCGGCGAGACCTCGAGGATCTGGGCGGCGGCCTCGGGGGTCGGGGCCACGAACTCCTCGCCGACCGCGATGTTGGCGACGCTCAGGTCTCCGGCCTGGCTGGCGTCGGCGTAGCCGATGGTGTTGGTGCCGTTCTGGACCGCGGACACGACGCCCGAGGTGCCGCTGGCGCCCTCGCCGGCGTCGATCGGCCACTCCTCGACCTCGCCGTGCGGCCAGTCGGACTCCGCGACGGTCCCGAGGTAGTTGGTGAAGTTGCCGGTCGTGCCCGACTCGTCGGAGCGGTGGACGGCCGTGATGTCCTCGGACGGCAGGTCGGCGTCGGGGTTGTCCTCGGCGATGGCCGGGTCGTCCCAGGTGGTGATCTTGTTGTTGAAGATCCCCGCCACGGTCTCGGGCGAGAGGTTGAGCTCGTCGACGCCCTCGACGTTGAAGATCACCGCGATCGGGCTGACGTAGTTGGGGACCTCGATGAAGTCGCCGCCGCAGCGCTCCTCGGCGCCCGAGACCTCGTCCTCCTCCTCGGAGAGGTAGGAGTCGGTGCCGGCGAAGGGGTAGCCACCGCTGATGAACTGCTCGCGGCCACCGCCGGACCCGATCGGGTCGTAGTTGACCTCGACGTCCGGGTTGGCCTTCTGGAAGCCGGCGCGCCAGGCGGCCTGAGCGGCCTCCTGGGAGCTGGCGCCACCGCCGCTGAGGGTGCCGCTGAGACCGCTGTCGGTCTCCTCGGAGGGGGTCTCGTTGGCGGCCGAGCAGCCGGCCAGGGCGAGGGCCAGGGCGGCGACGCCGGGCACGAACGCCCGGCGGATGGAAGTGCGCATCACTTCGTACTCCTGAAGTCAGTCTCGTCGGTTGTGACACCGGGAACCTAGGGAGCCGAGGTGACCGGCTGCGTCGGCGTCGGTGAACGCCGGGTGAACGAGGCGCGGCGACTGCCCCACAGCCTGTCTAGCGTGAGACGACCATCACATGAATGGCAGCCTCAGGGGGCCGGCCAGAGCTCGGCGGTGACCGCACGGCCCTTGCGGTGGTGGACCACCACGAAACCCCCCGGCTCCAGCGAATCCGGCCGTACGCCGGCCGCCGCGAGCACGGTCGGCAGCACCGGCCTGTGGGTGCAGAGCACCGAACCGCGGCGCCTCCCGAACAGCCCCTCCACGACCTCGGCGACGGCGGCCTCGGTGGCGTCCTCCTCGCTGAGCGCGACGGTCGTCCGCACCTTCTGGCCCACCGCCCCGGCGTACGGCTCGACCGTCTGCACGCACCGCGCGCTCGACGAGGACACCACCCGGGTGACGTCCCAGGCGCCCAGCAACGGCACCAGCCGGCGTGCCTGCTCGTGACCGAGCTCGTCGAGCGGCCGGTCGCGGTCGTCGCCGTCCCACGCCTTGCGGGAGTGCGCCTTGCCGTGGCGCAGCACCACCAGCGCCCGGCTCGGCTTGCGCCACTCGCGCGCGGCCGCGAGCGTCTCGCGGTCGCGCGGGTAGGTCAGCCGGGTGAGCGCCTCGTCGTGGGGCACCCACGCGACGGCGTCGATCTCGTGGTTGGGGACGTAGCCGGACACGTCGTCGTCGTCGACCGCCCACCCCACCCAGTAGTGGACGACCTTGCGACCCGCCCCGACGGCGTACGCCTGCTCCGGCAGCGGCGGCCCGAGCCTGACGCCGACCCCGGTCTCCTCGAGCACCTCGCGGACGGCGGCGACCGGCGCGGCCTCGCCGGGGTCGAGCTTGCCCTTGGGGAACGACCAGTCGTCGTAGCGTGGCCGGTGGACCAGCAGCACCTCGTGCCCGGGACGCCAGACGACGACGCCGGCTGCCACCACGTCCGGAGGAGGGGTCACGGCGGCTAGTCTCACACCACTCGTGCCCCGACGAGGAGTCCCCCGACGAGGAGTGAGCGTGCGCAACCGCTGGGTGGTCGTCGGCGCCGCTGCGCTCGCGGTCGTCGTCGTCGCCTCGGCCGCAGCGCTCTGGTGGCGCACCACGCAGGTGACCGAGCTGCAGCGCGCGGTCGCGATGGCCCCGGCGTCCACCGAGCGGATCACGTGGACCGACTGGGAGGGAGTACGCAGCACCCTCGGCTCCGACGTCGACGCCGGGTCCGACACCGAGGCGCTCACCGGCTTCCTCGACGAGGCGTTCGAGGCCGACCTGTCCCCGATGTCGGCGCTGGTGGAGTCGGCGGAGGCGATGCAGGAGTCGTACGGCTTCTCCCCCGCGTCGCTGGACTGGGAGCTGCTCGCCCAGTCCGAGGACGGGACGGCCGTGGTGATGCGGCTGCCGGACGACACCGACTTCGACGCCCTCGGCGACCGGCTGGAGGGCCTCGGCTACCAGCGCCCCGACGACGACACCGGCGTGTGGGTGGGTGGGCGCAACCTGCTGCCGCAGATCGGCACGCTCACCCCGGAGCTGCAGTTCCTCGCGCTCGACGCCGACCAGCAGCTCGTGGTCGGCTCCGACACCGAGGCGTACGCAGGGACCGCGATCGCCGCCGCCACCGGGGAGGACGCCGGCGTCGAGGACGTCGGCGACGTCGTCGAGGCGGTCGACGAACCGCTCGCCGCCGCGGTCTACGGCGGCGACGTCGTGTGCAGCTCGCTGGCCATGGGCAGCGCCGGCGCGGCCGACCAGGAGCAGGCCGACGACCTGCTCGCCGACGCGGGAGAGGTCAACCCGCTCACCGGCTTCGCGATGGCCCACGAGCCCGGCGGCGGCGTACGGGTGGCGATGTCGTTCGAGGACGAGGACCAGGCGCGGACCAACGCCGACACCCGCGCGCAGCTCGCGTCAGGCCCGGCGCCGGGGCAGGGCGGCGACTTCTCCGACCGCTTCCGGCTGGGCCGGGTGGCGGCGGACGGCGAGGTCGTCACGATGTCCCTCGAGCCGGTCGAGGGGAGCTACGTGCTCTCCGACCTCAGCAGCGGTCCGGTGCTGTTCGCGACCTGCTGACGGCCATCCCGGCGCGCCCCGAGGGGCTCACTGCGCGATGCCGAGGATCCGGTCGATCTCGGCTGCGCTCAGGTGGTCGTCGGACTCACTGGCGGCGATGATCAGGTTGGTGGTCAGCTCCACCTCGCCCAAGAGGTCGCCGTCCTCCAGCGACACGTCGAACTGATCCTGCACGTCGGTGCCCCCTTCTCGCGGTCGTCCGTCCCCCGGATCCCTCCATTGTGCCCGGTCCTGGTGGAGGGCGCGCCGGTGTTCGGGAAACTGTCTCAACGGGACGAGGCCCCGTCCCTGGCGGGACGGGGCCTCGTCGAAAGCCTGATCGGGGTGCGATCAGAGGGGACGGACGTTCTCCGCCTGCGGGCCCTTGGGACCCTGGGTGACGTCGAACTCCACCTTCTGGTTCTCGTCCAGGGACTTGTAGCCCTGCGACTGGATGGCCGAGTAGTGCACGAAGACGTCGTCGCCGCCGTCCTCCTGCGCAATGAAGCCGAAACCCTTCTCGGCGTTGAACCACTTCACGGTGCCTTGAGCCATGTGCTCGATACTCCTGTTTTCGGAACGAGAGCCGCCACTTCGACGACCCGCATCAGATGCGGTGACACGTCGTTCCGCCTTGCGTGACTGGAAGACACACCCGAAGAAACGCCGTTGGATCACAAACTCCGCCGGCGTCAGACCTGCGCGAACTTGCACCCTCTGCAGTACCGACCCTACCAACCGACCCCCCGATCCGAAGAAGCCGTGCCGTCGGGCCGTGAGACACGGGCCCCGGCCCGTGTCCGGGGAGGGTGCAGGAACCTGCGTTGCAGGGACTTGGGGCACCCGGCTTCGTGACCGTACGGAACCGACGTCGTTGGCCCCGACGTCAGGCCGCCCGCCGGCGGTGATCCGGACCCAGCAAGGACATCCATGCCCAGAACCCTCACCGCCGGGGCCGCCGCCGCGGTCTCCGTGCTCACGCTCGGCGCGACGTCGCTGTCCACCGGTGCCCAGGCCTCCCCGGAGAGCTCAGGCTCCGCGGCCGGCTACATCGTCGTGCTCGACGACTCGGCCGTCGCGCGGACCGTCGCCCAGCTCCACGCCGACCGGTTCGGCCTCGACCTCGGCCACGTCTACTCCTCCGCGCTCCAGGGCTACTCGGCGACGATGACGCCGCAGACCGCCGCCCTGGTCGAGGCGCTCCCCGGGGTCGACTTCGTGCAGGAGGACCGCCAGGTCGAGGCCACCGCCCAGTCGACCCCGACCGGCGTCGACCGGGCCCAGGCCGACGTCAGCCCGACCGCCGCGATCGACGGCGCGGACCAGCGGGTCGACGCCGATGTCGCCGTCATCGACACCGGCGTGGACCTCGACCACCCCGACCTCGACGTCAACCGCTCCGGAGCCAAGAACTGCACGCTGTTCGGGCTCGGCAGCGCCGACGACGACCACGGCCACGGCTCCCACGTCGCGGGCACCATCGGTGCGCTCGACAACACCGCCGGAGTCGTCGGCGTCGCCCCCGGTGCCCGGATCTGGCCGGTCAAGGTGCTCAACGCGGCCGGCAGCGGCACCACCGCCGACGTCGTGTGCGGCATCGACTACGTCGCGGCCCACGCCGACCAGATCGAGGTGGCCAACATGAGCCTCGGCGGCAGCGGCGAGGACGACGGCAACTGCGGCGCGACCAACGACGACGCGCAGCACGCCGCGATCTGCGAGGCCGTCGCCCACGGCGTCACGTTCGTCGTGGCGGCCGGCAACGACTCCGCCGACGCCGCCACCTCGACGCCCGCGGCGTACGACGAGGTGATCACGGTCAGTGCGCTCGCCGACTTCAACGGCCAGCCCGGGGGCGGAGCGCCGTCGACCTGCCGCAGCGACCAGGACGACACCTTCGCGTCGTTCTCCAACTTCGGCAGCGACGTCGACGTCATCGCGCCCGGCGTGTGCATCAACAGCACCTCGATGCAGGGCGGGTACGCCACCCTCTCCGGCACCTCGATGGCCTCACCCCACGTCGCCGGCGGTGCGGCGCTCTACGCCGCCACGCACCCGGGTGCCACGCCCGCGCAGGTGAGGAACGCGCTGCGCGCCTCCGGCTCGGCCGACTGGAACGACGCCGACGACCCGGACAACACCAAGGAACCGCTGCTGGACGTGTCGACCTACTGACACCACGGTCCTGGCACCGCCCGGTCCCCTCTCCTTCGGCCGGGCGGTGCCAGTCTCACGAGCACGGCGGTGGTGCCGCCGGAGCGCTCAGGTGGTGCGCGGGGCGTACATGATCACGGCGACGCCGACCAGGCAGAGCAGCGCGCCGGTGAGGTCCCAACGGTCCGGCCGGAAGCCGTCGACGACCATCCCCCAGGCCAGCGACCCGGCGACGAAGACCCCGCCGTACGCCGCGAGGATCCGGCCGAAGTGGGCGTCGGGCTGCAGGGTGGCGACGAACCCGTAGATCCCGAGCGCGACGATCCCGAGCCCGATCGACACCCAGCCGCGCTGCTCGCGCACCCCCTGCCAGACCAGCCAGGCGCCGCCGATCTCGGCGAACGCCGCGGCCATGAACAGGGCGATGCTGCGAGCGACGTCCATGCCCGGAGGCCAGCCGTGCGCACCGTTGGGCCCGTGCCGGTCTCAGGGCATCCGGGGCCGGAAGTCGCCGACGGTGTCGTCACCCTCCTCGACGATGCCGTAGCTCGACTCGGGGACGGGGTTCCACGCACCGCCGAGGTCCCCGAGCGGCTCGGACACCACGACCCGGGTCTCGTCGGAGAGCCGCCGGAAGACCGGGTTGTCCGGGTACAGCTCACGCAGCGCCGCCACTGCGGTGCTCACGTAGAGGGTGCGGCTCTGCCGGGAGCTGGAGTAGCGGAATCCCCACAACCGCTCGCCGTCGGACGTCGCCACGGTCATCTGCATCGGGTCGTCGACCCCGTGGCGACGGGCGGTCGCCTCGACGAAGCCGACCATCCGCTCGACGCCTGCCACGGGGTCCTCCCGGAGCCCGAAGGTCAGCGCGAGGTGGAACATCACCTCCGAGTCGGTCGACCCTGCGAGGTACGGGTAGAGCGCCGGGTCGACGGCGAGCACCAGGTCGCGCTTGAGCACGTCGAAGCCGCGGATCGCGCCGTTGTGGACCCACAACCACTGCTCGTGGCGGAACGGGTGGCAGTTCGACTGCTGCACGGGCGTGCCGGTGCTGGCGCGGATGTGGGCCAGGAACAGGCCCGAGGAGATGTTGCCGGCGAGCTCGCGCAGGTTCACGTCGCCCCAGGCGGGACCCACCCCACGGAACAGGACCGGCACACGGGGCGTGGAGGGCGGCTCGAAGGCGGCGGGGTCGGCCACGCCGTACCAGCCGACGCCGAAGCCGTCGCCGTTGGTGGTCTCCACCCCCATCCGGGAGTGCATGCTCTGGTCGATGAGGGAGTACTCCGGCTTGTAGAGCAGCTCCTCCAGCAGGATGGGCGTCCCGGAGTACGCCAGCCAGCGACACATCTGTCCTCCCCCGGCCCGTCGGGTGGACGGGCCCTGCCGCCAGCCTCACGGGGTCGGGTCCCGGCCGCCTCACCCCGCAAGGGTGAGGCGGCAGTGGCCGGTGCCGCCGCATGCTCGGACACGGGCGTGAGCCGGGTGACCCCTTGCGTCATGCGCCGCCCCGTCGAGAGGAAGGCCGACCGTGACCACCAAGAGTGACTTCTCCGAGGACGACTGGAACCGGATCGTGCGGGCGCCCTTCGTCGCCGGGCTGGCGATCTCGCTGGCCGACCCGGGCGGCCCGATCGAGGCCACCAAGGAGACGATGGCGACGATGAAGTCCGCCACCAACCCGCCCAGCCGCGAACAGCTGCTCGCCGAGGTGGCGCTCGAGGTGCAGGCCATGACCCAGGAGCGCCAGCACCCGCTCAAGGGCTACAAGCCCCACGCCGGGGGCGCGGCCGGCACCCAGGTGCTGCAGGAGCTCCGGGAGGTCCAGGCGCTGGTCGCCGCCACGGCCACCCCCGAGGAGTCGACGGCGTACGCCGCCTGGCTGGTGGCCAGCGCACAGGCCGCCGCCGAGGCCGCCAAGGAGGGCGGGTTCATGGGATTCCGCGCCCAGCAGGTGAGTGCCGGCGAGCAGGCCATGCTCGACCAGGTCCGCGAGGCCGTCGGCGGCTGACCCCGGCCGGCTCCGGAGCTACGACAGGGTGCGGGCGTACGCCCAGAACGCGGTCCGCACCTCGAGGCCCGCACGGCGGTAGACCGACGGTGCCGCATGGGCGTTCTCGCTGTCGACGTGCAGCGCCAGCTGGCCGAGCCCTTCGCGGGCCGCGACCTCGAAGCCGTACGCGAGCAACGCCGACGCGACCCCGCGACGCCGGAACCGCTCGAGGGTGGCGAGCTCCCCGACGTACATCGCGCCGTCGCTCTCGGCGCGCCGGGACAGCAGCATCGCGGCCGCGGGCTCGCCGTCGACGGTGGCGAGGTAGCGCAGGTCCGGGTCGAACCCGGCGAACGCGGGCTCTGTCGCGACCCAGTCCTCCAGGCTGGTCGGCGTGAACCCGTAGTGGCCGAGGAAGGCCTCGTTCAGCACGCCGTGGAGGGCGGCGAGGTCATGGCTCGGCTCGATGACCAGCCCGGGGACCTCCGGCGCCGTCCGGTTGGCATCGGTGACCGGGCCGAGCATCTCCCAGAAGGTGCGCTTCCGGGTGAACCCGGCCTCCTCCAGGTGCCGCGGATTGGCCGCGCTGCCGGCCGGGCACCCGGAGTGCACCTGCAGCTCACCGTCGACGCCCTCCAGAGGGTGTGCCCGGGCCCAGTCGAGCAGCAGCACCCAGGCCGCGCGCGCGAGCTCGTCCGAGACCGAGTCCGGGAGCCGCGGATGCGTGGCGATCCAGGTGTGGGTGATCGGGTCCCCCGGGCCGCGCAGCGCCACCCACAGCTGCACCACGGCACCCTCGGGGTCCCGCACGACGTGCTGGATGCCGGCGACGGCGGCCGGCAGCTCCAGGACCGAGCGGACGTCCTCCTCGGTGTCGGAGCAGAACCCGAACGCCGCCGTCTGCTCCGCAGCGACCAGCTCGAACACCTCGGCCAGGTGCGCGCCTGTGGCCACCTCGACGGTGAACCCGGCGGGGAGCCCCGCGGGCAGCAGGACGGACATGGATCGAGTGTCACCCCACCGCCTGGCGGCGGCAACCGGATTCCGTGCGGCGGGGCAGCCCTGCAGACGTGGTGACACGGGGCGCACCCGGAGTAGCGTCCGGTCATGCGGACCGACCTGCTCGTGATCGGGGCCGGGCCCTATGCGTACGCCGCGGCCGCGTACGCACGACACCGCGGGATCGGGACCCACGTCGTGGGCCGCCCGATGTCGTTCTGGCGCGAGCAGATGCCGGACGACATGTACCTCCGATCCGGGCCGGACTGGCACCTCGACGCGACCGGGGAGCACACCTTCGAGGCGTACTTCGAGGACCGCGGGCTCGACCCGGCCGACCACGACCCGATCCCGATCGGCGTCTTCCTCGACCACACGGACTGGTTCCGGGAGCAGAAGCGGCTCGACGTCGACGAGCGGCTGGTCGACACGCTGACCCGGCCGGACGACAGCTTCGTGGCCGTGATGGAGGACGGGTCGACGATCGAGGCCGAGCGGGTGCTGGCGGTCCCCGGCATCCGCCACTTCACGAACCTGCCCGACTGGGCGGCGGCTGTCCCCGAGGACCGCCGCTCCCACACCTGCGACCTGGTCGAGTTCGGCGACCTGGCCGGCGCCCGGGTAGCGGTCATCGGCGGGCGGCAGAGCGCGTACGAGTGGGCAGCGCTGCTGTGCGACCACGGGGCCGCGCGGGTGGACGTGGTGCACCGGCACGAGACACCACGGTTCGAACGGGTCAGCTGGGCGTTCGTGGACCCGTACGTCGACCAGACGGTCGCGACGCGCGGCTGGTGGCGCGGGCTGTCGGCCGCCGAGCAGCAGCACGTCGCCCGCCAGTTCTGGGAGGTCGGCCGGCTGACCCTGGAGCACTGGCTGGTGCCGCGGCTCGACCCGGCCGTCGTCACCAGCCGACCGGGCTGCGCGGTCGTCGACGTCGCCGCCGGCGACGGGCCGGTGACCCTGACGCTGTCGGACACGACGACGCTGGAGGTCGACCACGTGGTGCTCGCGTCGGGCTACGTCGCCGACCTGGCCCGGGTGCCGTACCTCTCCGGCGTGCTCGACCGGGTGCAGGTCACCGACGGCTTCCCGGACCTGTCGCCCGGGTTCGAGACGACGCTGCCGGGGCTGTCGATCACGGGCTTCGCCTCGACCCGCGACTTCGGCCCGTTCTACGGATTCACCAAGGGCTGCCCGTCGTCGGCGAAGCTCGCCGTCGACGAGATGCTGTTGTGAACGATCGCGTCGCCCGTCAGCTCGCCCCGCCGGGCCCGTGCTGCGGTGCGGCCCGGAGCCGGCAGGCTCGTTCGAGGGCCAGCTGCTCGGGCTGCGAGAGCCGGATGGTCCAGCGACGCCGCTCCTCCGGGCACGGGATGCGCCTGCTGTAGCCCGCGCCGGACAGCAGGTTCGTCATCCGGTCCATCAGGTCCCGGCAGCGCGGTGAGGGCTCGAAGGTCTCGCCGACCTGGGTGATGCCCCAGCCTCGCCGGGGCGGTTCGATGTCCGACGGGAGCTCGGTCTCGTCCCCCACGAGCGCGCCGCGGAGCTGTTCCTGGGTGAGGTTCTGCACCTCGGACAGGTCGGCGCCCCGCAGGTTGGCTCCGGTGAAGTCGGCGGCCGAGACGTCGGCCGTACCGAGGTCGGACACCTGCAGGTTGGCGCACGTGAAGAAGGCGCTCGCGAGGGTGGGACTGTCCGCTGCGGACAGGTCCCAGTCCGTGACGGTGGCTCCCCTGAAGTCCGCCCCGACGGCCCGGAACGACCCCTCGGGCTCGAAGCTCGCCGCGGGGACCCCGTGGAAGTTGCCGCGACTGAGGTCGACCGCGAGGTCGGGAAAGAACTCCGCCCCTGGATCGTCGGGCGGCGTGGTGAGGTCGATCAGCTGACGCATGGCGCGCGACACCACCACCGGGTACGGGTCGCGGTAGTCGGAGAGCCCCTCGTGGTTCGGGATGGCGCTCTCGTCCTCGATGAACGCGGCGAGGGTCTGGGCGGCGTTCTCGGCAGCCTCCTGCTGTCGCGGAGGGTCGTCCTCGTAGTTGGCGGGATCGGCGACGTACTGACGCAGCCGCCGGATGGAGTTGACCTGGACGCCGATCGAGGAGCTGGCCAGGCCGTTGACGATCTCCGCGTACTGGTTGCGCCGCAGCGTCTGCTCGAACTGCTGCGAGGAGTCGTTGAGCTGCCACAGGGAGAAGAGGATCGTCGCGCACAGGACGCCGGCGCTCACGAGCACGGAGATGGTCGTCGCGTTGCGCGGCAACCACTTCTGCGGCTTGCGCTGCTCCTCCAGGTCGTTCTGGATGGCCGTGACCAGGCGCTCCACGGCCGCGACCAGGCGCTCGGGGGCATCCCCTCCCCCAGGTCCCGTGCTGTCCCCGTCTGCCATGAGTGGCCCTCCGCACCACGTCGACTCCTTCAGAGTGGGGTCGGCGCGAGGTGCTGTCAATGCAACCTGAGGCGCTTGAATGCTGCGGGCATCGTCTGTGGAAATGGGGACCTCGGGTGGAGCAGGAAACGAGCGCTCATCGACGGCTGCTGCGCGATAACGTTGACGCGATCGGCGGAGCGCGGCGCATGTTCGGAACCGCCGGCGACCTGACCTTCGAACTCCACGGTCTTCGGGGCCGCGTCCGCGTCATCACGTGCCAGTCGCGGGGGTTCACCGACGCCGCGTGCACCCCCACCAGCACCTGACCGGTGGCCGGTGCGGGTACGGGTTGCTGGCCCGGCTCCAGCACCTCGGGGCGTCATAGCGGCGCTGGCCGACGGCCCGGCCGGTCGCCGGCACCGTCCCAGCGGCTCGGGCCTCAACGCTGTTGGCGGGCTCAGGGTCACGAGGCTGGGTGGTCATCACTTGACCTCCGAGCGCAGCACGTTCATGACCGCGACCCCCATCGGGATGACCAACCACACGAGGGTGGTCGCTGCCAGGTGGGACCAGCCGTCGCCGGTCAGGTCGCCGCGCAGCAGCGCCTCTTGGTTGAACTTCGCGTCGACCCAAGGCCGGGCGTCGGCGAACCAGTCCTGGTTGAACGCCAGGAAGGCCAAGAGCCCTGGGGCGACGAACGCGTACAGCATGTAGGCAACGATGGCGCCGGAGCTGTTGCGGATCAGGGCGCCGAGGACGAACCCCACGAGCAGCAGCAGCGTCTGCCCGAGAGCGAAGTAGCCGACGTCGACCCATGTCTGGTCCCAGACCGAGGCGACGTCGGCGAGTGCGGCGCCCGAGACGTTGCCCAGTGCTCCGACTCCGAACGCTGCCGCGGTGGCGGGGATGGTGACCAGGACGGCGGCGACGGCCTTGGCGAGCAGCACTCGGCCGCGGTGCGGGACGAGGGTGAAGGTCGCCAGACCGGACCGTTGGGTCCACTCCGAGGTCACCGACAGGACCGCGATGATGGGCAGGATGATGGTCATCGGGACGCCGATGGCGAGGGTGAACTCGCTGTAGGTCAGCTGGTCGGCCGGAGCCCACGCGATGATGGCGCCGGTGGTGAGGATGGCAGCGAGTCCGAGGCTGGCCAGCAGCCACCGGCCGGACCGGGTGTCGAAGGACTTGCGGAGCTCCACCCGCACCAACCGCAGGAGTGGGACAGGAGCCGATGCCAGGCGCGCCGCGGCAGCCTCGTCTGCCTCCGCGCGGCTTGTCATGGTGATCGCGGTGGCGGTGTGGGTGGTCATGCGACTGCTCCTTGCGGGGTGGTGGGTGAGGTGGCCGGGTGGCGGTCGCGTTGGGTGTCGGCGGTCAGCGCCAGGAACATGTCCTCCAGGCCAGCGCCGTCAGCGGCGCGAAGCTCGGTGAGGACAACGTTCGCCGACCAGGCGACCTGTCCGACCGTCTCGGTGTCGGCGTCGACGCGGAACGCGACCGGGCCGTCGTCGGCGTCGTCGAGCTCCGCCTCCTGGTGGGAGAGGTCGGCCGCAGCGAGTGCCTCACCCAGGGCCGCGGGGTGGCGGGTCGCGACATGCGTGCCGGCACCGGCCAGGAGGTCGGACTTGGGGCCGGCCGCGACGACGCGTCCGTGGCCGATGACGACCAGGTCGTCGGCGACGACCTCGATCTCGTGCAGCAGGTGCGAGGACAGCAGAACGGTCGCACCACGGTCGGCGTAGCCGCGCAGCAGGTCACGCATCCACCGGATGCCGGCGGGGTCGAGGCCGTTGGCGGGCTCGTCGAGGATGAGGACCGCCGGGTCACCGAGGAGGGCGTGCGCGAGACCGAGTCGCTGCCGCATCCCCAACGAGTAGTCCCGCAGCCGACGCCCTGCCTCGGCTTCGCTGAGACCGACGAGGTCGAGCACTTCGTGGACGCGGTCCGAGGGCAACCCCATGGTTCGCTGAGCGATGGTCAACACCTCCCGGCCGGTGCGGCCGGCGTGCTGCGCTGAGGCGTCCAGGAGGACACCGACCTCCAGGCCGGGGTTGGGCAGGTCCCGGAACCGGCGCCCGAGGACCTGGGCGGCGCCGTGGTCCGGCGGGGTGAGGCCGACCAGGACCCGCAGGGTGGTCGACTTCCCGGCGCCGTTCGGACCCAGGAACCCGGTGATGCGTCCCGGCCGGGCGGGGAAGGTGACGTCGTCGACGGCGGTGAAGGTGCCGTACGTCTTGGTGACGTGGTCGACCGCAATCATCGCGACACGCCCTGCGGTGCGGCGTCGCCCTCGGTGGCGGGTGTCCGGAAGCCCTTGGCGATGAGGTAGATCCCCAGGCCGAGCTCCCAGATGAACTCCGGCGCGGCAGACAGCTGCTGGACGGCGCCGCCGGGTTCGATGAGGTGAAGGATGGCAGCGGAGCCCGAGATGATGAGGAGCGGGCCGCCGATGAGACCGAACATCGCGAGCCGGCGGGGCACCATCCCGGTGCGGAACATCATCCAGCCGAGGATGCAGCCGTTCCCGACACCGACGACCAAGGCGGGTCCGAGGTTGAACGTCCACTCCTGCATCGCGAGGAACGCATCGCCGACGACGGCAAGGCCGGCCGCGGACTGGTCGCCGGCGGCGGCGTAGTCCTCACGAAGCGTGACGACGGTCAGGACAGCCAGGATGCCGACGCCGATGAAGACGGACTCCATGACCCGGGCAGCGACGAAGCTGAGGGCGAGGTTGGGGTACCGCTGCTTGAGGACGCTGTACATCGCCGTGGCGGTGCCGATGTTGGCGACGATGAGGATGGCCTCGAGGAACGCTCCGGTCAGGACCCGCGAGTCCTGGCCAGGTCCGGTGGCGTAGTTCCCGTCGAACAGGGGTGGGTAGAACCCGAGCTTGGCTGAGATGGACGTGACGTAGGTCAGGACGAACAGCCAGCCGACGATGGTGGCGGCACGTCGGGTCGGGTCGGGTGCCGTCCGGGATCGGGCGACGGTGTGTTGTGTGGTGGTCATCTGGAACTCCTGGGTGAGTGGGTGAGAAGGGCGGAGACGGCGAGGCGACGTCTCAGGGGTGCGGGCCGGGTGCGGTCCGCTCGACTGAGAGGAGCGGCAGTCCGAGGTCGCGGAGCTTGTGCAGCAGTCCGTGGAGCGCTGCCTGGTCCGTGACGGGTCCGCGGAGGACGGTGGTGCCGTTCTGGTGGGAGAGGGTCAGGTCGTCGAGCCAGGGTGACCAGCGGTCATCGAGCCGGCCCTGGATGCGGATCTCGTACCAGTGCCCGTCCTGCCCGTGCGAGGTGCTGCTCATGCCGGGACGGTAGGAACGGCGGTGATGAGCGCGCGTCATCACAGGTGATGAGAGTGGTGATGAAATTTCCAGCTGCGTCCTCAGCGGGCGGGACTGACAGTCACAGGTGCAGCTGGTGCGCGCGGCGGACGGCGGCGCGGCGGTTGTTCACGCCGAGCTTGGCGTAGATGTGTTGGGTGTGGGTCCGCACCGTCGGCAGGGACACGTTGAGATGACGGGCGATGGCGGGACCGTCGAGGTCTGACCCGAGCAGGCGAAGGACGTCGAGCTCTCTGCTGCTCAACGGCACGACAAGAGGCGCTCCTGGTTCCGCAGCCGGCTCCGCCGCAGGCGCCTGCGCTTCTGGCGCTGCCAGGGTCCTCGCGGGAAACGCGGCGCCTGCCGCCGCGGGGGCCGGCGTTCCGCCGGGCAGCCGACGCAGGAGGTCCTGCACCCGGGGCGGCGCATCGAGGAGTGGTCGCAGCCAGTGTCGTGGTCGAAGCAGGTCCACCACGCGCCGGAGTCGGTGGAGGGCCTCGTCGTGTCCACCGGCGATGTCGCGGGCGGCCACCAACAAGAGGTCGGTCTCGACCGCTGCGGCGGCGCGTTCGGCCTCGGTGGCTGCCTCGTGGAGGCGGGTCAGCAGCCCGACCGCCTGGTCCCACTTCGTCGGGTCTCCGGTCGCCTCGTGGTCGGCCAGCAGCAACCGGGCCAGCGTGAGGTGCTCGTACTCCCGCAGATAAGTCAGGTCATCGGCCGCACTGACCCCGGCGGCTTCCGCCCAGCGGTAGGCAGCATCGAGGTCCCCGGCCCTGACGTGCAGTCCCGCGCGCACAGCGGGGACCGGACGAACGTTGGGCGAGAAGTCGCTGTTGAACAGGCGGTCGGCCTCGGTGAGCAGCGCGTCGGCGGCCGCCACGTCACCCTGGCTCTCCCGGACGTGGGCCAGCGCGACCCGCCACCGGTACGGCTGTTGCGGCAGGCCAGCCGCTTCGCCCAGGTCCCCGGCCCGCTGCAGGTGCCGCGCGGTCGCTTCGACGTCTCCCTGCTCCCACGCCACCCGTGACATCGCCACCCACATGTCCGCCGTCCCCCGCACCACCGTCCCCGGTGAGGCGTCATCCGCAGCGTCGACAAGGGCGAGCGCTCGGCGCACCGCGTCTCGGGAAGCGTCGAGGTCGCCGTGCAACAGCTCCAGCTCGACCACCGTGACCGTGCAAGCCAGCGCATCGGAGACGTGCCCGGTCACCGCAAGCCCTCGGGTTGCAGCCAGGTACGCCTCCCGCGCTGCGCCGAGGTCCCCGGACGTCCAGGAGGCCAGACCCTTCAACGCCGAGGCAGACGCGCGTGTCAGCTCATCACCCGCTGTCGCCCGGGACATCGCCTCCTCAGCGTGTGCGAGGGTCCCGGCCACGTCCCCGCCCACCAGCGCGAGGCCGGCCCGGTGCGTCGCAACCACGGCAGGCAACCGCTGCCACTCGGCCTGGTCCCGAACCACCAGCGACTCCGAGGCCGCCAAGCTGGCCTCGATGGCATCGAGCCTGCCGCTGACACCGTCGAAGACGTTGCTCGCCATCAACGCGCCGACGAAGTTGCTCCCCAGCACCGGCCGCCGCGCCACCACCTCCGGCGGCACCATCGACACCCAGCTGCGCAGCACCCCCTCCGCCCGCCGACGGCGCAGCTCCGGTGTGGCGACCTCGATGAGGTCCGCAGCCCGGTCGACGTCATCGGCAGCGAACGCGTGCCGCACAGCCGCCTCCATGTCGCCGACCTCGTCGAACCAGACGCTGGCGCGGCCGTGGAGCGTCGAAACGTCGTCAGGGCGTTCGGCCAGCAACCGTGACTGGAGGACGTCGGCGAACAGGTGGTGGTAGCGGTACCAGCGGCGGTGGTCGTCCAAGGGGACCAGCAGCAGGTTGCGGCGCTCCAGCAGCTCCAGCACCGCAGTGCCCGGCATGCCGTCGACCGGGCCGGTCACCGCGTCGCACAGCGGGCCGCACAGGCGTTCCAGGACGGAGGTGTCCAGCAGGAACCGTCGTAGGTGAGGTGGTTGCTGGTCGAGCACCTCGTCGGCCAGGTAGTCCACGACGTACCGGTCGTCGCCTGCGAACGATGCGATGAACGCCGGCGGGTCGTCACGGTCCCGCAGCGACAAGGCCGCCAGTTGCAGTGCAGCTGCCCACCCTTCGGTCCGCGACTCCAACGCGACCACGTCCGCCATGGTCAGACCCAGGTCGTGGACCAGGTTGAGGTAGCTGTCCGCCTCCTCGGTGGTGAAGCGCAGGTCGGCGGCACGAACCTCGATCAGATCGCCGCGAGCTCGAAGACGCGACAACGGCAGGGCCGGGTCGGCCCGGGTGCCGAGGACCAGGTGCAGCTGCGGTGGCCGGTGCTCCAGCAGCAGGGTCACGCTGCCGCTGACCTCGGGGCTGTCGGCGAGGTGGTAGTCGTCCAGGACCAGGGTCAGGTCCTCAGGGCGCACGCTCAGCTCGTTCACCAGGGCTGCCACGACGTCCTCGAACGACCCATGTCCCGCATCCAGAAGTGCCAAGGCGGTGGTCGCGCACCCGGGGCTGGCTCCCTCGAGGGCGTGGAGGACGTAGGCCCAGAAGCGGGCGGCGTCGCTGTCGCGGGCATCGAGCGACACCCAGGCCACCTGCGGTGCGTGTGTCAGGGCGGAGGCGAGCAGGGTCGTCTTCCCGAAGCCCGCCGGTGCCGACACCAGGACCAGGGCAGCGTCGCGGGCGCGCACCAGAACATCGGTCAACCGCGCCCGGTCCACCAGTCCCGGCCGCGGGCGCGGCAGCGCCAGCTTGGTCCGCACCAGGGCGTCAACCATCGGCGCTCCCTCCCCGCGGCGACCCTTCTTCGAAAGGGTAGGGGAGCAGCAGCCGCACAGCGTGCCCGTTTCTGGTCAAGACCTGTCCGCTCAGCCCCTGTCGCAGAGCGGCGTCGCTGGTTCATGCTGGACCCGACGACCGGCCGGCGACGGCGACTACACCGTCCACCACTGTCGGGGTCGGGTCGGCCGCGAGACGGTGGTCGGGTCGAGGGTCACCCCCGCGGGGGAGGACACCGGCAGTGGGGACCAGTCCCCGCCCAGAGCCGACAACACCTCAGTGCTCGGGCAAACCTCACGGAGTGCCACCCTGTCCGGATCCCAGTCACCCAGCGAACGCCACACCGCCCTCGACGCCCCACATGCCCCACCACCTGTGGGGTGGGGGTTCATCGCGCTGTATGCGGCCTCCTACACCGGGGGGTCGCTGCTCTTCCTCGCCCCGCTCCTGGTGTCGTTGGCGTTGAAGGTGAACGAACTCGTCGGCATCGACGCGGCACCCGGGAACCTGGCCATGGTCACCGGCGTCGGGTCGCTGCTCGCCATCGTGGCCAACCCCCTGTTCGGACGCCTCAGCGACCGAACCACCGCCAGGTGGGGGATGCGACGCCCGTGGATGCTCACCGGAGTCGCGGCCGGAGCGTTGGGAACGATGGTGGTCGCGACGGCACCGAACATCACCGTCGTCCTGGTCGGTTGGTGCATCTGCCAGGTCTTCTTCAACGCCACCCTTGCCGCGCAGGCCGCCGTCCTGGCCGATCAGGTCCCCACCCAGCAGCGCGGCGCCGTCTCCGGCCTCCTGGGCCTCGCCGTCCCCGCCGCATCGGTCGCCGGCACCTACCTGGTCCAGAAGTTCGACTACTCGACCGCACTCATGTTCGCGGTGCCCTGCGCCGTCGGCGGAGCAGCCGTGCTGCTGTTCGTGTGGCGCCTCCCCGACCGGCGGCTCGCCGCCGAAGACAAACCGCCCTGGTCGCTGCGCGAACTGGCGGGCACCTTCTACGTGAGTCCACGACGCAACCCGGACTTCGCGTGGGCGTTCCTGTCCCGCTTCCTGCTCGTCATGGCCTACGCGTTCCTCGTCACCTTCCAGGCGTTCTTCCTGCTCGCGCAGGTCGGCAGCAGCGAAGACGCAGTGCCGCGGCAGGTGTACCTCGGCACGGTGGTCCAATCGGTCGCCCTGGTCCTCGTCGCGCCCGTCGCCGGACGCCTGTCCGACCGGCTGGGACGTCGCAAGCTGTTCGTCATGGTCGCGGCCGCCATCTACGCCAGCGCGCTCTTCGTCATCGCCGGCACCGACTCCTTCGACGGATACCTGGTCGGGATGGCCATCGGCGGAGTCGGGTTCGGCATGTACATGGCCGTCGACCTCGCCCTCGTCGTCGACGTCCTCTCTGACCCCTTGACGGCGGCCAAGGACCTTGGCGTCCTCAACATCGCCGGCGCCCTGCCGTTTGCTCTCGCGCCCGCCGTGGCGCCCGGACTTCTGGCTCTGGGGGACGGTAGCTACGCCGTCCTGTACACCGTTGCCGGAGCCTGCGCCCTGGCCGGCGCTGCCTCGATCGCTCCGGTCAGAGGCGTTCGCTAGGTAACGGTGTCCGCTCCTGCTGGTGCCCACGGGAAGCGCCTCCGCCAGGCGTTGAGGCTCGGTGTTGTGCCCATCCGGCACAACTAGGCTTCGAGAGCGCACGGACCTCTCGGCCGGCTTCCGGCGACTGGCGGAAGTTGTTCGACCACCACCACCTCCGCGACGGGCTGGCTCCCGGTCGCCGGCATTGCCACCACCCTGCGCCACCTATCACGTGCACAGGCTCACCGGCGCGTACTCCCAGCCGCAATGTGAGTGCGCATGCAGAGCGGTGCGGGTTCTGGCGCTTCTCGGAGTTCCGCGTTCGCGACGACCTACTGGCCGGCAGCATTGCGTTGTGGGTGACCGCGGGTGCTACGTGTCCGCGACTGGCGTCTACAAGCCCTGGCGAACCGCGGTGTCACCCCGGAAGTGGTGTCGATGTTCGCCTGGCGTCGTGTTGAGCCGTAAGGTCCAGCAGCAAGTCTGAGCCCACGGGTCCGCAGTCCACCCGTCGGCGGCATACTGGCACCGGGTCAGGCGGGAACTACACCAAGGTTGTCCCGAGGTTTCTCCCGACAAAAGCCCTGACCTCCCGGGCCCTTAGCTCAATTGGCAGAGCTCCGGACTTTTAATCCGTTGGTTGTGGGTTCGAGTCCCACAGGGCCCACCGACGTTTTGTAAGAGCCCGGGTTTTCCTTGACCGAGTGGCTCGGGGTCTTGCTCTCCGTGGCTCCGGTTGTTGCTTGACGGTGGCTTCGGTTCCTCTGTGACGCTGGTTCATGTCAACGAGTTGAGCGTGCAGGAGCAGAAGTACCGGACCCTTCTGGCGGGGTCGCGGTGAACTAACTGCAAGGCCGTGTCCACCCCCATGGGTGGGCAGGCGCATCGGCCGCTCGTCGACATGTAGCGACGACGCCGACACACTGGGAGGGTGGACGCTTCCAGCGTGGTGACCGTGCTGGCCGCCGCCGTCAGCGCTCTTGCGGCCGCCTTCGGCGCTTGGGTGGGCTATCTGCAGTACCGCGACCGGCGCGTGCCCGCGCCTCCCGCGACACCGGCGTCGCCCGCCGAGGCACGGGGGACGCACGCGGCGCCCCCACGGCGCCGGGACGACCAGCCCTCGACCGGCGCGGACGTCGTAGGCCCAGAAGCCACCCCCGGGGCCGGAACGCGTGGAGTAGACCAATGGAACGTGGAATGGACCTCGGAGAAGCTGGCCACTCGCGCGGCGGTAGCCGTCAGCGCCGGCGTCGTGTCATGCCTGTGCTTGGCGACGATGCTGCTCACGGGAGTCGTGATCGACTCCGATGGCAGCGTCGACGGCGCCGCAGCCGGTGTTCTCGAGCTGGCTTCGGTCCTCGGCATCGCCGCGATCCTTGTTGCGACCGTGATGGCAGTTCGGGTACGCCGGGCAGCGCGTGGCCGGTACCGGCGCCCGTGGAGGAGCGCCACGCTCGCCCTGTGGCTGGCTTGGACCCCGTGGGTCGCGGGCTACCTGCCCCTTGTCGAGCTCTACTGACTGATGGCGGGGCATGCCTGGCCAGTGGGACGCCCGCGAAGGACATGGCCGCACAGTCGAACCACCCTTCCGCGAACCTTCGGTCCGTGACCGCTGGCTCGTGCCCACGGGCCGGCGATCGCGACGCCGCGTCCGCGGACGCGCCCAGCCCCGCACCGGAGCACGGTGCGCGGCTCCACCCCTCGCCCCCATGCGGCCGACTTGCCGCGCAAGTCTCGACACCTGCCACGACGCGGGTCAGAATGACGGCGACTGGCTGAACAGTCAGTTAAGAGACCCTCGCGGTCGGCGCCATGATTGATGGATCGAGCTGAAGGGACTTCATGAACTTCGACCCGACAGATCCGGCCCTGCGCCACAGGCGACCACGACCACGGCTCGCCCGCCGGGAGGTCCTGCGGGGCGGCCTCTGGCTGGGTGTCGGGTTGGGCGCGGCACCCCTGCTCGCGGCCTGCGGCGGCAGTTCGCAGCAGGGCGCCGGCGGCACCGCCCCCTATGCGTTGGCCCGGCCCGACAACCCGGTGACCCTGCCGATCAAGGACAGCAATCCGCCCATCGACGACGGGCTCGATCCCGAGACGGGTGGCGCCTTCAAGATCCTGAACTACGACGCGTACATGGCACCGGGCGTCATGAAGACCTTCGGCGAGCAGCACGGCGTCGAGGTGCAGGTGACGCCCTACAGCAACTACGACGAGATGCTGGCGAAGATCCGGGCTCCGGGTGAGTCGTTCGACCTCGTCTTCCCCGGCCCCAGCGTGATGAGCAAGATGGTGTACGCCGAGCTGATCCAGCCGCTCAACCACTCGTACGTCCCCAACCTGACCAACGTCTGGCCGGAGTACCAGGACCCCTGGTACGACCGGGGGGCGCGCTACACCGTGCCGTACACCATCTACGGCACGGGCGTGTTCTACCGAGCGGACCGGGTGTCGAGCGTCCCGGACAACGGCTACGACCTGATGTGGGACGAGCAGTACTCGGGCAAGGTCTACCTGCTCGACGACATGCAGGAGGCGATCGGCATGTCCCTCCTGCGCAACAAGATCAGCACGGACATCAACACCAGCGACCCCGAGCTGATCCGCCAGGCCACCGACTCGCTCACCGAGCTGATCGACCTGGTCAAGATCAAGGCGAACGTCAACGCCTTCTCCGAGGTCCCCGAGGGCACGGCCACGATCCACCAGGCCTGGTCGGGCGACCCGATCGCCGGTCAGTACTACCTGCCCAAGGGCGAGACCACCGACGTCCTGGCCTACTGGCGCCCCGAGGACCCCTCGGAGCGTGTCATCGGGAGCGACAACATCGCCATCCCCAAGAGTGCGACCAAGCCCGTGCTCGCGCACCTCATGATCAACGACCTCCTCGACAACGAGATCGGCCTGCGCAACTTCGGCTGGAACGGCTACCAGCCGCCGCTGACCAAGCTGTCCGCCCGGTACCTGATCGACCAGGGCTACATCCCGGAGAACCTCGAGAACGCCGTGGTGCTGCCCGGGGACTTCGACACCGGGCTCACGTTCTTCGAGGTGAGCCCGAGCACCGAGGCGCTCTGGCGCCAGGCCTGGTCCGGGTTCAAGGCCGGTGGCTGAACCCACCCGTGGACACGACCGGGTGACCCGGCGGTTGTGGCCCGCTCTCGCGCTCCCGGGGACGTTCTGGCTCGTCGCGCTGTTCCTGGTGCCGTTCTACGCCGTCATGGCCGTCGCCTTCAGCGGGAACATCAACATCTTCGGGGAGCCGATCCCGACCTGGAACCCGCTCGACTGGCAGTACGCCACGTTCAACCAGGTGGTCTCGGAGTCGGTCTCCGGCGCGTACCGGGCGGTGTGGGTCCGCACCGCGATCTACACCGGCCTCGCACTGCTGATCAGCGTCGCAGTCGGGTATCCGGTCGCGTACTACACGGCCCGCCTGGCCGGGAAGAGGCGCGGCCTGATCCTGGCCCTGATCCTCGCCCCGTGGTGGATCAACTACATCACCCGCATGCTCGCCTGGGTCAACCTGCTGCAGGACGACGGCTACGTGAACCAGGCGCTCGGGATCTTCGGCGTCGCGCCGGTCTCCTGGCTCGCCGGCAACCCGTTCACCGTGGTGATCGCCCTCGCGTACGGCTACCTGCCGTACTTCATCATCCCGCTGTTCGCGTCGCTGGACCGGATCGACCAGCGGCTGCTCGAGGCGTCGCGTGACCTCGGCGTGGGCTCGGTCCGTACCTTCCTCCACGTGACCCTGCCGCTGTCCAAGCTGGGGTTGATCACGGCACTCGTCATCACGGCACTTCCCATGGCCGGCGACTACTACACCAACTCGATCGTGTCGGGCTCGCCGAACACCACGATGATCGGGAACCAGATCGAGCTGTTCCTCCTGCAGGGCCCGCTGAAGAACTACGGCGCCGTCCTGGTGCTGCTGCTCTCGCTGGTCCTGTTGTTCTTCATGGCCTACTACCTCGTCCTCACCCAGCGCGCGAGCAGGGACGCCAGATGAGTCGCGCACCGGCCCCCGGCTCCGACGTCGGCCGCCCTCCCGCCAGCAGGTGGGTGCCCCCGTGGCGCAACCCCTGGCGCCGCCCCTACGTGCTCGCCACGTTCACCTGGCTGTACGTCGCTGTGGTCGCTCCTGCCCGTCCTGATCGCGGTGCAGTTCTCCTTCAACGACGGCCGGTCGCGGAGCACCTGGCAGGGCTTCTCCACACAGTGGTACTGCTGCGCCGAGGGGTCGGTCGGCGAGGACCCCAGCCTGCTGCTGGCGCTGCAGAACAGCCTGGTCCTCGGCACCGCGACGGTCCTGGTGGCCACGCCCCTGGGCGTGATGCTCGCGATGGGGCTCACCCGGTGGCGGTCACGGAGCAGCAAGGTGGCCAACGGCATCGCCCTGGTCCCGCTGGTGACGCCGGAGCTGGTGGTCGGCTCGGCGCTCTACCTGGTGATGGTCAACCTCTACCAGTTCGTGCCGCTGGGGCGGCCGGCCATGCTGCTGGGCCACGTGACGTTCTCGATCTCGTACGTGCTCGTGGTCGTGCGGTCGAGGCTGCTGGCCATCGGCGGGGACTACGAGGAGGCGGCCCAGGACCTCGGCGCGAGCCCGCTCCGGGCGATCCGCACGATCCTGATCCCGCTGCTGATGCCGTCGATCTTCGCCTCCGCGATGCTGGTGTTCGCCACGTCGCTCGACGACTTCGTGGTCAGCCAGTTCCTGTTCGGCGACGCGTCCAACGTCACCGTCCCGATCAAGCTGTACAACGCCGTCCGGTCGGCCCCGACGCCGGCCCTCAACGCCCTGGCCACGCTGCTGCTCGTGGCCTCGTTCCTGGCACTGATCCTCGCGTACGTCGGCCTGCGCGCGCGCCGGCGAGGCGCGCGCTCGGCGCTCGAGGACCTCGCCGACTACGGCTGAGCGTCAGTCGCCGACGAGCGCGGCCGGCGCCGGGTCGGCCGACGCCAGCAGCCGCAGCGACTCCGGCGGCAGGTGGACGGTGACCGGCTGCCCGGTGGCCGGGCTGCCGGTGCGCGGGGTGTTCGTGACCAGCGACTGCAGCACCGCGCCGTGCGGGAGCCGGACCATCAGCTGGGTCGTCGACCCCAGGAAGACGGCGCGGTCGACCATGCCCGGGATCCGGTTCACCCCGTCGAGGCCGGGCTCCTGCACCTCCACGCACTCCGGACGGATCACCGCCCGCCGGGCCGCCGGGTCGTCGCCGGCCGGCGGCTGCGCCTCGAGCGTGAACTCGCCGTACCGCACCGTGCGGGTCGCCGCGGTGCCCGGGAGGCACTCGACCTCCAACAGGTTGGCGACGCCCAGGAAGTCCGCGACGAACTCGGTCAGCGGCTCCTGGTAGACCTCCTGCGGGGTCCCGAGCTGGACGACCCGGCCACCGTTCATGACGGCGAGCCGGGTCGACATCTCGAGCGCCTCCTCCTGGTCGTGGGTGACGAAGACGAAGGTGATGCCGACCTCGCGCTGCAGCGAGGCCAGCTCCGCCCGCAACGAGTGGCGGAGCTTGGCGTCGAGCGCACCCAGCGGCTCGTCCAGGAGCAGCACCGACGGCTCGAGGACCAGCGCCCGCGCCAGGGCGACGCGCTGCTGCTGTCCTCCCGACATCTGGTGCGGGCGGCGGCGGGCGTACTCGGTGAGCCGGACCAGCTCCAGCGCCTTCCCGACGCGCGCCTCGCGGGCCCGCTTGTCGAGGTCCTTGCGCCACCGGAGGCCGTACGCGACGTTCTTGTGGACGTCGAGGTGCGGGAAGAGCGCGTAGCTCTGGAAGACGGTGTTGACCGGGCGCTTGTGGGGAGGACTCTGCGCGACGTCGACCCCGTCGAGGAGGATCTGCCCGGCGGTCGGCTGCTCGAACCCGCCCACCATGCGCAGCGTCGTGGTCTTGCCGCAGCCCGACGGGCCGAGCAGCGTGAAGAACTCACCGGACTCGATCTCGAGGTCGACGCCGTCGACCGCGGTGACGCCGTCGAACTCCTTGCGGAGCCCGACGATCGAGATCGCCCCACCTCCGGTACGGGGTGGTCCAGCTTCGCCGCGCGGCATGCGTCGGAGTGTAGACAGCGGGTTTCCGGTTTGTCAGTGATGACTGAACAGTCAGTTAGTCCGTGACAGGAGCAACTCACTGACTGTACGGTTAGTGAATGGCCCACGAGATCCGGAAGACCCTGCCGGGTGCGGCCTACCACTCCGCGGAGACCTACGCCGTCGACACCGAGCGGGTCTTCTACCGCAACTGGGTCTACGTGGGGCGTGCCGAGCGGATCGCCCGGCCGGGTGCGTGGATGCGCGTGGAGATCGCCGACGAGAGCATCCTGGTCGTGCGCGGCAAGGACCAGCAGGTCCGTGCGTTCTACAACGTCTGCCGGCACCGCGGCTCCCGGATCTGCGACGACGAGCAGGGCGAGGTCCGTACGCACCTGCGCTGCCCGTACCACGCCTGGGGGTACGCCCTGGACGGGACGCTCGCGATCACGCCGATGGTCGACCAGGACGAGATCGACCGGCCGTCGACCTCGTTGTGGCCGGTCCACGTCGACGTCTGGGAGGGCTTCGTCTTCGTCAACCTCTCCCGCGAGGAGCCCCGGCCGCTGGTCGAGCACCTCGCCGACCAGATGGACGACCCGCTGAGCCTGGCCCGGTTCGGCCTGGCCGAGCTGCGCACCGCCCACATGTCGACCTACGACGTGCAGGCGAACTGGAAGATCGTCATCGAGAACTACAACGAGTGCCTGCACTGCCCGACGATCCACCCCGAGCTCGTGGCCGTGGTGCCGGCGTACAAGAAGGGCTCGATCTTCGAGATCGGTCGCGAGGACGGCGGCGTCTCGCTGGCCGACGGGCGTACGGCGGTCGCCGACGACCCGCGGCTGCGGCTGCCGCTGCTGCCGGGGGTCCTGGGACAGGAGGACGGCGGGTCCTACTACGGCGCCCTCGTCTACCCGACGATGTTCCTCGACGTCGACGGGTCCAGCTGCCTGGCGACCGCGGTCTTCCCGACCGGCCCGCAGAGCTGCCGGCTGGTGACGGAGTACCTCTTCAACGCCGAGGCAGTCGCGGACCCCGACTTCGACCCCTCGCCGGTGGTGCAGTTCAACGAGCGGGTGACCCAGCAGGACAACGACGCCTGCGAGCGCGTCCAGCGCGGGGTGACCTCACGGGCGTTCGAGAACGGCGTCTTCCCGGCCAAGGACGGCTGGGTCTACGAGTTCGACCAGCGCTACCTGCGCGACGTCCAGACGGTGTGACCGCCGACCCGCTCCTCAGCCGAGGACCACGCGCGCGTCCAGCGCGAGGACGCCGTCGGGACCGGCGAGCACCGGGTTGAGCTCCAGCTCGACCAGCTCGGGGTGAGCGGCCGCCACGCGCGAGACCCGGGCGACCACGTCGGCCGCGGCGTCCAGGTCGACCGGCCGGCGTCCCCGCGCGCCGAGGAGCGCCGGGGCGCCCTGCAGGGACAGCAGGAGCTCGCGGGCAGCGTCCACCGTGACCGGCGCCAGGGCGCACGCGGTGTCCGCGAGCACCTCGGTGAGGATGCCGCCGAGGCCGACCATGACCACCGGGCCGAACTTCGGGTCGCGCACGCAGCCCACGATCAGCTCCACCCCGTCGAGGAGGTCGGCCATCTCCTCCACGGAGACGGCCGGCGGGGCCAGCCGGGTGACCAGGTCGGCGTACGCCGCCCGTACCTCGTCCCGGTCCGCCAGTCCGACGACCACGCCGCCGCCCTCGGACTTGTGGAGCCGGCCGGTGGCCTTGAGCACGACGGGGAACCCCAGTCCCGGGGTGTCGAGGGCCGCCTCCAGCCCGGTGGCGTCGGTGACCGACACGGCGACGGGGAAGTCGACCCCCGCGTCCGCGAACAGCGCCCGCGCCGCGTCGTACGACGTGTCGGTGACGGGAGCCGCCGGGACCGGGAGCTCCCCGGCGAGGCCGACGCCGGTGGTCTCGACGAGGCCGGCCAGCACCGTGCAGCCGCGGTCGACGTCGCGGTGCACCGGGATGCCGGCGGCCCGCAGCACCTGGCTGGCGGGGCTGTCCGGGCTGATCGACTGCACGACGAGCGGCTTGCGCTGCGCCGCGACCACGGCCGCCATCTGGTGCGCCGCGGCCAGCTCCGGCCCGGCGAGGTCGGACTGCCAGTCCGCGTAGCCGCCGAAGTAGCCCGTCAGCAGCACGCCGTCGACCTGGTCGGAGGCCAGCAGGACCTGGACCCCGCGGGCGTAGCTCGCGAGGTCCTGCTCGCCCGCGCCCGCGAGGTCGACCGGGTTGGTGACGGTCGCCTGCGCCCAGAGCGCCAGCTCGAGCTCGGTGGTGACCTCCCCGGAGAGCAGCGGCGCCTGCAGGTCCGTGTCCGCGAGCGCCTCGGCCGCGACCGCGCCGTGCCCGCCCCCGTCGGTCAGGATCGCCACCCGCGGGCCGGACATCCGCCGCGGAGCGCGCAGCGCGACCAGCAGGTCGGCGAGCTGCGTCAGGTGGTGCACCCGGTGGACTCCGGCCGCCGCACAGGCGGCGTCGACCACCATGGCGGAGCTGGTCAGCGAGCCGGTGTGGGACGCGGCGCTGCGCACCGCCGCCTCGCTGCGCCCGGGTGCGAGCAGGACCACCGGCTTGCCTGCGTCGCGCAGCGCCCGGGCAGCGTCGACGAAGGCCCGGCCGTCGACGACGTCCTCGGTGTAGACGGCGACGGCCCGCGTGCCCTCGTGGCCGACGCACGCGGCCATCAGGTCGACGACCCCGAGGTCGGCCTGGTTGCCGACCGAGACGAACCGGGACACGCCCAGGCCGCGGTCGGCCATCAGGCCCGCGAGGTCGAGGGCCAGGTTGCCGCTCTGGCTGAGCACGGCCACGTCGCCGGCCGGGAGCAGCCCCGGGGCCAGCTGCAGGCCGGCGGCGGTGTCGGCGATGCCGAGGCAGTTGGGGCCGACCAGCACCGCGCCGGCGTCGCGGGCGACCGCGAGCGCCTTCGGCCTCCAGCCCCGCACCCTCGGCTCCGGTCTCCGAGAGCCCCGCGGTGATCGCCACGATCGCCCGGGCCCCGGCGGCGACCGCGTCGGCCACCGCGGCCACGAAGCCCGTCGCCGGCACGCACAGCACGGCCAGGTCGACCGGCAGTCCGTGCGCGGCCGCGGCGGCCGCTGCCGAGGGGTGGGTCGGGACGCCGAGGACCTCGTCGCCGCGCCGGCTGACCAGCAGCACCGTACGGTCACCCGGGGACGCCAGCGCCCGACGGGCGATGAGGTGGCCCCACTTGGCGGTGTCGTTGCTGGCGCCGACCACCGCGACGGTGCGGGGCGAGAACAGGGCCGAGAGCCGGTCGGGCCGAGGGGTCGGCCGCACACCGGGGAGGGGGCTCGACGTGGCACCCGCGGAGGTGGCAGCCGCCGCGGACGGCGACCCTTGACGCCTCACCCGCGAAATCCTAGCATCGCTGACTGACTGAACAGTCAGAGAAGTGGGGGCCATGCCTGCCAACCGACCGCGCGCCTCGACCGGGGAGGCAGGGCGAGCCCCCGCCGCGCCGTCCCGCCCCAGCCAGCGCGAACAGGCGGCCGCGGAGGCGCGCACCAGGATCCTGGCCGCTGCCGCCGACTGCATCGTCCGCGACGGCCTGGCCCAGGTGCGGATGGCCTCGATCGCCCGTACGGCCGGGGTGTCCGCCGGCCTGCTGCACTACCACTTCGACACCAAGGAGCTGCTCTTCGGCGAGGTGCTGAGGTACTCCCACGAGGCATCGGCCGAGCTCAACCAGCGCGCACTGTCCGGGGCCGGCGAAGGCCCCGCCGAACGGCTCTCGTCCTTCCTCGACCGGTGCCTGCCCAGCGACGAGCAGCGCGCGGACGAGTGGCTGCTCTGGCAGGAGCTGGCGCTGCTGTGCATCCGGGACCCCCACCTCGCGAAGGTCGGGGCCGACCTCTACGAGGACCTCTACGCCACGACCGCCGACATCGTCCGCGAGGGCATCGCCGCGGGGGTCTTCGACACCGACCTCGACCCCCGGTCGGTCGCCGAGACGGCGGTCGCGCTCACCGACGGGCTGGGCGGACGGGTCCTCGCGGGGGACCCCAACCTCGGCATCGCGGAGGCGCGCGCCACCATCGCCACCACCGTCGGCATCCTGGTCGGTCACGACGGGCCGCTCCCCTCACCGGCCCGGTTCGAAGGCGCGGCCGGCGCATGACCACCCGGCCCGGTCGCGACCCGCTCCCCTGCTCGACGGGGCAGCGCTCCGGCGGGGTCGGGCGCGGGTCGCCGGCGGTGCTGCCATGAGCCGGGCCGACGTCGTGGTCGTGGGGGCGGGCCTGGCCGGCCTGTCCGCCGCGCGCGACCTCGAGGCGGCCGGGACGCAGGTGACCGTGCTCGAGGCCCGCCCCCGGGTCGGCGGCCGCGTGGAGCAGGTCGAGCTCGAGGACGGCCGCCGGGTCCAGCTGGGGGGCGAGGTCGTGGGCGACGCCCACACCAGCTACCTCGGGCTGGTGGCCGAGCTGGGGCTGACCCTGACCGCGTCGTACGTCGCGGAGCCCGGCGAGATCACCCGCCAGGTGCCGACCTCGGTCGACATCGGCAGCTGGCCGTCCTGGTGCACGGCGGCCGACCGGGCGTCGTACGACGACGTGGAGGCCGCCCTCGCGAAGGTGCTGGCCTCGATCGACCCGGACGACCCGTGGGCCTGCCCGGACCTCAGCCGGCTGGACCGGCTCAGCGTCGGCGACTGGCTCCGCGCGGTCGGGGCCTCCCCCGGCGTGCTGCGGCTCTGGGAGCTGGTCCACCTGAGCCTCTCCGACGGATCGATCGAGCGGACCAGCCTGTTCGCGTACGCCCGGAAAATGGTCGTTGGCGGCGACCCTGACCATGGTGGCGGCAGCTACGACGTCGAGCAGTGGGAGAACCTCCGGGTCGCCGAGGGGTCCGCCACGGTGGCACTGACGATGGCGGCGGCGCTGCGCGACGTACGGCTGTCGACGCCGGTGCACGGCATCCGGGTCGGGGCGCACGGGAGCGTGGTCACGACCTCGGACGGCGAGGAGCTGCGCGCCGACGCGGTCGTGATCGCCGTGCCGTCCGGCCCGGCGCGCGACATCGAGATCGAGGGAGTCAGCGAGGCCCGGCTCACCTCGCTGCGACGGCAGCGGCACGCGTGGGCCGCGAAGTTCGTGGCGGCGTACGACCAACCGTTCTGGCGCGACCGGGGGCAGAACGCGCTGGCCGAGAGCGAGGGCGTGCTCGGCTCCACCTGGCCGCAGCAGCGCGGCGTGCTGTCCGCGCTCGTGCCTCCCGAGCGGTACGCAGCCTTCGCGGCCGCCGACCCCGCCACCCGGACCCGCGAGGCGCTCGCCCAGGTGGCCGAGCTGTACGGGCCGGAGGCGACATCGCCGCTGCAGACCTGGACCCGGTTGTGGGGCACAGACCCCTGGACCCAGGGCTACGTCACGAACTGGCGACCGGGCGACGTCCAGGCCGTCGGGCCGCTGCACGGCACCCACGAGCCGCCGTTCTACGTGTGCGGCTCCGACCAGTGGGTCGCCGGATACATGGAGGGCGCCGTCCGGACCGGTCGCGGCGCCGCGGCCGCGGCGCTCGCAGGGAGGTAGGCACATGGACTTCGGCCTGACCGACGAGCAGCGCAGCATCGTGGAGGTGACCCGGGCCTTCGTCGAGCGCGAGCTCTACCCCCACGAGGAGGAGGTCGAGCGCACCGGCGCGCTGCGGCCCGAGCTCGCCGCGCAGATCCGCGCGAAGGCGCTGGCCGCCGGCCTGGTCGCCGCCAACATGCCCGAGGAGGTCGGCGGTGCCGGCCTCGACACGGTGACCTGGGTCCTCTACGAGAAGGAGCTCGGCAGGACCGGCTACGCGCTGCAGTACACCGGGGTCCCGCGGCCCTCCAACATCCTGCTGGCCGGCACCGAGGCGCAGCGCGAGCGCTACCTCTACCCCTGCGTCCGCGGCGAGAAGGTCGACTGCCTGGCGATGACCGAGCCGGGCGCCGGGTCCGACGTACGGGGCATGCGCACCCGCGCCACCCGTGACGGGGACGGCTGGCGGATCCGCGGCACCAAGCACTTCATCAGCCACGTCGACGAGGCCGACTTCGTGATCCTCGTGGCGGTGACCGGCTCCGACGCCACCGGGCGGCCGGCGCTGTCGATCTTCCTGGTCGACCTCGACGCCCCCGGGCTGACCGTCCACGACGGCTACCGCAACGTCTCGCACCGCGGCTACACCAACTCGATCCTCGACTTCGACGACGTGCACGTGGACGACGGGGCGCTGCTCGGCGAGGAGGGCAGCGGTTTCGAGCTGACCGGCACCTGGCTCGGCTCCACCCGGCTCCAGGTCGCCGCCGCCTGCCTCGGGCGCGCCGAGCGGGCGCTCGAGCTCTCGATCGGCCACGCGGCGAGCCGCGAGCAGTTCGGCCAGCCGATCGGCCGGTTCCAGGGCGTCGGCTTCAAGCTGGCCGACATGGCCAGCGAGCTGCGGGCCGCCGAGCTGATGACCCTGCACGCCGCGTGGAAGCACGACCAGGGCACGGCCACCGACGCCGACATCGCCATGGCCAAGCTCAAGGCGACCGAGATGCTCGCGATGGTCGCCGACGAGGCCATCCAGATCCACGGCGGGATGGGGCTGATGGACGAGCTCCCGCTGGAGCGGATCTGGCGCGACGCCCGCATCGAGCGGATCTGGGACGGCACGTCCGAGATCCAGCGACACATCATCAGCCGGTCGCTGCTGCGGCCGAGGGGAGCCTGACATGAGCGAGGACAGCCGTACGGCCGTGCGTACGCACTCCGAGGACGGCGTCCTCGAGGTCACCCTCGACCGGCCGAAGGCCAACGCGATCGACCTGGCGACCAGCCGGGAGATGGGCCGGGTCTTCGCCGGCTTCCGCGACGATCCCGACCTCCGGGTGGCGATCGTGCGCACCGAGGGCGACAAGTTCTTCTGCGCGGGCTGGGACCTCAAGGCCGCGGCCGGCGGTGACGCGGTCGACGGCGACTACGGCGTGGGCGGGTTCGCCGGGCTCCAGGAGCTGCCCGACCTCAACAAGCCGGTCATCGCCGCCGTCCACGGCCTGGCCATGGGCGGCGGCTTCGAGCTGGCGCTGTCGTGCGACCTGATCTACGCCTCGGAGGCCACCCAGTTCGGCCTGCCGGAGATCAACGCCGGGACCCTCGCCGACGCGGCGACGATCAAGCTGCCGAAGCGGATGCCGTACCACGTCGCCATGGAGCTGCTGCTGACCGGACGCTGGATGGCCGCCGCGGAGGCCGCCCGCTGGGGCGTCGTCAACGAGGTGCTGCCCGACGAGGAGGCGGTGCGCGCCCGTGCCTGGGAGACCGCGCGGCTGCTCGCCTCCGGGCCGCCCCTGGTCTTCGCCGCGATCAAGGAGACGGCGCGGGTGGCGGAGTCGCTGCGGTTCCAGGAGGCGATGGACCTGGTCACGACCAGCACCCTCCCGACCGTGGCGACGCTCTACACGTCCGAGGACGGCCGCGAGGGGTTCCGGGCCTTCGCCGAGAAGCGCACGCCGGTCTGGAAGGGCCGCTGACCACACGCCGACACGAAGGAGACCCACGTGAACCGCAACGTCATGATCACCTGCGCGCTGACGGGCGCCGGCGACACCGTCGGCCGCTCCGAGCACGTCCCCGTGACCCCCGAGCAGATCGCCGAGTCCGGCATCGCCGCGGCGCGCGCCGGGGCCACGATCGTGCACGTCCACGTCCGCGACCCCGAGACGGGGAAGGGGTCGCGGGACGTCGCGCTCTACCGCGAGGTCGTCGAGCGGATCCGCGCCTCCGACGTCGACGTCGTCATCAACACCACCGCCGGCATGGGCGGCGACCTGGTGCTCGACCCGCACGACCCCACGACGTTCGTCGAGGGCACCGACCTGGTGGGCGGGGTCGAGCGACTCCCGCACGTCGAGGAGCTGCTCCCCGACATCTGCACGCTCGACTGCGGGAGCCTCAACTTCGGCGAGGGAAGCCTGGTCTACGTCAGCACCCCGGACATGCTCCGTGAGGGCGCGAAGAAGATCCAGGAGCTCGGCGTCCGCTGCGAGATGGAGATCTTCGACACCGGCCACCTGTGGTTCGCCCGGACGCTGGTCGAGGAGGGACTGGTCGACGAGCCCGCGATGTACCAGCTCTGCATGGGCATCCCGTACGGCGCGCCGGCCGACCCGCTGACCCTGGCCGCGATGGTCAACCAGCTCCCGGAGGGGGCCGTGTGGGCGTCCTTCGCGCTGGGCCCGATGCAGATGCCGTGGGTGGCGCAGTCGGTGCTGCTGGGCGGGCACGTACGGGTCGGGCTGGAGGACAACCTCTACCTGAGCAAGGGCGTGAAGGCGACCAACGCGCAGCTGGTCGAGCGGGCGCGGGCGATCGTCGAGAACATGGGTGCCCACGTGGCCACGCCGGACGAGGGGCGCGAGATCCTCGCGCTGACGCCGAGATGAGCCGGCCGGCCCCGGAGGACGTCCGGACCGTCACCTGCGTCGGGGCCGGGGTGATCGGCGGCGGCTGGGTCGCGTACTTCCTGGCGCGTGGCTACCGGGTGGTGGCCTGGGACCCCGCCGAGGACGCCGAGGCCCGGCTGCGGCACCTGGTCGCCGCAGCGTGGCCGGCGCTGACCGAGCTCGGCCTCTCCGAGGGCGCGTCCCTGGACAACCTCACGGTCGAGCACGACCTGGCGAGGGCCTGCGCGCAGGCCGACTTCGTCCAGGAGAGCGCGCCCGAGGACCTCGAGCTCAAGCGCACGCTGCTGGCCCGGATCGACGCCGCCGCACCGGACCACGTCGTCATCTCGTCGTCCACGTCGGGCTACAGCATGAGCGAGATGCAGACCGGGTGCGACCATCCCGAGCGCACCGTGGTCGGGCACCCGTTCAACCCGCCGTACCTGATCCCGCTGGTGGAGGTGGTCGGCGGCGCCGCGACCTCGCCCGCCGCGGTCGACTGGGCCGCGGCCTTCCTCCGCCACGCCGGCAAGTCCGTGATCACGATGGACCGCGAGGTGCCGGGCTTCATCGCCAACCGGCTGCAGGAGGCGCTGTGGCGGGAGGCGCTGCACATGGTCGCGGCCGGTGAGGCCACCGTGGAGCAGATCGACCAGTCGATCACCGAGGGCCCCGGGCTGCGGTGGCCGGTCCAGGGCCCGATGCTGACCTTCCACCTCGCCGGCGGCCAGGGCGGCATGGCGCACATGCTCGACCACTTCGGACCGTCGCTGCTGTCCCCGTGGACCCGGCTCGTCGCGGCCGAGCTGACCCCCGAGCTGCGCGACGCGGTCGTCGACGGCTGCGACCGGGAGGCGGACGGCCGCAGCATCGACGAGCTGGTGGCCGAACGGGACCGGGGCGTGATCGCCGTGCTGCGAGCGTTGGGCCGGGTGTGACCACCGATCCCGTCGTCTGGCGGGAGCCGGTCGAGGACGCGTGGATCGACTACAACGGCCACCTGTCCGAGCCCTACTACGTGCTGGTGTTCGGGCACGCCACCGACGCCGTCATGGACGCTGTCGGGCTCGGCCCGGCCCACCGCGAGGCCCACGACGCCTCGCTCTACACGGTCGAGGCGCACGTCCGCTACCTCGCCGAGGTCGCGGCCGGCAGCGACCTCGAGGTGCGCTCCTCGGTCATCGGCGTCACCCGCAAGCTGCTGTGGATCTGGCACGAGCTCCGGGTCGCCGGCCGGCTGCGCGCCACCGAGGAGGTGCTCGGCGTGCACGTGGTCGGGGGCAGCCCCGCGCCGTTCCCGGGCGACGTCGCGGCCCGCGCCGGGGCAAGGTGCGTCGAGCCTCCCGCAGAGGCCTCCGGGCGGATCCGCCCACTCCCCCGGTCCTGACCGTCGTGCAGCGACTCATACGTCGCGGGTGAGGCAACCCGGCCGCGCTCCGCCGTACGTTCGCGAGGACCGCACACACCGCACGGGTGCGGGCACAGGAGGGGGACCCATGGCGGGCAGGCCGAACATCCTGATCATCTGGGGGGACGACATCGGCATCAGCAACCTGAGCTGCTACAGCGACGGGCTGATGGGCTACCGCACCCCGAACATCGACCGGATCGCCGCCGAGGGGGTCCGCTTCACCGACTACTACGGCGAGCAGAGCTGTACGGCGGGCCGCGCGGCGTTCATCACCGGGCAGAACCCGTACCGCACAGGACTCACCAAGGTCGGCATGCCGGGCGCCGACATCGGTCTGCAGGCCGAGGACCCGACCATCGCCACGGCACTGAAGGCGGTCGGCTACGCCACCGGCCAGTTCGGCAAGAACCACTTCGGCGACCGCGACGAGTTCCTGCCGACCATGCACGGGTTCGACGAGTTCTTCGGCAACCTCTACCACCTCAACGCGGAGGAGGAGCCGGAGCAGTTCGACTACCCGGACGCTGAGGAGTTCCCGGACTTCCGCAAGAACTTCGGCCCGCGCGGCGTGATCCACTCCTGGGCCAACGGCGACGGCACCCAGCGCATCGAGGACACCGGCCCGCTCACCAAGGAGCGGATGAAGACGATCGACGACGAGGTCGTGCCCGAGGCGCTCCGCTTCATGTCGGAGGCCAACGCGTCCGACACACCGTTCTTCGTCTGGTTGAACACCACGCACATGCACTTCCGGACCCACGCCAAGGACGGCAGCCGCGGCAAGGCCGGTCGTTGGCAGTCGGAGTACCACGACACCATGTGTGACCACGACGAGCTGGTCGGTGACGTGCTCGCGTTCCTCGACGAGCAGGGCCTCGCGGAGGACACGATCGTCATGTACTCCACCGACAACGGTCCGCACATGAACTCCTGGCCGGATGCCGGGATGACCCCGTTCCGCAACGAGAAGAACTCCAACTGGGAGGGCGCCTACCGCGTGCCGGCCATGGTGCGGTGGCCCGGCCACATCCCCGCCGGCACCGTCCTCAACGGCATCGTGAGCCACAACGACTGGTTCGTCACGCTGCTGGCTGCGGCGGGTGACACCGATGTCGCCGACCGGCTCAAGGAGGGCACGGACCTGAACGGGACCTCGTTCAAGGTGCACCTCGACGGCCACAACCAGCTCGACTACGTCACAGGTGTGTCAGAAACCAGCCCACGCCAGCACTTCTTCTACGTCACCGACGACGGGGACCTCTCCGCCCTGAGGTACGACAACTGGAAGTTCGTCTTCCTCGAGCAACGGGCACCGGGCACCTTGCAGGTGTGGGCGGAGCCCTACACCGAGCTGCGCGTCCCCAAGATCTTCAACCTGCGCACCGATCCCTACGAGCGGGCGGACATCACGTCCAACACCTACTTCGACTGGTTGCTCGACCACGCCTACTTGGCCATTCCCGCCCAGGCGTACGTCGCGAGGATGCTCCAGACCCTCGCCGGGTTCCCGGCCCGGCAGGAGCCCGCGAGCTTCAACATCGACCGGGTGCTGGAGAAGCTCAAGTCCGGCTTCCCGAGCTCGTGACGTGAGCAGGAGCCCGAGTCCCGTCCGCGGTCGGGCGGCAACCGTCGACCTGCCCGGCGGGCTGTTCACCATGGGGTCCGAGCAGCACTACCCCGAGGAGGCACCCGTCCACCGGGTGCGCGTCAGCGCGTTCTCCATCCAGCGGGCGCCGGTGACCAACGAGCAGTTCGCGGCGTTCGTGCGACACACCGGCCACGTGACCGTCGCGGAGCGCCAGCCCGACCCCGCGGACTTCCCCGGCGCGCCACAGGAGAACCTCCAGCCGGGCTCGCTGGTGTTCACGCCGACGAACGGGCCGGTGGACCTGCGCCACCTCAGCCAGTGGTGGACGTGGACCCCGGGAGCCTGCTGGCACTCGCCCGAGGGACCCGGCAGCTCGGTCAAGCGGCGGCAGGACCACCCGGTGGTCCACGTCGCCCACGAGGACGCCCGGGCGTACGCGACGTGGGCGGGCGCGGACCTGCCGACCGAGGCCGAGTGGGAGTACGCCGCGCGCGGCGGGCTCGAGGGCGCGGCGTTCACCTGGGGGGACGAGGCGAGGCCGGGCGGTCGGATCATGGCCAACACCTGGGACGGGCCGGACTTCCCGTGGCGGAGCACCCGTGAGAGCGGCTGGTCGCGTACGTCGCCGGTCGGGAGCTTCCCGCCGAACGGCTACGGGCTGAGCGACATGGCCGGCAACGTGTGGGAGTGGACCGAGGACTGGTGGACGACCCGTCACCCCGACGACGCGGGGAGCCCCTGCTGCATCCCGCAGGACCCCCGGGGCGGCGACCTGGAGGCCAGCTACGACGCCGCACAGCCGCAGTTCCGCATCGGCCGCCGGACGATCAAGGGCGGCTCCCACCTGTGCGCGGACACCTACTGCCTGCGCTACCGGCCGGCGGCGCGCAGGCCGCAGATGGTCGACACCGGCACCAGCCACCTGGGGTTCCGCTGCGTCCGGCGACCGGACCCGGACGAGGGACCGACGGAGAGGACCTGACCATGGACACGGACCTGCTGCCCTCGTGGCGGCCGGGGCGGGCGCGGGACGAGATCCTGGCCTTCCTCGACCTCGCCCCCGAGATCCCACCCGAGCGGCGGCTCGCCTGCTTCGACAACGACGGCACCCTCTGGTGCGAGAAGCCCCACTACGTCCAGCTCGACTTCCTGCTGCACAGCCTGCAAGGACGGGTGGCCGCCGACCCGGCCCTCGGCTCGAAGCCGGAGTTCGCGGCGCTGATCTCCGGCGACGCCGACGCCGTGCGCGAGCTGGGCCTGACCCGGATCGCCCTCGCGCTCACCGGGCTGTTCGACGGGATGACGGCGGAGCGGTTCGGGTCCCTGGTCCGCGACTTCATGGCCGGGGCGGTCCACCCGACGCTGCAGCGACCGCTGCGCACCTGCCTCTACCAGCCCATGCTGGAGCTCCTCGACGCGCTGCGGCACCACGGGTTCACCGTCGCGCTCGTCACCGGCGGCGGGACCGAGTTCGTCCGCGCCGTGAGCGCCGACCTGTACGGCGTACCTCCCGAGAACGTGGTGGGCACGCTGATCGAGTACGACTACGCCAGCGGCGCGGACGGTCCCACCCTGACCAGGACCAGCCGGCTCCTCGGCGCACCCAACGACGGACCCGCCAAGGTGTCACACATCCTGGCGCAGCTCGGTCGCCGCCCGGTCTTCGCCGCCGGCAACACCACCGGCGACCAGGAGATGCTGCACTGGGCCGGGACCGCGGACGGCCCGTCCCTGTCCGTCCTCGTCGACCACGACGACCCCGACCGCGAGTTCGCCTATCCGGGCAGCGGCGAGTCGGGCCCGGACGCCGAGCCCATCGTGGACGTGGCGCACCGACTGGGCTGGACCGTGGCCAGCATGGCCCGGGACTGGGCCACGGTCTTCGGCCCCGACCGGGCCTAGCTCGGCCGGGTCGCGGCTACCGCATCGGCTCGCGCCGGTAGCGGTCGGCCACGACCTCCTGCTGGTCGACCGGGGCGCCCTGCTCGATGGTCCACGCGAGCCGCACCAGGCCCGCGTGCGACCACACCAGGGGTGTCGCGGCGCGGGTGCCCTCGCCCGGCGCGCAGCACCGCTCGCCGGTCGGCGGCCGGCCGTCCCAGACCTGCTCGGAGATCATGTCGCTCGCGCCCGAGGCGGCCGCCATCGTCGCGAGGTACGGCGCCCCGTCCTCGCCGGCGGTGACGGCGTACTCGCCCCGCTCGCCAGTGAGCAGTGGCCAGCCGCGTCCGAGGGTCTCGTCGGTCCCCGGCTCGGTGATCTCCCACTGGCCGCCGTCGCGGGTCTCGCCGTAGCCGTCGTGGCTGAACCGGTGCCAGAACTGGCCGTTCGGCGTGGTGAAGCCGAGCTCCCTGTCGATGACCGGGAGCGTGGACTCCACGGCCGGGTCGTCGGGCGCGGTGATCCCGTAGCGCACCAGGTCGAGGAAGCTGGGGTCGACGACCTCGCGCTGGTCGACCGACTCCGGGCCTCCGTCCCCCATCGGGTAGGGGCTCGCGGTGTCCGGGTCGCCGTTCTTGGTCAGCCGCAGGAAGTACGGGTCCTCCGAGAGCGGTCCATTGGTCGTGACCGTCCAGCCCTCGACCTTGCGCTGCCAGCGGTCGGCCGTGTCGAGCCACTCCTGGGCGAGGGCCTGCTTCCCCCGCTCCCGCGCCATGTCGGCGGCGACCACGAGCCCGGAGATCTGCGCGGCGATCGAGTTGGGCGAGTAGCCGGACTGGTTCTCCCAGCGCTCCTGGGGCGAGTACGGCGCCCGCCGACCGGTCTCCTCGTCGCGGAACTCCATGAGGAACCCGGCGGCCTTGCGGACGCCCTGCCACGTCTCGTCGTCGTCCTTGCCGACCAGCCCGGCCAGCACGATCGGGAGCGCGACCTCGTCGAGCTGCAGCTCGCCCCACACCGGGGTGCCCTGCACGTCGGAGTTCTGCGGGAACGAGCCGTCAGGCTTCTGCTGGACGCCGAAGAGCCAGTCCACGATGCGGCGTGCCGCGGCGTGGTCGCCCATGGCCCAGAGCGCGGTCCCGAACTGGTAGGCGTCGCGCGACCAGACGAGGTGGTAGGCGCCGGACGGCGAGGACAGGTCCTCGACCTCGTCGCCCCAGACCCACGGGGCCGACGGCGACGCGACGAGGGCGCCCCGGTTGCGCTTGTCCTCGGCCGCTGCGAGCACCAGGGCAGAGGCGAGGTACTGGTCCTCGACGGCGGCGGCGCTGGCCGGCACGGGGTTGATCCCGTCGAGGTAGGCCGTCCCAGCCTGCGTCGTAGCCCTGCCGGGTCGTCGCCCAGCCCGCGGCCCGGGTGGCCCGGGCTGCCTGCGCGGCCGAGGTCGCGTCGCGGCCCAGGCCGAGGGTGAGGGTGGCGCGCTGCGCACCGGTCCGGCCGGTGACGCCCGCGACCCGACCCAGCTGGACGACGTTGCCGGGGCCGGCGGAGGCGTGCCGCCGGTCGAGGTGGTGGTCGCTGGCGAGGTCGCGCCACGGGTCGCTGTCGGTGCCGACCAGCCCGCTGGTCCGGGCACCGAACCCGGGACGGGCGAGCAGGTGGGAGGCCACCGTGCCGTCGCTCGCCAGCAACCCGTTGCCGCGGCTGCGGGCCCGGTCGTCCATCCCGTCGTTGGTGAGGGCGGGGTCGTGGAGCGCGTAGAGCCGGTAGCTGCCGCCGTCGAGCGACTCCAGGCGTACGCGGACGGTGACGCTGTCGTGGTCGGGCGAGGTGACGTACTCCTCGGTCAGCTCGTAGCGGCCGTCCCGGTCGGTGCTCACCTGGGTGAAGCGCAGGCTCCGCGGGTCGGGGCGCTCCACCTGCGTGGTCGTGTCGCGCGAGGTGCGGTCGGTGAAGGTCTTCCCGTCGGTCACGACGAGCTCGAGGCTGCGGATGCTGGGTGTCGAGAGGTCGGGGTAGAACACCTCGCTCATCCGGCCGTCCTGGAGCGTGAACCACACGTTGCTCCCGCGCTCCCGGGCGGTCCCGAAGCCGGTCTTGTCGGCCTCGGTCCAGGTCGACCTCGCCCCCCGGTCCCCGGCTCTGGCGGCGGCACCACTCCCCGAGGAGGTCTCGACGGACAGCGCCAGGGTGCCGGTGACGGCGACGGCCAGGGCCGCCGCCCCCGAGAGGAGTCGACCAGTCATCACGGCACCGTACCCACGGTGCGGGTCCCGCGGGCTCGCCCCTTCGGGCGAGGCGTCGGGTCAGCCGGACAGGTCGAACCAGTAGCGCAGCTTGTCGCCGCGCCGGTCCTCGAGCACCCCGCCGGCGCTCTCGATCGTCAGCCGGGAGGCGTCGTTGTCGTGGTCGCAGGTGATCAGTGCCCGCTCGATGTCCAGGGCGCGCGCCTCGTCGAGGGCGAGCTTGACCGCCCGGGTGGCGTGGCCCTCGCGGCGCCGTGAGGGGCGCACGCTGTAGCCGATGTGGCCGCCCACCTCGAGCAGGAAGTCGTTGAGCCGGTGGCGCACCGCGAGGTAGCCGACGAACTCCTCGCCCTCGACGATCCAGAAGTACGAGCAGGGGACGATCCCCTCGGGCATCTCCGTCTCGGGATCGGCCTGCGCCAGCAACCGCTCGACCTCGGTCGCCAGCGCGGCCCGGCCCAGTTCGCGGGTGTCGAGCTCCCAGAGCCCGCCGCCGTGCATCGTGGTGCCGTCTCGCTCGAACTCGCGCACCGCGGACGCCCAGGAGGCGTGGTAGCGGAGGTCGGGACGCGCGAGCTCGGTCATGGGCACATCGTCCTGCCGCGGCCGCACGCGCGCCACGGATTTTCCGGCCGTGGTCAGCGCTGGTCGGCGGGCACGCCGCGGACGCCCGCGTCGGTGAGCCGCGCCTCCTCCTCGGCCCGCGCCTCGAGCTCGGCGCGGCGGGTCTGCTCGATCATGTCCAGCGCCTCGTCGTACGCCCCGGGTCGCGACACCAGGTCTGCGGCACCACCCTGCAACCGTGCGAGCGCCGCACGGCCGAAGATCTGCTGCTCGGTCGTGGTCCGCTCGGAGCGGCCGCGCCCCAGGAACGAGACGAACCAGTGGAGCAGCGCGGTCACCCGGTTCTTGAAGCCGGTGATGTAGACCAGGTGGACCGCGAGCCACATCAGCCACGCGATCACGCCGGTGAGCCGCAGGCTGCCGACCATCGCGACCGCCCGGAACCGGCTGATGATGGCCATCGAGCCCTTGTCGAAGTACTTGAACGGGGGCTGCGGCGGCCGGCCGCGCAGCCGGCCGTCGATCTCCTTGGCGGCGTACTTGGCCCCCTGGATCGCGACCTGGGCGACGCCGGGCAGGTTGTCGAGGGAGATCATGTCGCCCACCACGAACACCTCGGGGTGGCCCGGCAGCGTGAGGTCGGGGTTGACCGAGATCCGGCCGGCGCGGTCGAGCGGCGCGCCCGTCTGCTCCGACAGGGTGCGGCCGAGCGGGCTGGCCTGCACGCCGGCCGCCCAGATCTTGGTGACGGTGTCGATCCGCTCGACGCGTCCGTCCTTGAACTTCATCTGGATGCCGCGCTCGTCGACGTCGGTGACCATGGCGCCGAGGATCACCTCGACGCCGAGCTTCTCCAGCTCGCGCTTGGTCCGTTCGCCCAGCTTGTGGCCGAACGGCGGCAGCACCTGCGGCGCGGCGTCGAGCAGGATGATCCGCGCGTCGCCCGGCTGGATCCAGTGGAAGTCGTGGCGCAGCGTGCGGCGGGAGAGCTCCGCGATCTGGCCGGCCATCTCGACCCCGGTGGGTCCGGCTCCCACCACGACGAACGTGAGGTGGTGGGAGACGTCGTCTCCCCGGCTCGCCCCGAGCTCGGCCATCTCGAAGGCGCCGAAGATCCGGCCCCGCAGCTCCAGCGCGTCGTCGATCGACTTCATGCCGGGCGCGTGCTCGGAGAAGTGGTCGTTGCCGAAGTAGGACTGGCTGGCGCCCGCCGCGACGAGCAGCGAGTCGTACGGCGTCACGGTCGAGCGCCCGAGGACCCGGGAGGTGACCTCGCGCCGCTCGAGGTCGATCGCCGTCACCTCGCCGAGCAGGACCCGCGCGTTGTGCTGCCGGCTGAGCACCTCGCGGGTCGGCGGCGCGATCTCGCCCTCGGACAGGATGCCGGTCGCCACCTGGTAGAGCAGCGGCTGGAACAGGTGGTGACTGGTCTTGGCGATCATGGTCACGTCGGCGTCGGCCCGCCGCAGGGCCTTGGTCCCGAACAGCCCTCCGAAGCCCGACCCGACCACGACCACGCGGTGGCGGGTGGGGCGCTCGGGCCCGGTCTCAGTCCTGTTCACGGGGTCCATGTACCCAGTGTCCCGCGTCCGTACGCGCCGCGAAACAGCAGCCGTCGGTCTGCTTCCTCACACCCAACGAGCCCTCCGTGACGTAAGTTTGTGCCCATGCCCGTCCCCCGGCGTCCGCGGGCGATCGCGCCGACCCGCTGCCCGAGAGGTCGAGTGTGCCCCTGAACAAGCCGGCGCTCTCGGTGCCGTCCGTCCCCCACAGCGTGCAGCAGGCACGCCGCTGGGTGCTCGACGCCATCGCCGACATCGGTCGTACCGAGCTCGCCGACACCGCCGAGCTGGGCGTCTCCGAGCTCGTCACCAACGCGGTCCTGCACGCCACGGACCCGATCACGGTGCGGGTCCGCGGCACCCAGGAGCACCCCCGCGTGGAGGTCCGCGACGGCTCCACCGAGCCACCCGTGATGCCGCTGGCGCCGTCCCACACCGTGGAGCCGCCGGGCGAGGACGAGCTGCTGCTGACCTTCGGCCGCGGCCTCGACATCGTCGCCCGCTGCGCCGACGCGTGGGGCGCCGAGATCGAGGAGAACGGCAAGGTGATGTGGTTCGCCCCGGCGAGCACCCCGCGGGACGAGGGCGTCCCGGGGAGCGTCACCGGGCTGCCGGAGCCGGTCGACCGGCCGAGCCGCGACACGGTGCTGGTCAAGCTGCTCGGGGCACCGATCCGCGCCCTCGCCGAGTTCGAGGCCCACTACCGCGAGCTGCGCCGGGAGGTACGCCTGCTGGCGCTCGCGCACGAGGAGAAGTACCCCCTCGCCAAGTCGCTCGCCGACCTGTTCGGGTCGCTGCAGCGCGAGGTCCAGGACGGTCTGGACGCCGAGCAGCTGCTGCGGGCCCGGCAGGAGGGGCGTGAGTCGGTCGACCTCGTGGTCCCGGTCTCGCCCTCGCAGGCCGAGACGATGGGCCGGTTCGTGGAGCTGCTCGACTTCGCCGACGCGTTCTGCCGCCAGCAGCAGCTGCTCGGGCTGGCCCGTACTCCGTCGCAGGTGCGGTTCCAGACCTGGTTCTTCACCGAGTTCGCGCGCCAGGGATCGGGCCGCAGCGCCCGGCCCTGGGAGGCGGTCGCCACCCCGGTGTGACCTCCTCAGGCGTAGCCGAGGTCGTGCAGCCGGTCGTCGTCGATCCCGAAGTGGTGGGCGACCTCGTGGACGACCGTGATCCGTACCTCCTCGACCAGCTGGTCCGCGTCGTCGCAGAACGCCAGCAGCGGCCGGCGGAAGACCAGGATCCGGTCCGGGAGCTCGACGCCGGGCTCGCCGCCACGCTCGGTGAGCGCGATGCCCTCGTAGAGGCCGAGCAGGTCGGGGTCGTCGGCAGGTGCGTCGTCCTCGACCAGGACGACGACGTTGTCGATCAGGGTGGCGAGCTCCTCGGGGATCTCGTCGAGCGCGGCGTCGACCAGCCGCTCGAACTCCTCGCGTCCCATCTCCACCGGCACCCGGCCAGCCTAGGAGGGCACCCGAAGCGGGCGGCGCAGCGCACCCGGACGCACGAACGCCCGCGGACCGGATGGTCCGCGGGCGTTGGTGGTGGTGGCGACCCCGACGGGACTCGAACCCGCGGCCTCCGCCGTGACAGGGCGGCGCGCTAACCAACTGCGCTACGGGGCCTCGATGTGTGCCTCCCGGAGGAAGCGGTGAGACTCTAACCTACCCGCGGCACCGGCTCCCAATCGAGGCGGGGGCCCGCCGACGAGCGGCTGCGGGCACGCGTCCGGGGCGCCCGGAGGCGCGCACGCGGGGGCGCTCAGGGTTCGGCGTACGACGCTGCTGCATCACCATCGCGACGCCCGCAGCGGACCCGTGGAGGGAGGGTGGCCGGGCGCGACCCACCGGGAGGCCGGTTCGGGCCGGATGTCGCCGACGAGGAGCACCCCCAACGGGATTCGAACCCGTGCTACCGCCGTGAAAGGGCGGGGTCCTGGGCCGCTAGACGATGGGGGCAGGACTGCCCGCACAGCATAGGGGCGGTGTTGTGGGGCCCGGCAATCGGGCTGCGCCCGTTTTCGTGCCGCTCCGAGGCCTCCGGTAAGGTTCCCCTCGCTCCGGCCAGGTAGCTCAGTTGGTACGAGCGATCGACTGAAAATCGATAGGTCGGCGGTTCGACCCCGCCCCTGGCCACCGCAGCACAGCGCAGGGCCGCACCCGCCGGGTGCGGCCCTGCGTCGTTCCGGCGCCACGAGGTCACCAGAGTCGCTGCGGCGGCCGCGCGCACAGGAGATGATGGCCCCCATGAGCTCGGACCCGAGGCTGTTCCGGTACCTGGTCGAGGCCAGCACCGACGGCATCTGGTTGCTGGACGGCGAGGGCCGCACCGTGTGGTCCAACGCGCGGATGGCCGAGCTGCTGGGCCGGACCCCGGAGGAGATGGTCGGGCTGTCGGCGTACGACGTCCACGACGCCGCCGGCCGGGAGCAGTTCGCCTCCCACATGGCCATGGCCCGCGCCGGCGACCCCGGCCACGACGACCTCGAGACGATGTACGTGCGCCCCGACGGCGAGCCGATCTGGCTGCTGGCCAGCTGGCGGCCGGTGCACGACGACGACGGCGAGGTCCTCGGCTACCTGCACCGCTACACCGACTACACCGAGCGCCGCGAGCTGCTCGACGCGCTGCGCGACCGCGAGAAGCGGCTCGCCGAGGCGCAGTCGATCGCCGCCATCGGCAGCTGGGAGTGGGACGTCGAGCACGACGAGGTGGTGTGGTCCGACCAGCTCTACCGGATCTACCAGGTCACCCGCGAGGAGTTCGCCGCCACGTACGAGGGGTTCCTCGACTACATCCACCCCGACGACCGCGACCACGTCCGGCGCGAGGTCGACTCCCTGTTCACCGGCGCGGACGAGTTCGAGTGGAACGCCCGGATCGTCCGGGGCGACGGTGCCGTCCGTTGGCTCCGTGGCCTCGGCCGCGCCCAGCGCGACGCGACCGGCCGGACGGTGCGGATGGCCGGCACCGACCAGGACATCACCGACAAGGTGCTCGCCGACCACGAGATCCGCGAGGCGACCCGCCGGCTGGCGCTGCTGCGGCAGGTCGCGGTGGTGGCCAACCAGTCCACCGGGCTGGTCGAGACCCTGCTGCGCACCGCCGATGCCGTCAGCAAGACGCCCGGCTGGGACGCGCTGTGCGCCTTCCTGCCCGAGCGCGACGACTCCGAGCTGGTGCCGCTGGTGCTCACCCGGGAGCGTGCGTCCCACGGCATCGTCGCCGACCCGCTGCTGGCGGCCGAGTGCCACCGCACCGGCGAGATCGTCGTACGACCGGCGCGCGGCCACGAGACCACCCACAGCCTGGTCGGCATCCCGGTCCGCCACGGCGCCGGCGTGGCCTGCGTGGTGGTGGTGCTCGCCGACGAGGTGCCGCCGGACGAGAACTCCCGCGACCTCGTCGAGCAGATCTCTGCGATGTTGGGCCGGGTGGCCGAGCGCGAGCGCGCGGCGGCCGAGCTGGCCGAGGCCCGCGACCAGGCCATGGAGGCCTCGCAGATGAAGTCGCAGTTCCTCGCGACGATGAGCCACGAGATCCGGACCCCGATGAACGGCGTGCTGGGCCTCACCGACCTGCTGATGCGGACCGAGCTCGACGAGGAGCAGCGGGCGCTGGCCGGGGCGCTCCACGGTGCCGGGACCACGCTGCGCGCGATCATCAACGACATCCTCGACCTGTCGAAGATCGAGGCCGGCAAGCTGGAGCTCGAGCTGGTGGACTTCAGCGTCCGCGCGGTGCTCGAGCAGACGGTGCCGCTCTTCGCCGGCCTGGCCCACGAGAAGGGGCTCGCGCTGTCGGTCGACGTGGCGCCGGAGGTGCCGGCGTACCTGCGCGGCGACTCGACCCGGCTCGGCCAGGTGATCGCCAACCTGGGGTCCAACGCCGTGAAGTTCACCGACACCGGTGAGGTACGGATCGCGGTGACCGTGCTGGCCCAGGGCCCCGCCCACACCGAGCTGCTGGTGTCGGTGGCCGACACCGGCCCGGGCATCGCGCGCGACGCCCAGCAGCGGCTCTTCGACGCCTTCACCCAGGCCGACCCCTCGACCACCCGGCGGCACGGCGGCACCGGCCTCGGCCTGACCATCGCCCGGCAGCTGGTCAGCGCCATGGGCGGCCGGATCACCGTCGAGAGCGAGCCCGGCCGCGGCAGCACCTTCCGCTTCACCGCGCGCTTCGCGGCCGCGGGCGGCGACGTGCTGGGCGCGGTCCGCCCGGTCCGGCAGCCGCGCCCGGCCGGGAGCGCGAAGCGGCGGGTCCTCGTCGTCGAGGACAACCACGTCAACCAGATGGTCGCGGTCGGCATGCTCGAGAACGCCGGCTTCGCCGCCGAGGTCGCCGCCGACGGCGTGGAGGCTGTCGCCGCCCTCGGAGCCGGCCACGGCTTCGCCGCCGTCCTGATGGACTGCCGGATGCCGCGCATGGACGGCTTCGCGGCGACCCGGGCGATCCGCGCCCAGGAGGAACCCGGCCACCGGGTGCCGATCATCGCCATGACCGCCTCGGCGCTCGAGGGCGAGCGGGAGCGGTGCCTGGACTCCGGCATGGACGACTTCCTCACCAAGCCCGTCGACTCCTCGCGGGTCGAGCGGGTCCTCCACCAGTGGATCGACGGCGCCGACGAGACCGCGGCGGCGCGGGACGTCGACGACCTCGCGGCGCCCGACGCCGTGGACGCCCTGGACGGCGTGGCCGACGAGCCGGACGACCCGACCGGTCCGGACGTCGTCGACGGGGAGCGGTTCGACATGCTCCACGAGATGGTCAAGGAGGGCGTCAGCCTGTTCCAGCGCAGCTCGGGCAACTTCATCGCCCACGCCCCTGACCACCTCGCCGCGATCCGCTCCGCGGTCGACGCCGCGGACGCCGACGACCTGTGCGCGACCGCCCACAAGCTCAAGGGCAGCGCACTCAACCTCGGCCTGCCCCGCGTCGGGCAGGCTGCCCAGGAGCTGGAGGAGCAGGGCCGCGCCGGCGCTCTCGACGGGTCGGCCGCTGCCTACGCGACGCTGGCACGCGAGATGGACCAGGCGCTCGCGGCGCTCGCCGACGCCCGCGCCGCACGCGCCTGACGCACCGTCGTTCCCGGCGGGCAGGCCGGCTCCGGGCCGGGTCCGGCCGCGGCTACGCTGGCACCAAGGACGCGCCACCCCTGCGTCCCGCCCGCACCGCCACCCACCCACGTGGCCCCGCGACAGGAGTGGTCCCCATGCCCGACACCCCGGTCGACGTCTTCGAGCTCGGCGCCGAGCACGAGCAGGTCGTCTTCGCCAACGATCCCGCCTCCGGCCTGCGCGCGATCATCGCGATCCACTCGACCGCCCTCGGTCCGGGACTCGGCGGCACCCGCTTCTACCCGTACGCCACCACCGACGACGCGGTGCGTGACGTCCTCAACCTCTCGCGGGGCATGTCCTACAAGGCCGCGCTCGCCGGGCTCGACCTCGGCGGCGGCAAGGCCGTCATCATCGGCGACCCCCACACGATGAAGACCGAGGCGCTGCTGCGGGCGTACGGCCGGTTCGTGCAGTCGCTCAACGGCCGCTACTACACCGCCTGCGACGTCGGGACCTTCTCCGAGGACATGGACCACGTCGCCCGCGAGTGCGACTTCGTCACCGGACGCACCGCCGCCCACGGTGGCGCGGGCGACAGCTCGGTGCTCACGGCGTACGGCGTGTTCCAGGGCATGCGGGCCGCTGCCGAGGCCGCCTGGGGCGAGCCGACGCTCGCGGGCCGCACCGTCGGCGTCGCCGGGGTCGGCAAGGTCGGCCGCCACCTGGTCCGGCACCTGGTCGACGACGGGGCGACCGTGGTCGTCACCGACCCCTACCAGCCCTCGCTCGACCGGGTGCTGGCCGAGCTGCCGCAGGTCCGGGTGGTGCCCGACACCGCCGCCCTGGTCGCCTCCGAGCTCGACGTCTACGCCCCGTGCGCGCTCGGCGGGGCGCTGACCGACGAGGTCGTCGAGACGCTGTCGGCCCGGATCGTGTGCGGGGCCGCCAACAACCAGCTCGCCCACCCGGGCATCGAGAAGGTGCTCGAGGAGCACGGGGTCCTCTATGCGCCCGACTACTGCGTCAACAGCGGCGGCCTGATCCAGGTCGCCGACGAGCTCGAGGGGTTCTCCTTCGAGCGGGCGCAGCAGCGCGCGAGCGGGATCTTCGAGACCACCCGCGCGGTGTTCGAGCTCGCGTCGCGCGAGCAGGTGCCGCCGGCGGTCGCCGCCGACCGACTGGCCGAGCAGCGGATGCGCGACGTCGGCCGGCTGCGCGGCATCCACCTCCGCTGAAGCGGGCACGCCCCGGGCGATGCCCTGCCCACAGCTCCGGGGTTTCGAGGCTCGGCGCCGGGGCGCCTCGCACCTCAACCTCCGGGGTGGGCCTGGTGACCTCAGCCTTCGGGCGTGGGCATCGAACCCTCAACCTCCGGTGGGGGCTGGTGACGTCGACCTCCGGGCGAGGGCATCGCGCCCTCGACCTCCGGGTGGGTCAGTTGCGGTCGCGCTCGGCGTAGTCCGACCACTGGTCGTCGTCGTCAGGCTCGTCGGCGCGCTCGGGCGGCCGGTCCTCCTCGCCGTGCAGCTCGCGCGCCAACGCCCCGAAGTCCGTCTCGTGAGTGCGGTACTTCAGGTCGCGTGCGACCTTCGTCTGCTTAGCCTTCGCTCGGCCGCGCCCCATAGGGTCAGCCCCCTCGCACACTGGGCCGGGTCACCGGTGGGCCTCACCGTGACGCCGGTCTGATCGGTCTATGTCGTGGGGGCAACGCTACTAGGTGTGTGGGTGTTCCCGCACACCACCGCACCGACACGTGACCGGTTCCTCACCCGCCGGGCGCTCCCGGCGGGCTCACCAGCCCGCGTACGACCCGGTCAGACGTACCTCGCCGCCACCGGCGGTCACCTCGCCCGCGACCCAGGCGTGCACGTCGTGGTCCGCCAGCACCTCGACCGCCCGGTCGACGTCGACCGCCGGCACCAGCGCGACCATGCCGACGCCGCAGTTGAGGGTCTGCTCCAGCTCCTCCAGCGGTACGTCGCCGACCCGGCGCACGACGTCGAAGACCGGCTGCGGGGTCCACGTGCCGCGCTCGATCGTGGCGGCGAGCTCGAGCGGCATCACCCGCTGCAGGTTGGCGGCCAGCCCGCCACCCGTGATGTGCGACATCGCGTGGGTGTCGGTGGCCGCGGCCAGCGCGAGGCACGCCTTGGCGTAGATCCGGGTGGGCTCGAGCAGCTCCTCGCCCAGGCTGCGGCCGACCTCCTCGACGTGGCGGTCGAGCTCCCAGCCGGCGCCCCCACGGTCGGTCGGGGCCAGCAGCACGTGGCGGACCAGGGAGTAGCCGTTGGAGTGCAGCCCGCTGGCCGCCATCGCCACGACCGCGTCGCCGGGCCGGACCCGTCCCGGCCCGAGCAGCCGGTCGGCCTCGACCACCCCGGTCGTGGAGCCGGCCACGTCGTAGTCGTCCGGGCCGAGCAGGCCCGGGTGCTCGGCGGTCTCGCCCCCGATCAGGGCGCAGCCGGCCTCGACGCAGGCCTCCGCGATGCCCTTGACGATGGCCGCGATCCGCTCGGGGACGACCCGGCCGGTGGCGATGTAGTCGGTGAGGAAGAGCGGCTCGGCGCCGCAGACGACCAGGTCGTCGACGAGCATGCCGACCAGGTCGAAGCCGATGGTGTCGTGCTTGTCGAGCGCCTGCGCGATCGCGACCTTGGTGCCGACGCCGTCGGCGGAGCTCGCGAGCAGCGGCCGGTCGTACGCCTTGAGCGCGGAGGCGTCGAAGAGCCCGGCGAAGCCCCCGATGCCGCCGATCATCTCGGGGCGGCGGGCCTTCTCCACCCACCCCTTCATCAGCTCGACGGCCTTGTCGCCGGCCTCGATCGAGACGCCGGCGGCGGCGTACGCACCGTCCCGCTGCTGGCCATGGGTCAGGTCGGTCACGGGAGTCCTCTTCGGATCAGGGGTTGTTGAGCACGGGGAGCGTCTCGGACTTCAGCGAGGTCTCGAGGAGGTGCTTGCCGAGGAGCTTCTCGTCGGGCAGCGGGATCGGGTACTCGCCGGTGAAGCACGCCTTGCACAGCCGTTCCTCGGGCTGGTCGGTGGCGTCGATCATGCCCTCCAGCGAGATGTAGCCGAGGGTGTCGGCCCCGACGCTCGCGGCGATCTCGTCAGGGGTGAGCCCGTTGGCGATCAGCTCGGCCCGGGTCGCGAAGTCGATGCCGTAGAAGCACGGCCACTTCACCGGGGGGCTGGAGATCCGGACGTGGACCTCGAGGGCGCCGGCCTCGCGGAGCATCCGGACCTGGGCCCGCTGGGTGTTGCCGCGGACGATCGAGTCGTCGACCACGACGATCCGCTTGCCGCGGATCATGTGCTCCAGCGCGTTGAGCTTGAGCCGGATGCCGAGCTGGCGCAGTGTCTGGCTGGGCTGGATGAAGGTGCGGCCGACGTACGCGTTCTTGACGAAGCCCTGCCCGAACGGGATGCCGGACTCCTCGGCGTAGCCCGCCGCCGCCGGGGTGCCCGACTCCGGGACCGGGATCACCAGGTCGGCGTCGACGGGGAACTCGCGGGCCAGCTGGCGGCCCATCTCGACCCTCGACTCGTGGACGCTGCGGCCGCTGATGGTGGCGTCGGGACGGGCGAGGTAGACGTACTCGAAGACGCAGCCCTTGGGCGCCGGCTCGGCGAACCGGTGGCTGCGCAGGCCGTTCTCGTCGATGACCACCATCTCGCCCGGCTCGACCTCGCGGACGACGCTCGCACCGATCGTGGCGAGCGCGGCGTCCTCGGACGCCACCACCCAGCCCCGGTCGAGCCGGCCGAGCACGAGCGGCCGGATGCCCTGCGGGTCGCGGGCGGCGTAGAGGGTGTCCTCGTTCATCCAGACGAAGCAGAAGGCGCCGCGCAGCTGCGGCAGCACCTCGAGGGCGCGCTGCTCGAGCGAGGTGTCGGGGTGGTGCGCCAGCAGCGCGGTCACCAGGCCGGTGTCGTTGGTCGAGGCCTCGAGGTCGCGGGCGTGGATGTCGAGCTCGTCGGAGGCCGGCGGCAGCTCGGCGACCAGCCCCCGGAGCTCGTGGGTGTTGATCAGGTTGCCGTTGTGGCCCAGCGCGATCGAGCCGTCGGCGGTCGGGCGGAACGTGGGCTGGGCGTTCTTCCAGACGCTCGACCCGGTGGTCGAGTAGCGGCAGTGGCCGATCGCCAGGTGGCCCTTGAGCGAGGCCAGGGTGGTCTCGTCGAAGACCTGCGAGACCAGTCCCATGTCCTTGTAGACCAGGATCTGGCGGCCGTTGCTGACCGCGATCCCGGCGGACTCCTGCCCGCGGTGCTGGAGGGCGTACAGGCCGAAGTAGGTCAGCTTGGAGACGTCCTCGCCCGGCGCCCACACCCCGAAGACGCCGCAGGCGTCCTGGGGGCCGGTGTCGTGGGGGTCGAGGTGGTCGCCGAGGCTGCCGTCGCCGGCACGGTTCCAGCTGGCTCGAAGCACGGGTCCACCATACAAACCATCCCAGTTCCGCCATGACCGGGACACGGAGTGGGCGGAAGGGGGAGACTGTGCTCGCTAGCATCTCCGTGGGGGAGGTGTCGAGCGATCGAGGAGCCCATGACCCCGGACGAGGGTGCGTACCCGGCCGCGACGTTCCGTGACGCCGGCCCTGAGGAGATCTTCCGTGCCGGCCTGACCCTGATCGCGGAGGGGGTCACCGAGCTGGTCGGCTTCGGCCTCGCCTGCATCAGCGTCGTCCGCCGCTCCCCCGACGGCGCCGACGAGCTCGAGGTGATCTCGGTCGCCGGCCACGACTACGCCAACCAGGTCGTCGTCGGGCGCCGTACGCCCCTGGACAACCTGCTGGTCGAGCTCCGGCAGGCCGAGGACTGGGGCCTGTTCAAGTTCCTGCCCCACGAGCTGCTCGCCGTCGACGACGTGGCCGACGCGTACGGCTGGGTGGTCCCCGACGTCGAGGTCGTCGACGCGCCGGACGCCTGGCACCCGCTCGACATGCTGATCGCGCTGCTCCACGACGACCGTGGGGTGCTGCGCGGGACGCTCGCCATCGACCTGCCCGACGACGGCCGGCGGCCCGGACCCGAGCAGCGCCGGCTGCTCGAGCGGTTCGCCGCCCAGGCCGGGCGCGCGGTCGTGACCGCGCTGGAGCGCGAGGAGCTGGCCGAGCAGGTCCGGCTCGCCGAGACGGCCCGCACCATCGTCCGCAACGCCAACGCCCAGGAGGGGCTCGAGAAGATCCTCTCGGCCTGCCAGCAGGGCCTGGTCGAGGGCTTCCGATCGCAGGGCTCGTGGATCCAGACCTTCGACGAGGACGGCACCGGCACGGGTGCCATCTACTCCTCCGCCGGTGTCGAGATCGCGCTGCCCGACGAGCTGGTCGAGCTGGCCGAGCGCGCCGCGCGCCGGGCCTGGACCGACCAGACCGCGGTGGTCGTCACCGGCGACCGCTCGGCCGGCGACGTCCTCAGCGCGCACGACCACGGCCGCATCGTGGAGTTCCTCGACGCCATCGGCGTCACCTCGCTGCTCTTCGTCCCGCTCGGCGCGGGCTCGGAGTGCCTGGGCAACCTGGTGCTCACCCGGGGCATCGGCGACCCCGACTGGTCCGAGCTCGACCGCACCGCGGCCCTCGACATCGGCCACGACCTCGGCCGGGTCGTGCTCAACGCCCGCACCTTCGAGCGCGAGCACCAGCTCGTCGTCGAGCTGCGCGCCCTCGACACCTACAAGGGGCAGCTGATCGCCACGGTGTCCCACGAGCTGAAGAACCCGCTCGCGGCGATCAGCGGCTACCTGGAGATGCTCGAGCCGGCTCCGGAGCTCTCGGCCCGCTCGCGCAGCGCGGTGGAGGCGATGACCCGCGGCACCGGCCGTCTCGGACGGGTGGTCGACGACCTGCTGCTGCTGTCCAAGGTGGGCGACCCGTCCCACGCGATCATCCCCGCCCCGGTCGACCTGGGGCCGCTGGTCGCCGAGGTGGTCGACCTGATCGACGTCCAGGCCCGGGCGAAGGGCATCGAGATCGCCACCGAGGTGCCCGCGGAGCCGGTGATGGCCCACGGCGACGCCTGGGAGATCGACCGCGTCGTGACCAACCTGCTGAGCAACGCCGTCAAGTACACCGGCCACGGCCGGCCGGTCGGCATCCGGCTGTGGTGCGACGAGGCCGGGGTGCACGTCGCCGTCGCCGACGAGGGGCTCGGCATCTCGGCCGCCGACCAGGAGCACCTGTTCGACGAGTTCTTCCGCTCGACCAACCCCGAGGCCGTACGCGAGCCCGGCACCGGCCTCGGGCTGGCCATCGTCAAGCGCATCGTCGACCGCCACGGCGGCCAGATCACCCTCGACTCCGAGCTCGGCCACGGCAGCGTGTTCACGGTGTCGCTGCCGCACCCCGCCCGCGCCTGAGCCTCACCTCTCCGGCAGCAACTGGCTCGGGTCAGGTCAGGAGCGGTCGCCGAGCTTGGCGAGCAGCAGCGCCTCGGCGGCCACGACCCGCTCGAACTCGGCGAGGTGGAGGCCCTCGTTGGCGCCGTGGGCGCGGGTGTCGGGGTCCTCGACGCCCGTGACCAGGACCGACGCGTCCGGGAACGCCTCCAGGAACTCCGCGATGAACGGGATCGACCCGCCGACGCCCATGTCGACCGGTTCGGTGCCGTCCCAGGCCTCGGTGAAGGCGTCGCGCGCGGCGTCGTACGCCGGGCCGGTGGCGTCGATCTGGGTCGCCTCGCCGGTGTCGACCACCGTGAAGGTCAGCTCGGCGCCCCAGGGGACGTGCTGCTCGCAGTGGCGGCGCAGGCACTCCAGCGCGTTGGCGGTGGTGTCGCCGGGCGCGATCCGCAGGCTGAGCTTGGCCCGCGCGGTGGCGGTGAGGGTGTTGCTGGCGCCGTCGACCTGGGGGGCGTCGAGCCCGGTGACGGTGAGCGACGGCCGGGTCCAGAGCCGCTCGACGGCGGAGCCGTCGCCGATCCACTGCACGTCGGGGAGGGCGCCGGACTCGGCCCGCAGCCGCTCCTCCGGGTAGACCACGTCGGCGGCGGGGCCGCGGTGGAGCCCGTCGACGGCCACGTTGCCGACGTCGTCGTGGAGGCTCGTCAGCAGCCGGCTCAGCGCCATCAGGGCGTCGGGGACCAGCCCGCCCCACATGCCGGAGTGGACGGCGTGGGTGAGGGTGCGGACCTCGACGTCGGCGCGGACCAGGCCGCGCAGGCTGGTGGTGAGCGCGGGCACGCCGATGTCCCAGTTGCCGGAGTCGGCGATCACGATCACGTCGGCGGCGAGCCGGTCGCGGTGCTCGCGGAGCAGGTCGACCAGGGTGTCGGAGCCGACCTCCTCCTCCCCCTCGATGAACAGGGTGACGCCGACCGGCAGGTCGTCGCCGAAGATCCGCAGCGCGGCGAGGTGGGCCACGATCCCGGCCTTGTCGTCGGCCGCGCCCCGGGCGTACAAGCGGCCGTTCCGCTCGGTGGGCTCGAACGGCGGGGAGTCCCACTCGGCGTGGTCGTTCTCGGGCTGCACGTCGTGGTGGGCGTACAGCAGCACGGTCGGCGTCCCGGCCGGTCCGGGCTTGTGCGCGATCACCGCCGGGGCGCCGCCGGAGGCGCTCACGACGACGGTCTCGCAGCCCTCGGCGGCGAACAGCTCACGAACCGCCTCCGCGCTGCGCTGCACCTCCCCCGACCGGGCCGGGTCGGCGCTCACCGACTCGATCCGGACCAGGTCCTCGAGGTCCCGCCGGATGCCCGGGAGCACCTCGGCCACGCGGGTGCGGAGGTGGTCGCCGGAGAGGGGCTGCGTCATGGTCGTCAAGGTACCGGGCGGGGCCGTCGCGGCCGTCCGCGGGAGGACTGCCTGGATTGTCGGACAATCGTTTTGGCCGAACGGCCTCCGGTGCCCCATCATGGCGACATGACCGAGGAGATCACCCGCAGCCAGAACGCCACCGCGGCCCACATCGAGCTGACCGAGGGGTACGCGGCCCACAACTACCACCCGCTCCGCGTGGTGCTGACCGAGGGCCAGGGCGCCTGGGTGACCGACGTCGAGGGACGCCGCTACCTCGACTGCCTCGCCGGCTACTCGGCCCTCAACTTCGGCCACGGCCACCCGCAGCTGCTCAAGCGGGCGCACGAGCAGCTCGACCGGCTCACGCTGACCTCCCGGGCGTTCTACAACGACCAGCTCGGCCCCTTCGCGCGCGACCTCGCCGAGCTCACCGGCAAGGAGATGGTGCTGCCGATGAACTCCGGCGCCGAGGCCGTCGAGACCGCGATCAAGGTCGCCCGGAAGTGGGGCTACCTGGTCAAGGGGGTCCACGAGGAGCGCGCCAACATCGTCGCGATGGAGGGCAACTTCCACGGCCGGACCACCACGATCGTGTCGTTCTCGACCGACGCGGTGGCGACCCAGCACTACGCGCCGTACACGCCGGGCTTCCGGCTGGTGCCGTACGGCGACATCGCAGCGCTGCGTGCCGCGGTCGACGAGGACACCGTGGCCGTGCTGCTCGAGCCGATCCAGGGCGAGGGCGGCGTCATCATCCCGCCCGACGGCTTCCTGCACGACGTCCGCACGCTGTGCAACAGCGAGAACGTGCTGATGCTGGCCGACGAGATCCAGTCCGGTCTCGCCCGTACCGGCCGGACCTTCGCGTGCGACCACGAGGACGTCGTGCCCGACATGTACATCCTCGGCAAGGCCCTCGGCGGCGGGCTCTACCCCGTCTCGGCGGTGGCCGCGAACGGCGACGTGCTCGAGGTGATCACGCCCGGCAGCCACGGCTCGACGTTCGGCGGCAACCCGTTCGCCGCGGCGATCGGCCACGAGGTGGTGCGGATGCTGCAGACCGGCGAGTACCAGGCGCGGGCCGAGAAGCTCGGCGCCCACCTGCTCGCGGGGCTGGAGCCGATGGTCGGCCACGGCCTCGAGGCGGTCCGGGTGCGCGGCCTGTGGGCCGGGATCGACATCGACCCCGAGCTCGCGACCGGCCGCGACGTCACCGAGTCGCTGCTCGACGACGGCATCCTGGCCAAGGAGGCGCACGGCCAGACCGTCCGGCTCGCCCCGCCGCTGGTCGCCACCGAGCAGGACCTCGACCTGCTGGTCGCGGCGTTCGCCAAGCTCACGCGCGGCTGACCAGTCCCAGGCTTGGATAGTCCGCCGCCCGATACGCCTCGCCGCGCCGCTCGGTGACGCATCCGGCGGCGGACTATGCAGAGGTGGGGCCGGCGACGACGTTGCGCAGCGGGTGGCCGGCCACGACGCGCTGCAGCTGCTCGCGTACCAGGGCGGACATCCGCGGCAGCATCGCGGTGGTGCCCCCGGCGACGTGCGGGGTGATCAGGACGTCGGGGGCCGACCACAAAGGATGGCCGTCGGGCAGCGGCTCCGGGTCGGTGACGTCCAGCGCGAACCGCAGCCGGCCGGCCTCGGCGATCACCGCGTCGGTGTCGACGACGCCGCCGCGGGCGACGTTGACGACGACCGCTCCGTCCGGCAGCGCGGCGAGGACGTCGGGGCCCACGAAGCCGCTGGTGGCGTCGCTCAGCGGCAGCAGCACGACCACGGCGTGCTGTCCGGGCAGCAGCGCGGGCAGCTCCTCCACGGGGTGCACCGGGCCGACCAGGTCGTCCTCGCGCGCCCGGCTCGCGACCGCGGTGACCCGCGCCCCGTGGGCGAGCAGCCGGTGGGCCAGCGCCCGGCCGATCGACCCGTAGCCGAGCACCATCACGTGCGAGTCCGCCAGCGACCGCATGCCGGCGCGGAGCTGCTGCCAGCTGCCGTGGCCGCGTACCGCCTCCGGGACCCGGCGCAGCACCGCCAGCAGCAGGCCGACGGCGTGCTCGGCCGTGGCGTCGTCGTGGACGCCGGCCGCGTTGCAGAGCGTCACGCCGTCGGGCAGCAGCTCGACCTGCCCGTCGTAGCCCGCCAGCTGCGTCTGCACCACCCGTAGCCGCGGCAGCTCGCCGAGCCGTTCGAAGGTCCGCAGCGTGCGGTAGTCGGGCACGCACACCTCGATCCCCGGGTCGGGGTCGGAGACGCCGTCCCACACCACCGCCTCGGTGCCGGCCACCTCGCCGACGGCGTCACGCAGCTCCTCGTCCGGGTACGACACGATCATCGGGACTCACTCCTCCAGCAGTGGCAGGTACGGCGACAGGTCGGTGCGCTCGCCGGAGGCCCGGACGGCGCCGGCCGCGACGGCGTCGGCCCAGGCCGTCTCACCGGTCGCCAGCGCCAGCCAGGTGGCGGGATCGGTCTCCACGACGGCGGGCGGGGTGCCCCGGGTGTGGCGCACCCCCGCGACCACCTGCGCCGCGGCGTACGGCGGCACCCGCACCTCCACCGAAGCACCCGGAGCCCGGTCGGCGAGGACGGCCAGGAAGTGCTTGGTGAGCAGCCGGTCGTCGGCGGGCGCACGACGGGCGAGCGCGGCCGCCACCTCGTCGGGCGGCACGCGACGGAGCCGGGCCGGGCTCATGCCAGCCCGTCCAGCAGCTCGAGGGTGGAGGCCCAGGCGTCGCTGTCGGGGTCGATGACGACGAAGTGGTCGCCCTCGACCTCCGTGAGCGTCGCGTCGGCGCCCGCCGCGGTCGCGGCGTCGACGTAGCCCTGCGACTGGTCGATCGGGACGACGACGTCGTCGGCCCCGTGGACGCACCGCACCGGGACGGCCAGCGGCACCTGCTGCGCCGGGTCGTACGCCGCGTCGCCCGGTCCGGCCCGGTGGCCCAGCAGGGCGCGGACCGCGCCGCCGCCGAGGCCCTCGCGGTCGGCACGGACCAGGTCGAGCACCCCCGCCTGCGAGACCACGCCGGTCACGGGGACCCGGGCGTCGGAGCGGCCGGCGGCCCAGGTCGCGAGGTGGCCGCCGGCGGAGTGGCCGAGCGTGATCGCGACCGAGGTGTCGAGCCCGTCGACGTCGGCCAGCCGGTCGATGCCGGCTGCGACGTCGTCGAAGGTCTCCGGCGTGCCGCCTCCCCCGCCCTCGACGGAGCCCACCCGGCGGTACTCCAGGTTCCACGCCGCCCAGCCCTCGTCGACCAGGCTCGCGGCGAGCGGCCTTCCGAGCGAGAGGTCGTACTGCGCCTTCCAGAAGCCACCGTGGATCACGACGACGAGGCCACGGGGGGTGCCGTCCGGGAGCGAGAGCTCGCCGAACTGGCTCGGGTCGTCGCCGTAGCGGATCGTGCGCGTGCCGGGAGGAGCCACGGCCTCATCCTGCCCGCACGAGACGGCGGCGACTCCCAGCGCAGCGGCGAGCACCCCGCGGCGGGAGGCGTGTCGATCGGCTCGGGGGGTCACCCGCCCAACCTACGACGGCACTGCCGACCGGGCTCGCGCCCGGCCGGCAGGCAGTCATGTGCCACCGCTCAGCGGGCGACCTCCCCGTGGTCGACGTGCAGCCTGCCGCCACCCGAGCCGGCGCGCGTGGCGCTGCCCACCGGCTGGGCCGGGTCGACCAACGGCTTCTTGGTGAAGTTCCGCTTGGCGAAGAGCCAGGCCGCCTGGGCCGCGGCGTCGGCCATCTGGTCGAGACCCGTGTTGTTGTTGTTGCCCAGCGTGTCGCACGCCTGGTGGTAGCAGGGGTCGTACGGGCTCCCGGCTGTTCCGCCGTAGATCGCGGCCTCCGCGGATGACTTGATGCCCTCGGCACCGGAGAAGAGGCCGCCGGCAGGGATGCCGGCCGCGATGAACGGTCCGTAGTCGGAGCGGCCGTTGAAGGGTGTCTGCGAGGAGGCGAGTCCCTGGGAGGCGAAGTAGTCACTGAACACCCGCTCGATCTCGCCCGAGCCCTCCGGTCCGTCGAAGACACCCGGCCCGACCGGGAAGGCAGAGTTGTCGCCGTCGTAGACGAACCGGACGTAGTTCGGCGATCCGAGCATGTCGAAGTTCAGGTTCAGCGTGATGTCGTCGGTCTGGTCCGCACTCAGTGCGCCGACGTAGTGGGCCGAGCCGAGCAGGTTCAGCTCCTCGGCACCCCACCAGGCGAACCGCACCTGGTTGCGGGGCTTGAGCCCGAGCTGCTTGAACTGCTCCGCGATCTCGAGGATGGTCGCCGACCCGGAGCCGTTGTCGTTGATGCCCGGCCCCGCCGCGACGCTGTCGAGGTGCGCGCCGACCAGCACCACGTGGTTCGGGTCGCCGCTGGTCTCCGCGATCACGTTCTCGGTGTCACGGATCTCGGACAGGGTGTTGGTGCGGATCCGGACCACGACGCCCGGCAGCGTCGCCAGCTCGGAGCCGATCGCGAAGGAGGTGTCCACGGCCGGGATGCCGACCGGCGCCCCGAGCGTCCCGCCGACGGGATCCGTACGTCCCGGCTGGCCCTCGTTGAAGATGACCACCGCGGCGGCACCGGCCGCCTGGGCGTTCAGCGCCTTCTGTCCGAAGGTGCACGTGCCGCGCTGCATCAGGGCGATGTTCCCGGGCGTGAACCCGGCGAAGTCCGCGGCCTCGCAGCCACTGGTGCTCGAGGGCGTCGGCGTCGGTGGCAGGACCAGGTCGACGCCTTGCAGCCTGGCCGTGACGTCGCCCGAGCCCGAGTAGGTCATCGTGAAGAAGTCCTCGGCCTCGACGTAGACCCTCGGGGTCGGCGCGACCTGCTCGAACGCGGAGGGGGCCAGCTGCTCGAAGAAGGGGAACTGGAACGGCTGGCGGGTGACGGCGTAGCCCGCCGCCTGCAGCCGTTGCGCGACGTAGTCGGCCGAGCCGTCGTAGCCCGACGTCCCGGACGCCCGGGTGCCGGCGTTGGCGTCGGCGATCGCCTGGAGGGCCGCCTGGTGCTCGCGTACCCCGTTCACCGTGACCGCCTTGCGGATGGCGCGGGTCTCGTTGACGTCGTCGCCACTCGCCGGGACCCCGGCGACCACGGCTCCCGCCGCGATGGTCATGGTGATCGCGCCGACGAGTGAAATGCGCCGGCGCAGCGTTGTCTTCATGCGTCCTCCCCTGGCCCGGCGCGGTGCCGGGCACCCCTGGGAGTCAACCACCGACGGGCCTGCGCCACCTCGGCCGATTGGGGCGAGGGTCGGTGTCAGCCGAGAGCGGCCGGGAGGGTCCCGGTCCACGCCTCGCGCAGCTCGGCCAGGGGGACGTCGAACCAGCCCTCGACCTCGAGGGTCGAGCCTCCGGTCGCGCCGATGGTCGTCGTCGGGACGCCCAGCGCCTCGGCCATGGTCAGCAGCTGCTGCAGCCGGTCGTCGGCCACCGTCACCAGGGCGCGGGCCGCCGACTCCGAGAACAGCTCGACGAACACGTCGCCCCCGAGCCGGACCGTGGCCCCGATCCCGTGCCGCAGCGTCGCCTCGACCAGCGCCTGCGCGAGTCCGCCGTCGGCGAGGTCGTGGCCGCTCGTGAGCAGCCCCGACCGGCCGGCGTCGGTGAGCAGGGTGGCGAGGGAGCGCTCGGCGATGAGGTCCACCCGGGGCGGCAGTCCGCCGAGGTGGCCGTGGACGACGTGCGCCCACTCCGAGCCCGAGAGCTCCTCGCGGGTCTCGCCCAGCAGCACGATCCGGTCGCCCTCGCCGCCGAAGCCGGTGGGCGTACGGCGGGTGACGTCGTCGATCACGCCGAGCACTGCCACGACCGGGGTCGGCAGGATCGCGGTGCCGCCGGTCTGGTTGTAGAGGCTGACGTTGCCGCCGGTGACCGGGATGCCGAGCTCGACGCAGGCGTCCTTGAGGCCACGGCAGGCCTCGGCGAACTGCCACATCACGGCCGGGTCCTCGGGCGAGCCGAAGTTGAGGCAGTCGGAGACGGCGAGCGGGCGGGCCCCGCCGGTCGCGACGTTCCGGTAGCTCTCGACCAAGGCGAGCTGGGCGCCGGCGTACGGGTCGAGGCGCGCGAACCGGCCGTTGCAGTCGGTCGAGACCGCGACCCCGAGTCCCGTCTCCTCGTCGATCCGGACCATGCCGGCGTCGCTGGGCTGGGCGAGCACGGTGTTGCCGCGCACGTAGCGGTCGTACTGGTCGGTGATCCACGACTTGTCGCAGAGGTTGGGGCTGGCGGCCAGCCGGAGCATCGTCTCGCGCAGCTCCGCACCGTCCTCGGGCCGCTCCAGCTCCTCTGCGCGGTCGGCCTGCAGTGCGTCCTGGCTCGCCGGCCGCTCGAACGGACGGTGGTAGGTCGGGCCGTCGTGCGCGACCGAGCGGGGCGGTACGTCGACGACCCGCTCGCCGTGCCAGTCGATCCACAGCCGGCCGGTGTCGGTGACCTCGCCGATGTCGGTCGCCTCGACGTCCCACTTGGCGCAGATCGCGAGGAACCGGTCGACGTCGGCGGGCTCGACGACCGCCATCATCCGCTCCTGCGACTCGCTCATCAGGATCTCCTCCGGAGCGAGCGTCGAGTCGCGCAGCGGCACCAGGTCGAGGTCGACGTGCATGCCGCCGTCGCCGGCGCTGGCGAGCTCGGAGGTGGCGCACGAGAGCCCGGCGCCGCCGAGGTCCTGGATGCCGGTGACGACACCGGCCGCGAACAGCTCGAGCGTGCACTCGATGAGCAGCTTCTCCATGAACGGGTCGCCGACCTGGACGCTCGGCCGCTTGGCCGGGCCACCCTCCTCGAAGGTCTCCGACGCCAGCACCGACACCCCGCCGATGCCGTCGCCGCCGGTGCGGGCGCCGTACAGGATCACCCGGTTGCCGGTGCCGGCTGCCTTGGCGAGGTGGAGGTCCTCGTGGCGCAGCACGCCGACGCAGAGCGCGTTGACGAGCGGGTTGCCGAGGTAGGTCTCGTCGAAGACCGCCTCGCCGCCGATGTTGGGCAGCCCGAGGCAGTTGCCGTAGCCGCCGACCCCGGCGACGATCCCGGGCAGCACCCGGTGGGTGTCGTCCGCGTGGAGCGGCCCGAACCGGAGCGGGTCCATCACCGCGACCGGCCGGGCGCCCATCGCCAGGATGTCGCGGACGATGCCGCCGACGCCGGTGGCGGCGCCCTGGTACGGCTCGACGTACGAGGGGTGGTTGTGGCTCTCGATCTTGAACGTGACGGCGTACCCCTGGCCGACGTCGATCACGCCGGCGTTCTCGCCGATGCCGGCGAGCATCTTCCCGACCGGCGTCTCCTGGGGGATCTCGCCGAACTGCTTGAGGTGGACCTTGGAGGACTTGTAGGAGCAGTGCTCGCTCCACATCACGGAGTACATCGCGAGCTCGCTGCTGGTCGGCCGGCGGCCGAGGATCTCGCGGATCCGCTGGTACTCGTCGGACTTCAGCCCCAGCTCTGCCCACGGCTGCTCGTGGTCGGCGTCCTGGGCAGCATGGGAGACGGTGTCGAGCACGGCGTCAATCTACCGGGGCGTCCTCCGACGTCAGCCGACCCGGGCCAGTCTCACGGAGGCGGAGCCCAGCAACCGCTTGGCCTCCCGGATGCCGCTGGTCATGGCGCCGTCGGCGTAGCCGACCCGCGCAGCCTGCGTGTGCTCGCCCGCGAACAGGATCCGGCCGGCCACCGGAGTGCCCAGCAGGTCGAGGTCGGCGTTGGACGATCCCGGCGTCACGTGGGTGTAGCCGCCTCCGGTGTACGGGTCGTCCGCCCAGCCGGTCACCGCCACCTCGGTCGGCTCGGGGCAGGGCCCGCCCAGGACGGTCGCGAGCCGGTCGGTCACCCACCGGACCGCCGCGCCCGGCGATGCCGCGGTGACCTGCCCGGTGGCGGAGTGGAAGACGTGGCAGGCGAGGACCGGGCCCGTGCCGAAGGCGTCGAGGTCGAAGACCCACGTGGTGGGCTCGGCGGGGTCGGGCGGGAAGAGCACCAGGTGCGACCACCCGGCCTCACGCCAGAAGGGCCGGTCGAACCCCAGCACGACCTTCTCGTACCGCCCGAAGCCCAGCCGGGAGACGACCCGGGACCGCTCCCGCGGGAGGGGAGGCGTGAAGGTGAGCAGCCCGCTCTTGAGGACGCCGAGCGGCACCGCGACGACGACGTGGGAGCCGGCCTCGGTCTGCCCGCGGTCCGACGAGACCCGCACGCCGTCGTCCGTCAGCCCGACCCGTACGGCCGGCCAGTCGAGGCGGACGTCGAGCCCGGACGCCATGGCGTCCACGACCGTCGCGTACCCGTGCCGCGGCAGGTCGCCGAAGTACGCCTCGTCGTACTCGTCCTGCGTCCAGAGCCACCGCAGCGACTGCTGCTCGGCGGGGCCGGCCGCGTCCGCCTCGACGTGCGCCCGGAGGGCCTGCCGGGCCCGCCGCAGCGCATCGCCCGCGAGGCCGGTCGTGGCCAGGTACGCCTCGATGCCGTCGGCCGCGGAGGCGGCCGGTCCCAGCTCGTCGCGCAGCCGGCCGAGGGCGGCGCCGAAGCCACCGGGATCGGGCGCCTCGCTCTCCACGAGCTCGTCGGGTGACAGCCACCGGCCGGTGGCGAGGTCGAACCCCGCGAGGTCCGGCAGCGGGTCACCGGGCCGGCACTCGACGCCGGCCTCGCGGGCGAAGCGCCGCAGCGGGTTGCCCGAGGGGTGGTGCAGCCAGGAGCCGCCGAGGTCGACCGGCGAGCCGTGCAGGTCCACGGTGTGCAGCCGGCCGCCGACGCGCCTGCGGGCCTCGAGCACCACGCACTCCACGCCCGCGTGGTGGAGCGCGTTCGCGACCGTCAGCCCGGCGATGCCTGCGCCCACGACGAGGACGCGCCGGAGCGGCCCCACGGTCCCGTCGGGGACGTCGTGGCTGCCGTCGTCGAAACGGCCCCGGGAGTGGTCACGTCCCTCGTCCACGCCGACACTCCTGCTGCTGGTGGCCTCCGCTCAGGATCACTGGTCGCACCGGGGCCCGCAACCGGGGCGCCTGACGTCACATCCGGGCGACGCCCTCGGGAGGAGCCGTGCAGGACGGCCACCGGCACCACGTCCCGGAGAACTACTCTTCTGTAGTTCGACGAAACCCCTGTGGCGGGTGTGACTGGTGGGTTTACGGTGTCGTGTCTTCCCCCGAGCCGCTGGAGCCCCGATGACCCCGCAGCCCCGCCGTACCCCCCTCCGCCACCGCGCGCTGACCGCCGCGGTCGCGGCCGCCGCGACGGTGCTGGCGACCCTGGCCGGCGCCGCCCCGGCGAGCGCCGCCAACCCGGAGACCCCCGGCAACTTCACCGGCTACGGCTTCGACCAGTGCCTGGCGCCGACCCAGAACGCGATGGACGCGTGGCTGAAGAGCTCGCCGTTCCTGGCCGTCGGGATCTACATCGCCGGCGACAGCCGCGGCTGCCGCAACCAGCCCAACCTCACGCCCGGCTGGGTCCGCACCCAGCTGCGCAAGGGCTGGCGGCTGCTGCCGATCACGCTCGGCCCGCAGGCGTCGTGCCACCCGAGCTTCCCGCGCTACAACGACGACCACACGATCAACCCCCGACCCGGCAGGAACGGCAGCTACACGCGGGCCCGCAAGCAGGCCCGCTCCTGGGCCGGCCAGACCGTGGACGAGGCGCACCGGCTCGGCATCGTCCGCGGCAGCACCCTCTGGTACGACCTCGAGGGCTTCGACCTGAGCAACACCCGGTGCCGCGAGTCGGCGCTCGCCTTCCTCTCCGCGTGGACCACCCGGGTGCACGCGCTCGACTACGTGTCCGGCGTCTACTCCAGCGCCGGCTCGGGCATCAAGATGCTCGACGACGCGCGGGTCGACCGGCCGAACGCCTTCACGCTGCCCGACCGGATCTGGATCGCCCGCTGGGACGGGCGCGCCAACACCCAGACCGACTACATCCGCAACGACGGCTGGCTCCCCGGTGGCCGGATGAAGCAGTACCGCGGGGGCGAGCCCGAGACCTGGGGCGGCGTCACGATCAACGTCGATCGCAACTGGCTCGACCTCGGCAAGGGGTCGTACGCACCCCCGGTCGCACACTGCGGCGACACCACGGTCGACTTCCGCAACTACGCAGCGCTCGAGCCCGGAACCTCGCTGGCCGGACGGGTCAGCGCGCTGCAGTGCCTGCTCAAGGAGTCCGGTGAGTACGGCGGGGCCCTCAACGGCTCGTACAACCGGCGGACCCGGGCGGCCGTGGCGCGCTGGCAGGCCGGCCACGGCTACGCCGAGAGCACCACGTGGAGCCGCCGCAACTGGATGGGGCTGACAGCGGCGGGTGCGCGGCCGGTCCTCAAGCTCGGCTCCGCGGGCGAGCCGGTGCGGCGCGTCCAGCGGGCGCTCAACGCGGCCACCGAGGGCGGTGCGGTCAAGGTCACCGGAGTCTTCAACGCCGCGACCGAGTCGGCGCTGGAGAAGTGGCAGGACCGGGTCCGCCAGCAGTCCAACGGCATCGTCGTCGGCAAGACCTGGAAGGGGCTGCGGCGCGGCAAGCGCTGAGCCCGGCAGTCAGGCCAGCACGGCGGCCGCGAGCGAGGTGAAGAAGCCGAGCCCGTCGGTGCCGGAGCCGGTGAGGTCCTCGACGGCGTGCTCCGGGTGCGGCATCAGCCCGACGACGTTGCCGCGCTCGTTGGTGACGCCGGCGATGTCGCGCAGCGAGCCGTTGGGGTTGTCGTCGAGGTAGCGGGCGACGACCCGCCCCTCCCCCTCGAGCCGGTCCAGCGTGGCGGCGTCGGCGACGTAGCCGCCCTCGCCGTTCTTGAGCACGATCGTGATCTCGGCGCCCTGTGCGTAGCCGGTGGTCCATGCCGTGCGGTTGTTCTCGATCCGGAGGCGCTGGTCGCGGCAGACGAACTTCCGGTGGTCGTTGCGGATCAGCGCGCCGGGCAGCAGGTGGGACTCGCAGAGGATCTGGAAGCCGTTGCAGATGCCGAGCACCGGCATGCCCCGCCCGGCCGCCTCGACCACCTCGGCCATCACCGGCGAGAACCGGCTGATCGCCCCGCAGCGGAGGTAGTCGCCGTACGAGAAGCCGCCCGGCAGCACGACGGCGTCGACCTCGCGCAGGTCGTGGTCGCCGTGCCACAGCGGGACGGCGTCGTGGCCACCGATCCGGACGGCGCGCTGGGCGTCGGCGTCGTCGAGGGAGCCGGGGAAGGTGACGACCCCGACCCTCATGCCTCGTCCTCCACCCGCACCGTGAAGTTCTCGATCACCGGGTTGGAGAGCAGGGTCTCGGCCATCTGCCGGACCGAGTCGAGCACCTCGTCGGTGGCCTCGCCCTCGACCTCGAGCTCGAACCGCTTGCCCTGGCGTACGTCGCTGACGCCGGTGAAGCCGAGCCGCGGCAGCGCCCCGTGGACCGCCTTGCCCTGCGGGTCGAGGATCTCGGGCTTGGGCATGACGTCGACGACGACACGGGCCACGGCTGCACTCCTTGCGGGTGGTCCTGCGGGGGCGGTCTCCTGCGGCGGAAGCCGTTCCGGAGTCTAGCCGTGGCCCGGCGGCGCGACGCCGCGGTGGGGTGCCCGGGGCACACTGGGGGCATGTCCGACACGGCAGGCAGCCCGTCCACCCGGCCGCTGCGCCTGGAGTACCCGCAGTCGCTGGCCGTCTACGACGACTACGAGGCGGCGCAGCGCACGGTCGACTTCCTGTCCGACGAGAAGTTCCCGGTGGAGCACTGCATGATCGTCGGGACCGACCTCAAGCGGGTCGAGCGGATCACCGGCCGGCTGACGACCGGCCGGGTGCTGCTCGGCGGCGTGCTGTCCGGCGTCTGGCTCGGCCTCTTCGTCGGCCTCGTGCTCGCGCTGTTCGCCGAGGGCAGCGCGTGGGCGATGGTCGGCTCCACCGTGGCCTTCGGCGCGGTCTTCGGTGCCGTGTGGGCCGTGGTCGGCTACGCGGCCACCCGGGGCAGGCGCGACTTCTCCTCGATCACCCAGGTCGTCGCCACCCGCTACGAGGTGCTGGTCGAGCACAAGGTCGCCGCCCAGGCCCGGGAGCTGCTCGCGAGGCTCCCCGGCGCGCTGCCCGACCCGTTCGCCTGAGCCGGGTCGGCCACGCTCACGCCCCCTGGGTGACCTCGTAGATCTCGTCGGCCACCAGGCCGTGCGCCTCCCGGTGCACGCGCGAGGCGGTGTCGGCGTCCGGTGCCTCGACCAGGCAGAAGATCTTCCCCTGCGACTCGTCGACCCAGTAGTGCTGGTAGTCGACGCCGTACTGCGCCTGGGTCTCGACGTCCTTCGCGTGCGCACCCGCCACGTCGGAGGCGCTGACGCCTCCGTCCATGTGGTGGACGTCCATGAACAGCGGCATGATCCCCCCTCCCCGGGTTCGACCGGCCCTTCCGGCGCCCACGGGGACCCGGTTCACGTTCCTCCCCCGAGACACACCGGTCAAGACCGCATTCCCGGCGCTGCGGCGGAGCACCCAGCGCCGTACGCCGAAATAGGCCCGATCACCGTATTGCCCATGCCGCATCGCGGTGTCACTATGAGTTCGCTCGGGTGGGGGGATCCGAGGGGGGATCATGGTTCGTCGTCATCTGTGTGCCGTCATGGGCGCAACAGTCATCGCAGTACTTGCTCCGGCAGCGTCGGTAGCGGGGTCGATCACTCAACCAGGGGTGGTGTCCGACGTCCCGTCGGCGAACACTCCGCACGCCGTCAACGACGGCGTCGTCGCCAACGCCGCCGTCCACACGCTCACCCAGGTCGGGGGCGTGATGTACGCCGGCGGGCAGTTCCACAGCGTCCAGAACCCGCGGCGTACCACCACCTTGGTGCGCGACAACCTGTTCTCGTTCGACGTGTCCACCGGCCAGCCGACGGGCTGGTCGCCGCAGGTCAACGGCGAGGTCTGGCGCACCTTCTACGTCGCGCCCTACCTCTACGTCGGTGGCGACTTCACGGCCGCAGACGGGGTGCAGGAGCGGCTGGTCCGCTACAACCTCGCGTCAGGCACGCCCGCCATCGACACCAGCTGGAACCCTCAGGGGATCACGCGCCCGGTGAGCGACCTCGACTACGTCGACGGACGGCTGATCGTCGCCGGCGCCTTCAACAAGCGGCTCGTCGCCCTCGACCCGGCCACGGGTGACAACACCGGCTACATCGACCTCCCGATCACCGGCAGCGTGAAGGTGAACGGCGCCGGACCGGTCGAGGTCTGGCGGATCGCGGTGTCGCCCGACGGCACCAAGCTGGTCGGGATCGGCAACTTCACCACCGTCGGCACCTCCAACCGGGCCCGCGCCTTCATGCTCGACCTCGGCGCAACGTCGGCAACGCTCGCCCCGTGGTACTACCAGCCGCTGGTCAACAGCTGCAGGGCCAACAGCCTGCGCGCCCAGCTGCGCGACGTCGACTTCAGCCCCAACAGCTCCTACTTCGTGATCGCGGCGACCGGCTACATCCCCAACACGGGTGGCGTCGGCCGGGACATCTGCGACGCAGCCGCCCGGTTCGAGACCAACATCGCGAACCCCACCCGGCCGACCTGGATCAACTACACCGGCGGCGACACGCTGCACTCGGTGGCGATCACCGGTCCCGCGGTCTACGTGGGCGGGCACCAGCGGTGGCTGGACAACCCGTCCGGGAACAACTCGGCCGGTCCCGGGGCGGTCTCGCGGGAGGGGATCGGGGCGATCGACCCGTCGACCGGCAGGGCGCTGCCGTGGAACCCGGGCAAGACCCGCGGGGTCGGGAACAAGTTCATCTACCCGACGCAGACCGGGATCTGGTTCGGCTCCGACGGTCGCCGGTTCGCGGGCGCGATCCACGACTCGATCGCGTTCACGCCGTTGCCCTGAGGAGGGTCACCGCCGACGCTGCAGCCCCACGATCACCAGCGCGACGCCGAGTCCGGCCACGATCGGGCCGATGATCGCCCAGGTGTCGGAGCCGGACATGGCGCTGCCGCCGACGTACCCCAGGCCCTGCAGCGTCCACAGGCCGCCGACCAGCAGCATCACCACGCCCAGGACGACGGCGACCTGCCGACCCATCAGGACAGCTCGCGCTTGAGGATCTTGCCGGTGGCGGTCATCGGGAGCTCGTCGACGAACTGCACGATCCGGGGGTACTTGTAGCCCGCCATCTCCTCCTTCGACCACGCCACCAGGTCGTCCTCGGAGACGTCGTCGTGGTCCTTCTCCCTGATCACGACGGCCTTGATCTCCTCGCCGTGGCTGTCGTGGGGGACCCCGATGACGGCGGCCAGCGAGACCGCGGGGTGCGTCATCAGGACCTCCTCGATCTCGCGCGGGTACACGTTGAAGCCCCCGCGGATGATCATGTCCTTGGACCGGTCGACGATGTAGTAGTAGCCGTCCTCGTCCTTGCGGCCGAGGTCGCCGGAGCGGAACCAGCCGTCCTGGATCGACTCCGCGGTGGCGTCCGGCCGGGCGTAGTAGCCCTTCATCACGTTGGGGCCCTTGATCGCGATCTCGCCGACCGCGTCCGGGCCGTCCTCGACGTCGGACCAGTCCTCGGGGTTGATCAGCTTCATCTCCACCCCGGGGATCGGCCGGCCGATCGAGCCCACCCGTACGTCCTCGCCGTACGGCGAGAAGCTGGCGACCGGCGAGGTCTCGGACAGGCCGTAGCCCTCGAGGATCGTGACGCCGAAGCGGCGGTCGAACTCCTTGTGGACCTCCCCCGGCAGCGCGGAGCCGCCGGCGGCCGCCACCCGCAGGTTGGCCGCGAGCTGCTGGGCGTCGACCCCGGACTCGTCCAGGGCGCCGAGCAGTCCCCAGTACATCGTCGGCACGCCGGCGAAGAAGCTGACCTCCTCCTTGGCCATCGTCTTCAGCGCGGGCCCGGCCTCGAAGCGCGGCAGCATCACGACGGTGCCGCCGTACGCGAAGCCGCCGTTCATGATCACCGTCTGCCCGAAGGAGTGGAACAGCGGCAGCACGCAGAGGTAGGTGTCGGGGTTGTCGGCGTCGGCGCCGAACAGCGGCTCGCCCGTCATCGCGTTGGAGTACATGTTGCTGTGGCGCAGCTCGGCGCCCTTCGGCTTCCCGGTCGTGCCGGAGGTGTAGAGGATCACCGCCGTGTCGTCGTCGTCGGTGTCGACGGTGTCGAAGGTCGGTGGCTGGTCCTTCATCGCGCTGCCGAGGGTCTCGACGCCCTCGATGGGCGACTCGGCGGCGGGGTCGGCGGTGATGAGGAGGAAGTGCTCGCAGGCGTCGACCTCGCCGAACCCGGCGTGGCCCGCCTCGCCGATCGGCAGCTGCTCGGTGCCCTCGAAGCAGACGAACGCCTTCGCGTCGGAGTCGTCGAGGTGGTAGGCGACCTCGCGCCCCTTGAGCAGCACGTTGAGCGGTACGACCGTCGCGCCGGCCTTGAGGATGCCGTAGTAGACGATCGGGAAGTACGGCAGGTTCGGGCAGCTGAGGGCGACCTTGTCACCCGGCCGGATGCCGCGCTCGACGAGCAGGTTGGCCACCTGGTTGGCCGCGCCGTTGACCTCGGTGTAGGTGAGCCGGGCGTCTCCGAGGACCACCGCCTCGCGTTCACCGTAGCGCCGGGCTGAGTCTTCGAGGAGCGAGGCGAGGTTCGACATGGCCCCGACCCTAGGTGACCGGTGAGTAGTGCGACAGGCCCAACGTGTCCCTGTTCAGCGGGGTCGTCGGGTGAGGACGTCGCCGACGCGGCGCAGGTCGTGGCCGACGGCGGGTCCCGCCAGCCGTCCCGCGACGGCCACCGGCAGTGCCCAGGGGCCGCCGCCCGTGAGCGACCCGCGTGCGCGGACCCGGCACCCGGTGGGCGTGGTGTCGAGCAGCATCGTCAGCTCGGCCCGGATGCCGTGCCAGCGCCCGGTCTCGGCCCAGACCCGGGGTGGCTCGAACCGGCTGATCTCCAGCCGCGGGCGCAGCCCCGCGAAGGTGTTGTCGCGCCACCGCAGGCCCAGGTGGGGCTCGACGCCGCGGTCGCGCAGCGTGACCGACAGCAGCGACGCCTGCCACTCCGGCCGGTTGCGCGGGTCGGCGAGGTAGTCGAAGACCAGCTCCCGCGGGTGGTCCAGCTCCACCGTCGCGGTGAAGTCGACGGTGGTCAGAACGACTCCCCGGTCAGCCGCTCGTAGGCCTCGACGTAGCGGGCGCGGGTGCGCTGGACGATCTCGTCGGGGAGCCGGGGCGGCGGCTCGCCGGAGAGCCGGTCCCACCCGGAGGCCGGCGACATCAGCCAGTTGCGGATGACGTCCTTGTCGTACGACGGCTGCGGCCGCCCCGGCTGCCACTCGTCGGCCGGCCAGAACCGGCTGGAGTCGGGGGTCAGCACCTCGTCGGCCAGCACGATCGTGCCGTCGCCGCGGCGGCCGAACTCGAGCTTGGTGTCGGCCAGGATGATGCCGCGCTCGCGGGCGATCGCCTCGGCGCGGGTGTAGATGTCGAGGGTGAGGTCGCGCAGCGCCTTCGCGTCGGCCTCGCCGACGGTGTCGACGACGGCCGCGAAGTCGACGTTCTCGTCGTGCTCGCCGAGGTCGGCCTTGGTCGCGGGCGTGAAGATCGGCTCCGGCAGCCGGCTGCCGTCCTCGAGGCCCGGCGGCAGCGCGATGCCGCACACGCTGCCGGTGGCGGCGTACTCACGCAGGCCGCTGCCGGTGAGGTAGCCCCGGGCCACGCACTCGACCGGGAACATGTCGAGCCGCTCGCAGACGACCCCGCGGCCGGCGAACTCCGCAGGCACGTCGGTGGACACCACGTGGTGGTCGACGCCGAGCCGGTCGAACCACCACAGGCTCATCCGGGTGAGGACCTGCCCCTTGTCCGGGATGCCGGGCTCGAGCACGAAGTCGAAGGCGCTGATCCGGTCGCTGGCGACCATCAGCAGCCGTGGGGCTCCCGTGCCGTCGGCGCCGTCAGCGCCGTCCGGGATCGAGTAGAGGTCGCGCACCTTGCCGGAGTGGAGGTGCTGGAGGCCGCCGGTCACGCTGCCGAGCCTAGTGGGCCACCTGAGGGGTTCAGGGGTGAGGCGTCCGGAGGTTGGGGTGCGAGGCGCGCCAACGCCGAGCCCCGCGCCACCACCGGAGGTTGAGGTGTGAGGCGCGCCAGCGCCAGCCCGTGCCACCGCCGGAGGTTGAGGTGTGAGGCGCGCCAGCGCCGAGCCTCGAAACCCGGTGACCCTGGAACCGGCCGTACGGGAGAGGGTGGACACCGCCCTGCGCGACTCCGGGGGTCTCGAGGCTCGGGCCCGGGGGCCCTCACACCTCGACCTCCGAGTGGTGCCCTCGCACCTCAACCTCCGAGTGGTGCCCTCGCACCTCGACCTCCGAGCGCACCTCACCTCCCCTTTCTCTAGTTACTGACGTGACATACAGTTTTATCCGTGGATCCGACGTTCCTGATCATCGGCGCCCCCAAGGCGGGCACGACCGCGCTGCACTCGGCGCTGAGCAAGCACCCCGACGTGTTCATGAGCACGCCCAAGGAGCCGAAGTACTGGCTCTGCGACGACGCGCCGCCACCGGCCTGGTGCGGGCCGGGCGACGCCCACTCGCAGAAGGAGTGGGTCTGGCTCCGCGAGGACTACCAGCGGCTCTTCGACGACGCCGGCCACCGCCGCGCCCGGGGCGAGAGCACGCCCTTCTACCTCTGGAGCCGGGGGGCGCACCGGAGGATCGCGGAGGCGCTGCCCGACGTACGCCTGATCGCGGTGGTGCGCGACCCGATCGACCGCGCGTACAGCAACTGGATGCACCTGTGGTCCGACGGGCTGGAGCCGGTGGGGGACTTCGAGGAGGCGCTCGGCCTGCAGGACGAGCGGATCGCCCGGGGCTGGGCGCCGTTCTGGCGCTACCGCGACCTGGGCCACTACGGCGCCCAGCTGCAGCACCTCTATCGGTACGTCGACCCGTCGCGGATCCTGGTGATGCGCTACCGGACGATCGTCGACGAGCCCCGGGCCGCGGTGGACCGTGCCTGCCACTTCCTCGGGATCCGGCAGGGCCAGGTGGCGACCATCCCGCAGGACAACTCGCGCAGCTACGTCGAGCCCGGCTGGCGGCCCAAGGTGATCGGGCCGGTCGTCCGCGCCGGCGCGTGGGCGGGATCGTTCGCCCCGCCGGAGGTGTGGCGCAGGGCCAGCGCGCCGCTGGTCTCCCAGCTCGCGGGCACCAACGGCGCCAGCCGCCCGCACCTCTCGGCGGAGGCGCGAAAGCGGCTGATCCCCGGCTTCGCCGAGGACGTCGCGCTGCTCACCGCGCTGACCGGCGAGGACTTCTCCGACTGGCTCTCGACGGAGAGCCGCGGGTCGTACCGTCAGCGGACGCAGGTCACCAGGTCGTGAGCCCCGTCGGGGCGGGCGGCCTCGAGGTAGAAGCGGGTGCTGCCGTCGGGGAGCCGGACCGCGGTCGCGTAGCGGAACGCGCCGTCGGAGTGCGGTGACCTGATCGGCCGGACCGTCGGGTCGGCGACCAGCCGGTCGCCCTCCCAGCGGGCCAGGCCCGTCGTCTCGTACCAGTTGGAGGCGGCGTCGGCCCGGCCGTCGTAGAGCACCTCGAGCGAGCCGATGTCGAGCACCGCGGTGACCCGGGCGCCGCGGGCGTCCCACTCCCCCGGCCGGCCGCGCAGCACCTCGCCGAGGTCGTGCCAGGTCAGCCCGTCGTCCCCGACCAGCAGCCGGGTCGTCATCCGGTCCTCGTCGCCCGGCTCGGTGAGCGGGTGGCAGCACAGCCACATCCGCCAGCCGTCGGCGTCGTGCACGACGACCGGGTCCTTGACCGCGGTCCAGTCGTCGCCGGGCAGCACCCGGACCCGCCGGCCGGTGGGCAGCTGCTCGGGGGTGTCCGCGGTGAGGCTGTCGACCCACCAGTGCTTGGAGTCGGGGGTCGCGCAGGAGAGGTAGAGCCGCCAGCCTCCCTCGGGCAGCGGCACCAGCGCCGGCCGCTCGAACGACTCGCTGCCGAACGCGTCGCGGTCGATCTCGGCGACCTGCTCGAAGCGCACGCCGTCGTCGGACCGGGACACCACCACGCTCACCCCGCGGCCGTCGGTGAGCGGACGGCGTACGCGGTAGGCCAGCCAGAAGACGCCGTCGTGCAGCACGACGGACGCCGCGCCCGACCAGTTGCCGGGGCCGGAGTCGGGCGCCGGGACGACGACCTCGCAGTCGTCGTACGCCGGCAGGGAGCTCACGGGGACAGCAGTCATGACGCCCAGCATAGTCGAGCGGCTCTATCGACTATCGCGCCCTGCTCTCGAGCAGGCCGCGCAGCCGCTCCAGGTCCTTGGTGGTGGCGCGCCGCATCGCCCGCTCCATCACGGGCGCGGCGACGCCGACGAAGCCGGTCGGGGTGCCGCGGTTGCGCAGCGTCATCCGGGTGGCGCCGTCGCCCGCCGGCTCCCAGGTGTAGGTCGTCTCCATCGGGAACGGGCCGTCGGCGGTCCGCATCACCAGCCGCTCGTCCGGCACCAGCTCGGCCACCTCGTACGTGTACGCCAGCGTCCGGCCGAGGAACCGGGCGACGAACTCCAGCCGCGAGCCGACGGCGACCGGGGCGGGGGTGCGCCAGACCACCTCGCGGATGTTGGCGTACCACTCGGGCGCGTGCGTCGGGTCCCCCGCGTAGCCGGCCACCTCGGCCACCGGGCGCGCGATCACGGTCTCCACGCGGACGTCGACCTCCACGAGGACAGCCTAGAACTTCTGCGCGGGTGAGAGGCTGGGCGGCGATGGAGCAGCAGGAGGAGGCCGGCCCGGGTCCGGCCGACGAGGCGTACGTCCCCGACCCGCGGCGCTGGCGGATCCTCGCGGTGTCGCTGCTGGTCGGCTTCATGTCGCTGCTCGACGTCACGATCGTCAACGTCGCGGTGCCCTCGATCCGGGCCGGGCTCGACACCTCGGCCGCGACCGTGCAGTGGGTGGTGTCGGGCTACGCACTCGCGTTCGGCATGACGCTCGTGGCCGGCGGCCGGCTCGGCGACGCCCACGGCCGGCGCCGGATGATGACGATCGGCCTGGTCGGCTTCGTCCTGTCCAGCGCCGCGGTCGGGCTGGCACCCAACGCCGCTGCGATCGTGGTGGCGCGGCTGGTGCAGGGCGCGAGCGCCGGGCTGCTGACGCCGCAGAACTCCGGGCTGATCCAGCAGCTGTTCCGTGGCGACGAGCGGGGCCGGGCGTTCGGCATGTTCGGCTTCACCGTCGCGGTCGCCTCCGCCACCGGCCCGCTCATCGGCGGGGCGCTGATCGCGCTGCTGGGCGAGGAGGACGGCTGGCGCTCGCTGTTCCTGGTCAACGTGCCGATCGGGCTGGTCGCGCTGGTGCTGATCCGGCGGCTGGTGCCGGACAACGTCGACCGCACCGGCCGCGACCCGCGGATCGACGTGCCGGGTGCGCTGCTGCTGGGGCTGACGGTGGTCGCGGTGCTGTACCCGCTGATCAGCCTGGAGGCCGGCGCCGGGCTGCCGCTGCTGCTGCTCGTGACCGTGCCGTTCCTGGCGTGGGCGTTCGTACGGTGGGAGCAGCGGACCGTCGGGCGCGGGCACCCGCCGCTGCTCGACGTGTCGCTGCTGCGCGGGCTGCCCGGCTACGCCAACGGGCTGCTGGTCGGCACCCTCTACTTCACCGGCTTCACCGGCATCTTCCTGGTGCTCTCGGTGCACCTGCAGGAGGGCGTCGGCTTCTCGCCGCTCCAGGCGGCGCTGCTGCTCACGCCGTTCGCGATCGGGGCGGCCACCACCTCGCCGGTCGCCGGCCGGATGGTCGGCCGGATCGGGCGGCGGGTCACGCTGCTCGCGCTGACGGTGATGATGACCGGGACCGCGCTCTCGGCGTGGCTGGTCGCCGCGCCGCCGGGGTCGCTGTGGTGGACGCTGGCGCCCGCGATGTTCCTCGCCGGCGTCGGCGGCGGCGGCGTCATCTCCCCGAACTTCACCCTCACCCTGGCCGAGGTCCCGCCCCAGATGGGGGGCGCCGCCGGGGGCGCGCTCCAGACCGGGCAGCGGATCGGCTCCGCGCTCGGCGCCGCGCTGCTGATGACCGTCTACCAGGCCTCGCTCACCGTCACCTCGCCCGAGGTCGCCGCCCGGCTCGCCCTGGTCGCGGCCCTGGTGGTGCTGTCCGTCGCGCTCGCCGCCGCCGTACGGTCCTGGCGGCTCGGCGACTAGTCGATAGTCCGCCGCCCGATGCGTCACGTGCGTACCGGGGAAGGCGTATCCGGCGGCGGACTATCCCTGTCCACAGGCACTCCGTGGCGGGAGTTGTCCACAGCAGGCGATCGCACGGCTCCCGCAACGTCCGGTCGCTGGCGAGCCTGCTGCGATGGATCCCGACCTCTGGACCCCGCGGTGCTCACGGCCGGTCGACCTGGTGCGCCCGTCACGCATCGACCCGACCGGCCTGACCGGCCCGACGCGACACCAGGCCCGCCGCGGACGCTGGCGTGCGACCTCGACGGGGTGGCACGTCCCGGCCGGCGTGGACTCGACGGTGGTCGAGCAGCGCATCCTCGAGCAGTCGATGCGCGTACGGCGTGACGGTGCCGTGACCGCCTGGGCGGCGTTGCGGTGGCGTGGGGCGGCCTGGTTCGACGGGAGCGCGGACTCGGCCGGCACGCTGCTGCCCGTGCCGCTGCTCAGGGACAGCGGCGCCCGTACGCTCCACGACGGCCGGGCGACGATCAGCCGTGCCCAGCTCGCACGGGACGAGCGCGAGTTCGTCCACGGCGTCTGGTGCACGACCGCCCCCCGCGCGACCTTCGACGAGGTCGTGCGCCAGGGGCGGCTCCGCCCCGCCGTGGCGGCGATCTGCATGGCCCTCGCCGCCGGCGTCACGACCCTGGAGGAGGTCCGTCGCTACGCGGCGACGCGCCCGGCCTGGGAGGGGATACCGCTCTACCGCGAGGCAGTCGCACTCAGCAACGAGTGCTTCCGCTCCGGTCCCGAGGTGTTCCTGTACCTGCGATGGCGACTCGACGCGGGGTTCCCCGAGCCGCTCGTCAACCCGCCGGTCTTCGACCTCGACGGCCGGCTGATCGGGTACCCCGACCTCCTCGACCCGGTAGCCGGAGTCGCGGGCGAGTACGACGGTGCCGTGCACCGGAGCCGCGATCGGCACCGGCGCGACGTGGCTCGAGGGGACCGGTTCCGCGCCGCCGGCCTCGAGTCCTTCACCGTCGTCGCCGGCGACCTCGCGGACGAGGAGCTGATCGTGACCCGGATGCGCGCCGCACGTCGCCGTGCGCTCTTCCTCCCCGCGTCGGAGCGCCGCTGGACCCTGACCCCGCCGGCGTGGTGGCGCCCGCCCCCCTGGCTCCCGGAGCGATACTCCGCCGCCCGATGCGCCGACCCGGCCGCCTAGCTGGCGCATCCGGCGGCGGACTATCGACCTAGAGGATGGCGCCCGGCTCGTACGACGCGGCCTCGGGGTGCCGGGAGACGACGTCGGCGACCTTGCGGCAGACCGCCTGGGTCTGGGCGACGGCGGCGCCGGTGAACGTGATCGGCTCGGCGACGAGCCGGTCGATCCGGTCGCGGCCGAGTCCGAGCCGCTGGTCGCGGGCGAGCCGGTCGAGCAGGTCGTTGTCGGTGCGTCCCTGGCGCATCTCGAGCGCGACCGCGACGGCGTGCTCCTTGATCGCCTCGTGCCCGGTCTCGCGGCCGACGCCGGCGCGCACCGCCGCCATCAGCACCTTGGTGGTGGCCAGGAACGGCAGGTAGCGGTCGAGCTCGCGCTGCACCACGGCCGGGAAGGCGCCGAACTCGTCGAGCACCGTGAGGAACGTCTGGAACAGCCCGTCGGCGGCGAAGAACGCGTCGGGCAGCGCCACCCGGCGTACGACGGAGCAGGAGACGTCGCCCTCGTTCCACTGGTCGCCGGCGAGCTCGCCGACCATCGACAGGTAGCCGCGGGTGACGACGGCCAGGCCGTTGACCCGCTCGCAGGAGCGGGTGTTCATCTTGTGCGGCATCGCGCTGGAGCCCACCTGGCCCTCCACGAAGCCCTCGGTGACCAGCTCGTGGCCGGCCATCAGCCGGATCGTGGTCGCCAGGTTGGACGGCGCGGCGGTCAGCTGGACGACGGCGGAGAGCACGTCGAGGTCGAGGCTGCGCGGGTAGACCTGCCCGACGCTGGTCAGCACCCGGTGGAAGCCGAGGTGCCGGGCGACCCGCTCCTCGAGGTCGGCCAGCCGGTTCTCGTCGCCGTCGAGCAGGTCGAGCATGTCCTGGGCGGTGCCCATCGGGCCCTTGATGCCGCGCAGCGGGTAGCGCACCAGCAGCTCCTCGACCCGCTCGACGGCCACCATCAGCTCGTCGGCGATCGTGGCGAAGCGCTTGCCGAGGGTCGTGGCCTGCGCCGCGACGTTGTGGGAGCGCCCCGCCATCACGGTCGTCTCGTGCTCGGCGGCCAGCCGCGCCAGCCGGGCCAGGACGGCGACGGCGCGGTCGCGGAGCAGCTCGAGGCTCTGCCGTACCTGCAGCTGCTCGACGTTCTCGGTGAGGTCGCGCGAGGTCATCCCCTTGTGCACGTGCTCGTGGCCGGCCAGGGCCACGAACTCCTCGATCCGCGCCTTCACGTCGTGCCGGGTCACCCGCTCCCGGGCGGCGATCGACTCGAGGTCGACCTTGTCGACGACGTCCTCGTACGCCTCGACGACCCCGTCCGGCACGTCGACCCCGAGCTCGCGCTGGGCGGTGAGCACGGCGATCCAGAGCCGGCGCTCGAGGACCACCTTGTGCTCCGGCGACCAGATCGCGACCAGGTCGTCGGCGGCGTAGCGGGTGGCCAGGACGTTGGGGACGGTCACGGCCCCAGCGTATCGACGGCTACCGCCGGGGTCGGGGGCGCAGTCTCAACCGCTGCCCCGGGCGCAGCTGCGCGCACCGGTCGACGTCGGCGTCGTCGACGTAGCCGATCACCGGGTAGCCGCCCGTGACCGGGTGGTCGGCGAGGAACAGCACCGGCAGCCCGGACGGCGGGATCTGCAGCGCACCGCGCAGCATCCCCTCGCTCGGCAGCTCGCCCTCACGGCTGCGCTCCAGCGCCTCGCCCTCGAGCCGTACGCCGACCCGGTTGCTCTCGCCGCTGACGACGTACTCCTGCGTGGTGAGCAGCCGCCAGGCCTCGTCGTCGAACCAGTCGCGGCGCGGCCCCTCGCCGACCCGCACCTCCAGCAGGTCGTCCGGCGGCTCGGCGACGGCGGCCAGGTCGGTGTCCGGCAGCTCGCCGGCGTCGTCGCCCACGGCCAGCTTGTCGCCGTCCGCGAGCCGCTCCGGGCCGAGGCCGCCGAGCACGTCGGTGGCGGCCGACCCGAGCACCGGGTCGACCACGAAGCCGCCGCGCACCGCGACGTACGTCCGGAGCCCGGACACGGGTGCGGCCAGCCGCAGCACGTCGCCAGCCCGGAGCCGCGCGGGCCCGTTGTGGGGCGCGCCGGGGCAGCGGGCCCCGGTGGTCACGACGGTCACCTCGTCCTCGGCCCGCAGCACCAGTCCGCCGTACGTCACCTCGAGCGCGACCGCACCCGGGTGGTTGCCGACCAGCCGGTTGGCGAGGCGGTACGACGCCCGGTCGCACGCGCCCGACCGCCCGATGCCGATCGCGGCCCGGCCGGCCCGGCCCTCGTCCTGCAGCGTGGTCAGCGGCCCGGGGGACTCGACGACGACGTGGCCGCTCACGTCTGCACCTCGACGAAGCGCACCCGGGTCTCGGGCGCGAGCAGCGCCGGCGGGTCGCGGTCGAGCTGGAAGACCGCGACCTCGGTCCGGCCGATCAGCTGCCAGCCACCCGGCGACTCGCGGGGGTAGACGCCGGAGAACTCGCCGGCGAGGGCCACCGAGCCGGGCGGCACCTTGGTGCGCGGGCTCTTCCTCCGGGGGATGCTCCACTCGCCCTCGTCGGCGGTGAGGTAGCCGAAGCCGGGCGCGAAGCCGCAGAACGCGACCGTCCACAGGCCGCTGGTGTGGCGCCGGACGACCTCGTCACGGTCGCAGCCGAGGATCCCGGCGACGTCGTCGAGGTCCTCGCCGTCGTAGACGACCGGGACCTCGACCACCTCCTCGTCGTCGGCCCCTGCGGCCGGACCCTTCCCCGGCTCGAGGTGCTCGACGAGCGAGCGCACCCGGTCGGGGGTGGTGGCGGCCGGGTCGAGCACCAGCAGCACCGTGCGCGCGGCGGGGACGACGTCGAGCACCCCGTCGGGCGGGTCGGCCTCGAGCACGCCGTACAGCCCGAGGACCTCGTCGAGGTCGTCGCACTCGAGCAGCAGGCCGGCGGTGCCGCTGGGGAGGACGCGCACCCGTCAGCCTGCGCCCGCGGTGACGAACGGGCGGACGTCGACACCGGACGCCTCGAGCGCCTCGCGGACGGACCGGGCGATCTCGACCGCGCCCGGGGTGTCGCCGTGGACGCAGATCGAGTCCGGCCGCAGCGTGATCGAACCGCCCTCGACGTCCTCGATCGGCTCCCCGGACGCCATCGCCACGCACCGCTGCGCGATGGTCGCGGCGTCGTGGAGCACCGCGCCCTGGAGCCGCCGGGAGACCAGCGTGCCCTCGGGGGTGTACGCCCGGTCGGCGAACGCCTCCTGCACGGTCGTCAGGCCGGCCTGCTCCGCCTGGCGCAGCCACACCGACCCCGGCAGGCCCATCACCGGCAGCGTCCGGTCGTGGACCACGATCGCCTCGACGACCGCGGCCGCCTGCTCCTCGTGGTGGACGATCGCGTTGTAGAGCGCACCGTGCGGCTTGACGTACCCGACCCGGCCACCGGCGGCCCGGGCGAACGCGTCGAGCGCCCCGACCTGGTAGATCACGTCGTTGGTCAGCGCCTCGGGCTCGATGTCGATGAAGCGGCGGCCGAAGCCGGGCAGGTCGCGGTAGCCGACCTGGGCCCCGATCACGACGCCGCTCTCGACGGCCCGGGCACAGACCCGCCGCATGATCGAGGCGTCGCTGGCGTGGAACCCGCACGCCACGTTGGCGCTGGTGACGACGCCGAGCAGCGCGTCGTCGTCACCGAGGGTCCAGTTGCCGAACCCCTCGCCGAGGTCGGAGTTGAGGTCGACGGACATCTGGCTCCCTCCCGGTCAGAACAGCTCGATGACGGGCTTGATCGAGTTCACGGCCAGGTAGATGGTCACCAGCCAGGCGATGGTTCCGATCGAGACCAGCCACTTCGGGTACTGGTAGCCGCCCAACAGGTCGCGGCGGGCCCAGGCGACCCAGATCATCACGCCGATGCCGATGGGCAGCAGCAGCCCGTTGAAGGCGCCGGCGAAGATCAGCAGGGTGGCGGGGGCGGCCCCGGCCAGCGCGAAGATCAGGGTGGTGATCGCGATGAAGGCCACGACCAGGCCGGTGCGGACCTTGTCGCTGGTGCGGGTGCGCGAGGTGACGAACGAGACGGTCGTGTACGACGCCCCGATCACGCTGGTGATCGCGGCCGCCCACAGCACGACGCCGAAGACCCGGAGGCCCACCTCGCCGGCCGCGGCCTGGAACGCGTCGGCCGCCTGGTTCTCCGGGTCGAGCTCGACGCCCTGGCTGACGACGCCGAGGATCGCGAGGAACAGGATCACCCGCATCACGCCGGTGACGAGGATGCCGGTGACCGAGCCGCGGGTGATGTCACGGACCCGCTCGGGGCCCTGGACGCCGGAGTCGAGCAGCCGGTGCGCGCCGGCGTACACGATGTAGCCGCCGACGGTGCCGCCGATCAGCGTGGTGGTCGCGAGGATGCTGAACTCGTCGGGAGCCACCGCGCTGCGCAGCGCCTCACCCACCGGCGGGCCCGAGGTGATGGCGATGTAGGTCGTGAGCACGATCATCAGCGCACCGAGCACGAGGACGACCCGGTCCATGGCGACGCCGGCCTTCTTGGACAGGAAGATGCCGATCGCGATCAGCGCCGACAGGATGCCGCCGATCGTGGGGTCGAGGCCCAGCATGGCATCGAAGCCGAGGCCGGCCCCGGCGACGTTGCCGACGTTGAACACGAAGCCGCCGATGAGCAGCAGCCCGGCCATCACGAAACCCATGCCCGGGAGCACGGCGTTGCCGAGCTCCTGTGCCCGCATGCCGGAGACGCCGATGACCCGCCAGACGTTCATCTGGATCGCGATGTCGATGAGGATCGAGATCAGGATCGCGCACGCGAACGCGGCGCCGAGCTCGACCGTGAAGGCGGTGGTCTGGGTGATGAACCCGGGCCCGATCGCCGAGGTCGCCATCAGGAATATGGCGCCGATCAGCGTGCTGCGGGTGCTCGCGCTCATCCGGCTCGGGGCGGCCGGGCTCGAGGTCTCCGGGGGTGTCTGAGGGGTGGGCATGCCGACTCCAGGGGGTTGTCTGCGGTTGCTCGACCCTAATGGTTGTTCAACAACTTTTGTCAAGGGTCACCCCGGTGGAGGGCGGTGCGCCATGATGGTCGCGTGACTGCCGAACGGGTCGACCGCGACGGGCTGGACGAGGTGGTGAGACGCCTCGCCGTACGTCGTGACATCCCGCGACCGCCGCGGGTCAGCACCTCCGACCACGTCGTCGCGGTGCTCAGCCAGGCGATCCTCGAGGGCGAGCTGCCGCCGGGCACCCAGCTCTCCGAGGAGCGGCTCGGTCGCGCGCTCCAGGTCTCGCGCAACACCCTCCGCGAGGGGTTTCGGCTGCTCAGCCACGACGGGCTGCTGGTGCACCGCCGGCACCGCGGAGTCTTCGTCCCCGAGCTCGACGAGTCCGACCTGGTCGACCTGTACGAGCTCCGGATCGTGCTGGAAGTCGGGGTCCTGCGCTCGCTCCGCAGTGTCGACCCCGGCCGGATCGCCGAGCTCGACGCCGACGTCCGGGTCGCCGAGGAGGCCGCGCGCCGCGGCCGCTGGCGCCAGGTCGGCACCGCCAACATGGACTTCCACCAGCACCTGCTGGCCTTCTCCGGGAGCCCGCGGACCACCACCGTGGGGCGGCAGGTGCTGGCCCAGACCCGGTTGGCGTTCCTGAGCCTGCGGCAGCCCCGAACGCTGCACGAGCCGTTCCTCCTCCGCAACCGGGAGCTGGTGCGGCTGCTCGCCGCCGGCCGGGTGGCGGAGGCGGTGACCGCCCTGGAGTCCTACCTCCACGACTCGCGCGACCAGCTGCTGACCACATTCCGGGAGGAGCGCGGCTGACCCTTGTCGGTTGTTCAACAATCGCCTAGCGTGACGAGTCCCCCTACTCGGAGGAGGACCAGCCCCATGTCCCGACTGTCCCCACAGCGCACGCGCTCCACCGTGGCCGTCGCGGCGATCGCCACGCTCACCGCCGCCCTCGCCGGAGTCCCGTCCGGAGCCTCGGCGGCCGGTGCCGGCCCTCGCGGCGGCTGCTACGACGCCTCGTTGCCCACCACCGTCGAGGAGTCGCGCCTCAGCGTCCGGACGGCGCCCGACCAGGAGCCGGCGTCCGACCAGCTGCTGCGTGCCGGCGGCTTCGACCGGTTCGCCGACGACTTCGACAGCCGGCTCTGCGACGCCGCCTCGCTCGCCGCCGCGAAGCGCGAGGCGGCCCGGCACGGCACCCGGCTGTGGCGTACCGCCGTCGACCGCGCGCAGGGCCGACGCCCCGACCTCGGCACGATCGACGCGTACGACGACCGGCCGCTCTACTGGGCCCACCTCCGGGCCACCCGCGCCCTGCGCCAGTGGGCGCCGGCCGGCGTGCAGCTGACGTCCGCCCAGCGCGCCGACCTGGTCTCGACGTTCATCGAGAACGCGCGCGGCCTCACCAGCACCTCGTTCCCGCGCGGTGACGACGTCACCCGGGTCCTGGTCAGCG
>CAVRTX010000011.1:0-118969 GCA_963724225.1 uncultured Actinomycetota bacterium | reverse complement strand
CGACCGCCACCGGCTGATCTGCGCCCACCGCGACGGCCCCCGCGGCGTCTCCTTCTGGAACCGGCTCGTCGAGCGCGGTCTCGCCCAGGCCCCCGGCGCCGACTACTGGCCGCGCTGGTACCCCGGCCGCCCGATCCTGGTCACCACAACGACTACGGCCTCGGCATCTACAACGGCGAGACCGGGGTCGTCGTACGCCGTCCCGACGGCGAGCTCCGGGGGCTGGTGCCGTCGACCGGTGGCCGGGTGCTCGACTTCGCCACCACCCGGCTTGCGGAGGTCGAGACCATGCACGCGCTGACGGTCCACAAGAGCCAGGGCAGCCAGGCCGACCACGTGACCGTGCTGCTCCCGGAGGTCGACTCCCGCCTGCTGTCGCGCGAGCTCTTCTACACCGCGGTCACCCGGGCCCAGCAGTCGGTGCGGATCGTCGGCACCGAGGCCGAGGTGAGGGCCGCTGTCGGCCGTCGCGCCGAGCGCGCCACCGGGCTCCGGTCCCGGCTCGCCGACCACACCTGACGCTCCCGAGGGCCCGTTCCCAGCCGCTGGAATCCCGAAACAGCGCCGTCATCGCGGCCGGATATCGTCGGGGCCGTGCCCTACCTGCTGCGTGTCTGCCTGCCCGACGTCCCCGGGTCCCTGGGTCGGCTGGCGTCCGCGATCGGTGAGGCGGGCGGCGACATCGAGGCGATCGAGATCGTCGAGAAGCGCTACGACGGCACCGCCGTCGACGACGTCTTCCTCGAGATGGTCGACGGCATCATGCCGGACTCGATCGTCTCCGCCTGCGTCGAGCTCGACGGGGTGCAGGTGTTGTGGATCAACCGCTACGCCGCCGGCGGCAACGTGTTCCTCGACCTCGAGGCGGTCGAGGACCTCACCACCAACCCCGACCGTGCCCCCGACCGGCTGGTCGAGCTGCTGCCGGTCGTCTTCCGCTCCGACTGGGGCGCGCGGGTGCACCGCGACCAGGGGGTGCTGCGGGCCACCGAGGCCGCGCCCGACGGCCTGGGCTGGACCGAGGTCAGCGAGCCGGGGCTGGTCGAGGGGCCGGACGAGGACCTCGTCGTCGCCTGTCCGCTCGGCCCGGACGAGGTGCTGCTGATCGGCCGCCGCGGCGGGCCGGAGTTCCTCGACTCCGAGCTGGCGAGGTTGGAGCACCTCGCCAACCTGGCCCGCTCGATCGCCTCCTGACAGGGGCCCGGCGGGCTGCTCAGCCGGCGCGCTCCAGCAGGAAGACCGGGATCAGTCGCTCCGTCTTCTTCTGGTAGGCCCCGTACGTCGACCAGGTCTCGACCGCCCGCTGCCACCACTCATCGCGCTCCGGGCCGTCGGGCAGCTCGCGCACGGTGTAGGTCGCCTTGTCGGCGCCGTCCTGCAGGTCGACCTCCGGGTGGGCACGGAAGTTGTGGGCCCAGACCGGGTCGGCCGGCCCGCCGCCGTAGGAGGCGACCGCGAGGTAGCTGCCGTCGTGCTCGACCCGCATCACGGGGTTCTTGCGCAGCTTGCCGCTGGGGACGCCGACCGAGGTGATGACCACGATCGGGTCGCCGGTGCGCGCCAGGACGTTCGCCCGCTGGCCGTCGGACGCCTCGAACTCCGCGACCTGGTTGCGGACCCACTGCGCGGTGCTGGGCTCGTACTCTCCGGTGAGTGCCATGTCTCACACAACACCACGCGTGCGGCACGGATTCCAGCGCCGCGCGGACTCCCGGGTGCGTCGCGCTCGGTAGCGTGCCGCCATGAGCGCGATCGACGGGGTGTCGGAGACCTTCGACCCCGAGCAGTGGGACGCCGTCCCCGGCTTCGAGGACCTGACCGACCTCACCTACCACCGGGCGCGCGCCCACGGGACGGTGCGGATCGCCTTCGACCGGCCCGACGTCCTCAACGCGTTCCGCCCCCACACCGTCGACGAGCTGCTCGGCGTCCTGGAGCACGCGCGCACCAGCGCCGACGTCGGCTGCGTGCTGCTGACCGGCAACGGGCCCGGCCCCGGCCACGGGAAGCGGGCCTTCTGCTCCGGCGGCGACCAGCGGATCCGTGGTCGGGCGGGCTACCAGTACGCCTCCGGTGAGTCGGCCGAGACCGTCGACAAGGCCAAGCTGGGCCGGCTCCACATCCTGGAGTGCCAGCGGCTGATCCGGTTCATGCCCAAGGTCGTCGTCTGCCTGGTCAACGGCTGGGCGGCCGGCGGCGGCCACAGCCTCCACGTCGTCTCCGACCTGACCCTGGCCAGCGCCGAGCACGCGCGGTTCAAGCAGACCGACGCCGACGTCGGGTCCTTCGACGGCGGGTTCGGGTCGGCGTACCTCGCCCGGCAGGTGGGGCAGAAGCTCGCCCGCGAGATCTTCTTCCTCGGCGACGAGTACGACGCCGACGACGCGCACCGGATGGGGATGGTCAACCGGGTCGTGCCGCACGCCGACCTGGAGGCCGAGGCGTTGGAGTGGGGCCGCAAGATCAACGGCAAGAGCCCGACCGCGCAGAGGATGCTGAAGTACTCGTTCAACCTGATCGACGACGGCCTGGTCGGCCAGCAGCTCTTCGCGGGGGAGACCACGCGGCTGGCGTACATGACCGACGAGGCCCAGGAGGGCCGCGACCAGTTCCTGGAGAAGCGCGAGCCCGACTGGTCGCCCTTCCCCTGGTACTACTGACCCGACTGCCGAGGAGCCCGATGAAGACGCTGGTCGTCGTTGCCGGCCCGGGGTCGCCACGTGATCGGCCCTGTGACGAGACGACACGCCGTGGCCACGGCGTGTCGCGCCGGTGGAGGTCGACGAAATGATCATCGGCCGGCAGGACGGCGCCCCGGGGTCGACCGCTGCCGATCTCACCGGAGGTGTCTGACGTGCGGGTCGTCGTCCTCACCGGTGCCGGCATCTCCGCCGAGAGCGGGCTGCCCACGTTCCGGGACGCCGACGGGCTGTGGGAGGGCCACGACCCGATGCAGGTCGCGACGCCCGAGGCGTACGCCGCCGACCCCGACCTGGTCCACCGGTTCTACGACGAGCGCCGCGCCGCCCTCGCCCGCGTCGGCCCCAACCCGGCCCACCGGGCGCTGGCCCGGCTCGAGGACGCGCTCGGGCGCGACCTGCTCGTCGTCACCCAGAACGTCGACGACCTCCACGAGCGGGCCGGGTCGCGTCACGTCCTCCACATGCACGGCCGACTCCGCTCGGCGTGGTGCACCTCCTGCGACGCGCGGCACCCGTGGACCGGACCGCTCGGCGACCGGCCTCCGTGCCCGGCGTGCGGTCGCGCCGACCTGCGTCCCGACGTGGTGTGGTTCGGCGAGATCCCGCACGGCATGGACGACATCGAGCAGGCGCTGTGGGCGGCCGACCTCTTCGTGTCCATCGGCACGTCGGGCCTGGTCTACCCCGCCGCCGCGTTCGTGCAGTACGCCGCCGCGCGCGGCACGCCGACCCTGGAGCTCAACCTCGACGCCAGCGACTCCAGCGGTGACTTCGACGAGTCGCGTCGAGGCCCGGCGTCGGCGCTCGTCCCGGCGTGGGTGGACGAGCTTCTCGGCTGACCGGGCTCAGGAGTGGGACGGCGCCGGCGGCGCACCCGGCCGCTCGAAGACCACCTCGTCGACGTAGCACCAGAACCACTCCTCGTCCGGCTCGAACGACCGGACCAGCGGGTGCCCGGTGTCGTGGACGTGGGCCGTGGCGTGCCGCCGGGGCGAGGAGTCGCAGCAGCCGACGTGGCCGCAGGACTGGCACATGCGGAGGTGCACCCAGCGGCCGCCGATCCGCAGGCAGTCCTCGCAGCCATCCGCGCTCGGCACCGCGGCGGGGTCGATGGTGTCGAGGTGCTCGCACGGGTCGCCCATGCCTCATTCCACACCCGGTCGCCGGGACCGCCAGAGGCACCCGTGACCGCCGGTTCCGCTCACAGCGAACCGGCCGCTCGTCCGGAACAAGCGCGGCACCGCCGGAGGTTGAGCCGACAACTGTCAACTCCTCCAGGTGGGTGCCCGATGACCGAGTCGCTGCGACTCCCCGTCCTGTTCCTCCCCGACTCCGTGCTGCTGCCGGGCATGGTGGTCCCGATCGAGCTCGACGAGGCCGCCCAGGCGGCGGTCGACGCCGCCCGCAGCGAGGGCGGTGAACAGCTGCTGGTCGCGCCCCGTCGCGAGGACCGCTACGCCTCGTACGGCGTCGTGGCCACGATCGAGAAGGTGGGCCGGTTCCGCGGCGGCGCGCCCGCCGCCGTGCTCCGGGCTGGTCGGCGGGCCCTGATCGGCAGCGGCGTCACGGGTCCCGGCGCGGCGCTGTGGGTGGAGACCACCCCGGTGCCGGACGAGCCGGCGAGCGAGCGTGCCGCCGAGCTGGCGGCCGACTACAAGGCGCTGGTCGTAGCCGTGCTCCAGCACCGCGAGGCGTGGCAGATCGTCGACTCGTTCAGCAGCCTGACCGACCCGTCGGTCATCGCCGACACGGCGGGCTACGCGCCGTACCTCCCGGTGGAGCGCAAGTGGCAGCTGCTGGAGACGCCGGCCGCCGTCGAGCGGCTCGAGCTGCTCGTCGGGTGGACCCAGGACTACCTGGCCGAGCTCGAGGTGAGCGAGAAGATCGGCGAGGACGTCCGCCAGAGCGTGGACAAGACGCAGCGCGAGTTCCTGCTGCGCCAGCAGCTCGCGGCGATCCGCAAGGAGCTCGGCGAGGGCGAGCCCGACGGCTCCGACGACTACCGCGCCCGGGCCGAGGCCGCCGACGTCCCGGACGCAGTCCGCGAGGCGCTGCTGCGCGAGGTCGACAAGCTGGAGCGGGCCAGCGAGCAGAACCCCGAGGCGCAGTGGATCCGCACCTGGCTCGACACCGTGCTGGAGCTGCCGTGGCACGTCACCACCGCGGACGTCACCGACCTCGACGCCGCCCGCGCGGTCCTCGACGCCGACCACCACGGGCTGGACGACGTCAAGGAGCGGATCGTCGAGCACCTGGCCGTCAGGTCGCGCCGGGCCGAGCGGGGCCTCGAGGTCGTCGGCGGCCGCGGCAGCGGCGCCGTGATCCTGCTGGTCGGGCCGCCGGGGGTCGGCAAGACCTCGCTCGGCGAGTCCGTCGCCCGCACCCTCGGCCGGAAGTTTGTACGCGTCGCGCTCGGCGGCGTCCGCGACGAGGCCGAGATCCGGGGCCACCGCCGGACCTACGTCGGCGCGTTGCCCGGCCGGATCGTCCGGGCGATCAAGGAGGCCGGATCGATGAACCCCGTGGTGCTCCTCGACGAGGTCGACAAGGTCGGCTCCGACTACCGCGGCGACCCTGCGGCCGCACTGCTGGAGGTCCTGGACCCCGCGCAGAACCACACCTTCCGCGACCACTACCTCGAGCTCGACCTGGACCTCTCCGACGTGCTCTTCATCGCCACCGCCAACGTGGTCGAGCAGATCCCGGGCGCGCTGCTGGACCGGATGGAGCTGGTGACCCTCGACGGCTACACCGAGGACGACAAGGTCGCGATCGCCCGGGACTTCCTGGTGCCGCGGCAGCGCGAGCGGGCCGCGCTCCGCGAGGACGAGGTCAGCATCACCGACGCCGCGCTCCGCGAGATCGCCGCCCACCACACCCGCGAGGCCGGGGTGCGGCAGCTCGAGCGGGTCGTCGCCAAGGCGTTCCGCAAGGTCGCCACCCGGCTCGCCTCCGGCACCGCGGCGCCCGTCGAGGTCGACGAGTCGCTGCTGACCGAGCTGATCGGCCGGCCCCGGTTCACGCCCGACACCCACGAGCGCACCGAGCTGCCCGGAGTGGCGACCGGGCTGGCGGTGACCGGGCTGGGTGGCGACGTGCTGTACGTCGAGGCGTCCGTGCTCCCCGAGGGCGACGCGGGCCTGCGGCTCACCGGTCAGCTGGGCGAGGTGATGAAGGAGTCGGCCCAGATCGCGCTCAGCTACGTGCGGTCGCACGCCGCCGACCTCGGCGTCGACCCGGCGGCGCTCGACCGGCCGGTGCACGTGCACGTCCCGGCCGGGGCGGTGCCCAAGGACGGCCCCTCGGCGGGTGTCACGATGACGACCGCCCTGGTGTCGCTGGCGACCGGGCGGCCGGTCCGCGGCGTGGTCGGGATGACCGGCGAGGTGTCGCTGACCGGCCGGGTGCTCCCCATCGGCGGCCTCAAGCAGAAGCTGCTCGCCGCGCAGCGCGCCGGCCTGACCGAGGTGTTCGTGCCGCAGCGCAACGCACCCGACCTGGACGACGTGCCGGCCGACGTGCTGGAGGCGCTGACCGTCCACCTGGTCTCCGACGTACGCGAGGTGCTCGACCGGGCGCTGGAGTCCGCCGCCGCGGACGTCGTCAGCCGCCTGACGGCGTCGCCGGTTTCGAGGCTCGGCGCTGGCGCGCCTCGCACCTCAACCTCCGGTGGGGGAGGCCCCGGCGGCGGTGACGACTGTCGGAGGTCGAGGTGCGAAGGCCCCCCGGGCCTGAGCCTCGAGACCCCCGCACCGGTGCCGGGCGGGGCGGGGCGCCGCGCCGGCGGGGGTCGGGTCAGCGGGCGAGCTCGGCGAGCAGCAGCGCCCGGTAGCGGCCGTCGGCGTCGTCGGCGCCGAGCCGGGGGAGCCACTCGCCGAGCATCGAGGCGAACAGCGTCCCGCTGTCGATGACGCGCGGGTCCATGTGGCCGAACACCTCGAGCGTCACCGTGCCGTAGAGCGTCGCCCACGCGCGCATGAAGACCCAGAGCAGCCCGACGTGGCCCTCCGGGATCACCTTCATGTCGACCGGGAACAGCGGCTCCTGCAGCGCCTCGGCGACGACCGGGTCGAGGTCGGCGAGGTCGGGGTGGTCGAAGTGGGTCTCGTGCCACACCTCGACCAGCAGCTCGTGGAAGTAGAGCCCGGAGGTCCAGGCGGTGATCACCTCCGGTCGGCGGTGGCAGTGGGACTCGGCCACCGGGTTGGCGAAGACCAGCGAGAACTCCGCGGTGTCGCGCAGCGCCCAGCGCCGGAACGCGACCGAGGCGCTGACCAGCTGCGCCAGCGGGTCGTCGGCGGGCTGGGCGGCGGCGGCCGCCCGGAACTCGTCGGTGGCCGCCTTGTCGATCTCGAAGGCGACCAGGTCGACCAGCTCCTGGTAGCTGCCGACGTAGCGGTAGAGCGCCGGCGCGGTCATCCCCATCCGCGCCGCCACCGCCCGCAGCGACAGGTCGCTGCCCTCGCGGAGCAGCGCGCGGGCCGACGCGACGATCTCGTCGTACGTCGCCTCCCGCTGCCGCTCGCGTCGGGTCTGGGCCTGCGCGGTCGTCTGGGTCACCCGGGGTCCTCCAGCGTGGGAAATCGGTCTTGACGCGGGCAGTTTACACCGTTTACGGTTTACACCGTAAACTTTCCTGAAGGGTGTGAGTCCCATGCTGGATCGCTGGAGCAGGCTGCTGGTCCGCCGTCCCCTCGCCGTGCTGCTCGCCGGCCTCGCCCTGGCCCTCGCGGCAGGGGCGTACGGCGCGGGCGTCTTCGGCTCGCTCTCCCAGGGTGGCTTCGCCGACCCGGAGTCCGAGTCGGCGCAGGCGCTCAGCCGGGAGCAGGAGACGGTCGGCAACCACGGGGTCGACGTCGTCGCCATCTACTCCAGCGACGAGCTCCGGGTGCAGGACCCCGAGTTCCGGCAGCGGGTCGAGGAGGCGCTCTCCGGGATCCCCGACGGGACCACCACCGAGGTCGTCACCTGGTACGACACGCAGTCGCCGGACCTGGTCAGCCGCGACGGCCACAGCACCCAGGTGCTGATCTCGCTGGAGGGGGAGACCCAGGACGACGACCTCGCCAGCTACGACGAGATCGAGCCGGGCCTCCACGCCGAGGGGCTCGAGACCGACCTCGCCGGCACGTACGCGGTCTTCGCCGACGTCAACGAGCGCACCGAGCAGGACCTGCGCCGCGCCGAGACGATCTCGCTGCCCGTGGTCGCGATCCTGGCCGTGCTGATCTTCGGCAGCCTGGTCGCCGCGTCGATGCCGGTGCTCGTCGGCGCCCTGGCCGTGGTCGGCGCGATGGCGGTGATCCGGCTGCTGACCCTGTTCACCGACGTGTCGATCTTCTCCATCAACGTGATCACGCTGCTCGGCATGGGGCTGGCGATCGACTACGCCCTCTTCGTGGTGAGCCGGTTCCGCGAGGAGCTGGCGCGGCGTCCGGTCGACGACCCGGCGGCCGTCGGGGACGCGCTGCGGACCACCATGCAGACCGCCGGCCGGACCGTGCTGTTCTCCGGGCTGACCGTCGCGGCCGCGATGTCCTCGCTGCTGGTCTTCCCCCAGGCCTTCCTCCGCTCGATGGGCTACGGCGGGATCGCGGCGGTGCTGGTCGCGATGCTGGCCGCGCTGACGGTGCTGCCCGCGACGCTGCGGCTGCTCGGCCGCCGCATCGACAAGGGCCGGGTGCTGCGGCGCCGGCGTACGGAGGACGACCACGGCGCCTGGGCCCGGATCGCCGCCGGCGTGATGCGGCGGCCGGTGTTCGTCCTGGTCGCGGTGACCGCCGGGCTGCTGGTGCTCGCCTCCCCGTTCCTCGGCGTCAAGTGGGGCTCGGTCGACCACCGGATCCTGCCCCACGACGCCCCGTCGTACGTCGCCACGGAGAAGCTCGCCGACGAGTTCGGGTCCGAGACCTCCACCGCCACGGTGCTGCTCGACGGCACCGACCCGGCCGACGTCCGCGCGCTACACCCGCGACGCTCGAGGACGTCGACGGGGTGACGGCGGTGCAGCCGGTCGCCGAGGACGGCGACGTCACGCTGCTGCGCGCCTCGTGGGACGGCAGCTCGCAGACCGAGGGCTCCCAGGACCTGGTCGGCGAGATCCGTGACGTCGCAGCCGGCGAGCGGCGAGGCGCTGGTCGGCGGGCCGACCGCCGAGACGATCGACCTCGAGGCCTCGGTCGCCGCCCACCTGCTCTGGATGGCCGCTGGTCGTGCTGGTCGTGATGGTGGTGCTGCTGTTCCTCGCCTTCGGCTCGCTGGTGCTGCCGTTCAAGGCGATCGTGATGAACGCGCTGTCGATCACCGCCTCGTTCGGCGTCGTCACCTGGATCTTCAGCGACGGCAACCTGGAGGGGCCGCTCGACTTCACCTCGCAGGGCTTCCTCGACCTCACCAACCCGATCCTGATGCTGGCGATCCTGTTCGGGCTGTCGATGGACTACGAGGTGTTCCTGATCTCGCGGATCCGCGAGCAGTGGGACGCGACCCACGACAACGACCTGGCCGTCGCGACCGGCGTCCAGAAGACCGGCGGGATCATCACCTCGGCCGCGCTGCTGCTGATGGTGGTGATCGGGGCCTTCTCCTTCAGCGACGTGCTGTTCATGAAGATGATCGGCGTCGGCATGCTGGTCGCGATCGCGGTCGACGCGACCGTGGTCCGGGCGCTGCTGGTCCCCGCGACGATGAAGCTGCTCGGCGACTGGAACTGGTGGGCGCCCGGCCCGATGCTCCGCTGGTGGGAGCGCCACGGCTTCCGCGAGGGCGGCTCAGCCGAGGTCGGGCCGGAGCAGGACCCCGGCGTGGGCCGGGAGCTGCAGCCGACCGGACACCGCTGACCCGACGGCCAGCCCGGCGCCCGGGGTGGCGAACGCGACGACGTACGACACCCCGCTGGTGGGGCCGCCGGCCAGCGGGACCTCGACCTCGCGGTCGGAGAAGTTGCCGACGACCACCACGGCGTCGGCGCCCCGGCCCGCGCCGCACCACGAGCCAGCGCGCCTCCTCGTCGACCTCGGTCGAGGTGGCCGCGAGGTCGGGGTCGGTGAGGGCGGGCAGCTCGCGGCGCAGCCGTCCGAGCTCGCGGTAGGCGGCCAGCAGCGTACGGCCCCGGGGCGACTCGCGCTCCGACCAGTCGAGGACCGAGCGCGCGAAGGTCTGCGGGTCCTGCGGGTCGGGCACGGTCGCGGTGTCCCACGCCATCCGCTCGAACTCCCGCGCCCGGCCCTCCGAGACCGCCCGGCCGAGGTCCGCCTCGGGGTGGTCGGTGAAGAAGGCGAACGGCGTCGAGGCGCCCCACTCCTCGCCCATGAACAGCATCGGGGTGTACGGCGAGGTCAGCGTGACCAGCGCCGCCAGCACGAGCTGGTCGTCGTCGAGCTGCTCGGTGAGCCGGTCGCCACGGGCCCGGTTGCCGACCTGGTCGTGGTTCTGGCTGGCCACCACCAGCCGCCACCCGGGGGTGCGCGGGTCGAGCGGCCGGCCGTGGTCGCGACCGCGGAACGACGACCAGGTGCCGTCGTGGAAGAAGCCCCGGTCGAGGACCTTGGCCAGCGCGCCGAGCGGCTCGAAGTCGGCGTAGTAGCCCTGGGTCTCGCCGGTCAGCGCGACGTGGAGGGCGTGGTGGAAGTCGTCGCTCCACTGGGCGTCGATCCCGAGGCCGCCGGCCTCGCGGGGGGTGATCACGTGGGGGTCGTTGAGGTCGGACTCCGCCACCAGGAACAGCGGCTTGCCGAGGTGGGCCGCGGTCGTGGCGACCTCGGTGGCCATCTCCTCGAGCAGGTGCGTCTCGGACTCGTCGACGAGCGCGTGGACGGCGTCGAGCCGGAGCCCGTCGACGTGGAAGTCGGTGAACCAGCCGCGGACCGAGTCCAGGATCAGCCGGCGCACCTCGTGGGAGCCGTCCTGGTCGAGGTTGACCTGGTCGCCCCAGGGGGTGTCGCCCGCGACCAGGTAGGGGCCGAACATCGGCAGGTAGTTGCCGGACGGGCCGAGGTGGTTGTGCACGACGTCCTGGATGACGCCGAGGCCGCGGGCGTGGCAGGCGTCGACGAAGCGCTGGTACGCCGCCGGGCCGCCGTACGGCTCGTGGACCGCGGACCACAGCACGCCGTCGTAGCCCCAGCCGTGCTCGCCGTTGAAGGCGTTGACCGGCATCAGCTCGACGAAGCCGACGCCGATCTCGACCAGGTGGTCGAGCCGGTCGATCGCGGCGTCGAGCGTGCCGTCGGGGGTGAAGGTGCCGACGTGCAGCTCGTAGATCGTCGCGCCGGCGAGCGGCCGGCCCCGCCACGCGTCGTCGGTCCAGGCGAAGGCGTCGGCGTCGAAGGTGCGCGAGCGCGCCGTGGACGCCGTCGGGCTGGCGGCGGGAGCGGGGGTCGGGGACCGGGGTGTCCGCGTCGTCGACGAGGAAGCCGTAGTCGACCTCGCCCGTCCGGGCGTCGGTCCGGCCGGGCGCCACCAGTCGCCCGGCCCGCGCACCATGTCGACGATCCCGCCGCCGTCGCCGTCGACGACGAGCCGCAGCCGCTGCGGGTCGCGGCGCCCAGACCTCGAACCGGCCGCGCCGGCGGGGCTGCTCGGGCAGCGCGCTCGAGCAGCGCGACCGGCAGCCCGGACAGCAGGTCGCGCGACGGCGACGCTGCCGTCGCTGGTGACGACCGTGTCGCTGAGCAGGTCGCGCCAGCGGCCGGCGGGCAGCGCGAGGGTGGTGTCGCCCCAGCCGCCGCGGGCGGCCAGCCCGTGCGGGAGCCGGGTGACGACGGTGACCGCGCCGCCGCGGTCGAAGGCGAGGACGTGGCCGGCCGCCTCGCCGGCGGCGGGCACGGGGGCGTACGACGTGAAGAGCTCGGGGCGGTCGCGTCGGAGCCGCAGCGCCTCGCGGACCAGCAGCAGCTTGGGGTGGCCGGGGCGCTCCTCGGCGACCATCCGGGCGCGGGCCTCGAAGTCGACCGGCCGGCGGTTGTCGGGGTCGACCAGGCTGTCCTCGCGCAGCTCGGAGCCCTGGTAGACGTCCGGGACGCCCGGGATGGTGAGGCCGAGCAGCTTGGCCGACAGCGCGTTGCTGCGGCCGGCGTCGCCGACCGCGAGCAGCACCTCGTCGAGCACGCCGCGGACCCGCTCGTCGTCGAAGGCGGCGTCGACCGCGGCGTGGACGGCCCGCTCGTACGCCTCGTCGGGCGCGGTCCAGGTGGTGCGGTCGCCGGCCTCGCGCATCGCCTTCTCGGCGTACGCGTGGAGCCGGTCGCGCAGCGCCGGGTCGTCGGACCACGCGCCGACGACCGCCTGCCACAGCAGGTTGCCGAAGCCCGGGTCGGGGAGCGGGGCGAGCTCCAGCAGCCGGTCGAGCGCGCGCCCCAGACGTCGGGGACCTCGGCCAGCACGGCGATCCGGGCCCGGACGTCCTCGGCCCGCTTGGTGTCGTGGGTGGACGCCGCGGTCATCGCGTGCGGGCGCTCGGCCTGCCGGGTCGCCATCGCGTCGTGGAAGGCGTCGGGGTCGACCGCGAAGACCGACGGGTCGCCGCCGACCTCGTTGAGGGAGGTGAGCCGCGCCCAGCGGTAGAAGGCGCAGTCCTCGACGCCCTTGGCCATCACCATCCCGCTGGTCTGCTGGAACCGCTGGCTGGCGGCGGCCGCGCCGTCGCCGAGCACGGGCGCGACGGCGTCGAAGACCCCGGCCAGGTCGGGCCGGTGCTGCCGGGCCAGCGCGAACGCCTGGTCGAGGTGGTCGCGGCCCTCGGGCAGGTAGGAGCGGTAGACGGGGAAGCAGGCCAGCAGCTCGGCGACCGCGTCGACCAGGGCGTCCTGGCTCCGGCGGGTCCTCCAGCAGCGGCCGCAGCTCGCGGGCGATCCGGCGGGTCTCGGCCAGCAGCGTGACCTCGGCGACGTCGCGCTTGGTGCCGTGGATCATCGCCGGCCAGTCGACGGGGGCGCCGCGCAGCCGGTCCTCCAGCGCACCGAGCGGCTGCCTCGCCGGCGGGGTCGGTCAGCACCCGGTCGACGAGCGCGAGCGCGTCGTACCCGGTCGTCCCGGCGGTCGCCCAGGAGTCGGGCAGCTGCTCGCCCGGCTCCAGGATCTTCTCGACGAGGACGTACGCCCCGCCGGTGAGCTCGGCGAGGTCGTCGAGGTACTTCGCCGGGTCGCGCAGGCCGTCGGGGTGGTCGATGCGCAGCCCGTCGACGAGCTCGTCGGCGAACCAGCGCGCCGATCTCCTCGTGGGACCGCTCGAACCACTCGGCGCTCCTCGACCCGGATCGCCGCGAGGGTGTTGACCGAGAAGAAGCGGCGGTAGTTGAGCTCGGAGTCGCCGCGGCGCCAGTGGACCAGCTCGTAGTGCTGCCGGGCGTGCACGGCGTCGGGGTCGTCCGCGGCCTCCGCGTCGGTGGTTCCGGGCGCCAGCGGGAACCGCTGGTCGTGGTAGTGCAGCTCGCCGGCGAGCACGCGCAGGTGGCCGATCCTGCCGTCGTCCCCGAGGTCGTCGTCACCGACGACCGGGACCAGCACCCGGCCGCCGCCGGCCTCCCAGTCGATGTCGAACGCGTCGGCGTACGGCGACTCCTGGCCGTGGGTCAGCACGTGCCACCACCAGGCGTTCTCCCACGGCTGGGCGATGCCGACGTGGTTGGGGACGATGTCGACGAGCACGCCCATCCCGAGCCGGCGCGCCTCGCTCGACAGTGCGGCCAGCCCGGCGCCCCGGCCGCGGGAGGCGTCGATCGCCGAGTGGTCGGAGACGTCGTAGCCGTGGTCGCTCCCCGACTCGGCCGCCAGCACGGGCGAGAGGTAGACCCAGTCGACGCCGAGGTCGTGGAGGTACGCGAGGGTCCGCGCGGCCTCGAGCAGGTCGAAGTCCTCGGTGATCTGGAGCCGGTAGGTGCTCGCGGGGATGCGCACGGCGCTCATCCTGTCACCGGCCGCTCCGGCACCGTCCGGGTGAGGCGAGCCGGGGTTGCCGCCCGACGCGGGTGCGGGGGTCTCGAGGCTCAGGCCTGGCGGCCTTCGCACCTCGACCTCCGGCGCTGTCGGAGGTTGAGGTGCGAGCGGAGCGAGCCTCGAAACCCCGGAAAGGTGCGCAGGGGGTGACACACCGACCATCGGCACGGCGACCAGCTGTCGGAGGGCGAGGTGCGAGCGGAGCGAGCCTCGAAACCCCGGAAGGGTGTGCAGGACGGTGACGACCCCTCATCCGCCGTTGGTCGACTGCGCCTTGATCGAGGCGGCGACCGAGTGGTCGACCTCCACCTCGGGGGTGGTGTGCTGGCGGAGCACGACGACGCTGCGGCCGGCGAGCCGGACGACCTCGCCCGCGGCGTGCGGGCGGTCGTCGCCGACCGAGTCGCCGGTGTCGATGACGACGTCCCACGCCTCGGCGTACTCGGCCGAGGGGAGGGTGGCCGACACCCCCTCGGCGCCGGCGTTGAACCACAGCAGGAAGTGGTCGTCGACCACCCGGTTGCCGGTGGGGTCGGTGCCGGGGATGGAGTCGCCGTTGAGGTACATGCCGAGCACGGCGCCGCCGTCGGCCTGCCAGTCCTCGCCCTCCATCGGGGTGGCGTCGAGGTCGAGCCAGACGATGTCGTTGAGGCGGGAGTCGTCGCCGGTGCGCACGGTCGTGCCGGTGAAGAACCGCTTGCGGCGGAAGGTCGGGTGCTCGGCGCGGAGCCGGGCGACCGCGGCGGTGAACTCCACCAGCGGCTGGTCGACCTTGTCCCAGTGGACCCACGACAGCTCGGAGTCCTGGGCGTAGGTGTTGTTGTTGCCCTGCTGGGTGCGGCCGAGCTCGTCGCCGTGGAGCAGCATCGGGACGCCCTGGCTGAGCAGCAGCGTGGTGATGAAGTTGCGCTGCGCGCGCGCCCGCAGCTCCAGCACCTCGGGGTCGTCGGTGGGGCCCTCCGCGCCGTGGTTCCACGAGCGGTTGTGGCTCTCGCCGTCGTTGTTGTCCTCGCCGTTGGCCTCGTTGTGCTTCTCGTTGTACGACACCAGGTCGCGCAGCGTGAAGCCGTCGTGGGCGGTGACGAAGTTGATCGAGGCGAACGGCCGGCGGCCGGAGTGCTCGTAGTAGTCGGCCGAGCCCGCGAGCCGGGAGGCGAAGTCGCCGATCGCCGGCTCACCGCGCCAGAAGTCGCGGACCGTGTCGCGGTAGGCGCCGTTCCACTCGGTCCACAGCGGCGGGAAGCCGCCGACCTGGTAGCCGCCCGGGCCGATGTCCCACGGCTCCGCGATCAGCTTCACCTGGCTCACGACCGGGTCCTGCTGCACCATCTCGAAGAACGTCGACAGCTTGTCGACGTCGTAGAACTCCCGCGCCAGCGTCGCCGCGAGGTCGAACCGGAAGCCGTCGACGTGCATCTCGGTCACCCAGTAGCGCAGCGAGTCCATGATCAGCTGCAGGGAGTGCGGCTGGCGCACGTTGAGGCTGTTGCCGGTGCCCGTGTAGTCCATGTAGTAGCGCTGGTCGTCCTCGACGAGCCGGTAGTACGCCGCGTTGTCGATGCCCTTGAAGCTCAGCGTCGGGCCGAGGTGGTTGCCCTCCGCGGTGTGGTTGTAGACGACGTCGAGGATGACCTCGATGCCGGCGGCGTGCATCGCCTTGACCATGCCCTTGAACTCCTGGACCTGGTGGCCCTCGCCGCTCGCGGCGTACGCCGAGTGGGGCGCGAGGAACGCCAGCGTGTTGTAGCCCCAGTAGTTGCGCAGGCCCTGGTCGAGCAGCGTGGAGTCCTGGATGAACTGGTGGACCGGCATCAGCTCGATCGCGGTGACGCCGATCTTCTGCAGGTGCTCGATGACGGCCGGGTGCGCCAGGCCGGCGTACGTCCCGCGGTGCTCCTCGGGGACCTCCGGGTGCAGCTGGGTGAGCCCCTTGACGTGGGCCTCGTAGATCACCGTCTCGTTGTACGGCGTCCGGGGGGACCGGTCGCCCTCCCAGTCGAAGTAGGGGTTGATGACGACGCCGAGGGTCATGTGGCCGGCGGAGTCGTCGTCGTTGCGGCTGTCGGGGTCGCCGAAGGTGTAGCCGAACAGCGACTGGTCCCAGTCGATCTCCCGCGTGGTCGCCTTGGCGTACGGGTCGAGCAGCAGCTTGTTCGGGTTGCACCGCAGCCCGTGCTCGGGCTCGTACGGGCCCGTGCACCCGGTAGCCGTAGCGCTGGCCGGGCCCGACCTGCGGCAGGTAGCCGTGCCAGACGTAGGCGTCGACCTCGGTCAGCTCCACCCGGGTCTCGCTGAAGCCGCCGCGCGGGCCGATCTCGAACAGGCAGAGCTCGACGCGCTCCGCCACCTCGCTGAAGAGCGCGAAGTTGGTCCCGCTCCCGTCGTACGTCGCCCCCAGGGGGTAGGCCGAACCGGGCCAGACCTGCACAGGTACCTCGTCTCTGGTGCCGTCTCGGTGGCGCTGATCGTTGGAACGATCAAAGCCTACCGGCGACTCAGCCGCCGGTCGCACTGAAGTGCTGGTAGTCCTTCAGCGTGGTCCAGTCGCCGCCCCACTCCCAGCCGATCTCGCGGAACGCCGCGACCACCGGCCCGTCGGCGGTCACCATGCCCGGGCGCACCTGCTCGCGGGCGAGGTAGGCCGAGGCCCGCTCGGGGATCACCAGGCCGTCGGAGGCGTACGGGTTCTGGAAGGTGTTGACGTCGACGGCCAGCCCGTAGGCGTGCTGGGAGTACGACGACCCGCCGGTGACCGCGCGGCAGACGAAGCCGCCCGTCCCGTTGCCGTCGCCGGTCGGGGGCGCCTCCTCGTCGATCGACTCGACGATCACCACCTGCTCCATCGGGAACCGCGCCTCCCACAGCCGCCGGAACACCCGGTCGACCTGGCGCGCGACGCGACGCGTTGACCAGCAGCTCGCCGGTGTGCCGCCGGCGTCGAAGCCCCGGAAGGTCACCCGCAGCCACGCCAGTCGTCGCGGGCGACCGGGCAGCCCGGCTCCCACGTCGACCGGTCGACGACCGCCGCGGCGCCGGCGAGACGATCCGCGACGCGTAGCCGCGGCCCGGCAGCATCGGCACCGTGTCGGGCAGCGTGAACGCCCGGCGGCGCAGCTCCGGCGGGGTCGGCCGGACGACGCCGTAGCCGTCCGGCCGCTCCGGCAGCTCGCGCTCGTAGAGCCACGGCGGCCGCTCGCTGCCCCGGCCGTACGCCGCCGAGCGGAGCGTGCCGTCGCGGCTCTCCGGCCCGGTGCCGCGCGGCGCCGGGCGCCACGGTCGTGCCCGGCGCGCGGCTCCTGGGACGGCCGGCCGCGGCGGGTCAGCCGGCGGCGCGGGCGTCCTCGGCGCACCCCGCCGCGACGACGCCCACCAGGACCGCCGGCGACCAGCCGTCCCGCCAGCCGCCTCCGCCTCACCGGCTCGACGGTACGTGGTCAGGCCGCCGGCAGCGTCACCGTGAACGTGGACCCCTCGCCGAGCTGGGAGGCCACCTGGATCCGTCCGCCGTGGCGGGTGACGATGCGCTGCACGATCGCAGAGGCCGAGGCCGGTGCCGGGCCGGGCGAGCGCCTCCGGGTTGGTCGAGCGGAAGAAGTCGGTGAACAGGTGGTGCTGGTCGGCGGCCGAGATCCCGAGGCCGTGGTCGGCGCACACGAGGACGACGTCGTCCCCCGACCGGCGCAGCGAGAGCCGCACCTCGCCGTACGGGCGGGAGTACTTCACCGCGTTGCCCACGAGGTTGCCCACGAGCCGGCACAGCTCCTCGCGGTCCCCGGACACGGCCAGGTCCGGGTCGTGGGCCGTCAGCACCACCCGCGGCGTGTCGCCGCGCGAGGACAGGCCGACGTCCTCGACCACCTCGGCGAGGAGCGGTCCGAGGGCGACCCGGCTGCGGGAGCGGGGATGCGTGGCCGTCTCCATCCGGGTCAGCAGCAGCAGGTCGTCGGCGAGCGACCGGAGCCGCGACGAGCTGCGCTCCATGGCGGTGAGCGACCGGCCCACCTGCTCGGGGAGGTCCGGCAGGGCGCCCAGCATCTCGAGGTGGCCGGTGATGACGCCGAGCGGGTTCTTCAGCTCGTGGGAGACCGTGGAGATCAGCCGGGTGCGGTGCTCGTCGAGGCGGGTCAGCTCGGTGATCAGCTCCCGCTCGCGGTCGTGCGCCCGGGTGTTGAGGATGGCGCGGCCGAGGTCGTGCCCCACCTCGAGGGCCGCCGCGCTCTCGCTCTCGGTCCAGCGCGCCTCCCCCGTACGGCGGGCGATCAGCATCACGCCGAGCGGCTCCGGCCCCGCACCGATGGGCGCCAGCACCAGCGCGCCGGTGCCGTGGTCGGCGAGGTGGCGGGCGAGGTCCGCCCGGTGCTCCTCGTCGAGCCGGTCGTCGCCCCAGACCCGGCCCGGCTCCGCGATGACGACCGTCTGCTCGCGCCAGGCGCGGCGGGCGGCGTCCGCGGCCGCCACCATCAGCCGGCCCGGCAGCCGGAGCGGGGAGTCGGGGTCGATGTCGGGCGGCGGGTCGGTGTGGACCAGCACGGCGAGGTCGTCGGCGCGGAACCCGTCGGCCAGCAGCTTCCTGGTCTCGGGGAGCAGCTCGCGGTAGCCGAGCCGGCGGGACGCGGCCCGCACCACCTCCTGGGCGGTGGTGGTGAGCCGGACCTGCTGGCTGAGCTCCTCGCGCTCGATCGCGGTCAGCACCGCCCGGAGCACCAGGCGCAGGTCCGCGTCGAGCTGGCGGAGCGCCTCGGGGCTCGGGCGCCGGCCCGTGCTGGGCTCGTCGAGGTACATCAGCGCCCGCAGCTGGCCCCGGTCGTCGACGATCCGGGCGACCAGGACGTCCAGCGCCCGCCACTGGTCCGGCGCGTCCGGTGTCCTCGATGTCGGGGATCCAGCAGTACGCCCGCAGCTGCTCGACCGCCTCGGGCGTCAGCCACTCCTGCGCGACGAAGGTCCACTCGCCGTACTCCGCGCCGAGCTCGAGCGTCAGCGCCATCGCGGAGAACGGCGTCGCGCGGCGCAGCATCTCGTCGTCGGCGCTGTCGTTGCCGGCGATCGCGACGAACTCGAGCATGTCGTCGGGACGCAGCACCTCGATCTCGCAGGTCTCGAAGTCCGTACGCTGCCGGGCGTCCTCGGCGATCAGGCGCAGCGCCTTGCGTGCCCCGTCGTAGCCCCAGCCGTCGTCCCGTGCGGGAGTGACCGGCGACGGCTGCGGCTCGGTCATGGCGGTGCTCCTCGGGCGAACGTGCGCCAAGGGTCGCACGCACGGCCGATTCCGGCAGGCGTTTCCGGCGGGTCGTACGTCGTGGTGACCCGTGAGTAACATAGGGGCCATGAAGCGCACGATCTACGACGAGGACCACGAGGCGTTCCGGAGCTCGGTCCGGGAGTTCCTCGACCGCGAGGTCACGCCGCACCTCGAGGAGCACGCCTCCGCGCACGGCCTGCCGCGGGAGTTCTGGCGGGCCGCCGGCAAGCAGGGGTTCCTCGGGCTGGAGGTCCCCGAGCAGTACGGCGGCATGGAGGCCGGCGACTACCGGTTCAACGCCGTGCTCACCGAGGAGCTCGCCAAGGTCAACATGACCCTGCCGAGCTGCGTCGGCATCCACGCCGACATCGTCGCGCCGTACCTCGTCCACCTCACCACCGAGGAGCAGAAGCAGCGCTGGCTGCCACGGTTCTGCACCGGCGAGCTGCTGACCGCGATCGGGATGACCGAGCCGTCCGGCGGCTCCGACCTCGCGGCGCTCAAGACCACCGCCGTGCGTGACGGCGACGACTGGATCCTCAACGGCTCCAAGACCTTCATCACCAACGGCGGCTCGGCCGACCTGGTCGTGGTGGCCGCGCGGACCTCGCCCGAGAAGAAGGCCCGCGGCATCTCGCTGTTCGGCGTCGACACCTCCGCCGAGGGCTACTCGGTGGGCCGGGTGCTCGACAAGGTCGGCCAGGACGAGTCCGACACCGCCGAGCTGGCCTTCGAGGACGTCCGGGTCAGCAACGACGACCTGATCGGCGAGCTCGACACCGGCTTCATCTCGATGATGCAGTTCCTGCCGCAGGAGCGGCTCGGCTCGGCGGTCACCAACCTCGCTCACGCGGCCCAGATCCTCGACGAGACGCTCGGCTACGCCCGCGAGCGCAAGGCCTTCGGCCAGCCGATCGGCTCCTTCCAGAACACCCAGTTCCTGCTGGCCGACCTGGTCACCCGGGTCGAGGTGACCCAGGCGTACGTCGACCAGTGCGTGCTCGCCCACACCCGCGGCGAGCTCACCGCGGTCGACGCGGCCAAGGCGAAGTGGTGGACCTCGCAGGTCCAGAACGACGTCCTCGACCACTGCGTGCAGGTCTACGGCGGCTACGGCTACATGAACGAGTACCGCGTCGCCCGCGCCTGGCGCGACGCCCGCGTCACCAAGATCTGGGCGGGTTCGAACGAGATCATGAAGATGCTGATCGGCCGCGACCTGGGGCTGTGAGGCGGAGCGACTGACGAGTGGAGTCGAACGCCCCATGAGGGTGGGGCTGCGAGGGTCAGTGGTCGTCGCCCTGCGCCGGTGCGGGGGTTTCGAGGCTCAGGCCCGGGGGGCCTTCGCACCTCAACCTCCGACCGGAGGTGGAGGCCGCCGGAGGTTGAGGTGCGAGCGCAGCGAGCCTCGAAACCCCGGAAGGGCGGCAGGGCGGTGACCGCAGCGACGGGCGCCGGAGGTTGAGGTGCGAGCGCAGCGAGCCTCGAAACCCCGGAAGGGCGGCAGGGCGGTGAGCGCAGCCTGTCCTTGCTTGCCGGGGTCCCCGCGGCGGCGGACGATCGGACCATGACCACGGACGTGCCCGACCTCGGCGTCGAGCCCGGCCCCCACGAGGACGAGCCGCACGCGCAGGGCATCGGCAACCGGCTCAACTGGCTGCGCGCCGGCGTGCTGGGCGCCAACGACGGCATCGTCTCGACGGCGGGCATCGTGATGGGCGTCGCCGGGGCGACCAGCGACTCGAGCACGATCGCGATCGCCGGCGTCGCCGGGCTCACGGCGGGTGCGCTCAGCATGGCCGCGGGCGAGTACGTCTCGGTCAGCACCCAGCGCGACTCCGAGCTGGAGCTGCTGGCCAAGGAGCGGCGCGAGCTGGCCGAGGACCCCGAGGACGAGCTGGCCGAGCTGGCCGGGCTCTACGTCGAGAAGGGGCTCAGCGAGGAGCTCGCCCTCCAGGTGGCCCGCGAGCTGACCGACCACGACGCGCTCGGCGCCCACGCGGAGGTCGAGCTGGGGATCGACCCGGACGACCTGACCAGCCCGTGGCAGGCGGCCGCCGCGTCGATGCTGGCATTCACGGTGGGCGCGCTGCTGCCGCTGCTGACGATCACGCTCACGCCGCCCGACGTACGGATCTGGGTGACGGTGGCGGCCGTGGTGGTCGCGCTCGCCGGCACCGGCTGGACCTCCGCCCGGCTCGGCTACGGCCGTTCCTGGCCCGCCGTGCTCCGCAACGTCGCCGGCGGCGCCTTCGCGATGGCGGTCACGTACCTCATCGGCAGCCTGCTCGGCACCAGCGTCGGCTGAACTACCGTCTCCGGGATGCGGATGTTCGTGGCCCTCCGGCCGCCGGACGAGGCGGTCGAGCACCTCGACGAGTTCCTCGCCGTACGACGCGAGGCGGCGGCGTTCCGCTGGACTCCCGTCGACCAGGTCCACGTCACGCTCGCCTTCCTCGCCGAGGTGCCCGACCGTCGGCTCGACGACCTCGTCGAGCGGCTGACCCGCGCGGCCCACCGCCGCACGCCGGTGACGACCCGGATCGCCGCGGGCGGCGCGTTCCCGCACGTCGCCGGCGCCCGGGTGCTGTGGGCGGGGCTCCGGCTCGACGAGGCGGGCCGTAACGAGCTGCGGTCGGATGGCGACCGGGGCCCGCGCCGCGGCCGGCAAGGCCGGCATCGCACTCGACGGCCAGCGGTTCCGCCCCCACCTCACGATCGCCCGGCTCGGCCGGCCTGCCGAGGTCTCGTCCTGGGTGAGGCTGCTCGACGCGTACGAGGGGCCGGAGTGGACCACGACGACGTACTCGCTGGTGGCCTCGCACCTCGGCGAGGGACCGCACAACCGGCCCCGGCACGAGGTGGTCGAGGAGCTCGAGGTGGGGTGAATCACCCGGCGCGCGGTGAGATGTCTGTCCGCAGGGCGGGATGTCCCCTAGGTTCTGCTGCGTGAGGATCGCAGTGGCCAGGGAGTCCAGGGACGGGGAGTCCCGGGTGGCGATGGTGCCCGAGCTGGTCGGCAAGCTGACCGAGCTCGGCTACGAGGTCGCCGTCGAGCCGGGTGCGGGCAACCACGCGCTGATCTCCGACGAGGAGTACGCCGGGGCCGGCGCCGTCCTCGACGAGGCGGCGTTCGACGGCGCGGTGCTGGTGGTGTCGGTGCAGCCGCTCGACCTCGGGACCGCGGGCCGGCTGCCGGCCGGCACGTCGACCATCTCCTTCCTGCCGACCCAGCTCGAGCCCGACCTGGTCGCCACCTTCCGCGACGGCGGGGTGACGTCGTACGCCCTGGAGCTGGTGCCGCGGATCTCGCGGGCGCAGTCGATGGACGCGCTCTCGTCACAGGCTCTCGTCTCCGGCTACCGCTGCGCGGTGGTCGCCGCGGGGATGCTGCGTCGCTTCTTCCCGCTCAGCATGACCGCCGCCGGCACCGTGCAGCCGGCCCAGGTGGTCGTCCTCGGCGCCGGCGTCGCCGGGCTGCAGGCCATCGCGACCGCCCGGCGGCTCGGCGCCGTCGTCCAGGCCTACGACGTCCGCGCGGCCGCCGCCGAGGAGATCGCCTCCATGGGCGCCAAGCCGATCCACCTCGAGCTCGAGACCCTCGAGGGGTCGGGCGGCTACGCCCGCGAGATGACCGAGGACCGGGCGGCGCGACAGCGCGAGCTGATGGCGCCGTACATCGCGCAGGCCGACGCCCTGATCACCACCGCGGCGGTGCCGGGTCGCAGCGCCCCGCTGCTGGTGACCCGCGAGATGGTCGAGCTGATGTCGCCCGGGTCGGTGGTGGTCGACCTCGCGGCGGAGTCCGGCGGCAACGTCGAGGGCTCCGAGCCGGGCGAGGTCGTCCGGATCGGCAACGCCCAGGTGTGGGGCGGCCGCAACGTGCCGAGCCAGATGCCCGGGCCGGCCTCCCGGCTGCTCGCCCAGAACATCGTCAACCTGGTCACGCTGATGACCGCGCGCGACGACGAGGGCACGTCCTCGTTCGCCCCCGACCCCGAGGACGAGATCGTCGCCGGCGCCTGCGTGACCCGCGACGGAGCCATCCTGCACGAGCCCACCCGCCTCGCGGTGGAAGGAGAACCCGTCCATGAGTGAGCCCGTCGTCTGGCTGACGATCTTCGTGCTGAGCGTCTTCGTCGGCATCGAGGTGATCTCCAAGGTCTCCTCGACGCTGCACACGCCGCTGATGTCGGGCGCCAACGCGATCCACGGCGTGATCCTGCTCGGCGCGATCATCGTGAGCGCCCACGCCTCCGGCGTCGCCCTCGCCGTCGGGCTGGTCGCGATCGTGCTCGCGGCTGTCAACATGGTCGGCGGCTTCGTCGTCACCGACCGGATGCTGCAGATGTTCACCCGGCGCAAGAAGGCTCCCGCGGCCGCCCCGGACAAGGGAGCCGCCGCGTGATCCCCACCTGGGCGCAGCTGGCCTACCTGGTCTGCGCGGTCGCGTTCATCCTCGCCCTCAAGGGGCTCTCCGGACCTCGTACGGCCCGGGCCGGCAACCTCGTCGGCGCGGCCGCTGCGGTCGTCGCCTGCGCCCTGCCGTTCTTCTACCTGGAGATGGACAACCTGGTCCTGATCCTGGTGGCGATCGCGGTCGGCACCGCCGGCGGCGTCTACGGCGCGCGACGGGTCCAGATGACCCAGATGCCGCAGATGGTGGCGCTGTTCAACGGCGTCGGCGGCGGCGCCGCCGCCCTCGTGGCGCTGCTCGAGCTCGACGTGATCGTCGGCGAGGGCGCAGGCTCCGACGTCCGCTGGTTCGTCCTGGTCGCGACGGCGTTCACGATCGTCGTGGGCTCGGTCTCGTTCGCCGGGTCGGTGGTGACGTTCGCCAAGCTGCAGGACCTGATGACGTCACGCCCCGTGGTCTTCCCGGGTCTCGCGGTGGTCTTCGCCGGGACCCTCGTGGCCGCCCTGGTGCTCTCCGGGCTGCTGGTGTCGGAGCCGACGATGTGGGTCGGGATCGTGCTGGGGCTGATCGGGCTCGGTTTCGGGCTGCTGCTCGTGCTGCCGGTCGGCGGCGCCGACGTCCCGATCGTGATCTCGCTGCTCAACGCGTTCACCGGCCTGACCGTCGCCGCGGGCGGCTACGTCCTCTCCAACACGCTGCTGCTGGTGGCCGGCACCCTCGTGGGTGCCTCCGGCACGTTCCTCACCCTGCTGATGGCGAGGGCGATGGGCCGCTCGGTGGCCAACATCCTGTTCGGCGCGCTGAAGGGCGGGTCCACCCTCGGGGCCGGCGAGGCCTCCGACCGGCCGGTCCGCTCCGCCGGGCCCGCCGACGCGGCGATCATGCTGGGGTACGCCGACCGCGTGATCATCGTCCCGGGCTACGGCCTGGCCGTGGCCCAGGCCCAGCACCAGCTCCGCGAGCTGGTCGACGTCCTCAGCGAGCGCGGCACCACCGTCGACTACGCCATCCACCCGGTCGCCGGCCGGATGCCCGGCCACATGAACGTGTTGCTGGCCGAGGCGCAGGTGCCGTACGAGCAGCTGCGCGAGATGGACGACATCAACGGCGACTTCAAGGACGCCGACGTGGTCCTCGTCGTGGGCGCCAACGACGTCGTCAACCCGGCGGCGAAGACCACGCCCGGCGCCCCGATCTACGGGATGCCGATCCTCAACGCCGACGAGGCGAAGCAGGTCGTGTTCATGAAGCGGTCGATGCGCCCCGGCTTCGCCGGCATCGAGAACGAGCTGCTGTTCGACGAGCGGACCACGCTGCTCTTCGGCGACGCCAAGGAGACGATGGGCAAGCTGCTCAACGCCGTGAAGGCCCTCTAGCCCACCCTGACCAGCCCCCGCATTCTCCTGCCGGAACCGGCGCGCGCGGTCATACTTCCCGGGTCGGAGCAGCACACATGGGGAGGTCCGAGTGGCTCGGGTGACCGCGGCCGAGCAGGGGACCGGTTCCGTCCCTGCCCTGATCCGGCGCCACCGGGTCGCGCTGCTCCTGCTGCTCGTGCTCGGCACCTCGTGGGCCCTGCTCGCCGCCGCCGACACCACGAGCGGCGTGCCGACAGGGTGGCCCGCCGCCGGCCTGCTGACCGGCCTGCTGGTCATCACCGAGCGGCAGCACCGGGTCGGTGTGACCGCCCTCGCCGGCCTGCTGATCGTGCTCGCCCACCTGCTGGTCGGCGACGCCGCCCTGATCGCGTTCGGCTCCGCGGCCTCCTCGGTCGCCGGCACCTGGGTCGCCTGGTGGCGGCTGCGCCGCGGCCTCGGCACCCGTCGGCTCGGCCTGGTCGAGGAGGGCGACGTCTCCCGCCTGATCGCGGCCGCCTCGCTCGGCTCGGCGGTGTCCGCCGTGGGCGTCGCAGTGACGCTGCAGGTCGCCGGCGTCGGCAACCCGATGCTCGCGCTGGTCGCGGTCTTCGGCACCCACGCGGCCGCGCAGCTGATGCTGGTCCCGCTGTTCCTCGACGGGCCGGCATTCGCTCCGTACGCACCACGCCGCGAGCGGCTGGTCCAGATCGTGCTGACGCTGGGCATGACCGCCCTGGTCTTCGGCTTCGCGTCGGCGCCGCCGCTGGTGTTCGCGGTGATGCCGATGTTCGCGTGGCTCGCCTTCCGCGGGACGCTGCGCGAGGCCAGCCTGCTGCTCACCGGGGTCGGCATCATCGCCACCGTCCTGACCGCGCTGCAGGTCGGACCGGTCCACGGGCTCGCGGTGCGCTACGACGTCCCGGGCGAGCTGGTCGTGGGCTACCTGCAGCTGTTCCTGCTCGACTGCGCCCTGATCCTGCTGCCGCTGTCGGTCATGACCACCCAGCAGCGGATGGCCGCGGCCCGGGCCCGGTCACGGCAGCAGACGCTGGAGCGCCTGGTCGCCGCCGCCACCGGCTCGGGCGTCCTCGCGGTCGCCACCGACGGCCGGCTCGTCGTCTTCAACCCGGGTGCCGAGGCGATGTTCGCCCGCCGCTCCGGGGACGTGATCGGCGAGGTCGCCGACCTGCTCTTCAGCGACGCCGAGCTCGGGCGCCACGCGGCGCGGCTCCACAGCCGGCCGCTGTTCCCCGACATCTGTGCCGCCTCGGTCGCGGCCGAGGACGACCGCCACCTCTGGCAGGTCCGGCGGCCCGACGGCGAGCACCGCACGCTGTCCCTGGCCGTCACCGAGATGACCGACGACCTGGGCGAGCGGTCGGGCTACCTCTGCGTCGCCGACGACGTCACCGAGCGCGAGGCGGCGCACGCCGCCCTGGTCGCGGCCCTCGACCACGAGCGGGCCGCGGTCGAGCGGCTGCAGGACCTCGAGCAGGTCAAGGCCGACTTCGTGGCGACGGTGAGTCACGAGCTGCGGACGCCGCTCACCAGCATGATCGGCTACGTCGAGCTGCTCGACGACGGTGCGGTCGGAGAGCTGACCGCCGACCAACGGGCGGTGATGAACCGGCTCGAGCGCAACGGCCGACGGCTGCTGCTGCTCGTCGAGGACCTGCTGCTGCTCTCGCAGATCGAGGCCCGGCAGATGCAGTTCCACCCCGTCGACTGCGACCTGCGCGACACCGCGCGGGCGGCGTACGACGCGCTCGGCCCGCTGCTGGCGACCCGGCACCTCGACCTGGTGCTCCGGCTCCCCGACGTGCCGGTGCGCCACGAGGGCGACCCGGAGCAGGTCGAGCGGCTGGTGCTCAACCTGATCAGCAACGGCGTGAAGTTCACGCCCGACGGCGGCCGGGTCGAGCTGGTCGTCAGCGACCTCGGCGACACCGTCGAGGTGGTCGTGCTCGACACCGGCATGGGCATCCCGGCCGACGAGCAGGACCAGCTGTTCACCCGGTTCTTCCGCGCCTCGACCGCGACCGCGCAGGCGATCCAGGGCACCGGGCTCGGGCTCACCATCGTGCAGGCGATCGTCGAGCGGCACGGCGGCCGGATCTCGGTCTCCTCCAGCGAGGGGATCGGCACGTCCGTGTCGGTCAGTCTCCCCAAGCAGACGCAGCCTGCCGTGACTCACCACTGACCTGCTCACGCAGCACGTCGAGGCGCCGCAGCGCGGGTGCGGCCGTCGCTCCGTGGAGCACGACGCTGAGCAGGACGGCCGTCGCAGCCGTGGCCCAGAGGGCCCGCTGGTCGGTGAAGGGCGCTTCCCCGAAGGCATAGGCGAGGTAGTAGACCGAGCCGATCCCGCGTACGCCGAACCACGCCTTCGCCAGTCGCTCCGACCGGGTTCCGGGGCTCCCCAACAGCGCGAGCGCGCCGGCCAGCGGACGGACCAGCACCACAAGCATGGCGGCGACCGCCAGCCCTCCCCAGGTCAGCTCGACCAGCAGACCGGAGCCGCAGGCGACGCCGAAGATGAGGAGCGCGACGAGTGTGAGCAGCCGCTCGACCTGGTGGCTGACCCGGTGCAGCTCTGCGTGGTAGTCGTCCTCCCTGCGATAACCACGCATGGACAGACCGGCGACGAAAACGGCCACGAACCCCCAGCCGAGGACAGCCTCCGCGGCGCCGTACGCCGTGAACGTCGCCGCCAGGGCCAGCATGCCCTCGTTGGCCTCGGCCAGCCGCAGCCAGCGGGTCCGGCTGCGGAAGGCCACCAGGGCGAAGACGCGGCCGACCACGACCCCCACCAGGACACCGATCAGGGTGCGCCCGACCAGGTCCCAGGTCAGCCAGTGGAGTGCCAGCTGGGTGAGCCCCTCGAACGACGGCCCGACAGCGACCAGGCCGATCGCGGCGTAGACGAACGGGAACGCCAGCCCGTCGTTGAGGCCGGCCTCGGAGGTGAGCGAGCGTCGTACGACGTCCTCCTCCGCCTGGTTGGGACCCGGCACCCGGACCTCGGCCGCCAGCACCGGGTCGGTCGGCGCCAGTGCGGCGCCGAGCAGCAGGGCCGCCGCCGGGTCCAGGTCGAGCAGCCACCAGCCGAGCGCCGCGACCGCCGCGATCGTCAGGGGCATGGTGATCCCGAGCAGCCGCCACGCCGACTGCCAGGACCGCCAGCCGGGCCGCCGGTCGATGGCCAGCCCGGCTCCCATGAGGGCGACGATCACCGCCACCTCCGTGAGCCGTTCCACCAGCTCCCGCTCGTTCCACGGCAGGACGCCGGGGAGGGGCACCGGCAGCAGCCCGGCCAGCACGCCGACCGCGACGAAGCCCATGGCTGTCGAGATCACATGGACCCGTAGCAGGGGAAGGGCCGCGGCCAGGACCAGGCCGACGCCCGTGACGAGGTAGACCGCGCTGTCCGGCTCCACGATCAGCGAGCCGGGGGAGCGGTGCTGTGGGCGGCCGTCATGCCGCCCCCGTACCCGTCGGGGGCTGGATCAGTCGGCCACGCCGTAGAGCCGGTCGCCCGCGTCGCCGAGGCCCGGCACGATGTAGCCCTTGTCGTTGAGCCGCTCGTCCATCGCGCCGGTCACCACGGTGACCGGGACGTCGAGGTCGGAGAGCTCCTCCTCCAGCCGGGCCACGCCCTCCGGCGCGGCCAGCAGGCAGAGTGCAGTGATGTCGTTGGCGCCGCGGTCGGTCAGGAACCGGATCGCCGCGGCCAGCGTCCCGCCCGTCGCGAGCATCGGGTCGAGCACGTAGCACTGCCGGCCCGAGAGGTCGTCGGGCAGCCGCTCGGCGTACGTCGACGCCTCCAGGGTCTCCTCGTTGCGGACCATGCCGAGGAAGCCGACCTCGGCGGTCGGCAGCAGCCGCATCATGCCGTCGAGCATGCCCAGCCCGGCGCGCAGGATCGGCACCACGAGCGGCTTGGGCCGGGCGAGCTTGACGCCGGTCGTCGGCGAGACCGGGGTGTTGATGTCCTTGGGGGCGACGCGCACGTCGCGGGTGGCCTCGTACGCCAGCAGCGTCACCAGCTCGTCGGCCAGCCGACGGAACGTCGGTGAGTCGGTCGTCTCGTCGCGCAGGTAGGTCAGCTTGTGGGCGATGAGCGGGTGGTCGGCGACGTGCGTACGCATGGCCCGCACCCTAGCGGGGCACCTGTCTGGACCCGCGGGAAGGCACTGGACCCTCCTTCGCTGCTCTGTCACGCTGGTGCCGTCCGCAGGATCGGCAGCGAGAGGAAGGGGTTTCCCGTCATGGCCGAGACGCTCGACGGGATCGACTTCGCCCTGGCCGCCTACCGCGAGGAAGGGCTCTGGCAGGTGCAGGAGCTCGCCCACGACGTGCTCGTCGACGTCGACACGCTCACCCACGCGCTGCGCCGCTTCCCCGGCGACGGGGGGGCCCTCGGCCTGGTCGCGATCGACGAGGACTTCTTCCTCGTGGTCCGGGTGGCGGGCGCCTCGACCCGGGTGCTGCTCTCCGACATCACCGCCGCCGACGAGTGGGAGATCGCGGCCTCGGCCGTCGAACACCTCGGCCTGCCGGCGCCCGAGGAGGACGACGCGCAGGTCCCGGCCGGCGACCTCGACCTGCTCGGCGACCTCGGCATGCCGGCCATGGACATGGGCGTGCTGCTCGACGACTTCGACCTCTACCCCGACGAGATGCTGTCCGACGTCGCCCGCCGGCTCGGCTTCGGCACGCTGTTCGACGAGCACGTCGGGCTGGCCTCGGCCTGACGTGGTGTCCCACGAGGCCGCGATGGGCGCGGCGCTCGACGAGGCACGCGCCGCGCTCGCCACCGGCGACGTACCGATCGGCGCTGTCGTCGTCGACGGCTCCGGCGCGGTGGTCGGGGTGGGCCGCAACGTCCGTGAGGCGCACGCCGACCCGACCGGCCACGCCGAGGTGGTCGCCCTCCGTGCCGCAGCGGCTGCCCGCGACGGCTGGCGGCTCGACGGCTGCACGTTGGTCGTGACCCTCGAGCCCTGCACGATGTGTGCCGGTGCTGCCGTGCTGGCCCGCGTCGACCGGGTGGTCTTCGGCGCCTTCGACCCCAAGGCGGGTGCCGTCGGGTCGCTGTGGGACGTCGTGCGCGACCGGCGGCTCAACCACCGGCCCGAGGTGATCGCGGGAGTACGCGCGGCGGAGTCGACCGCGCTGCTGGAGGAGTTCTTCCGTACCCACCGGTGATCCGACGGCCTATGCTGCCCGGGCACACGTCTTCCACCGGCCACGCTCGGGCGGCCGGGTTCCGGCAAGGGGGCGCCGGCATGGCCCGACCCACGATCGTCACCGTCGACGACGACCCCCAGGTCGCGTCCGCGATCACCCGTGACCTGCTCACGCGGTACGGCGACGACTACCGGGTCGTGCGCACCGGATCCGGTCGCGAGGCGCTCGAGGTGCTGGGCACGCTCGCCCTGCGCGACGACCCGGTCGCGCTCATCGTCACCGACCAGCGGATGCCGGGGATGACGGGCACCGAGATGCTCGACGTGGCGCGCGGGCACGCGCCGGAGGCCAAGAAGCTGCTGCTCACGGCGTACGCCGACACCGAGGTCGCGATCACCGCGATCAACGAGATCGGCCTCGACTACTACCTGCTCAAGCCGTGGGACCCGCCCGCCGAACGGCTGTACCCGGTGGTCGACGACCTGCTCGGGCAGTGGCACCGCGAGCACCCCGACCACACCTCCGAGCTGCGGGTGGTCGGCCACCGGTGGTCCGAGCGCAGCCACGAGCTCAAGACGTTCCTGGCGCGCAACCACGTGCCGTACCGGTGGTTCGACGTGGAGCGCGACGCCGAGGGCGCCCGGCTGGTCGAGCTCGCCGGTGCCGGGCCGGACGACCTGCCGCTGGTGCTGCCGGCGTCCGGCGCGACCCTGCGGTCTCCGACGATCCTCGACCTGGCCGGCTCGCTCGGCCTCAACACCGCGGCCCGGCAGCCGCTCTACGACGTGTGCATCGTCGGTGGCGGGCCGGCCGGGCTGGCGGCGGCGGTCTACGCGGCGTCCGAGGGGCTGAGCACCGTCGTCGTGGAGCGCGAGGCGCCCGGCGGGCAGGCCGGCCAGAGCGCCGCGATCGAGAACTACCTCGGCTTCCCGCGCGGCCTCAGCGGCTCCGAGCTGGCGCAGCGGGCGCTCGCGCAGGTGCAGCGGTTCGGGGCCGAGCTGGTGCTCGCGCGCGACGTCGTGGCGCTCGAGCAGCGGGGCCCGGTGCGCGCGGTCGTGCTGGCGGGTGAGGGCGTGGTCGAGGCGCGCACGGTCATCGTGGCCACCGGCGTCTCGTACCGCCGGCTCGACGCCGTCGGCACCGACGAGCTCGCCGGCCGCGGCGTCTACTACGGCGCCAGCGCCTCGGAGGCGACGCAGGTCCGGGGCGACGTCGTGTACGTCGTCGGCGCCGCCAACTCGGCGGGGCAGGCCGTGCTCAACCTGGCGAAGTTCGCGAAGCGGGTCGTGCTGCTGGTGCGCGGGACGTCGCTCGAGGCGTCGATGTCGCGCTACCTGGTCGACCGGATCCGGGCCTCGCCCGCCATCGAGGTGCGGGTCTGCACCCAGGTCGCCGAGTGTCGCGGCGACGGGCACCTGGAGTCGCTGCTGCTCCGGGACTCGTCCGTCGGCACCCAGGAGGAGGTGCCGGCCGACTGGCTGTTCGTGTTCATCGGGGCCGCGCCGCGGACCGACTGGCTGGGCGGCGAGGTACGACGCGACGGCCACGGCTTCGTCCTCACCGGGCCCGACCTGCAGCTGCTCGACGACCAGCCGGACCCGTGGACGCTGCCGCGGACGCCGTACGCCCTGGAGACGAGCGTGCCGGGAGTGTTCGCCGCCGGCGACGTGCGGCTGGACTCGATGAAGCGGGTGGCCTCCGCCGTCGGCGAGGGTGCGATGGCGGTGCACCTGGTCCACCGCTACCTGGCGACGGTCTGAGGGGGTGGGCGTGGTGAGCGACGTGGACCCGGCCGAGCTCCGGCCCCTCCCGCTCTTCGCGGGGCTCGCCGACGACCAGCTCGGGCAGCTGGTCGCGGCCGCCGAGGTGGTCGCGACCGAGCCGGGGGACGAGCTGTTCACCGAGGGGCTCCCGGCCGAGCAGTGGTGGGTGCTGGTCGAGGGCGCGATCGCCCTGTCCCGGCGGACCGGCCAGCGCGAGGAGGTGGTCGCGCACATGGACGTGCCGGGGCGCTGGGCCGGCGGGTTCCGGGCCTGGGACGACCACGGCACCTACCTCGCCACCGGCCGCGTGGTCACCGCCGGCCGGGTGCTGAGCGTCCCGTCGGAGAAGCTCCGGGCCCTCACCGACGAGTGGTTCCCGTTCGGCGGGCACCTGATCACCGGGGTCTTCCACACCGCCCGCTCGATCGACGCGACCGCCCGGCAGCACGGCGCGCTGGTCACGCTCGGCACCCTCGCGGCCGGTCTCGCCCACGAGCTCAACAACCCCGCCGCCGCGGCGACCCGCGCGGTCGACGAGGTGCAGCTGGTGGCGGCCGAGGTGATGGGACAGCTGCGCGACCTGGCGGCCGCCGGGATCTCCGCGGAGCAGTACGCCGCCCTGGACGCGCTGCGCACCGGCCTGGCACCGCCCACGCCGCCGCTCTCGGCGCTGGACCTGTCCGACCGCGAGCAGGAGGTCGGGATGTGGCTGACCCGGCACGGCGTCCCGGACCCGTGGCGGCTGGCCGCGGCTCTGGTCCCGGCGGGCGCCGACCCCGCGTGGTGCGAGCAGGTCGCCGGGCACGTCGAGGGGCCCGCCCTGGCGGCCGCGCTCGGCTGGGTGGGGTCCACGGTGCAGGTCAGTGCGCTGCTCGGCGAGGCGCGCGAGTCGGTCCACCGGATCTCCGAGCTCGTCGGCGCCGTCCGGTCGTACTCCCAGGTCGACCGGGCGACCACCCAGGACGTCGACGTGGTCGACGGCGTCGAGTCGACGCTGGTGGTGCTGGGCCACAAGCTGCGCGACGGCGTCACGGTCGTGCGCGACTACGCGCCAGGGCTGCCACGGATCGCGGCGTACCCGGGCGAGCTCAACCAGGTGTGGACCAACCTCGTCGACAACGCTGTCGACGCGATGGACGGCTCCGGTGAGCTGCGGCTGGCCACCCGGCTCGACGGCGACCACGTCGTCGTCGACGTCGCGGACACCGGCCCCGGCATGCCGCCGGAGGTGGCGGCCCGCGCGTTCGAGGCGTTCTTCACGACCAAGGACGTCGGTCGCGGCACCGGTCTCGGCCTCGACATCGCCCGGCGGGTGGTGGTCGAGCGGCACCTCGGCACGATCGAGGTGCTGGCCGGTCCGGATGGCGTGGGCACCCTGATGCGGGTGCGGCTGCCGGTCGTACGCCCGGCGTGACCGGCACCGATGACTCCACGGCCTGCGCCCGGTCCGTAGCCCCATGAGCACCCTCGACCTGCGCCCTGCCGTGCGCGCGACCGCCGCCGTGGTCGCCGCCGTCCCCGACGACGCACTCAGCGGGAGGACGCCCTGCCCCGACTGGACGGTCGCCGACCTGCTCGACCACCTCGGCGGGCTGGCCGTCGCGTTCACGATGTCGGCCCGCAAGCAGCCGCTCGACATGACCGGCGGCCCGGTGGTCGACGGCTCGCGTCTCGAGCCCGGCTGGCGCGACCGGATCGTCGCGGCGCTGCACGAGCTCGGCGAGGCGTGGGCGACCACCCCGGGCGCCTTCGAGGGCCGGACCGAGGCGGGTCCCGTCGAGATGGGCGCCGAGGAGGCCGCGCTGGTCGGGCTCAACGAGGTCGTCGTCCACGGCTGGGACCTCGCGGCCGCGACCGGCGCGCCGTACGACGTCGACCCCGGATCCGCCGCTGCCTGCCTGGCCTTCGTACGCTCCTTCGAGCCGCCGGGGGACGGCGAGGCCACCGGCCTGTTCGGCCCGCCGGTGTCGCCCGGCCCCGGGGCCTCCCCGCTCCACGAGCTGGTCGCCGCGACCGGCCGGCGCCCCGACTGGACCCCCTGACCACCCCCTGCCCCCTTCCGCCGCGTGTGCCCGAGAACGGTCCCCGGACCGGTCTCAGGCACACGCGACACGATTTCGGCCGCCGGTGCCCGCTCCGGTAGCCTTCCCGGCGGTGGCGTGTCCGAGCGGCCTAAGGAGAACGCCTCGAAAGCGTTTGTGGGCGCAAGTCCACCGAGGGTTCAAATCCCTCCGCCACCGCCACGACCGCACAGGTCGACGAGAGCCGCCCCGGGCCCAGAGATCGGCGCCCGGGGCGGCTCTCGGCATCCGGGACCTCCGATGCCCTGGTGACGATCGTTGCCGCTATCATCGGCGCATGACGATGAATGAGCAGCTCGCCGCGGTGGTCGACGATTCCGACGTCGACGAGGCCCCCGTCGACGAGGCTGCCGCGTTGACCGCCGCCGCCTGCCTCTTCCACGGCTTCTCCGACCCCTCCCGGCTGGCCATCGTGCGACACCTCGCGCTGGGCGAGCACCGGGTCGTCGACCTCACCCACCACCTCGGGCTCGCGCAGAGCACCGTCTCCCAGCACCTGGCCTGCCTGCGTGACTGCGGCCTGGTCGCGTCGCGCCCGGAGGGCCGGGCGTCGGTCTGGTCGCTCCAGCACACCGCGACGGTGGTCGACCTGCTCGCCGCGGCCGAGCGGCTGCTGGCCCTCACCGGCGACGCGGTCACGCTCTGCCCGCACTACGGCGCCGACACCCTGACGGAGGCCTGATGGCCACCCACGTCCACACCCATCCGGTCCTCGACGCAGACGAGAAGCGACGGCTGGGCCGCCGCGCGCAGCTGCTCGCGGCAGCGTCGGTGTCGTACAACCTCGTCGAGGCGGTCATCGCGATCACGGCCGGCCTCGTCGCCGGGTCGGTGGCGCTGGTCGGCTTCGGGCTGGACTCGGTCGTCGAGGTCTCGAGCGGCGTGATCATCCTGTGGCAGTTCCGCCACCCGCTCCCCGAGTCGCGGGAGCGGCAGGCATTGCGGCTGATGGCCCTCTCGTTCTTCGCGCTGGCGGCGTACGTCGCCTTCGAGTCGGTCCGGGCGCTCGTGACCGGGCACGCCCCGGAGTCCTCCCCGGTGGGGATCGGGCTGGCGATCGCCTCGCTGATGATCATGCCGTTCCTGTCGTGGGCACAGCGCCGTACGGGTCGGGCGCTCGGCTCCAGCGCCGTGGTCGCCGACTCGACGCAGACCCTGCTGTGCACCTACCTGTCGGCCGTCCTGCTCGCCGGGCTGGTCGTCAACGCGACCCTCGGCTGGTCGTGGGCCGACCCGGTGGCCGGCCTGGTCATCGCCGCGGTCGCCGTCAAGGAAGGACGCGCGGCCTGGCGCGGCGAGGGCTGCTGCGGACCGCTCGGCGCGCACGCCCACGACGACGACGCGGAGCACGACGCGGGGCACGACGCGGGTGGCGGCTGCACCGACGGGTGCTGCTGACGCGCCTGGTGGCTAGTCGGCCGCCGGACCCAGGACCGACGTCACCAGCGGCTCCACCTCGTCGGGGCCGAGCCGGGTGGGCGTCATCAGCCGGCGGTAGAACACCGCTCCCGCCAGCGCCTCCGCCGTGCGGTCCGGGTCCATCCCCGGCCGGGCGCCACCGGTCGCGCGCAGCCGGGCAAGCGCGTCCACGAGGGTGGCGCGACGGCTCGTGGTGTACGCGTGGTGCAGCCGGCGCAGCCCGGCGTCCCGCTCCGCGCCGTCGACGAGGGCCGGGAGGCAGTCGGACATCGGCGAGTCGCGCATCGCGTCCGCGAGGTGGGTGAGGATCGCGACGACCTGCCTGCGGGGGTCGACCGGGCGGTCGTCCGGCGTGGCTGTCGGCTGCACGTTGAGGGCCTCCATCGCGGCGGCGACCAGGCCCGGCCGGTCGTGGCCGAGCCGGTAGATCGTGCTGCGGGCGACCCCGGCCCGGCTGGCCACGCCGTCGATGGTGAAGCCGCCGTAGCCCCGCTCCGCGAGCTCGGCGAGGGCGGCGGTGAGCACCCGGTCGCGGCTGCGGCGCACCCGCGGATCCACCCGGTCCCCTTGACGTGTGCCCATGCGGCGAGCGTACTCTGCAACAGTAGTGTTGCAGAGTGGGAGGAGCGTGTCGTGGAACCGAGCTTCCGCTACATCGTCGACGACGTCCCGACGGCCGTGCAGTTCTACGCCCGGCTGGGCTTCGAGGACGTCGGCCCGGCCGCCGAGGGGTTCGCGATGCTGAGCGGCCACGGGATGCGGCTGCTGCTCAACGCGCCCGGGGCCGGCGGTGCGGGCCACGCCGCCGACGACGGCACGATGCCGTCGCCCGGCGGCTGGAACCGGATCCACCTGCTGGTGCCCGACGTCGCCTCCGAGGTCGAGCGGCTCGCCGCCGCCGGCGTGCCGGTCCGGATGTCGCCGGTCGCGGGTCGCGCCGGCACCCAGGCCGTGGTCGAGGACCCGTCCGGCAACCCGGTCGAGCTCTTCGCCCCTGCTGGATAGTCCGCCGCCCGAAGCGTCGCCGCGGGCGCACACATGGCGTATCCGGCGGCGGACTATCGGATCGCAGGCGGCAGGATGGACCCATGACCGTACGCAGCGAGCGCGACGGTCCGGTCACGATCGTGACGATCGACCGGCCCGAGCGGCGCAACGCCGTCGACCGGAGCACCGCCGAGGACCTCGAGGACGCCTTCGAGGCCTTCGACGAGGACGACACCCAGCACGTCGCGGTCCTGACCGGGGCGGGCGGCAGCTTCTGCTCCGGTGCGGACCTGACCACGCTCGACAACCGGGTCGAGCCCGACGGCCCGGGTCCGATGGGCCCGACCCGGATGACGCTGACGAAGCCGGTGGTGGCGGCCGTCGAGGGCCACGCCGTGGCGGGCGGCCTGGAGCTGGCGATCTGGTGCGACCTGCGGGTCGTCGCCTCCGACGCGGTGCTCGGGGTCTTCTGCCGACGCTGGGGGGTGCCGCTCGTCGACGGCGGGACGGTACGGCTGCCGCGCCTGGTCGGCTCCGGCCGGGCACTGGACCTGGTGCTGACCGGTCGGGAGGTGGGTGCGGACGAGGCGTTGCGGATCGGCCTGGTCGACCGGGTCGTCGAGCCCGGGACCGCGCTCGACGCCGCGCTCGCGCTCGCCCGCGACCTGGCCCGGCTGCCGCAGGACTGCCTGCGCAACGACCGGATGTCGCTGCTGGCGGGCGAGGGTCGTACCGTCGAGGATGCGATGCGCAACGAGCTGCGGCTCGGGCTCGCGTCGCTCGCGGCCGGCGCCGCCGAGGGCGCTGCCCGGTTCGCGGCGGGCGCCGGGCGACACGGGGCAGCTGCCCCCGAGGAGGGGACGTGAGCATCCGGGTCTACCTGCTCGACGACCACGAGGTCGTACGCCGTGGCCTGCGCCAGATGCTGGAGGACGCGGGCGACATCGAGGTCGTCGGCGAGTCCGCCCTGGCCGCCGAGGCGACCAGCCGGATCCCCGCACTGCGCCCCGACGTGGCCGTCCTCGACGCCCGGCTGCCGGACGGCAGCGGCATCGACGTGTGCCGCGACGTCCGGTCCGTCGACCCGTCGATCCGGGCGCTGGTCCTCACGTCGTACGACGACGACGAGGCGCTGTTCGCCGCGATCCTGGCCGGCGCGTCCGGCTACGTCCTCAAGCAGATCGGCGGCCACGACCTGGTCGACACCGTCCGCCGGGTGGCTGCCGGGCAGTCGTTGATCGACCCGGTCCTGATGGAGCGCGTGCTCGACCGCGTGCGGCAGGGCGACCAGGGGCCCGAGGAGCTGGCCGGCCTGACCGACCGCGAGCGCGAGATCCTCGGGCTGGTCGCGCAGGGGCTCACCAACCGGCAGATCGGCGAGCGGCTGTTCCTCGCCGAGAAGACGGTCAAGAACTACGTCTCGAGCATCCTCGCCAAGCTCGGGCTGGAGCGTCGTACCCAGGCGGCCGTGCTGGCCTCGCGGCTGCTGCGCGAGGACTGACTCCCGGCGCGGGACCTTGGTCCCGTCGGGTCCCGACCCTCGCCCCTGCCCGCCGCCCCTCCCCGGCGCGAGGCTGGAGGTGCCACCAGGAGGTGGCACCGAACGAGGAGGAACCATGAACACCACCCGTCACGCCGCTCGAGACCCCGGCCGTGTCCGACTCCACGCCTGCCGTGGCCGGTCCCGTCGTGAGCGGCCCCGCCCGCAAGGCCCTCGCCGTGCTGCGGCTCGGCTTCGGGTTGACCTTCCTGTGGGCGTTCTTCGACAAGCTGCTGGCGCTCGGCTTCGCCACCGGCCGTACGGTCGACCCGGCCACGGGAGCCGAGACCGTCGACCGGTTCGGTGACGCCGCCTGGATCAACGGCGGCAGCCCCACCGAGGGGTTCCTCGCATTCGGCGCCAAGGGCCCGTTCGCGGACTTCTACCACTCGATCGCGGGCGCGGCCTGGGCCGACTGGCTGTTCATGCTGGGCCTGCTCGGCATCGGCACCGCGCTGACCCTCGGCATCGGGATGCGGCTCGGCACCGCGGCCGGCGCGCTCCTGTACCTCCTGATGTGGACCGTCGTGCTGCCGCCGGCCAACAACCCGGTGATCGACGACCACATCCTCGGAGCGATCACGATGGTCGTCCTCGGCCTGACCGCCGCCGGCACCACGTGGGGCCTCGGAGCGTGGTGGAGCCGCACCGGCCTGGTGCGCAGCAACCACTGGCTCAGCTGACACCCACCGCACCGACGCCCCCGCCCTCCCGGTCGGGGGCGTCACCGTCCCCGATCACGGCCGACCGAGCGGCACCCGCCACACGAAGCGGGTGCCGCCGTCCTCGGCCGGGCCCAGCACCAGCTCGCCGCCGAGGTCGATCGCGCGGCGGCGGGCGTTGGCGAGCCCGCTCTCGTCCCGTACGCCGTGCAGCCCGCGCCCGTCGTCCTCGACCGACAGCTCGAGCCGGTCGCCGTCGACCACCAGCTCGACGACCGCCAGCGACGCGCCTGCGTGGCGGGCGACGTTGCTGAGCGCCTCGCGGAGCACCGCCAGCAGCTCGCCGGCCGTGCGCTCGTCCGTCGCGGTGTCGACCGGCCCGCTGCTCCGGACGACCGGTGGGAAGCCGAGCGGCTCGGCGTACTCGTCCGCCAGCGCGCGGACCTGGGCCTGGACGCCACCCGGTCTCGCCGCGCGCAGCTCGAAGATCGTGGAGCGGATGTCGCGGATCGTGTCGTCGAGGTCGGCCACCGCCTGGTCCAGCCGCTCCCCGACCAGGGCGCTGTCCACCTTGCCGCGCACGCCCTGCAGCTGCAGGCCGGTCGCGAACAGGCGCTGGATCACCACGTCGTGGAGGTCGCGCGCGATCCGGTCGCGGTCGCTCACCACCGCGAGCTCGGCGCGGTCGGTGACCGCCTGCAACCGGTCGAGCGCGAGTGCGGCCTGCGTCGCGAACGCCGCCAGCAGCTCCCGGTCCTCGTGGACGGAGTCGGCCAGCAGCGGGTCGACCGGGCGCACGGCCACCAGCGCCCCCGGCGCGGTGAGCCGGGTCGGCAGCGGGACCACGAGCAGCTGCGGGTCGCCGTCGACCGAGGCGACGCTGCCCTCGCGGACGGCAGCGAGCACCACGTCGGGGGCCGCGTCGAGCAGGGTCCGGAGCCGGTCGTCGTCGCGGCCGTCGACCGCGCGCAGCCGCGGCTCGCCCTCGTCGAGGCCGACCAGGCCGATCGGGTCGTCGGTGCCGAAACCGCTGCGCCCCGCGCGCACCACCTGCTGCTCCGCCGCCCCGGCCTCGAGCCCCGGCTGCAGCACCTCCGCCAGCCGTGCCGTCGCCGTCAGCCAGCGGCGGCGACGCTCGCTGCGGGCGAAGCTCCGTGCGTTGTCGATCACGAAGCCGGCGGCGTTGGCCAGGGCCTGCACCAGCTCCTCGTCGTGGACGGTGAACGGGCGGCCCCCGGACTTCTCCGTGAGGTAGAGGTTGCCGAACACGGTGCTCCCGATCCGCACCGGCACCCCGAGGAACGTCGTCATCGGCGGGTGGTGCTCGGGGAACCCGACCGAGGCCGGGTGCTCGCCCAGGTCGGTCAATCGCAGCGGCTCCGGACGGTCGACGAGCAGGCCGAGGATGCCGTGGCCGCGGGGCAGGTCCCCGATCATCCGGCGGCGTTCCTCGCCCAGCCCGTGGTGCACGAAGTCGGACAGGAACGGCCCCGACCCCAGCACGCCGAGGGCGCCGTACGCCGCGCCGGTCAGGGCGCATGCCGAGCGCACGATGCGGTCGAGGACGTGGTGCAGGTCGAGGTCGGAGCCGATGGCCACGACCGCATCGAGCAGCGCCCGGTCGTCGGGGGAGAAGTCGCCGGCGGGCGGGCGGTCGTGGGTCACCCGGCCATTGTGGCGCCGACCGGCCCGACGGCGCGGCCGGTGAGCTGTGTCCAGCGCAGCGCGACGTAGAGCCAGCGCTGGCCGCCGGCCCACGGGTCGGGGTCGCGGAAGGTGTGGACGCGACGCAGCTCGTGGGGGTCGTCGAGGAACTCCCCGGCGCCCGACGCGACGACGCTCCACCCGCTCTTCTGCTCGGGGTCGAGCCGGTCGATCTCGAGGGCCAGCCGGCCGCCGTCGGCGTGCGTGCCGAGGGCGCTGTACGGCGTGGTGCGGAAGACCAGGGTGTCGTCGTCGACGACGCTGTAGTTGACGGGCAGGATGCGCGGACCGTCGGAGGTGCACACCGCGACCCGTCCGACCTCCTCCGCGCGCAACAGGGTCAGGCAGGTCGTGTAGTCCAGCTCGGCGGGGATGGTCATGGCGGGCTCCTCTCGGGACGTGGCCAGTCTCCGGCGCCGCGGACGCCGGGGGATGGGCCGAAGGTCCCGTGTGAGGATGGCCGGGTGACCTGGTTCGCCTCGCCCGACGACGCCGACGCCCGGCTGCGCGAGGTCGGCTACCTCGGCGACCCGGCGCTGGCGACCACGACCTTCCTCGCGGGACGGCTGGAGAAGCCGCTCCTCGTGGAGGGACCGGCCGGCGTCGGCAAGACCGAGCTCGCCAAGGCGGTCGCGCGGGCCACCGGCGCCGACCTCGTACGGCTGCAGTGCTACGAGGGGCTCGACGAGGCGCGCGCCCTCTACGAGTGGAACTACAAGAAGCAGCTGCTGCGGATCCAGGCTGGTGCCGCGGAGTCCTGGGACGAGACCCACGACGACATCTTCACCGACGAGTTCCTGCTGACCCGGCCGCTGCTGACCGCGATCCGGCGCGAGACACCCACCGTGTTGCTGGTCGACGAGGTGGACAAGACCGACGTCGAGGTCGAGGGGCTGCTGCTGGAGGTGTTGTCGGACTTCCAGGTGACGATCCCCGAGCTCGGCACCGTCACCGCCCGCCGCCGGCCGTACGTCGTGCTCACCTCCAACGCCAGCCGCGAGCTGTCGGAGGCGCTCAAGCGGCGCTGCCTCTACCTCCACCTCGACTACCCCGACGCCGAGCGGGAGCGCGAGATCGTGACCGGGCAGGTGCCCGACCTCGACGTACGGATCGCGGAGCGGCTGGTCGACACGGTCGGCCGGCTGCGCGACCTCGAGCTGCGCAAGGCGCCGTCGATCGCCGAGTCGGTCGACTGGGCGCGCACCCTCGTCGCGCTGGAGGTCCGCACCCTCGACGAGGAGACCATCGCCCGCACCCTCGGCGCGGTGCTCAAGCACGCGTCCGACACCGAGCGCGCGGTCAAGGAGCTGGGCCTCCAGCGATGACCGCCGCCGGCAGCGGGCTGGTCGCCCGCCACGTCGACTTCCTGGAGGCGCTCCGGGGGGCGGGCATCCCGGTGTCGCTGGCCGAGGACCTCGACGCGGTGGCTGCGCTGTCGGTGCTGCCGTGGAGCGACCGGGCGACGGTGCGCGAGGCGTACGCCGCCACGCTGGTCAAGCGGCACGTGCAGCGGCCGAGCTTCGAGGCGCTGTTCGACCTGTGGTTCCCGCGGCTGGTCGGCCGGGCCTCGGAGGTCGCCCCCGACGACGCGGCCGTCGACGACGCGCCCGTCAAGGACGGTCCGGCCCAGCTCGTCGACCTGCGCGAGCGGCTCGCCGAGGCGCTGGAGTCCGGCGGCGAGCGTGACCTCGCCGACCTCGCGGTCGAGGCCGTGGAGCGGTTCGGCGAGATGCCCGGCCGGGCGCCGGGGCTCTCGGGCTGGTCGGCGTACACCACCCTGCGGCGGGTCTCGCCCGAGGAGCTGGTCGACCGGGTCGTGGCCGGGCTGCTCGCCCGCGGCCGCACCGACGACGAGGCGCGCCGCGCCGCCGCCCGGCGGGTCGGTGCCTTCACCGCCCTGGTGGAGGGCGACGCCCGGCGCCGGATCGCCGAGGAGAAGGGACCCGGCCACCTCGCCGACGTCGCGGTCCGGCCGACGATCGACCGGCTCGACTTCACCGCCGCGCGGGCCGCCGACCTCGTGCAGATGCGCCGCGAGATCCACCCGCTCGCCCGGCGGCTCGCGACCAGGCTGGCGCGGGAGCAGCACGCCCGGCGCCGCGGCCCGCTCGACGTGCGCCGCACCGTCCGGGCCTCGCTGTCCTCCGGCGGCGTGCCGCTGACCACCCACCACAAGCCGCGCCGGCCGCACCGCAGCGAGCTGGTGGTGCTCTGCGACGTCAGCGGTTCGGTGGCGAGCTTCGCCTCGTTCACGCTGCTGCTGGTCTTCGCGCTGCGCGAGCAGTTCGGCAAGGTCCGCGCCTTCACCTTCGTCGACCGGGTCCACGAGGTGACCGACAGCTTCCGGCCCGGCGCCGACCCCGGGCAGGTGCTGGCCGACCTGGCCGCGAGCAGTGCGCACGCGGCCCGGTTCGGCCGTACCGACTACGGCCGCGCCTTCACCGACTTCCTCACCGACCACGCCGATGCGCTGGGACCGAAGAGCTCGCTGCTGGTGCTCGGCGACGCCCGCTCCAACTACAGCGACCTCGCACTCCCCGCGCTCCGCGAGCTGGCGGGGTCGGTGCGCCACGCATGGTGGCTCAACCCCGAGCACCCGCGGCACTGGGGCACCGGCGACTCCGCCGCCCGGCCGTACGGCGAGATCGTGCCGATGGTGGAGTGCCGCAACCTCACCCAGCTGGGCGAGTTCGTCCACGACCTGGTCTGAGGCCGCCGGGCATAACCCGCCGGTAACACGCGTCGTTGTGCTGCTGAGCGACGTACGGAGGAGTGCCCGTGAGGACCAGGTTGTCGACCGCCCTGCTGGCCGTGGCGGTGGCCGTCACGACTGCGCTGACCGGCGCCGCCCCCGCCGGGGCGACCGACCAGCAGCAGCCCGAGGGCGACGTCCGGCGGGCCGTCTTCGTCGGCAACAACTGGGACGGCACCGCCACCGTCCTGGCGCCCGGGTCGTTCCGCGAGCTCGGCCGGATCAACATCATCCCGGACCGCGAGCGGCGGATGCGCGAGATCATGACCAACCCCGAGCGGCTGGCGTACTTCCTCGCGATCCGCGAGGCGATCGGCGAGGGCAACAACCAGTACGTCGACGACATGTACACCTCCGACGACGGCCGACTGCTGATCGTGTCGCGGCCCTCGTTCGCCGACGTCGTGGCGCTCCGGATCAGGACCGGCCGGATCGCGTGGCGGTTCGCCGTCGACGGCTTCCGCTCCGACCACATGGCGGTCTCGCCCGACGGCCGCCGCGTCGTGGTCAGCGCCTCGACGGCCGACAAGGTGCACGTGCTGCGGGTGCGGGACGGCCGGGAGGTCGGCAGCTTCCCCTCGGGCGGCTCGCCCCACGAGAGCGTCTACATCGACGGCGGCCGCAAGATCCTGCACGCCAGCATCGGCCTCGTCTACACGCCCCTCGACCGCGAGCCGGCCGACCCGACGAAGGGCGAGCGGGTGTTCCAGGTGGTCGACGCCCGGACCTTCGAGGTGCTGCGCCGCTACGACCTGCGCAGCGAGCTCGACGAGGCCGGCCGCGAGGGGATGAGCACCGCCGTACGACCGATGACGCTCTCGCCCGACGAGCGGAAGGTCTACTTCCAGGTCAGCTTCTTCCACGGCTTCCTCGAGATGGACCTCCGCACCGGTGAGCTCGAGCGCATCGCGCGGCTGCCCAACCTGGTCAAGGACACCCCCCGCGAGCAGTACCTCCTCGACTCCGCCCACCACGGCATCGCCATGAACCCCTCCGGCAGCCGGATCTGCGTGGCCGGCACGATGTCCGACTACGCCGCCGTGGTCGACGCGGACGACTTCGGGCACGACCCGCTCATCGAGCGCGAGGGCGGCAAGCCGTACTGGGTGACGCAGAGCTCCGACGGCCGGTTCTGCTACGTCTCCTGGAGCGGCACCGACGAGGTCTCCCGGATCTCCTACCGCACCGGCCGGATCGACGAGACCGTCACCGTCGGCGACCACCCGCAGCGCATCCGCAACGGCTTCGTACGCCGGGCGCTGGTGCCGGGGCTGCCCGACCACACCCCGGCCGACGACGTGCAGGACCCGGTCGACACCACCCCGTAGCGGAGCTTCTCGCGGTCGGACCGGCCGGTCGGACGACGCCGTCGCGTCGGTAGACTGCGGTCCCGCCGCCCCAGCACTCCGCGAGGTGACACGTGTCGTTCGACGTCCACGACCTCGACACGTTCGTCCTCGTGGGCAGTGCCGTCACCCTGCTGGCCATCCTGGCGGTCCGGGTCTCCTCCCGCGCCGGCCTGCCCAGCCTGCTGATCTACCTCCTGATGGGCGTCGTCCTCGGCGAGTCCGGGGTGGGCATCCTGTTCAACGACGCGCAGGTCGCGCACGCGCTCGGCTTCGCCGCCCTCGCGATCATCCTGGCCGAGGGCGGTCTCACCACGGCGTGGGGCGAGGTCCGGCCCTCCATGGGGCTCGGGGTCTCCCTGGCCACCGTCGGGGTCGCCGTGTCGATCGCCGTGGTCGCCGTCGGCGCTCACTACCTCCTCGGGCTGCCGTGGGAGCTGGCGGTGCTGCTCGGCGCGGTCACCTCGCCCACCGACGCGGCCGCGGTGTTCTCCGTGCTGCGCGTCGTGCCGCTGCCCCGCCGGATCGGCGGGGCGCTCGAGGCGGAGTCCGGGCTCAACGACGCCCCCACCGTGGTGCTGGTGACGCTCGTCTCGAGTGGCGCCTGGGCCGACCACGGGCTGCTCGGCGCCACCGGGATCGTCGCCTGGGAGCTGGCGATCGGCGTGGTCTCGGGGCTGGTCTTCGGGTTCGGCGGGGCGTGGGTGATGCGCCGGGCCGCGCTGCCGTCGTCCGGGCTGTACCCGATCGCGGTGTTCTGCCTGGCGCTGCTCGCGTACGGCGCCGCCGCAGCCGTGCACGCCTCCGGATTCGCGGCGGTGTACGTCGCCGCGCTGGTCCTCGGCAACAGCGAGCTGCCCCACCGGGTGGCCACCCGGTCGTTCGCGGAGGGGGTGGCCTGGCTCGCGCAGATCGGCCTGTTCGTGATGCTGGGGCTCCTGCTCTCGCCCGGCCGGATCACCCTCGGGACGGTCGGCCTCGCCGTGCTCGCCGGACTGATCCTGACCTTCGTCGCCCGCCCGGTCTCGGTGGTGCTGAGCTCGCTCACCGCCCACCTGACGTGGAACCAGCGCGCCTTCCTGTCCTGGGCGGGCCTGCGCGGAGCGGTCCCGATCGTGCTCACCACGATCCCGCTCTCGGAGGGGGTGCCCGGCGCCGGCCGGCTGTTCGACCTGGTGTTCGTGATGGTCGTGATCTACACGCTGCTCACCGGTCCGACGCTGCCGACGGCCGCCCGGCTGCTCCGGGTCGCCAGCCGCTCCGAGCCGCGCGGCCTCGACGTGGAGGCGGCGCCCCTCGACCGGGTCGCGGCCGACCTGCTGCAGGTGAGCATCAGCCCGCGGTCACGGATGCACGGGGTCGAGGTCGGCGAGCTGCGGCTGCCGGTCGGGTCCTCGGTGGCGATGGTGATCCGGGACGGCGAGACCCTGGTGCCGGAGCGCCGGACCGTGCTGCGCCACGGCGACGACCTGCTGATCGTCACCCCGCGCAAGCTGCGCGAGCAGACCGAGCAGCGGCTGCGGCGGGTCTCCGCGGGTGGCCGTCTCGCGCAGTGGCTCGACCGGCCGCAATGACGAGGACCGGTCAGCGCGCGCGGCGGGGCGGGCCGCAGACCGACACGTCGGCCCGGGCGGTGACCGACTTCCGACCGCCCACCAGGTCGTCGAAGCCGTCGCCCACCACGACGAGCACGCCCGGCTCGGGGGACGGGCGGCGTACGACCTGGGGGTCGGCGAAGTGGCTCGCGACCAGCTTGACGGCCGGGCTCCCGGGCTCCTCGGTCCAGATCTCGACCTGGTCGATGCGGCGCTTGCCGGGGGTGTTGCCCTCGGAGCCCTCGTGGAAGCCGGCCTCGGTGAGCAGGTCCATCGTCAGGCCCGCGAGTCCCACCCGGGTCCCCGCGTTGAGGACGCTGACGGTGACGTCGCGACGGGTGATGGGGTCACCCCTGCCGAACTCGCGGTCGACGCAGACCGGCGACTTCGCCTCCTTCGGGAACGGCTCGCTGATGGCGGACCAGCCCCACAGGCCCGCAAGCAGCAGCACCACCCCGAGAGCGACCAGGGTGGCGAGCGAGCGCACCCGGGAGTTCATCAGCCGGCCACCGTGTGGACCCGCGCATGGAGGACCGATCGCTGCTGGAGTGCCGCACGCAGCGCGCGGTGGAGCCCGTCCTCGAGGTAGTACTCGCCCTGCCACTCCACCACGTGCGCGAACAGGTCGCCGTAGAAGGTGGAGTCCTCGTCGAGCAGCGCGTCGAGCTGCAGGGTGTCCTTGGTGGTGACCAGGTCGTCGAGGCGCACCTGGCGCGGCGGCACCGCAGCCCAGCCACGGGAGGAGAGTCCGTGGTCGGGGTAGGGGCGGCCCTGCCCGACGCGCTTGAAGATCACGGGGGCAGCATAACGAGGGCGCTGCCCGGCCCCCCGGTCCACGAGTCCGGCGCCGGCCGGCGCTGACCGTCGCGGTCACGGGTCGGCCACCGGGCCCACCCGCGCGACCTGCAGCTCGGTCACCTCGCCGCCGGCGGTCACCAGCCGGCCCCGGCCGGGTGGACCGGGTCGCGCCGCCAGCCGTCCGACCAGCGGACCCTCGTCCGGGCTCCCGGGCAGCAGCAGGGTGGGTGTGGCGAGCTCGCGGAGCACGCGCAGGTCGGGCTCGTGCAGCGCCCGCGCTGCCCCGGCAGTACGCCGCGCCACCACGACCCGGAGCCCGACGTCGGCCGCGTGGGGGAGCAGCGGCAGCAGCGGCGCGAGTGGCGAGCACCCGGCCGCCACGAGCAGCTCGTGGTCGTCGACGACCACGACGACCTCGGCGCCGGACCACCACGACCGGTCGCGCAGCTGCGCGGCGGTGACTCCGGCGCCGGGCAGCCGCCGGTGGAGGTGGTCGGCGAGCTCCTGCAGCGCCGGTTCGGCGGTGGCGGCCGAGACGTGGTGGCCGAGCAGGTGGTCGGGATCGACCGCACCCACCAGGCCGCGGCGGGGGTCGACGACCACGAGCTGCGCCTGCGCCGGGCTGCGGGTGCGGACCACCTCGGCCGCGAGGGTGCGCAGCGCGGTGGTCCTGCCGGAGCCGCGGTCGCCGAGCACCACCAGGTGCGGCTCCGACCGGGGGTCGAGGCCGATCGGCTGCCGGTCGTCGACGCCGAGCAGCAGGCAGTCGACCTCGCCCGAGAGCACCCGGACGTCCTCGAGCCGGACCTCGGTCGGCAGCCGACCGACCCGCGGGGCCGGTCGTCCCGGCCAGGCGCTGGCGACCCGGTCGACGAGGTCGGCCAGGCCCGGCGCGGGGGTCTCCGGGTCGACGCTCTCGAGCCGGGGCAGCGCGGTCAGCAGGTGGTGTCCGGTCGCCGTGAGGCCGCGTCCCGGTCGGTCGGCCGGGACCCGGCGGGCCGCACGGCGGTCGACCTCGGAGTCGAGCGGGTCGCCGAGCCGCAGCTCGACCCGGGTCCCGAACAGGTCGCGCGTCGCCGCCCGCAGGTCGCCCCACCGCCCCGCGGACACCACGAGGTGGACGCCGAGGGCGAGGCCCCGCGACGCCACCCGGTGCAGCACCGGCTCGAGGTCGGCGTGGTCGGCACGTAGGTCGGCCCAGCCGTCGACCACCAGGAACACCTCGCCGTGCCCGTCGCCCGGCTCACCCGCGCGCAGTCGCCGGCGGTAGCCGGCCACGTCGGTGATCCCGTGGTCGCGCCACCACGCCTCTCGCCGGTCGAGCAGGACGGCGAGGTGCGCCACCACGCGGCGTACGACGTCGGGCTCGGCGCGGGTGGCGCAGGCGGCGACGTGGGGGAGCCCGGCCAGCGGCGCCAGGCCTCCGCCCGCGAGGTCGACCACCAGGACCTGGGCCTCTTGGGGCGTGTGGGTCAGCGCGAGGCCGGCGACGACGGTCTGCAGCAGCGTGGTGCGGCCGCTGCGCGGGGCTCCGACGACCGCGACGTGCCCGCCTGCCCCGTCGAGGTCGACGACCAGCGGGTCGCGGCGCTGCTCGCGGGGCCGGTCGACGATGCCGATCGGCAGCCGCAACGGGTCGGGTCGGGACGCGGCGGCGACCAGCCCGAGCCGGGGGTCGGCCACGACCGGGCCGAGCAGGTCGCCGACGGCGTCGGGCCGCTCGAGCGGAGGCAGCCACACCGGTCGCGCCGGGGCTCCGTGGCCGGCCAGGCCGGCCACCACCAGGTCGAGCACGGACCGGGAGTCGCGGCCGCCGGCCGCGCGAGGTGGGGGCGCCGTCGCGGACCTGCCGCCGCCGTCGAGGGGACGGATCGCGGGCGGCGCGGCGGTGGTCGCCGTCACCGGCCCCGACACGTACGCCGCGCGGAACCGCACCGGGTCGCCCGGCCCGGTGCGCAGCAGGCCGGTGCCGGGCACGGCCGGGAGCTCGGCCGCGTCGGGGACGCCGAGCACGGCCCGGGACTCGGCGCCGCTGAAGGTCCGCAGCCCGATCCGGTAGGAGAGGTGCGACTCGAGCCCGCGCAGCCGGCCCTCCTCGAGCCGCTGGGTCGCGAGCAGCAGGTGGATCCCGAGGGAGCGCCCGAGCCGCCCGATCGCGGTGAAGACGTCGAGGAACTCCGGCCGCGCGACCAGCATCTCGGCGAACTCGTCGACCACGACCAGCAGCGTCGGCAGCGGTGGCAGGTCTGCTCCGCCCGCCCGGGCGAGCGCGTGCTCACGTACGGACGCGACGCCCTCGGCGTGGAGCAGCTCCTGGCGCCGGACCAGCTCGCCGGCCAGCGCGTCCTGCATCCGGTCGACCAGCGCCAGGTCGTCGGCGAGGTTGGTCACGGCGGCCGCCACGTGGGGCAGCGGCTCCAGCCCGGCGAACGTCGCGCCGCCCTTGAAGTCGACCAGCACCAGGTTGAGGAGGTCAGGTGGGTGCGCGACCGCCAGCCCGAGGACCAGGGTGCGGAGCAGCTCGGACTTGCCGGAGCCGGTGGCGCCGACGACCAGCCCGTGGGGTCCGGCGCCGCCCCGGGCCGACTCCTTCAGGTCGAGGTGGACCGGTGCGCCGGCATCAGTGGTCCCGAGCACGGCGCGCAGCTGCATCTGCTCCGGCCGCGGCCGCCACGTCTGCCGCGGGTCCGGCGCGGGTGAGCGGGGCAGGCCCAGCAGGGTGGACACGTCGGGGGCTCCCGCGACGCGTGCCCGGGGGTCGCTCCGCAGCGGGAGCAGCCGGCGCGCCAGCACCTCGGCGGTCGCCGGGTCGCACGCATCCGCGGTGCCCGTCACCGGTACGTCGTGACCGCGCGTCGTCGTCACGCTCCCGTCGGGTCCCAGCCGCAGGCGTACGTCGCCCGGTGCACTCCCGGAGGCCAGGTGCAGCACGGTGACCCCGCCGGGGTGGGCCGGCGGGTCGGCCGGCCCGCCGTCGACCACGAGCAGCAGGTGGGCGTCGGGGGCAGGGCGCTCGCACGCGTGGGGGACCCAGGTCAGCCAGTCCCAGCCCGAGGCCCCGTCGGTGACCAGGGCAACGGCCAGCCGTTCCGGTGCGTGGAAGGTCGTCGCCTGTGCGACGACGGACCGCGCGAGCGACCGGGACGCCTCGCGGTCGCCTTCGACCACGACGCGGCGGGTGGTCCGCAGGTCGAGGGTCAACGGGAGCCCCGGCACCCGGGCGTGGGCCGCGAGCAGCCGCTGCAGGGCGTCCAGCGCGGCCGGGTCGGGCTCGCCGGTGGCGGCCGGCGGGGGCTGCTCGGGAGTGGCCACTGCGGGGCGGTCACCCATGGCGTAGCGCACGACCAGCGCCTCCGGGTGGTCGTCGCCCCGCTCCCAGGCGCGCCCGTCGTCGACGACCAGGGCGAGTGCCCGGGGCGCGGGATGGTGGTGGCGGAGCCGGCCGCGCTGCTGGTCGGCCGCCGCGTGGAGCTGCGCGCGCACGTCGGCGAGGTGGCGGAGGTAGCTCCGGCGGGCGACGGCGCGGCGCCGGGTGCGCCGGACCCGTACCCGGTCGAGCTGCACCAGGACGAACGCGAGGGTGCCGACGAGGAACGTGCCCGCCGCCAGCAGGCTGCGTTGGCCGGAGCCGCCGGACTGGGTCGCCATCGTCGCCACGAGCGCGACCGAGCCCAGGCTGCCGAGCATCGGGACGGCGCTCGTGAGCACACCGGCGGCTCCCTCGTCGGCCTCGAGCGTCGGCGGCGGGTCGACGACGATCCGGGTGGGTGCTGCCGCGGGTGTGGTCACGGGACCGACGCTAGGTCCGTGCGGGGACGTCCCGCCGCCGTCGGACGGCGGCCTGTGGACAACGCTCGCGGCCGTTCCGCCGCAGCGCCTCCTCCGGATAGGAACAGGGGGAGCCCGGGCGCACGTCCCGGGGGAGGAGGCAGCGATGCCGCACGAGATGGGGATGGGCGTCGGGACCCTCGGCCGCGGTGCCGACCTGGTCGGGGCCGCCCGGGCGGACTTCGACCGGATGAGTGCCGAGCTCGACCACGAGATCGACCAGCTGCGGCCGCGGTGGCAGGGGGCAGGCGGCCGCGCGTTCTTCGTGCTGAAGGACGCGTGGCACGACCGCCAGCGACAGGTCGTCGCCGCCCTCGACGACCTGGCGGCCGCGTTGCGCGACACCGGGCGCGACGTGCTCGCCACGGACGAGGCGCAGGCCGCCGGCTACCACCACGACCTCGGCCGCCTCGGCGGCTGAGAGAGACAGGAGCGAATGATGGAGATCGACAGCATCCGGGTGTCCCACGAGGGGCTCGCCCGCGCGGCCGACGGGCTGCACGCCGCCGTACGCCGGATCGACGAGCGGCTCGACCGGCTCGAGGGTGAGCTGGCGCCGCTGCGGGCAGACTGGACCGGCGAGGCGCAGCAGGCGTACGAGGTCGCCCGCCAGCGGTGGGAGCAGGCGATGCGCGAGATGCGCGACGTGCTCGACGCGACCGGCCGCACCGTCGTGGAGTCCAACGACGCCTACCGCGCCGCCGACCTGCGCGGCGCCGCGGCGTTCGGCGGCTGAGGGCCGCGATGGCTGCCGGCCCGGACGAGCTCCGGGTCAGCGTCGTCGGCGGCCGGGAGCGGGTCGACCTCGTCGTCCCGGCGGCGGTCCGGGTCGCCGAGCTGCTCCCCGAGCTCGCACGACGCGTGGGCCGCGGCGACCCGCTGTCGGGCCTCGAGGGGGTGTGCCTGTCGGTCCTGGGCGGCGCGCCCCTGGACGGCGAGTCCGGACTCGTGGACCAGGGGGTCCCCGACGGTGCCGTGCTCACGGTGACCGTGCCGGACCACGACGTGGCGCCGGTCGACGACGACCTCCCCGCGGTCGTGGCCGACGCGGTCGAGAGCGTGCCCCGGCCGGACGCGCGGCTCCTCCGGTGTGCCGTGCTCGTGGTCGCGGTGGCCGTGCTCGGCCTCGCCGCGACCGGTGTGGCCGCGGCGAGCAGTGTGCCGGCGGCCCTCGTCGGCGCGGTGACCAGCCTCGGCCTGCTCGGCGCCTGCGGCGCGGTCACCCGGAGCCGGGGTCCGGTCCCGGTCGCCGCCGCGGCCGGCTGGCTGGCGGTGGCCCACGCGGGTGCGGCCGGGCTGGCGGCGGGCGTCGTGGTGGCGGGGACCGCCTGGGTGGTCGTGGGCTCTGCCGCGGCGCTCGCGTCCCGCCGGACCGTCGGGCCCCAGCTCTGGGCCGCCACCGCGGCGGGGCTGGTGCTGGTCGCGGCAGGACTGGCCGCGGACCTCGCGCCGGCTCCCGCTCCCGTGACGCTCACCTGCGCGCTGGTCGCCGTGGTGGCGACCGGCGACCTCCAGCCCTGGCTGGCGGCCACGGTCGCCGGCCTGGCCCCGCCGCCGGTCGGCGAGCGCCCGTCGACGGCCCCCGACCGGGCCGCCGTGACGCACTCCGTACGGCGGGCGCACGACCTGTTGCTCGTCTCGGCCCTCGCCACCGGGCTGCTGCTGGTGGTGGTCGGCCCGGTCGCGACGACCCTCGGGTCCTGGGGCGTCGCCGTCGCCCTGCTGTGCGCGGCGGTCGTGGCGCTGCGCGCGCGACGGCACCGGGTCGGCACCGGCGGCCCGGTCGCGATGCTGGGCGGAGCCGCCACGCTGCTGCCGGTCGCCGCCACCGCCTGGTGGCAGTGGCCCGACGGTCGGGCCGAGGTCGTCGCGGCGACCGGGGCGGTCGGGCTGACGGCCCTCGCGGCCGCCGTCCTGCCCGCGCCGCGCACCGCGCGCGCCGGTCGGGTGGCCGAGCTGGCCGAGGCGCTCGCCCTGGCCGCGCTGCCGCCCGCACTGCTCGTCGCCACCGGCCTGCTCGACGTCGTCCGGGAGCTCCTCCGGTGACCAGTCGGGCGGACCTGCTCGAGGCGCAGGCCTTCAGCCGGCGCCGGCTGCTGGCCGTGCTGGTGTCCGGCGCGCCCGACGGGCAGGAGCCAGAGCCTGCCGGGAGTGGCCGGGCCCTGCTGGGCGGCCTGGTGGTCGCCGCCGTGGTGATGCTGGTCGTCACCGTGCTCGCGGTGCTCCGGTGAGCCCACGGGTGGGCGGAGCGTAGCCGCCCATCACACCTGTGTAACTCATCCCCCCGGGTGTAACACCGCAGTCCGCGTCTCTGTTCGGATGGAAGATCCGATGCACGTCATCGCTGACGCACGCATGCGGACCGTTCGGAGGGGAACGGCAGGGAGAGGGCGCCGCCGAGTGCCCAGGAGGGACATCCATGTCTGCAACGTCGAAGATCGCCGTGGGGGTAGCCGCCGGCTACCTCCTGGGGCGCACGAAGAAGTTCAAGCTCGCCATCACGGTCGGCAGCATGCTGGCCGGCAAGAAGCTGGCCACCAACCCTCAGGCGCTGTTGGCGCAGGGCCAGCAGCTGGTCGAGCGCAGCCCCGAGCTGCAGAAGCTGCAGGACCAGGTCACGGGCCGGTTGGCCGAGGCTGCCAAGGCGGCCGTGATCACCACGGCGACCAACCGGCTCGAGCTGCTCAGCAGCTCGCTGCGCGGTCCCGAGCAGGCTGACGAGCAAGGCGACGAGGGCGACCAGGACGACGAGGACGCCGAGGAGTCGTACGAGGAGGACGAGGAGCCCGCCGAGGAGGACGAGGAGCCCGCCGAGGAGGACGAGGAGCCCGCCGAGGAAGCGGAGGAGCCCGCGGACGAGACCGAGGACGCGGCAGAGGAGCCCGAGGACGAGGAGCCCGAGGACGAGGAGCCAGAGGACGAGGAGCCGCCGCGACGTCGGCGCACCTCACGGTCGAGCACCTCCTCGGCCAAGAAGGCCTCGTCGGCCGCGAAGAAGGCGCCCGCCAAGAAGGCGTCGTCGACCAGCAGGTCGGCGGCCAAGAAGGCGTCCTCGACCAGCAAGTCGGCCGCGAAGAAGGCACCGGCCAAGAAGGCACCGGCCAAGAAGGCGCCCGCCAAGAAGGCGTCGTCGACCAGCAAGTCGGCGGCCAAGAAGGCGTCCTCGACCAGCAAGTCGGCCGCCAAGAAGGCGCCCGCGAAGAAGACCTCGTCGCGCAGCGGCGCCAAGAAGAGCAGCTCGTCGCGGTCGAGCAGCGGATCGAGGGGGTGACCGGCCATGGCGAAGACTGACCCGATGGACGGGCTCAAGGATGCCGGCCGGAACTTGCTGAGTGCCTTGGGAGACAAGGCGATGAGCACGTTCTCCGACTCGGTGGGCGGGCTGACCGACAAGTTCGAGGACGTCGCCGGCGGTGGCCCGATCGGCAAGGCCGCTGCCGAGGGCGGCAAGGCCAAGGCCGAGGGTGGCTCCGCCGTCGGCGGGGCGCTCAAGGGTGCCGTGTCCGGCGTCAAGGACAAGGTCACCGGCGGTGGCGGGGAGAGCAGCGGGGGCGGCAAGCCCACCAAGTCGACGAACATCATCGAGACCATCGACGTCGGCGTACCCGTCAAGGTCGCCTACAACCAGTGGACCGAGTTCGGTGCGTTCCCGAGCTTCATGAAGAAGGTCGAGAGCGTCGAGTCCCCCGACGAGAACAAGATCAACTTCAAGGCCCAGATCTTCCTCTCGCACCGGACCTGGGAGGCCACGATCAAGTCCCAGATCCCCGACGAGCGCATCGTGTGGCGCTCCAAGGGACAGAAGGGCCACGTCGACGGTGCGGTGACGTTCCACGAGATCGGGCCCAACCTGACCCGGATCCTCGTGGTCCTCGAGTACTACCCCCAGGGCCTGTTCGAGAAGACGGGCAACATCTGGGAGGCCCAGGGACGTCGCGCCCGCGCCGAGCTGCGCCACTTCCGCCGGCACGTGATGACCCGCACCCTGCTCGACCCCGACGAGGTGGAGGGTTGGCGCGGCACGATCGAGGACGGCGAGGTCGTGGAGTCGCACGAGGACGCCGTCGAGCGGGAGGAGCAGGAGCAGGCCGAGCAGGACGAGCAGGACGAGTCCACCGACCAGGAGCCCGAGGCCGAGGAGGGCGACTACGACGAGGAGGAGCCCGAGGCCGAGGAGGGCGACTACGAGGACGAAGAGTCCGCCGAGGAGGAGCCCGAGGCGGAGGACGAGGAGTACGAGGAGGAGCCTGAGGCCGAGGACGACGAAGAGCCCGAGGCCGAGGACGAGGAGTACGAGGAGGAGCCCGAGGCCGCCGAGGAGGAGTACGAGGACGAGCCCGAGGCCGAGGCCGAGGAGGAGTACGAGGAGCCCGCAGCCGAGGACGAGGTGGACGAGGAGTACGAGGAGGAGGAGGCTGAGCCCGAGGAGGAAGACGAGCCCGAGGACGAAGCCGAAGCCGAGCCCGAGGACGACCGGCCCCGCAGGCGCCGGCGTCGCTGACCGATACTGATCAAGGAGAAACTGGCATGACAGTGCAGTCGCAGCGTCGCAGTGGCGGCGGTTACCTCGATCGTCCGGCCCCGAGCGGCCTGGCGGACGTCATCGAGATCATCCTCGACAAGGGCATCGTGATCGACGCCTACGTCCGGGTCTCCCTGGTCGGGATCGAGCTCCTGACGATCGACCTCCGCATCGTGATCGCCAGCGTCGACACCTACCTGCGGTTCGCCGAGGCCACCAACCGGCTCGACCTGCTGGAGCAGGGTGGCGGCAAGCCGCTCGACGAGTTCATCGGCAACATGCAGGAGTCCGGCGCCGGACGCAAGGTCAAGGGTGCCGTCAGCGGCGCGAAGAAGGCCCTGAGCAGCGGCGACAAGGACGACGACGACTCCCGGCCGGCCAAGAAGTCGTCGTCCCGCCGGAGGTCCACTGCATGACACCGACCTCCGTGACCCACGACGACGTCATGGATCTCGGGACGACGGACGCAGAGCTCGGCTGGTTCGTGTACGCCGTGGTGGACGCCGACGCCACGCTCCCCGACGACCTGACCGGGCTGGACGACCAGCCCGTGCAGGCCGTGGGGAGCGGGCGGGTGGCGGCGGTCGTCAGCCGGTTCCGGCTCGAACGGCCCCCGGGCCGCTCCGCGGACCTGCTGGCGTTCCACCGCGTGGTTGACCGCCTCGCCGAGGCGCTCGACGCGGTGGTCCCGGTCAGCTTCGGCTCGGTGATGCTCGACCCCGAGGAGATCCGCGAGGACCTCCTCGCGCCCAACGAGGACTGGTTCGGCGAGCTCGTGGACGGCGTACGCGGGCGCGTCCAGCTCATCGTGCAGGGGCACTACGACCAGGACGAGCTGCTGCGGGAGGTCGTCGCCGCGGACCCGGAGATCGCCCGGCTGCGCGAGCTGACCCGCGACCAGCCCGAGGCAGCCGTACGCGGCGAGCTCGTGCGGCTCGGCGAGCTCGTGGGGGCGGCGGTCGAGCACCGTCGCACGCACGACGCCGGTGCCCTGCTCGACGACATCCTGCCGCTCGCCACGGCCCACGTGCTGCGACCGGTCTCCGGGCTCGAGCGCGTCCTCGACGTGGCCCTGCTGGTCGACGCCGACCGGCGCGAGGAGCTCGAGAACCGGCTGGAGGTGCTCGCGGAGGAGGTGCACGACCGGATCCGGCTTCGCCTCCTCGGCCCGACCGCTCCCTACGACTTCGCCGGAGAAGGCTGATGGGACTCCTGACCGGCCTCCTCGGTCTCCCCCTCGCACCCGTCCGTGGCACGATCGCCGTGGCCGAGCAGGTGCTGAAGCAGGCCGAGGAGGAGTACTACGACCCGGCCCGGATCCGCGCCGAGCTCGACGAGGTGGCGCGCCAGCGCGAGGACGGCACCCTGACCGACGACGAGGCCACGGCGTGGGAGGACGCACTCATCGAACGGCTGATGGAAGGCCAGCGACGAGCACGAGAGGGACGACATGGCTGAGCAGGGCTCCGGAGGGACCGGCACGACGAAGAAGTCGGCGTCGAAGAAGACCTCCACGAGCAGATCGACGACGAAGCAGTCCTCGACGAGGAAGTCGAGCGCGGACCGGCGGGCACCCAGCGCCGAGCCCGGGAGGAAGCCGACCGGCGCCTCGGTGGCCGCCGAGGCGGCCCGGCAGTTCGCCGAGCTCTCCTCCAAGGAGGTCGAGGGCGTGACCGGCCTGCATCGCACCGAGGACGGCTGGGTCGTCGAGCTCGACGTCCTCGAGCTGCGGCGGGTGCCCGAGACGACCGACGTGCTCGCCATCTACGAGGTCACCCTCGACTCCTCCGGAGCGCTCGAGGGCTACCGTCGTGCGCACCGGTACGTGCGTGGTCAGGTGGAGGACGGCGCGTGACCGAGCAGGGAGACAGCGCCACCCCGAGCCGTCCGTACAGCGCCTCGGTCGGGCAGTACGGGCGTCCGCAGCCGGCCAACCTGGCCGACATCCTCGAGCGCGTCCTCGACAAGGGCATCATCATCGCCGGCGACATCCGGGTGAACCTGCTCGACATCGAGCTGCTGACCGTCAAGATCCGGTTGCTGATCGTGTCCGTCGACAAGGCCCAGGAGATGGGCATCGACTGGTGGCGCAACGACCCGATGCTCAACTCCAGCCAGCAGGAGCTGCAGGACGAGAACCAACGGCTGCGGGCCCGCCTCGACGAGCTCGAGTCGGGAGGCGGCAGCGACCGTGGCTGACTCCGCCCGCTACGCGTACGCCGTCACTCGCGGCGTGGACCCGTCGGCGCTCTCGGACGGCCACGGCCTCGTCGGCGGCGCCCTCGAGGTCGTCAGCGGCCACGGGCTCGACGCCGTCGTCAGCGACGTGCCGCTCGCGGAGTTCTCGGAGGACGCGCTGAAGCAAAACCTCGAGAGCCTCTCGTGGCTGGAGAAGGTCGCCCGCGGCCACGACGACGTCGTGCGCCTGGTCACCGACCTGGGGCCCGCGGCGCCGTTGCGCCTGGCCACGATCTTCCACGACGACGAGGCGGTACGACGTCGGCTCGGCGAGTGGCACGACGACATCGTGCAGGTCCTCGACCGGATCGACGGCCGGGCGGAGTGGAGCGTCAAGGTGCTCGCGCCCGCGGCCGAGCCCCAGGAGGCGGAGACGGCCGAGCCGACGACCGGGGCCGAGTTCCTGCGGCGGCGCAAGGCGCAGTCCGACGACCGGGGCCAGCGAGCCGCCGAGGCGGTCCGGGTCGCCGACGAGGTCCACGCCGTGCTGTCGAGGGCTGCGGTGGCGAGCCGGGTGCTTCCCGCGCAGGATCCGCAGCTGACCGGGCTGACCGGCTCCATGGCGCTCAACGGCGCCTACCTGGTCGAGAAGGTCGAGCAGCAGCAGTTCGAGGCACGGCTGAGCGAGGTGCGCGCGTCGCACCCGGACCTGCGGGTCGAGGCGGCCGGGCCGTGGCCGCCGTACTCCTTCGCGGTCCTGGAGCAGCCGTGACCCGCGCTGCAGCCCCGATGGCCCCGGCGCCGACGCGACCGGCCGCCCAGCAGGAGATCGCCCTCGTCGACCTGCTGGACCGGTTGCTCGGCACGGGCGTCGTGCTGTCGGGTGACATCGTGATCTCGCTGGCCGGGGTCGACCTGGTCCAGGTCAGCCTGCGCGCCCTGATCACCACCGTGCGCGCCGAGATGGTGACCACCAGTGGCTGAGAGACGTACCCTCCCGCAGCGCCTGGAGACCGACCACGAGAGCGTGGAGCGCGACCTCCTCAAGCTGGTGCTCACCGTGGTCGAGCTGGTGCGGCAGCTGATGGAGAAGCAGGCGCTGCGCCGGGTCGACGAGGGCGACCTGAGCGAGGAGCAGATCGAGGGGCTCGGCCTCGGCCTGATGCACCTGGAGCGGGCCATGGACGAGCTCAAGGCGCGCTACGACCTGACGACCGAGGACCTCAACATCGACCTGGGCCCGCTCGGCCCGTTGCTGGACAGCTGACCCGACAGACCACCAGGAAGGACGGATCGATGGCAGACGACATCCAGGAAGAGGTGCGCTCCCGCACGCTCCGGCTGATGCTGGACAAGGTGCACGCCGACACCTACCCCTCCTCGACGATGCTGGACATCGTCGAGCAGCTGCTCAGCCCGGACGACATCGGCGACTACGCCGAGGTGCTGTGGGCCAAGATCGAGAACGAGAACTACCCCAGCTACGCCCTGGTCCAGCGGCTGATGGCGTTCACCTGACCTCAGACATCCACCCGCGCCTCGGGAGCCCGTCACCGGCGGGCAGCGGGCAGCTCTGGTCGCGCCCGGAACGTCTCACCAGGGGTGAGGCGCCCGGCTGCCACGTCGCCTAGCCTGAACACGTGATGGGTGATCGTTTCACCGCATCACGGACAACGGGAGCATGGTCCTAGGTTCTTCTCTCGGCTCTTGTCCACCGACCGGAGCATCCGAGTCCGGCGGTGATCACGCAGGAGTGGGCTCCCGTTCGCTGTGGCGAGCGGGAGCCGTTCCGCGCGCGTCACGCGCGGACCCCCGGTCACCGAGCGATGGCTGCCACGTGCGTGACCTCGGCCGGTGCTGGTGGGGTCAGGCCATGCTGCTCGGCCCAGATCACCGCGTGCGAACGCCTCTCGGCGCCGATCTTGCGGTAGCCGTAGCGGATGTAGGTCTTGACCGTGTTGACGCTGAGGTAGAGCCGCTCGGCGATCTCCTGGTTGGTCAGGCCCTGCGCGACCAGGCCGAGGACGTCGACCTCGCGCTGCGTGAGCCTCGATCGTGCGATCTCCGGGTGGCAGGAGGTGAGGGGAGGCGGGGGACGCCGTGCCGGGTCCTCGCCCTGGAGGATGCTCTCGATCCCGGCGAGCAGCGCGTCCTGGGGCAGTCGTTTGGACAGGGAGCCGTGGGCCCCGCACCTCAGCGCCGCCTCGACCACCGAGGGCGTGTCGTCCCAGTGGGTGACGATGACCGTGGACCCCGTGCTGCGGAGCAGGACGTGGAGGTCGGCATCATGAGTGCCCGGCCGGGCGCTCGGACACACGCCGTACAACGTGACGTCCGGGAGATCCCGCGGGTCGCCCGCCGTGACGCGGTAGCGACCCGTCGACGCGTTCTCCAGGAGCCGCTCCCATCCTGCGACCACGAGGTCATGAGGTTCGACGATCGCGACCCGTACGAGGTCCTGTCGACCGAGCCCGCGACGGAGCGTGGCCCCACGGCCCGCTGCCGGACGCGCAGGCAGTGGCGAACCGACCGGGTTCCCCGCCAGGTGCCTGGACGGTGACGTGCCCGTGCTCGTTGCTGTCATGCGACTCCCGTTCTCCTCGGTGAGGAGTTGCTTCCTCCCGAGGACGCCGGAACACGTGACAAAGTCGCAGCGCACCGTCACATTTCTTCGAAGGACTGCCCACGGGTGCGACTTTCCCGATTCCGTGCGCGTCCTCTCCACGGTGACGGATGCTCAGGGAAGGCAATGGTCGGTCCATGGCGGGAGAGTCGGGCGCCGGGGCGCAACCAGCCCCGGACTCCAACGGCGCCCTGCGGCGACTCTTCGCCGAGCACGGTGCGTCCGTCTACCGGATGGCGAGATCGGTGGTCCGAGACCCGGGATTGGCCGAGGACGTGACCCAGGAGACGTTCATCAGGGCGTGGCAGCAGCTCGACAGCTACCGCGGTGAGGCACCGATCCGTCACTGGCTGCTCCGCATCGCGCACAACGTGGCCGTCTCGACCCTTCGTACGATCCGGGAGGAGTCGACCGACCCGGACCGCCTCCCGGTCCGGGAGCCTTCCCGCCCTGATGACGTCGTGGAGGGCCGGCTGCTCATCGACGCGGCCCTCGGTGAGCTGGACCCGCTCAGCCGTGCCGTGGTCGTGCTGCGGGAGGTCGAGCAGCTCACCTACGCCGAGATCAGTGACGTGCTCCAGGTCCCGTTGCCGACGGTCAAGACACGACTGTTCCGAGCCCGGGGGCAGCTGCGCTCGCGTGGGACCGGAGGGTCGTCATGAGCTGGCGTCACCCGTCCGACACCACGCTGGGCCGCTGGTCCGCGGGCAGCGGCAGTCGCCGGGCCGCTCGCCACGCCCAGCACTGCCCGATGTGCCTGCAGCGGCTGGAGCAGATCACGGAGCTGGAGCCGCGGATCCGCGCGGAGCTCGGGGCCGACCACATGCCCCGGCCCTCGCTGGAGAACGCGTTGTGGGAGCGTCTGGAGACGCGCATCGCCGAGCGTGAAGCCCTCTCCGTGCTCACCGAGCTGATGGAGGTCGGGCCCGAGACATCACGACTGCTGGTGGAGGGGACCGTGGACGAAGGAGGAGATGATGAGTGAGCCCGTGGTCTACGCCGTCGCTGCGATCCTGGCTGGGCTGACGCTCGGTGCCCTGCTGGGCGCGCTGACACGCCGGCTCGTCGTGGCCCAGGAGCGTCGCCTCTCCGTGGAGGGGCTGGGAGGGCCTGCTGCCGCCTTCGTCTTCTGGGTGGTCCTGGCCATCGGGATCGCGACAGCGGTGGGGATCCTCGCGCCCCGCGCGCTCGAGCCACTGGCCGCACGGGCGGTCGCCTACCTCCCCAACGTGTTGATCGCGATCCTCATGCTCATCGTCGGACGGGCGGGGGCGATCCTGGCCGGCACGCTGCTCGGAGCGGGGCTGGCCCGTGCCACGGGACGCACCCGGCGGGAGATGGTGGTCGTGCTCCGCGGCGTCATCATGGTGGTCGTCGTGCTGCTCGCCCTGGGCCAGCTGGGAGTCAACACCGAGCTGCTCACACTGGCCTTCGCGGCCGTCCTGCTGTGCCTCGCCACCGCCATGGCACTGCTCATCGGGTTGGGAGGCCGCCACGTCGCTCGGGAGGTTGCCGCGGGCCGCTACCTTCGCCGCATCCTCAACGAGGGCGACCACGTGAACTCGGGAGGGGTGGACGGCACCGTGGTGGCCCTGCATGCGGCCACCACCGAGATGGAGACCGACGCCAGCGGCACCACGCATGTGCCCAACACCCTGATGCTGCAGGGACCCATCACGGTGACGCGGCCCCTGGACCGAGAGCCCTGATCCGCGAGGGCGAAACCAGCGCGCGCGCCGCATCGGCCGGATCCTCCAGCGCAGCAGACGTCCGCTGCCGTGTCACCACCCGTGAGGATGGGGACCGTGCCTGAGGAGCCGGACTAGCGTCCCGAGCACCCGGTGGGAGCGTTCCGGCAGGTCCGAGGGAGCACGCGACCTGCAGCGCCCCCCGGGGCGAGACGGCAGTCCGCCGTCCCGGAGCTATCGCAGGGGAGATGTGTCATGAGTGTGGACGATTTCGACGTCGCAGGGATCCTGACGCGCGTCGTCGCGGCGGTGGTCATCCTCGTCGTGACCTGGCTGATCGCGAAGCTGGTCAAAGCGGTGCTGAGCAGGGCCCTGCAACGCGTGAAGGTGCTGCAACGGGAGGACTCCAGCGGTCAGTCGCTCGGGGACTCCCTGGCCACGATCGCCTCGCTGGTGGTGTGGCTGTTCGGGCTGATCGCGATCCTGAACCTGTTCGCGCTCACCGAGGTCGTGGCTCCCGATCCAGGATCTCCTGCAGCGGGTGCTGGCGGCACTGCCGGGCATCCTGGGTGCCGCACTCATCTTCTTCATCGGCCTGGTGCTGGCCCGCATCGTGAGGCAGCTGGTCGAGACGTCGTTGCGCACAGCGGGCGCGGACAACTGGTTGCGACGCAACGACGCGTCGCCCGCCGCCGGGACCGGCGGCAGCCGTGCGAGCTCGACCGCGCCGCCGCTCTCCAGGATCGCCGGCCAGCTGGTGTTCGCCCTGATCCTCATCGTGGTGTCCATCTCGGCGCTCCAGGTCCTCGGCATCGAGGCGATCGCGCAGCCGGCCACCGAGATGCTCACGCTGATCCTCAACGCCATCCCGTCGGTGATCGCCGCCGCGCTGCTGCTGGGGATCGGCTACCTGATCTCCCGGTTCGTGGCGCCGCTGCTGGAGTCGACGCTGCGGGGCCTCGGCACCGATCGGGTCCTGGCCGACCTGGGCGCGGGTGGGACGCGCAGCACCCCGCCGTCCACCGTCATCGCGCGGATCGCGCAGATCGCCATCGTGCTGTTCTTCGCCGTCGCCGCGACCCGCGTGCTCGGGTTCCCCGAGATCACCGAGATCCTCGACACCGTGCTCGAGGTGGCCGGCGGCATCATCCTGGGCGGGGCCATCATCGCGGTCGGCGTGTTCGTGGCCAACCTGGCGCCCCGGTTCATCTCGGGCCGCGCGGGAGAGGTCGTCCGCTACGCCGGCATCGCCCTGTTCGTCGCGATCGGCCTCCAGTCGATGGGCTTGGCCGACTCCATCGTGAACCTCGCCTTCGGGGCGATCGTCGTGGGGGGCGCCGCTGCAGCAGCGATCGCCTTCGGCCTCGGCGGCCGCGATGCTGCCGCCCGACAGCTCCAGCGGCTCGAGGCGCGGAACGAGGTCGGGCCCGCCTCGACCTCGGGAGGGCCGACCACGACGGCGTCGACGGGTCAGCCTCCGAGCGATCCGCTCACGCCGTAGGTCGTGACGTGACCGAGCGCCGTCCCGGGAAGGGGCGGCGCTCGGTCGTTGCCCGGCATGCGCGAACCCACGGTGTCCGCCGGCGTCGTGCGGTCCAGGGGTCGCGACGGGGTCCGGTGGGGACCATCCCCGATGGTCCCGGGGACCGCGGGCCGCGAGCATGGATGGATGACCACGACGCAGCGGCTGGTCCGGTTCTCGGCACTCGCGGCCCCGGTCCTGCTGATGTCGTACGGGCTGCTGCGGCTGGTCGACGGCCTGGACGGGGTCCACGGACCCGGACTGGCGTGGAACCTCGGTCATGCGCTGTTCCTCGTCGGCTTCGTCCTGCTCGGTGTCCTGACGGTGGGGATGCGACGGCTCGTCCCGCCCGTCGCAGCGCCGACGCGGATCGTGGCGAGCCTGGCCACGGTCGCCGGCCTGGTGGGCGTCGCGTGCTTCCTGTGGGTGATCCTCGGTGACCTGTTCGCGCGCTTCCACGACGCCGCCCCGCTGCCCGCGGTCCTGGAGGTCGTGGGCCCGCTGTCGTTCCAGCTCGGCGTGCTGACGCTGCTGGTCATCCTGGCGACCGCCCGGCCGCGCCTCGTTCCCCTCTGGGGTCCGCTGCTGGTCCTCCTCGGGTTCGGGCTGTTCGCCGTGAACCTGGACCTGATCCCGGTCGGGGCACTGCTCGTCCTGGCCGGCCTCGCCCCGCTCGGAGCACGAACGCCGACCCGGTCCCGGTCGGACCATGGTCGGCGTCCTCGCAGGTCAGCGACCCGCGGCTGGCGGAGGATAGGGGATTCGAACCCCTGAGGGCGTTAACCCAACCCGCTTTCCAAGCGAGCGCCATAGGCCACTAGGCGAATCCTCCGCGCAGGAGCGTACCTGCAGCTCTCGGGGCCGGTGAAATCACCCGGCGGGGGTCCTGGTCCGACTTGGTCGTGGCGCCCGGCCGGTCCTAGACTCGCGGGCAACCCCCCGCGTGGCGGCATCTTGCCGAACTCCCCCAGGGCCGGAAGGCAGCAAGGGTAGGCGAGCTCTGTCGGGTGCGCGGGGGGCCTTTCCGTCCCGGGGGTCCGGCCCGCTACCCGCTGTCACTCCCCATGGTTAGGGTTCACACGTGGAGTCCCCGCTCGCCCTCTACCGGCGCTACCGGCCGGAGACGTTCGCCGACGTCATCGGCCAGGACCACGTGACGACCCCGCTGCGGGCCGCGCTGGCCAACAACCGGGTCAACCACGCCTACCTCTTCTCCGGGCCGCGGGGCTGCGGCAAGACGACATCGGCCCGGATCCTCGCCCGCACCCTCAACTGCGAGCAGGCGCCCACGGCCGATCCTTGCGGGGAGTGCGAGAGCTGCCGCGACCTCGCCCGCGGCGGACCGGGGTCGATCGACGTGATCGAGATCGACGCCGCCTCCCACGGCGGTGTCGACGACGCCCGCGACCTGCGCGAGAAGGCGTTCTTCGCGCCGGTCAAGAGCCCCTACAAGGTCTACATCATCGACGAGGCCCACATGGTCACGACGCAGGGCTTCAACGCCCTGCTCAAGCTCGTCGAGGAGCCCCCGCCCCACCTGCGCTTCGTGTTCGCGACCACCGAGCCCGACAAGGTGATCCCGACCATCCGGTCGCGCACCCACCACTACCCCTTCCGGCTGATCCCGCCGCGGCTGCTCTCGACCTACCTGGCCGAGCTGTGCGAGCGAGAGGGTGTCGCCATCGAGCCGGCGGCCTTGCCGCTCGTCGTACGGGCGGGCGCCGGGTCGGCCCGCGACTCGCTGTCGGTGCTCGACCAGCTGCTCGGGGGCGCCGGCCCGGCGGGGATCACCCACGACCTCGCCGTCGGCCTGCTCGGCTACACGCCCGCCTCGCTGCTCGACGACGTCGTCGAGGCGTTCGCCGCCGGCGACGGCGCCGCGGTGTTCGGCGTGGTCGACCGGGTGATCGAGACCGGCCAGGACCCCCGCCGCTTCACCGAGGACCTGCTGCGACGGCTGCGCGACCTGGTGATCGTGGCCGCGGTGCCCGACGCCCCGGCGACCGGCCTGATCGACGTCTCCAGCGACCAGGCCGACCGGCTGGTCCAGCAGGCCAACCACTTCGGTCCGGCCGAGCTGAGCCGGGCCGCCGACCTGGTGGCCTCCGGCCTGACCGAGATGCGCGGGGCCACCGCGCCGCGGCTGCTGCTGGAGCTGATCTGCGCCCGGGTGCTGCTGCCCGGCGCCGACCCGTCGACCACCGGCCTGATGGCCCGCGTCGACCGGCTCGAGAAGCGCGCCTCCATCGCCGGGGGTGCCCCCAGCCCGGCGCCGGTCCGCGAGGACCCGGCCCCCGCTGCTGCCCAGCACCCCGTCGCCCCGGTCGTGGAGCCCGAGACGACCGCGCCGGTCGTCGAGCCCGCTCCGGCGGCGCCGGAGCCGGCACCCGCGGCCCCGTCCGAGCCGGAGCCCCGGCCCGAGCATGAGCCCCAGCCGGAGCCCGAGCCCCAGCCGGAGCCCGTGTCCGAGGCTCCCCCGGAGCACCCTGCTGAGCCGGGGCCCCAGCCCGAGGTCCGGCCTGAGCCGGAGCCCGAGCCGGCCGTTGCCGCGCCGTCGGCCGCACTGTCGCTCGTCGACGTACGCCGGCTCTGGCCCGACATCGTCGAGGCGACCAAGATGCGGCGCCGCGTCGCCTGGATGCACCTCACCCAGAACTCCCAGGTGGTCGGGGTCGACGGCACGACCCTGACCCTCGGGTTCGCCAACGCCGGCGCCCGAGACTCCTTCGTCAACGGCGGCTGCGACGAGATCCTGCGGCAGGCGGCGATCGACATCGCCGGGGTCGACTGGCGGGTCGAGACCATCGTCGACCCGGGGGCCGACGGCGGCTCCCACGCCACCGCGTCGCCCCAGGCCCCGCCGCCGGAGCCGCCCGCCGACGACGCGGGCGAGCCGGCCGCGGCTCCCGCGCCCGACGTGTCCGCGGCCGCCCGCGAGGCGATCCGGACCACCCGGACGGCGGGCTCGGGCGACACCGGCGAGGCCGACGACAGCCACCGGCAGGCCGATGCCGACGCCCATCCCGACGACCCCGATGACGACACCACGGGTCTCGCCGGTGCCGAGCTGCTCCAGCGCGAGCTCGGCGCCGAGGTGATCGAGGAGATCCGCCACCAGTGACCACCCCACCCACAGAGACGAGACGACCATGACGCAGCCTCCCTTCGACGCCCCCGGCAGCGACCCGCTCGGCGGTGGCGGATTCGACCTCAACGCGTTGATGCAGCAGGCCCAGCAGATGCAGGAGCAGCTCGAGCAGGCCCAGCAGCGGCTCGCCGAGACGACCGTCGACGGCACCGTCGCCGGCGGCGCGGTGACGGTGCGCGTCAACGGCGTCGGCGAGCTGGTCGGCGTCGAGATCCGGGCCGGCGGCTTCGACGGCTCCGACCCCGACGACCTGTCCGACCTCGGCGACATGGTCGTGGCCGCCTACCGCGACGCCAAGGCCCAGGCCGACGGGCTGGCCGCCGAGGCGCTCGGCCCGCTCGCAGGCGGGGGTGCCGGCGGCGCCGGCGGCCTCCCGGGCCTGGGGTTCTAGGACCCAGATGTACGAAGGCATCGTCCAGGACCTCATCGACGAGCTCGGTCGGTTGCCCGGCGTCGGTCCCAAGAGCGCGCAGCGGATCGCGTTCCACCTGCTGCAGGCCGACCCGGTCGACGTACGCCGGCTGGCGGACGTGCTGGTCGAGGTCAAGGCGCGTGTGAAGTTCTGCAGCACCTGCTTCAACGTCGCCGAGGACGACCAGTGCCGGATCTGCCGCGACCCGCGGCGCGACCCGGCGGTGCTCTGCGTGGTCGAGGAGTACAAGGACGTCGTCGCGATCGAGCGCACCCGCGAGTTCCGCGGCCGCTACCACGTGCTCGGCGGCGCGATCTCGCCCATCGACGGCATCGGCCCCGACCAGCTCCGCATCAAGGAGCTGCTGCAGCGGCTGGCCGACGGCACCGTCACCGAGGTGATCCTCGCCACCGACCCCAACCTCGAGGGAGAGGCCACTGCGACCTACATCACGCGGATGCTCAAGGACTTCGGCTTGCGCGTGACCCGGTTGGCGAGTGGACTGCCTGTGGGAGGAGATCTCGAGTACGCCGACGAGGTCACCCTCGGCCGAGCATTCGCAGGGAGGCGCAGTGCCGATGATGGAGAGGGCCGATGACTGACACGACCAACAACCCCCTCGACCTCGAGGGCGGTTTCGCCCAGCAGATCGCCGACCAGGTGGAGTCGTTCCTGCTGGCGCTGCGCGCCGTCGCCCGCGAGCCCGACGGTGGCCGGGCGATCTCGCTGCTGCTGCTCGAGATCTCCCAGATCCTGCTCGCCGGCGCCCGGCTCGGGGCGCAGCAGGACTTCATGCCCCGCACCGAGTACCAGCCCGACGTCGGCCCGGAGGCCGAGGTCGACGAGCTGCGGCTGCGGCTGGCCGAGCTGCTCGGCAACGTCGACACCTACAGCTTCGTCTTCGACCCGTACCTGCCCGAGGTGGTCGACAGCCAGCTCTCCGACGACCTCGCCAGCATCGCCAGCGACCTCGAGAACGGGCTGCGCCACTACCGCATCGGCAACGTCGCCGAGGCGCTGTGGTGGTGGCAGTTCTCCTACGTCTCCAACTGGGGCAACCTCGCGGGCGCGGCCCTCAACGCGCTGCTCTCGGTGGTCGCCCACGACCGGCTCGACGCCGAGATCGTCTCCGAGCAGGACCAGATCGAGGCCGCCGAAGCAGTGCTGGACGTGGATCAGTCGCTCACCTGAGCGCCGGTAGACTCCGGACGGTCCGGCACCCGAGCGCAGGAGTGGTTTGTGGTGGGCATTGTCGTGCAGAAGTACGGCGGCTCCTCCCTCGCCGACGCGGCGAGCGTCAAGCGGGTGGCCCGACGGATCGTCGAGAGCAAGCGCAGCGGTCACGACGTCGTCGTGGCCGTCTCGGCGATGGGCGACTCCACCGACGAGCTGCTCGACCTCGCCAACGAGGTGAGCCCGCTCCCGCCCGCCCGTGAGCTCGACATGCTGCTCACCGCGGGGGAGCGGATCTCGATGGCCCTGGTCGCGATGGCGATCTCCGACCTCGGCTTCACCGCCCGCTCCTTCACCGGCTCCCAGGCCGGCGTGATCACCGACTCGGTGCACGGCCGGGCCAAGATCATCGACGTCACGCCGGGCCGCATCTCCACCGCCCTCGACGAGGGCCACGTCGTCATCGTGGCCGGCTTCCAGGGCGTCAGTCAGGACACCAAGGAGATCACCACGTTGGGCCGCGGTGGCACCGACACCACGGCGGTCGCGCTGGCGGCGGCGCTGCGGGCCGACCACTGCGAGATCTACACGGACGTCGACGGTGTGTTCACCGCCGACCCGCGGATCGTCCCGACCGCCCGCAAGCTCGACCAGGTCTCGTACGAGGAGATGCTCGAGCTGGCCGCCTGCGGTGCCAAGATCCTGCACCTGCGGTGCGTCGAGTACGCCCGCCGCTACGACATCCCGATCCACGTACGGTCCTCGTTCAGCCATCTCGAGGGCACCTGGGTCGTCCCGGACCCCGTTCTCGACTCCCCGGAGGAGCCCGCCATGGAACAGGCCATCATCGCCGGCGTCGCCCACGACCGCAGCGAGGCCAAGATCACCGTCGTCGGGGTGCCCGACAAGGTGGGCGAGGCCGCCCGGATCTTCGAGGCCCTGGCCGACGCCCAGATCAACCTCGACATGATCGTCCAGAACATCTCGGCGGCGGCGACCAGCCTCACCGACATCTCGTTCACGCTGCCGCGTGCCGACGGCCAGACGGCCATGAAGGCGCTGGCCGCGCTGCGCGACGAGATCGGCTTCGCCTCGCTGCTCTACGACGACAAGATCGGCAAGATCTCGCTGATCGGGGCCGGGATGCGCTCCCACCCCGGCGTCAGCGCGAAGTTCTTCTCCGCGATCGCCGCCGCCGGCGTCAACATCCAGATGATCTCCACCTCGGAGATCCGGATCTCGGTGATCGTCGACGAGGGCCTGGTCGACGCCGCGGTCGCGGCCGCCCACTCGGCCTTCGACCTCGACGCCGACGAGGTCGAGGCGGTCGTCTACGGGGGGTCCGGCCGATGAGCGGCGCCCCGGGAGTCCGGCTCGGCGTCGTCGGCGCCACCGGCCAGGTCGGCGTCGCGATGCGGCAGATCCTGGAGGAGCGCGGCTTCCCGGTCGACGAGGTCCGGTTCTTCGCCTCGGCGCGCTCCGCAGGCACGGTGCTCCCGTTCGCCGGTCCCCGTGGTCTGCAGAGCGTCGTGGTCGAGGACGCCGCCACCGCGGACCCGTCCGGGCTCGACATCGCCCTGTTCTCCGCCGGCGCGACCACGTCCCGCGCGCTGGCGCCCCGGTTCGCCGAGGCCGGGGCGACGGTCGTCGACAACTCCTCCGCGTTCCGGATGGACCCCGACGTGCCGCTGGTCGTCTCCGAGGTCAACCCGGGCGCGATCGCCGACGCCCGCAAGGGCATCATCGCCAACCCCAACTGCACCACCATGGCCGCGATGCCGGTGCTCAAGCCGCTCCACGACGAGGCGGGGCTGGTCCGGCTGATCGCCTCGACGTACCAGGCGGTCTCTGGCTCCGGCGTCGCCGGGGTGGAGGAGCTGGCCGGCCAGGTCGCGGCGGCCGGTGACAAGGCCCGCGAGCTGGCGTACGACGGCGAGGCGGTCGCGTTCCCCAGCCCCGAGAAGTACGCCCGCACCATCGCCTACAACGTGCTGCCGATGGCCGGTTCGATCGTCGACGACGGGCTCGACGAGACCGACGAGGAGCAGAAGCTGCGCAACGAGTCGCGCAAGATCCTCGACATCCCCGACCTCGCGGTCTCGGGCATCTGCGTCCGGGTGCCGGTCTTCACGGGCCACTCGCTCGCCGTCAACGCCGAGTTCGCGCGCTCGCTGCCGGTGGCCCGCGCCCGCGAGCTGCTGGCGTCCGCGCCCGGCGTCGAGCTGACCGAGATCCCGACCCCGCTGCTGGCGGCCGGACGCGACCCGTCGTACGTCGGCCGGCTGCGCCACGACCCGGGCGTCCCCGACGAGCGCGGGCTGGCGCTGTTCATCAGCAACGACAACCTGCGCAAGGGCGCCGCCCTCAACACCGTGCAGATCGCGGAGCTGGTCGCCGCCCGCTGAGGAATCCGCTCAGCGGTGCACCTCGGGCCCGCCGGGCTCGACCATCGCCGTGGTGAGTCGTTGCGACGCCACGTACGCGACCATCGCCACGGCCGGGACGGCGATCACCATCCACCAGGCGAACAGGTGGTCGGCGAGCACCAGCATCAGCGCCACGGCGACCAGGCCCATGGCCAGGAAGCTGGTGCTGCCGCCGTCCTCGACGCCGAACGCCTTGAGCAGCCGGCCGCCGAGCAGCCCCGCGAGGACCAGGACGGCGAGCAGCAGCAGGAACCCGGCGTCGCCACAGCTGGACGTCCCGCGCAGCACCTCGCAGAGCCGCTGCGAGGCCCAGACCAGGCCGACGGTGATCACGCCGACGAGCAGCCCGGTCAGCAGTGCCGCCGGCACCGGACCCAACCGGGGGAGGACCGGGCGGGGGCGGTCACGGCGAGCCGGCTCCTGGTCATCGGCCGGTTCGTCGACGGGCGTCGGCGCCTCGTCGGTGAACAGCGGTGCGGCGGCCGTGGGTACGGGCTGCGGCTCGCGAGCAGGCTCCGGGGTCGGCTCTGGCCGGGGTGCTGGTGCGGGCGCCGGGGCGGCCTCCGGGGCGGCCTCAGGCACCGGCTCCGGCTCGGGGGCGGGCCGCTCCTTCTTCCCGCGCCGCTTGCGGCCGAAGCCGAGGGACGGGAGCTCCAGCGACGGGCCGTCGGGATCGTCCTTCTCAGCCATGCGGGCAGTGTGCCACGCGCGCCGGTCGGTCGATCGATGCGCGAGCCGTCACTTGTGCAGGTTGAGAACGGGCCGAGCCGTCACTTGTGCAGGTAGGAACCGGGCCGAGCCGTCACCCGTGGGTCTGCTGCCGCCGCGCAACTGCCGGCTGGGCAGGGATCGAGCCTGCACAACTGCCGGCTGGGCAGGGTTCGAGCCTGCACAACTGCCGGTCAGGGGGATTGAGCCTGCACAACTGCCGGGTCGGGGTGGGTGGGTCGGCGACACCACGTGGTCGGGGTGACAGGATTTGAACCTGCGGCCTCTTCGTCCCGAACGAAGCGCGCTACCAAGCTGCGCCACACCCCGAACGCGCCGGGAAGGTTCCCGGCGCGAGCAGCCGCAACCTTACCCGAGCGCCGACGGGCGCCACGAATCGGCCCGGGCTGTGGCCGGCCGCCGTCGAGACCCCGCTCAGTCGCGCGCGGTGAGGGTGAGCAGCGTCGCCTCGGGACGGCACGACAGCCGTACCTGGGCGTACGGAGAGGTGCCGAGCCCGGCCGAGACGTGCAGCCAGCTGGACCCGGGCTCGTCGGGCACCGAGTCGGCCGGGTGGCGGTGCAGGCCCTTGGCCCGGGCCGGCTCGAGGTCGCAGTTGGTGACCAGCGCCCGGCCGCCGGGCAGGCACACCTGGCCGCCGTGGGTGTGGCCCGCCAGCACCGCGTCGTAGCCGTCGTGGGCGAACTGGTCGAGCACCCGGAGGTACGGCGCGTGGGTGACGCCGACCCGCACGTCGGCCGTCGGGTCAGCAAGGCCGGCGACGTCGTCGAGCCGGTCGTACTCCAGGTGCGGGTCGTCGACGCCGGCGAACGCGAAGGTCGTGTCGCCCACGGTGAACGCCGCCCGCTCGTTGCTCAGGTCGATCCACCCGGCCTCGTCGAAGGCGGCCTTCATCTCCCGCCAGGCCAGCTGCTCGCTGGTGGTGTTGCGGCTGCCGTCGTCGGGCAGCAGGTAGCGCAGCGGGTTGCGCAGCACCGGGGAGTAGTAGTCGTTGGAGCCGAGCACGAACACACCGGGGACGTCGAGCAGCCCGCCGAGGGCGTCGAGCACGGCCGGCAGTGAGTCGCGGTGGGCGAGGTTGTCGCCGGTGTCGACCACCAGGTCCGGCCGGAGCCCGGCCAGGCTGCTGACCCACTCGCGCTTGCGGTGCTGTCGCGGCGTGAGGTGCAGGTCGCTGAGGTGCAGGACCCGCAGCGGTCGGTGGCCGGCGGGCAGCAGCGGGACCGTGACCTCGCGCAGCTCGAAGCGCCGGGTCTCGGCGACGGCGTGGCCGGCCACCGCCGCACCCGCCGCCGCGCCCGCGGCGAGCAGCCCGGTCAACGCCCTTGTCACCATGCGCCCAGACTTTCACAGCCGTACGGCTGCCAGAATGGCGGCATGAGTGCACTCAAGGACCGGCTCCGCACCGACCTCACCACGGCCATGAAGGCCCGCGACGAGCTGCGGTCCGCGACCCTGCGCATGGTGCTCTCCGCCGTCACCAACGCGGAGGTTGCTGGCAAGGCTGCGCGCGAGCTCAGCGACGACGAGGTCGTCGGGGTGCTCACCACCGAGGCCAAGAAGCGCCGCGAGGCGGCCACCGCCTTCGACGACGGCGGCCGTGCCGAGATGGCGGACCGCGAGCGGGCGGAGGCGGCCGTGATCGCCGACTACCTGCCCGAGCAGCTCACCGAGGAGGAGGTCGTCGCCGTCGTCACCGACGCGATCGACCAGGCCGGCGCCCGAGGCGAGGGCATGCGTGCCATGGGCAAGGTGATGGGCCTGGTCACGCCGCAGACCAAGGGTCGCGCCGACGGCTCCGTCGTGGCCGCGGAGGTACGCCGCCAGCTCGGCGCCTGAGGCGGGGGCTCAGCCCCGGCCACCGCCGCCGGGCCCGGGACCGCCGCCGCCCGTACCGCCGCCACCGCCGGTGTCGCCACCGCCGGTGTCGCCACCACCGCCACCGTCGTTGCCGCCACCGTTGTTGCCGTCGTCACCGCCGCCGCCGTTGTCGCCACCCCCGTCGTCGCCGCCGCCCGGGTTGGTGGGCTGCGGGGCCGGCACGAAGCCGGTCGAGGGGTAGATCGAGATCACGGAGCCCGCCGGCGTGACCGCGCCGGAGCCGGGGTCGGAGTAGGCGACCGTGCCCTCGGGGTACTCCGAGTAGGCCTCGGGGCCGACGAGCACGCTGAAGCCGGCGTCCTCGAGGATCCGGCGGGCGCTGCCGAGCGGCTGGCCGGCGACGCTCGGGACCGTGGTCTCCTCGCCGCCGAGCGCGCTCAGGTCGGGCGGGGTGAAGGTCTCGTCGGGGAGCCACTGCTCCACCTCGCCCATCGCCTGGCCCCAGATCGGTCCGGCGAGGCCGGAGCCCGAGGCGCTGTCGATGTAGCGGCCGCCGGCGGTCAGGCCCTCGAGGCCGATCGGCTGCCCGAAGGAGTTGGCGCCGGCGAGCATCGTCGCGGTCGACAGGTTGGGCGTGTAGCCGTTGAACCAGACTGCGCGGGCGCTCTGGGTGGTGCCCGTCTTGCCCGCGTCCTCCTGGTTGATGGTGATGTACTGCCCGAATCCGCCCGGCTCCAGCACGCCCTTGAGGATGTCGTTGACGGTGTCGGCGACGGCGTTGGTCAGCACCTGCGTGCAGGACGGGCCGTACTCCTTGAGCAGGTTGCCGTTGGCGTCCTCGATCGAGGTGACCGGCCGCGAGTCGCAGTGCTGGCCGCGGGCCGCGAACGTCGCGTACGCCTCGGCCATCTCGAGCGGGCTGACGTCGGCGACGCCGAGGGTGAACGACGGGACCCGCTCGTTGTCGGGGTCCGTGAGGTCGACGCCCATGTTGCGGGCCAGCTCGTACGGCTTGCAGATGCCGGTGAGCTGCTCGAGGTTGGCGAAGAACGTGTTCACCGAGTTCTGGGTGCCGGTGTAGAGGTTGTACGTGCCGCCGGTCTCGTCGAAGTTCGTCGGGTCCCAGACGACGGTGTTGTACGGCCCGCCGTAGGGGCCGTCGCAGTCCATGAAGTTGCGTTCCGGGATGAACTCCTGGGCCGGCACGCTGATGGTGGTGTCCGGCTGCACGCCGCGCATCAGCGCCTGGGCGAGCACGAACGCCTTGAACGTCGAGCCGGCCTGGAAGCCGGCGGCGTCGCCGACCTCCTGGGGCACCACGTAGTTGAGGTAGGTCTGGCCCGCCTCGCGGTTGCCTCCCATCGGCCGCGACTGCGAGATCGCCTTGACCTCGCCCGTACCGGGTTCGACCATCGCCACGCCCCCGATCACCTGGTCGGTGGGATCGGTGTACTCCTGCACGGCGCGGTCGGCCGCGGCCTGGAACCGCAGGTCGATGGTGGTGCGGATGGTCAGCCCGCCGGAGCGCAGCAGCTGCTTGCGGTCCTCCTTGGTCTCGCCGAGCGAGGGGTCCTGCATCAACGTGTTGATGACGTAGTCGCAGAAGAAGGGGGCACGCGAGTTGACGCAGCCGTTGTCGCTCGGCTGCGCGTTGAGGCCGAGGTCGGCCTTCTTGGTCCTGGTGGCCTGCTTGGGGGTGATGACGTCGAGCTGGGCCATCCGGTCGAGGACGACGTTGCGGCGCTCGCGCGCGGCGTCGGGGGAGTTGGTGGGGTCGAGGCCGGTGGGGTTCTTCACCAGCCCGGCCAGCATCGCCGACTCGCGCAGGTCGAGGTCCTTGGCGTTCTTGTTGAAGTAGTGCTGGGCGGCCGACTGGATGCCGTACGCGCCGTCGCCGAAGTACGCGATGTTGAGGTAGCGCTCCAGGATCCAGTCCTTGGAGTACTGCTCCTCGAACGCGATGGCGTAGCGCAGCTCGCGCACCTTGCGGGCGAGGGTGTCGTCGGTCGCGGCCACCCGCTCGGCCTTGCCGTCCGCCTGGGCGACGAGGGTGAGCTTGACCATCTGCTGGGTGATCGAGGAGCCGCCCTGCACCACGCCGCCCTGGGCCTGGTTGGTGACGAGGGCGCGCAGCGTGCCACGCAGGTCGAGCGCGCCGTGCTCGTAGAAGCGGTAGTCCTCGATGGAGACGATCGCCTGCACCATGGTCCGCGAGATCTGGGTCAGCGGGACGTTGATCCGGTTCTCGTCGTAGAGCGAGGCGATCAGGTTGCCGCTGCCGTCGACGATGCGGGTCTTCTGGGCCAGCGGCTCCACCGCGAGCTCGGCCGGCAGGTTGTCCATGCTCCGGGCCACGTCGCGGGCAGCCACCCCGACGACGCCGGCGAACGGGATCGCGAGCCCGGCCACGAGCGCGCCCATGACGGCGGCCACGGCGGCCATCACGCCGAGGTGGGACAGGATGCGAGAGGCGGGAAGCCGCTCGTCAGGGGGCACGGACATGCCAGTCACGTTACCCGAGCAGTCCCGACCCGGCCCATTCATGGCATGGGGTGCCTAGTCAGTTCGGACTACGGGAAAAGGGCAGAACGAGCCTGTTCCCGGGTACCCCGGATTCCTTAACTTACGGATGCGGGAATCATCCGGGTCGTCGGTGGGGCGGCCCAATCCCGAGCGAATGGGGACGCAAGCCATGTGGATCGAGGACTGGGCACCTTCAGCAGCGTGCCGACAGGCTCAGCCGGACGCACTCTTCGTGCGGGGCGCCGAGCAGAACAAGGCCAAGCTGGTGTGCCAGGCGTGCCCGGTGCGCACCGAGTGCCTCGCGGAGGCGCTCGACAACCAGATCGAGTGGGGCGTGTGGGGCGGTATGACCGAGCGTGAGCGCCGGGCCCTGCTGCGTCGCAAGCCGAACGCCTCCTGGCGTGCCGTGCTCGAGGCGGCCCGCAACGGACAGGCAGTCCCCGTCAACGTGTGATCGTGCCGACGGGTACCTGACCTGCAGGGGAGGTCAGGTCCCCGAGAGCAGCTCGCCGACGTGACGCAGTCCGTCGAGGTCGTGCACGTCGCCCGGCAGTGCCGGAACCACGACCGTCGGCACCGTCGGGTGGGCAGCGGCGAAGCGGGCCCTGAGCCCGGCCTCCCGCTCCACGAGCCGGGCCCGGTCGGCGTGCAGCCGCAGCAGACCCGCCGCCGTGGATCCCGGCTCCCCGTGCTGGAGCCTCCCGGCCGCGGCCGTCGCCTCGTCCGGGGACAGTGATCCCCGGGGCGCAGGGCTCGCCCGGTTGACGACGAGACCGGCCAGCGGCATCTCGTCCTCCCCGAGCCGCTCGACGAAGTACGCCGCCTCGCGCAGCGCGTCCGGCTCCGGCGCCGCCACGACCAGGAACGCCGTACGGTCGGCCTGCAGCAGCGCGAACGTCGACTCGGCCCGCGCGCGGAAGCCGCCGAAGAGGGTGTCGAACGCGGCCACGAAGGTCTGCATGTCGCGCAGCACCTGGGTGCCGAGGATCTTGCCCAGCGCCCCGGTGATCATCCCGACCCCGGCCGTCATCAGCCGAGCCGGACCCCGGGCGGGCGCGAGCAGCACCCGGATGAAGCGGCCGTCGAGGAACCGCGAGAGCCGCTCCGGGGCATCCAGGAAGTCCAGCGCCGAGCGTGACGGTGGGGTGTCGACCACGATCAGGTCGTAGCTGCCGTCCTCGCGCGCCTGCCGGTGGATCTGCCCGAGCTTCTCCATCGCCATGTACTCCTGGGTGCCGGCGAAGGAGCTCGAGAGCGCCACGTAGAACGGGTTGCCGAGGATCTGCTGCGCCTTCTCGGGCGAGGCCTGGCTCTCCACGACCTCGTCGAAGGTGCGCTTCATGTCCAGCATCATCGCGTCGAGCGATCCGGTGCCGGTGACGCCCGGGACCGGCCACGGGGTGTTGTCGAGCCGCTCGATGCCCATCGCCTGCGCGAGCCGGCGGGCCGGGTCGATCGTCAGCACGACGACCTTCCGTCCGCGCTCGGCGGCGCGCAGGGCGAGTGCCGCGGACGTCGTCGTCTTGCCGACCCCGCCGGCCCCGCAGCAGACGATGATCTCGGTCCCGGGGTCGTCGAGCAGCGCGTCGACGTCGAGCGCGGGCGCGGCGGAGGCGGGGGCGGCCAGCGGGCCGAACCGGGCGCGGGGCGACGTACGCCGGGTCATGCCAGGCCACCCTCTTTCAGGTCCGCGGCCAGCTCGTAGAGGCCGCCGAGGTCGACGCCGCCGCTGAGCCGCGGCAGCTCGTGGACCGGGACCCCGAGGCCGGCGACGACGGTGCGCTGGGCGTCCTCCAGCTCCCGGCGTACGGCGTGGTCGTGCGCCTCGGCCAGCAGCCCGGTGACGAGCTCCTCGCCCACGTCGAGCCCCACCCCGGCCAGGTCCTTCCCGATCTGCTCCGCATCCAGGTCGCCCGCGCGGGCGGCCGTGAGCTGGTCGCCGCCGAGGTCCTGCGGGCGCACCATGTTGACGACCACCGAGCCGACCGGCAGCCCCTCCTGCCGCAGCTCGGCGATCGCGTCCGCGGTCTCCTGCACCGGCATCTCCTCCAGCACGGTGACCAGGTGGATGGCGGTGCGGGGGGAGCGGAACATCTGCATCACGTGATCGGCCTGCGACCGGATCGGCCCGACCTTCGCCAGGCCGGCCAGCTCGCTGTTGACGCCGAGGAACTGGGCGATCCGCCCCGTCGGCGGAGCGTCGAGCACCACCGCGTCGTAGCTCGGCACTCCCTTGGCGCGGCGGTGCACCTTGGCGGCCTCGTACACCTTGCCGGTGAGCAGCACGTCGCGAACACCCGGCGCGAGCGTCGTCGCGAACTCCACGACCCCGAACCGGTCGAGCGCCCGGCCGGCCCGGCCGAGGTGGTAGTACATGGAGAGGTACTCCAGCAGCGCCGACTCCGGGTCGACGTGCAGCGCGTGCAGGGTGCCGGCCCGCCCCCGCGGACCGGGGAGGCCGGTGGCGATCCGCCGCTCGGCGTACGGCAGCGGGTCGACGTCGAAGAGCCGGGCGATCCCCTGGCGTCCCTCCACCTCGCAGAGCAGCACCGACCGGCCGTGGCTGGCCAGCGCCAGCGCGAGCGAGGCCGCGACCGTGGTCTTGCCGGTGCCGCCCTTGCCGGTCACGACGTGCAGCCGGACCTTCGACTGGTCGGCGGCAGGGGGCACGTCGCCAGCGTAGTGGCGCGGGGTCCGGGGCTGGCGCCCGGAGACGTGAGTGCGGCCGGGTTGTGTGGCCGGGGGCCATACGTGAGGGACGTCACCCGCCGCTAGTGTGGCGGCGAGGTCGCGGAGCCGGCCCAGCAGATCAGGGAGGACGTTGGTGGACAAGGTCGTGGCGAGTGCCACCGAGGCGGTCGCGGACATCCCGGACGGGGCGACGCTGTCGGTCGGCGGGTTCGGTTTGTGCGGGATCCCGTCGGTGCTGATCGACGCACTGCTCGAGGCCGGGGTGACCGACCTCGAGGCGGTGTCGAACAACTGCGGTGTCGACGAGTGGGGCCTCGGCCGGCTGCTGATGCAGAAGCGGCTGCGCCGGATGATCTCGTCGTACGTCGGGGAGAACAAGGAGTTCGCCCGGCAGTACCTCTCCGGCGAGCTCGAGGTGGAGCTGACGCCGCAGGGCACGCTCGCCGAGCGGATGCGCGCCGGCGGCTCCGGCATCCCCGCGTTCTTCACCGCCACCGGCGGCGGCACGCAGGTCGCCGAGGGCGGGCTGCCCTGGCGCTACGACTCCGAGGGCAACGTGACCGTGGCGTCGCCGCCGAAGGAGACCCGCGACTTCGGCGACCGTGAGTACGTCCTCGAGGAGGCGATCGTCGCCGACTTCGGCCTGGTCCGCGCCTGGAAGGGCGACCGCCACGGCAACCTCGTCTACCGCGACTCCGCGCGCAACTTCAACCCGCTCGCCGCGATGTGCGGGCGGCTGACGATCGCCGAGGTCGAGCACCTGGTCGAGCCCGGCGAGCTCGACCCCAACCATGTCCACACGCCGGGGGTCTTCGTGCAGCGGGTCGTCCCGCTCACCCCCGAGCAGGCGGCCGACAAGCGGATCGAGCGGGTCACCACCCGCCCCAAGGCCGGGGGTTGAGGTGCGACCCCGGTACGGCGATCGCCGACCGCGACCCCCGGAGGTTGCCGACCGCGACCCCGCGCCGGAGGTTGAGGTGCGACCCCGCTACGACGAACGCCGACCGCGACCCCACGCCGGAGGTTGAGGTGCGAGCGAAGCGAGCCTCGAAACCCCGTACGACGAACGGAGACCCCCATGCCCTGGACCCGTGAGCAGATGGCCGCCCGCGCGGCCTCGGAGCTGGAGGACGGCTCCTACGTCAACCTCGGCATCGGGCTGCCGACGCTGGTGCCCAACTACGTCGCCGACGACGTCGAGCTGGTGCTGCAGAGCGAGAACGGCATCCTCGGCGTCGGCGCCTACCCGTACGAGGGGGAGGAGGATCCCGACCTGATCAACGCCGGCAAGGAGACGGTCACGCTCCGCAAGGGCGCGTCGTTCTTCGACTCCGCGACCTCGTTCGGGATGATCCGCGGCGGCAAGATCGACGCCGCGATCCTGGGCGCGATGCAGGTCAGCAAGGACGGCGACATCGCCAACTGGATGATCCCCGGCAAGATGGTCAAGGGCATGGGCGGCGCGATGGACCTGGTCCACGGCGCCAAGCGGGTGATCGTGCTGATGGAGCACGTCGCCAAGGACGGCTCCCACAAGATCCTCGACGAGTGCACGCTGCCGTACACCGGCAAGCGGGTCGTGCAGCGGATCATCACCGACCTCGCCGTCATCGACGTGACCGACCAGGGACTCAAGCTGGTGGAGCTGGCCCCCGACGTCACCGAGGACGAGGTGCGGGAGAAGACCGGCCCTGCGCTGGTCTGAGACGGGTGGCCCCTTGGCCCGTGGGTGAAGCACCAAACACGCAGCCCGCGTCACACCGCCGCCATCCGGGCGCGGTGCGGACGCCACAAGCAGGGGAGCACTTCCCCGGAACTTCGGGCGATGGGACGATCAGCCAGGAGGTCCGAGATGCCGCGTCAGATCATCACGACGACGAACGCACCGAGCTCGCCGCTGTTCAGCCAGGCAGTCAAGGCCGGCTCCCAGGTGTTCATCTCGGGAACCACCGGTATCGACCCGAGCACCGGTCTCATGGCCGGTGACAGCATCCAGGCGCAGACCCGCCAGGCGTTGGCGAACTGCGAGGCGATCCTGCGGGCGGCCGGTGCCACACTGGATGACATCGTCGAGGTAGGCGTGCTGCTCACCGACCCGGGTGACTTCGCTGGCATGAACGAGGAGTACGCCCGCTGGTTCCCGTCCGACCCACCGACCCGCTACGCGGCGAAGCTGGGAGCTGAGATCCCAGGGCTCCTCGTCTCGATCCGCATGACGGCATCACTTGCCTGACCGCCTCGAGACGGGCAGCCCGGAAGCGTGGCTAGCGTGAACGCCATGGACCTCTACGACGTGATGCGTACGACCGCGGCCGTGCGCGAGTTCACCGACGACCCGCTGCCGGACGACGTCCTGCACACGATCCTCGACAACGCCCGGTTCGCACCGAGCGGCGGCAACCGCCAGGGCACCCAGATCGTGGTGGTCCGCGACCCCGCGACGCGCGAACGGCTCGTCGAGATCACCGAGCCGGGCGCGAAGCGGTACCACGCGCAGCGGGCCGCGGGCGAGACGCCGTGGAGCGCGTACACCCCCAGCGCGGTCACCGACGAACAGGTGTCTCAGACCCGGGTCCCCGCCTCGGTCACCGACCCGATCCGGACGGCACCCGTGGTCCTCGTCGTCTGCGTCGACCTCCGTGCGGTCGCGGCGCTGGACCAGCGCCTGGACCGGGTCGGCATCGTCGGCGGCGCGTCGGTCTACCCGCTCGTGTGGAACATCCTGCTGGCCGCCCGCAACGAGGGCTTCGGTGGCACGATCACCACGATGGCCGTCGCCGAGGAGCCGGCGTTGAAGCGGCTGCTCGGCCTCCCGGACCCGTACGCCGTCGCAGCCGTCGTGCCGCTGGGCAGACCGGTCAAGCAGCTCACGCGACTCACGAGGGTCGAGGTCGGGGAACTGACCCATCTCGAACACTGGGGCGGTGGGCCGCTCCTGGCCTAGTCTGAAATCCATGACGGGGATCGACGTGTCTGCCATCGACGCCGAGCGCGAGCGCATCCGGGCGACGTACCTGCAACCGCAGCAGAGCCGCCCGGCGTCGAGCGCCCGCGGCCTCCACCACTTCGCCGTGGTCGCCCGCGACGTCGAGGAGACGGTCAGGTTCTACCAGGAGCTGCTGGAGTTCCCCCTGACCGAGCTCTTCGAGAACCGCGACTACCAGGGCTCGAACCACTTCTTCTTCGACATCGGCAACGACAACCTGCTGGCCTTCTTCGACTTCCCCGGCCTGGACGTCGGCCCGTACGCGGAGGTGCTCGGCGGCCTGCACCACATCGCGATCTCCGTGGAGCCGGAGCGGTGGGAGCACCTCAGGCGGAAGCTCGACGAGGCCGGCGTCGAGTACGTCCACGAGAGCGGCACCTCGATCTACTTCCGCGACCCCAACGGCGCCCGGCTCGAGCTCATCGCCGATCCGCTCGGAGAGATGTACGGCACCAAGGTGATGTGAGCACGGGCGCTCTCAGCCCGCAGGCGGGCGTCCCTGCGCCCGCAGCACTCCGGCAGCGTCGGCCACGGCCGACCACGGGCCGGGAAGGTCGATGACGGCCAACGCGGACGTCGGCATCGGCGTCCAGCGACCGGTCAGGCTCGCCACCAGGTCCTCCATCCCGGGGTTGTGGCCGACGAGGACGACTGTCGCCGGCTCCTCGGGCAGCTCCCGCACGACGCCGAGGAGCGAGGACGCAGAGGCTGCGTACACGCGGTCGTCCTCGCGTACCGGCGGAGGGACCGCGAGCTCGGCGGCCGCGAGCCGCCAGGTCTCGCGGGTGCGTACGGCGGGCGAGACGACGGCCAGGTCGATGACGCCGACGTTGTCCGCGAGCCACCGGCCGGCCTCGGGGACCTGGCGCCGTCCCCGTCGCGCCAGCGGCCGCAGGTGGTCGGGTTCGTCGCCCGACCAGTCCGACTTGCCGTGCCGCAGCAGGATCAGGGTGCTCACGTACCTGCTTCCTCGCGTCTCCGGGCCTGGCGGTCAGGCTACTGCCGGAGGGCACCCGAACCCGGGCCGTTGCCCACGCCGTGCCCGCGGGGCACAGTAGGGGTCACTGCACCCGGGGCAGTCCTCCCGGGACAACGTGCCACGGAGGAGACGCCCATGGACCCCGTCGACCGGCCACCGCCGCACGTCCGCTGGACCCGACGGCTGGAGGACACCGCCGCGCTCGACGGGGCGGTCGCTGCCGTCGAGCCGACCGTCCGGTCCGCGTTCGCGAGCGGGACGCGGGGCGCGGTGCTGCGCGGTGACTGGCTCGGTCACGCTCTCCACCCGCTGCTGACCGACGTGGTGATCGGCACGTGGACGTCCGCGACCCTGCTGGACGTGTTCGGCGGTGACGAGTCCTCGCCCGCTGCGCAACGGCTGGTCGGCACCGGCCTGCTCGCGTTCGGCCCCACGGCGTGGTCCGGGTGGGCGGAGTGGTCCGAGGCCGGTCCCCGGGAGCAGCGGGTCGGCCTCGTGCACGCCGTCACCAACGGCACCGCGGTGGGCCTCTACTCGGCGTCGTGGATCGCCCGACGCCGTGGCCGGCACGGCGCGGGGGCCGGGTTCGCGCTCGCGGGCGCTGCTGTCGTGGGAGTCGCCGCCTACCTCGGCGGCCACCTCGCGGCCGCCCGCAAGGTGGGCACCCACCACCCGGCCTACGACGACGCAGCGGCCGCCGCGACGACGTAGTAGCAGCCGAGCTCACCGAGGGCACCGGCCGAGTCCGGCAGGTACGGCGCCGGGCCCCAGACGTCGACCGGGGTCCACACCCCCTCGGAGGCGAGCCGATCGATCACGGCCTGGCAGCCGCGGGGGTCCCAGAGGTCCTCGCGCTGCGTCACGACGACCAGCCCCTCCGGCCGTACGACTCGCGCGAACTCGCGCCAGACCCCCTCGACGTCGGGGAGGTAGGTCATGACGCCGACGCAGGCCAGCGCGTCGACGGCGTCGTCCGCCAGCGGAAGCGGCTGCTGCAGGTCGGCCGGTCGTACGGCGTCGTACGCGCCGGACTCCCGGGCGAGCCGGAGCGACTCCTGCGAGATGTCGAGGCCCTCCAGCCGTCCGGTGTAACCCTTGGCCCGCAGCGCCTTGCCGACCAGCCCGGTGCCGCAGCCGACGTCGAGCATCGAGGCCGGGCCCGGCTCGCGGGCCAGGACGGTGTCGGCCGCGACCGCGGGCGCCTGGTAGGACCACGCGTCGAGGTCGGCGTCGTAGCTCTCCGCCCACCGGTCGTAGCGCTCGGCCACCTCGCGGGGGTCGGCGTTCCCCTGGATCAGCCAGTCGTCGTTCGGGACCTCGTCGTCAGCCATCCCGACACCCTTCCGGCAACGGTGCACGGCCGCAACCACCGTGGGCGACGCCCTGCCCACAGTTCCGGGGTTTCGAGGCTCGCTGGCGCTCGCACCTCAACCTCCGGGCGCCGTGGTGGCGGGGTTTCGAGGCTCGCTGGCGCTCGCACCTCAACCTCCGGCGGGGTCTCGAGGCTCGCTGGCGCTCGCACCTCAACCTCCCGCGGGGTTCGCACCCCAACCTCCGGCGGGTTTCGGGGCTCGAACCTCCGGCGACTAGGGTCGTCGGGTGACGCTGGACGGGCTGCTGGCCGACACCCGCCCGCTGCGCAACCCGCACTTCGCCCGGCTGTGGCGCGCCAACATCGTGACCGTCATCGGCGCCCAGCTCACGGTCGTCGCCGTCCCGGCCCAGATCTACTCGATCACCGGCTCCTCGGCGTACGTCGGGCTGACGGGGATCTTCGGCCTGGTGCCGCTGGTGGTCTTCGGGCTGTGGGGCGGCGCGCTCGCCGACGCGATGGACCGCCGCACGCTTCTCATCATCACCACCTGCGGGCTGATCCTGACCAGCGCCGGGTTCTGGCTGCAGGCGGCGCTGGGAGCCGACGACGTGTGGGTGCTGCTGTCCCTGTTCGCGGTGCAGCAGGCGTTCTTCGCGGTCAACCAGCCGACCCGGTCGGCCGTGCTGCCCAAGCTGCTGCCGCTCGAGCAGCTCCCGGCGGCCAACTCGCTCAGCATGACCGTGATGCAGGCCGGTGGCATCGCCGGTCCGCTGATCGGCGGGGCGCTGATCCCCGTCCTCGGGTTCTCCTGGCTCTACCTGCTCGACACGGTCACCCTCTTCGCGACCCTGGGTGCGGTCGTACGGCTGCCGCGGCTGCCCGTCGAGGGGGCCGTCGCGTCCCCCGGGCTGCGGGCGGTGATCGACGGCTTCCGCTACCTGCGCCACCAGCCGGTGCTGATGATGTCGTTCGTCGTCGACATCATCGCCATGGTCTTCGGGATGCCGCGGGCGCTCTTCCCCGAGATCGCCGACGTCAACTTCGGCGGGCCGTCCGAGGGTGGGCTCGCCTTCGCCCTGCTGTTCGCCGCGATCCCCGCCGGCGCCGTCGTCGGCGGCGTGCTGTCGGGCTGGGTGTCGCGGGTGGAGCGGCAGGGCCTGGCCGTGATCGTGGCGATCGTGGTGTGGGGCCTGGCGATGGTGGGCTTCGGGGTCTCCGCGATGCTGGCGACGTACGCACCGGCCGCGATGCTGGCCGTCGCCGTGCTGATGCTGGCGGTCGGGGGCGCGGCCGACATGGCCTCGGCGGCGTTCCGCACCTCCATGCTCCAGGCCGCCGCGTCCGACGCTGTCCGGGGCCGGCTGCAGGGGATCTTCATCGTGGTCGTCGCCGGCGGTCCGCGGGTGGCCGACGTGGTCCACGGCGCGGCCGCTGCCGCCACCGGTGCCGCCGTCGCCGCCGCGGGCGGCGGCGTGCTCGTCGTGGTCGGGACGGTGGCGGCGTCGCTCGCCGTCCCGGCGTTCGTGCGCTACCGGGTCACGCGCGGCTGACCGGGCGCGGGGTCCGCGAGGCGGTGACGACCGCCGCGATCGCGAACCCGATCGCCACGCCGAACACGGTCAGGAACGGGTCGGCACCGGCCTCGCCGGCCAGCTCGAAGCCGAGGCCGCAGAAGGCGAGCGCCAGCGCGGCGCTGATCGAGTCGGCGATGGAGAGCGCCGAGGAGTTGAAGCCACGGTCGTCCTCGCTCGACGCGGCCAGCATCGCGACGCCCGTACGGGAGAAGCCGAAGCCCATCCCGGCGCCCGCGAGCACGAACGAGGCCGCCGCCAGGGCGCCCGGAGCGTCCAGCCACACCGTCAGCCACAGGCCGACCACCGCCACGAGGAGCACGACGGCGCCGATCCGCATCGCCGACTCCGAGGTGACCCGGTCGCGGAGCCGCGCCTGTACCTGGCTCATGCCCGCCCAGACCACGCCGACGACCGTGAGGGCGACGCCGGCGTACCCCGGGGAGTAGCCCCAGCGGTCCTGCAGCACCAGGACGATGTAGGCCTGCCCGCAGAAGAAGGCGCCGCTCATCATCCCGCGGGTCCCGATGACCGAGGGCAGGCCCCGGGCGGCCCGCAAGGTGCCCCGCGGCGTCAGCGGTCGCAGCGCGAGCACCACGGCCACCGCGGCGGCGGCGGCGAGCGGCACCCCGCCCCAGGAGCCCGCGAGCTCGACGCCGAGCACCGCGACCGCGGCGAGCGCCGCCCACGGCAGCATGGCGCGCGAGGGCGGCCGGTCGTCCCGCGCCGGGCGGCTCAGCCCCGGCACCACCGGGGCGACGAGCAGCGCCGCCAGCAGCACGAGGCCCACGATGCCGAGGAAGACCCAGCGCCAGCCGAGCGCGTCCGCGACGAGGGCGGCGATGCCTGGCCCGAACAGCGAGGGCAGCACCCAGGCGGCGGCGAAGCTGGCGAAGACCGAGGGCTGCAGCCGCGGCGGGTAGATCACCCCGACGACGACGTACAGGCTGACGATCAGGGCGCCGGTGCCGAGGCCCTGCACCACGCGACCGCCGACCAGCACCGGCATCGACGGCGCCAGGCCGCTGACGAGCACGCCCACGGTGAACAGCACCAGCGACACCAGCAGCGACCCGGCCGGTCCGCGGCGGTCGCTCCACGCCCCGGCCGCGACCATGCCGACCACCGAGCTGGCGAGTGGCGCCGCGAAGGCGAGCGCGTAGAGCGCGAAGCCGCCGAGGTCGCGGCTGACCGTGGGCATGATCGTCGTGACGGCCATGACCTCGAAGGCGTTGAACGCGATCAGCGCGAAGATGCCGACGGTGGTGGCGGCGTACTGCGGGGAGAGGATGCCGTCGCGCGGGGGCCGCGTGGCGGACGAGCTGCTCACGATCACCCCCCGCAACCTAGGAGCTCGAGCGCACTCGAGCTCACGTCGGACCGATGAGTCGCGGCCCCCCGGGCAGTCTCTCCTACCGACCTGACGAGGAGGAAGCATGACCACGACTGACACCCAGGGACCGGTCAAGGCGACGATCACCGTGTCCCTCGACGGCTACGTCACCGGCCCCGACGACCGGCCCGGGCAGGGCCTCGGCCTCGGCGGCGAGCGGCTCCACTACTGGGTGATGGGCGGCCCGTGGACCTACGAGACCGACCACGAGCCGGGCGCCGGCATGAGCGAGGCCGACGAGGCGTTCTACGCCGAGGTGGTCGACGGCGTGGTGGCCGGCATGTGCGGCCGGGGTATGTACGACAACTCCGGCGCGTGGGGCGGCACCAACCCGTTCGGCGGCACCCTGGTCGTGCTCACCCACCGCACCGAGGACCAGCCCGACGAGAGCACCGGCTTCGTGATGGTCGAGGGCTTCGACGCGGCGTTCGCGCGGGCCCGGGAGGCGGCAGGCAGCGGTGGGATCGCGATCGGGGGCGGGGCGGACATCATCCGGCAGGCACTCGCCGCCGGCGTCGTCGACGAGCTCGGGATCACGACCGCGCCGGTCATCCTGGGCGGCGGCAAGCGGCTCTTCGAGGGGTTCGAGCAGGACGTCGACCTCGAGATCCTGGCCGTGCACCAGTCGCCGTACGCGGTGCACACGAGGTACGCCGTCCGGCGCTGAGCGGGCTCCGGAGTAGGGTCGCCGCCATGACCAAGTGGGAGTACCAGGTGGCGCCGATTCCGCTCCACAACGAGGCACTGATGCTCAACAACTTCGGCCAGGACGGCTGGGAGCTGGTGACCATCAACACCAACGCGCAGGGCGGGCTGGTCGCCTTCCTCAAGCGTCCCTCCGGCGACACGGCGGGGGTCTGAGCGATGACCCACCCCGAGGAGCGGCTCGCAGCGCTCGGCCTCACCGTCCCCGAGGTCGCCAAGCCCGTCGCCGTCTACGTCCCGGCCGTACGGTCGGGCCACCACGTGTACACCTCCGGCCAGCTCCCGATGCGGTCCGGCGAGCTGATGGTCAGCGGCAAGGTCGGCGGCGACGTCAGCCAGGAGGAGGCCGTCGAGTGCGCGCGCCAGTGCGGGCTCAACGCGATCGCCGCGGTCAAGGCCGAGGTCGGTGACCTGGCCGTGGTGAAGCGGGTCGTCAAGGTCGTCTGCTTCGTCGCCTCCACGCCCGACTTCACCGCCCAGCCGCAGGTCGCCAACGGCGTGTCCGAGCTGCTCGGCGAGGTCTTCGGCGACGCCGGCGTCCACGCCCGCTCGGCCGTCGGCGTCTCGGTGCTGCCGCTCGACGCGCCGGTCGAGGTCGAGCTGGTCGTGGAGGTCTGAGCCTCGTGCAGCGGATGCCGCTGCCGGACGGCCTCGTCGAGACCGCCCGGGCGTACGCCGACGGCTCGGCCACGCCGGCCGAGCCCCGGGACGCGGCGACCGTCGTGCTGCTGCGGCCGGACCCGTCGGGTGCGGGTGTCTACCTGCTGCGACGCCAGGCGTCGATGGCCTTCGCCGGCGGCATGTGCGTCTTCCCCGGCGGCGGCGTCGACCCGCGCGACTTCGACCACGCCGTCGCCTGGGCGGGACCGGAGCCGGCCGACTGGGCGGCCCGGCTCGGCACCGACGAGCGGACCGCCCGGGCGCTGGTGTGCGCCGCCGTCCGGGAGACCTTCGAGGAGTCCGGCGTGCTGCTGGCCGGTCCGCGCGACCAGCCCGGCGCGGTGGTCGCCGACACGTCGGACGACGACTGGGAGGCCGACCGGGTCGCGCTCGAGGGGCGCGAGCTCTCGCTGACCGACTTCCTCGACCGCCGCGGCCTGGTGCTGCGCAGCGACCTGCTCGGCGCCTGGTCGGGCTGGCTCACCCCGGAGTTCGAGCCGCGCCGCTACCGCACCTGGTTCTTCGTCGCCGCGCTCCCCGAGGGGCAGCTGACCCGCGACGTCTCGTCCGAGTCGTCCGCGGTCGCCTGGCTCCCCCTGCCCGACGCCCTGGCCCGCGCCGACTCCGGCGAGGTGATGATGATGCCGCCGACGTACCTCACCTGCCTCGACGTCGCCCGCCACGGCGCGCCTGCCGACGTGCTCGCCGAGGCCGCGGGCCGGCAGGTCACGATGTTCATGCCCGAGGTGGTGACCGTCGACGGCGAGTCGACGCTGTCGGTGCCGCCGGGCTACGACGCGCTGCTGGCGGACCGGTGAGCTGGTCCGGCGGCGACTTCGGTGAGCGCGGCACCTGCGTGCTCGCCCCCAACGCCAACCACATGACGCTCGACGGCACCAACACCTGGGTGCTTCGGGAGCCCGGCGGCTCCCGTTCGGTCGTCGTCGACCCCGGGCCGCCCGACCCCTCCCACCTCGACGCCGTACGCGAGGCGGCCGGGGACGTCGCGGTGGTGCTGCTCACCCACCACCACCTCGACCACTCCGAGGCCGCGCGCGAGTTCGCCGAGTCCGTCGGCTGCGGGGTCCGCGCGCTCGACCCGGCACACCGGCTGGGGAGCGAGGGGCTGGCCGAGGGCGACGTCGTCGCCGTCGGCGACCTCGAGGTCCACGTCGTCGCCACACCCGGCCACACCGCCGACTCGCTGTCCTTCGTGCTGCCGGCCGAGCGGGCGGTGCTGACCGGCGACACCGTGCTGGGCCGGGGCACGACCGTCGTGGCGCACCCCGACGGCAAGCTCGGCGCGTACCTCGACTCCCTCGACCGGCTGCACGCGCTCGCCGAGGCCGAGGAGATCACGACCGTCTGGCCCGGGCACGGGCCGGTGCTCGACGACGCGCTGGCCGTCCTCGACCACTACATCGCGCACCGCCGGCAGCGGCTCGACCAGGTCCGCGACGCCGTGGCGCAGCTGCGCTCGGGAGGCGTGGCGGACGCAGCCGGGCTGCCCCGGCAGGTCGTCGAGATCGTGTACGCCGACGTCGACCCGGTGCTCTGGGGCGCCGCCGAGCTCTCCGTACGCGCCCAGCTCGAGCACCTGCAGGAGCGCTGAGTCGGGCCTCATCCGGGTCGAATCGTGGGGAATTCCGGTTGAGTCGTGCGCGGTTGCGAGGTCAACCCGAACGAGACACGACTCAAGTCGAACGAGACACGACTCAACCCGAACGAGGCACGACTCGACCTAGCGGGCCCTGCGGGTGAGCCGCTCGAGGTCCATGATCACGACCGAGCGGGGCTCGAGGCGCAGCCAGCCGCGCGAGGCGAAGTCGGCGAGCGCCTTGTTGACGGTCTCGCGGGAGGCGCCGACCAGCTGGGCGAGCTCCTCCTGGGTGAGGTCGTGGTGGACGTGGACGCCGTCGTCGGCGGTACGGCCGAAGCGGTCGGCGAGGTCGAGCAGCGCCTTGGCGACCCGGCCGGGCACGTCGGAGAACACCAGGTCGGCGTTGACGTCGTTGGCCTTGCGCAGCCGGGCGGCGATCTGGGACAGCAGGCCCAGCGCGACGACCGGCCGGCCCTCGAGCCAGCGCAGCAGGTCGTCATGCGAGAGCGAGGCGAACACGACGTCGGTGACCGCGGTGACCGTGGCCGAGCGCGGGCCCGGGTCGAACAGCGACAGCTCGCCGAACATCTGGCCCGGACCGAGGATCGCGAGCAGGTTCTCGCGGCCGTCGCTGGACGTACGGCCCAGCTTCACCTTGCCGTCGAGCACGATGTAGAGCTTGTCGCCGGAGTCACCCTCGTGGAAGAGCACGTCGCCGCGCCGCAGCCGGGTGTCGGCCATCGAGGCACGCAGCGCCGTCGCGGCCTCGTCGTCGAGCGCGCTGAACAGCGGCGCCTGACGCAGCACGTCTGTGTCCACGGGTCCTCCCAGGGTCTGGCCACGGTCTCGGGGGCGCCGGTCCGTGCCCAGATGGCTCACGGCCCGGCTCGCGGCGTCGTCGCTGATCCTATCCAGTGGTACATCTCACAGGACGAATTGACCAGCGCGGCAGCTGTCCCCGTGGCCGCATAAGGTGACCGCATGGAGCGCAGGTGGTGACCGCGGCGGCGGCCGGCGAGAGCCGGACGACCCTGGTCCGCCGCGCGCGCAAGGTCGACCGCGTGCTGGCCGAGACCTACCCGGACGCCGGGTGCGAGCTCGACTTCGACAACGCGTTCCAGCTGCTGGTCGTCACGGTCCTGAGTGCCCAGACCACCGACCGCCGGGTCAACACGGCCCGGCCGGCGATCTTCGCGGCCTACCCCACGCCGGCCGCGATGGCGGCGGCGCCGCGCGAGCACCTCGAGCAGCTGCTGGGGCCGCTCGGCTTCTTCCGCCAGAAGACCGAGACCCTGCTCAAGCTCTCCGCCGCGCTGGTCGAGTCCTTCGGCGGCGAGGTGCCCCGCACCCTCGACGAGCTGGTCACGCTGCCCGGCGTCGGCCGCAAGACCGCCAACGTGGTCCTCGGCAACGCCTTCGACATCCCCGGGATCACCGTCGACACCCACTTCGGCCGGATGGTCCGCCGGCTCGGCTGGACCGAGGAGACCGACCCGGTCAAGGTCGAGCACGCGATCGGCGCGCTGTTCCCCAAACGCGACTGGACCATGCTCAGCCACCACCTGATCTGGCACGGCCGCCGCCGCTGCCACTCCAAGAAGCCGGCGTGCGGCGCCTGCCCGGTGGCGCGGTGGTGCCCGTCCTACGGCACCGGCCCCACCGACCCCGTGGTCGCCGCCGCCCTGGTCAAGACCCAGGGGCCGGCGTGAGCGGTCGCAGGCCCGGACCGGTGCTCGCGCTGGTGCTGGCCGTGCTGCTGCTGGGCGGCTGCACGTCCGACCCGGAGCCGCCGGGCCAGGCCGGGGTCGACGTCGACACCCCTCAGCTGCGGCAGGCCAAGGCCGAGGCCGGCGTCGCCGACTGCCCGGCCGGCGACGGGTCGGCGGTCGAGGGTGGGCTGCCCGACGTGACGTTGCCCTGCCTCGGAGGAGGCCGGCCGGTCGAGCTCGGCTCGCTCCGCGGTCCGCTCGTCGTCAACCTCTGGGCATCGTGGTGCGCGCCGTGCCGGGAAGAGATGCCGGTGCTGCAGCGCTTCCACGAGCAGTACGGCGACCGGGTGCCGATCGTGGGCGTCGACTACGAGGACGTGCAGGTGGAGGCCGCGATGGACCTGGTCCGCGAGACAGGGGTCACCTACCCGCTGCTCGCCGACCCGCAGTCCCTCCTCCAGGGCGCCGCGCCGTTCCCGGGCCGGATGGGGCTGCCGATGTTCGCCTTCGTCGACGCCGACGGCCGGGCCGAGGTCGTGGCGGGCGGAGTCGGGTCGCTGCCCGAGCTGACCGCGATGGTCGAGGAGCAGCTGGGGGTGAGGCTGTGAGACCCGAGTGGCTGCGCCCCGTCGAGGAGGGCGCCCGGTCGATCGCGGTCGGTGACCTCACCCGCTTCCTCCCGCCCGAGGACTCCGACCCGCGGCGGGGTGCCGTCCTGATGCTGTTCGGGGAGGGCGACCACGGCCCCGACCTGCTGCTGACCGAGCGCGCCCACCACATGCGCAGCCACCCCGGTCAGGTCTCGTTCCCCGGCGGGGGCATCGAGCCGGGCGAGAGCGCGCGGGAGGCTGCGCTGCGCGAGGCCCAGGAGGAGATCGGGCTCGACCCTGCGGGGGTCGACGTCTTCGCGGAGCTGCCCGAGCTGTGGCTGCCCCCGAGCAACTACGCCGTCACGCCGCTGCTGGCGTGGTGGGAGCGCGAGACCCCGGTGTGGGCGGCCGAGCCCGACGAGGTCCACGAGGTCCACCGGGTGCCGATCAGCGAGCTGGTCGGTCCCGACCACCGGATCTCCGTACGCCACCCGTCGGGCTGGGTCGGCCCGGGCTACCTGATCGGCGCCGACAAGGACCTGATCCTGTGGGGCTTCACGGCCGGCATCATCGCCCGGCTCTTCGACTACGTGGGCTGGGCCGACGAGGTCCCCGACGCGCCCGTCCGCTCCCTGCCCGACCACATGCTCCAGGGCCGCCCGCCCGGCATGCCGGGAGGGGCCCGGTGAACGTCCTCGACTGGGTGCTGGTCGCCCTCGTCCTGCTCTACGCGCTCTCCGGCTACTGGCAGGGCTTCGTCACCGGCGCCTTCGCGACCGGCGGGCTGCTCCTGGGCGGCCTGTTCGGCGTGTGGCTGGCGCCGTTCGCGCTCGGCAACGCGGCTCCCTCGATGCTGGTGTCGCTCGGCGCGCTGTTCATCGTCATCCTCTCGGCGTCGATCGGGCAGGCGCTCTTCCAGTTCGGCGGCGCCCGGCTCCGCGACCGGATCCGCTGGCAGCCGGTCCGTGCGCTCGACGCCGTCGGCGGCGCCGCGCTGAGCGCGGTCGCGGTGCTGCTGGTGTCCTGGGCGCTCGGTGTGGCCGTGTCCGGCTCCGGGATCACCGGCATCACCGGCCAGGTCCGCAACAGCGCCGTCCTCGGCGAGGTCGACGAGGCCCTCCCGGCCACCGCCGACGACCTGCTGAGCGCCTTCAACGACGTCGTCGGAGCCGGCTTCTTCCCCCGCTACCTCGAGCCCTTCGCCCCCGAGCGGATCGTCGGCGTACCGCCGGGTCCGCAGCGCATCCTGTCCGACCCCGACGTCGAGGACGCCGAGGCCTCGGTCGTCAAGATCCGCGGCAGCAACTCCTGCGGGCGCGGCGTCGAGGGCTCCGGCTTCGTCTACGCCGACGGCCGCGTGATGACCAACGCCCACGTCGTGGCCGGGGTCTCCGACCCGGAGGTCGAGATCGGCGGCGACGCGGTCTCCGCGGAGGTCGTCCACTACGACTCCAACCTCGACGTGGCCGTGCTGGCCGTCGACACCTCCGGGCTGCCGACGCTGGCCTTCGACGACGCGGCTGCCCCCGACGACCCCGTGGCGATCCTCGGCTACCCCCAGGACGGACCGTACGACGCCCAGCCCGGCCGGATCCGCGCCGAGCAGCGGCTCCGCTCGCCCGACATCTACGGCGACGGGACGGTGATCCGCGAGGTGTTCTCGCTGCGCGGGCTGGTGCGCCCGGGCAACTCCGGCGGGCCGATCGTCTCCTCGGCCGGCGAGACGGTGGGCGTGGTGTTCGCGGCCTCGGTCACCGACGGCGACACCGGCTACGCGCTGACCGCCGCCCAGGTGGCGCAGAGCGCGGCGCGCGGCATCGCCCGCACCTCCCCGGTCTCGACCGGGGAGTGCGCGGGCTGAGCCGTCAGGCCTGGCCCTTGAGGGCCCGCGGGATCTCGCGACCCTGCTGGATCGCCTTCTCCGGCCCGCGCACCTTCTTGACGCTGCGGACGCCGAGGTAGCCGAGCAGCGCGGCGACGAGCAGGTAGAGCGCGAACACGATCAGGAACGACCAGTGCAGGCCGAGGCCCGTCAGGTGGATGAAGTAGGCCAGCGCGACCGAGAGCATGATGATCGCGAGCACGGCCACGAACGCCGCGCCGGCGAACAGCCCGATGCCGACCCCGCCGGCCTTGGCGCTCACCTTCAGCTCGGACTTCGCGAGCGCGATCTCGGAGCGGAGCAGGCTCGAGATGTCGCGGCTGGCGTCGGTGACCAACCGGCCGATGGTCGGGTCGGTCTCCCGTACGGGTTCGCGCGCCATGCGTGGATCCTCCCTCGTCGCCTACGGTCGGTCAGACCCTACCGCCCGGCTAGGATGGCTCCCGGTGTGCCGGGAAGTCTGGTCGGCTCGCCGGTCGTCCCCCGACCGGCGGTGACGTGTTCGCGACGACCGAAAGGGTTGTGCTCGTGACCGACCACCCCCCGGACGACGCCCCGGCATCCGACCCGCACACCGAGCGTCCGGGGCTCTGGCGGCTCGGTCCCGTCTACAGCGAGGGCGACAGCACGCTGGCCCGGTTGGTCGCCCGCCCGGTCCGTGAGTTCCTGCGCGTCGAGGCCGCCGGGTCGGTGCTGCTGCTCGCGGCGGCCGTGGCCGCCCTGGTGTGGGCCAACTCGGCCTGGTCGGAGTCGTACGAGGCCTTCTGGCACACCCCGATCAGCCTCGACCTCGGCGTGATCCACCTCGAGGACTCGCTGCAGCACTGGGTCAACGACGCGCTGATGGTGATCTTCTTCTTCGTCGTCGGGCTGGAGATCAAGTACGAGCTGGTGCACGGCGACCTGCGCGACCCCAAGACCGCGGCGCTCCCGATCGTCGCGGCCGTCGGCGGCATGGTGGTCCCGGCGGGGATCTACGCGCTGGTCGTCGCCGGCGGCGAGGGCGGCTCCGGCTGGGGGATCCCGATGGCCACCGACATCGCGTTCGCGGTCGGGGTGCTGGGGCTGCTGGGCCGGCGGATCCCGTCGGCCGCCCGGCTGTTCCTGCTGACCCTCGCGATCGTCGACGACATCGGGGCGATCCTGGTGATCGCGGTCTTCTACACCGAGGACCTGGCGCTGACCTGGCTGGCCGTCGCGCTCGCCCTGCTGGCGCTGATGGTCGTGATGCGGCTGATGCGGATCTGGGCGATCTGGGCGTACGTCGTCGTCGGCGCCGGCGTGTGGCTGGCCACCCTCGAGTCGGGCGTCCACGCCACCCTCGCCGGCGTCGCCATCGGCCTGCTCACGCCGGCAACCGCGCTGCTCCACGAGTCGACCGCGCGTCGTTACGCCCAGCAGGCGCTCGAGGACCGGCACCTCGACGCCGACGAGGTCGCCCGGTTGCGCTTCCTGCTCGACGAGTCGGTGTCGATGGTGGAACGGCTGCAGACCCGGCTCCACCCGCTCTCGGCGTACGTCGTGCTGCCGGTGTTCGCGCTCGCCAACGCCGGGGTGGCGCTCACCGGCGGCGTGCTCGGTGAGTCGCTGGACTCCGCCGTCGCGCTCGGCGTCGCGCTGGGGCTGGTCCTCGGCAAGCCGGTCGGCATCCTGGTCGCGTCGTTCGCGGCGGTCCGGTTCGGGCTCGGCCGGCTGCCGCAGGACACCGGCTGGCGGATGCTCGCCGGGCTCGGCGCCGTCGCCGGCGTCGGGTTCACGGTCAGCCTGTTCATCGCGGGGCTGTCGTTCCCGGGCGACGAGCTGCTGACCGACGAGGCGAAGGTCGGCATCCTCGCCGGCTCGCTGGTCTCCGCCCTGCTCGGGGTCGTGCTGCTGCTCTGGGTCAGTCCTCGTCGGAGGAGCCCGACCCCTCCTTCTCCTTGATCAGGTCCATCACGGTGGAGTCGGCGAGGGTGGTGACGTCACCGACCTCGCGGTGCTCGGCGACGTCCTTGAGCAGCCGGCGCATGATCTTGCCCGAGCGGGTCTTCGGCAGCTCGGGCACGATCATGATCTGACGCGGCTTGGCGATCGCGCCGATCTCCTTCTGGACGTGCTTGCGCAGCTCCTCGATCAGCTCGTCGGGGGCGCTGCCGTCGTCGGTCGTCGCGGACTCGCGGAGGATGACGAACGCGCACACCGCCTGGCCGGTCATGTCGTCGGCCGCGCCCACCACCGCCGCCTCGGCGACCTTGGGGTGCGAGACGAGGGCCGACTCGATCTCGGTCGTCGAGAGCCGGTGGCCCGACACGTTCATCACGTCGTCGACGCGGCCCAGCAGCCAGACGTCGCCGTCGTCGTCCTTCTTCGCGCCGTCGCCGGCGAAGTAGAAGCCCTGCTCGGCGTACCGCGACCAGTAGGTGTCCTTGAACCGCTCGTCGTCGCCCCACAGCGTGCGCAGCATCGCCGGCCACGGCTTCTGCAGCACCAGGTAGCCGCCGGACCCGTTGGGCACCGACTCACCGGTGTCGTCGACGACGTCGGCCGCGACCCCGGGCAGTGCCTTCATGGCGGAGCCGGGCTTGCCGTGGGTGACACCGGGGAGCGGGCTGATCATGATCTGCCCGGTCTCGGTCTGCCACCAGGTGTCGACGACGGGGACCCTGACCGGCCCCGATGTTCTCGCGGTACCAGACGTACGCCTCGGGGTTGATCGGCTCGCCCACCGACCCGAGCAGCCGGATCGAGGAGAGGTCGAACTCCGCCGGGATGTCGTCGCCCCACTTCATGAACGTCCGGATCGCGGTGGGGGCGGTGTAGAAGATCGTGACGCCGTACTTCTGGCAGATCTCCCACCAGCGGCCCTTGTGGGGGCTGTCCGGCGTGCCCTCGTACATCACCTGCGTGCACCCGTTGGCCAGCGGCCCGTAGACCATGTAGGAGTGGCCGGTCACCCAGCCGACGTCGGCGGTGCACCAGTAGACGTCGGTCTCGGGCTTGAGGTCGAAGACGCTCCAGTGCGTGTACGACGTGCCGACGAGGTATCCGCCGGTGGTGTGCAGGATGCCCTTCGGCTTGCCGGTCGTGCCGGAGGTGTACATGACGTAGAGCGGGTGCTCGGAGTCGTGCAGCTCGGCCTCGTGGTCGGCCGAGGCGGCGCCGACGACGTCGTGCCACCACACGTCGCGCGAGTCGTCCCACTCGACGTCCTGGCCGGTCCGCCGTACGACGACGACGTGGTCGACCGCCTGGCCCTGGTCGGCGGCCTTGCTGACCGCCTCGTCGACCGCCGGCTTGAGGGCAGACGGTGCGCCGCGGCGGTAGCCGCCGTCGGAGGTGACGATGACCTTGGCCCCGCAGTCGACGACGCGGCTCGCCAGGGCGTCCGCGGAGAACCCACCGAAGACGACGGTGTGCGGTGCGCCGAGCCGGGCGCACGCCAGCATCGCGATCGCGGTCTCCGGGATCATCGGCATGTAGATGGCGACCCGGTCGCCCTTCTCGACGCCGAGCTCGATCAGCGCGTTGGTGGCCTTGCAGACCTCGTCCTTGAGCTCGGAGTACGTGAGGTCGCGGGTGTCGTCGTCGGGCTCGCCCACCCAGTGGATGGCGACCTTGTCGCCGTGGCCCGCGTCGACGTGGCGGTCGACGCAGTTGACCGCGGCGTTGAGGGTGCCGCCGACGAACCACTTGGCGAACGGCGGGTCGGACCAGTCGAGGACCTGGTCCCACTTCTGGCCCCAGTCGAGCCGCTCGGCGGCGTCGGCCCAGAACGCCTCCGGGTCGGACTCGCCGCGCTCGTACGCCTCCTCGGTCACGTTGGCGTGCTCGGCGAGGTCGGCAGGCGGCTCGAAGCGGCGGTCCTCGCTCATCAGGTTGGACAGGGTCTGCTCGCTCATGGTGGTGAACCTACTCCTGGAGGGTTGGGCCGGGGTTGCCCCCGCAACGGGGCTCGCGGGGCACCGGAGACCGGTGCCCCGCGAGCAGGGGGATCAGTGCTGGAGGGCCTTCTCGGAGCCGGCGCCGGTGAGCGATCGGACCTCCAGCTCGGGGTAGGCCTCGAGCGACGACGGCTCGTTCGAGGTGACCGTGCCGAGCCAGCCGAGGATGAACCCGGCCGGGATCGAGATGATGCCCGGGTTCTTCAGCGGGAACCACGCCCAGTCGCTCTCCGGGAACATCGCCTTGGGGTCTCCCGAGACGGCGGGCGAGGAGATGACCAGGACAACGCAGACGATCAGGCCGCCGTAGATGGCCCACGTCGCGCCGCGGGTGTTGAAGCGCGGCCAGAAGAGGTTGTAGAGCAGCGACGGCAGGTTCGCCGAGGCCGCCACCGCGAACGCCAGGGCCACCAGGAACGCGATGTTGAGCGACTGCGCGAAGATCGACAGCACGATCGCCACGCCGCCGATCGCGAACGCCGCGATCCGCGCCACCCTGACCTCGTCCTTCTCGCTGGCCTGGCCCCTCTTCCACACGTTCGCGTACAGGTCGTGGGCCACCGACGACGCCGAGGTGAGCGTCAGGCCGGCCACCACCGCGAGGATGGTCGCGAACGCCACGGCCGCGATGAACGCCAGCAGGATCGCTCCGCCCGCCGTGCCGGCGCCGCCGCCGACCTCCTCGGCGAGCAGCGGCGAGGCCAGGTTGCCGGCCGAGTCCACGACCGGGCCCGACGTCGTGTTGAGCAGCGCCGCAGCCCCGAAGCCGAGCACCAGCGACATCAGGTAGAACGCGCCGATGAGCGTGATCGCCCAGTTCACCGAGGTGCGCGCGTCCTTGGCGGTCGGCACCGTGTAGAAGCGGATCAGGATGTGCGGAAGACCGGCGGTACCCAGCACCAGCGCGAGCGCCAGGCTGACGAAGTCGATCCGCAACGTGGTCGTGTTGTAGGTCAGGCCCGGCTCCAGGAACGCGGTTCCCTTGCCGGTGTTCTGCGCGGCCGCACTGAACAGCTCCGACAGGTTGAAGCTGAACTGCGCCAGCACCAGGATCGTGATCAGGATCGTGCCGCTCATCAGCAGCACGGCCTTGACGATCTGGACCCAGGTGGTCCCCTTCATGCCGCCGACGACGACGTAGAAGATCATCAGCAGGCCCACGATCACGATCGTGCCGCGGATCGCCCACTCACCCGTGACGCCCAGCAGGAGTGTGACCAGCGCCCCCGCGCCCACCATCTGCGCCAGCAGGTAGAAGATCGAGACGACCACCGTCGACGTCGCCGCCGCGGTGCGTACGGGGCGCTGCTGCATGCGGTACGCCAGCTGGTCGGCCATCGTGTAGCGCCCGGAGTTGCGCAGCAGCTCGGCCACGAGCAGCAGCGCCACCAGCCAGGCGACCAGGAAGCCGATCGAGTACAGGAAGCCGTCGTACCCGGAGAGCGCGATCGCGCCGGAGATGCCGAGGAACGACGCCGCCGACATGTAGTCACCGGAGATGGCGAGGCCGTTCTGGAAGCCGCTGAAGGAGCGTCCGCCGGCGTAGTAGTCAGCGGCGGTGCTGGTCTGCCGGCTCGCCCAGAACGTGATGCCGATCGTGACCGCGACCACCGCGAGGAACAGGATGGTGGAGAGGCTCTCGGTGCTCATCGGACGACCTCCCCGCCGGTCGCGTCGTTGTAGCGCTGCTCGAGCTCACGGGCGAGCGGGTCGACGTTCCTGTTCATGTAGCGGCCGTAGAGCCACGCGATGAAGAACGTCGAGGCGAACTGCAGCAGCCCGAAGACCACGGCGACGTTGACGACGCCGAAGACCGGCGTACTCATGAAGTCGTGGGCCCAGCTCGACATCACGACGTAGAGCAGGTACCAGAACATGAACGCGACGGTCGCGGGGAACACGAAGCCACGGAACCGCCTGCGAAGCTCCTGGAACTCCGAGGACTCGTGGAGCTCGGCGTAGACGGGGTGTGCGGAACGCTGGTGTACCCGGCGCTCGCCACCTTCGGGGGTGGGAGTGGACACGGCTGCCTCCTGTCGAGAGGTGTGGTCGCTGTCACCGTGGCACCGCCCCGCACCGGCGGGGAGTGGTGCGGTGGCCCGGCTCGCCCAGCGGGGGCAGCCGATCTGTCAGCGGTCGGTTTCGTACGACGAACGGTGGCTCAGCCGCGGTCCAGCGCCACCGCCTCGGGGGCGTGCAGCCGCACCATGAACCGGTGGGCGTGGGCCGGGCGCCGGTCGCGGGTGGCCAGGCTGACCGCCACCATCGTGCTGAGCGCGAGCGGCACGCTCCACGCCGCAGGCTGGCCGAGCAGCACCGCCGCCCAGCCCGCCGTCGAGCTCGACGCCAGGGTCCAGACGATCGCCAGCCCGGATCCGAGGCCGCCGACCAGCAACCCGGCGACGGCGCCGACGGCGGTCAGGCCGCGCCACCAGATCCCCAGCAGCAGCAGCGGGCAGAAGGTGGACGCCGCCACCGCGAACGCGAGCCCGACGGCGCGGGCGACCCCGATGTCGGCGGCGGCGATCGCCACCCCACACGGCACCACGACCGCGACGACGGCCGCGGCCCGGAAGGCGGCGACACCGTCGCGGCCGGAGCGACGGCTGGTGATGTCCTGGCTGAGCACGCCCGCGACCGCGATCGAGAGGCCGGACGAGGTCGACAGGAACGCCGCGAACGCCCCGGCGGTCACGATGGCGGCCAGCAGCTGACCGCCGAACCCCGGGACCATGATCTGCGGCAGCTCCAGCACCAGCACGTCGGCCCGGCCCGACCCGACCAGCTCGGGCGCGTAGACCCGGCCGAGGGCGGCGTACACGGGCGGCAGCAGGTAGAACGCGCCGAGCAGCACGAGCACCGCGACGGTCGTACGGCGGGCGGCGCGGCCGTCGGGGTTGGTGTAGAAGCGGACCGCCACGTGGGGGAGTCCCATGGTGCCGAGGAAGGTGGCGACGATCAGCGAGTACGTCACGTACAGGCCCTGGGCGCCGCCGGAGCCGAGCGGCAGCGACCACGGGTCGCCGGACCCCGGGGGCAGGACGACGTCGGCCGGGTTGGTGGCGCCGTCGCCCACCCAGACCAGGAGCAGCAGCACCGCCGGGACCAGCAGGGCGGTGAGCTTGAGCCAGTACTGGAAGGCCTGCACGAACGTGATCGAGCGCATCCCGCCGGAGGTGACGCCCGCCAGCACCACCGCCGCGACCACGACCGAGCCGAGCCACGGCGGCGCCCCCACCGCGGCCTGCAGGGTCAGCCCGGCCCCCTGGAACTGCGGGAGCAGGTAGAGCCAGCACACCGCGACCACCAGCAGCGAGCAGACCGCGCGGACCCGCCGCGACCCGAGCCGGGCCTCGGCGAAGTCGGGGAGCGTGTAGGCGCCGGAACGGCGCAGCGGTGCAGCGACGAACACCAGGAGCAGGAGGTAGCCGGCGGTCCAGCCGACCGGGTACCAGAGCATGTCGGCGCCGAACGTGAGCACCAGCCCGGCCACGCCGAGGAAGGACGCGGCGGAGAGGTACTCGCCGCCGATCGCGGAGGCGTTGAGCCGGGGGCGGACGGTGCGTGAGGCGACCATGAAGTCGCTCGTCGTCCGCGAGAACCGCAGTCCCCACGTGCCGATCGCGAGGGTCGCCATCGCGACCAGCACCACTGCCACCAGGCTGGGGACGTTCACCGCTCGACCTCCTCGACCAGGGCGGCGAACGAGTGCTCGTTGGCCTCGGCCCGGCGCAGGAACCGCCACGCCAGCCAGACCAGCCACGGGTAGACCCCGACGCCGAGCAGCAGCCACGCGAGCGGAACGCCCGCGAGTCGTACGTCGGCCAGCGAGGGCGCGGCGAAGAACACCAGCGGCATGACGCCGACCGTGAGGCCGAGCAGGAGCACCGTGCGGAGCGCCAGCCGGAGCTGGTCGCGCATCAGCGAGGTGAGGTAGAGCTCGCCGAGCGGGGACGCGGCGTCGATCTCGGCCTGGCCGGAGGGCCGCACCCGGCGGGTCCGGCTGCGCGGCGGGCCGGTGACCCGCACCCGGGGGACCGGCTCGCTCACGACCGGGTCCGCGGCGCGGCGAGAAGCTCCCGGAGCTGGTGTGTGTGGCGCCGGGACACCTGGAGCTCGACCCCGCCCACCACGATCGAGCACTTGCCGCTGTCGACGTGGAGCTCGTCGACGTGCATGAGCGACACCAGCAGCGAGCGATGGATGCGGACGAAGCCGGCGTCGGCCCACTGCTCCTCCAGCGCCGAGAGCGGGGTGCGGAGGAGGTGGCTGTCGGTGGCGGTGTGGAGCCGGGCGTAGTCGCCGTGGGCCTCCACGTACCGGATCTCCGAGCGCGGCACGAAGCGGGTCACGCCGCCGCGCTCCACGGGGATCTGCTCGTCGCCGGACCCGGGCTGGCGACCGGTGGCGTCGAGCACCCGGCGTACGGCCTCGGCGAGGCGCTCGCCGCGCACCGGCTTGAGGACGTAGTCGACCGCGTTGAGGTCGAAGGCCTCGAGCGCGTGCTGCTCGTGCGCGGTGACGAAGACGACCGGCGGCGGCACCCGGAACCGTGCCAGCACCTGCGCCAGGTCGAGCCCGGACAGGCCGGGCATCTGGATGTCGAGGAAGACCACGTCGACCTCGCGGTCGTGCAGCAGCCGCAGCGCCTCGGTGGCCGAGTCGCACGCCAGCACCTCGCCGATCCGCGCGTCGTGGCCGAGCAGGAAGGTCAGCTCGTCGAGCGCGGGCCGCTCGTCGTCGATGACGAGGGCCGTGAGCGGGTGGCTCATGGGTGGACTCCGGGGGCGAACTTGGGCACCCGGACGGTCACCTTCGTGCCGGCGCCGGGCGCGGTCTCCACCACCAGACCGTAGTCGTCGCTGAAGGCGTCGCGCAGCCGCGCGTCCACGTTGCCGAGTCCCACGGAGTCCAGCTCGGCGTCGCCGGCGAGCGCGCGGCGTACCCGCTCCGGGTCCTCGCCGACGCCGTCGTCCTCGACCTCGATGACGCAGTCCTGGCCGAGGTCGCGGGCGGCGATGGTGAGGTGGCCGGTGTGCTGGCCCTGCAGCCCGTGGCGTACGGCGTTCTCGACGAGCGGCTGGATGCAGAGGAAGGGGACGGACACCGGCAGCACCTCCGGCGCGACCTGCAGCGTGACCTGCAGCCGGTCACCGAAGCGGGCCTGCTCGAGCAGCAGGTAGCGCTCGATCGAGCGCAGCTCCTCGGCGAGGGTGGTGAAGGCGCCGTGGCTGCGGAAGGAGTAGCGGGTGAAGTCGGCGAACTCCAGCAGCAGCATCCGCGCGCGGTCGGGGTCGGTCCGGACGAACGTGGCGATGGCGCTCAACGAGTTGTAGATGAAGTGCGGGCTGATCTGCGCGCGCAGGGCGCGTACCTCCGCCTCCATCAGCTGGGTACGCGAGTCGCTGAGCGCGGCGAGCTCGAGCTGGCCCGAGACCCACTGCGCGACCTCGTCGGCGGCGCGTACCAGCCCACCCGTCGCGGCAGGTGCGCCCACCGCGAGCGTCCCGACCAGCGCGTCGTCGACGACGAGCGGGCTCAGGATCACCTGCCGGACCGGGCAGCCTGCGTCGTCGCACACGAGGTCGCCGCGGGCGACGATGCGGGTGCGCCCGGACTCGACCGCGGGGCCCAGCCGCTCGGCGACCTGTTCGGCGTGGTGGCCCCCGAGGCCGTCCCAGTGGAGGACGCTGCTGGTGTCCGTGAGCGCCACCGCAGGGCTCCCCAGCAGCGCGCGGAGGTGGCGCGAGCTGCGCTCCGCGCTCCGCGTCGTCAGCCCCTCCCGGAGAGCCGGTGCCGCCAGTGACGCGGTGTGCAGGGTCCGGAACGTCGCCCGGTCGGCCTCGCTGCCGAGGTGGGTCCGCCGCCAGGGGCGCCACCGGTCGCGCGTCATGGCGGGAGGGTACGCCGGGCACACCCGGATGCCGCCCAGGCCGGAACAGGGCACGCTGCGCGTCTCAGCGGGGGAGGTGGTGGATCGGAGTCAAAAGGGGGTGACCACGATCCGCCGCGCAGGCACCCGGACGTCCGATCCGCGGCAACGGTCGCGCCGCGTTCCGAGGCGTCCCTCAGCGCGGCAGGGAGTTCGGGCCGGTCGCGGTCACGAGCCGTCGCGACGGGTGGGCGGGCTGGGGTCGCTGCTCGCCCGCGCCCGATCTGCCATGCCTGCTCAGACGCACTGACCGATCTCCCCGAAGGTGGTGGTGAGGGCCCCGGGTACCAACGTTGCCGGCGGGGCGAGGAGCGATCGGCGACCCTGGACACCGTGCGCGGCTAGGCTCTGGGCATGCTGGTACTCGCGATCATCCTGTTCGGCATGATCGTGGGCGCAGGTGCGCAGCTGATCCTCGGACGCTCGCACGGCAGAGTCGACTGGACGATGGCGATCGTGGCCGGGCTCGCGGGTTCGTTCATCGGTGGCTTGCTGACCAGCCTGCTGTCCGGAGATGGTCTTGACCTCAGGCCGAGCGGGATCATCGGGTCGCTGGCTGGCGCCATCGTGGTCACAGCAGGTTGGCGCTGGTGGAGAGGCCGGAACGAGCCGACCGCAGCGGACCGTGCCGCCAGACGGTCGGGCGACCCCCGCAAGGCCGACCCGCGCTGACCGAGCAGCACCGAAGGCTCCCTGCGCGCCCCGTCGTCGATCGATCTGGTCGCCGCCGTTGATGACGGTGTTCCGGCGTTGTTCAGCGCGGTCAGGAGCCAACTCCGTAGACTGTCCGATGACGAGAGGCGCGGCATGAGCCATGGGCAGTCGCACGACCTGACGATGTCACTTCGAGCAGTGAACAGAGCTCGATCACATGCAGATCTGGCACGCACGCAGGGGTCGGCGCACGGGGTGGCCTCGTCGGCGCAGCGACGGCTGCTCACGGCGCTGGAGGGCTACGCCGTCGCCTTGACCAGCCACGGACATCCGATGCCGTACCGGATGCGCAGTGAACTGGCCATGTATCGGGCCATCTTCAACCCGTCGCGACCAGGCATCCGTTGACGCTCGCAGGGAACGGCTGACCGCACGCTGATTCCTGAACCCGTACCGCGAGACTGAGCTCGTGCGTCGTGAGGGCTGAGTGACCCGTCTCCGGGTGGACGGTGGATGCGGGAGTGTGCGGGCCACACCATCGTCATCATCGAGGGCGGTGGTCAGGTCCCCCCACCGGCCACCACTACCGATCCGACCCACCCGCACCACCCGGACACGCCAGCAGCCGCTACAGCCCCACGGAACGACTGCTCCACGAGCTCACCCTGGTCGTGCGACCGGTGGTTGTGCCGGGCGTACGGGCGTGGCAGGTTCAGGATCCTCACGACCGCACGCCCATCTCGGAGGCCCACCATGCACGTGAAGTCCCTGCTCGCCGCGTTGCCGCTCACCCTGGCGCTGCTCGTCGTCCCGTCGGCCGGTCCGGCCGGTGCCGACGACCCGGAGTTCGCGGCCACCGTGACCGCCGTCCCGGAGGACTACCGGGCGCAGATGATCGGGGTCTCGTGGCAGCCAGGGTGCCCGGTGCCCATCGACGACCTGCGGATCATCGAGATGAACCACTGGGGCTTCGACGGCGAGGTCCACGAGGGCGGCCAGCTGATGGTGCACAAGGACGTCGCGGACGACGTGGTGGCTGCGTTCGGCGAGATGTTCGCCGCGCAGTTCCCGATCCGCCGGATGGAGCTGATCGAGCAGTACGGCGGGTCCGACGACGCGTCGATGGACGCCGACAACACCTCGGCCTTCAACTGCCGTCCGATCACCGGGAGCCCCGGCCGGTTCTCCATCCACTCCTACGGCAAGGCGATCGACATCAACACCGTCGAGAACCCGTACGTCAAGGGCGCCACCGTGCTGCCTCCGGCGGGAGCGGCCTACCTCGACCGCGACGACGTCCGGCCGGGCATGATCGTCAAGAACGACGAGGTCGTGAAGGCGTTCAAGAACCGCGGCTTCGACTGGGGCGGCGGCTGGCACTCGCTGAAGGACTACCAGCACTTCGAGGCCAAGAAGGTCTGATCAGCGGAAGTCGATCAGCAGCATGTCGGTGTCGGTGCCGTCGGAGACCCGGCGGCCGTCACCGCCCTCGTCGTCCGCCGAGGGCGCAGGGCCGTCGTCGTCCGGCGGGCCGTCCGCCTCGTCGTCGGCGTCGTCCGAGCCGGCCGCGGGCGGGGCGTCCGGCCGGTCGACGACCTGGGCCCGGAAGCACTCGCAGTAGTAGGGCAGCTGCATCCCGTCCATGCCGCGGCCGTAGTCGTCGTACAGCGCGAGGACCTGGGCCAGCTTCGCCTCCCGCGCGTCGTCGTCGAGGGTGGAGACGTAGCTCCGTGAGGCCACCATGTCGACGATCGACTCCCGGTTGACGTCCTGCCAGAAGTGGAACTTCTTGTCGTCCACGAAGCCGAACAGCTCACTGTGCACGACCGCCTCGACCGAGCTCTCGGTGCTCTGCTCGAGCCGCGGCTGGTCGCCGAGCACCTGCCCGAGCTTGCGCACCCACGGGATCCGGGTGTCGCGGTTGTTCCACGTCAGCGCCAGGAAGCCGCCGGGCCGCAGCACCCGCGCGATCTCGGGCAGCGCCCGGTCGTGGTCGAACCAGTGGAAGGCCTGCGCCGCCACCACGACGTCCACCGACCGGTCGGGCAGCGGGATCTCCTCGGCGCCGGACTCGCTGGTCGGCACGTCGGGCAGGTGGCGCCGCAGCACCTTCAGCATCCCCGGGTCGGGCTCTGTCGCGTGGACGTCGTGCCCGAGCTCGGCCAGGACGGCGGTCAGCTTGCCGGTGCCGGCACCGAGCTCGAGGACCGTCGCGGGGTTCGGGCCGACCAGCCACTGCACCGCCTCGGCGGGGAACGAGGGACGACCCCGGTGGTACGCGTCGGCCACCGGCCCGAAGGAGCGCGCGTGGCGCAGTACGTCGTCGTCCATCTCTGGCAGGTTACCTGCTGGGGACGTGGTCGCCGCGGCTAGCCTGACGCCACGATGAACCCCGAGCTCCTCACCCGCCTGCACGCCCTCGAGGGCGTCCCGTCGGCCCTGGCCGCGGCCCGCGACGGCATCGACGCGATGCTCCGTGACCGGGGCCTGCGCCGGACCAGCCCGGACACGACGGCCGAGTCGTTGCTACGGGGTGCGCACGCCAGTGCCGTGCTCGAGGGCTCGACCTCCACGCTGGACGACCTCCGCGCCGGCACCGGGGACGAGGTCGCCGCGGCGTCGGTACGGCTCTCGGCGCAGCTGCTGTCGCAGGTGCCGGTCCTGACCCGCTCGCCGCTGCAGGCACTGGCCCGGCTGCACACGCTCGTCGGCGCCGGGTCGGTGCCCGACGAGCTGCTCGGCCGCCCCCGCGACGCCGAGTCGGCGGCCCGGCTCCGCGAGCTCGGCCCGGTGGTCACCGCCGACGAGCCCGCTCTGCTGATCGCCGCCGTGGTCCACGCCGAGCTGCTCGCCGCCGCACCCTTCGCCTCCCACAACGGGATCGTCGCGCGCGCCGCCGAGCGGCTCGTGCTCGTCGCCCGCGGCCTGGACGAGAAGTCGCTGGTCGTGCCGGAGGCCGGGCACCTCGCGCTGCGCCCCGCGTACGAGGCGCGGTGGCGCGGCTGGCGCGACGGCGGCCAGCAGGGCCAGCACGCGTGGCTGCTGCACGCCGCCGAGGCGTACACCGCGGGCGCGGAGGCCAGCCCGCTGCGCGACGGCACCGTCTGACCACCCTCGGGGCTGCCCGCCCGGGACATGCGAGCGGCACCCGACTCATCAGACTCGGGTGCCGCCGCTGACACGTGAGACCCGGCTACCAGGCGTGCATCTCTCAGTTGCTGCCCCGGGGAATTCCCGGATGACAGGCGCCCTGTAGGAAGGGTGGATCGCCGCGTGGGTACCTGGCTCACGTGCTGGTGTGGAGTTGTCCCTCACCTCTTGGTCTACGCCTGCACGGACCACAGTTCAAGTCTTGATTTCCGGGCCGAGGTGGGGGACCGGCGTGTCGGTCAGCCCTCGAGCCTCCGGCGGCGGGCGCTGCTCCACACCAGCCCGCCCACGGCGAGCGCCCCGCCCACCGCGAGCGCGGCCAGGGTGGGGGTACGGGGCGGGAGCGGGACCCGGCTCCGCAACGCCACCGGCTTGTCGAAGACGAGCACCGGCCAGCCCCGGGAGGCGGCGATCCGGCGCAGCTCCTTGTCGGGGTTGACGGCGTGCGGGTGGCCGACCGCCTCGAGCATCGGGACGTCGGTGACCGAGTCGCTGTAGGCGTAGGAGGCGTCCAGGTCGTAGCCCTCGCTGACGGCGAGATCGGCCAGGGCGCGGGCCTTCTCCTCGGCGTACGCGTAGTACTCGATCTCGCCGGTGTAGCGGCCCTCGACGATCTCCAGCCGCGTCGCCACCACCCGGTCGGCGCCCAGCATCTCGCCGATCGGCCCGACCACCTCGGCACCGCTGGTCGAGACGATGACGATGTCGCGGCCGGCCAGCCGGTGCTGCTCGATCAGGCTCACGGCCTCGTCGTAGACCAGCGGGTCGACGATGTTGTGGAGCGTGTCCGCGACGATCTCGCGGACCGTCGCGACGTCCCACCCGGCGCACAGCTGGGACATGAACGCCCGCATCTTCTCCATCTGGTCGTGGTCGGCGCCGCCGACGAGGTAGACGAACTGCGCGTACGCCGAGCGCAGCACCGCCCGGCGCGAGATCAGCCCGCCGGCCTGGAAGGGCTTGCTGAAGGCCAGCGTGCTCGACTTGGCGATGATCGTCTTGTCGAGGTCGAAGAAGGCCGCGGTGGGTCGCCCGTGCAGGTCGTGCGGGCGATGACTCACGACACCACTGTATGGGGGCGCGGCCTCCCGCTCAGGCCATTTGGCGTCCACAGCCCGCCCGTCCCGGCCGCTGTCCACAGCCGTCGTACGACGCCCTCGATACGCGCCGTCCGGCTCGGCAGGGTGCGGGCATGAGAACACCCCCTTCGAGTGCTCGCTTCGCTCCGCTTCGGACAGGGACCCCGAGATGAGCGCACCCCTGGTCATCACCCGCGACGAGACCCTGCTCGACGAGCTGCTGCGGCTGGCTGCCGCAGCGGGCGTGACGCCCGACGTCGCCCCCGACGGGGTCGGCGGGCTCGCCGGCTGGTCGGCGGCGCCGCTGGTGCTGGTCGGGGCCGACGTCGCGAGCGAGCTCGCCGCGCTCCGGCCTCGACGCCGCGAGGGCGTCCATGTCGTCTCGTTCGGCGGCTTCGCCGACGATGCGATGGCGGTGGCCCTCGCCCTCGGCGCGGAGAACGTCGCCGCCCTGCCCAGCTCGGGGGAGTGGGTGGTCGAGCTGCTCACCGACCTCGGCGACGAGCGGCCCCGCCGGGCCTGGACGGTCGGCGTCGTCGGGGGCGCGGGCGGCGCCGGAGCGACCACGTTCGCCGCCGCGCTCGGGCAGGTGGCGGCCGGCTCCGGCCCCACGATCGTGGTCGACACCGACCGGATCGGACCCGGCCTCGACCGGGTGCTGGGGATGGAGGGCCGCACCGGCGTGCGGTGGGACGAGCTGTGCCGCACCACCGGGCGGCTGGGCGCGGTGTCGCTGCGCGAAGGCGTGCCCCGCAAGGCGACGCTGGGCGTGCTCACCTTCTACGCAGGTCGGCAGCCGCCGCTGCCGGCGTTCGCGGTGCGCGAGGTGGTCGCCGCGGCCCAGCGCGGCCACGACACGGTCGTCGTCGACTGTCCGCGGGTGCGCGACGAGGTGCTCGACGAGGTGCTGGTGCGGTGCGACCGGGTCGTCGTGGTCGCCCGCCCGACGCTCGCCGGACTGACGTCGACCGAGCGGGTGGTCGCCGGCCTGCCCGACCCCCGACGAGCCGCCCTCGTGCTGCGCGGGCCGGGCCTCGACGCCGACGAGGTCGGCCGGGTGCTGACCACGCCGGTGCTGGCCCGGATGGGTGACCAGCGCGGGCTCGCCGAGGCCGTCGACCTCGGGCTCGGGCCGGTGCGCTCGCGGCGCGGCCCGCTCGCCCGTGCTGCCCGCGAGGTGCTGTCGGAGTCGCCGTCCCGGGAGCACGCCGCGTGAACTCACCCCACGAAATCGTGCGCTCCCCCCGCTTCGCTCCTCCCGCCCACGCTTCCGCGGGGACCCCGACGTGACCGAGGCGCCCGCCGACCTGGTCGACCTGGTCCGCGACCGGCTGGCCCGCGACCCCGGCACGCTCACGCCCCACCGGGTCGCGGCCGCGCTGCGGAGCGCGGGCAGCCCCGTCGGCGACGCCACCGTGCTGGCGGTCCACGAGACGCTGCGTCGCGACGTCGTCGGCGCCGGGCCGCTCGAGCCGCTGCTGCGGCTGCCGGGCGTGACCGACGTGCTGGTCAACGGTCCCGACGAGGTGTTCCTCGACCGCGGAGCGGGTCTGGAGCGCACCGAGCTGCGGTTCCGGGACGACGACGCCGTACGCCGGCTCGCGCAGCGGCTGGCCGCCTCGGGCGGGCGACGGCTCGACGACGCCTCGCCCTACGTCGACGTGCGGCTGGCCGACGGCAGCCGGTTCCACGCCGTCCTGGCGCCGGTGTCCCGGCCCGGCACCGTGCTGTCGCTGCGCGTGCCGAGCGCCCGGGTGCTCTCGCTCGCCGACCTGGTCGAGCTCGGCACCGTCACCGAGGAGGGAGCACGGCTGCTGGCCGCGCTGGTACGGCACCGGCTGGCATTCCTGGTCTCGGGCGGCACCGGCGCCGGCAAGACCACGTTGCTCGCGAGCCTGCTGTCGCTGGTCGACCCCGCCGAGCGGCTGGTCGTGGTCGAGGACGCGAGCGAGCTCCGGCCCGACCACCCGCACGTGGTCGGGCTCGAGGCGCGGCCGGCCAACCTCGAGGGGGCCGGTGGCGTCGTGGTCCAGGACCTGGTCCGGCAGGCGCTCCGGATGCGGCCCGACCGGCTCGTCGTGGGGGAGGTGCGCGACGCCTCGGTCACCGACCTGCTCGCGGCGCTCAACACCGGCCACGAGGGCGGCTGCGGCACGATCCACGCCAACTCCGCGGTCGACGTCGCCGCCCGGGTCGAGGCGCTGGCGCTGGCGGCCGGGTGGGGCCGGGCCGCCACCCACAGCCAGCTCGCCTCCGCGCTCGACGTCGTCATCCACGTCGCCCGGGCCGGCGACGGCCGCCGGGTCGTCCGCCAGGTCGCCGTCCCGGTCCGCACTCCCGAGGGCTGGGTGGGCTTCGAGCCCGCCGTCGAGTTCGGTGACGACGGAGCCGCTCGCTGTGGCCCGGGCGCCGACCGGCTCGAGCGGCGCCTCGCGCGATGAGCCCGTTGCCGCTGCTGGCCGGCCTGGCAGCCGGGGCGGCTGCGTGGCTGCTCCTACGACCGGCGGCCCGTGCGCCCGGCCGCGTGGCTCCCCACCGGTGGTGGTTGCTGCTCCTGCCGGGTGTCGTGGCGCTCGTGGTGGTGGGGTCGACGCTCCCCGCGGCGCTGCTGCTGCTCGCGGCGCTGGTCGCGGCGGGCGCCCGGTCGCTGATCGACGTGCGTCGCCGGCGGGCGGCGGCCGCACTCACCGCCGAACGGGTGTTGGAGACCTGCGAGCTGGTCGCCTCGGAGCTGGTGGCCGGCCAGTCGACGGTGGTGGCGCTGCGTCGTGCCGCCGAGGAGTGGCCCGACCTCGGTCCGGTCGCCGAGGCGGGCGAGCTCGGCAGCGACCCCGCCGCTGCGCTCACCGACCTGTCCCGCACCCCCGGCGCCGGCGACCTGCGGCTGGTCGCCGCCGCCTGGACCGTCGCCCACCGCACAGGTGGCGGGCTCGCGGATGCCCTGGACCGCGTCGCCGCGACCATCCGCGACCGGCGCGCTACCGCACGCGTCGTGGAGTCCGAGCTGGCGTCGGCCCGCGCCACGGCGCGGCTGGTCGCCGCGCTGCCGGTGGTGATGCTGGTGCTGGGCGGCGGCCACGGCTCGGGCGCGTGGGCCTTCCTGCTCGGGCACCCGGTGGGCCTCGGCTGCCTGGCCGCCGGGGTGGCGCTCGGGCTCACCGGGCTCTGGTGGATCGAGCGGATCGCCGACGGGGTGGTCCGGTGACGGCCTGGGCCGCGGCCGCCCTCGCCGGCCTCGCGGTGGTCCTCCTGCGCGCGCCGCGCTCGCGCCCCGACCCCGCCCGGGCAGCCGTCGACGCCGTCGACCGCGACTGGCTCCGCCGCGGTCGCTGGCTGTGGGCCGCGTCGGCAGGCTCGGCCTGCTGGACCTTCCGACCCGGCTGGGGCGGACTCGTCGTGGGGGTGGTCGTGGCCGTGCTGGTCGCCCGCTACGCGGCCCGGGCCGAGCCGGCCGAGGTGCGGCGCCGACGCGAGGAGCTCCGAGCCGACCTGCCCGTGCTGGTGCTGCTGCTCGGCACCACCCTGCGGGCCGGTGCCGCGCCGGCGGAGGCGGTACGCCGCGCCTGCGCAGCCCTCCCGGGCGCCGCGGCGGAGCGGCTCTCGCCGGTGCCCGACCGGCTCGCGCTCGGCACCGACCCGGTCGCCGTCTGGGAGCAGGTCGCCCGCGACTCCGAGCTCGCGCCCCTCGGCCGGGCGATGTCGCGCGCCCAGCGGTCGGGCGCGCCGGTGGCCGCGACGGTCGAACGCCTCGCCGACGAGCTCGCGGCGTCCGGGCGGGCCGAGATCGAGGACCGGGCCCGCGCGGTGGGGGTGAAGGCCGCCGTACCGCTGGGCGTCTGCCTGCTGCCGTCGTTCCTGCTGCTCGGGATCGTGCCGATGGTCGCCGGGCTGGTGTCCGAGCTCGGGCTCTGACGGTGCCGTGAGTGTCCCGGCACCCGCCACCGGGCCTCCACAGGACCGCTCCGGACCGGGCCTTCCACAGCCGGGTCCGCGACCGTCGCGCCGCGGCCGCGGGGCCACGAAAGTCGGTGACGGGGCCGCACCGGCGGCCCGTCGAGAGGAGATCCCATGATGAAGCGCAACGACGACGGCATCACCACCGCGGAGTACGCCGTCGGCACCGCGGCGGGGGCGGGGCTCGCCGGCCTGCTCTACCAGCTGCTCACCGGCGGGTTCGGTGACCAGCTGCTGCGCTCGCTGTTCGACCACGTGCTCGGGCTGCTGGGCATCGGATGAGCCGCGGGCGGGCATCGGACCGGGAGCGGGGCGCGGTCACGGCCGAGCTGGCGCTGGGCCTCCCGCTGCTGCTCGCGCTCACCGTCGGGCTGGTGTGGCTGCTGGCCGTGGGGGCCGCGCAGATCCGCGTCGTCGACGGTGCCCGCGAGACCGCCCGGATGCTCGCCCGGGGCGATGCCGCGGCCGGCGCCGTCGGCCAGGGGCAGCGGGTGGCCGGCCCGGGGAGCCGGGTGCGGGTCGACCAGCGCGGCGACGAGGTCACGGTGACCGTCACCCGGTCCTTCGAGGGTCCCGGCGGGGTGCTCGAGGTGCTGCCGTCCGTCGAGCTCCGGGCCACCGCGGTCGCGGCCACCGAGGAGGCGGGGTGAGCGTCGAGCGAGGAGCCGCGACCACGATGGTCGTCGCCTGCCTCTCGCTGCTGCTGGCCCTGGGAGCAGCGCTGGGCGTCGTGGCGGCGATGGTCCGCGACCATCGGGTCGCCCAGTCGGCCGCCGACCTCGCTGCGCTGGCAGGGGCCGCTGCCCTGCAGCGCGGTGACGACGGGTGTGCGGCTGCCGATTCGGTCGCCACCGCCAACGGCGCCCGCCTCGCCGACTGCCGCACGGACGGGGCCGACGTGGTCGTCCGTACGGTGGTCGCCGGCCCGCGCTGGCTCGGCCAGCAGGGCGACCTCGAGGCGGAGGCGCGGGCGGGGCCGGCCTTCAGCCGGACGGCGGGGCGTGCTCGAGCAGGAGGTCGAGCAGGGCGACGGCGCCGGGCTTGTCGAGGGGCTGGTTCTGGTTGCCGCACTTCGGCGACTGCACGCAGGAGGGACAGCCGTCGAGGCAGCCGCAGTCACGGATGGCGTCGCGCGTGGCGCGCAGCCAGGCCGCCGCCTCCACGTAGCCGCGCTCCGCGAAGCCGGCGCCCCCGGGATGCCCGTCGTAGACGAAGACCGTGAGCCGGCCGGTGTCCGGGTGCAGCGCCGTCGAGACGCCGCCGATGTCCCACCGGTCGCAGGTGGCGAACAGCGGCAGCAGCCCGATCGAGCAGTGCTCGGCCGCGTGGGCCGCCCCCGGCAGGTCGCCGCCGGCGATCCCCGACTCGTCGAGGACGTCGTCGGGCACCGTCCACCAGACGGCGGTGGTGCGCAGGGTCCGCTCCGGCAGGTCGAGCGGCTCTTCGCCGATCACCTCTCCGGAGGGCCGGCGCTTGAGGAACGAGACCACCTGGTGGGTCACGTCGACCTCGCCGGTGGCGAGCCGGCAGTCGCCCCACAGCTGGTGACGTCGCTCGGAAGCGATCGTGATGGAGGTGACCTCCCGCGCCGAGGTGGTGTGGTCGGGGTCGCTGCGCTCCATCACGGCGACCCGCTCGTCGAGGTCGAGGTCCTGCACCACCCAGGTCTCCCCGGCGTGCACGTAGACCGCGCCGGCATGGGCCGTCGAGTGCGAGCGAGAGGCGTCGACCGTGCCCACCACCCGGCCGGTGCCGGCCTCGAGCAGCTGCACCGGCGACCCGCCGGTCGAGCGGATGTCCGCGAGGTCGGCGGCCCGCCGCGCGTCGGTCCAGAACCACCCGAGGCTGCGGCGGCGCAGCAGCCCCGCAGCGACGAGGTCGTCCACGACCGACCGGCTGCTGGGCCCGAAGAGCGGGAGGTCGTCCTCGACCAACGGCAGCTCCTGGGCGGCGGCGCAGAGGTGCGGCCCGAGCACGAACCGGTTGTCGGTGTCGAAGACGGTCGCCTCCACCGGCTGGCCGACCAGCGCCTCGGGGTGGTGCACGAGGTAGGTGTCGAGCGGGTCGTCGCGGGCCACCAGGACGCCCAGCGCGTCCCCGGCGCCGCGCCCGGCCCTGCCGAGCTGCTGCCAGAGCGCCGACCGGGTCCCCGGGTAGCCGGCCATCACCACCGCGTCGAGGCCGCTGACGTCGATGCCGAGCTCGAGCGCGCTGGTGGCCGCCAGCCCGAGCAGCTGGCCACTGCGCAGCCGTTGCTCGAGGTCGCGCCGCTCCTCGGGGAGGTAGCCGCCGCGGTAGGCCGCCACCCGTGACGGCAGCGACGGGTCCACCTCGGCCAGCAGCCCGGCGGCGGTGAGCGCGACCTGCTCCGAGCCGCGGCGGGACCGGACGAACGCCAGCGTCCGTACGCCCTCGATGACGAGGTCGGTCAGCAGGTCGGCCGTCTCGGCCCCCGCGGAGCGCCGGACGGGCGCGCCGTTCTCACCCGTGAGGGAGGTGAAGGCCGGTTCCCAGAAGGCCAGCGAGACCCGGCCCCGGGGCGAGGCGTCGTCGGTCACCGCCACGACCGGCAGCCCGGTCATCCGGCCCGCCGTGCCGGCCGGGTCGGCCATGGTGGCCGAGGCCAGCACGAAGGTGGGCTGCGCGCCGTAGCGCGCGCAGACCCGGCGCAGCCGCCGCAGCACCTGTGCGACGTGGGCGCCGAAGACCCCGCGGTAGTGGTGGGCCTCGTCGACCACCACGACGTCGAGCATCGAGAGGAACCGCGCCCACCGCTCGTGGCCGGGGAGCAGCGACCGGTGGAGCATGTCGGGGTTGGTGAGGACGTACTCGCCGTGGTCGCGCGCCCAGTCGCGCAGCTCGCGGCTGCTGTCCCCGTCGTGGGTCGTGACCCGGGTGTCGAGGCCGAGCGCCCGCAGCCCGGCCCACTGGTCCTGTGCCAGCGCCTTGGTGGGCGCGAGGTAGAGCACCGTCGAGCCGCGTTCACCGCCCGGCCCGCGGAGCCGGTGGATCCCGGCCAGGGCCGGCAGCTGGAAGGCCATCGACTTGCCGGACGCGGTGCCGGTCGAGACCACCACGTGCCGACCGGCGCGGGCGTGGTCGGCGGCCTCGGCCTGGTGCCGCCACGGCAGCGCGACGCCGCGGGCGACGTACGCCTCGCGGACCTCGTCGGGCACCCATGCCGGCCACGGCGCCGTCACGGCCTCCCGCGGCGGCAGCTCCTCGAGGTGGGTGAGCCGGTCGGAGCGACCCGGTGGCGCGACCAGTCGCGCCACCAGGCTGCCCGGCGCGGGGCGTCCGGAAGCGGCTGGCTGCACCCGCGCAGTGTGGCAAACGGACGCGACGTGGTGCGGCGTGGTTTCATTGGATCCACAAGTCGCACGACCTGCCGTGGCCGAGCACCTGCCCGGTGTGTCCGAGGGAGAAAGCACACGTGGACCTGACGCTGACCACGCGAGAGGCCGACGGCAAGACGATCGTCGCCGTCGGTGGGGAGATCGACGTCTACACCGCGCCCAAGCTGCGAGACAAGATCAGCGAGCTCGTCGCCACCGGGGCCTACGACATCGTCGTCGACATGCACGAGGTGGAGTTCCTCGACTCGACCGGACTCGGGGTGCTCGTGGGCGGCCTGAAGAAGGTACGCGCCCACGACGGCTCGCTGCGGCTGGTCTGCAACCAGGACAGGCTGCTCAAGATCTTCCGGATCACCGGCCTCGCCAAGGTGTTCGTGATCCACGAGACCGCCGACGACGCGCTCGCCGCGGGCTGAGCCGCCCTCCCGCCACACCTCCGCCACTTTTTGTGTGGCGCCACTCACACCGGGGTGCTGACCCGGCCACACGTCTGCGTAGACTCCGCTGCGTTCATCTCTCATGAGACTTGAGTCACTCCCCCAGGAGGAATCGCATGACCGGGATCCTTCCCGCCGTCGTCGATCTCTCCGGAGGCAACTTCGTCCTGGTTCTCGTGGTCTTCCTGATCGCGCTCGGCGCGCTCGGGATGGCCTACAAGTTCCGCCAGGAAGTGCTTGCCGCCGGCGAAGGCACCGACAACATGAAGAACATCGCGCTCGCGGTGCAGGAGGGCGCCAACGCCTACCTGCAGCGGCAGTTCCGGACGCTCGCCATCTTCGCGGCGGTCGCGTTCCTGGTGCTGCTGGCGCTGCCGGCGGAGGATCTGGGGGTCCGGATCGGACGCTCCATCTTCTTCCTCGTCGGAGCCGGCTTCTCCGCCGCGATCGGCTACCTCGGCATGAGCCTGGCGGTGCGCGCCAACCTGCGCGTCGCCGCGGCCGCCGAGACCGAGGGGCGTGACCCCGCGATGACGGTCGGTTTCCGCACCGGAGCCTTCGTCGGCATGGCGACCGTGGGCCTCGGCCTGCTCGGCGCCAGCCTCGTGGTCCTGCTGTTCAAGGACCGCGCCCCGCTGGTGCTGGAGGGCTTCGGCTTCGGCGCCGCCCTGCTCGCCATGTTCATGAGGGTCGGCGGCGGCATCTTCACCAAGGCCGCCGACGTCGGCGCCGACCTGGTCGGCAAGGTCGAGAACAACATCCCCGAGGACGACCCGCGCAACGCCGCGACGATCGCCGACAACGTCGGCGACAACGTGGGTGACTGCGCCGGCATGGCCGCCGACCTCTTCGAGTCGTACGCCGTCACCCTGGTCGCCGCCCTGATCCTCGGCTCGCAGGCCTTCGGCGACGACGGCCTGGTGTTCCCGCTGCTGGTGCCGACGATCGGTGCGCTGACGGCAGTGCTCGGCATCTACATCACCCGTCCGCGCGCGGGTGAGAACGGCCTGACCACGATCCAGCGGGCGTTCTACATCTCCGCCGCCGTCGGCGCGGTCGTGTCGGTCATCGCGGCCTACGCGTACCTGCCGGGCAGCTTCTCGGAGCTCACCAACAGCAATGTCGCCGACGTGTCCGGCGACCCGCGGCTGATCGCCTCGATCGCCGTGGTCATCGGCATCGTGATGGCCGCCGGGATCCTGGCGCTCACCGGCTACTACACCGGCACCGAGTTCAAGCCGGTGAAGGACGTCGGCCGCACCTCGCTGACCGGCCCGGCCACCGTGATCCTCTCCGGCCTCGCGGTCGGGTTCGAGTCGGCGGTCTACACGACGCTGGTCATCGGCGCGGCGGTGTTCGGCGCGTACCTCCTCGGCGGTGCGTCGCTGACGGTGTCGCTGTTCGCCGTGGCGCTCGCCGGCTGCGGCCTGCTGACCACGGTCGGCGTCATCGTCGCGATGGACACCTTCGGCCCGGTCTCCGACAACGCCCAGGGCATCGCCGAGATGTCGGGCGACGTCAGCCCCGAGGGCGCGCAGATCCTCACCGAGCTCGACGCCGTCGGCAACACCACCAAGGCGATCACCAAGGGCATCGCGATCGCGACAGCCGTGCTCGCCGCCACGGCGCTGTTCGGGTCGTACGCGACCTCGGTGGTCGAGGCGGTGGCCGAGGCCAACGCCCAGAACGAGTTCGGCTTCGACGGGTTCTTCGTCTTCGACCCGGCGGTGCTCGTCGGCGTGCTGCTCGGTGCGGCCGCGGTGTTCCTCTTCTCCGGCCTGGCGATCAACGCCGTCGGCCGGGCCGCGGGAGCCGTGGTCTTCGAGGTCCGCCGCCAGTTCCGCGAGATCCCCGGGATCATGGAGGGCACCGGCCGTCCGGAGTACGGCAAGGTCGTCGACATCGTGACCAAGGACTCGCTGCGCGAGCTGGTCACGCCGGGCATCCTCGCGGTGCTCGCGCCGGTCGCCGTCGGCTTCGGCCTCGGCGTGACCTCGCTGGCCGGGTTCCTGGCCGGTGCGATCGGCACCGGCACCCTGATGGCGGTCTTCCTCGCCAACGCGGGTGGCGCCTGGGACAACGCGAAGAAGCTGGTCGAGGACGGCAACCACGGCGGCAAGGGCTCGCTCGCGCACGAGGCGACGATCATCGGCGACACGGTGGGCGACCCGTTCAAGGACACCGCCGGTCCGGCGATCAACCCGCTGATCAAGGTGATGAACCTGGTGTCGCTGCTGATCGCGGGCGCCATCGTCACGATGAGCGTGGGCGACGACGCCAACGACCCGCTCCGGATCACGATCGCGATCGTCGCGGCCGCGATCATCGCCGGTGCGGTCGTCCTGTCGAAGCGCCGCTCGACCGTCATCGGCGACGACGACCCGGGCACGCCGGCGGAGCCGCACACGGCCCCGCCGCCCGAGGCCAGCCACGACGACGCGCCGACCCAGCAGTTCGAGTCGCCGCCGCACCACTAGCGGCCCAGGGCCGTCCCTCGACCCCGTCCGGCACGTCCGGGCGGGGTCGAGGTGCGTCCGGGGCCGGTGCGAGGATCGCGCCGTGGACGTCCCCGCCCTGCGCGCTGCCCTCGTCACCGCCGAGTTCACGCACGACGCGGTCCTCGAGCGGCTCGGTGCCCGGGCGCACGCGGCGCTCGGTCGCAACGAGACGACCCCGGCGCTGCGGCGTACGACCGGAGGGGAGCCGCTCGACACGCTCACCCGGCTGTTCCTGCTGCAGGCGCCGGTCACGCGCGAGGCCGCCGACCGGGCGCTTCCCGACCTGGTGGACGCGCTCGCGGGAGAGGGCCTCGTCGAGACCAGCGGCGGCGAGGTACGGGCCCTGCTCGACTGCCGGCCGTACGCCGACGACGACCGAGACCTGTGGGTGCTCAGCGACCTGACGCCCGGGCTCGACGGCGCGCCCAACGCCGTCGACGCCGACCACGTCCTGGGCGTGAGCCCGGCGTCGATCTCGCTGGCCCAGCTCACCCTCCGCGAGCCGGTCGGCCGCGCGCTCGACCTCGGCACCGGTTGCGGCGTCCAGGCGCTCCACCTCACCGGCCACGCGGCGGACGTCGTCGGCACCGACGTCAACCGGCGGGCGCTCCGACTGGCGGCGCTGACGTGCGCGCTCAACGAGGTCGCCGTCGACCTGCGCGAGGGCTCGCTCTGGGAGCCCGTCGCCGGCGAGCGGTTCGACCTGATCGCGACCAACCCGCCCTTCGTCGTCTCCCCGCCGGGCGCAGACGTGCTGGTCTACCGCGACAGCGGGCTGCCGGGCGACCAGGTCGTCGAGCGGATCGTGCGCGAGTCGCCCGGCC
>CAVRTX010000010.1:0-289050 GCA_963724225.1 uncultured Actinomycetota bacterium | reverse complement strand
GCCGCACCTCGTCGACGCGGTCAGGCGCGGGCTGCTGCCGCCGCTGCTGGCGACCGCGGCGCGGATCGAGGCCGACCTGCGCGCGTCCGCGAACTGCCGCGGCGCAGCGGTGAGCCCGCCGGCGGGCACCTCCGGGGCCGGGTGCAAGCGCGCGTCGCGCGCCTTCGCGGCGGTCGTGCTGCTCGCCATCAACCTGCGCTCGGTGCTGGCCGGCCTGCCGCCGCTGTCACCGACATCCGCGCCGACCTCGGGCTCTCGGCGCGCCGCGGCCGGCGTGCTGACGACGCTGCCGGTGCTGTGCATGGGCGCGTTCGCCCCGGTCGCCCCGCGGCTCGCCGCGCGCGTGCCGATGGAGCGCGCGCTGGTGGCGTGCGCGCTGCTGACCGCGGCGGGCACCGGCATCCGCGGCTCGGGACGTACGGGCTCGCTGTTCGCCGCCGGGCTGGCGCTCGGCATGGCGATCGCGCTCGCGCAGGCGCTGCTGCCGGTGCTGATCCGCACCCGCTTCCACGCCGACTCCGGGCTGCTGACCGGCGCGTTCTCGATGGCGCTCGTGCTCGGCTCGGTGCTCGCCGCCGGCGCCGCCGTGCCGCTGGAGCAGTGGCTCGGCGGCTGGCAGTGGTCGCTCGCGTTCTGGGCGCTGCCCGCGCTGGTGGCGGCGCTGGTCTGGCTGCCGGCGGCCCTGCGGCCGGGCACGACGGTGGCGCGCGGCGGCGGCGCGCCGCTGCGCGGCTCCGCCCTGGCGTGGGCGGTCAGCGGCTTCTTCGGGGTCCAGTCGATGGCGTTCTACGCCTCGCTGTCGTGGATCCCCTCGATCCTCGAGGACGGCGGCTGGTCGAGCGAGGCGGCCGGCGGGCTGCTCGCGTTCGGCGCGCTGTGCGGGCTGCTGCCGGCGTTCCTGGTGCCGGTGCTGGCCGCCCGCGCGCCCGACCAGATGCGGCTGCTGCTGGCGATCGTGCTCGTGCCCGTCCGCCGGCCTGGCGGGCGTGCTCGCGCTGCCGGCCTCGCGCCGCTGTGGATGGTCGCTGATCGGCTTCGGCCAGAGCGGCGCGCTCGGGCTCGCGCTCGCCCTGCCGATCCAGCGCGGCGGCGACGCGCCGACCGTGGCGTCGCTGACCGCGATGGCGCTGTGCGTCGGCTACCTCGTCGCGGCGACCGGGCCGTGGCTGCTCGGCGCCGTGCACGACGCGTCGGGCGACTGGACCGCGCCGCTGGTCGTGCTGATCGCGATCACGCTCGCCGAGCTGGTGCCCGGCGTGCCCGCCGCGCGCGCCCGTACGATCGCCGCGGAGGGCGCTGATGGACACCCAGGTCGGCATCGTCGGCGCCGGGCCCGCCGGGCTGCTGCTCGCGCACCTGCTGGCGCGCGCGGGCATCGACTCGGTCGTGCTCGAGGCCCGCTCGCGCGAGTACGTCGAGCAGCGCGTGCGCGCCGGCGTGCTCGAGCAGGGCACCGTCGACCTGCTGACGCGAGACCGGCGTCGGCGACCGCCTGCAGCGCGAGGGGATGGTCCACCACGGGCATCGAGCTGCGCTTCGGCGGCGCAGGGCCACCGCATCGCGCTTCGCGAGCTCGCCGGCGGGCGCGCGATCACCGTCTACGGCCAGCAGGAGGTCGTCAAGGACCTGATCGCCGCGCGCGCTGGACGCCGGCGGCGCCGCTCGAGTTCGAGGCCGCGCGTCGACGCGACGATCGACCCCGAGCGCGGCGTCGGTCCGCCGACGGCGACGGCGAGCGAGCTGCGCTGCGACGTCGTCGCCGGCTGCGACGGCTTCCACGGCGTCGCGCGCGCGGCGGTCCCCGAGGCCGCGCTGACGGTCTACGAGCGCGTCTACCCGTTCGCCTGGCTCGGGATCCTGGCGCGCGCCGCGCCGTCCTCGGAGGAGCTGATCTACACCCACCACGACCGCGGCTTCGCGCTGCACTCGCATGCGCTCGCCCGAGGTCACGCGGCTCTACCTGCAGGTCGCGCCCGACGAGGACATCGAGGCGTGGCCCGACGAGCGCATCTGGGAGGAGCTGCAGACGCGGATGGCGCTCGCCGACGGCAGCTTCGCGCTCAACGAGGGCGAGATCTTCGAGAAGGGCGATCACGCCGATGCGCACGTTCGTGGCCGAGCCGATGCGCCACGGCCGGCTGTTCCTGGCCGGCGACGCCGCGCACATCGTGCCCGCCGACCGGCGCCAAGGGCCTCAACCTCGCGGTCGCCGACGTGCGCGTGCTCGCGCGCGGCGCTGCGCGCGTACTTCGCGCACGGCGACGAGACCGGCCTCGACGCCTACTCGGACCGCTGCCTGCGCCGCGTCTGGCGCGTGCAGCACTTCTCCTGGTGGATGACGTCGATGCTGCACCGGCTTCACCGGCGACGCCCGTTCGAGGCGCGGCTGCAGCGCTCGCAGCTCGACTACGTCGTGCGCTCGCGCGCGGCCGCGACGACGCTGGCCGAGAACTACGTCGGGCTGGAGCTCGAGGATGTTTGACGGCGTGCTCGCGCGCGGGCGCGTCGCCGGAGGCGGTCGCCGACGACGGCGTGGCTGCGGCGCGATGCTCGACGCGGAGGCGGCGCTGGCGCGGGCGCGCGGGCCAGGACGCGCTCGCCGGCGCGATCGCGCGCCGCGGCCTCCGACGCGCGGCTCGACCCGCGCGAGCTGGGCCGAGCGCGCGGCGGAGAGCGGCAACCCGGTCGTGCCGCTCGTGGCGCGCGCTGCGCGAGCGGTCGCCGGGCCGCCGAGGTCCACCGCGGCGCGACCAGCCAGGACATCCTCGACACCGCGCTGATGCTCGTCGCGCGCGACGCGCTCGACGCTCGCTGCGCGAGGACCTCGCGCGGCGCCGCCGGCGCCGCCGCGCGCGCTGGCGGCCGCGCACCGCGCGACGCCCATGATCGGGCGCACGCTGCTGCAGCAGGCCGTGCCGACGACGTTCGGGCTGAAGGCGGCGGGCTGGATGCGCGGGCTCGACGCGGCCGCGCGAGCGGCTCGGCCGCGTACCGGCCGCGCGGCGCAGCTCGGCGGCGCCGGCGGGCACGCTCGACGGGCTCGGGCCGGAGGTCGCTCGAGCGCTACGCCGCGACGCTCGGACTCGCCGAGCCCGCGCTGCCGTGGCACACGGAGCGCACGCCGGATCGGCGAGCTCGCCGCCGCGCTCGGCGATCGCCTGCGGCGCGATCGCCAAGGTCGCCGGCGACGTCGTCCTGCTCGCCGCAGACCGAGGTCGGCGAGGTGCGCGAGGCCGGCGCCGCGGCGGCTCCTCCTCGATGCCGCACAAGCGCAACCCGGTCGCCGCGATCTCGGCGCGCGCGCTGCGCCCGCCAGGCGCCCGGGCTGGTCGCGACGCTGCTCGCCGCGATGGAGCAGGAGCACGAGCGCGCCGCCGGCGCCTGGCACGCCGAGTGGGCGCCGCTGCGCGCGCTGCTCGTCGGCGCCGAACGCCGCCTGGGCCTGGCCGAGGACGCCCTCGTAGTCGGCGCGGGCCTGGTCGAGGCGGGTGACGACCACCGCCCGCGGCATCCCGACCACTGCGCACTCCCGCCACAGCGCGCGGGTCGCGACGTCGACGCCCTCGTTGGCGGCCACCACGAACAGCGCGCAGTCCGCGGCGCGCAGCCCCGCGCGTACCTCGCCCACGAAGTCGGCGTAGCCCGGGGTGTCGAGCAGGTTGACCTTCACGCCCTCGTGGACCAGCGGCGCGACCGACAGCGCATGGGAGCGGCCGTGCCGCTGCTCACCTGGGTCGTGGTCACTCACCGTCGTGCCGTCTTCGACCGACCCGGTGCGGGGGACGGCTCCGGCGGTGGCGAGCAGCATCTCGACCAGGGTGGTCTTGCCGGAGCCACCGGGCCCGACCAGCACGACGTTCCTGATCCGGTCCGGGCTGCTCGCCTCGAGGTCCTGCCCGGATGGTCTGCGCGCGTTCCCCTTGTCGGCCATGACGCCACCTCCACACAGAAGGCAACTCCGGTCCGGAGGCGTTGGCAAGAGCCTGGGTCGCAGTCGTCGCGACCGGCTCCGGGAATGAGCCGAGCCCCCCGCTGCATGGGGTCAGCGAAGGGCCCGGGTCGACGCAGAGTGCTCCCTCCGCAACCGACATCCCAGAATCTCACGACGCCGCCTCCGATGTCATCATCTGTGGCCGGACCGTTCCCGTCCGGTGGCACTCGGTGCGAGGCTGGCCCCATGAGCGCGTACGACCACGAGGGACTGCTGCCCGACGACCGCCGCAACCTGCTCGTGGGAGGCGCCTGGCGACCGGCCTCGGGGGGTGGCCGCTTCGACGTCCACGACCCGGCGGACGAGTCGGTGATCACCGACGTCGCCGACGGCACCGCCGACGACGCGCAGGCGGCCCTGGACGCCGCGGTCGCCGCCCAGCACGACTGGGCGCGGACGCCGCCGCGCGAGCGGGGCGAGATCCTGCGCCGGGCGTACGAGATCGTGATGGACCGGGCCGACGACTTCGCCGGGATCATCTCCCTCGAGATGGGCAAGACGCTGGCCGAGGCGCGTGGCGAGGTGGCGTACGGCGCGGAGTTCTTCCGCTGGTTCAGCGAGGAGGCGGTCCGGATCCACGGCCGCTGGATGCACGCGCCGGCCGGCGGCAGCCGGCTGCTGACGGTGCGCAAGCCGGTGGGCCCGTGCCTGTTCGTCACGCCGTGGAACTTCCCGATCGCCATGGGCACCCGCAAGATCGGCCCCGCCGTCGCGGCCGGGTGCACGATGGTGGTCAAGCCCGCCGAGCTGACCCCGCTGACGATGCTGGCGCTGGCCGGCGTGATGGCCGAGGCCGGGCTGCCCGACGGCGTGCTCAACGTCGTCACCACCTCCGACTCGGCCACCCTGAGCAAGACCCTGATGGCCGACCCGCGGCTGCGGAAGGTGAGCTTCACCGGCTCGACGGCCGTCGGCCGGATCCTGGTCGAGCAGTCCGCCGGGCAGCTGCAGCGGGTGTCGATGGAGCTCGGCGGCAACGCGCCGTTCCTGGTCTTCGACGACGCCGACGTCGACGCGGCCGTCGACGGCGCGATGGTCGCCAAGATGCGCAACATGGGGGAGGCCTGCACCGCCGCCAACCGGTTCCTGGTGCAGCGCTCGGTCGCCGAGGAGTTCGGCCGCCGGCTCGGCGAGCGGATGGGTGCGCTGCGGCTCGGCCGCGGCCAGGACGACGGCGTCGACGTCGGTCCGCTGATCAACGGCGACGCGGTCACCTCGGTCGGCGACCTGGTCGACGAGGCGGTCGCGCGCGGGCGCCCGGGTGCTCACCGGCGGGTCCGTCCCCGACGGCGCCGGCCACTTCTACCCGCCGACGGTGCTGCTCGACGTCCCTGCCGGCGCCCGGATCACCGGGGAGGAGATCTTCGGCCCGGTCGCCCCGATCACGGTGTTCGACACCGAGGAGGAGGCGGTCGCGCAGGCCAACGCGAGCGAGTACGGCCTGACGTCGTACGTCTACACCCGCGACCTCGCGCGCACGATCCGGATGGCCGAGGCGCTGGAGTTCGGCATGGTCGGGGTCAACACCGGGCTGGTCTCCAACCCGGCGGCCCCGTTCGGCGGCGTCAAGGCGAGCGGCTACGGCCGCGAGGGCGGCTTCGAGGGGATCGAGGAGTACCTCGAGACGACGTACGTGTCGCTGCCCGGCGACTGACCCGTCCGCGTGGAGCTCTACACCGACGTCGTCCGGCAGTACGACGACTTCGCCCGCTACGCCGGCGACTCGCCCTGCTTCCAGGCCTGGGCGCGAGGCCGTCGTCGACGACGCCGAGGTGCTGGACTGGATCGGTGGCCTGCCGCCGGTCAAGCAGCAGCCCAACCTGGTGTTCGCGGCGGCCCGGTGGCACGGCGTCCCCGCCCCCGGCCCGTACGAGGGGTTGCGGCGGGCGCTGCTCGACGACGACGGGACGATCCGCGCCACGATCCTGGAGCGGGCGACGCAGACCAACGAGGTCGGCCGGCTCGCGACGCTGGTGCCGTGGTTCGCGCAGCTGGCCGAGCGCGAGCAGGGTCGCCCGCTGGCGCTGCTGGAGGTCGGGGCGAGCGCGGGGCTGTGCCTCTACCCCGACCGCTGGTCGTACGCCTGGGCCACCGACGACGGCCCGGTCGAGGCCGGGTCGGGGCCGCGGCTGGCGTGCACGGTGTCCGGCACCCTGCCCGGCCCGCCCGAGCCGCCCGCAGTGGCGTGGCGGGGCGGGATCGACCTGCACCCGCTCGACGTGGCGGACGCCGACGCGATGGCGTGGCTGGAGAACCTGGTCTGGCCGGAGCAGGACGAGCGGCGCGACCGGCTGCGGACGGCCGTCGCGGCGGCGCGGACCGACCCGCCGCGGCTGGTCACCGGCGACCTGCTCGAACTGCTGCCCGACCTGGTCGGCGAGGCGGCGGAGTACGGCCCGGTCGTGGTCTTCCACAGCGCGGTCGTCGCCTACCTCGAGCCCCCGGACCGGGCCCGGTTCCAGCAGCTGATGACGACGCTCGTGGGGGCCGGGCTCTGCCACTGGGTCAGCAACGAGGGCCCGCAGGTGCTGCCCGAGGTCACCGGGCGGTCGGAGCCGGAGGAGGGGTGGCACGCGTTCGTGCTCGGCGTCGACGGCCGCGCCGTCGCGTGGACGCACGGCCACGGCGCCTCGATGCGGGTGCTCTGAGCCGCCGGGTCGGTCGGACGCTGCCGCGACCAGGACGAGGGTGAAGGTGACCCGGTCGTTGAGGACGTGGGCGCCGAAGCTGACCCACAGGTGCTTGGTGCGGATGAACGCCAGCGTGAGGACCAGCCGGGCGGAGCCGATCACGATGATCGCCTGGGCGAGGTTCCAGTCGTACGTCGGCAGGTGGGCCGCGCCGAACCAGACCGCGGTCACGAGCCAGGCGACCACGATGCTCGTGCGCCGCGAGGTGCCGCGCGCGTGCAGGAAGGCCATCACCGCCAGGAACGGCAGGATCGTGAAGACCTCCTCGCCCATCAGCTGGATGCCGGTGCCGACGTAGAAGCCGGCCAGCTGCCCGGCGCCCTCGAGGTCGTCGGTGGCGGTGTTCTCGGTGAGCCCGCCGAGGCTGCCGCCCGAGACGACGAACGCCGCGATCGCGCTGATCGCGAGGTTGAGCAGCCAGAAGACCACCATCGCCCCGACGTCGCGCGCGTGCACCGGGCGGAACAGGCTGCGCCACTGGCCGCGGGAGGCCCAGCCGAACACTGCGGCCGGGATCGCGAGGAACAGCACGCGCGGCACCAGCTCCACCCACTGGTCGGCCGACCCGACGGTGACCAGCACCGCGAAGCCCGCGGCGCAGGCCAGGACCACGAGGACCCAGCGGGCTCCGGAGATCTCGACCGGCCGGCCGTCGTAGAAGGGGAAGTCGCGGCCGTCGTCGCGCTCCACCCAGACGACCGAACCGGCCCTCGTCGCGCGCCCGCGTCCGCCATCGCGTGCTCCCGTCCCCGGTCGGTCCGCCCGAGGACGGCTGGTCCGAGGATGGCATGGCGGGGCCGGGCGCCGCACCGGGTGAGCGGCCGGCCTGGACGGCTCAGACGAGCTTGAGCGAGCGCGGCAGGTCGCGCCGGCTGCGGATGCCGAGCTTGCGGTAGGCGCGGGAGAGGTGCCACTCGACCGCCTTGACGGTGATCTCCTCGTGCGCGGCGATCTCGCGGTTGCTGGCGCCGCCGGCGGCGAGGTGGGAGACCTGGTGCTCGAGGTCGGTGAGCGTGGCGATCGCCTCGCACCGCAGCGGCATCGGCTGCTGGCCGAGCCGCTCGAGCAGGCGGTGCACCCGGCCGTGCAGCGGCCAGAGGTCCTCCTCGTCGGCGTACGCCTCGGCGGTGCGGAGCAGGGCGACGGCCTCGTGCTGGCCGCTCGCGCCGCCCATCAGCGTGAGCAGGCCGGCGAGGTCGGTGTCGACGGTGGCGGCCAGCCGGGCGTGGCCGTCGCCGAGCAGCCGGCGGGCCTCGCGGAGCTGGTCCTCGCGGCGTCCGGAGCAGACCGCGGCGACGGTGCGGAGCGCGCCCGCGACGGCGTACGGCGACTGCTGCTCGCGGGCCGCCCGCAGGTGCTCCTGCGCGAGCTGACGGGAGTCCTCGTGCCGGCCGACCCGGATCAGGCTGAGGGCGGCGCCGGAGCGCCAGGGCAGCTCGACGGTGTCGGCGTCGTCGCCGGCGTGCTCGCCGGCGAGCAGGAAGTGGGCGGCGGCCTCCTCGTCGCGACCGGTGGCCGCGGCGAGCTCGCCGAGCGCGATCGCGGCCCGGGCGGTGTCGTCGCCGGTGAGCCCGTCGAGGGTCGCGAGCTGCTCGCCCACCCCGAGGGCGAGCTCGACCTCGCCCCGCGCCAGCCGGCACTCCAGCGCGAGCGCCAGCGACGCGACGGTCGGAGGCTGCTCGGAGAGTGCCTGCAGCGCGGCGGCGATGTGGCCCTCGCGGGCCAGGTCGGCCGCGGCCGTCGGCGTCACGAGCATGAGGGCGAGAGTACGGAGCGGCGGACGACTCTCGCGGCCGAACGCCGAAACCAGGCCGACCGGTCTGGTCAGCCCCGGCCGAGGTGGCCGAGCAGCCGCCTCGACGCCGGGGCGTCGGCCGGGACCTCCCGGGGCGCGGCGAAGCGCAGCGGCCGGTCCTGCTCGCCGACGGTGAGGGCGGCGACCGGGATCAGCTCCTCGGCCAGCGCCTCCGGCATCGGGTGGCCGGTGCCGAGGGCCTGGTGGACGTCCCAGCCGTGCACCGTGATCTCGAGCGCGGCGGCGCCGACCAGCAGCCCGGCCGGCAGCGGCAGGTCGCCGACCCGTACGTCGTCGGGCGGGTGGTCGCACCACCAGCCGAGCAGCGCACAGGCCTTGGCGCGGATCGACTCCAGTCGCGGGACCCCGGCCGTGGGCACCAGCGAGACGCTGCCGGTCGCGGCCTCGGTGAACGCGTCGAGCGCGTCGTCCATGTGGTGGAGCAGCGCCGCGAGGTCCCACCGGTCGCAGGGCGTGGGGTCGCCGAGCCGGTCGGGAGTGACGAGCGCGAGGCCACCGCGGGTCCAGGCCAGGGACCGGTCCAGCAGCTCGACGGCGCCCGTGAGGGCCAGCGTCATGCCGCGGTCACCGGTGGTCGGCCGGGAGCGTCGCGGGGAGTCCGAACCGGGCGAACACCTCGGCGCCGTGGAACGCGCTCACGTGACGGACCCGGTCGCCGTCGAGCTCGAGGACCTGCAGCTGGAACGGCACGAAGCCGCCCTCGGGCGTACGCATGTAGAGGCCGTACGCCGGCTGGCCGTTGGCCGACGTCGCGAGCATCGGCATGTCGTAGCAGCCGCCGGGGCACTGGGTCGCGATCAGCTCGCCGATCGTGGTGCTGCCGGAGTACCAGCCGGTGAACGGCGGCATCTCCCACGTCGCCTCGGCGGTCAGCAGGCTGACGATCCGGTCGATGTCCTTGCGCCAGAACGCCTCGACGTAGTCGTCGAGCAGCTTGCGCTGGCTCTCGGTCAGGTCGGTGACCAGGCCGTCGGGGGTGAGCTGCTGCTTGTCGAGCTGGGCGTGCGCCCGCTGCAGCGCGGAGTTGACCGCGACGGCGGTCGTGTCGAGCGCCTCGGCGACCTCGGCGGCCGACCAGCGCAGCACGTCGCGCAGGATCAGCACCGCCCGCTGCCGGGCCGGCAGGTGCTGGAGCGCGGCGACGAAGGCCAGCCGGATGGTGTCCTTCTCCTCGACCTGGACCGCGGCGTCCGGGATCGGCTCCAGCCACGGCACCTCGGGCTGGGCGTCGAGCGGGTCCGCGGCGTCGACGTCGGGCGCACCGAGCCCGGTGGGGAGCGGCCGGCGCGGCCGGCTCTCGAGGTTGGTGAGGCAGACGTTGGTGGCGATCCGGTAGAGCCAGGTCCGGACGCTGGAGCGGCCCTGGAAGTCGGCGCTCGCGCGCCACGCCCGCAGGAACGTCTCCTGCACCAGGTCCTCGGCCTCGTGCACCGATCCGCTCATCCGGTAGCAGTGCGCCAGCAGCTCGCGCTCGTAGCGCGCGGTCAGCGCGTCGAAGTCCTGCAGCTCCCCGGTCTGCGGCTGGGCCTGCGGCCGCTCCTGCGTCGTCACCGTCGCCGTCCTCATGCTGGGCTCCCCTTGGCTCGCTCAGTGTGCCAAGAGTGTCGACCGGAGTCGACCGGCGGACTCATCGGTCGGGTCCTGAATTTCGGTAGTTCGTGACGAACCCGCCCCGCCGTACGGCGTGTCGAGGGCGGCTTCGTCACGAACTACCCAGCCGTCGCCGCCGCCACGAGGGCGAGCGCGCGCTCCGCGGCTGGTACGGCCGCGGCCCGGTCGGCGGCCACGAGGCCGACGCGGGTACGCCGGTCGAGCAGGTCGGAGACGTCGGCCGCCCCCTCGTGGGTGACGCCGAAGACCAGCTCGGCGGTGGTGACCGGGCAGCCGGGGGCGACGGGTGCCAGCAGCGGCTCGTCGCCCCAGCCGGTGACGGAGCGGGCGACGTCGAGCACCAGGGCCGCGTCGGTCCCGTACCGCCGTACCAGCCGGCGCGGCTGCTCCAGCGCCGCGAGCTCCGACCGCGGCGCGGCGCCGGCCAGCGGGAGGGTCCGGGTGCGGCACGGGTCGGCGTCCAGCCCCCGCTCCGCGACCACCCGGTCGACGGCGTCCTCGGCCATCCGGCGGTAGGTGGTCAGCTTGCCGCCGACCACGGTCACCACCCCGTCGCGGGACGTCAGCACCGCGTGCCGGCGCGAGAGGTCGGCGGTCCCGCCGGCGGTGTCGTCGAGCAGCGGCCGCAGGCCGGCGTGGGCGCCGACCACGTCGGAGCGGCGTACGTCGTGGTCGAACGCCGCCGAGACCACGTCGAGCAGGAACCCGATCTCGGGCTCGGTCGGCTCCGGTACGTCGGGCACCGGGCCGTCGACCGGCTCGTCGGTGAGCCCGACGTGCACGGCGCCGTCGGGCTGGGGGAGCACCATCACGAACCGGCTCGTCGAGCCCGGCACCGGCGTGGTGACCGCGGTCCGCAGCCCCGGGAGCGAGGAGCCGCGCAGCACCAGGTGGGTGCCGCGGCTGGGCCGCAGCGTGATCCCCTCCACCAGTCCGTCCGCCCACACGCCGGTGGCGTTGACGACGCCGCGGGAGGCCACCGCGGTGGTCGCCCCGGTGAGTCCGTCGACGAGGGTGACGCCGCGGCCGTCGGCGGCGGCGACCCGCGCCCGGGTCCGGACCTCCGCCCCCAGGCCGGCCGCCGTACGCGCGATGGTGGTCACCAGCCGGGCGTCGTCCTCGAGCTGGCCGTCCCACGACAGCAGCCCGCCGCGCAGCCCGCCCGGCCGCAGCCCCGGCGCGAGGGCGAGCGCCTCCGTGGCCGAGACCCGCCGCGGCCGCGGGAGGGTCTCGCGGCGGGTGCCGGCGCCCCGGCGCAGCAGGTCGCCGGCGGCGAACCCCGCGCGGGCCAGCGCCGCCTGCCGCCCGGACACCGCCGGCGTCAGCGGCAGCAGCATCGGCAGCGGGCGGGTGAGGTGTGGGGCGGTGGTCTCCATCAGCACGCCGCGCTCGACCGCGCTCTCGTGGGCCACGCCGACCTGGCCGTGGGCGAGGTAGCGCAGCCCGCCGTGCACCAGCTTGCTGGACCAGCGCGAGGTCCCGAAGGCCAGGTCGTGGGCGTCGACGGCCAGCACCGACAGGCCGCGCGAGGCGGCGTCCAGCGCGACCCCCGCGCCGGTCACGCCGAGGCCGACCACGACCACGTCGTACGACGGCGCGAGGCCGGCGGTGCCGGGGCGGATCCGGGTGGCTGGCCGGGTCACGGGGCGAGCGCCCGGGTCAGCAGCGTGGCGAGCTCGGCGTCGAGGTCGGCCTCGGACACCCGCTCGTCGACCATGGTCTGGGCGCTGAGCACGAACCCGTGCGCCCCGAGCACCAGCCCGCGGGCGATCGGCAGCGGGTCGCCGGCGCGGATCTCGCCCGCGGCCTGCCCCTGCTCGATCCGGTCGACCAGCAGGTCGAGGACGAGGTCCTGGGAGCGCCCGCGGCGAGCGAGCAGGTAGGGCAGCAGCAGCTCGGGGTCGAGCTCGACGATCCGGACGAACAGCTCGTCCTCGCGCAGCGCCCGGACGGTCGCGACCACCCCGTCCACCAGCCCGGCCAGGCCGATCGGCCCGTCCACGTGCGGCTGCGCCGCGACGACGGCCGACCACTCGCGGGTCATCAGGTCGCCGAGCAGGGTCTTCATGTCCGGCCAGGTGCGGTAGATCGTCATCCGGCTGACGCCCGCCCGGCGGGCGACCTCGGTGAGGGTCGTACGCCGCCAGCCCACGTCGAGGATGCAGGCGCGGGCGGCGTCGAGGTAGCCGTCGCGCGGATCACGCCGGTCGGCGATGTTACGAACTGACGTCATATGTCACACTGTAACGCATGACCGTCGAGATGCACCCCGCCCGCTGGGGCGACCCGGCCGCCGCCCACCCGCTGCCCGACCCGGCCCGCGAGCTGGTCCGGATGGCGTTCGGGGAGGCACCGACCGAGGCCGCGCCGGCCGTCGACGGCGTCGTCGCCGCCCCCGCGATCGACGACGCGCTGCTCGCCGGGCTCGCCGGCCTCGTGGGCGAGGACCACGTGGTCACCGACGACGACCTGCGGCGCCGGCGCACCCGGGGCAAGTCGACGCCCGACCTGCTGCGCAACCGTGCGGGCGACTTCGCCGACGCCCCGGACGCGGTGGTCCGGCCGGCCGACCACGACCAGGTCGTCGCCGTCGTGGCGTACGCCGCGGCCCACCGGGTCGCGCTGGTGCCCTTCGGCGGCGGCACCTGCGTCACCGGCGGCCTGGCTGCGCGGCGCGGCGGGTTCGCCGGGCTGGTGTCGCTCGACCTGGGCCGGATGAAGCGGCTGCTCGACGTCGACCCGGTGTCGATGACCGCGACCCTGGAGCCGGGGCTGCGCGGCCCGGAGGCCGAGGCGCTGCTGGGCGAGCACGGGCTCACGCTCGGCCACTTCCCGCAGTCCTTCGAGTTCGCCACCATCGGTGGCTTCGCTGCGACCCGGTCGAGCGGGCAGGCGAGCGCCGGGTTCGGCCGCTTCGACGCGATGGTCGTCGGGCTCACCGCGGCCACCCCCGCCGGGGAGCTGCGGCTCGGCAGCGCGCCCGCGAGCGCCGCCGGCCCGGACCTGCGGCAGCTGATGCTGGGCTCCGAGGGCACGCTCGGCGTGATCACCGCCGTGACCGTCCGGGTCCGCCGGGCGCCCGAGGAGTCGGTCCACCAGGGCTGGCGCTGGCCGAGCCTCGCCGAGGGGCTCACCGCGGCGCGGACGCTGGCCCAGGCGGGACTGCTCCCGACGGTGCTGCGGCTCTCCGACGAGAACGAGACCGCGGTCAACCTCGCCGACCCCGAGGCGATCGGTGGACCCGGCGGCGGGGAGGGCCAGGGCGGCTGCCTGATGCTGACCGGCTACGAGGGGACGGCCGACGCGGTCGCCGCCCGGCGCGCGGCGGTGACCGCCGTCCTGGCCGGGCTCGGCGGGACCGACCTCGGGGAGGAGCCGGGCCGGGCCTGGGCAGCCGGGCGCTACGGCGCGCCGTACCTCCGCGACGCGCTGCTCGACGAGGGCGTGCTGGTCGAGACCCTGGAGACCGCGACCTTCTGGTCGCGGCTGGAGCCGCTGCACGCGGCGGTGACCGAGGCGTTGCAGGGCGCGCTCGACGGGGCACTCGTGCTGTGCCACGTCTCCCACGTCTACGAGACCGGCGCCTCGCTCTACTTCACCGTCGCCGCGCGGCAGGGCGCCGACCCGATCGCGCAGTGGCAGGCCGCCAAGGCCGCCGCCTCCGACGCGATCCGCGCTGCGGGCGCCACGATCAGCCACCACCACGCGGTCGGCACCGACCACGTGCCGTGGTACGCCGAGGAGATCGGTCCGGTCGGGGTCCTCGCCCTGCGTGCGGTCAAGGACGCCCTGGACCCCGCCGGGGTCCTCAACCCCGGCGTCCTGCTGCCGTGACCGAGCCGGGACGGGCCTTCGCGTTCCTCGTCAACCCGGCCTCCGGCGGCGGCGCGGCCCCGGGAGCGGTGCTCCCGGTGGCGCGGCTGCTGCGCGACGCGGGCGCCCGGGTCGAGGTGAGCTACTCGCCCGGTCCGGGCGCGACCCGCGCCCTGGTCGGCGACGCGGTGGCCCGGGGTGACGTCGTGGTGAGCGTCGGCGGCGACGGGATGCTCTCCTCGGTCGCCGGGGAGGTGTCGCGCGCCGGGGGCGTGCTCGGGGTGCTGCCCGCCGGTCGCGGGAACGACTTCGCGCGGATGCTCGACCTGCCCCGTACGCCCGAGGCGCAGGCCGCGCTGCTGCTCTCCGGCCGGACCCGCCGTGTGGACCTGCTCGCCTGCGGCGACCGGGTCGTGGCCGGATCGGTCTACGCCGGCGTCGACGCGCGAGCGGCCGAGATCGTGGACGGCTGGCGACGGCTGCCGGCTGCTCTCCACTACCCCGTCGCCGCCGTCCGTGCGATCGCGGCCTACCGGCCCGGCCGCTACCGGCTGGTGGTCGACGACGTCGAGCGCGAGGTGTCGGCGGCGACCGTCGTGGTCGCCAACTCGGCGTACTACGGGCAGGGGATGCGGATCGCCCCCGCCGCCTCGGTCCGCGACGGGCTGCTCGACGTCGTCGTGGTCGGCGCGGCCTCCCGGCTCTCGCTGCTGCGCGCGCTGCCGAGCCTGTACGACGGCCGCCACGTCGAGCGCGACGAGGTGCAGGTCCTCACGGGGTCTCGGGTCGAGCTGTCGGCGGCGCCGGGGACGACCGTCCCGGTCGGCGGCGACGGCGAGCCGCTCGGCACCCTTCCGGACGGCGGCGCCGCCGCCCCACTGTGCGTCCGGGTGCTCCCCGGGGCACTGACCGTCCTGGCAGGGTGACGAGGATCGCGTACGGACCACGGGGCAATGCGCGGGTTCCCCCGCGCGCGTCGGTGCCGATGGAGCAGGATGGGCAGGTGTTCCCGCTCCTGCCCCCCGGGTTCCGCTTCGGAACCAGCACTGCGGCCCCCCAGATCGAGGGCGCGGCATCCGAGGACGGCAGGGGCCCCAGCATCTGGGACACCTTCGCCGCCCAGCAGGGACGGATCGCCGACGGCAGCAACCCCTCCGTCGCCTGCGACCACTACCACCGCTACGCCGAGGACGTCGGGCTTCTCAAGGACCTCGGCGCCCGTGACTACCGGTTCTCGGTGTCGTGGCCTCGGGTCATGCCCGAGGGCCGTGGCCGGGTCAACGAGAAGGGCCTCGACTTCTACGACCGGCTCGTCGACTCGCTGCTCGAGGCCGAGATCTCCCCGACGGTGACGCTCTTCCACTGGGACCTGCCGCAGGCGCTGCAGGACGAGGGCGGCTGGCTGCACCGGGACACGATCGACCACTTCGCGGCGTACGCCGACCTCCTCGGCCGCCGGCTCGGCGACCGGGTGGACCACTGGATCCCCATCGACGAGCCCAACGTCGTCGCACTGATGGGCCACGGGATCGGCAAGCACGCCCCCGGCCTCCCGCTCTACTTCGACGCCCTCTGGGTGGCGCACCACCTGCTCGTGGCCCACGGCCGCGCCGCCATCGCGCTCCGCCAGACCGGCGCCACCAGCGTCGGCTGCGCCAACAACCACGCGCCGATCTGGCCGGCCAGCGACAGCGACGCCGACGTCGGGGCGGCGAAGCTGTTCGACGCGCTGTGGAACGCCACGTACATCGAGGCGATGCTGCTCGGCCGCTACCCCGCCGACCTGGTGCCGCTGATGGAGGACCTGGTCGAGCCGGGCGACATGGCGACGATCCGGCAGCCGCTCGACTTCTACGGCGTCAACTACTACAGCCCGGTCAAGATCGCTGCGGCCCCCGAGGACGCGCCGATGCCGTTCGAGGTGCTCGACCCGCTCGGGTATCCCTCGACCGACGCCGGCTGGGCGGTGGTCCCGACCGCGCTGCGCGAGTGGCTGATCATGTTCCGCGCCCGCTACCGCGCCGCGCTGCCGCCGATCGTCATCACCGAGTCCGGATGCTCCTTCGACGACCAGCCCGACGAGCACGGCCAGGTCGACGACCAGCGCCGCGTCGACTACCTCGAGGCCCACGTCCGGGCCGTCAGCGAGGCGGTCGAGCGCGGCGTCGACGTCCGCGGCTACTACGTCTGGTCGCTGCTCGACAACTTCGAGTGGGCCGAGGGCTTCCAGCAGCGCTACGGCCTGGTGCACGTCGATCACGACACCCAGGTCCGGACCCCGAAGAAGTCCTTCCGCTGGTACGCCGACCTGGTCGCGGCCCAGCCGCAGCACGCCGGCTGAGCTACCCGAGGGCGCTCGCGAGCCGCTCCACGATCTCGGTGAGCCGCGCGGGCGAGGTGGCGATGTTGAGCCGGACGTGGCCGGCGAGGTCCGGCTGGTAGCGGTGCCCCGCCTCGAGGTGGACCCGCCCCTTGTCGAGCGCCACCGCCGCGGGGTCGTCGTGGCCGTACGCGCGGAGGTCGAGCCAGGCCAGGAAGGTCGCCTCGAGCGGGCGCATCCGCGCCTCCGGCAAGCGGTCGGCGAGCAGCTCGCCGAGCAGCGTGCGCTGCCGGTCCAGCCGCTCGACGAGCGCCGCCAGCCACGCGTCGCCCTGCTCGTACGCCGCGACCGCGGCGATCTCGCCCAGGGGTGACCACGAGTCGTTGCGGGCCATGGGCTCCGCCATCAGCCGGTCGCGGGCGGCCGGGTCGGCGGTGACGATCTGGGCGCAGCGCAGCCCGGGGGTGTTGAAGGCCTTGCTGGCGGCGACGACCGCGACCGCGTGGTCGGCGGTGCCGTCGAGGGAGAGGTACGGGACGTGCTCGGCGCCGGGCAGCACCAGCGGCGCGTGGATCTCGTCGCTGATCACCCGCGCACCGTGGCGCACGACGACGTCGCGGATCCCCTCGAGCTCGGCCCGGGTGTGGACGTGGCCGAGCGGGTTGTGCGGCTGGGTGAGCAGCAGCGTGGTCGCGCCGCGGGCGAACAGGCCGTCGAGCCGGTCGAGGTCGAGCGTCGCCTCGGCGGTGTCCGGGGACAGCGGCAGCTCCCAGATCTCGCGGTCCGTGCACCGTCCGAGCCCGAACTGCGGGTGGTAGGCCGGCGTCGGCAGCACCATCGGCCCCGGCCTGCTCAGCACGTCGAGCGCCACCCGGACGCCGGCGGTCACGTCGACGGTCGGCAGCACCTGCTCGGGGTCGACCTGCTGGCCGAAGTGACGACGGGCGAACCCGGCGTACGCCTCGCCGAGCGCCCCGCCGCTCACGACGGCGGGGTAGCCGGTCACCCCGTCGGCCACCGCCCGCTGCAGCGCCTCGGCCACCGGCGGCGCGAGGGCGTAGTCCATCTCGGCCACCCAGGCGGGCAGCACGTCGGGGTCCACGCTGCCCCACTTGAGCACCAGGGCGCGGCGGGCTTCCTCGTCGGTCAGGTCCCGGATCATGCGACCACCCTAGGTCCGTGGCACCGACCGGCCGCTCACAGCACGGCAGCGACCCGGGTGCCCTGGTCGATCGCCCGCTTGGCGTCGAGCTCGGCGGCGACGTCGGCGCCGCCGACCAGGTGGGTGGAGACGCCCGCTGCGAGCAGCTCGTCGTGGAGCGTCCGGACCGACTCCTGGCCGGCGCACACCACGACGTGGTCGCACGCGATCACCTGCGCGAACCCGTCGACCGTCACGTGGAGCCCGGCGTCGTCGATCCGGTCGTACGTCGCGCCGCTGACCTGGGTGATCCCGGACTGCCGCAGCACCGCCCGGTGCGCCCAGCCGGACGTCTTGCCGAGGTGCCGGCCGATCGGCGTGGTCTTGCGCTGCACCAGGGTCACCTCGCGGACCGGCGTCCGCGGCTTCGGCTCCATCAGCCCGCCGGGGTGGACCGCCGGGTCGCCGACGCCCCAGTGGGCGAGCCAGTCCTCGACCGTGTCGGCCGGGTCGTGGGTCAGCCAGTGGGAGACGTCGACCCCGATCCCGCCCGCCCCGATCACGGCCACGCGGCGGCCGGGCACGACCGCGCCCGACAGCACCTCGGCGTACGACGCGACGGAGGGGTGGTCGATGCCCGGGAGGTCCGGGAGCCGCGGCTCGACACCGGTGGCGACCACGACCTCGTCGAAGCCGGCGAGGTCGGCCACGGTCGCCCGGGTCGAGAGGCGTACGTCGACCCCGAGCACCTCCAGCCGGCGTCCGTAGTAGCGCAGCGTGTCGGCGAAGTCCTCCTTGCCGGGGACCGCCATCGCCAGCCGGAACTGGCCTCCGAGGTCGGGGGAGGCCTCGAACAGGGTCACCGGGAAGCCGCGCTCGGCCGCCGCCACCGCCGTCGAGAGCCCGGCCGGCCCGGCGCCCACCACCGCGACCGACGCGCGCCGCCGGGTCGGGCCCAGCACCAGCGAGGTCTCGTGGCAGGCGCGCGGGTTGACCAGGCACGACGCGGTCCGGTTGGAGAAGGTGTGGTCGAGGCACGCCTGGTTGCAGGCGATGCAGGTGTTGATCTCGTCGGCGCGACCCTCGGCGGCCTTGCGGACCAGGTCGGGGTCGGCGAGGAACGGGCGCGCCATCGACACCAGGTCGGCCGACCCGTCGGCCAGCAGCCGCTCGGCCAGCTCCGGGGTGTTGATCCGGTTGGACGCGATCACGGGGACGTCGACCACCTCGCGCAGCCGGGCCGTCCACGGCGCCCAGACCCCGCGCGGCACCTGGGTGATGATCGTCGGCACCCGCGCCTCGTGCCAGCCGATGCCGGTGTTGAAGGCGGTGACCCCGGCCTGCTCCAGCCGCTGCGCGAGCTCGGCGACCTCGTCCCAGGTCTGCCCGCCCTCCACCAGGTCCGCGAGCGAGATCCGGTAGATCACCGGGACGTCGCCGGCGAGCTCGCGGATCCGCTCCACGACCCGCACCGGGAACCGCATCCGCGCCGACGCGGAGCCGCCCCACTCGTCCGTGCGGTCGTTGGTCCGGGCGGCCAGGAACTGGTTGATCAGGTAGCCCTCGGAGCCCATCACCTCGACGGCGTCGTAGCCCGCCTTGCCGGCCAGCACGACCGAGCGGGCGAAGTCGTCGACCGTCCGGTGCACGCCACGCGTCGACAGTGCCCGGGGGGAGAACGGCGTGATCGGCGACTTCGTGGCCGACGCCCCGACCGAGAACGGGTGGTACGCGTACCGCCCGGCGTGCAGCAGCTGCAGCGCGATCGCGCCGCCGGCCTCGTGCACCGCGTCGGTGACCTGCCGGTGCCGCATCGCGTGCAGCCGCGACGTCATCTCGCCGGCGAACGGCTTGAGCCAGGCCCGCTTGTTGACGGCGTACCCGCCCGTGATCATCAGCCCGGCGCCGCCGCGGGCGCGCTCGGCGAAGTACGCGGCCAGCCTGGGCACGTCCCACGACCGGTCCTCGAGGCCGGTGTGCATCGACCCCATCACCACGCGGTTGCGCAGCTCGAGCGAGCCGAGGGTGATCGGCTGCAGCAGGTGGGGGTAGGCGGTCACGTGGCCTCCAGGTACTCGGTCAGCCAGCCGGTCCAGAACTCCTCGAGCCGCACCCCGCCGCGCAGGACGAGGTAGCGGTCGAGGTCGGCGCCGGTCAGCCGCTCGGGGTGGGGGTACTGCTCGGTCGTCATCCGGTGGTACGCCGCCAGCCGCGCGTGGTGCTCCGCCAGGTGCTGCTCGACGAGCCCGCGCACGGCCGTGCGCCCGGCCGCCCCGCCGTACGACGCCCCGCGGAGCTTGACGGCCAGCTCGCTGCGCAGCGGCTCGACGTCGGTCCCGGCGGCCAGCCAGTCGGCGAGGACCCGCCGGCCGGAGGGCGACACGGCGTACTCCTTCTTGTCCGGCCGGCCCGACTGGGCGACCGCGGCCGCGGTGAGCCAGCCGTCGCCCTCCATGCGGGCGAGCACCCGGTAGATCTGCTGGTGGGTGGCGTGCCAGAAGAAGCCGATCGACCTGTCGAAGCGGCGTGCCAGCTCCAGGCCCGACGCGGGTCGTTCGCGCAGGGCCACGAGCAGGGCGTGCTCCAGAGCCATGCGGTGACCCTGCCGTACCTATGCAACGAGTTGCAAGCATAGGTGGTCGAGGTCACTTGGCAGATACCCCAAGGGGGTATAAGGTCAGGCGCATGGACAGCTGGCGTACGGCGATCTCCGCGACCCTCCACTGCCTCACGGGCTGTGCGATCGGCGAGGTGCTGGGCATGGTGCTGGCCACCTGGTGGGGCTGGGGCGACGTCGCCAGCATCGTGCTGGCGGTCGTGCTGGCGTTCTTCTTCGGCTACCTGCTCACCTTCACCGGTGTCCGCCGCGCCGGCCTCGACGTCCCCACCGCCGTCCGCACCGCCCTGGCCGCCGACACCGTGTCGATCCTGGTGATGGAGGTCGTCGACAACGCGATCCTGCTGGTGGTCCCGGGCGCCATGGCCGCCGGCCTCACGAGCGGCCTGTTCTGGGGCGCGCTCGCCGTCGCCCTCGCGGTCGCCTTCGTCGTCACCGTCCCGGTCAACAAGTGGATGATCGGTCGCGGCAAGGGCCACGCCGTCGTCCACGAGATGCACCACGCCGGCCACCACTGACCGGCGCGCTCCGGGCGCGGGCGACGGTCTGTGAGGATCTGCCCATGAGCTACGCACTCGGTGAGGGCTCCGGCCCGCTGCGCGGGGTCCGGGTCGTCGAGATCGCCGGCATCGGGCCCGGCCCGCACGCGTGCATGCTGCTCGCCGACCTCGGCGCCGACGTGATCCGCCTCGAGCGTCCGGGCGGCGGCCTGCTCAGCGCCGGCCGCCACGACGTGATGAACCGGAGCCGGCCCAGCGTGGCGCTCGACCTCAAGCACCCCGACGCGCTGCGGACGGTGCTCGACCTCGTGGCCGGCGCCGACGTGCTGGTCGAGGGGCTGCGGCCCGGCGCCATGGAGCGGCTCGGCCTCGGGCCCGACGAGTGCCACGCCCGCAACCCGGCGCTGGTCTACGGCCGGATGACCGGCTGGGGCCAGGACGGTCCGTGGGCGCAGGCCGCCGGCCACGACCTCAACTACGTCTCGATCACCGGCGCGCTGCACGCCGCGGGGCAGGACCCCGCCCGGCCCCACTTCCCGACCAACCTGCTCGGCGACTTCGGCGGCGGGTCGACGTACCTCGTCATCGGGGTGCTGGCGGCGCTGCTCGAGGCCCGCACCAGCGGCGCGGGCCAGGTCGTCGACGCCGCGATCGTCGACGGGGTGGCCAGCCTCAACGCGATGGGCACGATGTTCGCCTCGCTGGGCCTGCAGCCCGAGACCCGCGCCAGCGGCCTGCTCGACGGCGGCACCCCCTGGTACGACCTCTACGAGACCGCCGACGGCAAGCACGTCTCGGTCGGCCCGCTCGAGCCGCAGTTCCACGCCGAGATGCTGCGGCTGCTCGGGCTCGACGGCGTCGCGCCCGACCGCGACGACCCGTCCCGGCACGCCGAGCTGCGGCAGCTGCTCACCGACACGTTCCGGCAGCGCACCCGGGCGGAGTGGGCCGAGGTGTTCGCCGGCACCGACGCCTGCGTCGCGCCGGTGCTGCCGCTGAGCGAGGCGGTCACCCACGAGCACCTCGCGGCCCGGGGCACCTACGTCGAGCACGAGGGCGTCACCCAGCCAGCCCCGGCGCCGCGGTTCAGCCGGACGCCCGGCGCGGTCCGCAGCGCTCCGGCCGGCCCCGGTGCGCACACCCGGGAGGCGCTGCTGGCGTGGGGCGTCGACGGGGTCGACGACCTGATCGCCTCCGGCGCCGCGGTGCAGGCATGAAACCGTTCCTGTTCCTCGGCACCCGCGCGGAGGACGCGGTCGCCGACGACGAGTACGACGCGGTGCTGCGCTGCGCCGGGCTCGACGAGCGGGACCTGCGCCGCCACCGGCTCGAGCGTGACGTGCTGGGCGAGGTCGACCTCGCCGACTGGTCCGGGATCCTGCTCGGTGGCGGCCCGTTCAACGTCAGCGACCCCGAGGCGCAGAAGTCGCCGACGCAGCGGCGGGCCGAGGCCGAGCTGGCCACGCTCGCCGAGCAGGTCGCCGCCGCGGACTTCCCGTTCTTCGGTGCCTGCTACGGGATCGGGGTGCTCGGCCGCACGGGCGGCGGGACCGTCGACCGGACGTACGGCGAACCCATCGGTTGCGTCGAGGTGACGCTCAGCGAGGCGGGTCGTGAGGACCCGCTGTTCGCCCCGATGCCGGACTCCTTCGACGTGCTCCTCGGCCACAAGGAGGCGGTCCGCACCCTGCCTCGCGGGGCGGTGGTGCTGGCGTCGTCGACCGCCTGCCCGGTGCAGGCGTTCCGGCTGGGCGAGCACGTCTACGCGACCCAGTTCCACCCCGAGCTCGACGTGGAGGGGATCGTGCTGCGCATCGACACATACCGCGAGTACGGGTACTTTCCACCAGCACAGGCCCAGAGCGTGATGGACATGGCCCGACGTGCCGTCGTGACCGAGCCGCCACGCCTGCTGGCGACCTTCGTCGAGAGGTACGCGAGAGCATGACGAACCCGTCCGGGACCGAGCCGACCCAGGGGCACGTCGACGTGCTGATCATCGGGGCCGGGCTGTCCGGCATCGGCGCCGCCGCCCGGCTGGCCGAGGAGCACCCGCAGCGCAGCTTCGCGCTCCTCGAGGCCCGGGAGGCGAGCGGCGGGACGTGGGACCTGTTCCGCTACCCCGGCATCCGGTCCGACTCCGACATGTTCACCATGGGCTACCGGTTCCGGCCGTGGCGCAGCAACCAGGCGCTGGCCGACGGCCCGTCGATCCTGGAGTACGTCCGCGACACCGCCCGCGAGCACGGCGTCGACCGCCACATCCGCTACCAGCACCGGGTCACCGCCGCCGCCTGGGACTCCGCGACCGCGCGCTGGACCGTCACCGCGCAGACCCCGGACGGACCGGTGGTGATGTCGGCCGACTTCCTGTGGTCGTGCAGCGGCTACTACGACTACGACGAGCCCTACCGGCCCGAGCTGCCCGGCCTCGAGCAGTTCGCCGGCACCGTGGTCCACCCGCAGCACTGGCCGGACGACCTCGACACCACCGGCCGGCGGGTGGTCGTGATCGGCAGCGGCGCGACGGCGATGACGCTGGTGCCGGCGCTCGCCGACGCCGGGGCCGGCCAGGTCACGATGCTGCAGCGGTCCCCGACGTACGTCCTCTCGCTGCCGGGCACCGACCCGGTCGCGGAGCGGCTGCGCCGCTTCCTGCCGGAGCGGCTGTCCTACTGGCTCATCCGCTGGAAGAACATCGGGCTCGCCGTCGGCAGCTTCCAGGTCAGCCGGCGGTGGCCGCGGTTCGCGAAACGGGTGCTCCGCGACCGGGCCGCGAAGCGGCTCCCCGAGGACTACCCGGTCGACGTCCACTTCAAGCCGTCGTACGACCCGTGGGACCAGCGGCTGTGCATGGTGCCCGACGGCGACCTGTTCCGGACCGTCCGCGAGGGCCGCGTCGACATCGTCACCGACACCATCGACACCTTCACCGAGAAGGGCGTACTCGTGGGCTCGGGCGACGAGCTGCTCGCCGACGTCGTGGTGACGGCCACCGGCTTCAACCTCAAGCTGATGGGCGGCATGGACCTCGTCGTCGACGGCGAGCCGGTCGACCTGCGCGACCGGATGGCCTACCGCGCGCTGATGTTCAGCGGCGTCCCCAACTTCGCGTTCACCATCGGCTACACCAACGCGTCGTGGACGCTGAAGGCCGACCTGGTCGCCGACTACGTCTGCCGGCTGCTCGGCCACCTCGACGCCCGCGGCCTCCGGACCGCGGTGCCGGTGCCCGACCCCGGCGTCGGCGAGGCGCCGTTCATGGACTTCACCCCCGGCTACGTGAAGCGCTCCGAGCACCTGCTGCCCAAGCAGGGCGACCGCGAGCCGTGGCGGCTGCGGCAGAACTACTTCCACGACGTCCGCTCGATCCGGCGCTCCCGGATCGACGACGGGGTCCTCCGCTTCGGAGGTTGAGCCTCGAAACCCGGTGACGGAGGGGCAGGGCTGGCACCGGGGGTCGCCGCGGTGCCCATGGTTCCGGGGTTTCGAGGCTCGCTGCGCTCGCACCTCAACCTCCGGCGGTGGTGTCGACCGGGTCGCGCTCGCACCTCAACCTCCGGCGGTGGGGGTGTCGACCGAGTGCCGCTCGTACCTCCGACCTCCGGCGGTGCGGGGTCCGTGGCTTCGGAGGTTGAGGTGCGAGGCCGGCCACGGCCGAGCCTCGAAACCCCGTGACGGAGGGCAGGGCTGGCACCGGGGTCGTCGCCCTGCTGGTGGTTCGGGGGTTTCGAGGCTCGCTGCGCTCGCACCTCAACCTCCGGCGGTGGTGTCGACCGGGTCGCGCTCGCACCTCCACCTCCGACGGGCTGCGACGTGCCGGACGTCACGCCGTGAGGATGCGGGTTCGCGACCCGCGGTGCCCTAGGTTGGAGGCAGCGGCCCGCCCAGTCTTGCCTCGGGCCGCGGGTGCCCGTCCGCGGCGCACCGCCCACGAACCCGTGGGAGACGCAGCAGCCTCCGAGCTGCCGGCCCGCCACCCGGCGACGCCAGTGTTGGTGAGACACCAACCGGAAGACCTTCCTTGACCACGCAGTCCCTCGACGCCACGACCTTCGAGTCGCTGGGCGTCCCCCCCGCGCTGTCCGCCGTGCTGGCCGACCGCGGCATCACCCAGCCCACCCCCATCCAGGCGGCGACGCTCCCCGACTCGCTCGCCGGCCGTGACGTCCTCGGCCGCGGCCGTACCGGCTCCGGCAAGACGTACGCCTTCCTGCTGCCGCTCGTCGCCCGGCTCGCCGAGGGCCGCTCCGCCGGCCCCCGCCGGCCGCGGGCGCTCGTCCTGGCCCCGACCCGCGAGCTGGTCGGCCAGATCCACGCCGCCCTGCAGCCGCTCGCCGCGGCCGCCGGCCTGTCGACCGTGACGGTCTTCGGCGGCGTCGGCCAGAACCCCCAGGTCACCGGCCTCCGCAAGGGCGCCGACATCGTCCTGGCCTGCCCCGGCCGGCTCGAGGACCTGATCGGCCAGGGTCACTGCGACCTCGGCGCGATCGAGGTCACCGTGCTCGACGAGGCCGACCACATGGCCGACCTGGGCTTCCTGCCCGCCGTCCGCCGGCTGCTCGACCGCACCCCGCGCGGCAGCCAGCGGCTGCTGTTCTCGGCCACCCTCGACAAGGCCATCGACGTCATCGTCAAGCGGTTCCTCGCCGAGCCGGTCACCCACGAGGCCGACTCGGTGCAGGCTCCCGTCTCGAGCATGGCCCACCACGTGCTGCACCTGCAGCGCGAGCAGCGGGTCCCGGTCCTGGTCGAGCTGACCAGCGCGCCCGGCCGTACCGTCGTCTTCACCCGCACCAAGCACGGCGCCAAGGCGCTGGCCCGGCAGCTGAACAAGCAGGGTGTGCCCAGCGTCGAGCTGCACGGCAACCTCAGCCAGAACGCCCGTACCCGCAACATGGACGCCTTCCACAGCGGCAAGGCCTCCACGCTGGTCGCGACCGACATCGCCGCCCGCGGCATCCACGTCGACGACGTGGCGCTCGTGGTCCACGCCGACCCGCCGGTCGAGCACAAGGCCTACCTGCACCGCTCCGGCCGTACGGCCCGGGCCGGCGCCGCCGGCACCGTCATCACGCTGATGACCGACGAGCAGGTGCGTGACGTACGGACCCTCGCCCGGCAGGCCGGCATCAAGCCCGTCACCACCAAGATCCCCGGCCCCGGCCACCCGATCCTGGTCGAGCTCGCCCCCGGCGAGCGCTCGCTGGTGCCGGGCGGCTACGCCCCCGCCGCGGGTCGCCCGTCCGAGGAGCAGGGTGCCGCCCGCAAGGGTGGCGGCGGTCGCAACCGCAACCGCCGCGGCGGCAGGTCGCAGGCCCGCTCCGGTGGCGGAGCCGGCTCCGGCCAGGCTGCGAAGCAGAAGCCGTCGGGCCAGCCCGGCGGAAACCGCTCCCGCCGGCGTCGGTCCGGTGGCGGCTCGCCGCAGGGCGGCGGCGGCCACAGCGCGTCGGGCTTCAGCACCGGACGTCGCTGACCGACGACGGGTGCGGATCGCCCGCCTGGGTACGGGCGGGGCATGACCACCGACGACAGCACCCGTCCCGAGCACCAGGCGCCCGACGAGGAAGCCCGTCGCGAGCAGCAGGAGGGCCAGGTCTCGGAGACCGCGAAGCCCGAGCCGGCCGCGGGGGGTGCCGACGCGCCCGACAAGTCCACCGGCACCGCCCCCGACCGGGCGGACCAGCCCGACTCCTGAGCCCCCGGAACCTGACCCCAACGGGTGAGGCCGGGGGTCGGTCGGCGTGCGACGTTGGAGACCGACGAAAGGATCCGACCATGGGCATGGACGACAAGGCCGCTCACCAGGGCCAGGACGTCAAGGGCAAGGGCAAGGAGGCCGCCGGCAAGGCGACCGGCAACCGACGCCTCGAGGGCGAGGGCAAGGACGACCAGGCCGCGGCCTCGGCCAAGAAGGCCGGCGACAAGGCGAAGGGCGCCGCCAAGGACGCCAAGGACGCCTTCAAGAAGTAGCGACCACCCGCCCGTACGGCACCGGCGCCTCCGTAGAGTTCGCCGCCGAGGAGGTCGGTGTCGTGCGGGTGTGGCTGCGCAACGCGCTGTGGGAGAAGGTCCCGCGCGACCACTGGCAGACCCCGGACGCGCTGCGCCGCCGGCAGCTGGTGACCGTCGGGTTCGTGGTCCTCGGCGGCGCGGTCCTCGGGCTGAGCCTCCGGATCGAGCCGGGCAACCCGCTGTTCTACCCCGCCACGCTGAGCCTGGCGGTGGTCTGGACGGTCGGCGCCTTCGCGTCCGGCCCGATCCACCTCGGCCGGATCGCCAGCCGCTCCGAGCTGCGCCGGCCGGTCGTCGCGCCGATCGCGATCGGACTCGCGCTGGCGGCGATCTTCGTGGTCGGCGCGCTCGTGGTGCGCGAGGTGCCGTGGCTCGGCAGCCAGGTCGTCCGGGTGCTCGACTTCGCCGACCAGGGCTCGCTGCCGCTGCTCGCGCTGATCACGCTGGTCAACGGCGTCGCCGAGGAGCTGTTCTTCCGCGGGGCGGCGTACGCCGCGACGACGCGCCACCCGGTCTTCGTCACCACCGTGGCGTACACCCTCGCCACGCTCGCCACCGGCAACGTGATGCTGTCGTTCGCGGCCGTGCTGCTGGGGACGGTGGTCGGGCCTGCAGCGTCGTGCCTCGGGCGGCATCCTGGCGCCGATCCTGACCCACTGCACCTGGTCGCTGGCGATGCTGCTCGCGCTGCCGCTGGTGTTCTCCTAGCGACGTCCGGGAGGGCTACCCCTCCTCCAGCGCCCGCCGTACCGACTCCTCGTAGCCCAGCGGCTCGCCCGGCACGATCTCGCGGATGCTCTGGTCGGTGACGACCACCTCGGTGCCCATCGAGTCGATCAGGTTGCGGCCGGTGGTGACGTCGACGTCGGTGACCAGCGCCAGCCAGTACGACGACAGCCGCGGCGTCAGCACCGGGACCGGCACGATCGGCACCGGCCGCCCGTTGGCGACCCGGGCCGCCACCTGCAGCATCTCCAGGTAGGTCATCCGGTCCGGCCCGCCGATCTCGAAGACCCGGCCGCGGGCCGCCGGCTCGCCGACCACGCCCACGAGATAGCGGATGACGTCGTCGACGGCGATCGGCTGCGTGGGCGTCGAGACCCAGCGCGGGACCACCATGGCGGGCAGGTTCTTGACCAGCTGCCGGGTGAGCTCCCAGGAGATCCCGCCCGCTCCGACGATGATGCCGGCCCGCAGCGCCGTCACCGGCACGCCCGTCGAGCCGAGCAGCTCCTCGACCTCGCGCCGTGAGCGCAGGTGGGGCGAGAGATCGCCGTCGTCGGCGCCGAGCCCGCCGAGGTAGACGATCTGCGAGACCCCCGCGTCGGCGGCGGCCCGCGCGAAGGTCCGCGCGGCCGCCGCGTCCTTCTGCTCGAAGTCGGCGTCGTCGAGCGAGTGCACCAGGTAGACCGCGACGTCCGCGCCGGCCAGCGGCTCGGACAGCGAGGGCGGGTCGAACACGTCGCCGCCGAACGCCGTGCCGACGCCGGCGTAGTCGTCGGGACGCCGCGTCATCGCGCGTACGTCGTGGCCCTGCTCGACGAGGGCGGGCACCAGCCGGCGGCCGATGAACCCGGTCGCGCCGGTCACGAGGACGGTCCGGGGCTCGGTCATGGCTCTCACCCTAGATGCGCGGCTGGACTAGACCGGCGGTGCCGCGGCCGCGGCCCGGGACTACCGTGCCGAGGGCGGGGTAGGACATGGGGCATGGGCGTCGCGGCGCCGTGGCCGTTGACGGGCGCTAGGAGCGGGGCCGAGGCGGTCCGCTGGCCCGGGCCGCGATGCCCTCCCGCTTCGCCTCGTCCATGGCGGCCTCGTACGCCTGGACCAGCGAGGCGATCGACAGCGGCTTGAGCCGCTCGACGACCTCCCGCAGCTGGTCGGGCTGGGCGCCGGACTCCTTGTAGAGCGGCCACACCATGGTGCGGAACAGCTCGTGCAGCTCCTTGGCGAGCTGGCGGCCGTGGTCGGCGTAGATGTCGGCGGCCGCGACCGCGGCCTCCGTCGGGAACCCGAGGTCGAGCAGCCCGAGCCCGACCGAGAGCTGGGACTCCGCCACCTGGTAGCGGCCGCGCTTGGTGCGCAGCGCGATCCCGAGCGCGGCGAGGGTGTCGCGGTCGTCGTCGGTGAGGGTGCGACCGCAGCGGCGGTCGAGCTCGGCACGGCTCATCTCGACCGGCGCCTCGACCTGCCACGGTGCCAGCATCGTCCGGTGCAGCGCGATGTCCTCCGGGGAGGCGTCGTCCGGGATCCGGGAGACGTACCGCTCGATCGCCGCGAGCGTGAAGCCGTGGCTCTGCAGCTCCTGCACCAGCTCGAGCCGGGCCACGTGGTCGGGGGTGTAGTAGCCGGACCGGCCGCGGCGGATCGGCGGCGGCACCAGGCCGCGGGTGGTGTAGAAGCGCACGTTGCGCACGCTGAGGCCGACCCGGTTGGTCAGCTCGTCCAGGGTCAGCAGCTCGCGCAGCGACTCGACGGTCTCGTCCATCTCGCTCGGGACACCCCTTGCTCCAGCTCAGTGACCACGGCCACGTTGACGACGTTGACAGTATCGGTGTCACAATCGTCTGGAGCAACCGTCGATCGATGAGGAACGGGCATGGCTGAAGCATTCGTGTACGACCACCTCCGTACGCCGCGGGGCAAGGGCAAGGCGGCCGGCTCCCTCCACGAGGTCAAGCCCGTCGACCTGGTGGTGGGCCTGCTCGACGAGGTGCGCGAGCGCAACCCCGGCCTCGACCCGCACCGCGTCGACGACGTCGTGCTCGGCGTCGTGACGCCGGTCGGCGACCAGGGCGGCGACATCGCCAAGACCGCGGCGCTCGCCGCGGGCTATCCGGAGACGGTCGCCGGCGTCCAGCTCAACCGGTTCTGCGCCTCCGGCCTGGAGGCGGTCAACCAGGCCGCGATGCGGGTCCGCTCCGGCTTCGAGGACCTGATCCTCGCCGGCGGCGTCGAGTCGATGAGCCGGGTGCCGATGGGCTCCGACGGCGGTGCCTGGGCGATGGACCCCGCCACCGCGCTCTCGACCGGCTTCGTCCCCCAGGGCATCGGCGCGGACCTGATCGCCACGCTCGAGGGGTGGACCCGCAGCGACGTCGACGCGTACGCCGCCGAGTCGCACCACCGGGCCGCCAAGGCCTGGGCCAACGGCTACTTCGCGGACTCGGTGGTGCCGGTCAGGGACTTCAACGGGATGACCGTCCTCGACCACGACGAGCTGATCCGTCCCGACACCACGCCGGAGGGACTCGCCGGCCTCAAGCCGAGCTTCGCCCAGATCGGCGCGGACGCCGGCTTCGACGACGTCGCGCTGGAGAAGTACCACTGGGTGCCCGCCATCGACCACGTCCACCACGCCGGCAACTCCTCCGGGATCGTCGACGGCGCCGCGATCATGGCGATCGGCACCGAGCAGGTCGGGCAGGATCTCGGCCTCACCCCGCGGGCACGGATCCTCGCCACGGCCGTGTCCGGCGCGGACCCGACGATCATGCTCACCGGTCCCGCCCCCGCCACCCGCAAGGCGCTCGCGAAGGCCGGGCTCGAGGTCGACGACATCGACCTGTGGGAGATGAACGAGGCGTTCGCGGCCGTCGCGATGCGGTTCATGAAGGACATGGGCATCAGCCACGAGGTCACCAACGTCAACGGTGGCGCGATCTCGATGGGCCACCCGCTCGGCGCCACCGGCGCGATGATCCTCGGCACCCTGATCGACGAGCTCCAGCGGCGCGACCTGCGCCGCGGCCTCGCCACGCTCTGCGTCGGCGGCGGCATGGGCATCGCCACGGTCGTCGAGCTGGTCTGACCCCTGCACTCCACCCCACGAGGACATGACTGAGATGACTGCCGCCCCGACCGACACCAGCGCCGTCCGCTACCAGCGGGACGACGACGGGATCGTCACCCTGACGATGGACGACCCCACGGCCAGCGCCAACACGATGAACGAGCTGTACGTCGAGGCGATGGCCGCCGCCGTCGACCGGCTCCACGACGAGGTGGAGCAGGTCACCGGCGTGGTCGTCACCAGCGCCAAGAGGACCTTCTTCGCCGGCGGCAACCTGACCCTGATGTCGCAGGCCACCCCCGCCGACGCTCCGCAGATCTTCGAGATGTGCGAGCGGGTCAAGGCCGGCCTGCGCCGGCTCGAGACGTACCCCAGGCCGGTCGTCGCCGCGATCAACGGCGCCGCGCTCGGCGGCGGCCTCGAGATCGCACTGGCCGCCAACCACCGGGTCGCCGTGGCCGGCCGCTACGAGATCGGCCTGCCGGAGGCGACGCTCGGGCTGCTGCCCGGCGGTGGCGGCGTCACCCGTACCGTCCGGATGCTCGGGCTGCAACCGGCGCTGATGGAGGTGCTGCTGCAGGGGCCGCGCTTCAAGCCCGAGGCCGCCCGCGACAAGGGCCTGGTCGACGAGGTCGTCGCGACCGCCGACGAGCTGCTCCCGGCTGCCAAGGCGTGGATCGCGGCGCACCCGGACGCGGCGCAGAACCCGTGGGACGCGCCGGGCTACAAGATGCCGGGCGGGTCGCCGAAGACCCCCGCGCTGGCGCAGTTCCTGCCGGCGTTCCCGGCGCTCCTCCGCAAGCAGCTCAAGGGTGCCGACTACCCCGCCCAGGAGGCGATCCTCTCGGCCGCCGTCGAGGGCGCGCAGGTCGACTTCGACACCGCGAGCCGGATCGAGTCGCGCTACCTCACGAAGCTGATCGTGAACCAGAACAGCAAGAACATGATCCAGGCGTTCTTCTTCGACCTGCAGGCGATCAACGCCGGGTCGCTGCGGCCCGCCGGCGTCGAGCCGTGGAAGGCCACCAAGGTGGGCGTCCTCGGCGCCGGGATGATGGGCGCCGGCATCGCGTACTCCTGCGCCCGGGCGGGCATGCAGGTCGTCCTCAAGGACGTCGCGGTCGAGAACGCCGAGAAGGGCAAGGCGTACTCCGCCAAGCTCAACGCCAAGGCGGTCGAGCGCGGGAGGCTCACCGAGGAGAAGGCCGCCGAGCTGCTGGACCGGATCCACCCCACTGCCGACCCGGGCGACCTCGCCGGCTGCGACCTGGTGATCGAGGCGGTCTTCGAGGACCCCTCGCTCAAGCACCGGGTGTTCGCCGAAGTGGCTCCGTACGTGGAGGGAGCCCTGCTGTGCTCCAACACCTCGACGCTGCCGATCACCGAGCTCGCCGCCGGCCTTTCTGAGGGAGCCCGGCCGGCGGACTTCATCGGGCTGCACTTCTTCAGCCCGGTCGACAAGATGCCGCTGGTCGAGATCATCCGGGGCGCGGAGACCTCCGACGTCGCGCTGGCCAAGGCGTACGACGTGGTGCAGCAGATCCGGAAGACCCCGATCGTCGTCAACGACAGCCGTGGCTTCTACACCTCGCGGGTGATCGGCTTCATGGTCAACGAGGGGCTGGCGATGCTCGCCGAGGGTGTGCACCCGGTCTCGCTGGAGCGGGCGGCGACGCAGGCGGGCTACCCGGTCGGCACGCTGCAGCTCTCCGACGAGCTCAACATGGAGCTGATGGCCAAGATCGGCAAGGCCGCGCAGGACGCCGCCGAGCGTGACGGGACGCCGTACGAGGAGCACCCGGCGGCCGCGGTGATCCGCAGGATGATCGAGCTCGGCCGTCCGTCGCGGCTCCGGGGCGCCGGCTTCTTCGACTACGACGAGAACGGTCGCCGGCAGGGGCTCTGGGCCGGGCTGGCCGAGGAGTTCCCTCCCCACGCGGAGCAGATCCCGCTGCGGGACGTCCAGGACCGGATGCTGTTCGCCGAGGCGCTCGAGACCGCGAAGTGCTTCGACGAGGGCGTCATCGAGTCGGCGGCCGCGGCCAACATCGGCTCGATCATGGGCATCGGGTTCCCGCCCGCGACCGGCGGCGCGGCGCAGTTCATGACCGGCTACCAGGACCCCGACGACCGGACCGCCGAGATCGGGCTGGCCGCCTTCGTCCGCCGCGCCGACGAGCTGGCCGAGCGCTACGGCGAGCGGTTCCGGCCCTCGCCGTACCTCCGCGGGCTGGTCGAGCGGGGGGAGTCCTTCCCCGCCTGACCGGCCGTCGCGCCAGTCCCTCCCGTCCCGCGGGCCGGGCAGAACATGCGCTTCCAAGGCGGAACTTCGCCTTGGAAGCGCAGGAACCCCCGGCGAGCCGGGGATTCATGCAAACCGCCGGACGCCGCACCGGATCTGGGGGAGGATCGTCCCCATGACCCAGCACCCCCCGGCTGCGGCTGTCGACGTCCGCAGCCTCCACGTCCGCTTCGGCGACGTCGAGGCCGTCGCCGGCGTCGACCTCGTGGCGTACGCCGGGCGTGCCACGGGCCTGCTGGGTCGCAACGGGGCCGGCAAGTCGACGACGATGCGGGTCCTTGCCGGCGTGGTCCCGCCGACCGCCGGCACCGCGCTGGTCGCCGGGCACGACGTACGCCACGACCCGATCGCGGTGAAGCGCGCCACCGGCTACTGCCCCGACGTGGGCGGCCTGGTGCCCCGCGCGACCGCGTGGGAGCACCTCCAGCTCTCCGCGAAGCTGCGCCGCCTCTCCGGCTGGGAGGAGCGCGGCCGCGACCTGCTCGAGCGGTTCGGCCTCGGCGACGCAGCCCACCGGGTGACCGGCGGCTTCTCGCACGGCATGGGCCGGCGGCTCTCGGTCGTGCTGGCCACGCTCCACGAGCCCGACGTGCTGCTGCTCGACGAGCCCTTCGACGGCGTCGACCCGGTCGGTGCCGAGGCGACGCTCGAGGCGGTCGCCGACGCCCGCGCCCGCGGCGCGTGCGTCCTGCTCTCCACCCACCTGCGCGAGCTGGCCGTCGAGGCCTGCGGCGAGGTGCTGGTGCTGCGCGGCGGCGCACAGGTCGCCACGCTCACCGCCGAGGACATGGTGGGGGAGGAGGGGGCGCGTGCCTACCGCGCTCTCCTCGACTGACCCGGCCGTGACCCGCGAGGCCCGCTGGCTGCGGCCGGTCCGCGACGTCGGCCACCTGCTGTGGTTCCGCTCCGCGTCGGTACGCCGGCGGGCCGCGCTCTGGTGGACCGTCGCGGCGATGCTCGCGCTGAGCGTGGCCGCGGCGACCGTCCCGGCGTTCGTCCCCGCCGAGGGTGACCGGCGGCTGGACTTCGGCGTGGTGCTGCCCTCCGCGATGGCCGGGCTGCTGGTGCTCGCCGTCGTCTCGGCGATCGCGTCCGGGGGCGGCCGCGAGCTGGTCTCCCGCGAGCACGGTGTCGCGTTCCCCGTCAGCCCGGCCACCGATCACCTCGGCGCGCTGGTGCTGGCGCCGCTCAACATCGCCTGGCTGATCCAGGCCTGGGTGCTGCTCGGCTCCGCCGCCTTCGTGCTCGGCCCCCGGGTCGACCTGGTCGGCCTGCAGGTCGTGATGGTGCTGTGGCTGGCGATCGCGACCGCGACCGGCCAGCTGGTCGCCTGGAGCTTCGAGATGGTCCGCCGTCGCCGGCACGGCGTCGCCGCGGTCCGGCTGTTCCTGACCGGGCTGGCCGCCGCCGCGCTGGCGGTCCAGCTGACGGGGCGTACGACCGAGGTGCTCGACCGGGTGCCGACGGTGTGGCTGCTGGCCGGCGGGCTCGGCGGCTTCGACGGCCGCTGGCTGCTCACGGTGGGTGTCGAGCTCGCCGTGCTGGCCCTCGTCGTCGTGGTCGGCGTGCTGCCGGTGACGCTGGCCTCGCGGCTGATGCCGCACGACGAGCTGCGGGCGGAGACCGACCTGCACACCCCGCGCCGGATGCCGTGGTCGGACCTGTCGGCGCTGCTGCGCCTCGACCGCGCCTCGGTCTGGCGCTCGGTCCCGATGCGCCGCGGCCTGGGCGTGCTGGCGATCGGCCCCGGCGTGGTCGCACTGCTCGGCGACCTGCCGTGGCCGCAGATCACGATCCTGCCGGGCCTGGTCGCGTCCGGCGGTGCGCTGCTCTTCGGCGTCAACGCGTGGTGCCTCGACGCCCGCGGTGCGCTGTGGCGCGAGAACCTGCCCGCCGGCCCCGGCACCGTCTTCTGGGCGCGGGTCATCGTGCTCGCCGAGTTCCTCGGGCTGGCCTCGCTCGCCACGATCGCGATCGCCGCGCTGCGCGCCGGCGTCCCGACGGTCGGCGAGGCGACCGCGCTGGTGTGCACCCTGCTGGTGGTCACGGTGCAGGTCGTCGGCGCCTCGATGCGCTGGTCGGAGCGGCGGCCCTACCCGGTCGACCTGCGCAGCGCCCGCGCCACCCCGGCCCCGCCGATGATGATGGTCGCGTACTCCTCCCGGCTCGCCGTCTGCACCACCCTCACCGGCCTGGTCTTCTCCGGCCTGGCGCAGGTGCCGAACCCCGTGCCGTCGATCTTCGTCGCGATCCTGTTCCTCACCTGGTCCTCGGTACGGCTCGCCCGCTCCGCCACCCGCTGGGACGACCCGGTCACGCGGGCTCGCGTGGTCGTCACCGTCGCCGCCTGAGTCGTCGGTCGGCTGCGTCGGGCCGCTGCGCCGAGGTCTGCGGTCAGTTCTGCTCGGCGGCGCACGATGCCTGGGCGGTGCCGAGCGCGGTCACGGCCGGGTCGTCGTAGCGACCCGCCATCGTCGCCACCAGCGCCTCCCGCTGTGCGTCCGGCGGCACCGCGTCGGACAGGCACCGGGCGTACACCTTCGGGTCGAGGTCGCCCTTGCGCACCGAGGTGATGGCCCGGGTCGACGACTCGACCACGTCCACGCAGGCGAGCGTGGCGTCCGCCGCCAGCTCGGCCAGCTCGTCGGGCAGCGGCGGCAGCCCCTCGACGGCGCCGCCGTCGTCGGCGACCAGCCCGCCCTCCTGCAGCTGCTCGGGCGTGGCCGAGGCCAGCAGCTCGTCGGCGAAGCAGTCGCCCGCCGTCATCTCGCGCCGCGTCGGGTTGGTGCCGGCGAAGGCGTCGGCGAGCCCGGCGCGTACCGCTGCCTCGTTGAACGCCGCCGTGGACGTCGACGAGGGCGAGGAGCTGTCGGCGGGCTCCTCGGACGTTCCGGAGCACGCGGCGAGCAGGACGACCAGCAGGCAGACCGGCGCGAGACGCATCGCACGAGTCTAGGCGCCGTGTGTTTCGACGCGCCGTCGCGACCTCGCGGGCTCACTCGCGGGCTTGCTCAACCCGACTCCCCACGCCGGGCACTCCTCCGTCGTGCCCGACTAGGGTCGTCGCATGGACTTCGCCCCCTCCGCCCGCGCCGCCGACCTCCGCGAGCGGGTGGCGGGATTCATGGCCGAGCACGTCGAGCCCGTCGAGGCCGACTACCACCGCGACCTGGCCGCGGCGCGCGAGGCGGGGACGCAGTGGACGCCGTTGCCGGTCATCGAGGAGCTCAAGACGAAGGCGCGGCAGCAGGGGCTGTGGAACCTGTTCCTCCCGCGCGAGCACGCCGGCGCGTACGCCGCCCGCTTCGGCACCGACGGCGGCGAGGGCCTCACCAACGTCGACTACGCCCCGCTCGCCGAGCTGATGGGCCGGTCGGCCTTCGCGCCGCTCGTCTTCAACTGCAACGCACCCGACACCGGCAACATGGAGGTGCTGCTGCGCTACGGCACCCAGGCGCAGCGCGACGAGTGGCTCGAGCCGCTGCTCGACGGCCGGATCCGGTCCGCGTTCACCATGACCGAGCCGGGCGTCGCGAGCTCCGACGCCACCAACATGGAGGCCACCGCCGTCCTCGACGGCGACGAGGTCGTGGTCAACGGCCGCAAGTGGTGGTCCACCGGCGTCGGTCACCCCGACTGCAGGATCTTCGTCTTCATGGGGCTCAGTCATCCGCCTGGGGCCGCCCCCGACGCGGACCGCCACCACCGCCACACGATGGTGCTGGTCCCGCGCGACGCCCCGGGCGTACGGATCGAGCGGCTGCTCACCACCATGGGGTACGCCGACGAGCCGATCGGCCACGGCGAGGTGTCGTTCACCGACGTCCGGGTGCCGGCGACGAACATCCTGTCCGGTCCCGGCGAGGCGTTCGCGATCGCCCAGGGCCGGCTCGGTCCCGGCCGGATCCACCACTGCATGCGGCTGATCGGCGCCGCCGAGGCCGCGCTGGAGCTGGCCTGCCGGCGCGGGCTCGACCGCACCGCCTTCGGCAAGCCGCTGGTCGACCTCGGTGGCAACCGGGAACGGATCGCCGAGGCCCGGATCGCCATCGAGCAGGCCCGGCTGCTGGTGCTGCACGCGGCGTGGAAGCTCGACGAGGGCGGGCCGCGCAACGCGATGTCCGAGGTCTCCCAGATCAAGGTCGCGGTCCCGCGTACCGCTCTCGAGGTCATCGACATGGCGATCCAGCTGCACGGCGGCGCCGGGATGTCCGACGACGTCCCGCTCGCGTTCGCCTGGGTCAACGCCCGCACGCTGCGGCTGGCCGACGGGCCGGACGAGGTCCACCGCGGCCTGGTCGCGCGGCTCGAGCTCGGGCGGTACCGATGACGTCGCGTGTGCCCGAGGACGGTGCGGAGACCGTTCTCAGGCACACGCCGCGTCCGAGGCGGGTGCTGGTCACCGGCGCCGCACGAGGGCTCGGCGCGGCGCTCGTCAGCGCGTTCCGCGCCCGGGGCGACGAGGTGCTGGCGACCGACGTGGACGGCGAGATCACCGGGGTCGACCTCCGCCTCGACGTCACCAGCGACGACGACTGGGCCGCGGCGGTCGACCACGTCGAACGGACCTGGGGCGGGCTCGACGTCCTGGTCAACAACGCCGGGGTCGCCGGCGGCGGCCGGCTCGACGTCGCCTCCCTCGACGAGTGGCGCTGGATCACCGACATCAACCTGTTCGGGGTCGTACGCGGGACCCGCGCCTTCGTGCCGATGCTCAAGGCGCAGCGCTCGGGCCACGTCGTCAACGTCGCCTCGCTCGCCGGCCTGGTGCACCCGGCCGGCATGGCGAGCTACAACGCCGTCAAGGCCGCCGTCGTCGCGCTCACCGAGACCACCGGCCACGAGCTGGCGGCGTACGGCGTCCGCGCCAGCGTGGTCTGCCCGTCCTACTTCCGCACCGGCCTGGTCGACCGGATGCGGGGCGAGGACGCCGCCCTGGGCGCGGTGATCGGCCGGCTGGTCGAGACCGCGCCGCTCGGACCCGACGACATCGCGGCCGAGGTGCTCGCCGGGATCGACCGCGGCGACGAGCTGATCCTGCCCGACCCGGCCGCCCGCGCGGCGTACGACCTCAAGCAGGGCGACCGGGCGGCGTACGACCTCCAGATGCGGCACCAGGCCGCCCGGCTGCAGGAGCTGGCATGACGGACGAGGCGGTGCCGGTCCGCGACGAGGACGCCTTCGACGTCGCGGCGGTCGCGGAGTGGCTGCGCGGGCACGCGGTCGACCACTGGCGCGGCCGGCTCGACGGGACCCCGGACGTCCGGCAGTTCCCGGGCGGCGCCTCCAACCTGACCTACCGGCTCGACTGGCCCGGCACCACGCTGATCCTGCGGCGACCGCCGTCGGGCGTGAAGGCGAAGGGCGCCCACGACATGGGCCGCGAGCACCGGATCCAGGCTGCGCTCGCGCCGGTCTTCCCGCTGGTGCCGGAGATGGTCGCCCACTGCGACGACGACGCGGTGATCGGCGCGCCGTTCTACGTCATGACCCGCGTCGAGGGCACCATCCCGCGCCGCGAGCTCGGTGTCGCGCTCGGGGAGCAGCAGACCGCGACCCTGTGCGGCGGCTTCTGGGACGTGCTGGTCCAGCTGCACTCCGTGGACCTCGCCGCCGCCGGGCTGGACTCGCTCGGCAAGGGCGACGGGTACGTCGGGCGCCAGGTGTCCGGCTGGACCACTCGCCTGGGCAACGCCCGCACCGACGACATGGGCGACTGGTCCGACATCACCGACTGGCTCGCGGCCGAGCAGCCCGCCGACTCCGGCAGCTGCCTGATCCACAACGACTTCCGCCTCGACAACGTCGTGCTCTCGCCCGACGACCCGGTGCGCATCGCGGGCGTCCTCGACTGGGAGATGGCGACCGTCGGCGACCCGCTGATGGACCTCGGCGGCGCGCTCGGCTACTGGGTGCAGGACGACGACGACGAGTTCTTCCGGCAGTTCCGGCGGCAGCCCTCCAACGCCCCCGGGATGTGGACCCGCTCCCAGGTCGTCGACTACTACGGCGAGCGCACCGGCCGGTCCGTGACGCCGGAGCAGTGGCGGTTCTACGAGGTGTTCGGGCTGTTCCGGCTCGCGGTCATCGCCCAGCAGATCTGGTACCGCTACGACCACCGGCAGACCACCAACGAGGCGTACGCCGTCTTCGGCCCGGCCGTCGGCCACCTCGAGCAGCGCTGCCGCGCCGTGATCGGCGCCTGATGGGGCAGGTCATCGTGGTCCGGCACGGCCAGGCGTCCTTCGGTGCCGAGGACTACGACGTGCTGTCGGAGACCGGCGAGGAGCAGGCGCGGGTGGTCGGCCGCGCGCTCGCGCACCTGCAGCCCGACCTGGTGGTGCACGGCTCGCTGGTGCGGCAGCGGCGTACGGCAGAGCTGGCTGCCGGCGCGGCCGGCTGGTCGGCGCCGCTGCGCGAGGACCGCCGCTGGGACGAGCTCGACCAGTTCGCGCAGTTCGCCACGATCGACGCGATGCCCGACGAGTCCGACGCGGCCGGCTTCCAGCGGTGGTACGAGTCGGCCATGGGCCGGTGGAGCGCCGGCGAGCACGACGACGACTACACCGAGACGTACGCCGCCTTCCACGACCGGGCGACGGCCGCGCTCGCCGACGTCGCCGCCGCCGGCACGGTCGTCGTCGCCTCCTCGGGCGGACCGATCTCCGCGCTGGTGACCCGGCTGCTGGACGGCGGGCCGGAGACGTACGCCCGGCTCCTGCCCACCACCGTGAACACCGGTGTCACCCGCATCGTCTCCGGACGCCGGGGCCTCACCCTGGTCGCGTACAACGAGCACCAGCACCTGCCCGCAGACCTGGTGACCTACCGCTGACCACTGCGGTCAGGAAGTGTCCGCAATCGCACCTAGCGTGGGTCCCACCGACCGACGACGAGGGAGTCACGATGACCGAGACCGCCGACCTCAGCCAGGAGCGCCGCGACCTGCTGGAGGCGTTGCGCATCCACCGCTGGTTCCTGCGCCACACCGTGCAGGGGATCACCGAGGAGCAGGCGCGCACCCGCAGCACCGCCAGCGAGCTCACCCTCGGCGGGCTGGTCAAGCACGTGGCCGCGACCGAGGCTGGCTGGATCGACTTCGTGCTCGAGGGCCCTCAGGCGATGGCTGCGCCGGAGGACGGCGACTACTCCGCGTGGGAGGACAACTTCCGGCTCACGGACGCCGAGACGCTCGCCGACGCCCTCGCGCGCTACGACGAGGTCGCCGCCCGGACCGACGCCCTGGTCGCCACCGCCGACCTCGACCACGCCTGGCCGCTCCCCGAGGCGCCGTGGTTCGAGCCCGGCGCGACCCGCTCGGCCCGCCGGGTCTTCCTGCACGTGGTGGCCGAGACCGCCCAGCACGCCGGCCACGCCGACATCATCCGCGAGACGATCGACGGCCAGAAGACGATGGGTTGAGCCCGGAACACCGTCAGATCATCCGGCGGAACAGCGGCAGCGGGGCGTGCTTCATCACGACGGAGAGCGGTGCCCAGGGCAAGGGCGGGACGCAGGCAGAGCCCCTCTTCTTCTCGATCGCGGCCACCATCGCCGCGACCCCCTTCTCGGTCGGGACCATCATCTTGTTCTCGGCGGCCGCGACGCCGGCGTTCATCTCCGAGGCGATGTAGCCGGGGTAGAGGATTGTGAAGTCGTAGCCGGGCCTGCCGTGGAGCTCGGTGCGCAGCCCCTCGACCAGGTGGGCGGCGCCGGCCTTGGTGGCGGCGTACGTCGTCATCGTCTTCGGCAGCCCGCGCATCGCCGACATCGACGACACCATCACCAGGTGGCCGCCGCCCTGCGCGCGGAACACCTCCATCGCCGCCTCCACCTGCGCGAGCGCGGCGACGAAGTTGGTCATCGCCGTCGCCCGGTTGGCCGAGAAGCCGCCGGTGCCGAGCGGGGCGCCCTTGCCGACACCGGCGTTGACCACGACCCGGTCGAGCCGGCCCAGGGTGCCCGCGAAGTCGCGGACGACCTCGAACACCGCGTCGTGGTCGTCGACGTCGAGCGCGCGGACCTCGACGCGCAGCCCGGGGTGGGCGGCGAGCAGCTCGGAGCGCAGCTCCTCCAGCCGGTCGGTACGACGAGCGCACAGCGCGAGGTCCTCGCCGTGGTCGGCGAGCTGGCGGGCCATCTCGGCGCCCAGTCCGGACGAGGCGCCGGTGATCAGGGTGGTCATGGCGCCAGTCTGGTGCGCCCGTCGAGCCGGCCGGCCGCCGGCCCCGCAGGACTAGCCTGCCGCCACGGGGCTCGGGGAGGCCGTGCCCCCGAGACGAGGGAGCAGCCCATGAGCCAGCAGCCGCCCGGCGACCACGACCCCTACGGCCAGCAGCCGGACCCGTACACGCAGTACACCCAGCCGTACGGGGAGCAGCCGCCCGGCGGCGGCCAGCCGCCGTACAGCCAGCAGCCGACGGGACCGGGCGGCGGGCAGCCGCGCCGTACCGGCTTCTTCGGAGCGCTCTTCGACTTCTCCTTCGAGCACTTCGTGACCCCGATGCTGGTCAAGGCGGTCTACATCGTGGCGATCGTCGCGCTCGGCCTGGGCTGGCTGATCTGGGTCGCGGCCGGCTTCTCGCAGAGCGCGGGCTTCGGCGTCGCGGTGCTGCTGCTCGGGCCGATCCTGATCTTCCTCTACCTCTGCCTGATCCGGATGACCCTGGAGTTCTACCTCGCGATCACCCGGATGAGCCAGGACATCCATCAGCGGCTGCGCTGACCGGTCACCGGGCCGGAAACCCGGCGTTCACGCGGATCCGCCACACTCCTCCCATGGGGAGACGTCGCTGGGTGTGGCCGCTGCTCGTCGTGCTGCTGTGGCTGTTCGTGGGCGGGCCGCTCGGTTCGTTCGCCGGCCGGCTCGCGGAGGTCCAGGAGAACGACAACGCCGCGTTCCTGCCGCAGAGCGCGGAGTCGACCGAGGTGCTCGACACCCTGGTCGGCTTCCAGGAGGACGAGACGCTGCCGGTCACCGTGATCTTCGAGCGCAGCGGCGGTCTGACGCCCGAGGACCAGCAGTCGATCGCCGACCTCTCCGAGCAGCTCGCCGACGTCGACAACGTCGCCCCGGGTGGGGTGGGGCAGCCGATCCCGTCGGAGGACGGTGAGGCCGCCCAGGTCGTCGTCCAGGTGGCGACGACCGACGGCGACGAGATCGTCACGGCGGTCGAGGACATGAGGGCGGTGCTCGACGACCCTCCCGACGGCCTCACCGCGCTCGTCGGTGGGCAGGCCGGCGTGCTCGGTGACTTCGTGGACGCCTTCGGCGCGATCGACGGCGTGCTCCTGGTCGTGGCCGTCTCGGTCGTGCTGCTGATCCTGCTGCTCGTCTACCGGACGCCGATCCTGCCGCTCGTGGTGGTGTTCTCCGCCGTCCTGGCGCTGGGCGTCGCCTCGGCGGCGATCTACGCGCTGGCTGCCGCCGACGTGCTGACGCTCAACGGCCAGTCGCAGGGGATCCTGTTCATCCTCGCGGTGGGGGCCGCGACCGACTACTCGCTGCTGATCGTGTCGCGGTTCCGCGAGGAGCTGCGCGACCACGAGTCGAAGTACGACGCGATGCGGGTCGCGTACAAGGGGGCGTTCGAGCCGATCGTCGCCTCCGGGCTGACGGTGATCCTCGGGCTGCTCTGCCTGCTGCTCTCCGACCTGGCCTCGCTCAGCGGCCTCGGCCCGGTCGGCGCGATGGGCATCGCCGGGGCGATGCTCAGCTCGCTCACGCTGCTGCCGGCGGCGCTGGTGCTGCTGGGCCGGTGGGCGTTCTGGCCGTTCCGTCCGATGTACGGCTCCGAGCACACCGACACCAAGGGGCTCTGGGGACGCCTGGCGCGGCTGGTGCAGGCCCGGCACCGCGTGGTGTGGGTCAGCACGTTCATCGCCCTCGCCGCGTCGGCCGCCTTCGTCACCCAGCTCGACGAGGACCAGGTGCCGCAGACCGAGCTGTTCCTCACCGAGGTGGAGTCGGTCACCGCCCAGGAGGTCATCGACGCCCACTACGAGGCCGACAACGCCTCGCCGGCCCAGGTCGTGGTGCCCGAGGAGGACCTCGACGCCACCGTCGAGCTGCTGGCCGGACATCCCGGGATCGCCCAGCCCGCGGCCCCCGCGCCCGGGCAGCCCAGCCAGCCGGCCGTGTTCCCGCTGCCGTCGGAGGACGACCCGCGCGAGCCGAAGATCGTCGACGGGCAGGCCATCGTCTTCGCGACGCTCGCCGACCCGGCCGACAGCCAGGCCGCGACCGACACGGTCCGCGACCTGCGTACGGACCTCGACGAGGTCTCCGAGGACGTGCTGGTCGGCGGCTCCACCGCGATCAACCTCGACACCCGCGACGTCACCGGGAGCGACCGGGCCAAGGTGATCCCCGCGATCCTGCTGGTGATCTTCGTGGTGCTCGCGCTGCTGCTGCGTGCCCTGGTCGCGCCGGTGCTGCTGATCATCGCGAACGTGCTCTCGTTCGGGGCCACTCTCGGCATCTCGGCGCTGGTGTTCGAGTACGTCTTCGACTTCCCCGCCTCCGACCCGTCGACCTCGCTGATCGGGTTCGTGTTCCTGGTCGCGCTCGGGATCGACTACTCGATCTTCCTGATGACGCGGGTGCGGGAGGAGTCGATCCGGCAGGGCACCCACCCCGGCATCCTCAAGGGCCTCTCGGCGACCGGCGGGGTGATCACCTCGGCGGGCATCGTGCTCGCCGCCACGTTCGCCGCCCTCGGGGTGGTCCCGATCCTGTTCCTGGCGCAGATCGGCTTCATCGTCGCCTTCGGCGTGCTCCTCGACGCGCTCGTCGTGCGGTCGCTGCTGGTGCCGGCGCTGGCGTACGACGTCGGGCGTGCGATCTGGTGGCCCTCGAAGCTGTCGCGCGAGACCGACCACGCCGACGCCGAGACCGCGCGGATGCTCGGCGCGGACGGCACGGGGGGCGGCGCGCACCGCCGCTGACCTGCCACAAAAAGTCAGGCTTGACTGTTTGTTTGTGGGCCGGGACGATGACGGGGTGCCGACGATCAACCGGGTGCCGCAGGCGGACCGGACCCGCGCGATGCGGTTGCGGCTGCTCGAGGCGACCCTCGAGCTGCTGGTCGAGCGGGGCTTCTCCGGCACCTCCACGACCCTGGTGTCCGAGCGGGCCGGGGTGTCGAGGGGTGCCCAGCTCCACCACTTCCCGACCAAGAACGACCTCGTCGTCGCCGCCGTCGAGCACCTCACCGAGCTGCGCGGCCTCGAGCTCGAGCGGGCCGTCGGCCGGCTGCCGGGCGGTGCCGGACGGACCCGAGCCGTCGTCCGGATGCTCGGCGACCACTTCAGCTCGTCGGTCTTCGCGGCTGCGCTGGAGCTGTGGGTCGCCGCCCGCACCGACGAGCAGCTGCTGGCCGCGGTGGCGCCGCTCGAGCAGCGGGTCGGCCGCGAGACGCACCGGCTGACCGTCGAGGCGCTGGGCGTCGACGAGTCGCGACCCGGCACTCGCGAGCTGGTGCAGGGCACGCTCGACCTGGTCCGCGGCCTCGGGCTCGCCGACACCCTCGGCGACGACACCCGGCGCCGCCACCGGATCCTCGACCACTGGGCCGCGGTGCTCGACCGCGAGCTGGAGGCGGCCCGATGAACGACGTGCTCGACCGGGTGCTCGCGGACCTCGGCACCGAGGGCGACCGGCTGGACGCCCTGGTGTCCGGTCTCTCCGCGGACGAGCTCGGTACGCCCACGCCCGCCGCGGGCTGGGACGTCGCCACCCAGGTCGCCCACCTCGCGTGGACCGACGAGGCGGCACTGCTCGCGGCGACCGACCGGCCGGGCTGGGACGCGCTGGTGACCGACATGCTCGGTGACGTCGACGGGTACGTCGACCGGACCGCGCTCGAGGGCGGAGCCGTCCCACCCGCCGAGCTGCTCGCCCGCTGGCGCTCGGCCCGTACGACGCTGGCCGGTGCACTGCGCGCCCACCCCGACGGCGAGCGGATGCCGTGGTTCGGCCCGCCGATGTCGGCGACGTCGATGGCGACCGCGCGGTTCATGGAGACCTGGGCACACTCGCTCGACGTCCACGAGGCGCTCGGCGTCGAGCCCGAGGTGACCGACCGGATCCGCCACGTCGCGCACCTCGGCGTACGGACCCGCGACTTCGCCCACGCCGTCCATGGTCTCGAGGCGCCGAACACCGAGTTCCGGGTCGAGCTGACTGCGCCCAGCGGCGACCTCTGGGCCTGGGGCGACGAGGACGCCGCCCAGTCGGTGCGCGGCTCGGCCCTCGACTTCTGCCGGCTCGTCACCCAGCGGGTCCACCGCAGCGACACCGACCTGGTGGCGCAGGGACGCGACGCCAACGCCTGGCTGGAGATCGCGCAGTGCTTCGCCGGCCCGCCCGGTGAGGGGAGGGCGCCGCGATGAGCGGGCCGACGACGGGACCGCTCCGGGTCGGCAACTGCTCCGGCTTCTACGGCGACCGGCTCTCCGCGATGCGCGAGATGCTGGAGGGTGGTCGGCTCGACGTCCTGACCGGCGACTACCTCGCCGAGCTCACGATGCTGATCCTCGGCAGGGACGCGATGAAGGACGCCTCGCTGGGCTACGCCCGGTCCTTCGTACGGCAGGCCGAGGACTGCCTCGGCCTCGCGCTGGAGCGCGGCACCCGGATCGTCGCCAACGCCGGCGGGCTGAACCCGGCCGGGCTGGCCGACCGGCTGCGCGAGGTCGCCCGCGGGCTCGGGCTGGACCCGGCCGTCGCCCACGTCGAGGGCGACGACCTCCGCGCCCTCTCCTTCGAGGGCGCGCTGACCGCCAACGCCTACCTCGGCGGGTTCGGCATCGCTGCTGCCCTCGCGGCCGGCGCCGACGTCGTCGTCACCGGCCGGGTCACCGACGCCTCGCTCGTGGTCGGACCTGCGGTCGCCCACCACGGCTGGGCGGTCGACGACCACGACGCCCTGGCCGGCGCCGTGGTCGCGGGCCACGTGCTCGAGTGCGGCACCCAGGCGACCGGCGGCAACTTCTCCGGCTTCACCACCCTGCCCGAGGCCGCGCGGTCGCGGCCGCTCGGCTTCCCGCTGGCCGAGGTCGCCGCCGACGGCTCGTGCGTGGTGACCAAGCACGACGGCACCGGCGGCGCGGTCACCGTCGACACCGTCACCGCCCAGCTGCTCTACGAGATCCAGTCGACCCGCTACCTGGGCCCGGACGTCACCGTCGACCTGGCCACGATCGAGCTCGCCCAGGCCGGACCGGACCGGGTCGCGATCCGCGGGGTCCGGGGACTGGCGCCGCCGGAGCAGCTGAAGGTGTGCGTCAACGAGCTCGGGGGCCACCGCAACTCCGTCGAGCTCGTGCTCACCGGTCTCGACGTCGAGGCGAAGGCGGCGTGGGTGCGCGACCAGCTGGTGCTGGACCCGGTCCCGCAGACGGTGGTCTGGTCGCCGGTGGTCGCCCCGCCGCCCGACGCCGCCACGGAGGAGAGTGGCTCGACGCTGCTGCGGTGCACCGTCCAGGACCCGTCCGCGGAGGTGGTGGGGCGGGCCTTCACCGCGGCGGCGGTGGAGCTGGCGCTGGCGTCCTACCCCGGCTTCACGCTCACCGCGCCGCCCGGTCCGCCGACGCCGTACGGGATCTGTCGCGCGGAGTACGTCGACCGCGACGCGGTCTCCCACACCGTCGTCCACGCCGACGGCCGTCGCGAGGTGGTCGCCGACCCGCCGACCGCCGCCCACCCCGGCGAGGACCGGACCGGCACCCGGCCGTCGCCGTACCCCCACCCCACCGACACCCTGACCCGCCGGATGCCGCTCGGCACCTTCGTCCACGCCCGCTCCGGCGACAAGGGCGGCGACGCCAACCTCGGCCTCTGGGTCACCCACGCCGACCCCGCACGACGCCCGGCGCGGGTCGAGTGGCTCTCGAAGCTGATCACCCCGAAGAAGGTGCGCGAGCTGGTGCCCGAGGCGGCCGACCTCGAGGTCGAGGTGTTCCTCCTGCCCAACCTGGGCGGCGTCAACGTCGTCCTCCACGGCCTGCTCGGCCGCGGCGTCGCCGCCTCCACCCGCTTCGACCCGCAGGCCAAGGGGCTCGGCGAGTGGGTCCGGTCGCGGCTGGTGTCGATCGAGGAGGGGCTGCTGTGACGGGCGCCGACCACCGTGACGCGCTGAAGCAGACCGCAGCCGAGCTCGTACGCCGCGAGGTGCTGCCCCACCTCGAGGAGTGGGAGGCGGCCGGCGAGGTGCCGCGCGAGCTGCACCGGACGGCGGCGAAGCAGGGGCTGCTCGGCGTCTCCTTCCCCGAGGAGGTCGGCGGGCAGGGCGGCGACCTGCTGGACAGCGTGGCGCTGATGGAGGGCTGCTTCGAGGCCGGGGCGTCCAGCGGGCTGATGGCCGCGCTGTTCACCGGCGGCATCGCGCTGCCCCACATCGCCGCGTCCGGCAACGCCGACCTGGTCGACCGGTTCGTACGACCCACCCTCGCCGGCGAGCTGATCGGCAGCCTCGCGATCACCGAACCGGGAGGCGGCTCCGACGTCGCCGGGATCAGGACCACGGCCAGGCGCGACGGGGACGCCTACGTCGTCGACGGCACCAAGACCTTGATCACCAGCGGCGTCCGCGCCGACTTCGTCACCACCGCGGTCCGCACCGGCGGACCGGGTCACGCGGGCGTCTCGCTGCTGGTCGTCGAGAAGGGCACGCCCGGGCTCACCGTCGACCGGGCGCTGCCGAAGATGGGCTGGCACTGCTCCGACACCGCCGAGCTGGGGTTCGCCGGCTGCCGGGTCCCGGCCGGCAACCTGGTCGGCCCGGAAGGCTCCGGCTTCGCCCAGATCGCCGACCAGTTCGTCGTCGAGCGGATCGCGCTCGCGGTGCACGGGTACGGCATCGCCGCCCGCAGCCTCGAGCTGACGGCGGCGTACTGCCGCGAGCGGGAGACGTTCGGCAAGCCGCTGGTGGCCAACCAGGTGGTGCGCCACGCGCTGGTCGAGATGCGCCGGCAGGTCGAGGTCGCGCGGACCTACACCCGCGAGGTGGCCCGCCGGCACGTCGCCGGCGAGGAGGTCGTCGCCGAGGCGTGCCTGGCGAAGCAGACGGCCGTCGAGGCGGCCGCCCACGTCTGCGACCGCGCGGTGCAGCTCCACGGCGGCACCGGCTACCTCACCGGCACCGAGGTGGAGCGGCACTACCGCGACGCCCGGATCCTCCCGATCGGCGGCGGGGCGACCGAGGTGCTGACCGACCTGACCGCACGACTGATGGGATACGCGTGATGCTGCCACCCCTGGGATTCATCCTGAGGCCGCTGACGGGCGAGGTGTCGGTACGGATGGCCGCGCCGCCGTCGGTCGTCTGGGACCTGGTCTCCGACGTGACCCGGATCGGCGAGTTCTCGCCCGAGACGTTCGAGGCGCGCTGGATCCGCGGCGCCACCGGCCCCGCGGAGGGCGCGCAGTTCAAGGGTCACGTCAAGCGCAACGGCGTCGGCCCGACGTACTGGACGCTCTGCACGGTCACCGTGTGCGAGCCGGAGCGGCAGTTCGAGTGGGCGGTCGGCAGCGACTCGGTCACCGCCAACAACTGGGGCTACCGGCTGGCGCCTGACGGCGACGGCACCCTGGTCACGGAGTACTTCCGGCTGGAGCCGAACGTCGTGATGCGGTTCTACTGGCTGGTGCTCGGCCACCTGCGCGGCCGCACCAACGAGAACGGCATGCGGACCACCCTGGAGCGGATGCGGGCGGTGGTCGAGGGATGACCCACCGGGCGGCGATGCTGGAGAAGCTCGAGGCGCTCGACGCCGAGCACGCGAAGGCGGTGGCCGGCGGCGGTGAGAAGTACGTCGACCGCCACCACGCGCGGGGCAAGCTGCTGCCGCGCGAGCGGATCGAGCTGCTCGTCGACCCCGGCTCGGCGTTCCTCGAGCTGTCGCCGCTGGCCGGGTGGGGCAGCGACTTCGCCGTGGGCGCCAGCGTCGTCACCGGCATCGGGGTGATCGAGGGCGTCGAGTGCATGATCACCGCCAACGACCCGACGGTGAAGGGCGGGGCCAGCAACCCGTGGACGGTCCGCAAGATCTTCCGGGCCAGCCAGGTCGCCGAGGAGAACGGGCTCCCGACGGTCGCGCTCGTCGAGTCCGGCGGCGCCGACCTGCCGACCCAGAAGGAGATCTTCATCCCCGGGGGCCGGCTGTTCCGCGACATCACCCGCGCCAGCGCCCGCAAGGAGCCCACGATCGCGCTGGTCTTCGGCAACTCCACGGCCGGTGGGGCGTACGTCCCCGGCATGAGCGACTACACGGTGATGGTGAAGCAGCAGGCCAAGGTGTTCCTGGGCGGGCCGCCGCTGGTGAAGATGGCGACCGGCGAGGAGTCCGACGACGAGTCGCTCGGCGGCGCCGAGATGCACGCCCGCACCTCGGGCCTCGCCGACTACCTCGCCGAGGACGAGCACGACGCGCTCCGGATCGGCCGCCGCATCGTCGCCCGGCTCAACTGGAGGAAGGCGGGACCCGAGCCCGGCCCGTACGCGGAGCCCGACGCCGACCCCGACGGGCTGCTCGACCTGGTGCCGGCCGACCTCAAGGAGCCGTTCGACCCGCGTGAGGTGATCGCCCGGGTCGTCGACGGGGTCGGTCCCGGCAACGGGTGCGCCTTCGACGAGTTCAAGCCGCTGTACGGCTCCTCGCTGGTCACCGGCTGGGCCCGGATCCACGGCCACCCGGTCGGCATCCTGGCCAACGCGCAGGGGGTGCTGTTCAGCGAGGAGGCGCAGAAGGCGACCCAGTTCATCCAGCTCGCCAACCAGGTCGACACCCCGCTGCTGTTCCTCCACAACACGACCGGCTACATGGTCGGCGCGGAGTACGAGCAGGGCGGGATCATCAAGCACGGCGCGATGATGATCAACGCGGTCTCCAACTCGACCGTGCCCCACCTCAGCGTGATCATGGGGGCGTCGTACGGCGCCGGCAACTACGGCATGAACGGCCGCGCGTACGACCCGCGCTTCCTCTTCACCTGGCCCTCCGCGAAGTCGGCGGTGATGGGGCCGCAGCAGCTCGCCGGCGTGCTGTCGATCGTCGCCAGGGCCGCGGCGGAGGCGAAGGGCCAGCCCTACGACGAGGAGGGTGACGCCGGGATGCGCGCCTACGTCGAGCAGATGGTCGAGGAGGCGTCGCTGCCGTTCGCCCTCTCGGGGATGCTCTACGACGACGGCGTCATCGACCCCCGGGACACCCGCACCGTGCTCGGCATCTGCCTGTCCGTCATCGCCACCAAGCCGTACGCCGGCACCGAGCGGTTCGGGGTGTTCCGGCCATGATCACGAGGGTCCTCGTCGCCAACCGGGCCGAGATCGCGAGCCGGGTGTTCCGCACCTGCCGCGCGCTCGGCATCGGGACCGTCGCCGTCCACTCCGACGCCGACGCGGGGCTTCCGTACGTGCGGGAGGCCGACGTCGCCGTCCGGCTGCCCGGCAACGCGCCCGCCGAGACCTATCTCGACGCCGACGCCCTCCTCGACGCCGCGAGGCGCGCGGGCGCGGACGCGGTCCACCCCGGCTACGGCTTCCTGTCCGAGAACGCCGGCTTCGCCCGCGCGGTCGAGGCCGCGGGCCTCACCTGGATCGGTCCGACGCCGGAGTCGATCGAGGCGATGGGGTCCAAGATCGAGGCGAAGCGGATCATGCGCGAGGCCGGGGTCCCCGTCCTCGAGGCGCCGGGGACCCCGACCGAGGCGGACCTGCCGCTGATCGTCAAGGCGTCCGCCGGCGGCGGTGGGCGCGGCATGCGGATCGTGCGCGACCTCGCCGCTCTCGACGCCGAGATCGAGGCCGCGCGGGCCGAGGCCGCGAGCGCGTTCGGCGACGGCACCGTCTTCGTCGAGCCGTACGTCGAGCAGGGTCGCCACGTCGAGGTCCAGGTCGTCGGCGACGGCCGGGGCGGCGTCCTCGGCCTCGGCGAGCGTGACTGCTCGGTCCAGCGGCGCCACCAGAAGGTCGTCGAGGAGAGCCCCGCCCCCGCGCTCCCGGAGCCGACGCGGGCCGCGCTGGCCGAGGCGGCTGCCGCCGCCGCCCGGGCGATCTCCTACCGTGGCGCGGGCACGGTGGAGTTCCTCTACGACCCTGCGGCCGACCGGTTCTTCTTCCTGGAGATGAACACCCGGCTCCAGGTCGAGCACCCCGTGACCGAGCTGGTGCACGGCGTGGACCTGGTCGCGCTGCAGCTCCAGGTCGCGGAGGGCGACGACGACGGTTCCGGGGTTTCGAGGCTTGCTGCGCTCGCACCTCAACCTCCGGCTGCCGGGCACGCGATCGAGGTGAGGCTCTACGCCGAGGACCCGGCCACCGACCACCAGCCGCAGAGCGGGGTGCTCACGGCGTTCGACATCCCGCTCGAGCCGGGGGTCCGCGTCGACGCCGGGTTCGCGGCGGGCTGCGAGGTGTCCACGCACTACGACGCCATGCTCGCCAAGGTGGTCTGCCACGCGGCGACCCGCGAGCAGGCCGCCCGGCAGCTGGCCGGGGTGCTGGCGCGCGCCCGGATCCACGGCGTCCGTACGAATCGCGACCAGCTGGTCGCGATCCTGCGCGACGAGTCGTTCCTGGCCGGGGAGATGACCACGGACTTCCTGGATGGGCGAACGTTCGCCCACCAGCCGGTGGGGCGAACGTTCGACCGACAGGAACGGGCCGCCGCGGTGGCCGGCGCACTCGCGCTCGCCGAGACCGACCGGGTCGCGCGCACGGTCCAGCGCGGCATCCCGGTCGGCTGGCGCAACGTCCCCAGCCAGCCGCACCGGACCGGGTTCGAGCTCCCGACGGGTTCGACCACGGTGGAGTGGTTCGGCACCCGCGACGGCTACGTCGTCGACGGGATCGACGTGCTGGAGGCGGGTCCGACCCGGGTCGTGCTGGCCGAGGACGGCGTCGCCGCGGCGTACGACGTGGTCGTGGGCGAGCACGCGGTCGACGTCGACGGGCCGGACGGCCACGTGCGGCTCGGGAGGGTGCCGCGGTTCGCCGACCCGGCCGACGCCGTGGCGAGCGGCAGCCTGCTCGCGCCGATGCCCGGCACCGTGGTCCGGGTCGTGGTCGAGCCGGGGGAGCAGGTCGAGGCGGGTCAGCCGGTCCTGGTCCTCGAGGCCATGAAGATGCAGCACACCGTGACCGCGCCGCACGCCGGCACGGTCACCGAGATCGACGTACGGCCGGGCGCGCAGGTCGCCGCCGGCCACGTGTTGGGAGTCCTGGCAGCCGTGGATGCAGTGGAGGAAGCATGACGACGTTCAGCGAGACCGAGGAGCGACAGGAGCTGCGCAAGGCGGTGGCGAGGCTGGCGTCGAAGTACGGTCGCGAGTGGTTCACCGAGAAGGCGCGGTCGGGCGGCAAGACCACCGACCTGTGGCTGGAGATCGGCAAGAACGGCTACCTCGGCATCAACATCCCCGAGGAGCACGGCGGGGGTGGCGGCGGGATCGGCGACATCGCGGCGGTGTGCGAGGAGCTCGCCGCGCAGGGCTGCCCACTGCTGCTGATGGTCGTGAGCCCGGCGATCTGCGGCACCATCATCAGCCGCTACGGCACCGAGGAGCAGAAGCAGCGCTGGCTGCCGGGGATCTGCGACGGCACCGGCACGATGGCGTTCGCGATCACCGAGCCGGACGCCGGCACCAACACCCACAACATCACCACGACCGCCCGGCGCGACGGTGACGAGTGGGTGCTCACCGGCCGCAAGATCTACATCTCCGGCGTCGACGAGGCCGACCACGTGCTCGTCGTCGCGCGCGCCGAGGACGCGCGGACCGGGAAGGTGAAGCCGGTGCTGTTCGTCGTCCCGACCGACGTGGCCGGCTTCGAGGCGCAGCCGATCCCGATGGAGATCGTGAGCCCGGAGCTGCAGTTCACGGTGTTCCTCGACGACGTACGACTGGGCGCGGACGCGGTCGTCGGCGACGAGGATGGTGGTCTCGTGCAGCTGTTCGCCGGGCTCAACCCGGAGCGGATCATGGCGGCGTCGTTCTCGACCGGTCTGGCGCGCTACGCGCTCGGCCGGGCGGTGCAGTACGCGAAGGAGCGGGAGGTCTTCGAGGGACCGATCGGCTCGCACCAGGCCATCGCCCACCCGCTGGCGCAGTCGCACATCGAGATCGAGATGGCGCGGCTGATGACGCAGAAGGCCGCGGCCCTGTACGACATGGCCGGGGACGACCCATCCCGTGAAGCAGCTGCGGGCGAGGCCGCCAACATGGCCAAGTACGCCGCGGCCGAGGCCGCCTGCGACACCGTCGACCGTGCGGTGCAGACCCACGGTGGCAACGGCATCACCCAGGAGTACGGCATGGCCGGCCTGCTGGTCGCCACCCGGGCCGGCCGGATCGCCCCGGTCAGCCGCGAGATGATCCTCAACTTCGTCTCGATGCACTCCCTGGGCCTGCCCAAGTCGTACTGAGAGATAGTCCGCCGCCCGAAGCGCCTCCGGCGGGCGACGGGTGGCGCATCCGGCGGCGGACTACCGACCTCAGGTGGCAGCATCGTCCCCGTGACCCTGGACGACCTGACCCGCATCAAGGAGAAGCGCCGCTCGGACCGCGCCGAGCTCGACCGGCTGCTCGACGGCGAGCTCGTCGCGACGCTGGCGACCGTGACGACCGACGGCCGGCCGTGGGCGGTGCCGATGTTCTACGCCCGCGACGGCGACCGGCTGCTGCTGCACGGCTCGACCGGGGCCGGCGCGCTGCGTCAGGTGGCGGCCGGCGCCGAGGCGGTGATCGCCGTGACCGCGATCGACGCCCTGGTGATCGCGACCTCGCTCTTCGAGCACTCCGCCAACTACCGCTCGGCCGTGGTGCGTGGCTCGCTGGTGCGGTTGGTCGGCGACGAGGCGGTGACGGCGCTCGACCGGCTCTCGGACGCGCTGGTCCCCGGCCGGAGGAGCGAGGTGCGGGGCCACCTGAAGAAGGAGGTCGTCGCCACGGTCGCGCTCGCGCTCGACATCACCGACGACAACTGGCTGCTCAAGGTCAGCGAGGGCGACGTGGACGAGGAGCTCGACGTCGTCCCCGACGACGTGTGGACCGGCCTCCTCCCGGTCGTCCGCACGTACGGCGAGCCGATCCGCTCGCCCTGGCTCCCCGACGACCTGGCGGCGCCCCCGTCGGTCGAGGCGCTGCGCGACGGTCAGCGCAGCGGCACGAAGCGGTAGCGCCCGTGGCGGGTGGTGGCGGCGCCCGGGTTGGTCACCCGCAGCATCTCGCCGGCCACCGGGATCACCATCACACCCTCGTCGGCCAGCTGCGCGACCAGCTCGCCGGGCAGCTCCGCCGGCTCGGCCGAGACCAGCACCCGGTCGTACGGAGCCCCGTCCGGCCAGCCGAGCACGCCCGGCTCGGCGGTCCGGATCGAGGCCCACGGCTGGTCGGTGAGCTCCAGGTTCGCCGACCCGAAGGCCACGAGCGACGGCTCGAGCTCGACGCCGACGACCTCCCCGGCCGGGCCGACCAGGTGGGCGAGGAGCGCGGTGGTCCAGCCGGACCCGGCGCCGACGTCCAGCGCCCGCTGCCCGGGGCGTACGTCGAGCAGGCGGAGCATGTCGGCGACCGTCCGCGGCTGGGAGTTGGTCTGGCCCCGGCCGATCTGGAGCGGGCCGTCGTAGCCGGCGCGGCGCCGGGCGAGCCGGGGCAGGAACCCCTCCCGCGGGTGGGCCCGGAACGCGTCGTCCACGGCGTCCATGCCTCCGACTGTGCCACGAGGCCCGGAAGGAGTGACGGTGTCGGCCCGCCGTGGCAGGGTCGTACCGTGGCCGCCCGACCCGTACGCCCCGAGGTCCCCGAGTCGTTGCTCGCCCGCGTCGCGCGGGTGATGGACCGGCTGCCGCGGGCCAGCCCCGACGACGCGTGGGTCGGCCAGCGGTGGCGGGTCGGCCCGGCGACGATCTGCCACGTGTTCGGCGGCGAGGACCAGCTGTTCCGCATCACGTTCCGCGCCGAGCTCGACGAGGTGATGGCCTTCGAGCACCTCGGTGCGCCCTACTTCCGGGCCGGCTGGGGTCGCAACGTCGTCGGGATGCTGCTCGACGACGACACCGACTGGGAGGAGCTCGGCGAGCTGCTCACCGAGTCCTACTGCCTGCAGGCCCCGTCCCACCTCGCGCAGCAGGTCGACCGCCCGGCCTGAGGCCGGACGGTCGAGGTGGGTGGGTGGTGGTCAGGAGCTGCTGTTCGCCTGCTCCTGGTAGGCGCGTTCGATCTCCTGGTCGGTGGCGCCGTTGAGCTGGCTGATCCGGATGTGGTTGCCGAACGGGTCGCGGAGCCCGAAGTCGGTGCCGTACGGCTGCTCGACCGGCTCCTGGGTGATCTCGACGCCCGCGTCCCGCAGCGACTGGTACGTCGCGTGCACGTCGTCGCTGGTGAGGAAGACGCCGCCGAGGGCGCCCTTGGTGAGCAGGTCGCGCAGCTGGGCCGCGGTGTCGGCGTCCTGCTGCGGGCCGCCCGGCAGCTCGAGCAGGAGCTGCGGGTGCTCCTGGCCGGGCAGGCCGATCGTGAGCCAGCGCATGAAGCCGAGGTCGGCGTCGTCGCGGACCTCGAAGCCGAGCTTGCCGCAGTAGAAGTCGATCGCCTCGTCCTGGTCGAGGACCTTGACGGCGGTGATCCGGAGTGAGGAGACGTGTGTGGTGGTCATGGGAACGACGCTAGTCAGGACCCCGGCCCGGTGGCTTCTCCGAAACCGTCGTCCTCGGCCGGCCGGTCGACGGCGCCCACGCGCGGCGCCGACTCCCGCGGCCGGGTCCACGCGGCCACGAAGCAGCTCGGCACGTGCACGACCTCGGCCTGCTCGCGGAACTCGCTCGGCGAGCAGCCCACCACGGCCGAGAACGTACGGCTGAACGTTCCGAGGCTGCCGAACCCCACGTCCCACGCCACCTGCGTGACCGGCCGGTCGGTCTGCCGCAGCAGCGCCATCGCCCGCTCCACCCGCCGCCGCTGCAGGTAGCGGTGCGGGGTCTCGCCGAACACGTCGCGGAACACCTTGCCGAACCGCGAGGTGGAGAGGTGGGTGAGCGCGGCGAGCGAGGGGACGTCGAGCGGCTCGGCGTACCTCCGGTCCATCTCGTCGCGGGCGCGCAGCATCCGCCGGTTGAGGTCCTCCCGCGCGCTGAGCTCCACGCGCGCAGGCTATCCCCGGCCGGTCAGCCCTCCTCCTCTTCCTCCTCGAGCAGCCGCTCCTCGTCCTCGGGAGTCGCTGCGGGGGTGCCGTCGGGCCGGTAGCGGGTGCCGGTCTCCTCGGAGGTCACCGTCTCGTCGGCGAGGTGCTCGCCGGCGGAGCCCTCGGTGCCGATCGGGTCGTCCACGGAGTGCTCGCTCATCGTTCCTCCTCGTACGTCGACGTCGGACTCCTCGACCCTACGACGGTGCCGCGCACGGACGTCGCGGCGCGGAGCGGGCAGACTTGACGCCATGGGCATCTCCCGGGCGGACCGCATCCAGCGGAAGCACCGGGTCCTGGGGTTCCCGATCGCCGCGGTCTACAAGTTCTTCGACGACCAGGGCAACCTGCTCGCCGCGGCGCTCACGTTCTACGCCTTCGTGGCGATCTTCCCGCTGCTGCTGCTGGCCTCGTCGATCTTCGGCTTCGTCCTGCAGGGCAACCCCGACCTGCAGGAGGCGGCGCTCAACTCGGCCCTCGCCCAGTTCCCGATCATCGGCGACCAGCTCGGCCGCCCCGAGGGACTGACCGGCTCCGTCACCGCGGTCGTCGTCGGTGCGCTGGCTGCGACGTACGGTGCCCTCGGGCTGGGGCAGGCGATCCAGCACGTCATGAACACCGCCTGGGCGGTGCCCCGCAACAGCCGCCCCAACCCGGTCCTGATGCGGCTCAAGAGCCTGCTGCTCCTGGTCGTCGCGGGGCTGTCGGTGCTGGCGATCTCGGTCCTCTCCGCGCTCGGCAGCACCACGGAGGTGTTCGGCCCGGGCGTCAACGCCACGATCCGGCTGGCCATCGCGCTGGGGACCGTGCTGCTGGTGACCGCCGTGCTGACGTCGCTGTTCCGGCTGGCGGCCGCCCGCTCCCACTCCTGGATCCGCGCCGTGCCGGGGGCGGCGGTGGTGGCGCTCGGCTGGCAGGGGCTGCAGGTGGTCGGGGCGTCGTACACCGAGCACGTGCTCGGCCAGACCAGCTCCCTCAACCAGACCTTCGGGCTGGTGCTCGGGCTGGTCGGCCTGATCTTCTTCGCCTCGATCATCGGCGTGCTCGGCATCGAGGTGAACGTCGTGCTCGTGCGCAGCCTGTGGCCGCGGGCGCTGCTCACGCCGTTCACCGACGCGGTGGACCTCACCGACGCCGACCGCCGGGCGTACGCGATGTACGCCCAGTCGCAGCGCCACAAGGGCTTCGAGACGGTCACCGTGCGCTTCGACGGCCGTGACGGCGACACCCACGAGATCGAGCAGGTGCGGCGGGACCGCTAGCCGGTGCGTCGCGGCGGCCGGGGGACGAACAGCGGCGTACGCGCGGCGTACTCGTCCCAGCCGGGCCGCGCCGACATGGTCCGCTCGAGCAGCTTGGCGCCGGTGACGTTGCGCAGGAAGTGGGTCATCATCGCCGGCGCGACGACGGTGAGCAGCGCCGCCAGCCAGCCCGCCGGAGACCGCGCCGGCCAGCCAGATGCCCCACCAGATGCAGGCGTCGCCGAAGTAGTTGGGGTGCCGGGTCCAGCCCCAGAGGCCGGTGTCGAGCACCGGCGGACGCTGGTCGCGGGGCCGGGAGCGGTACGCCGCCAGCTGCCGGTCGCCGACCACCTCGAAGAGCAGCCCGACCGCCCAGACGAGCAGCCCGAGGCCGACCGCCCACGGCCAGGCCGTGCTCGTGACGGCGGCCGCCTGGAGCGGCAGCGACACCAGCCACACCGCCGCGCCCTGCACCACGAAGACCCGGCGTACCGCGGCCGCGAAGCCGCCGTCGCCGAGCATCGCCGCGTACCGGGGGTCCTCGCCCTCGCCGCGCGAGCGGACCAGGATGTGCCAGGAGAGCCGCAGCCCCCAGACGGCGACCATCGCGACCAGCAGCCAGGTGACCCCGGTCGGCGAGATCAGCGCGCAGGCGACGGCGACGGTCACCAGGGCGAGACCCCAGGTGACGTCGACGACGTTGACCCGGCCGATCCTCCGGGCGACCAGCGCCGTGACGACCATCGCTGCCACGGCCACTGCCAGCGACGTGCCGGTGACGACCAGCAGGTCGCTCACCAGGTGCGGACGGCTGGCAGCGAGTGCTCGGCCCCGGGCCTCACGCTGAGCACCTGGTCGACTCCCATGCGTCCGTCACGGAACGACAGCATGCCCCCCACCAGGTAGAGCCGCCACACCCGGGTCACCTCCTCGCCCATCATCTCGACCAGCGTCGGCAGGTGTGCCTCGAAGCTGTCCAGCCACGCCTGCACCGTCCAGACGTAGTGCTCGCGCATCGCGTGGACGTCGCGGACCTCGAGGCCCCCGCGCTCGAGGTGGGCGACCGTCTCGCCGACCGGTCGCATGTGCATGTCAGGGGCGATGAAGCTCTCGATGAACGGGCCGCCGCCCGGCCACCTCCCGGTGCGCGACATCTGCTGGACCAGCACCCGGCCGCCGGGCCGCACCGCGCGGCGCAGCACCTCGACGTACGTCGGGTAGTTGCCCTCGCCGACGTGCTCCCCCATCTCGAGCGACCCGACGGCGTCGTAGTGGTCGCGCTCGGGCACCTCGCGGTAGTCCTGCAGCCGGATCTCGACCTTGTCCTCGAGTCCCGCGCTCCGCCACCTGTGAGTCGATGTAGCGCTTCTGCTCGGCGGCGATCGTGACACCGGTGACCTGCGCGCCGAAGTGCTCGGCCGCGTGGAGCGAGAGCGAGCCCCAGCCGCAGCCGACGTCGAGCATCCGCGTCCCCGGCTCGAGGCCGAGCTTGCGGCAGACCAGGTCGAGCTTGTCGCGCTGCGCCTCGGCCACGCCGTACGAGTCGGAGCCGGGCTCGGTCCAGTAGCCGCACGAGTACGCCATCGCCGGGTCCAGCAGCTGGGCGTAGAAGTCGTTGGAGAGGTCGTAGTGGTGGCTGATCGCGCGCCGGTCGCGCAGCGCCGAGTGGAGCCGGCCGCGGATCCTGGCCTGCGACGCCGGGGGAGCCGGGGGCCGCCCGAGCACCTTGAGGTCCGCCGCCGCCCGGACCGCTCCCAGCAGCGCGGCGGGGGTCGGCCGGCCGGAGAGCCCGCGCTCGCGCGACACCGAGAAGGCGTGGGTGAGCGCGGCCGCGAGGTCGCCGTGGACCTCGAGCTCGCCGGTGACGTACGCCTGCGCGGCCCCGAGCTCGCCCGGGTGCCAGAGCATCCGGCGGATCGCGTCGGGGGAGCGCAGCTCGACCTCCGGCGCGTCCGCGGGCCCGGCGACCGAGCCGTCCCACGCCCGCAGCCGGACCGGCAGCTCGCCGCCGACGAACGGGCGCAGCGCCTGCGCGAGCCGTCCCGCCACGCCCGGCCCGGTCGTGGAACCGGTGGTCCGGCTCTCGGTCACGGTCACGGTCGCTCCTGCGGTCGGTCGAGGACGAGCTGGTGGACGTCGATGTAGCCCGACGCGAAGCCGGCCCGGGAGTACTCGAGGTAGAAGTGCCACATCCGGACGAAGATCTCGTCGAAGCCGAGCGCGAGCACCTCGTCGCGCGCCTGCAGGAACCGTACGTCCCACTGCCGCAGCGTCTCGGCGTAGTGCTGGCCGAAGGCGAGGTCGCCGCTGACCCGCAGCGTCGTGTGGTCGCGGGTCACCTGGTCGATCACCTCGACCGACGGCAGGAAGCCCCCGGGGAAGATGTACTTGTTGATCCAGGTGAACCCGCCGCGGGTCGCGAGCATCCGGTCGTGCGGCATGGTGATCGCCTGGATGCCGACCTTGCCGCCGGGCGCGAGCACCTCGTCGATGGTCGAGAAGTACGACGTCCAGTACTCCGCGCCGACGGCCTCGATCATCTCGACCGAGACCACGGCGTCGTACTGCCGGCCGGGGTGCTGGGTCGCGATGGCGCGGTAGTCGCAGATCTCGATGTCGACCCGCTCGGACATCCCGGCGGCGGCGACCCGCTCGCGGGCCAGCTCGAGCTGTTCGACGGAGAGCGTCACAGAGTGGACGTGGGCGCCGCGGCGAGCGGCGCGGATCGCGAGCTCCCCCCAGCCGGTGCCGATCTCGAGCACCCGGGAGCCCTCGCCGACGCCGGCGTCGTCGAGCAGCCGCTCGATCTTGCGCAGCTGCGCGGCCTCCAGGTCGGCCTGCGCGGGGGCGGCCGGCAGGTTCGGCGCGCCGGTGGGGTCCGGCTCGAAGAGCGCCGAGGAGTAGCTCAGCGTCGGGTCGAGGAACTGGCGGAACAGGTCGTTGGAGAGGTCGTAGTGGTGCGCGATCAGGTCGCGCGACCGGGTCTCGTCGGGCCGGTGGAAGTGGGGGCGCTTGGCCACCACGAAGGCCCGGGCGCGCTGCAGCCGGGGCGGGACCAGGGTGGCCATCTCGGCGGCGAGCACCGTGAGGAAGTCGCCGAGGTCGCCGGGCTGGTCGGTGTCCCAGGCCCCGGTCAGGTACGCCTCGCCGAAGCCGATCAGGCCGTCGCGGCCGATCCGGGCGTAGAACTCCTCGGGGCGGTGGATCCGCATCACCGGTCCGCCACGCCCGAGCAGCTCGCGGCGACCCGGACCGGTGGTGATCTCGACGGTCACGTCGAGCCGGGTGACGGCCGCGCGGAACAGCCGGCGCGCGATCGGGGAGGCGATCGCGTTGCGGAGGCCGCCCGGGAGCTCGTGGAGCCCCGGCCACGTGTCGGCCGTGGGGCGGGCAGGGCTGAGTGTCATCGGGGGGACACACCTTCCTGGTGGTGGTGGGGGCGTGGCCGGACGGGGAGCCGGCGGGCCCACAGCCAGATGCCGTGGGCGCGGATGAGGACGGAGGTGCGGAGCGCCGCCGGCGCCGCGCGCAGCGGGGTCACGTCGGTGGCCTCGCCCCGCAGCCAGGCGCTGAAGGGTGCGCCCTCGTGGGCGTGGAGGGTGACGGCGACGTCGAGCCGGTCACCGGGGACGGGCACGGCCAGCTCGTAGTGGCCGTCGGTGCCGTGGAACGGGGAGACGTACATCTGCTTGTCGGTGCGGGCCCGGCCCTGCTCGTCGGGGTGGACGAGGTAGGCGTGGCGGTCGCCGTACGTGTTGCGCACCTCGACCACCACGGCCCGCTGCCCGCCGTCGGCGCCGAAGCACCAGAAGACGCTGATCGGGTTGAAGCCGGTGCCGAACGCCCGCGGCATCGCCGCCATCTGCACCCGGCCGCGGCCCTCGGGCCCGTCGAGGGTCACTCCCCGGTCGGCGAGGAACCGTTCGACGTTGTCGCGCAGCGACCGGTCCGGGTCGCCGAGGTGGTCGCGCGCCTCGAACCGGCCGGTGAGCCAGCCGAGCCTGCCGGAGTCGGGCAGGTCGTCGAGGTCGACGAGCCAGGTGTGCGAGCGGTGGGTGAAGGTACGCCGGAACGGCCGCCGCCGGGTGTGGCCGATCGTCGTGGCATAGATCCGTGCGCCGTCGCCCGGCACGGGTGCGGGGGTCTCGAGGCTCGTCGCTGGCGCTCCTCGCACCTCGACCTCCGGCGCCCGGGAGGTCGCGTCGGAGGCGTCGAGGTCGCGACCGGCTCCGGAGGTCGAGGTGCGACCGGCTCCGGAGGTCGAGGTGCGACCGGCTCCGGAGGTCGAGGTGCGACCGGCTCCGGAGGTCGAGGTGCGACCGGCTCCGGAGGTTGAGGTGCGAAGGCCGCCAAGGCCTGAGCCTCGAAACCCCGTGACGGTGGGCAGGGCCCTGCGAACGTGCGGGGGCCTCGAGGCTGGCTCCGCCCGCACCTCGACCTCCGGCGCGTCGCTGTCCCACGTCAGCCCGAGCCGCTCGGCGGCGGCCAGGCCGGAGCGGGCGCCGTCCTCGTGGAAGCCCCAGCCGTGGTACGCGCCGGCGAACGCCAGCCGGTCGGTCGCGATCTCCGGGAGCCGTCCGCGGGCGGCCACCGAGGTGGGCGTGTAGAGCGGGTGGGCGTACTCGCGCCGCGCGATCACGCTCGCGGGGTCCACGAGGTCCTCGCCGCCGAGGGTGACGAGGTAGTGGGTGTCGGTCGGCAGCCGCTGCAGCCGGGTCAGGTCGTAGGTGACCGTCACGCCCTCGGACCGGCGGTCGCGGTCGGCGACCCGGCGGAAGTTCCACGAGGCGCGGGCACCCTCGGCGCGCGGCAGCAGCGAGGAGTCGGTGTGGAGCAGCGCGGAGTTCTGCGAGTACGGCAGGTCCGCCAGGACCTCGCGCTGCAGGGGAGTCGGGTCGGCCAGCAGGGCGAGCGCCTGGTCCGGGTGCGTCGCGACCACGCAGCCGTCGAAGGTCGAGGTCGCGCCGTTGCCGTCGGTCACCTCGACGCCCGCGGCGGTCTCGATCACCGAGGTGACCTTGGTGCCGGTGCGGACCTCGGACCCACGGTCGACCAGGCCGGCGACCAGCCGCCGGACGTACTCGTGGGAGCCGCCGCTCACCGTCCGCCAGGTCGGCGAGCCGAACACCCGGAGCATGCCGTGGTGCTCCAGGAACGTGAACAGGTAGCGCGCCGGGTAGTCGAGCGCGACCTCGGGGTCGCACGACCACACGGCCGCCACGACGGGCTCCATGAAGTGGCGCTCGAAGTACGCCGAGAAGCGGCCCTCGCGCAGGAACTCGCGCAGCGTCCGGTCGTCGCCCTCGGGCTCGGTGAGCAGCCGCTGGGCACGTCGGTGGAAGCGGGGGATCTCGGTGAGCATCCGCAGGTACGCCGGCCGGCGCAGGTGGCCGGGGGTGGGGAACAGCCCCCGCCGCCCCAGCGCGCCGGCCCACTCGAGCCCGGTCTCGTCGTCGCTCACCGAGAGCGACATCTCCGACTGCTGGGTGGCGACGCCGAGCTCTTCGAAGAGCCGGAGCAGGGTCGGGTACGTGCGCCGGTTGTGGACGATGAACCCGGTGTCGATCGCCAGCTCCCCGGCGTCGGTCGCGACCCGGTGGGTGTCGGCGTGGCCGCCGAGCCGGTCGTCGGCCTCGAACAGCGTCACGTGCGCCGTCCGGGAGGCGACGTGCGCGGCCACGAGCCCGGCGACGCCGGACCCGACCACGGCCACCCGTCGGGGCCGGTGGGGAGTGGTGGTCATCAGGCCTTCTCGAAGGTGAAGCTCACCATCGGCTCCGAGGTCGGGGCCTCGGAGCCGTCGGGTGCCGGCTCCAGGGTGATGGCCGCACCCAGGGCGTGGCCCGGGTCGCCCTCGAACCGGACCTCGCCCTCGTCGCCGGTCATCACACCGGCCGGGACCATCCCGTCGCCGTGGTCGAGCCACAGCTCGTAGACCTTGCCCGCCGGCGCGGAGGGCATGTCGGGAGCCAGCACCACGGCCTGGTTGAGCGACGTCGAGCGCACCACGGTCACCTGGGTGCCGTCGACGTCCTGGGTGTACTCCTCGGCGTCGTCCGCGGCCCGGACGCGGTCGGCGGCGCTGACCGTCGGCGCCTGCGAGGTGTCGTCGTCGGAGACCTGCTGCCACACGATGCCCCCGGCGCCGAGCGCGATCACCGCGGCGGCCGCGGCGACCAGGGCAGCCGGACGAAATCGGCGTCGCCCGGGCGCGGCCCTCCCGTCCTGCTCCGGGGTGACCTGCGGCGGGAGCGGCCGGATCGAGCCGATGCCGGCGAGCACCTGCTCGCGCATCCGGGCCGGAGGCTCGACGTGCTCGACCGTGGCGAGGGTGGCGGCGGCCTCGTGGAGGCTGGCCAGCTCGAGCCGGCAGGCCTGGCAGTCGGCGAGGTGGCGCTCGAAGGCTGCGCGCTCGATGTCGTCGACAGCGTCGACGGCATAGGCACCGACGAGGGCATGGATCTCGCTCATGACGTGCTCACCCCCAGGGCGTCGCGCATCCGGATGAGGCCATCGCGGATCCGGGTCTTGGCGGTGCCGACCGGCAGGTCCAGCATGCTCGCCACCTCCGTGTGTGTGTAGCCGCCGAAGTACGCCAGCTCCAGGGCCTCACGCTGGACGTGCGTGAGCTCTCCCAGGGCGCCGCGTACGCGACGGGCTTCCATCGAGGCCTCGGCGGCCTCGGCGGTCGCGTCGTGGGCGACCGCGTGGTTGTCGTGCCCGTAGTGGGTGTCCCGGCGGCTGGCCGCCTCGGCCGACCGGACCCGGTCGACCGCCTTGCGGTGGACGATCGTGAGCAGCCACCCGATCGCGCTGCCCCTCCCGCTGTCGAAGCGGGCGGCGGTGCGCCAGACCTCGAGGAACGCCTCCTGGGCGACCTCCTCGGCCTGGGCCCGGTCCCGGACGACCCGGACGGCCAGCCCGAAGGCCCGCGCCGCGGTGGCGTCGTAGAAGCGTGCGAAGGCGTCACTGTCGCCGCGCGAGGAGCGCTTCAGCAGCTCGGCCAGGGCCGGCGCCCCCGGTGCCCCCTCCGCGGAGGGGGCACCGGAGGGAACGGCGCGTAGGTGGTCCACGATGTGAATCCTTGCCTGTCCCGTCGTCAGACGGAAGTCAGGGCATCATCACGGTGTCGATGACGTAGACCGTCGCGTTGGCGGTCTGGACGCCACCGCACAGGACCTTGGCCTTCTCGTCGCCGATGGTGGCCTCTTCGCCCTCACCGTTGATGGTGAGCGTGTCGCCGTTCAGGGTCTCGTACTCGCCCGAGAGGTCCTCAGGGGCGATCTGCTCGGGAACGACGTGGTGGGTGAGGACCTGGGTCAGGGCCTTCTTGTCGGCCAGCAGGGCGTCGAGATCCTTCTTGCTGAACGCTTCGTAGGCCGAGTTGGCCGGGGCGAAGACCGTCAGGGCCGGAGCGGAGTTGAGCGGCTCGACCAGGTCGGCGGCGGTGACTGCCGCGACGGTCGTCTCCACCAGCGGGTTGGCGCTCGCGGCCGAGGCGACCGGCGCGGTGGCCATGCCCTCGACGGAGCCGTCACCGGACTGCGGGACGTCGGCACACGCCGGGCCGTACAGGTTGGCCGCGGGGTCCATCTCGTCGCCGGCGGCAGCGTCCTCGGGCGTCTCCTCGGGGGTCTCCTCGGTCTGCGAGGAGTCGCTGCCGGACGAGCCCTCGGCGGGCTCTTCCTCGGCACAGGCGGCGAGCCCGGCGGAGAGGGTGAGGGCTGCGAGGGCGATCCCGCTGCTACGGAGAACAGTGGTGCGCTTCATGGTGGAACCTTCCTTCGTGGGACGGACACCGGGTGTTCGGAGCGGGGCGCCGGCCGGATTGCCCCGATCGGAGGTTGAGGTGCGAGGAGCGCCAGCGACGAGCTCGGCCGTGGACGGCCTCGCACCTCAACCTCCGGAGGGGGCCGGCGGGTCAGGCGACCCGGACGATGATCTGCTGGTAGCCGCTGGCGCCGTCGGGGAACGGCATCGCCTTCGCGGGCGCCTGGGTCTCGCCCTCCTGCGACACGGCCCGGACGGTGAGCGTGTGCTGGCCGGGCTTCGCGTCCCAGGGGAGGTACCACTGGCGCCAATAGTCGACCCCGGCGGACGGGCCGAGCTCGGCCGGCTGCCACTGGCCGCCGTCGACCTGGACCTCGACCTTGCCGATGCCCCGGTCCTGGGCCCAGGCGACGCCGCCGATGAAGGTCTCGCCCGAGTCGATCTCGTCGAAGGACTTCGGGGTGTCGATGCGGCTCGAGATCTTGATGGGGGCGTCGGTGGCCCAGTCCCGCTCGGTCCAGTACGCCTGCTGCTCGTCGTACGTCGTCAGCGTGAGGCGGGTGAGCCACTTGCAGGCGCTGACGAACCCGTACAGGCCGGGCACGACCATCCGGACGGGGAACCCGTGCTCGCGGGGGAGCGCGGCACCGTTCATGCCGACCGCGATCATCGCGTCGCGGCCGTCGGTGGCGACCCCGAGCGGTGTGCTGATGGTCATGCCGTCCACGTCGGTGGACAGGATCTGGTCGGCGCGGTCACCGACGCCGGCCCGGTCGAGCAGGTCGGTGAGCTTCACGCCGAGCCACCGGGCGCCGCCGACGTACGGGCCGCCGACGTCGTTGGACACGCAGGTGAGGGTGATGTCCCGCTCGATCAGGTCCATGTCGAGGAGGTCCTGGAAGCTGAGGGTGACCTCCTGGTCGACGTCGCCGTCGATGGTGAGCGTGTAGCCCTCGGTGTCGACGACGGGCAGGCTCAGCCGGGTGTCGATCCGGTAGAAGCTCGACGTCGGCGTCCGGAACGAGCTGATGCCGGGCACCTTGTCGTCGAGGCCGGCCGGGAAGGCGGGCGCCGGGTCGGTGGGGGCCGGGAGCGTGACGTCGCTGGGGTCGGCCCGGAGGCCGGCGACGAGCCGGCCGACCCCGCCCATCGCCGCCGCGGCTGCGGCGAGCACGCCCGCGGCGACCAGCACCCCGCGACGGGTCGGACCGTCGGCGGAGTGCTGCGCGGGACCTGCGGCGTCGGCAGCGGCGCGGGTGAGCCACCACAGCGCGCCGACACCGGTCAGGGCGGTGACGAGGGCGGGGACGGCGTCCAGGGGGCCGGCGCCGGGCCGCAGCACGGCGGCGGCGCCGGAGACGGCGACCAGCAGCACCAGCACCAGGGCGCCGGCGACGAACCGGCGACGGGCCAGGATGCCGCCGATCGCGGCGAGCAGCAGCGCCCCGAGCATCACCGAGCCGACCAGGATCGGCTTGTCGGCGGTGCCGAACGTCTGCACCGCCCACTCCTTCACCGGGGTGGGCGTCAGGTCGATCACGGTCGACCCCACCGCGAGGACGGGGGAGGCCGCCGGGTCGATGAACGAGGCCACGAGGTGGCCGGCAGCCATGCCGACCAGCGTGGCCAGGATCCCGAACCCGGCATACGTCAGGCGTTGCGTCATGCGGGGTGTTCGGAGCCGACGGGGGTGAGGGATGGGTGAGGATGGCCGCATGAACGAGCTCGTGCACCTCGACGTGACCCGGCTGGACGGCGACCCCCACCAGGGTCTGGCGACGATCACCCTGGACTCGCCCCACAACCGCAACGCCCTGAGCCGGCAGCTCGTGACCGAGCTGTTCGGCCACCTGCGGACCGCCGCCCTCGACCCGGCGATCAAGGTCGTGCTGGTCCGGTCGGCCGACCGGGTGTTCTGCTCCGGTGCCGACCTCTCGGAGGCGACCTCGGAGGGGATGGAGGAGGGCGCCCGCCGGATCGTGGAGCTGCAGCGGCTGATCGCCACCATCCCGAAGCCGGTCGTCACCGAGGTCCTCGGGGCGGTCCGGGCCGGCGGGATCGGCATCGTCGCGGCCAGCGACGTCGCCCTCGTGGCCGAGGACGCCAGCTTCGCGCTCACCGAGGTCAAGCTCGGGCTCGCCGCCGCGATCATCAGCCTCACCGTCCACCACCGGATGAACCCGCGGGCGGCCGCCCTCACCACCCTCGGCGGCGAGGTGTTCAGCGGCGCCGACGCGGCGGCGTACGGACTGGTCACGCGGGCGGTCCCCGCGGCCGGGCTCGACCAGGAGGTGGCCTCGGTGTGCGCCAGCCTGGCGACCGGCGCCAGCCAGGGGCTGCGCGAGTCCAAGGCGATCCTCAACCGGGACCTGGTGGCCGCGCTCGACGCCCGCGGCGAGGAGATGGCGGCGCTGTCGGCGCGGCTGTTCGCGAGCGAGGAGGCCCGGGCGGCCATGACCGCGTTCCTCGAGCGCCGGAAGAAGTAGCCCGACCGGGGCAACCATCCCGTCCCGCCGAGCGGTAGGGACGGTCATGAGCGCGATGACGATCTCGGGGAGGGCCGCAGTGGGCAGTCCGGGCTTCGAGGAGTTCGTGGCGGCCCGGTCACCCCGGCTGCTGCGCACCGCCTACCTGCTGACGCGGGACCACGGCCTCGCCGAGGACCTGCTGCAGACGGCGCTGACCAAGGCGTACCTCGCCTGGAGCCGCGTCGACGGCGACCCCGAGCCGTACGTCCGCCGGATCCTCGTCACCACCTACGCCAGCTGGTGGCGCCGCAGGTGGAACGGCGAGCGCCCCACCGACGAGCTGCCCGAGACCGGCCACCACGACGAGCGGGCCGGCGAGTCCGGCGACCTGTGGGACGCGCTCGGCCGGCTGCCCCGACGGCAGCGGGCGGTGGTGGTGCTCCGCTACTTCGAGGACCTCACCGAGGCCCAGACCGCCGAGCTGCTCGGGATCTCCACCGGCACCGTCAAGAGCCAGACCAGCAAGGCGCTCGCCAAGCTCCGGATCGACCCGTCGCTGACGGAGGGAGATCTCCGATGAACACCCTGAACGACCTCCGCGCCACGCTCGACCACCACGCCCACGACGTCCACGACGACCCCTCCCTCGCGCGGGTCGCCGCCGTCGAGGGCCGGGCCCGCGCCGTACGCCGCCGTCGTGCCGCCGGGGTGGCGGTCGCCGCGGTGCTGGCCGTGGCCGGTGTCGTCGTCGCGTCGAGCCTCCCGGCGCCGGCTCCCCAGCCCGCGTCGGGGCCCGACACCATGACCTCGCTCGGCTGGACCTACCGGGTCGACCACGCGGAGGCCACCGAGGGCGACCGGATCGACATGGACGTGCTCGCCGCCGCCACGCCGCAGCTGGTCACCTGGGCCACCGCCGGCGAGGACCAGGACGTCCGGATCCGGATGAACGGCGAGGAGTCGCGTTCGGACGCCCCCGACTTCGGGGACTTCGTCTGGTTGCCGCCGGGCTGGTCCGGCCAGGTCAGCGTGATCGGCGCCGAGGCGGGGCTGACCGTGACCCGGTACGCCCTGGACGGGTCGGTCGCCCCGGAGGGCGTCGGCTCGGGGCTGTCCACCTTCCGCGAGGACGTGGCCGGCAGGACCCTGGCCGGGGCCGCCGTCGGCGACCCGGGGCAGGCCGAGGTCGAGGTCCCGGTGACCGCGGAGCCGGGCGAGCTGTGGCTGGCCCAGGTCTGCGAGGGGCTGCCCCGCGGCTACCAGGTCCGCGTCGGGCAGGTCGGCCGCGAGGGCTACCTGAGCTCGGGCAGCGGGTGCGCGGAGGGCGAGTTCGACCCCGGCGGGAGCCCCGACCTCGGGTTCCGTGGCCAGTGGCGGCCCGGTGCGGCGCTGCGGATCTGGGTGACTCGTCACGGTCAGCCCGTCGCCGACGGCGAGCTGGCCGACCTCCGCCTGGGCCTGGCGGCGTACGCGCCGGCCGAGGAGCCGAAGACCGTGGCCGGCCACGACTTCGCCCGCGTGATCGAGCACGCCGGGAAGGTGTGGCGCCTGCAGCGGACCGTGACGGGCACCGGCGCCGAGCTCCCGGAGCTCACCGTCCCGGAGTCCGGCGACCACGTGGTGACCGACTGGGTGGTGGCGAGCAGCCGGACGCCGTACGCCGTGAGCATCGACGGCGCCTCGGACGACCAGACCTGGATCAGCGGTCCGGGCGCGAGCGGCGGCGGTCCGGTGGAGGTCGGTCCGGGCCGGCGGGTGGGCGTCGACGTGCAGGGCGACGAGGCCGATGTCGTCGCGGCCGTCCTGGCGCTCTACCGGCGCGTCGACTGAATCGGAGGGATCGCGTCGGGTCCCCCGGCGGAGCCTTGTACGCTTGACGGTCTGCCAGATCAGGCCGACGGGGAACACAGGCCCGCACGAAATCCGGGGAACCACAGTGAGTGATGACCTCGCCCAGCGCGAGATCGCCGACGAGCAGGCCTTCGTCGACCGCGTCCACGTCCAGCTGCGCAGCTCCACCGAGGCGGCGCAGGCGCTCGCCCGCGAGGGCCACGACCGCGGCCGGCTCGAGCACGAGGGCGGCCTCGTCGAGCGGGACGCGATGGTCTACCAGGCCGCGCGCCGCATCGCGCAGCTCGACGCCGCCCACGAGGGGCTGGTCTTCGGCCGGCTCGACCTGCGCCCCGAGCGCGACCCGGAGCCGCGATACATCGGCCGGATCGGGCTCCGCGACGCGGAGCGCGAGTCGTTGCTGATCGACTGGCGGGCTCCGGCCGCCGCGGTGTTCTACCAGGCCACCGCCGCCACGCCCCACGACGTCGTACGGCGCCGGGTGCTGCGCTGCAGCGGCGCGCGGGTGCTCGGCGTCGAGGACGAGCTGCTCGACGACACCGTGGAGACCGACCTGCCGATCGTCGGCGAGGGCGCGCTGATGGCACAGCTCTCGCGGGCCCGCGACCGGTCCATGCACTCCATCGTCGCCACGATCCAGGCCGAGCAGGACAAGGCGATCCGCGCGCCCGGCAAGGGCGTCGTCACCATCTCCGGCGGACCCGGCACCGGCAAGACGGTCGTCGCGCTGCACCGCGCGGCGTACCTGCTCTACAGCGACCGCCGTCGCTACGAGGGCGGCGGCGTGCTCGTGGTCGGCCCCAGCGGCGTCTTCATGCGCTACATCGAGCGGGTGCTGCCCTCCCTCGGCGAGACTGCGGTGGCCCTGCGCTCGCTCGGCGAGGTCGTCGACGGAGTCAAGGCGAACCGCCACGACGAGCCCGCGGTCGCCGACCTCAAGGGGTCGGAGCGGATGGCGGAGGTGATGCGCCGTACCGCCCGCCAGCAGGCGCCCGGCAGCCCCGCGGAGTTCCGGGTGTTCTGGCGCGACGACGTCGTCCTCCTCGACCGCGGCGTGCTCGGACGGCTGCGCCGCCAGCTGATGTCCCACGGCCAGCGCAACCGGCAGCTGCCCCGCGTCGCCTCCGTCCTGCTCGACGCGATGTGGCGTCAGGTGCGCGGCGAGCGCGGGCGCGAGCGGGGCCGCGAGGCGTTCGAGGACGAGATGCTCGGCCGGCAGGACTTCGTCGAGTTCGCCGTCGCGTGGTGGCCGCCGCTCGCGGCGACCGACGTCTTCGGCTGGCTGCGCGACCCCGAGCTGCTCGCCCGGGTCTCCGAGGGCGTGCTCAGCGAGGAGGAGCAGCGGCTGCTGTCCAAGTCGTGGGGGTCCACCCCGGGCCAGTCGCTCTCGGTCGAGGACGTCCCGCTCGTCGACGAGCTGCGCTACTCGCTCGGCGACGTGCCCGCGCGCCACGAGGACCACCACGAGCTCGACGACCACAAGGGCGGCGACCTGCAGGAGCTCACGACCGCCTCCGACCGCGAGTACGCCCCCACGGGTCGCTCCTGGACCCCGCCGAGCCACCGGATCGAGGACGACGGCTACGCCCACGTGCTGGTCGACGAGGCACAGGACCTCACGCCGATGCAGTGGCGGATGGTCGGCCGGCGCGGCCGCGCCGCCACCTGGACGATCGTGGGCGACCCGGCCCAGTCGTCGTGGCCGGTGCCGGAGGAGTCCGCGAGGGCCCGGGCCGCCGCGATCGACGGCAAGCAGCTGCACGAGTTCCACCTGTCGACCAACTACCGCAACAGCTCGGAGATCTACGCCCACGCCGCGGCGTACGCCGAGCGGGTGGGCCTCGACGCCGACCTCCCGACCGCGGTGCGGTCGACCGGCGTCGAGCCGACCGTGGTCACCGACGTCCCCGACCTCGAGCGGGCCACCCGCGACGCGGTCGCGGCGGTCGCCGGCGAGGTCGCCGGCACCGTCGGCATCGTCGTGCCGGTCGCCCGCCGCTCGGAGGTCAACGCGTGGCTGGCGTCGTGGCCGGAGCTGGCCGCGGAGGCGCCGGGAGCCCGGGCCGCCGTCGACTCCACCGTCGCGCCGTCGGCCGACGACCGGGTCGTCGTGCTGACCGGCCTCGACACCAAGGGCCTGGAGTTCGACGGCATCGTGGTGGTGCGGCCGCAGGAGATCGAGGACGAGTCGGCCACCGGCCGGGCGACCCTCTACGTCGTGCTCACCCGGGCGACCCAGCTGCTGACGACGGTGGGCTGACGATCGGTCCCTCGGTGGTGGCCGGCCGTCCCAGTCCGGCGACGCCGGCCAGCACCAGCACGATGCCGATCGCCCCGACGACCCCGAGCGGCTCCTGCAGCACGACGGCTGCCGCGACCGTCGCCGTCACCGGCTCGACGAGCGTGGCGGTGACCGCGGTGCTGGCCGGCGTCACCCGCAGCGCGGAGTAGAGCAGCACGTACGCGACCACCAGCGTGAGCACCCCGAGGTAGAGCAGCCACGCCCACGCCTGCGGGTCGCGGGTCGTCAGCGGGCCCTCGGCCAGCAGCAGGCCCGGGGACAGCACGACCACGCCGACGAGGGCCATCCCGCCGGTGAGCACCACGGGCGAGGCGCCCCGGCTGATCCGGCCACCGGCAGCCGACGTCGTGACGGCGAACGACGTCGCCGAGGCCGCGGCCAGCACCACCCCCGTGAACGGGCGGGGTCCGGTGTCGCCGGTGCCGGCGACGGTGCAGACCAGTGCCAGCCCGACCAGCGCCGACGCCAGCACCGCGAGCCGGCGAGGGGTCGGTGCCCGCCGCTGGCGTACGGCGTCGGTGACGGTCAGCAGCACGGGCGCCAACCCGAGGCCGACCACGGTCGCCACCGCGACCCCCACCATCGGGACGGCCGAGAAGAAGAAGCCCTGGACGGCCGCGGTGCCGGTGCCGACGGCGAGCAGCCGCCACGGGTGCCGTCGTACGAGCGCGACCAGCTGGTCGAGGCGGCGCAGCACCACGAGCAGCAGCAGCACGACGACCGCGCCGATCAGGGCCCGCCAGAAGATGACGGCGAGCGGCGAGATCGGGTCCTGCTCGCGCAGCAGCTGCATCGCCAGCCCACCGGTGCCCCAGAGGACTCCGGCGCACACGACCTCGACCAGGCCCCGCAGGTGCGAGGGGTGGGAGGTGTGCACGATCCGGAGTGTGCCAGCGACGATCGCCGGCGGCGCGCAGCTGACCACGGGTCGTCGGTCCTACGCGGGTGCGGGGGTTTCGAGGCTCGGGCCCGAGGGGGCCTTCGCACCTCGACCTCCGGGCGTGGCGCTGCCGGAGGTCGAGGTGTGAGGAGTGCCAGCGACGAGCCTCGAAACCCCGGAGCGGTGGGCGGGGCCGTGAGCGTCGGAGGGGGCGTGGGACGCAGTCGGGAGGGCCGCTCCCGGCGACTAGGGTTCAGCGCATGCCTGAGCCCACGTCCTCCGCCCGGGAAGCCATCGCGGCCCTCCGGGAGCACGAGGCGTGGGCGATCATCCGGCGCTCCACCCGGGCCGGCGACCGCGACACCGTCGGGCTGGTCGGCGGCCGGCGTACGGTCGTGGAGTCGCTGCTCGACGTACCCCTCGAGTCCGGGGTGCCGCGGCCGGGCCACATCGCCGACCGGCTGCTCGCCGTGCCGTTCCGCCAGGTCCGCGAGCGCGGCTTCGAGGCCCACGACGACAACACGCCGCTGGTGGTCGTCGACGTGGAGTCCGAGCGCGAGTTCTCGGTCGCCGAGGTGGTCGAGGCGATCGACGAGGTCGAGGTCGAGCTGTCGGACCGGGGCGGCTTCGAGACCGACGACGAGGCGTACGGCGAGCTCGTCGAGGCGATCATCCGCGACGAGATCGGCCAGGGCGAGGGCGCCAACCTGGTCGTCGGGCGCCACTACCGCGCCACCGTGGCCGACTGGGGTGCCGACCGCGCGCTCACCGTGTTCCGCCGGCTGCTCGAGCGGGAGCGGGGCGCGTACTGGACCTACGTCTTCTTCACCGGCGACCGCTACCTGATCGGCGCCAGCCCCGAGCGCCACGTCTCCGTCCACGGCGGGGACGTGCGGATGAACCCGATCAGCGGCACCTTCCGGATCCCCGGCGAGGGCGACGTCCGGACCCCGCTTCTCGACTTCCTGCGCGACGAGAAGGAGATCTTCGAGCTCTTCATGGTGGTCGACGAGGAGCTCAAGATGATGTGCGACATCTGCACCGAGGGCGGGCAGGTGCTCGGGCCGTTCCTCAAGCCGATGAGCCGGCTGGTGCACACGGAGTACCTCCTCGCCGGCCGCACCACCCGCGACCCCCGCGAGGTGCTGCGCGACACGATGTACGCCGCCACCGTGACCGGCTCGCCGGTCGAGAACGCCTGCCGGCTGATCAAGCAGTACGAGCAGGAGGGCCGCGGCTACTACGGGGCCGCGCTCGCCCTGCTCGGCCGCGACGCCGAGGGCGGCCACATGGTCGACTCGCCGATCGTGATCCGGACCGCCGACGTCGACCTCGACGGCCGGCTCACCGTGACCGCCGGCGCGACCCTCGTGCGTGACAGCGACGCGGCGTACGAGGTGGCCGAGACGCACGCCAAGGCCGGCGGCATCCTCAGCGCGTTCGGCCTGGTGCCGCCGGCGCCGGTGCCGTCGACCAACGTCGCCGAGCTGGTCAGCGACGAGGACGTGCTGCTCTCGCTCAACGCCCGCAACCAGCGACTGAGCCGGTTCTGGCTCACCGACCAGGCGGGCTCGCCGCCGGACCCGTCGCTGCGCGGCAAGCGGGTGGTGATCCTCGACGGCGAGGACGACTTCGTGAAGATGCTGCGCCACGTGCTCCGCGTGCAGGGACTGGAGAGCGAGGTGGTCCGGCACGACCGGATCGGGGACGTGGACGGCGTCCTCGACTCAGCCCTGGACCGGGCCGACCTGGTGATCGTCGGTCCCGGGCCCGGCGACCCGCGCGACGGCGAGGACCCCAAGATGGCCACGCTGCGGACGGCGGTGCGCCGGCTGCTCGAGCGCGGCCAGCCGTTCCTCGCCGTGTGCCTGGGCCACCAGGCGCTCTGCCACGAGCTCGGGCTGGAGCTCGGCTTCAAGGACATCGTCTTCCAGGGCACCCAGTCGCCGGTCGGGATCGGCGGCCGGACCGAGCGGGTGGGCTTCTACAACACCTTCGTCGCGCGGGCGGCCGGTGCGCTGCCCGACGGCGTCGAGGTCGAGGCGGACCCCGCGACCGGCGACGTGCACCTGGTGCGTGGTCCCCACTTCCGGGGCATCCAGTTCCACGCCGAGTCGATCCTCACCGAGAACGGCTACGACCTGCTCCACGACCTGGTCCGCGAGCTGCTGGCGGGCTGACGCTCAGGCCGGGGCGACCGCCGCCGGCGGGTTCGCCGCGCCGGGCATGGTGACCGTCATCCGCGCACCGCCGCCGGGTGCCTGGCCGGCCGCGACGGTGCCGGCGTGGCGTTCGACGACCTGGGCGACGATGGCCAGGCCGAGCCCGGACCCGGGCATGGCCCGCGACTCGCGGGAGCGCCAGAACCGCTCGAAGACGTGGGGCAGGTCCTCCTCGGAGATGCCGGTCCCCTCGTCGTCGACGGTCAGCACGCCGCGCGCCAGCCGTACGGTGACGGTCCCGCCCTCGGGGCTCCACTTGGCGGCGTTGTCGAGCAGGTTGGTCACCGCCCGCTCCAGGCCGGCGGCGTCCGCGGTCAGCCACCACGACTCGGTCTTGCTGTCGAACGCCACGCCCGGCGCCCGCCGGCGTACCCGCGCCAGCGCCCGGTCGACGACCTCCTCGAGGTCGACCGGCTCCACGACGGTCGTCGCCATCGGGTCGTCGCGGGCGAGCTCGACGAGGTCCCCGATCAGCGTGGTCAGCTCGCCGATCTGGGCGCGTACGTCCTCGATCAGCTCGGACCGGGCGTCCTCGGGGAGGTCGGGTCCGGCCTGGGCGAGCAGGTCGAGGTTGGTGCGCAGCGAGGTGAGCGGCGTGCGCAGCTCGTGCCCGGCGTCGGCGACCAGCCGTCGCTGCCGGTCGCGGGAGGCGGCGAGCGCGGCGAGCATGTGGTTGAAGGCCGTGGCCAGCCGCGCGATCTCGTCGTCGCCCTCGACCGGGAGCGGCCGGAGGTCCTCGGTACGCGCGATCCGCTCGACCGACCCCGTGAGCCGCCGGACCGGGCGCAGGCCGTTGCGTGCCACCGCCCAGCCGGCGGCACCGGCGGCGACGACTCCGGCGATCCCGAAGATCAGCATCACCGTGCCGAGCTTGGCCAGCGTCTGCCGCTGCGGCTCCAGCGACTGGGCCAGCACCAGCGCCTGCCCGGGCACCCGCGCGGGCACGGCGACGACGCGGTAGTACTCGCCGTCCGCGGCCACGATCGTGCGGGCGCTCTGGTCGCTGCGCCGCGAGGCGACGGCGAGCTCGGGCTCGCCGAGCGGGAGGGTCGGGCCCTGGTCGAAGGTCTGGTAGCGCTGGTCGGAGGTGATGTAGAGGATCCGTACGTCCGCCGCGCCGAGCGCCCAGGACGGAACCTCGACGTCGAGCGTGACCCGGGAGAGGGCGGCCTTGTGGGCCCGGTCCAGCAGCGACTCGTCGAGCGTCGACTGCATCTGCATCTTCGCGGTCCAGAACGCGCCGAACGCGACGAACGCGACCGCGAACGCGACCGCCAGGGTCGTGAGCACGATCAGCCGACTGGCGAGGGAGCGTCGGTAGTGCCAGCGGGTCAGGCCGTCCGATGCCTCGGAGGGGGCGCCGGTCATGGGTTCTTCAGCACGTAGCCCACGCCGCGCACCGTGTGGATCAGCCGGGGCTCGCCCTCGGCCTCGGTCTTGCGGCGCAGGTAGCCGACGTAGACCTCCAGCGAGTTGGCCGTCGTGGGGAAGTCGTAGCCCCACACCTCCTCGAGGATGAACGACCGCTCGAGCACCCGCCGCGGCCGTCGGAGGAACATCTCGAGCAGCGTGAACTCGGTCCGGGTCAGCTCGATCTGCCGGTCACCGCGGCGTACCTCGCGGGTGGCGACGTCCATCGACAGGTCGGCGAAGCCGAGCACCTCGTCGGCGTCCTCGGGCTGCACCGTGCGGCGCATCAGCGCCCGCAGCCGCGCCAGCAGCTCGGCCAGCGCGAACGGCTTGGTGAGGTAGTCGTCGGCCCCGGCGTCGAGCCCCTCGACCCGGTCGCCGACGGCGTCGCGGGCGGTGAGGACCAGGATCGGTACGTCGTGCCCGGCGGTCCGCAGCGCCCGGGTCGCCTCGAGGCCGTCGAGCCGCGGCATCATCACGTCCATCACGACCGCGTCCGGCCGGGTCCCGGAGATGCTCGCGAGGGCCTCCGCCCCGTCGCCGGCGAGCGCGACGTCGTACCCGTTGAACTCGAGGGAGCGGCGCAGCGAGTCGCGCACGGCCCGGTCGTCGTCGACGACGAGCACACGGGGACGGGGGCCGGGAGTCACGGGACCTACTGTGCCATCGGTGCCTGAGTCGTGTCTGAGAGCGCGGCGGCGCCCCGGACACAGCAACGGAGAGGGATCGTGCCCCTCTCCTTCTCCAAGGTATAGCGCAGGAGGGGGCTTGCGGCAAGGCCCCTGCGGGGCTCCACAATCGTCGGCCGTGGCCACTCACCGACGGGCGGGAGCTGATCCGTGCAACCCCTGACCACCAGTGCGTTCGACCTCTCCGACGACCTCGCCGCGAAGGCCGACCCGGCCCTGGTCGCCGGGGACGAGGCGCACTTCGCGGACATCGCGCGCAGCCTCGAGGAGTCGATCGCCGACCTGACCGGCCGGATCGACGCGGCGCGCCGCCAGCCCGGCGGGAGCGGGCAGGAGGCGATGGACCGCGACTTCGAGGTGCACCGGCTGACCGCCCGGCTGCGGACGCTGCGCCGGTTCGGGCTCGACCTGTGCCTCGGGCACATGGTGGCCGCGGACGACGAGGAGCCGGTGTACGTCGGGCGGCTGGGGCTCACCGACGGTGCCGGCCGGCGGCTGCTGCTCGACTGGCGCTCCCCGGCAGCGGAGCCGTTCTTCGGGGCGACCCACGCGCAGCCGATGGGGCTGGCGAGCCGCCGCCGTTACCGGTGGACACGCGGCCGGGTCAGCGACTACTGGGACGAGGTCTTCACCGAGGGCGGGCTCGCCGGGCACGCCGCGGCGCTCGACGACCAGTCCGCCTTCATCGCCACCCTCGGCAGCAGCCGCTCGCCCCGGATGCGGGACGTGCTCGGCACCATCCAGGCCGACCAGGACGCGATCATCCGCGCGGGGTCGCGCGGGGCGCTGGTCGTGGACGGCGGGCCCGGCACGGGCAAGACCGTGGTCGCACTGCACCGGACGGCGTACCTGCTCTACTCCGACCCGCGGCTGGGCCACCGCCGCGGCGGCGTGCTCTTCGTCGGGCCGCACCAGCCCTACCTGGCGTACGTCGGCGACGTCCTGCCCAGCCTGGGCGAGGAGGGCGTGCAGACCTGCACGCTGCGCGACCTGGTGCCCGAGGGCGCCGGCGTCGGGGTCGAGGACGATCCCGAGGTGGCGCGGCTGAAGTCGTCCGCGGCGCTGGTGCGGGCGATCGAGCCCGCCGTCCGGATGTACGAGGAGCCGCCCACCGAGGGCATGGAGGTCGAGACGCCGTACGCCGACCTCTGGCTGAGCGCCGCCGACTGGGCGGAGGCGTTCTCGGCGCCGGACCCGGGCACCCCGCACAACGAGGCGCGGGACGAGGTCTGGGAGGAGCTGCTCACGATCCTCGTCGACAAGGTCGACGACGAGGACGTCCCGGACGACCGGCTCCGCCGGTCGCTGGCGCACCACCGGGAGCTGGCCACCGCGTTCGACAAGGCGTGGATGCTGCTGGAGCCGACCGACCTGGTCGAGGACCTCTGGTCGGTGCCCGCCTACCTGCGGATGTGCGCTCCCTGGCTCGGGCCCGACGAGGTACGGCTGCTGCAGCGGGCGGACCCGCGGGCCTGGACCGTGTCCGACCTGCCGTTCCTCGACGCGGCCCGGCAGCGGCTCGGAGACCCGGACTTCTCGCGTCGGCGACGGCGGCACGCCGCAGCGGTCGCCGCCGAGCGGGAGCGGATGCGGGACGTGGTGGACGACCTGGTCGCGACCGACGACTCGGAGATGCGCGTGATGTCGATGCTGCGGGTCGAGGACGCGCAGAGCATCATCGTCGACGAGGGCGCGCTGACGGTCTCCGACCCGGACCGGCTGGCCGGCCCGTTCGCCCACGTCGTGGTCGACGAGGCGCAGGAGCTCACCGACGCCGAGTGGCAGATGCTGCTGCTGCGCTGCCCGTCGCGGAGCTTCACGATCGTCGGGGACCGCGCCCAGGCCCGGCACGGCTTCACCGACTCGTGGCAGGAGCGGCTGGCGCGGGTCGGGCTCGACCGGGTCGACCTGGCGTCGCTGACGATCAACTACCGGACGCCGGAGGAGGTGATGGCCGAGGCCGAGCCGGTGATCCGGGCCGCGATCCCGGACGCCAACGTGCCGACCTCGGTCCGCAGCACCGGGGTGCCCGTCCGGCACGGCCCGGTGGCGGAGCTGGACGCGGTCGTCGGCTCCTGGCTCGCCGAGCACCCGGAGGGCATCGCCTGCGTCATCGGCGTCGACGACGTCCGCGGCGCGTCGTTCCCGGCGTCGCCCCGGGTCCGGTGGCTGACCCCCGAGCTGGCGAAGGGCCTCGAGTTCGACCTGGTCGTCCTCGTCGACCCGGAGGCGTACGGCACCGGCATCGAGGGCGCCGTCGACCGCTACGTCGCGATGACCCGGGCGACCCAGGAGCTGGTCGTCCTCACCGGTCCGTGAGCCGGTCCGCTCAGAGGTAGCGGCGGGCGGTGTCGGCGGCGCGGGCGGCGTAGCCGCCGCCGAACAGGCACGCGTGGACCAGCAGCGGGAACACCTGGTGCAGCCCGACCCGGTCGCGCCAGCCCTCGGCCAGCGGGTGCTCGTCCTCGTACGCGTCGGTGACGCGCTGCAGGTGGGGCAGGCCGAAGAGCGCCAGCATCGCGAGGTCGACCTCGCGGTGCCCGCCGTACGCCGCGGGGTCGATGACGCGGCAGGCCCCGTCGAGGCTCCAGAGCACGTTGCCGTTCCAGAGGTCGCCGTGGAGCCGGGCCGGTGGCTCCTCGGGCAGCAGCGCGGTCAGCCGGCCGACCAGCGACTCGACGGCGGCCGCGTCGTCGGCGGAGGCGGCGCCCCGGTCGCGTGCCAGCTTGAGGTAGGGCAGCACCCGCCGGGTCGCGTAGAACTCCGGCCACGAGCCGGCGACCCGGTTGGGCATCGGGAGCCGGCCGATGAAGCCGTCCTTCTCGGCGCCGAAGCCGTCGGCCCCGGCCCGGTGGGTGCGCGCCAGCGACCGGCCGAGCTCGGCGGCGGCGTCGACGGTCGTCTTGCCGGGCTCCACCCACCGCAGGATCAGGCACTCGTGGTCGTGGGCGAGCACCTCGGGCACTGCCACCCCACCGTCGGCGGCCGCCTCGCCGAGCCAGCGCAGGCCGCGTACCTCGGCGTCGAAGAAGCCGTCCGGAGCCTGGTGGTGGGTCTTCATCAGGGCGGTGGTGCCGTCGTTGAGCCGCATCCGGGTGGCGGTCGAGATGTCGCCGCCTGCCACGGGCGCGGTCGAGACCACCGACGCACCGAGCAGCTCCTCGGCGCGCTTGGCGATCAGCGGCAGCCGGGTCACGTCCGGGCCAGCTCCTGGCCCAGCTCGCGGCGCAGCACGGCCACGAGCGACGCGCTGGTGCGCTCGACCATGTGCAGCACCTCCTCGAACCCGGCGGCACCACCGTAGTACGGGTCGGGCACCTCCGGGTCGGGTTGGTCCACTGCCTCCGGGTCGAACGCCCGGAACAGCCTCGTACGTTCGCCGCTGCCGCCGACGTCGCGCAGGTTGGCGGCGTCCATCGCGAGCACCAGGTCGTGGTCGTCGTGCCAGCCGGCGTCGAAGGTGCGGGCGCGGTGCCGGCTCGGGTCGAAGCCGGCCGCGGTCAGGGTCGCGGCGGCCCGCTCGTCCATCGGGTGTCCCTCGTGCCAGCCCCCGGTGCCGGAGCTGTGCACCTCGACGATGTCGCCGAGGCCGGCGTCGCCGAGCTGCTGCTCGAGCACCACGTGGGCCATCGGCGAGCGGCAGATGTTGCCGAGGCACACCAGGGCGATCCGGTAGCGACCGGGCGTCCGGGGAGGCGGCAGCATCAGTCGGTGTCCAGCACGGACGCGACCAGCCAGTTGACGACGCTGATGATCAGTGCGCCGAGCAGGGCGTCCCAGAAGAAGTCGTCGACCCGGAAGCCGAGGTCGAGCTGCTGGGCGAGCCACCCCGTCAGCGTCAGCATCAGCGCGTTGATGACCCAGAGGAACAGGCCCAGGGTCAGCACGATGAAGGGGATCGAGAGCAGCTGGACGATCGGCTTCACGAACGCGGAGACCAGCCCGAGGATCACCCCGACGGCCACCACGGCGAGGCCCTTCTCCTGCAGCTCCGCCGGCCACTGGTCGGGGCCGGCGAAGTCGATGCCGTCGACCAGCCACGCTGCGGCCGCGACCGCGAGCGTGTTGGTGACCAGCCAGGTCAGGATCCGCATGGGGGCAAGCGTAGGGGGCGGGTCGTGGCGGTCAGCCCCGGAAGGACAGCCGCTCCAGGATCGCGACCTCGGCCCCGGCGAGGTGCCGCTCGAGCTCCTCGGCCGTGGCGGCGACGTCGCCGCTCTCGAGCAGCCGCAGCAGCAGCGTGTGCGAGCCGGCCTGGTCGGGGGCGTTCTGGCGCGCCCGGTCGACCTGCGCCAGCGCGAGCCTGAGCTCCGCGAACAGGCTGGTGGCCATCGCCTCCAGGCGCGGTGAGCCCGCCAGGGCGACCAGCGCGAGGTGGAAGGCGAGGTGCCGCTCGTTGAGCACCTGGTAGGAGGCGCCGGTGTTGGCGGCCTCGGCGAACGACGCCAGCGCCGCGCGTACCGCGTCCCGCAGCTCCTCGGTCGCGCCGGGCCAGGCGCGGACGCCGGCGAGCTCGAGCACCATCCGGGCCCGGCAGACGTCGTGGACCGAGTCGGGGTCGGGGGTCGCGACGGCGACGCCGCGGTGCGGCTCGCGCGTGGCGAGTCCTTCGCCGACCAGGACCGCCAGCGCCTCGCGGACGGTGGACCTGCTGACGCCGAGCGAGTCGGCGAGCGCGACCTCGCGCAGCGGCGTACCGGACTCCAGCTCGCCGTCGAAGACCGCCCGCCGCAGCTCGTCCGCCACCCGGTCGACCGTGGAGAGGTGCTCCAGGTCGAGGTGCAGCGTGGTGAACGTCTCGGCACCCGGCATGGACGCATTGTCCCGTACCGCCGACCTGCGGCGGGGCCCGTGGCCGCGGGTCGCCGGTCCAGGCTGGCGTGTGTACACTCCAGATCGTCGGATTGTCCGACAATCTGTAACGTCCCCGAAACATTCGAGGAGGCCAGGCCATGGGCGCACCGCTCGCATGGGGCACGACGTACGTCGCCGTCCGACCCGACCACTTCCGGGTGGAGTACGCGATCAACCCGTTCATGGACCTGACCGTGCAGCCCGACCCGGCGCTCGCCCGGGCGCAGTGGGACGCCCTCGTCGCGACGATCGAGGAGCTCGGCGGCACCGTCGACGTGCTGGACCAGCGCCCGGATGCGCCCGACATGGTGTACGCGATGAACCTCGGGCTCGGGCTCGAGCGGCCCGACGGCTCGCGCCACGTCGTGATGTCGCACATGCGTCACGCGGAGCGGCGGATGGAGACCGCCTCGGCACAGCCGTGGTTCACCGGCCGGGGCTGGACGACCTCGCTCGTCGGCCGCGACGGCGTCGGTGCCCACTTCGAGGCCGGCGACGCGTTCGCCTTCCGCGGCTCCCTGGTCGTCGGGCACGGCCCGCGCACCGAGGAGCTCGGCCTCAAGCACCTCGCCACCGAGCTCGGCGTACGGGTGCACGGGCTGCGGATCACCCACCCCGGCATGTACCACCTCGACCTGGCGTTCTGCCCGCTCGACGGCACCCGCGCGATCGTGTGCCCCGACGCGTTCGACGACGCCTCGGCCCGGGCGGTCCTCGACCTGGTGCCCGAGCCGCTGGTGCTCACCGAGGCCGAGGCGCTCTCGACGTTCGCCGCCAACTCGGTGGTGCTCGGCTCGACCGTGCTGATGCCGGACTGTCCCGACCACGTCCGGGCGCGGCTCGAGCAGTGGGGCTTCGAGGTGCGGCTGCTCGACCTCTCCGAGTTCCACAAGGGCGGCGGCTCGATCCGCTGCCTGACCAACCCCGTCGACGTACGCCTCGGGCGCGACCTGGACCTGGTCCCCGGCGGCCAGGTCGTCCTCCCCTGACCCTCGAGTCGTGGATGAATCAGGTCGAGTCGTGGATGGTTCGGGTCGAGTCGTGCCTCGATCCCGAACCCGGCACGACTGAACACGAACAACACACGACTCGACCTGGATGCGGCACGACTCGGCGAGTGCGGGGCACCACTCGGTCGAGCGGCTAGCCTCGCGGCCGTGGAGATCGGCGGCACCGAGAGCATGGTCGCGGGCGCGGTCCTGTCCGGGCTGCTGCTCGCGGGAGTCGCCGTGGTCGCGCAGCGGCGGACCGGCTGGGTCGCGGCCTGGTCGTGGTGCGGGCTGGTCTGGTGGCTGGTGGTGATCGCGCTGGTGACGCTGGTGCCGCTGTACGGCATCGACCTGGCCGTGCCGGCCGAGACCCGCTCGGACACCTGCTCGCTGGACTACGGCGGCCCGGCCCCCGAGGGGTTCTGGGTCTTCTCGGGGGGCCAGCGGCTGCTCAACACCGCGCTCTTCGTCCCCGCGGGGGCGCTGCTGGTCGTGGCCGTGACCCGGTGGCGGGTCGGCTGGATCGCGGCGCCGCTCGGCCTGATCGGGCTGGCGGCGTACTCACTGATGATCGAGCTGGTCCAGCTCGAGCTCGCCCGGATCGACCGGGCGTGCGACGTCACCGACCTGGTCGACAACGTCGTGGGCGCGGTGATCGGGTTCGCGCTGGGGCTGGTGGCCGCCGCGGTGCTGCGGCCGTGGCGCCGGAGGTAGAGCCCGGGCGCTAGCCTCCGCTGCATGAGCGCCAGCACCGGGCCCCGGCCCCGCCCCAACGTCGCCGCGATCCCGGCCTACGTGGCCGGCAAGCCGCCCCGGCCGCGCGAGGGGCTCACGGTCCACAAGCTGTCGTCCAACGAGAACCCCTACCCGCCCCTGCCCGGCGTCGTCGCCGCGGCCACCGCGGCGGCGGAGCGGATGAACCGCTATCCCGACATGGGCAGCTCCGAGCTGTACGAGGCGCTGTCCGCACGGCTGGGCGTCCCGACGTCCCACCTGGCGGTGGCGACGGGGTCGGTCGCGCTGGTCTACCAGCTGGTCCAGGCGTTCTGCGAGCCCGGCGACGAGGTCGTCTACGCGTGGCGCTCGTTCGAGGCGTACCCGATCGCCGTCGCCGCCGCGGCCGCCACCTCGGTCCGGGTGCCGGTGCTGCCCGACGGACGGCACGACCTCGACGCCATGGCGGCCGCGGTCACCGACCGGACCCGCGTGGTGCTGGTCTGCACCCCCAACAACCCGACCGGGCCGGCCGTCACCCAGGCCGAGCTCGACGCCTTCCTCGCGAAGGTGCCGCCGCACGTCCTGGTCGTCGTCGACGAGGCGTACGTCGAGTTCGTACGTTCCACCGACCCCGTCGACGGCCTGACGACCTACCGCCGCCACGACCACGTGCTGCTCACCCGCACCTTCTCCAAGGCGTACGGGCTTGCCGGCTTCCGGGTCGGCTACGCCGTCGGACCGGAGCCGGTCGCGGCCGCACTCCGCGCGGTGTCGCTGCCGTTCGGCGTCTCGAGCGTGGCGCAGGCGGCCGCCGTCGCCTCGCTGGCCGCCGAGGCCGAGCTCCTGGAGCGGGTCGAGGCGCTGGTCGGCGAGCGCGACCGGCTGGTCGCCGGCCTGCGCGAGGTGGGCTGGGAGGTCCCCGACCCGCAGGGGAACTTCGTGTGGTTCGACGTCGGCGACCGCACCCACGACTTCGCCGCCGCCGCCGACGAGCTCGGCATCGTCGTACGCCCGTTCGCCGGCGAGGGCGCCCGGGTGTCGATCGGCGAGCCCGAGGCCAACGACCGCGTCGTCGAGCTGGCCCGCCGGTTCCCGCCCGCGCGCTGACTCCCCGGCCCCGGTGGCGGGCCGCGCGGCTGGTGCATCGGGGGGATGCCGGCATGGCCCATTGGGGGGGTTTCCGCCTGATCACCGTCGGTGACCGGTGCCGGTCACGTTGGATCGGGTCATCCACTCTCGCGACGGGGGCCCCCGCATGTTGATTTCTCGGGAACGACTGACCACGACGCGCGCCGCCACGGCGCTCGCCACGGCGCTGGCGGCGATGCTGCTGGCCCTCCCCGCCCCGGCGGGAGCGGCCGGTCCCGGCGTCCCGCCGGTGGCGCAGGCCGGCGCCGACCAGGTCGTCGACGAGTCCACCCTCGTCACCCTCGACGGGTCGGGCTCCTCGGCCGCCTCGCGGCCCGTCCTCGAGCCCTCCTCCCGGCGCGGGAACCTCCCCGGCGGCACCTCGCTCGGGGTGGAGCTGGTCGACCTCACCTCCGACGCCTCGGCCGCCCGCGCGGTGGTCGACCTGGGCCAGGGTCCGGCGGTCGCCAACACCAGCCTCGCGTACGTCATCGACACCTCCGCCAGCACGGAGGACCCGGGCCGCTGCGGTGGCGACGCCAACCAGGACGGCCTCACCGACACCATCCTCGACTGCGAGGTCAGCGCGGCGCTCCGGCTCCACGAGGAGGTCGTGGCCTCCGGCACGATCGACCGGGTCGCCCTGGTCTGGTTCTCCGGCCACGCCTTCTCGCAGGACCTCGACCCCACCGACGGCACCGCCGTCCTGGTCTCGCCCACGGCCGACGCGGACGCCGACGGCATCCTCGACGTGGTCGAGGCGATCCGCGCGCTGCGTCACGCCGGTGGCACCAACTTCGTCAACTCGACCCAGCTCGCCTGCGAGGTGCTCTCCGGCGCCGGGACCGGGCACCTGCTCGGCGCCTTCCTCTCCGACGGCGTCGGCACCGGTGACCTGCGCACCGTGCTGCCCTGCGACCCGGCCGTGACCTTCGAGGTCTTCGCGGCCGGCGCCGGCAGCAGCTGCGACACCGGGCTGGAGGGGTCCCGCCTGGCCGACCTCGCGAGCCTGAGCGGCGGCTCGTGCCGCAACGTCCCCCGGGTCGCCGACCTCCCCGACCTGCTGCCCGACGTCATCGCGTCCGAGGTCACCGGGGTCCAGTACGCCGTCGACGGCGGCACCCCCGTCGACCTCGGCGCCGGGCTCGGCCTCCCCAGGAGCGGATCGGTCCGGCTCGACCTCGACCTGGCGATGCCCGCCGACCTGACCGGACAGCACCGGGTCTGCCTCACCGTCGCCGGGCGCGACGCGGGTGGCTCCTCCTCGGAGACGACCTGCTCCGACGTGACCACCACGGGCGGCACCGTCGGCCACGCCTGGCGCCAGGTCTCCGGCGACCCCGCCCAGCTGGACGGCGCCACGACCTCGCGTCCCTCCTACGTGGCCGCCGACGACGGGCGCCAGGTCTTCGAGCTCACCGCCACCGACGCGGACGGCGCCGCCGCGACCGACCAGGTCGCCGTGGACGTCGTCAACGTCGCCCCGGAGCTGGCCGTCCGGCACGAGCCGGCGAACGCCGGCGACACCACCCGGATCACCGGCACGGTCACCGACGCCGGCCTGCGCGACACCCACACCGCGACCGTGGACTGGGGCGACGGCACCGTCGAGAGCGTCCCCGTGACGTCCGGCCAGCCCGGCACCGGCTCGTTCACCGCCGGCCACGTGTACGCGGCAGCCGGCAGCCACGTCGCCCACGTCGTCGCGACCGACGACGACGGCGGCCGTGACGTCGTCGCGCTCCCGGTCGAGGTCGGCCCCGCTGTGTCCCCGGTCGCCGTGTGGGCCAACTCCACCAGCCCCACCGCGTCCCTGGACTGGGGCGGCGGCGCCGGCAACATCTGGGGCCGGGTGCACACCAACGGCCAGCTCCGGTTCGTGGGGGCGCGCAAGGCCGTGACCGGCCCGTCGTCGTACGCCGGCTCGCTGGCGGCCGACACGACCCGCAACAGCTTCTCGCCAGAGCCCGTCCCCGTCGCGGTCCAGCCGTTCCCCTTCCGGCCCGACCTCGCGTCGTACCGCCCGGGGGGCGCCCTGGCAGTCCAGGCGGGTGCCGCCTACCGCGACGTGTCCTCGCAGTGCTCCGGTGGCGCCTGGCAGCCGTCGGGGACGGTGCTGGCGCCCGGCGTCTACTACGCCGGCTGCGACATGCACCTGCGCGGCTCCGACCTCGACGGCCGGGTGACCCTCGTCTCCGAGGGCCACGTCAAGCTCTCCGGCAGCCGTCCGTCCTTCGACCCCTACCTGGGCGACTACCTCGCGATCGCGGGGGCCTCCGGCACCAAGGCGATCGACGTCAGCGCCTCGTCGTCGGGATTCACGGGCGTGCTGTTCGCCGAGTGGGGCCAGATCAGCATCTCCGGCGGGGGCAACCGGTTCAGCTGCGGGATCCTCGGCGACCAGGTCTCGATCACCGGGAGCGACGTCGACATCCGGGCCGGAGGCTGCGGCCCCGCCTGACCGGCCGGTGAGGACATTGTTGAACGTGCAACGATGACGTCATGGCCTACGTCGAGAAGGACGACTTCCAGCGGGACATGAGCTACCTCCCCGACCGGATCACGCGGGACGGTCGGGACTGCTGGCCGGTGGAGCCCGGCCGCTACCGCCTGGTGGCGGCGCGGGCGTGCCCGTGGGCGAGCCGCGCGATCATCGTGCGGCAGCTGCTCGGGCTCGAGGACGTCATCTCGCTGGGCACCCCCGGCCCCCTCCACGACGAGGACAGCTGGAGCTTCCACCTCGACGAGGGCGGGGTCGACCCGGTGCTCGGCATCCCGCGCCTCAAGGACGCCTTCGAGGCTCGTCAGCCCGGCTACCCCCGCGGCATCACCGTCCCGGCGATCGTCGACGTCCCGACCGGCCGGGTCGTCACCAACGACTTCCCGTGGATCACCCACGACCTCTTCTTCGAGTGGTCCGACCACCACCGCCCGGACGCCCCCGACCTGTGGCCCCACGACGTCCGCGACGAGATGGACGAGGTGATGGACCGGGTCTTCACCGACGTCAACGACGGGGTCTACCAGTGCGGGTTCGCGGGCACCCAGCGCGCGTACGAGCAGGCGTACGACCGGCTCTGGGCGGCGATGGACTGGCTGGAGGAGCGGCTCGCCGACCGGCGCTACCTGATGGGGGAGTCGATCACCGAGGCGGACGTCCGGCTGTTCACGACCCTGGCCCGGTTCGACGCGGTCTACCACGGACACTTCAAGTGCAACCGCCAGAAGCTGACCGAGCTGCCGCACCTGTGGGGCTACGCGCGCGACCTGTTCCAGACGCCGGGCTTCGGCGACAACACCGACTTCGAGCAGATCAAGCAGCACTACTACGTCGTCCACACCGACGTGAACCCCACGGGCATCGTCCCGAAGGGGCCGGACCCCGACGCGTGGCTCACCCCGCACGGACGTGGCTGATGGCGTACTCCTGCTTCGACCTGCTCGACCGGCACGTGGTGGGTGGCCGGGCCGACGCCCCCGCGGTTGCGGCCGGCGCGACCCGGTGGAGCTACGCCCGGCTGCTGGAGGAGGTCGCCTCGTTCGGCGGCGTGCTGCACCACTGCGGCGTCGGGGAGGGCGACCAGGTCCTGCTGGCCCTCCCGGAGTCCGTCGAGGCGGTGGTTGCGGTGCTCGCCGCGGCCCGGATCGGTGCGACGCCCCGGCTGGTCGACGCCTCCACGCTCGAGCCGGCCCTGGCGGCCGACCCCGGGAAGGTGCTGGTGACCGACTCCGCCCAGGCGTACGCCGCCACCGCCCTCGCCCGGGCGGCCGCCGCGCCCGACGTCGTGCTGGTCAAGCGGCGCCCGGACGCGGAGTGGGACCTGCGCGAGGGCCGGGACTACGACTGGGACGTCGTGATGCGCGCCGGCCGCACCGACCCGGCGGCGTGCGTCGAGGGCGCCGTCCTCGTGCCCGGCACAGACCTGGTCCGGGGCTGGGTGGAGCCGTTGCTCGCCGGCGCGACCCTGGAGCTCGGGGGCTGAGTCAGCGGTCGCGGCCCAGCCCGGCGTCGCGGCCTTGATGATCGCCTCGGCGCGTCCGGCCGCGTGCAGCCAAACCCCGGAAGGTGGGGCAGGGCGGTGTGTGGCGTCGTACCGCGGGGCCCTGCGCGGGTGCGGGGGTTTCGAGGCTCAGGCCCTGGCGGCCTTCGCACCTCAACCTCCGAGCGGCCGGAGGTTGAGGTGCGAGCGGAGCGAGCCTCGAAACCCCGGAAGGTGGGGCAGGGCGGTCTGTGGCGTCGTACCGCGGGGGCCTGCGCGGGTGAGGGGGTTTCGAGGCTCAGGCCCTGGCGGCCTTCGCACCTCAACCTCCGGCGGCAGGCTCAGGCCTGGGCGGCCTTCGCACCTCAACCTCCGGCGGCAGGCCCTTCGCAGCTCAACCTCCGACGGCGTCGCAGTCGGAGGTGCCCTCGGTTGGCGGCGCGCGGCCCTGCGCCGGTACCTTGGTGCGCACGCTGTGTCGCCCGTCACAAGCGGAGCCACGGTGCCCGGAAACAGCCCAGCGGAGACCCCGCGAGCGCTGTCGATGCAAGAAGGAGTGCAGGTGACCACTGCAGGATTCGGCCCCGACCTGGTCGAGGTCTTCGGACCCTCCCAGAGCGATGGCGGCCCCGAGCTGATCCAGCTGCTGACGCCCGAGGGCGAACGCGTCCACCACCCGGAGTTCGACTTCGACTTCTCCGCCGAGCAGCTCCGCGGCTTCTACCGCGACATGGTGCTCACCCGGCGGATCGACACCGAGGCCACTGCCCTCCAGCGGCACGGCGAGCTCGGCATCTGGGCCCAGCTGCTCGGCCAGGAGGCCGCCCAGATCGGCGCCGGCCGCGCGCTGCGCCCGCAGGACTTCGTGTTCCCGACCTACCGCGAGCACGGCGTCGCCTACTGCAAGGGCGTCGACCCGCTCAACCTGCTCGGCCTGTTCCGCGGGGTCGACCACGGCGGCTGGGACCCGAACGAGAACAACTTCGGCCTCTACACGATCGTGATCGGCGCCCAGGCGCTGCACGCCACCGGCTACGCGATGGGCATCCAGCGCGACGGCGCCGTCGGCACCGGCGACCCCGACCGCGACGCCGCGGTGATCGCCCACTTCGGCGACGGCGCCTCGAGCCAGGGCGACGTCAACGAGGCGTTCATCTTCGCCGCGTCCTACAACTCCCCGGTCGTGTTCTTCTGCCAGAACAACCAGTGGGCGATCTCCGAGCCGATCGAGCGGCAGTCGCGGATCCCGCTCTACCAGCGCGCCCTCGGCTTCGGGTTCCCCGGAGTCCGGGTCGACGGCAACGACGTCCTCGCGACGTACGTCGTCACCCAGGCCGCGCTGCAGCGTGCCCGCGACGGCCAGGGCCCCACGCTCGTGGAGGCCTACACGTACCGGATGGGTGCCCACACCACGACCGACGACCCGACCCGCTACCGGCTCAACGACGACGTCGAGAACTGGAAGCTCAAGGACCCGATCGCCCGGCTCGAGGTCTACCTGCGCCGCAACGGCCTGGTCGACGACGACTTCATCGCCGGCATCAAGCAGGAGGCCGACGAGCTCGGCCACCACCTGCGCGAGGGCTGCAAGGCGCTGCCGGACCCGAAGCCGCTCGACATGTTCGCGCACGTCTACGCCGAGGAGACCGAGGAGCTGCGGGTGCAGCGCGAGGGCTTCGCCGCCTACCTCGAGACGTTCGAGGGCTCGGCCCACGGAGAGGGGCACTGAGATGTCGAAGATCACGCTCGCGAAGGGCCTCAACGCCGGGCTGCGCCAGGCGATGGAGGACGACCCCAAGGTCCTGATGATGGGGGAGGACGTCGGCAAGCTCGGCGGCGTCTTCCGGATCACCGACGGCCTGCAGAAGGACTTCGGCGAGGACCGCGTCATCGACAGCCCGCTCGCGGAGTCCGGCATCGTCGGCACCGCGATCGGCATGGCGTTGCGCGGCTACCGGCCGGTCGTCGAGATCCAGTTCGACGGCTTCGTCTACCCGGCGTACGACCAGATCGTCTGCCAGGTCGCCAAGATGCACTACCGCTCCAAGGGCAACTACAAGATCCCGATGGTGATCCGGATCCCGTTCGGCGGCGGCATCGGCGCGGTCGAGCACCACTCCGAGAGCCCGGAGGCGCAGTTCGCGCACACCCCGGGCCTCAAGGTGGTGGCCTGCTCCAACCCGGTCGACGGCTACTGGATGATCCAGCAGGCCATCGCCTGCGACGACCCGGTGATCTTCCTCGAGCCCAAGCGGCAGTACCACGCCGACAAGGCCGAGCTGGACGAGAGCCAGACCCTGGAGACCGTGGCGCCGCTCTTCTCGAGCCGCGTGGTCCGCCAGGGCACCGACGTCACGGTGCTGGCGTACGGCCCGACGGTGAAGACCGCGATGTCGGCCGCCGAGGCGGCCGCCACCGAGGGCCGCAGCCTGGAGGTCATCGACCTGCGCACGCTGAGCCCGCTCGACATGGGCCCGGTGCTCGACTCCGTACGCCGGACCGGCCGCGCCGTGATCACCCACGAGGCCCACGTCAACCTCGGCCTCGGCTCCGAGGTCGCGGCCCGGATCACCGAGGAGTGCTTCTACTCCCTGGAGGCGCCGGTGCTGCGCGTCGGCGGCTTCGACACCCCCTACCCCGCGTCGCGGATCGAGGAGGACTTCCTCCCCGACCTCGACCGGGTCCTCGACGCCGTGGACAGGAGTCTTGCGTTCTGATGGCCGAGTTCAAGCTGCCCGATGTCGGTGAGGGCCTCACCGAGGCCGAGATCGTCTCCTGGAAGGTCAAGGAGGGCGACACCGTCGAGATCAACGAGATCATCGTCGAGATCGAGACCGCGAAGTCCCTCGTCGAGCTCCCCTCGCCGTACGCCGGCACCGTCCAGAAGTTGCTGGTCCCCGAGGGCGAGATGGTCCCCGTCGGGACGCCGATCATCATGATCGGCGACGGCGCCGCACCCGCCGCCGCTCCCGAGGCGAAGACGCCCGGTGAGGAGGCTGCGGAGATGGAGATCGACCTCTCCAACCCCGCCGCCAGCGGAGGCGGCGAGGGCGAGAGCCTGGTCGGCCGCAACAAGGCTGACCGGGGTCCCATCCGGCGCGCCCGCAGGGGTGGCGCCGCCCCGGCGTCAGACGCCGGTGCCAGCGCCCAGACCCAGCTGCAGGGGGCCTTCGCCCCCGGCGGTGCGCGCTCCGAGGACGTCGTCGACGCCGACGAGCCCCCGGTCCCCGCGACCTCGGCGCGCACCGAGGACGCCCCCGCGGCCCGGGCGCTGGCGAAGCCGCCGGTCCGCAAGCTCGCGAAGGACCTCGGCGTCGACCTCGCCACGCTCACCGGGTCCGGTGAGGGTGGTGTGATCACCCGCGCCGACGTGGAGGCAGCGGCAGGCGGCGAGACTGCTGCGGCGTCCGACGACGCGGCCTACGTGGCCCCTGCTCCCAGGTCGACCGGTGAGCGCGAGACCCGCGAGCCGATCAAGGGCGTCCGCAAGATGATGGCGCAGGCGATGAGCCAGTCGGCCTTCACCAGCCCCCACGTCACCGAGTGGACGACCGTCGACGCGACCCGGACCATGGAGTTCGTCGAGCGGCTCCGGACCCGGCGCGAGTTCCGCGACGTCAGGGTGAGCCCGCTGCTGGTGCTGTCGCGGGCGGTCATGCTCGCGATGCGGCGTACGCCCGAGATCAACTCCTACTGGGACGAGGCCGCGCAGGAGGTCGTCTACAAGTCGTACGTCAACCTCGGCATCGCCGCCGCCACCCCGCGCGGGCTGGTCGTGCCCAACGTCAAGGAGGCGCAGGACCTGTCGCTGCTGGAGCTGGCAGGTGCCCTCAACCAGCTGACGGCGACCGCGCGCGAGGGGAAGACGCAGCCGGCCGAGATGAGCGGCGGGACGTTCACGATCACCAACGTCGGCGTCTTCGGCGTCGACGCCGGCACGCCGATCATCAACCCGGGCGAGTCCGCGATCCTGTGCTTCGGCGCGGTGCGCAAGCAGCCGTGGGTCGTCTCGACGGGCGGCGTGGACGAGATCGTGCCGCGCCAGATCACGACGCTGGCGCTGTCGTTCGACCACCGGCACATCGACGGCGAGAAGGGCTCGCGGTTCCTCGCCGACGTCGCCGGCATCCTGGAGGACCCCGCGTCCGCCCTGCTGTTCTGACGCGTTGCGGCGTCCGTACCTGCGCGAAGTGCGCAGGTACGGTCGCCGCACTGCTTGCATTGAGCAGCTCGGTGCTGTCAGGGTGGGGCCCATGGACACAGGAGGAACACATGGACATCCAACTGCTGCTCGCCCTGGTCGTCGGCATCGCGACGATCGTGGTGCTGGTGCTCCGCACCCGTCTCGACGCCTTCGCGGCGCTGCTGATCGCCGCGCTGGTCACCGGCGCGATCGCGGGGTCGGCCCCGACCGACACCATCGAGTCGATCGTGCTCGGCTTCGGCACCACCCTCGGAAGCATCGGCATCGTGATCGGCCTCGGCGTCGCCGTGGGCAAGATCCTCGAGGTCTCCGGCGGCGCCGACGCGCTCGCCCGCGCCTTCCTCAAGGCCTTCGGCAAGGGCCGCGAGCCCTGGGCGATGGGCTCGACCGGCGCGCTGGTCTCGATCCCCGTCTTCTGCGACTCCGGCTACGTCATCATGAACCCGCTGGCGCGCTCGATCGCCCGGGTCAAGCGCGGCGGCTACGTCACCCTCGCCCTGGCCCTCGGCTGCGGCATGACGCTGACCCACCACATGGTGCCCCCGACGCCCGGCCCGCTCGGCGTCGCCGGCATCCTCGGCGCCGACCTGGGCGGCCTGATCCTCGCCGGCCTGGTGTTCTCCGTCCTGCTGCTGCCGGTCGTGGTCGGCTATGCCAAGTGGATGGGCCCCAAGCTGGAGTCCGAGGTCAACGACGAGGTCCGCGAGGCCGTCTACGGCGCGGTCCGGGTCGGTGCCGGCGCCCGCTCCGGAGCTGCCACTGCCGTCGGGTCGGCCGGCTCCGCCGGCGACGCTGCCGACGACGACGTACCGGCCGGGGACGACGAGCACCGCCGCCCGCTCAGCGCCACCGTCGCGTCGCTGCCCGCTGCTGGTCCCGCTGCTCCTGATCGTCGCCAACACGGTCGCCGCGGCCGTCGACCGCAGCAACCAGGGCGTGCTCGGCCCCGAAGACCCGTACGAGCCCTCGTCCTGGGCCGCGTTCCTGGCCTACATCGGCAACCCGGTCGTGGCGCTGCTGATCGGCCTGGTGCTGGCGGTCTACGTGCTGCTGCCGCGGTGGACGCCGCGCGCGAAGGTCAGTGGCTGGCTCGCCGACGCGGCCGCCTCCGCCGGGCTGATCCTGCTGATCACCGGTGCCGGCGGCGCCCTCGGCCAGGTGCTGCGCGACTCCGGCGTCGGCGACGCGCTCGCCGAGGCGATCGCCAGCACCGGGCTCCCCGGCGTGCTGGTGCCGTTCCTGATCGCCACCCTGGTCCGGCTCGCGCAGGGCTCCGGCACCGTCGCGATGATCACGGCCGCCTCGGTGGCCGCCCCGCTCGTGGTCGGCCTCGGGCTCTCGCCGCTGGCGGCGGCCCTCGCCTGCTGCGCAGGGTCGATGATCTTCAGCTACTTCAACGACTCGTACTTCTGGGTCGTGACGCGGTTCACCGGCCTCGACGGGGTCGCCGCGCTCAAGGGCTGGTCCGGGATCACCACGGCCGCCTGGCTGGGCTCCGTGCCGCTCGTGCTGATCGCGGCGGCGGTGCTCTGAGGATGTCCACCGCCGGCGCGCGACACGTGTTGGTCGTCGCCGACGACCTCACGGGTGCCAACGCCACGGCGGCGGGGCTGGCCCGGGCGCGGATCCGGGCGGTGACGGTGACCGACGCCGACCACCCGGAGGTGGTGGCGGAGTTCGTGTCGCGCTTCGACGCGGTCGTGGTGTCGGCCAACAACCGCCACGCCGCGCCGGAGCAGGCCGCCGCCGACGTCGTCCGGGCCCTGAGAGCCGGGTGGCCCGCGGCGCTGGCCGCCAACCGGATCGACTCGACGCTGCGCGGCAACATCGGCGCCACGACGCAGGCCATGGTCGAGGAGCTGCGGGACCAGGGGGCGGACCGGGTGGTCGCGCTGTGCGTACCGGCGCACCCCGACGCCCGTCGGCAGACGGTGGCCGGCGTCCAGCTGCTCGACGGCCGACGGCTCGAGGAGACCGAGCTCGCCCGCGACCCGAGCCACCCGATCCACCGCTCCGAGGTGGCCGCGCTGCTGGCCGAGCAGACCGACCTCGCCGTACGCACGATCCCGCTGGAAGCCGTGACCGGCGCTCCCGACCACCTGGTGGCCGCGCTGCGCGACGCCGTCGCCGCGGGCGCCGGCATCCTCGTCGTCGACGCGCTCACGCTCGACCACATCGACCGCGTCGCCGAGGCCGCCGTCCGCGTCGACGGCGTCACCTGGCTGTGCGTCGACCCGGGACCCGCGACCGTCGCGATGGCGCGGGCGATGGGGCTCGGCGGCGGCTCGGGCGGCGCCCCCTACCTCGCCGTCAGCGGGTCCGCCACCGACCTCACCCGACGCCAGCTCGCCCGACTGTGCGCGACCCGGACGGTCCACCTCGTACGACTGGCGCTCGACGACGCCGGCCACCCGGACGCGGACGCCACCACCGCGGCGCTGCTCGACGCGCTGCAGGCGGCCGGTCCCGGCGAGGTCGTGCTCGCGGCCTCAGCCCTCGAGGACACCGACCTGCTCGATCCGCACGCCCGGGCCGGCGTGCCCGCGACGCTCGCCCGGAGCGCCCGCCGCGCGCTGGAGTCCGTCCCCGTGGACGGCCTCTACCTCACCGGCGGCGACCTGGCCTCCGCCTGCTTCACCGAGCTCGCGGCCGACGGGCTCGACGTCTCCGACGAGGTCGTGCCGCTGGCGGTCGCGGGGCGGTTCGTCGGCGGCCCGTGGTCGGGGCTGCCGGTCGTCACCAAGGGCGGGCTGGTGGGCGACGACGAGACCACCGTCGCCTGCCTCGCCTTCCTCGAGCAGGCGGCCGAGGCCGGCCGCCGCCACGTCCAGCCCGCCCGCACCCGAGTCCGCTGACACCCGCTGACATCCACACGGAGGAACCCATGACCAGCAGCACCAGCACCCCCGTCCTCGCCCTCACCGTGGGCGACCCCGTCGGCATCGGGCCGGAGATCACCGTCCGGACGCTGGCGGAGTTCGCGGGCGCCGCGGACCACCACGGCGTCGCCGTCGGTGACCTGGCCGCGTGCCGCCGGGCCGTCGAGGCCACCGGCCTGGACGTGGAGGTGCGCGCGGTCTCCGGCTTCGACACCGCCTCGGCCGGCGAGGGCGTGATCGACGTCCTCGACATCGGCGTGCTCGGCGACCAGCCGCTCGCGTGGGGCGAGGTCGACGAGGCGGCCGGCCGGGCAGCGGTGACCGCCATCGAGGTCGCCACCCGCGCCGCGCTGGCGGGCGAGGTCGACGGCGTGGTCACCGGCCCGATCAACAAGGAGGCGATCTGGGCGAGCGGCAGCAAGCACCTCGGCCACACCGAGATGCTCGGCGAGCTCACCGGCGTCACCAAGCAGGACACGATGTTCGTCGTCCGCTCCCGGCACCAGCCCGACCACCACCTGCGGATCTTCTTCGCCACCCGCCACGTCTCGCTCCGCAAGGCCCTCGACCAGCTCACCCGGGACGCGCAGGTCGACTCGATCCGCCGCGCCCTGCAGGCGCTCGAGGTGTACGGCGTGGAGTCGCCCAGCCTGGCCGTGGCGGCGCTCAACCCGCACGGCGGCGAGAACGGCGCGTTCGGCCACGAGGAGATCGAGGAGATCACGCCCGCGTGCGAGGAGCTGCGCGCCGCCGGCCTCGACGTACGCGGTCCGATCCCCGCCGACTCGGTCTTCCACCAGGGCCTCGAGGGCCGCTTCGACGGGGTGCTCTCGCAGTACCACGACCAGGGCCACATCGCCGCGAAGACCTACGACTTCGACGGCACCATCTCGGTCACCGTCGGGCTGCCGATCCTGCGTACCTCGGTCGACCACGGCACCGCCTTCGACATCGCCGGCACCGGCAAGGCGGACCACGGCACGATGCGGTCGGCGTACCTCGCGGCGGTCGACTACGCCCCGTTCGTCCCGCGGATGCGCGACGCCTACGCTTCGTGACATGACCGGCCACCGCGGTGCCCGGGCGGGGACCCGGGCCCGCCACGCCACCCTGCTGCAGCTGCTGCGGGACGGGGTGACCTCGGTCGAGGAGCTCTCGGAGCGGGCCGGGGTCTCGGCATCGACCGTGCGCCGCGACCTCGCCCGGCTGCGGGAGGACGGCGAGGTCGCCCGGACGTACGGGGGCGCGATCGTGGCGCCGTTCCACGAGCGCTCGGTCGGCGACAGTGCCCGCCACCGGCTGCAGGGCAAGTCGGCGATCGCCCGGCTGGCCGTCTCGCACGTGCCGGCCGGCGGCCGGGTCTTCGTCGACGCCGGCACCACGTGCGGGGCGCTGGCCCGGCTGGTCGCGGCGGAGCCGGACCTCGGCCCGCTCACGGTGGTCACCCGCGGGCTGGAGACCGCCGTCGCGCTCGCGGACAGCCAGCACGTCGAGCTGCACCTGCTCGGGGGCCGGCTCCGGCGGCTCAGCCACGGCGTGGTCGGGCCGCTGGCCACGCTGGCCCTGGACCGGATGGCGTTCGACGTCGCGTTCCTCGGCGCCGACGCCGTCGACGTCGCTCGCGGGGTGGGGGAGCCGACGGTGGAGGAGACGATGCTCAAGGAGCAGGTCGCCGCGGTCGCGCGGCACACCGTCGTGCTCGCCGACGCCAGCAAGGCCGGTGCCGCGGCCCCGTCGTGGACCCGGATGCCAGGGCCGTGGACCCTGGTCACCGACGCCGCTGACGACGACCTCCGCTCGCAGGCCGACGACGCAGGCGTGGAGCTGCTGGCGCCGTAGCCCTCAGGCGTAGCGGCGCGCGCGGGCCTCCGGCGTACCGGGTCCCGACGCCAGCAGGACGGCCAGCTCGTGCTCGAGCACCGCCCCCACCCGCTGGCAGAACGCCTCCGGCTCGTCGGCCGCGTCCGGCTTCTCGGCGACGATCCGGTCGACGACGCCGAGCCGGTGCAGGTCGAGCGCCCGCACCTGTTGGGCCCGCGCCATCTCGGGCGCGTGGTCGGTGTCACGGTGGACGATCGCGCTGGCTCCCTCCGGCGGCAGCGGCGAGAGCCACGCGTGCTGCGCGGCCACCACCCGGTCGGCGGGCAGCAGCGCGAGCGCGCCGCCGCCGTTGCCCTCGCCGAGCATCAGGCACAGCGTGGGGGCGTCGAGCATGACCAGGTCGGAGAGGCAGCGTGCGATCTCGCCGGCGAGGCCGCCGTTCTCAGCGTCCGGGGACAGCGCGGCACCCTGGGTGTCGATCACCGTCACCAGCGGCAGCCCGAGCTCGCTGGCCAGCCGCATCCCGCGGCGCGCCTCCCGCAGCGCCTCGGGGCCGAGCGGGTGGTCCGTGGTCTGGCCGCGCCGGTCCTGGCCCAGGAAGACGCACGGCGCCTCCCCGAACCGCACCAGCGCGATCAGCAACCCGGGGTCGGCCTCGCCCTGGCCGGTGCCGTTGAGGGGGACGACGTCGGTGGCGGCGAACCGCAGCAGCCGTCGTACGCCGGGCCGGTCGGTGCGCCGGGACCGGGTGACCGCGTCCCAGGTGTCGACGTCAGGAATCACGTCGTCCCCGGGAGGCGGCACCGGGGCGATGCCGAGCCGCGGCGCGTGCAGGACGGCGAGTGCGCGGTCCAGGATGTCGGCGATCTCGTCGGGCGCGAGGACGGCGTCGATGATCCCGTGGGCGTAGAGGTTCTCGGCGGTCTGCACCCCGTCGGGGAACGCCCGTCCGTAGAGCGCCTCGTAGACCCGCGGGCCGAGGAACCCCACCAGGGCGCCCGGCTCGGCGACGGTCACGTGGCCGAGCGAGCCCCACGAGGCCATCACCCCGCCGGTCGTGGGGTGGCGCAGGTAGACCAGGTACGGGAGCCCGGCCGACTTGTGGGCCGCGACCGCCTGGCTGATCCGCACCATCTGCACGAAGGCCGGCGTCCCCTCCTGCATCCGGGTGCCGCCGCTGACGGGCGCCGCGAGCAGCGGGAGCCCCTCGTGGGTGGCGCGCTCGACGGCGGTCACCAGACGGTCCGCCGCGGCCCGGCCGATCGAGCCGGCGAGGAACCCGAACTCGCCGGCGACCACGGCCACCCGGCGGCCGCGGAGCCGTCCCTCGCCCGTGACGACCGACTCGTCGACCCCGCTGCGCTCGGCCGCGGCGGCCAGCTCCGCGGCGTACGCCTCGGTGACCGCGGGCTGCCGGGGCGGCACGTCCCAGCCGTTCCAGGACCCGTCGTCGAGCACCAGGTCGATGAGTTCACGGGCGGAGAGCCGGTCGGTCACCCCCGTGAGGGTACTGGCCGTTCCCGGCCGAGGCCGGTCCGGTGGCACAATGGCCATGGACGCGACCGCGGCCACCCCTACCCTCCGAGCAGGGGGGGTGCTCGGGACCCATTGGGGTTCGAGCATGGGGGAGCGTCATGGGGCGTCAACGTCGTACACGCACGCGCAAGCAGGCCCGGTGGGCCGCGATCGTGGCGGGGACGGTGACCGCGCTGCTCGCCGCGCCGCTCACGCCACCGGCCCAGGCCGACCCCGGAGACCCGAACGAGGTCTGGGTCGACGTCTACGACGACGCGTCCTTCGACCCGCTGCCCGGGGCGCACCGTCACGCTGTACGACGACGCCGGCACGGAGCCGACACCGCGGTCACCGACCCTGACGGGAGCGTCGGCTTCACCGCCCTCGACCCCGGCGGCTACTTCGTGAGCGCCGCCGCTCCCGGCTACGTCGAGGAGTTCTACGACGACAGCCCGGATCTCGACGGGGGCCTTCCCCCTGATGGTGACCGACGACTTCAGCGACATCGCCTTCATGACGCTGGCCGCCGAGCCCCAGATCTCGGGCACGCTCACCGGACCCGGCGGGACGCCGCTGGAGTTCGCCGACGTCACGGTCTACCACCTACGACGAGGACTTCGAGTACTGGGACTGGGCCGACTTCACCTCGACCGACGAGGACGGTCACTACGCGATCGGCGGGCTCGACGACGGCGACTACCGGCTCGGTTTCTCCGCCGACGGGCACGTCGAGGAGTTCTTCGACGACCAGCCCGACGTGGAGTCGGGCGACGACGTCACGGTGACCGCCGGCGGGGCTGCCGTCGTGGCGGATGCGCAGCTCGAGGAGGCCAAGCAGATCACCGGCACCGTGACCGACGCCGGCGGTCCGGTCGAGTCGGTCCAGGTGACGGCCGAGCAGGAGGTCACCGAGTTCGGGGACACCTACTGGGACAGCGTCGCGTTCGCCGAGACCGACGCCGACGGTGGCTACTCCCTCGACGTCGACCCGGGCGACTACCGCGTGCAGCTTCGAGAGCTGGGTCAACCACCTCCCCGAGTGGTGGGACGGCGCGCACGTCGCGGCGGACGCCGACCTGGTGACCGATCACCACCGGCGACCGTCGGCGGCATCGACGCCGTCGCTCGGGACGGGCGGCTGCATCGCCGGACCGTGCAGCGCCTCGACCGGGGCGCACCACGCTCGCCGAACGCCTGGTCACCGCCTGACCGCTGGATGCCGCGGAGCAGGCTCTGGGACAGCGTCAGCTCCGACCACCACGGCCGCCAACGGCACGTACGCCATCGACAACCTGCTGGGCGGCACCTACCGTGTCGGCTTCGAGACCTTCGGCAGCGAGTATCATCGACGAGTTCTGGTCACGACGTCCGCGACCTCGACGACGCCGACCGACGTCGCCGGTCACGCTCGGGAACACCACCGGCGGCATCAACGCCACCCTCGACACGCGCCGGCATCATCCAGGGCACCGTGACCGGGCCCGGGCATCACCGAGACCAACCTCGACGTCTCGCTGTGGGAGCGCGACCGGTTCGCGAAGAGCGGCTGGCGCGAGACCTTCGACTTCCCGCGACATCACCGGGACGACGTACCGCTTCACGGGGCTGGAGCCCGGCACCTACCGGGTGCGCGCCGCGCGCACCGGGGCTCGCGCCGGAGTTCTACCTCGACGACTACGACGTGGCCGTGGCCGACGACCGGGTCGCGGCGCTGAACACGACCACGACCGCGAACATGGTCGCTGGCCACGGCGCCCGACCATCTCGGGCACCGTGACCAGCGTCGGGGGACGCTGCCGTGCGCTCTCCGGCCGAGAGTCCTGGTGCAGCGCAAGACCGCCGGGACCGACGGTCGGTTCTGGCAGGACTACGCGTCGGCCACGACCGACGCCAGCGGCAACTACACGACGACCGTGCCCCCGGGCACCTACCGGGTGCGCTTCGGCCACTCCGACCACGTCTCCGAGTGGCACGACGGCAGCACCACGCCCAGCCGCTCCACCCAGCTGACCGTCGACGCCGCGAACCTCGACGTCGACGCTCAGCTGGACCGGCTCGGCCGGGTCAACGGCACCGTCACCGGTCCCTCAGGTCGCCGTGAGCGGAGCCACCGTGAGCATCTGGAGGTACGAGAACACCTTCGGCGACGGCTCCTACCGGCAGGTGCGGACCGTCACCACCAACGCGAGCGGCAGCTACTCGGTGACCGCGCTGACGCCCGGCAACTACCGGGTCGGCTTCCGCGCGACCGGGCTGCAGAGCGAGTTCAACCTCGACGAGGCCGACGTCGAGTACGCCGACGACGTCGCGGTCGAGCTCAACACAGACGCAACGCCGTCAACGCGACCCTGGTCGCACCGATCCGGCAGCTGTCCGGGACCGTGACCGGGACGACCGGGACCGGACCGGCGCCGCTGGCCGGGGCCGACGTCATCGTCTCGCGCCGGGTCGTACGGCTCGACGACGTGGTCGCCTGGCGCGAGCGTCGCCACCGTGCAGACCAGTGCCAGCGGCGCCTGGAGCGTCCCCGTCGTCGACGGCGACTACCGGGTCTACTTCGCCGACGGCGGGTGGGTCGACGAGTACTACGACGACGCCGCGACGCTGCGAGGACGCCGAGGTCGTCACGGTGCGGGCGCCAGCCGGCCCGGCATCGACGCCGAGCTGTCCCCGGGCGGCGACGATCACCGGCACCGTCACCGACGCGGCCACCTCGGCGTCCGCTCGCCGACGCCGAGGTCTACGCGTTCATGCCGGACGGGGACGACGACGCGGTTCGCGTCCGTCCGACGCCGGACGGCGAGTTCACCCTCACCGGCCTGGCTCCCGGCGAGTGGGTCGTGCAGTACTACGCGGACGGGCATGTCGGTGAGTTCTTCGACGACCAGCCGACCCAGGCGACCGCCGACCGGATCACGGTGACCTCCGGCGGCACGGCCACGGCCGACGCGGCTCTGGCCAAGGCCACCGACGATGTCGCGGCACCGTCACCGGCGCCGGCGGCGCCCCGCTCGGCTCGGTCGGCGTGGACATCCACCGGGTGCTCGACGGTGGCGACGTCGACTACTACTACGAGTGGGCGTTCACCGAGAGCGACGGGACCTGGTCGGCGGACCTCCCGCCCGGCAGCTACCTGGTGGAGTTCAACGCCGAGGGCGACTACCTCGGCCAGTGGTTCGACGGTGCGGCGAGCGAGGCCACGGCGACCGAGGTGGTCGTCGGCGGCACCGCCGTGACCGGCATCGACGCCCAGCTGCAACCGGGCGGAGTCATCGCCGGCACCGTGACCGGTCCCGGCGGCGCGCCGGAGCCGGACGCGTACGTCTCGGTCTACCGGGCGAGCGCCACGAGCGAGCTCGACACCGTCTGGGAGGGATTCGTCGAGGACGACGCGACCTACCGCTCCGACGCGCTCCCGGCCGGGCAGCTACAAGGTCCGGTTCGAGACCTTCGACGGCACGCGGCTGGCGGAGTACCACCTCGACAAGACCGACCTGGCCGTCCGCGAACGCCGTCGCCGTGACCACGGGGGCGACCACCACGGTCGACGCCCAGCTCGCGGCGTACCCGCGGCTCGATCTCCGGCACCGTGACCGACGCGCAGGGTCGCGGTCTCGACGAGGTCGAGGTCAGCGTGTACCGCAACGTCGGCGGCTCCTGGGCCTGGGTGAAGGACGTCGCCACCGACGCCGACGGCCTCTACGACGTCCCCGTCATCGCCGGTGAGTACCGGCTGTCCTTCACGGAGTACGACAACCGGCTCCGCGAGTGGTGGAACGACGCCGAGACGCTCGCCACGGCCACGTCCGTGGTCGTCGCCGCCGGCGCCGACCGGACGGGGATCAACGCCCAGCTCGCGGACGGCGGCGTCGTCACCGGCACCGTGACCTACCCGCAGCAGGTCACCGGGTGGCGCAGCACAGTCACCCTGTTCGACGCGACCACCGGGGCGTGGGCCGGCCAGGCCGCCGTGGACGCGCACCAGAACCGGTACCGCATCGAGGACCTGCCCTCGGGCACCTACCGCGCCCAGTTCTCGCGCACCTCCGGCTTCGACACCGCCGAGGGACAGTTCTGGAACGGACGGACCGAGAACCAGGGCCCGGGCACCCAGACCTTCGCCGTGACCGAGGGAGCCACCACGCCCGACGTCAACGCGACGCTGGTCGACGGCGGCATCCTCACCGGCCTCGTACAGAACGGGCAGGGCAACCCGCTCGAGGGGTGCAAGGTCAGCGCGTACACGCTCGACGGCGCCCTGGTGACGCGCGAGTCGCGCTACACCGGTGCCGACGGGACGTTCCGGGTGCGGGGGCTCACCACCGGCAGCTACCGGCTCCGCGTCTTCGACGGGGAGTGCGGCTTCACCACGCGCTACTACGACGGGGCGGGTCAGACCAGCACGACCGCCGCCAACGCGGTCGCCGTCGCGGCCACGCGGGCGACCTCGACCGCCGTCCCGCAGCCGCTGGTCGTGCCGACGGGCGCCCCGGTGGCCAACACGGCGCTGCCGACGGTCACCGGCACGCCGGAGGTGGGCCGGACGCTCACGGCCGGCACCGGCACGCTGGAACCCGTCCGACGGCCTGTCGTTCGACTACCAGTGGCTCGCCGACGGCGCCCCGATCGCGGGCGCGGTGTCGCCGACGTACGTCGCTGCAGGCGGGCGACGCGGGCAAGAGGATCTCGGTGCGGGTCACCGCGTCGCGGACGAACTCCGCCGACGGCGTCGCGACCTCGGCCGAGACCGCGACGGTCACCAGCGGCTCAGCCGCCGATCACCAACAACGGTGTGCCGATCGATCAGCGACACGACGCCGGAGGTGGGCCAGGCGCTGACCTCGACCCCCGGCACCTGGTCGCAGCCGAACGGCGACCTCACGTTCGCCCGGCAGTGGACGGCCGACGGCGTGGACATCCCGGGGGCGACGGCTGCCGGCTACACCGTGCAGCCGGCCGACCAGGGCAAGGTGCTCCGGCTCCGGGTGACGGCGAGCCGCACCGGGTTCACGCCCGGTACGGCGACCTCGGCCGCCACCTCAGCGGTCACGCTCGGCACGATCACCAACAGCGCGCTGCCCGACCATCGGCGACACCTCCCCGGACCTGGGGCAGACGCTGACCTCGAACACCGGGAGCTGGGTGCCGGCCGACGTGGCGCTGGCGCGGCAGTGGCTGCGCAACGGCACGCCGATCAGCGGGGCGACCGGCGCGTCGTACACGACCGTGGTCGACGACGTCGGGACGGTGCTGACCCTGCGGGTGACGGCGACCAAGCCGGGCTACGCGCCGCTCGAGCGGACCTCGAACCCGACGTCCGCGGTGGCGGCGGGCACGATCACCAACCCCGTGGCTCCGACCATCGACGACACGCTCCCGGACGCTGGGACAGGTGCTGACGGCCGAACACCGGGACCTGGGGTCCGGCCGACGTGACCCTGGCGCGGCAGTGGCTGCGCGACGGCACGCCGATCAGCGGGGCGACCGGCGCGTCGTACACGACCGTGGTCGACGACGTCGGCACGGCGCTCAGCCTGCGGGTGACTGCGACCAAGCCCGGCTACACCCAGCTGGTGCAGACCTCCGCCGCGACCTCCGCGGTGGTCGACCCGAACGCGCCGGCGGTGGAGAACACCGTGGCGCCGTCGATCAGCGGGACGGCCGCAGTGGGCCAGGTGCTGACGGCGCACGACGGCACCTGGAACCCGGCGGACACGACCCTGGCCCGGCAGTGGAAGCGCAACGGCGTTGCCATCGCGGGCGCCACCGGCGCGACGTACACGCTCGACCGTCGACGACCTCGGGAAGGCCATCACCGTCACGGTCACCGGCAGCAAGGCTGGCCACACCGCGGACGAGGCGACCAGCGCCGCACCGCCGCGGTCGTGGCCGGCACGATCACCGCGGTCAAGCCCAAGGTCACCGGCAAGCTCAAGGTCGGCAAGACGCTGACCGCCAAGCCCGGGACATCGACACCCAGCACCACCACGGTGAAGTACCAGTGGCTGCGCAACGGAACGCGATCCGAGGCGCGACGGCCAGCACGTACAAGCTGACCAAGAAGGACAAGGGCAAGAAGATCAGCGTCAAGGTCACCCGGACGGCCACCGGCTACACGACCCTGGTGCTCAAGTCGGCGCAGACGGGAGCGATCAAGGGCTGACCCGGTCGGGCCGTCTCGGCGGAGTGCCCGCCGAGCGGGCCGCCGCCGGGGCGCCCTACCGTGGCGCCATGACGAGCTTCGTCCTGCGCCGTGCCCGCCTGGTCGACGTCGACGGCGCCGGGGCCCCGGCCGAGCCGGTCGACGTACGGGTCACCGCGGGGGTCGTCACGGCCGTGGGGCCGGACGTCACCGACCCCGGGCTGCCGGAGGTCGACGCCGAGGGACGCTGGCTGCTCCCCGGGCTGTGGGACCAGCACGTCCACCTCGGCCAGTGGAACCTCGCCAGCGCCCGGCTCGACCTCGGCGGCGTGAGGTCCGCCGCGGCCGCTGTCACCCTGGTGCGCGAGCGGCTCGGGGAGTGGCCCGACTTCCCGGTCATCGGCTGGGGGCACCGGCCCACCGGCTGGCTCGAGGAGCCCGTCGTCTCCATGCTCGACGCGATCGAGACCGACCAGCCGATCATCCTGATCGCCGGCGACGGGCACCACGCGTGGCTCAACTCCACGGCACTGATGATGCTGGCGATGCCGCTGCGCGAGGGGGTCGTGGCCGAGGCCGAGTGGTTCCGCGCGTACGGGCGGCTGGCCACCGTGCTCGGCGACGACGGCACCGGCCCGGAGGCCTACCGCCGCACCATGGAGCAGGCCGCCGAGCTGGGCGTGGTCGGGCTCACCGACTTCGAGTTCAGCGGCGGACACGAGGAGTGGGCCGACCGCTGGGTCAAGGGTGCGGGCGTGCTGCGGATCCGGATGGCGACGTACGCCGACGGGCTGGACGGCGTGATCGCGGCCGGGCTGCGCACGGGCGACCCGCTGCCGGGCTGCGACGACCGCGCCCGGATGGGGCCGCTGAAGATCATCAGCGACGGCTCGCTCAACACCAAGACCGCCTGGTGCTGCGAGCCGTACGCGGGACCGTCGCCCCTGGGCTTCCCGCACGGCCAGCCCAACCAGACCCCGGAGGAGCTGCGGGCGCTGCTGACCCGGGCGACCGACCACGGCCTCACCGTCGCCGTGCACGCGATCGGCGACCGCGCGGTCGCCGACGCGCTCGACGCGTTCGAGGAGACCGGCGCGCGCGGCTCGATCGAGCACGCCCAGCTGGTCTGCCGCGAGGACGTGAAGCGGATGGCCGCGCTCGGCGTGACCGCCAGCGTGCAGCCGGCCCACCTGCTCGACGACCGCGACGTGAGCGAGCGGCTCTGGCCCGGTCGCGGCGACCGGTCCTTCGCGCTGCGCTGGATGCTCGACGACGGCGTCCGGCTCGCCATGGGCTCGGACGCGCCCGTGGCCCGGCTCGACCCGTGGCTGGCGATGGCGGCCGCCGTCCACCGTACGGCCGACGACCGCGAGGCCTGGTACCCCGAGCAGTCGATCACCCCGCGCGAGGCGCTGGCCGCGTCCACCGACGGCTGGGGCACCGTGGCCGAGGGTCACCCCGCCGACCTGGCCCTGGTCGACAGCGACCCGCTGGCCCACTCCGACGACGGCCCGGCCGTCGCCGCCCGGCACCTGCGGGAGACGTCGGTCGCCGCGACCTGGGTCGCCGGCGAGCAGGTGTTCGTGAGGGACGCCTGGCTGTCGATGCCCTGACCGATGTAACGCCGGGTTAGCTGCTGTTCCCACCTGGTCCGGACCGGGTGGGAAGAGTGGATAACCCGGCGTTACAACGGGCACGGTGGCGGCATGGCGGAGACGTACGTCGGTGTCAGCGGCTGGCGCTACCCCAGCTGGCGGGGTGACTTCTACCCCGAGGGGCTGGTGCAGCGGCGCGAGCTGGAGTACCTCGCGGAGCGGATGAGCTCGGTCGAGCTGAACGGCTCGTTCTACTCGCTGCAGCGCCCCTCGACGTACCGACGGATCGCGGAGCAGGTGCCGCCGGGGTTCCCGGTGGCGGTCAAGGGCGGCCGGTTCGTGACCCACATGCGCCGGCTGCGGAACGTCGACCAGGGGCTCGCCAACTTCTTCGCCTCGGGCGTCCTCGCCCTCGGCGACCGGCTCGGACCGTTCCTGTGGCAGCTGCCCGGCGGCCTCCGCTTCGACCACGACCTGGTCGCCGGCTTCCTCGACCGGCTGCCCCGGGACCACGCCGAGCTGGCCGCGGCAGGCGGCACGTCACGACGACAAGCTGGCGGAGGATCGGGCGGTCACCGAGCCGTCGGTCGACGCCCCGGTGCGCCACGCCCTCGAGGCGCGCCACAAGTCCTTCGCCGAGCCCGACGCGCTGCGGCTGCTCCGCGACCACGGCGTCGCGCTGGTCCTCTCCGACAGCCCCGGCAGCTGGCCGCTCCTCGACGAGGACACCGCCGACTTCCGGTACGTCCGGCTGCACGGGCACACCGAGCTGTACGCCAGCGGCTACGCCGCCGCGTCGCTGGACCGCTGGGCCGGTCGGGTCCGCGACTGGAGGGCCGCCGGCCAGGACAGCTACATCTACTTCGACAACGACGCCCGCGGCCGGGCGCCCCACGACGCCGTCGGTCTGCTGCGGTCGGCTCGGCTGACTCCCTTGTAACGCCGGGTTACCTACTGTTCCCACCTGGTCCTGACCGGGTGGGTAGAGCAGCTAACCCGGCGTTACAAGCGCAGCCCGGGTTCAGGCCAGCGCGAGCGTCAGCGCCAGGACCGTCTGCGGGTCGTCGAGCCGGTCGCCGTACAGCTCGCGGAGCTGGCCCATCCGGTAGCGCACGGTCTGCGGGTGGATGAACAGCTCCGCGGCGACGTCCTCACGGCGTCCCTGGTGGAGCAGCCACGAGCGCAGCGTCGCCTCCAGCTTCTCGGCGGTCGCGGGGCGGACGTCGGCCAACGGGGCGAGCGCGCTCGCCCGCAGGTCGGCGAGCGCCTCGGGGTCGGCGCCGACCACCAGGGAGGCGAGGTGGTGCTCGGTGTCGACCGGGGCCGCCGTACGCCGCAGCGCGAGGCCCCGGACGGCGCGGGTGTACGACGCCCGGGCCTCCCGCCACGGCCGGGCCGGACCGACGACCGCGTGCCGATCGGCGAGCAGCCGCAGCAGCCGGGTGCGCGACCGGCCGCCCATGTCGGGCACCAGGACCACGGCCAGGCCCTCCACCAGCCCGTGCTCGCTCGGGGTGAGCGCCCCCGCCGAGACCAGCCCGAGGACCGGCCGCACCTGCGCCTCCGGCAGCAGCACGGCGGTGAGCGTGCGGGGCGGGGTCCAGTCGGCGCGCTCGGCCGCCTCGGCGAGCGCGTCGGCCGACTCGCCGCGCAGCAGCGAGCCGCCGAGCCGGTCGAGGAGGCCCTGGCGTACCCGGCCGCTGGTCTCGAGCTCGTCGGTGTGGCCGGCCACCGAAGCCGCGGACAGCTCGTCGATGTAGGCGAACACGAGCTCGGCGAACCGGGCCACCGTGTGCGCCGACTCCCCGGCCGCCACGGCCGTCGCCGACAGCTCGCGCCACGAGACCCGCGCGCCGACCCGGTAGGCCGCCAGCAGTGCGTCGGCCGAGCGGCCGGCGCGCGCCTCGCCCCGCCCCAGGGCGTACGCACCCTCGACCGTGGTCGTGAGCGGGGTCCCGGGGTCGTCGCTCCCGGCGACGCGGAGGAACCCGGCGAGCGCCATCTGCACGGCCTGCTCGATCGTGGCCGCGAGCTGGGCGCCGAGGCCCTCGCTGTAGGCCGGCACCTCGTCGCGCACCGCGGTCACCGTGTGGACGGCCACGTCGGGCAGGGTGGCGCGCAGCAGCTCGATCAGGTCGGGTTCCAGGGAGTGTGCGGTCACCGGCCACCTCTGTCATCTGCGAACAATCCCGGGCGACCAGCGGTCACCGAGCCTCTCGGGAATTGATGGTAGCGGCGACCTCAGGCGTAGCGGAACGCCCGCCGCTCCCGCCGTTCGTACCCTCCGCGGAACAGCCGCAGGACCACGCCGTACGCCGGCCCGGCCTCGCCGAGGAGTCGCCGGGTGACGTCGGCGGGCAGGCCGTCGGAGACCCACGGGAGCAGGAACGGCACCAGCCGCACCGGGTAGCCGGCACCCGCGGCCCGCTCGGACGCGGCGAACTCCTCGCTCGTCATCACCCGCTGCAGGAGCGGCAGCGCCTCGGTCTCCTCGTGCCGCAGGTGGTCGCCGAGCAGGCAGCGGGTCTCGGTGACGTGGACGTCGAGCGCGTTGCGGTGGTCGGCGCAGGGGTGGGCGACCATGTCGGCGAGGCCCCGGCGCACCGCCTCCAGGGCGGGGTCGATGTCCTCGTGCTCGGCCTCCATCGCGGCCAGCGTCGCCAGCGACGCCGGCTCGCCGAGCCGCTCGGCGTGGGCGACCAGGACCGGCCAGATGGCGTCGTCCTCGACCTCGTGGTGGTGGTGCAGCACGGTCGCGAACCGGTCCCACCGGCGGCCCAGGGCGGCCCAGGTCCCGGCCTCCCCCACGGGGGTCTGCCGCACCGCCGCCTCGAACCGGGCGAGGTCGCGGCGGAACGCGTGGTGCATGACGTACATGCCGGTCTGGTCGTGCGGCCCCTCGGCGACGTGGGTCTGGCCGGGCAGGTCGACCTGGGACGGCGGTCGCGTGGTGGTCATCGGTGGTCCTCTCCTCGGTGGTGCGACCAGCGTGCGTGGCGCGGCTTGTGTCGGACTTGGCGTCGGCTAGGCCGTTCCACGTCTACGGTGTGCGGGTGCGGATCTGCGTGCTGGGGAGCAGCCGGGCGGCCGCCGCCGACGGGGTGTGGCTCGACCTCGGCTCCCGCAAGCCGAGGGCGGTGGTCGCCGCGCTCGCGATGCGTCCCGGCATGCCGGTCGCCGCCGACCTCCTCGCCGACCTGGTCTGGGGTGGCGAGCCGCCGCGCGCCGCCCACGGCGCGCTGCACGCCTACATCTCCGGGCTGCGCAAGGCGCTCGAGCCCGACCGCCCCGCCCGCGGCGCCGCGTCGGTGCTCGAGACCACGGACCACGGCTACGTCCTGCGCGTCGCCGACGGCGACGTCGACACCCGGGCGTTCGCCGCCGACGTCCGTGAGGCCGACCGGGCGCTGGCACCGCTGGCCTCGCAGCTCGACGGCGGCCGTGACGCGTCGTGGCCGGACCGGACGGCGGTCCTGGCCGCGATCGACCGCGTCGACGCCGCCCTCGCCAGCTGGACGGGCGAGCCGTACGCCGACCTGCCGGAGCACCCCGACGTCGTCGCCGACCGGGCGTCGCTCGAGCAGCTGCGGGCCGCGGCCGAGGAGTCCCGGCTGCTCGGACTGCTGGCGCTCGGCGACCACGCGAGCGTGCTCTCGGCGACCGAGGCCGCGATCGGGCGGCAGGTCCTGCGGGAGCGGCTGTGGGCGATCCACGCGCTGGCGCTGACCCGGTCCGGCCGCCAGGCGGACGCCCTCGCAGCGCTGCGGACGGTCCGCGGGGTGCTGGCCGACGAGCTCGGACTGGACCCGGGGGCCGAGCTGCGGGGCCTCGAGGACCGCATCCTGCGGCAGGACGAGGTCCTGCACGCCACCCTGGCCCGGCCGGTCGTGGAGCCGAGCGCTCCGACCACGCCACCGGCCGCGTCGCTCTCGCCGGGGGCCGCCGCGGACGAGGGGATCGTGGGCCGGGACCAGGAGCGGGCGGCGCTCGCCCGCGTCGTCGGTCGTGCCGCGGCGGGGAGTCTCGGCGTGGCCCAGCTCGTGGGCGAACCCGGCATCGGCAAGACCCGGCTGACCGAGGACCTGGTCGTGGTCGCTCGTACGTCGGGGGTGCGGACCGCCCTGGGCCGGTGCTCCCAGGACGACGGGGCCCCGCCGCTGTGGCCGTGGCGCCAGGTGCTCCGCGACCTCGGGGTGCCCGACGACGCGCTCCGGGTGCCCGACGACGCCGACGCCAGCCCCGAGCAGCGCGCGTTCCGGACGGCCGAGCTGGTCGCCGGCGCCGTGCTCGACGCCGCGGCGGGCGGCCCGGTCCTGGTGGTGCTCGACGACCTGCACTGGGCGGACGCCGCCACGCTGCGCACGCTGGCACACCTGCTGGCCGTGGCTCCCGCGGACGCCGCGCTCGCGGTCGTCGTCACCCGCCGCACCCACCCGGAGCCGACCGGTCCGCTGGCGCTGGTCGGCGAGGCGCTGGCGCGGCGTCCCGGCGTACGCCTCGACCTGTCGGGGCTGGACGTCACGGAAGCGGGCTCGCTGGCCCGCTCGGTGGGCGGGGACGCCGTGGCCCCGGTGGTGGCCGAGTGGCACGCGCGCTCCGGCGGCAACCCGTTCTTCCTGATCGAGCTCGCCCGGCTCGGGCCCTCGGATGCCGAAGGGCTGCCGGGCACCGTGCGGGACGTGGTCACCCGGCGGCTCGACGACCTCCCGCCCCCGGTGCTGGCGACGCTCGAGACGGCGGCGGTGGTGGGGCGCCGGTTCCATGCGCTGACCGTGGCCCGCGCCGACGACCGCGACCTCGACGAGGTCGTGGACAACCTCGAGGCGGCACGGGTCGCGGGCCTCGTGGGGGAGACCGGGGTGGAGGAGTTCGCGTTCTCCCACGCGCTGACCCGCGACGCCGTCGCCGCCCGCCTCACCGGCACCCGGGCTGCCCGCCGGCACGCCCGGGTCGCGCACGCGCTGGCGCACCGCAGCGACGTCGCCGCGCTGCACACGGACACCGAGCGCACCGCCGAGCTGGCGCGGCACTGGCTGGCGGCGGGATCCAGCCACGTCGACACCGCGTGGCGGGCGGCCCGCGACGCCGCCGACCAGGCGCGCCGGCTCACGTCGTTCGCCGAGGCGATGGACCTGAGGCAGGCCGCGGTCGACGCCCACCGGCGTACGGCCGGCGCCGACGACCGGGTCCGCTACGAGCTGCTGCTCGAGCTCGCCGCCGACGCCGCGTACGCCGGCCGCTGGACCGGCGTGGAGGCGGCCTCGCTGGAGGCGATGGCCCTCGGCCGCGCCCTCGCGTCGCCCGAGCTGGTCGGCCGGGCGGCGGCCGGGCTCACGCTCTACTGCGTGTGGTCGCCGCACGAGACCGGGGTGGTCGTGGAGGACGCGGTCGACGACCTCAGGTGGGCGCTCGCCCACGTGAGCGACGACGACCCGGCCGCCCGGGCGCGGATCCAGCTGTCGCTCGCGGTGGAGCTCTACTACGACCCGGACCACCGGGCGGAGTCCGAGGCGCTGGTCACGAGCGGCCTGGCGATCGCCCGCCGGACCGGCGATCGCCGGCTGCTCTGGTGGGCGGCCCGCGCCGCGTGGTCCGCGCTCTGGATGCCGCACCACACCGAGCGGCGGCTCGACCTGTCGGCCGAGGGCCTCGCCGCGGCCCGCGAGGTCGGCGACCGTGCCGCGGAGGCCGTGCTGCTCGTGGGGGCGGCGGTCGACGCCCTCGAGCTCGCCCGCCGCGACGAGTGGGTGGCGCTCGCCGGGGAGGCGGAGCGGATCGGCCGGCGCGAGCGGCTGCCGTACGTGCTGCTCACGCTGGCGTGGCTGCGGACGTCGCTGGCGGCGATCGGGGGCGACGAGGCCGACGTCGCACGCCACCACGCCGAGCTGGCCCGGACCGCGCCGCTGGTCGCCGTACCCCACCAGGAGCTGCAGGCCGCGGCGTCGCTGACCCTCTCCGCGCTCTGGGCCCCGGAGCGGCTGCGCGGCCTGGCCGCCCAGATGAGGGAGGCCCAGGCCGAGCACGGCATGGGAGCCACGCTGGTGCACTCGATCCTCGCCCGCACCGGCACCGCCGAGGAGCTCGCAGAGGCGCTGGTGGCGATGCCCGTCGAGCACGAGCCGGTCGCCTACTGGGCCACGCTCGGCGACTGGGTGACCGAGGCCGAGTCGGCGGCCGTCGTGGGCGACCAGGCCCTGGCGCGGCGTGCGCTGGAGGTCCTCGCGCCCTACTCCGGGCGGCTGGTCGTGACCGGTGCCGTGCTCACCATGGGCCCGGTCGACGGCTACCTCGCGCTGGTCCACGCCACCCTCGGCGACCCCGGGGTGGCGCGTCGGCACGCCGACGCGGCCCACGACCTCGCGGTCGCGTGGGAGATGGACGCGTACGTCACGTGGCTGGACGGGCACCGCGAGCGGCTGGGGATCCAGTGAATCCCAAGCCGGGCACAAGAGCGGCGCGGTCTGCTGGACCCATGACCACATCCCGCACCGGGCGGCTGCTCGCCCTCGCCATGGCCGCCCTCGTCGTCACCGACGCCGTGGGCGGCGTCCTCGCCGTCGTCGCCGACGTCAACACGTGGGGGGAGGCGTGGGGGAGCAGCGCACTGCTCGCCGCGCCGCTCCCGATGATCGCCGCCCAGGTCCTCTGCACGACGCTGGCCGTGGTCAGCACCCGCCGGTGGGCGGCCGTCCCGGCGTACCTCCTCGCGGTCGCCTGCCTGGTGTCGGTGGTCAGCGGCTTCTTCGACGGCGGGCTCGCGAACGCCGAGCTGACCGTGCCGCTGGTCGTCTTCCAGGCGCTGCTGCTGGCGGTCACGGCTGTCGTGGGCGTCTGCGCCGCGCTCCGCGGGCGCGAGCTCCAGCGGTCCCCCGGTCGGCGGGTGCCGGCGGGCTCGGTGTCACTGACCGACTGACCCGGTGGCCCCAGCGACCACACCGGCGGCGTCCATTGGCATCTGTGAACAAAAAGTGGGCGTCGATTCACGTCTGAAGGCCATGAGTTGCGCCTGGGAATCAGTCAGACTGGTTGTCATGGAGTCCCCCCTGCGTTCCCGCGTGCGTCGACTGGCCGAGTCGGTCACGACGCCCCTGGTCCCGGCCGACTTCCTCGACCTCTTCGCACCCCTGCGCGCCGGCGCGGACCTGCGCGGGCGCATCGAGCAGGTGATCCCCGAGACCCGCGACGCGGCCACCCTGGTGATCCGTCCCGGGGCCGACTGGGCGGGCCACGTCCCGGGCCAGTACCTCCGGATCGGCATCGACGTCGACGGCGTACGCCAGTGGCGCGCGTACTCGCTCACCCACGGCCCGCGCCCCGACGGCCGGATCGCGATCACCGTCAAGGCCGTGCCCGACGGGCTGGTGAGCCACCACCTCGTCCACGACACCCACCCGGGCACGATGGTCCACCTCGAGCAGGCCGCCGGTGAGTTCGTGCTGCCGCCCGAGGGCGGCCGGTTCCTGTTCGTCACCGCCGGGTCCGGCATCACGCCGGTCGTCGGCATGCTGCGCAACCTCTTCCCCTCGACCGACGAGGGCGTGCTGCGCCCGAGCCGGAGCGCCGACTTCGACGTCACCGTCGTCCACGTCGCGCCCAGCCGGCCCGACTCGATCTTCGCGCGCGACCTCGAGGCGCTCGCCGCCTCCGGCGCGATCCGGCTGGTCTCGCGCTACGACGACGTCCACGGCGTCCTCGACATCGAGGAGCTGCCGGCCCTGGTGCCCGACCTCGCCGAGCGCCGTACCTTCGCGTGCGGGCCGGCCGGGCTGCTGGACGCGCTCGAGCACTTCCACGCCGACAAGGGCCTGGAGCTGTTCACCGAGCAGTTCCGGACCAACCGCGTCGAGCCGGGCGAGGGCGGCAGCGTCACCTTCGCCGACGGCCGCACCGTGACCGCGGACGGCGCCACCCCGATCCTCGACGCCGCCGAGGACGCCGGCGTGCTGATGCCGAGCGGGTGCCGGATGGGCATCTGCTTCGGCTGCGTGCTGCCGATGAAGGAGGGCAGCGTGCGCGACCTCCGCAACGGCGACGTCACCACGGCCGTCCCCGGCGAGAGCGGCGCCGTGAAGATCCAGACCTGCATCAACGCGCCCGCCGGCGCGTGCGAGCTCGACCACCACTGACCACCGACCACACACCACTGACCCGATCAGAGGAGTTCCCGTGACTGTCATCCAGAAGAAGTCCGACAACCCGATCGCCCACCTGACGCCCGAGGACATCGAGCAGCTCGGCGTCGAGCTCGACGCCATCCGCCAGGACGTCCTGGACAGCCGTGGCGCCGCCGACGCGGCGTACATCCGGAAGATGATCAAGACGCAGCGTGGCCTCGAGCTCGGGAGCCGCGCGGTGCTGCTGTTCAGCGCGTTCCCGCCGGCCTGGGTGGTCGGCACGGCCGGTCTGTCGGTGTCGAAGATCCTCGACAACATGGAGATCGGCCACAACATCCTCCACGGCCAGTGGGACTGGATGCGCGACCCGAAGATCCACTCCACGACGTGGGACTGGGACATGGCCTCGCCCGCCGAGCAGTGGAAGCACAGCCACAACCAGGTGCACCACACGTACACGAACGTCGTCGGCAAGGACAACGACCTCGGCTACGGCATCATGCGCGTCGACGAGGACCAGCGCTGGACGCCGTTCCACCTCGGCCAGCCGATCTGGTGCTTCATCAACGCGATGTTCTTCGAGTACGGCATCGCGGCGTACGACCTCGACCTCGGCGCGGTCATCAAGAAGAAGCAGACCAAGGACCCGGACTTCCGTCGCCGTCTCAAGGAGGTCCGGACCAAGATCCGCAAGCAGGTGACCAAGGACTACGTCGCCCACCCGGTGCTGTCGATCCCGACCGGCTCGTTCCTCTCGACGATGGCCGCGAACTTCACGGCCAACATCGTGCGCAACCTGTGGTCCAACTCGGTCATCCTCTGCGGCCACTTCCCCGAGGGCGTCGAGACGTTCGAGAAGCGCTCGATCGAGGGTGAGACCAAGGGCGAGTGGTACGTCCGGCAGATGCTCGGCGCAGCCAACATCTCCGGCTCCAAGGCGCTGCACGTCATGACCGGCAACCTGTCCCACCAGGTCGAGCACCACCTGTTCCCGGACCTGCCGTCCAACCGCTACGCCGAGATCGCGCCGAAGGTGCGGGCTCTGTTCGACAAGTACGACCTCACCTACTGCACCCGCCCGATGCCGCAGCAGGTCTACTCCGCGTGGCACAAGGTGGTCCGGCTCAGCCTCCCGAACGGCTGGATGGCGACCACGAACCGGAAGAACCTCCCCGAGCAGCTCAAGACGCTCTGGGCGATGTCGACCAAGGGCCCCAAGGTCCGCCGCGCCGCGCAGGCGAGGCTGACCCAGATGGCGCGTCGTCAGGAGCAGGAGCAGGAGCAGGCGGTCCGCGCCGCCTGAGCCGTCGTCCGCCCGTGCTCTCCCAGGTGGTCAGGATCCGAGAAGGCACCGGCCCCGAAGGTGGGTAGCGTCGTCTGCACCGACGACGCACCACTGGGAGGGGATGGCCATGGCCACCGAGAGCACGAAGTCCGGCTTCACCGCCGCCGAGCGCGACGCCATGAAGGAGCGCGCCGAGGAGCTGCGCCGCAGCGGCCGCGGCGGGAAGAAGAAGGCCGAGGAGGCGCAGGCGCTGCTCGACAAGATCGCCGAGATGTCGGAGCCCGACCGGGGGATCGCCGAGCGGATCCACGCCATCGTGACCCAGGAGGCGCCGGGGCTGGACCACAAGACGTGGTACGGCATGCCGGCGTACGCGCTCGACGGCAAGGTCGTGTGCTTCTTCCAGCCGGCGGAGAAGTTCGGTGCCCGGTACTCGACGTTCGGCTTCAACGACCCCGCGACCCTCGACGAGGGCACCATGTGGGCGACCTCGTTCGCGATCACGAAGCTGACCGCGAAGGAGGAGCAGCAGATCGCCGCGCTGGTGAAGCGGGCCGTCGGCTCCTGACGGCGTGTGGGTGCGGCCCGGGGTCAGCGCGGGTTGGTCTTGCGGGGGTCTCCCGCCGCGTGGGGTTCCGGGCGCGCATCTCGCCCACCCGGCCTCCAGGGTTCGTCGCCACACCCGCTGTGCCCCGGGCCCTCAACCGGTCTTGTTCGCCTTGAGGTCATGCGTGAAATGGATTCCGGCGTCGAGCGACCCGTCCGGCTTCTGCGGCCTGTAGACGAGGTCGACCTTCGCGAACGTGAGCGTGACGCCCTCGGCCGTGGCGTCTTCCGAAGCACTGACGCTCATGGAGACGCTCGTGACGAGGACGTCCGTCATCGTGATCACGAGGTACTCCTGCTGGCCCTTGCCGGCCTTGCGGACGGTGATCGTCGCATCCCTGATGTGCTCGCCCGTGGCGCACGCCCGCATGAGGAGCGGAGAGGCCTTGTCGACGTGATGGGTGAAGGTGAAGTCGTGGAAGCTCGTCTTTCCAGCGCCACCTCCTCCTCCATGGGACATCGTGTCGGGCCGGGAAACCCCCCACGACCACGACAGGACCTCGATCTCGTCCTGGTGCCTGGCATCCCGGGACTCACCCTTGATGGTGCCGATCCTGGCGAAGATCGAGGCGGCCATCACGCCTCCTTCCCTCACGCGTCCTCGCGCTGCCCGGCCAATGGCCACAAGGTCCACCTCTCGCCGGCCGGTGTCAACCTCCCGCCGACGGGGTGGCCGAGCGGTGAGCCAGCACCGACACGAGGAGGGCACGGCCCCACGGCGAGGCGGCACACGGCCGGACTCCCACGGATCAAGGCCGCAGGAGCGAGCGCTCCCGGTGCGTCCTTCCGTGGGCCTCGGGTCAGCGGCTCAGCCTCGCCTCGACGCTGAGCCCGCCGAGCTTGGTGGGGTTGCGGACGGCGTAGATGCGGGTGATGCGGCCACCCTCGACGACGAGGCTGATGGCGGTGTCGTAGCCGTCGGCGACGTCGACGATCTTGGCCCCGGGGGCGCCGTTGAGGAGGACCGGCACGATGCGGGCGCCGGCCCCGAACTTCGGGAAGGTGCGCAGCAGGTTGGCGACCTTCTTGGCGCCCAGGACCGGGTTCAGGGTGGCCTGGGCGATGCCACCGCCGTCGGCGACGAGGACGACGTCGGGGGCGAGGGCGTCGAGCAGGCCCTGGAGGTCGCCCTGGGTCACGGCCGCGAGGAAGCGCTCCACGACCTGTTGCTGCTCGTTGCGGCTCACCTCCATCCGGGGGCGCCGGGCGGCGACGTGCTCACGGGCGCGGTGGCCGATCTGGCGTACGGCGGCCGCGGACTTGTCGACCGCCTCCGCGATCTCGGCGTACGGCAGGTCGAAGACCTCGCGCAGGACGAACACCGCGCGCTCGGTCGGTGTGAGCGTCTCCAGCACGGTGAGCATCGCGTACGAGACGCTCTCGGCCAGCTCGACGTCGTCGGCGACGTCGGGTGCGGTCAGCAGCGGCTCGGGCAGCCACTCGCCGACGTACTCCTCCCGGCGGCGCGCGTTGGCGCGCAGCCGGTCGAGGGCCTTGCGCGTGACCATCCGGACCAGGAACGCGCGCGGGTCGCGCACCTCGTCCCGAGCCGCCTCACCGATCGCGTCCCAGCGGATCCACGTCTCCTGCACGACGTCCTCCGCCTCGGCGGCCGAGCCGAGCATCTCGTAGGCGACGGTGAAGAGCAGTCCGCGATGGGCGACGAACGGGTCCCCGGTGTCGGTCGCAGTCACGTTCACGAGCCTACGGCGGTCCGCTGCGCCAGCGGCGCGAGACCGCAGGCGGCGGCGAACCCGTCGGACTCGATGCCGAGCGCCACGTTGGCGCGGGTCGTGAAGTTGGCGAACGAGATCACCGCGGTGAGCTCGAGCACCGCGGCGTCACCGACCTGGTCCCGCAGCGACGCGACCATCTGGTCCGTCACGGCCGGCTCCGTCTCGGTCATCGCCTCGGCGTACGCCAGCACCTCCCGCTCCAGGGACGAGAACACCCCGGACTCGCGCCACCGTGGGATCTCGCGCGCCTTGTCCATGTCCAGCCCCTGGTTGTTGGCCTCGAAGTAGTTGAAGTCGAGGCACCACGTGCAGCCGACCCGAGAGGCGACCGCCATGTGCGCGAACGACTTGAGCTGTTCGTCGCACCGGTCCCACTTCCTGACCTTGTTGCCGACCGCGGCCATGTCCATGAGCACCTTCTGGTGGTGCCAGTAGACGCCGACGGAGCTGGGCACCCGGCCCAGCATCTTGCGGGCGAAGCGCTTGATCAGCCAGCCCTTGGGTCCGGTGATCTCGGCGGCGGGGATGCGCGGTGTTCCAGACATGTCGTCCTCCTGAAGGGTGGGTACGACATCAAGACGACGGCGAGCGCCGATGTGTGACACGGGCCCCTCGCAGCACCCGCGACCTACTCGCCGACCCGCGAGCGGTTCAGCTCCGCCCGGCGCTGCAGGATGGTGCGCTCGCCGAGGTTCCCGGTGCGGGCAGCCGCGTCATTGAACGCGTCGCGTGCCTCCGCGTGCCGGCCGGCTCGCTCGAGCAGGTCACCGCGCACGCTCGACACGAGGGGCGAAGAGCCGAGGGCCGCCGGGTCGACGCCGTCGAGCACGGCGAGGCCCGCGGCGGGTCCGAAGGCGCGGCCGTGCGCCACCGCCCGGTTCACCTCGACCACGGGTCCGGGTGCCGACTCGGCGAGGACGTCGTACAGGGTCGCGATCCGTCGCCAGTCCGTGTCCTCGGCCCGACCGGCACGGGCGTGCTGCGCGGCGATCGACGCCTGGAGGAAGTACCTGCCCACCGGCGTGCCCCGCGAGGCGAGCTGCTCGGCCCGACTCAGCACGGTCAGGCCACGCCGGATCAGCAGCTGGTCCCACCGACTCCGGTCCTGCTGCTCCAGCAGCACGGGTGCGCCGTCGTCGTCCAGCCGCGCCGGCATCCGTGACGCCTGGATCTCCAGCAGCGCCTGGAGCCCGAGCACCTCCGGCTCGTGCGGGGTCAGCGCCGCCAGCATCCGGGCGAGACGCATGGCCTCGGTCGTCAGCTCCGGGCGCATCCAGTCCTCGCCCGAGGTGGCGGTGTAGCCCTCGTTGAAGATCAGGTAGACCACGGCCATCACGTCGTCGAGGCGCCGGGCGCGCTCCTCGCCGGTGGGCAGCTCGAACTCGGCGCGGACCGTCACGAGCGTCTTCTTGGCACGCGAGATGCGCTGGCCCATCGTGGCCTCGGTGGTGAGGAAGCCGCGGGCGATCTCGGCCGTGGTGAGGCCGCCGACCAGGCGCAGTGTGAGCGCCGCCCGTGACTCCGCGGTCAGCGAGGGGTGGCAGGACAGGAAGATCAGCCGCAGCACGTCGTCCTCGATGTGGTCGACCATGTCGTCGAGGTCGGGCATCTGCCTCTCCTCCCCGACAGCGGAGTGCTCCAGCTCCGCGATCCTGCGGTCGTGGCGGCCGGCGCGCCGGACGTGGTCGACGCCGCGCCGCTTCGCGACGGTCATCAGCCACGCGCCGGGGTTGGTCGGCACGCCGGTGGTCGGCCACTGCTCGAGCGCGGCCACGAGCGCGTCCTGCGCCAGGTCCTCCGCGAGCACGACGTCGCGGGTCATCCGGGTGAGGGCGCCGACGAGGCGGGCCGACTCGGCCCGCCACGCGGCGACGATGGCCTCGCCCGGGTCATCCGTACGGGGTGCCGGCACGCAGCCAGCGTAGTGACACCGCGTCAGGCGCCCGGGTCCTCCGGGCCTCCGGAGATCTGGCGCAGGGTCGCGACCACGGTCACCTCGGGCCAGTGCTTGGCGTGCAGCTCGGCGAACTCCCGCTGATCGGCCACGGCCTCCTCGAGGCTCGGGTAGTCCAGGAGCGACCAGCCCCCGACGACCTCCTTGGCCTCGGCGTAGGGCCCGTCGACCCGGCTGACCTCGCCTTGGCGGACGACGAAGTTGACGGCGTCCTCGGTCCCGTACAGCCCTCCGCCGTCGATGAAGACTCCCGAGGCGGCGCGCTCGCCGATGTAGGCGTCCATCGCCTCGAACAGCGACTGGGGCGGCATGCCGATGTTCTCTTCCATCCTCACGAAACCCATGAAACGGGGCATCTCGATCACTTCTCCTGGTTGCTGGTGGCTGCTTCTCACACGTACGTCGACCGGCGGGGCGTGACTTCGACATCGGTCCCGGACATTTCTTCTGGGCCATTCTCGACGCTTCTGGAACGTCAGGGACGCAGCAGTTCCGCGACCGGCCGCAGGTCGGGGTACGTCGCGTGGGCACCGGCGTCGCGCAGCTCCTCGGCAGGACGGCTGGTGGTCACGCCGACGACGTGACCGACGCCGGCGGCGACGGCCGCCCGGATCCCGGCCACGCTGTCCTCCGCCGCCACCGTGTCGGCGGGGTCGACTCCCAGCCGCTCGCAGGCGAGCCGGAAGCCGGTCGGGTCGGGCTTGCCGTCGACGACGTCGTCGGCCGTCACCACGACGTCCACCAGGTCGAGCAGGCCGAGCCCGTCGCCGGCCGCGCGGGACACCCACGGCGGTCCTGCCGAGGTCACGATCGCGACCCGGATGCCGGTCCGGTTCGCGGCCCGGACCAGGTCGACGGCGCCGGCGACCTCGCCCGGCAGCACGTCGGTCGGTACGTGGGTGCTCACCGCACGGGCGATCTCGAGCGGGTCGAGGCCCTGCCACGGGCCGGCCAGGGTCGGCAGCACGTCCTCGGCCCGGCGGCCGGTGAACAGCGACAGGTCGGGCAGCGGCCAGTCCTGCGCGGCGAAGTAGCGGCGGTAGCCCTCGCGCTGGAGCGGCTCGGAGTCGACCAGAGTCCCGTCGAGGTCGAGCAGCAGCGCGGCCGGCCTCACGCGGTGAACAACGGGTCGCCGGCCGCCACGGACGTGCCGGCGTCGGGTACGGACACCGAGCCGGCGGGCCGGTCCATCACGACCACGGGGACGACCGCTGACATCCCCTCCTCGACCGAGGCGGGGTCCCAGTGCACGACGGGGTCGCCGGCCGCGAGGCTCGCGCCCTCCTCGGCCACGAGCTCGAACCCCCGGCCCTCGAGCCGGACGGTGTCGATGCCGAGGTGGACGAGCACGCCGACGCCGTCGTCGGTCAGCACGACGAACGCGTGCGGGTGCAGCTTGACGATCCTGCCGGCGACCGGCGAGACGACGGTCTGCCGTCCCTCGTCCGGCTCGACGGCGACGCCGGGGCCGACCATCTCGCCGGCGAACACCGGGTCCGGTACGTCGGCCAGGGCCAGCACCCGGCCGGCACACGGAGCGAGCACCTGGGTCACATCTCCGGATCGTTCGCTCGGTCGCTCACTCGTACCTCGCTCGGCCTGCTCGCTCACATCAGGTCCTCGATGTCGTCGGCCAGGGTGTCGGCCTCGGGGCCGACGACGACCTGCACGACCTTCCCGGACCTGACGACGCCGTGCGCACCGGCGCGCTTCAGGGCGCCGTCGTCGACCTTCGAGGGGTCGTCGACCTCGGTCCGCAGGCGGGTGATGCAGGCCTCGATCTCGACGACGTTGTCCGCGCCGCCGAGCCCGGCCAGGATCTGCTCGGCCTTGCCGTTCGTGGGGTCACTCATCGTGGTCTCCTTCTCGTGCCGGATCGGTCCGCGTGACCTTGGCCAGGCCGCGCGGGGCATCGGGGTCGAGGCCGAGGGAGCGGGCGAGCGCCTCGACGACGAGCTGGGCGGGGACGATCGCGCCCAGCGGGGCCAGTGTCTCCGGCAGCGCCGGTCCGCGCACCCCCACGGCGCAGGCGGCGGCGAAGTCCGCGTCGCCGCCGATGCCGACCACGGTCGCGCCGCGGGCGGTCAGGTCGTGGGCGAGCTCGGCCATCGCCGGCAGCAACGGCCCGTCGGGAGCGGCCACCAGCACCGCGGCCATGCCCTCGGTCACCACCGAGATCGGCCCGTGGCGCAGGTCGGCGTACGAGTAGCCGCGCACCGGCCGCAGGCACGTCTCCTCGAGCTTGAGCGCGGTCTCGAGGGCGGTGCCCATCATCAGGCCGCGACCGGACACGACGGCGTACGCCGCGTCGCGCAGCACCGCCACCGCCTCGCCGATGCCGGCGCGGTCGCCGACCAGCCCGGCCACCACGTCCGGCACCCGCTGGAGGTCGTCGTCGAGCGCTGCCGGGTCGGCGGCGGGGGCCGTGCCCACGACGGCCATCGCCACCAGCTGGGCGAGGTAGGTCTTGGTGGCCGGCACGGCGACCTCGGGTCCGGCCTCGGTCACGAGCGCGAGGTCGGCACCGTCGGCGAGCGGCGACCCGGCGACGTTCGTGACCGCCACCGTCGCCGCCCCGCACCCGCGCGCCCAGGCCTGCGCGGTGGCGATCTCCTCGGTCGCGCCCGACTGGCTCACCGAGACGACGAGGCAGTGGGAGAGGTCGAGGTCGGCGCCGTAGTGGGTCGCGACGCTGGGGGAGAGCAGCCCGCCGGGCAGCCCGCCGTGGGTCTCCAGCAGGTAGCGACCGTAGATCGCGGCGTGGTCGCTGGAGCCCCGCGCCGCGAACAGCACCTGGCGCCGCCCGGCGAGCAGGTCGCGCAGGTCGCCGCGCAGCGGCAGCAGCGCGTCGAGGGTGCGGCGGACCGCCTCCGGCTGCTCGGCGATCTCCTGCGCCATCCGGGTGGACATCCCTTGACACCTCGTTCTCGTGGAGCCATGCTACTCAACTGGTACGGACCAGACCGTACCAATTCCGGACCGGCCCGTCGAGAGGGAGCAGCAGGCGTGAGCACTCCGCAGGGCACCCCCGTCGGGCGGCCCGACATCGGGACCGTCATCACCGACGGTCCGCGGCCCAAGCACGCCCAGCTGACCGATGTGCTGGCCGACCTCGCGGTCCGCGAGCTGGGTCCCGACGCCGCGATCCCGTCCGAGCGCGAGCTGATGGCGACGTACGGCGTCTCGCGGGCGACCGTCCGCAAGGCGATCGACCGGCTGGTCGCCGACGGCCTGCTCCACAAGATCCACGGCAAGGGCACGTTCGTCGCCCGGCCCCGGCTGCAGAGCGTGCTGCACCTGGCGTCGTTCAGCCAGGACATGCGGCGCCGCGGGCTCACGCCGTCGACGCGATCGCTCGGCATCGAGCGGGAGCGGCCGCCCGCGGACGTCGTCGCGGCGCTCGACCTCGGACGCTCGGGGGAGGCGTGGCGGATCGAGCGGGTCCGGCTCGCCGACGGCCAGCCGATCGCCCTCGAGCAGGGCTGGTACCCCGAGGCCGCGCTGCCCGGCCTGGACCGCGAGGACCTCGGCGGCTCGCTGTACGAGCTGTTCGCGCTCCGCTACGGACACACCATCGACGCCGCCGAGCAGACGCTGTGGGGCGAGACGGCCGACCCCGCCCTGGCCCGGCGGCTGGCGGCGCCCGTCCACACCCCGCTGCTGGTCTTCCGCCGCATCTCGTCGGCGGCCGGCACCCCGCTGGAGCACGTCGTCTCGCGCTACCGCGGCGACCGCTACCAGCTCCACATGTCGTTGGGTCGTGACGGACACGACCCGCAGCCCGATCCGACCGGGACCGGGAGCGCAGGAGAGAGGACAGGATCGTGACCACACAGGACGCCAGTGCCGACACCGGCACCAAGAAGCGCTTCAACCTGGCGCCGGTGCAGAAGTTCGGCACCAGCCTGATGCTGCCGATCGCGGCACTGCCCGTGGCAGCGCTGCTGCTGCGGCTCGGGCAGCCCGACCTGCTCGGCGCCGAGGGCCTCGGCTGGGACAGCGTGGCGGCCGTGGTCGGAGCAGCCGGCGACGCGCTGTTCGCCAACCTGGCGCTGCTGTTCGCCGTCGGCATCGCGATCGGCATGGCCCGCAAGTCCGACGGCTCCACCGCGCTGGCCGCCGTCGTCGGCTACCTGGTCTTCAAGGGCGTCGGTGACGCGATGTCGCCGCTCGTGCTGGGCGCCGACGTCGCGGCGGAGACCCCGATCGACTACGGCGTCCTCGGCGGCATCGTGATGGGCCTGACCAGCGCCTTCCTGTGGCAGCGCTACCACCGGATCAAGCTGCCTCCCTACCTCGCCTTCTTCGGCGGCCGCCGGTTCGTCCCGATCATCACCGCGTTCGCGGCGATCGCGATCTCGGTGCTGATGAGCTTCGTCTACCCCGCCTTCGACGCCGGCATCACCGGCCTCGGCGAGTGGGTCACCGCCAACTCCGTCCTCGGCGGCTTCGTCTACGGCACCCTCAACCGGCTGCTGATCCCGCTCGGCCTGCACCACATCCTCAACAACCCGCCGTGGTTCATCTTCGGTTCGTACACCACGCCGTCCGGGGAGACCGTCAACGGCGACATCGCACGGTTCCTCCAGGGCGACCCGACCGCCGGCGCGTTCATGACCGGCTTCTTCCCGATCATGATGTTCGCCCTGCCCGCGGCCGCGCTGGCGATCTGGCACACCGCGAAGCCGAGCCAGAAGAAGGCGGTCGGCGGCATCATGCTCTCGGCCGCGCTGTGCAGCTTCCTCACCGGCGTCACCGAGCCGCTGGAGTTCGCGTTCATGTTCGTGGCGTTCCCGCTGTACATCATCCACGCGCTGCTGACCGGCACCTCGATGGCGCTGACCAACGCTCTCGGCATCAAGGACGGCTTCGGGTTCTCGGCCGGCTTCTTCGACTACGCGCTCAACTTCAACATCGCGACCAGCCCGCTCTGGCTGGTCCCGATCGGGCTGGGGTACGCGGTCGTCTACTACTTCCTGTTCCGCTTCGTGATCCAGAAGTGGAACCTGCGGACACCGGGCCGCGAGGAGGACGACGAGGAGCAGTACGCCGCCGGCGACACCCGTGCCTGACCGGACCGACGGCCTGCTGCTGGCCGCCGGACGCGTGGTCACCCCGGCGCGGACCTTCGCGCCGGGGTGGCTGCAGCTCGACGGCGCCCGGATCGCAGCGGTCGGGGCGGGTGCGCCCGACCGTCCCGCCGACGTCGAGCTCCCGGACGCGACGGTGGTGCCCGGCTTCGTCGACACCCACGTCCACGGCGGTGGCGGGGCCTCCTTCGACGGGGGCGACCCGGAGGCCGCGGCCCGGGTGGTGGCGACCCACCGCGCCCACGGCACCACCACCATGCTCGCGAGCCTGGTCACCGACGCCCCCGAGGCGCTGACCGCCTCGGCCCGACGGCTCGCGGAGCTCGTCACCGACGGGCTGCTGGCCGGGATCCACCTGGAGGGCCCCTGGCTGAGCGAGCGGTACGCCGGCGCGCACGACCCGTCGCTGCTCGCGACGCCGTCCGCGGAGCTGGTCGACCAGCTGGTCGAGGCGTGCGGCGGCCACCTCCGGATGGCCACGATCGCCCCCGAGCTCCCCGGCGGGGTCGACGCGGTCCGCCGGCTCACGGCGGCCGGGGTGGTGGCCGCGATCGGGCACACCGACGCGACGTACGACCAGGCGCGGGCGGCGCTCGACGCCGGGGCCGCCGTCGGCACCCACCTGTTCAACGCGATGCGGCCGCTGCACCACCGCGAGCCGGGGCCGGTCGCTGCGCTGCTCGAGCACCCGGACGCCTACGTCGAGCTGATCGCCGACGGCGTGCACGTGCACCCCGCGATGCTCGGCCTCGCCGCGGCGGCCAAGCCGCAGCACACCGTGCTGGTGACCGACGCGATGGCCGCTGCGGCCGCGGCCGACGGCGACTACCGGCTCGGGCGGCTCGACGTGTCCGTACGCGACGGGGTGGCACGGCTGACGTCGGGGGCGATCGCCGGCTCCACCGCGACCATGGCGTCGGCGGTCCGCTTCGCCGTACGTCGTGCCGGGCTGAGCCTGGAGGACGCCGTCCGGGCGGCGACCGCGTCGCCGGCCGCGCTGCACGGGCTGGCCCGGGTCGGACAGCTGCGCCCGGGCTACGACGCCGACCTCGTGGTGCTCGACGACGACCTCGAGGTACAACGCGTGATGCGCCACGGCCACTGGGTCGAGTCGCCACCCCGGTGAGCCGAGTCGCCAGCCGCGCGCAGCGAGTCGCCGGTCCGGCGTGGCGGGGCCGCGCCGGACTGGCGACTCGATCTGCGCGCATGGCAACTCGACCTGGCGGACGGGGGCCCTACTCCAGCCCTTCCCAGATCCCGTCCGCCCGGGACTGGTCGCCGAGGCCGCGCGTGACGTACGCCGCGGCGTACCGGCCCCGGAGCGACCACCACGCGGCGCAGCCACCGGCGCCGCCCATGCCGAGGTCGTCCTCGTCGACCTGGAAGCCGAGGGTCCAGGTGACCTCGCGGTCCAGCACCCCGTCGTGACCGGTGGCCGCGGGGCTCACGTACGCGGCGTGCAGGTCGGGGCCGAGCAGCGCGGCGACCGGACCGTCTGCCGGCAGCAGGTCGGCGTAGAACCGGGCCAGGCCGCGGGCGCTCGCGTGCATCGCGATCGCCGGGAAGCTGCAGGTGCGGAAGCGCTCGCTGTTGAGCAGGTCGGCGTCGAGCAGGCCCGGCGGCCGGCCCAGCGCGGGTCCCCAGCGCGGGTCGGCGAGGTAGTCGCCGGGCCACCCGGCGAGCGCGACCACGTCGGCGACGCGCGGCAGGTCGTCGGGCGCGACGCGGAGGTGCAGGTCCCACCCGTGCGCGGCCGCGATCCGGGCGAACCGCTCGGCCAGGTCCTCCCCGGTGGCGGCGCGCACCAGCGCGTCGCACAGGTGGCCGTACGTCAGCGCGTGCTCCGCGACGGCCGTCCCGGGCACGTGGTCCGGCTCCGCCCGCTCCAGCAGCCCGGTCAGCCCGGCCCGGTCGTCGAAGGCCAGGTCCGCGGCCTCGACGGGGAAGCGCGGCAGCCCGGCGGCGTGGCTGAGCACGTGGCGGACCGTGGTCGCGGCCTTGCCGTGGCTGCCGTACGCCGGCCAGATCTCGGCCACCCGCTGGTCCAGCCCGAGGGCGCCCGCCGCCACCGCCTCCAGCACGGTCAGCGCGGCGAACGGCTTGGCGACCGAGTACGTCATCACCAGCGTGTCCGGCCCCCACGGCGTGCGGCCGTCGGTGGTGCCGACGCCGTGGTCGACGACGACCTCGCCGTCCCGGAGCACGCAGACCGCGGCACCGGGCTCGCGGCCCGACGCGGCCCACTCGTCGAGCAGGTCGGCGACGGGGTGCACGGCCACAGTGTCGCCGACCCGGGCGTGCTCGTGCACGCCCGGGCCGGCACCGGGTTCACCGGTCCAGGACCGGCTTGTTGCTCCGGATGGTCCCGTACGGGTCACGCTCCTGCTTGATGCGCTGCAGCCGGGCCAGCCGGCCGCTGTCGTAGCCCGCCGCGTCCTGCTGTCCCTCACCGGTGAAGTTGGGCATCCGGTGGGGGCTGGCCGACGCACCGAGCGCGGCGTCCACGGCGGCGAACCCGTGCGGGATGGCCGCCGCCAGCTCCGGCACCGCCGGGACGCCGAGCGCGAAGAGCTGGAAGGGCTCCGGCACGGGACGGACCGCCCCGTCACCCGGCGACTCAGCAGCGAAGGCGCCGCCGAGGCCGCGGATCTGCACCAGCATCAGGGGGCAGGTCCGCGCGTCGCCGACGGCCGCCACCAGCGCGTCGATGGTCTCGTCGTCGAGCCCGTCGAGGAGCGCGGAGTGCTCCAGCCCGGGCATCGGGTCGGTCGGCTCGGCCGCCACGCCGCCCAGCTCGCTGGGCGTGATCGGCCGCATCAGGTCCATCTCGACCGGCGCCGCGTCGCGCAGCGGCCACAGGAACATCTCCGCCATCTGCTGCGAGCCGAGGTAGGTGGCCGCGACGTTGACGAAGGACCGTCCGCGCAGCGGCTCCGGGACGTCGGGCAACGGCGGGAAGTGCAGCACGTGCGCCCACACCGTCAGCTCGCGCGGCGCCACGAGTGCGAGGTCGCGGAACGCCCGCAGCACGGTCGCCGCGTGCTCGACGGGCCAGAGCAGCTGGCCGCCGTACATCTCGGGCGCCTCGAACAGCCCGAGCTCCAGGCGGACCACGATGCCGAAGTCGCCGCCACCGCCGCGCAGCGCCCAGAACAGGTCGGGGTCGGAGGCCCGGGTCACGTGCACCAGCTCGCCGGTGGGGTCCACGACGTCGAGGGCCACCACGCTGTTGGCCGTGAAGCCGTGCTTGCGGGTGAACCAGCTGACCCCGCCACCCAGCGCCAGGCCCACCACGGTCGGGTCGGGGTTGCTGCCGGCGAGCGCCATCAGGCCGGTGCCGTCGAGGGCGGTGCAGAGCTCGCCCCACTTCACCCCAGCCCCGACGGTGACGGTGCCGCGGGCGTGGTCGATCTCGATGCCCTGCAGGGCGCGGGTGCGCAGCAGCAGGGTGTCGTCGAGCGTACGACGCGGCGCGTGCCCCGTCGGCTGTGCGCTGACGGTCATGCCGTGGGCGACGGCCCAGCGGACCGCCTCGACGACGTCGGACACCTGGGCGACCTCGAGGACCGCGGCCGGTCGCTGGTCCACGTTGACGATCCACGGGGTCCGGGCGAGCGCGTAGTCGGGGTCGTCGCGGGTGACGAGGCGGCCCGAGACCCTGCTGCGCAGGGACTCCCAGGTGTCGGTGACGCTGGCGGTGGCAGGGATGTCGATGGTGCTCACGGTGGTTTCCTTCCTGTGTCCGGTCCGGTGACCGGGGTCCCACCGTGCGGGGGTCTGGTTGCGGGGGGCTTGCAGTCCGCTTACCGGCCGTCGCCCAGGGCCGCCAGCCGCTCGCGCGCGACCCGCTCCCACGGGCGGCAGCCGCCGGCGCTGTTGGCGGCCACCGCCTGCGCGAGGTGGGCCCGCGCGTCGTCGACCTCGCCGAGCGCCAGCAGGCCGGTGCCGACGAACAGGGCCGTGCTCCCGAGGGAGTGGACGCTGCCGTAGGTCGCGAACACCCCGGCGTGGGGCCGGATCTCCTCGACGGCCTGCCGGAGCCGGTCGTCGCCGGCGAGCCGCAGGATCTCGGCCGTGAGGCAGGCGGAGAACAGGGCCGCGTAGTCACCTCCCAACGGTCCGATCTCTCCCCTCAGCCGCAGCGCGCCCTCGACGTCGCCCGACAGCGCGAGACCGTGGGCGACGGCAGTCCGGAAGGCGACGAACGGGTGCCCGCTCGCCGAGGCGACGACGTCGCGTGGCACCGGGGCGCCCGCCGGGGCGGACACGATCGCGAACAGGCCGGTCAGCTCCGGGAGGCCGACCACCGTCGTCCGGCGGTGCAGCGCCAGTGCCTCCCGCCCGACGAGGTCGGCGTCCGGGCTCTCCGTCTCGACCGCGCGCAGCCAGCGGAACCACGCCAGCGGCACGTCGGAGCCGGTGTGGCGCAGTCGCCGGGCGATCGCGTACGCAGGGGCGACGGCCTCGTCGCCCTCGGGGCCACGGCCGAGCTGCTGCAACGAGCAGCCGAGGTGGAACCGGGCTGCGATCTCGTGCTCGGGGGCATCGGCGACGGTGAGCGACTCGCGGGCGCACCGCTCCCGCTCGGCGGCGCCCCCGGGCGTGAACAGCGCCACCTCACGGGCGACCAGGCAGTCGCGCAGCAGCTCGCGGTCGTCGAGACCGCGGGCGAGCTCCAGTGATCGCCGCCCGTGCCGGTCCGAGGCGGCATGGTCCTGGGCCATGTAGAGCTCGAGGGACAGGTTGGCGTGGAGCCGCGCGCGCAGCCGCGCGTCGTCGACGTGCTCGAGGCACTCCTGGATCACCGCGATCGAGCGCGGGTCGTGCTCGCCGACCTCCCGCCAGTGCCAGACGCCCCCGCTGCGGTGGCCGGTGATCGCCTCGGCCATCCGCCGGTGGTCCCCGCGGCGCTGGGCGAGCTCGACGGCCTCCTCGAGGGTGCCGAGCATGCCGTGCATGTCCCCGATCCGTTGCCGGGCCCCTGCCTGCGCCAGCAGCAGGTCGTGGCGCCGCTCGTCGTCGGGCTCCGGCACGTGGCGCTCGCTCTCGAGGGTGCGTGCCCACAGCGCCACGGCCTCCTCGAAGGCGCCGCGCCGCTCGGCCGCGGCCGCGGCCTGCGTGCCGTACGCGACCGCGTCGGCGGCTGCCTCCGGCAGGTAGGCGCTCGCGGCGGCATGGTGGCGGGCGACCTCGCCGAGGAGCTCCGGGTCGCGTGCGAGCCGCCGCTGCAGCACCTGCCCGGTCCTGGCGTGCCAGGCGGCGCGCCGTCGCGTCGACAGGTCCTGGTAGACCGTCTCGCGCGTGAGGGCGTGGACGAAGCGGAACCGGCCGGGCTCGTCGGCCGGCTCGACCACACCGGCGGCGACGGCGTCGTCGAGGTCGTCCAGGGGTGAGCGCCCGAGGACGTCCGCGAGCAGCCGGGCATCGAAGTCGCGGCCGGCCACGGCCGCGGCGCCGAGGGTCTCCTGGGTGGACGCGGGGCGCTGCTCCACCCGCAGCCGCAGCACGTCGGCGATGCCGTCGGGCACCTCGAGGTGCTCCGCTGCCTCCGCGTCGAGCTGACCGCGCGCCTGGAGCAGGCGCGCCATCTCGAGCACGAAGAACGGGTTGCCGTCCGCGCGCCGGGTCAGCACCTCCACCAGGGCGGGATCGGTCACGGGACCGACCTCGCCCAGCAGCTCCTCGACCGCCGCGGCGTCCAGCGGCGGCACCGGCACCCGCCGGGCGGCGAGCCGCGTCAGCCCGGCCAGCGCCGGCGCGAGGTGCGGATGGGTGCGCGGGTCGACGGTGCGGACCGTGGCGACGAGGAGGACCGGACGCTCGCGCAGCTCCTGGGCGGCGTACGCCAGGAGCCGGAGTGAGGTGCGGTCGGACCAGTGCAGGTCCTCGAGCACCACCACCACCGGAACCGGCTGGCTGCCGAGCCACCGGGAGACCGCCGCGAAGGTCCGGAGCGTGGTGGCGGCGGCGGCCCCGGCATCGGGGGCCTCGCCCGCCACCTCGGTCGTCGTGCCCTCCAGCAGGGCCGCCACCTCGGGGGGCACGTCCTCGTCCGTGAGGGCCAGGTCGCGGAGCGCGGACAACCACGGCCAGTACGGCGGCGCGAGGTCGGCGTCGTGGCACCGGCCGACGCAGACCCGGGCACCCCGGTCCCGGCCGCGGTGGGCCACCTCGGCGGCCAGCATGCTCTTGCCGATGCCGGCATCGCCGCTGATCACCAGGACGCCGCCGTGCCCGGTCCTCTCGAGGTCGGCCAGAGCGGCGTGGATCGAGGCCAGCGCGGCCGTACGCCCCACCACGCCGCTGACGCGCGCCCGGGTCGCGTCCGCGGGGGCGGTGCCGGACCTGGGGGTGCCGGGAGCGGCGGGCGCGAGGGCGGGTCCGGCGAGAGCCGGGTCCTGCGCCAGCAGCTGCTGCTCGAGGAGGCGTACCGAGGCGGACGGGTCGACACCGAGCTCCTCGACCAGGGCGGCGCGGAGGGTCCGCAGCGTCTGGAGGGCGTCCGCCTGCCGGTCGCAGCGGTAGAGGGCGAGGGCGAGCAACGAGTGCAGCCGCTCGCGGAAGGGGTGGGCCGCCGGCTCGGAGGCCAGGCCCCGGTACGCCTCGTGCGGGTGGCCGAGGTCGAGCAGCGCCCGGGCCCGCTCCTCGAGGAGCGTCAGCCGCGCGTCCTCCAGCCGTGCGGACTCGGCCGCGAGGGTGGGGGTGGGATCGAGGCCGGCGTACGGGGCGCCGCGCCACAGCCCCAGCACCCCGGCGACCTCGGTCACGACCTGCTCGGGCGGCAGCTGGCGCACCGTGTCGGCCGCCCCGAGCAGCCGGGCGGCGTCGACGTCGACGCCGAGCAGGGTGTAGCCGGCGGGGTCGCGCCTGATCTCGGCGCCGTCACCCAGCAGGCGTCGCAACCGGGAGACGGCGACCTGCAGCCCGTTGGAGGCGCTGGCCGGGGGCTCGTCCCCCCACAGCTCGTCGATCAGACGTGCGTCGCTCGTGTGGCGGCCGGGCGGGGTGGCGAGCAGGCCGAGGACCAGACGTTCGCGTCGACCCGGCAGCGGTCGGTCGCCGCCGTCGACGCGCAGGCGCAGCGGACCGAGCACCTCCACCGCGACGACCATCTGCCCCCCTCCGCTGGCGGAAGCATAGGGCCGCACCGGCGCGCGCAGGGGCGTGCAATCGTCCGGCAAGCGTGTGGAAAGCGGGACGGGTTCTGCTGGTGACCTCGCCCCCGCCGGGGGCCACGACCGAAGGAACCGTCATGGACATCATCCTCAGCAGCTACCGCCAGTCGGTGCGCACGCGTCGCACCCGCTCCCGCCAGGCCCGGGTCACCCGTGCCTACGAGCAGGCCGTCCGTCCGGCCACGGAGGACCGCTACGTCGTCGCGTACAACCTCTCACCCATGCGATGAGCGGGCCTGTCATCCGGACTCAGCCCAGCGCCGCTCCGACCACCTCGCGTGCCTCCTCCTGCACCTGTGCGAGGTGGTCGGGGCCGCGGAACGACTCCGCATAGATCTTGTACACGTCCTCGGTGCCGCTCGGACGGGCTGCGAACCACGCGCTCTCCGTCGTCACCTTGAGGCCCCCGATCCGCGCCCCGTTGCCGGGCGCCTCCGTGAGCCGGGCCGTGATCTCCTCGCCGGCGAGCGAGGTCGCCGTGACGTCCTCGGACGACAGCGCCGCCAGCTTCGCCTTCTGGGCCCGGTCGGCCGGAGCGTCGATCCGGGCGTACGCCGGGTCGCCGTGGCTGGCGACCAGCTGCTGGTAGAGCTCGCTCGGCGACGAGCCGGTGACGGCCAGGATCTCCGAGGCCAGCAGCGCGAGCAGGATGCCGTCCTTGTCGGTGGTCCACACCGAGCCGTCGCGCCGCAGGAACGAGGCTCCCGCGGACTCCTCGCCGCCGAAGCCGAAGGAGCCGTCGAGCAGCCCGGGCACGAACCACTTGAAGCCGACCGGCACCTCCACCATCGGCTTGTCGAGCGACTCCGCCACCCGGTCGATCATCGAGCTCGACACCAGCGTCTTGCCGATCCGCGCGCTCGCCGGCCAGTCCGGCCGGTGCCCGCCGAAGAGGTAGCCGATCGCGACCGCCAGGAAGTGGTTGGGGTTCATCAGACCGGCATCGGGCGTGACGATGCCGTGCCGGTCGGCGTCGGCGTCGTTGCCGGTGGCGACCGCGTACTCGTCCTTGCGCCCGATCAGCGACGCCATGGCGTACGGCGAGGAGCAGTCCATCCGGATCTTCTCGTCCCAGTCGAGCGTCATGAACCGCCAGGTCGGGTCGACCTCCGGGTTGACCACCGTCAGGTCGAGGTGGTGCCGCTCGGCGATGGCGCCCCAGTAGGCGACGCTCGCCCCGCCCAGCGGGTCCGCGCCGATCCGTACGCCCGCCTCGCGCACCGCGGCCAGGTCGAGCACCTGCGGCAGGTCGTCGACGTACGCCGCGAGGAAGTCGTGGCGGCCGGCGCCCGAGACGTCGGCGACCCGGCGGACGTCGCGCAACCCGCCCCGGATCAGCTCGTTGGCACGGTCGGCGATCACCGAGGTCGCGTCGGAGTCGGCCGGTCCGCCGTGCGGCGGGTTGTACTTGAAGCCGCCGTCGCCGGGTGGGTTGTGCGACGGGGTGACCACGATCCCGTCGGCCAGCCCGGAGCCGCTGGTGCGGGCGCCGTTGGCCCGCAGGATCGCGTGCGAGACCGCCGGCGTCGGCGTGTAGCCGTCGCGGCTGTCGACCATCACGCGTACGTCGTTGGCCAGCAGCACCTCGAGCGCCGTCTGCGTCGCCGGCTCCGAGAGCGCATGCGTGTCGCGCCCGAGGAACAGCGGGCCGTCGTAGCCCTGCTGCTTCCGGTAGTCGCAGATCGCCTGGGTCGTGGCGAGGATGTGGTGCTCGTTGAACGAGGTGCGCAGCGACGTGCCGCGGTGGCCGCTGGTGCCGAAGGCGACCTGCTGGTCGGGGTCCTCCGGGTCGGGCTCTCGTTCGGCGTACGCCGCCAGCAGGCTGTCGACGTCGACCAGGTCCGACTCGGTGGCCGGCTGGCCGGCACGGCTCTCGGGAGGCATGCCGTCATCATGGCGCGATGTGCCCTGGGTCACCACCACGGGTGGGGCGACGATACGGTGAAGGGACCTCCGTTCTCGGCACAGGGAGACCCCCATGGACACCTCGTCCACCTCACAGACAAGCGAGACCCGACCCCGCTGGTCCCTCGTCGGACCCGGCCTCGTCGTCGCCGCCACCGGTGTCGGTGCCGCCGACCTGGTCGCCACACTGATCGCCGGCAGCACCTACGGCTACGCCCTGTTCTGGGCCGTGGTCGTCGGCTGTGTCATGAAGGTGGTGCTGGTCGAGGGCGCCGGTCGCTACTCGCTCGCCTCCGGCCACACGATCTACGAGGGATGGTCCTCCCTCGGCACGTGGACGGCCGTCTACTTCGGCCCGTACATCGTGGTCTGGGGCTTCGTGTACGGCGCCGCCGCGATGGCCGGCACCGGGCTGCCGCTCGCCAACCTGTTCCCGGTCTTCGGGACCATCACCTGGGGCATCATCTCCGGCCTGGTCGGGCTCGCCCTGGTGTGGCTGGGCCGCTACGGCCTGTTCGAGAAGGTCTGCGCGCTGTTCGTCGGCCTGATGTTCGTCGCGATGGTGATGGCCGCGGCGCTCACCACGCCCAACCTGCTCGACCTGTTCGCCGGGCTGGCGCCGGTCGTGCCCGAGGGCGGGCTGTTCACGACGCTGGCCGTCGCCGGCGGTGTCGGCGGCACGATCACGCTCGCGGCATACGGCTACTGGGTGCGCGAGAAGGGCTGGACCACGCCGGCGCACATGCGGGTGATGCGGCTCGACAACGGCGTCGCCTACCTCGTGACCGGGATCTTCGTCACCGCGACGCTGATCGTCGGCGCCGAGCTGCTCTACTCCGCCAACATCGCGATCGCCGAGGGCGACCAGGGCCTGCTCGACCTCGGCAACGTGCTCGACGATCGCTACGGGCCCGTCGCCGGCAAGATCTTCCTGGTCGGCTTCTGGGCGGCCGCGATGTCGTCGCTCGTAGGTGTGTGGAACGGTGTCTCGCTGATGTTCGCCGACTTCGCCGGCCACGTCCGCAAGCTCCCCGAGGGCCACGTCGAGCGGGGCTCGCAGGGCAAGGCGTACAAGGCCTACATCCTGTGGCTGACCTTCCCGCCGATGCTGCTCTTCGCGTTCGGCGAGCCGTTCTGGCTGATCCAGGCGTACGGCGTGCTGGGCGCGTTCTTCATGCCGTTCCTGGCGATCACGCTGCTGCTGATCCTCAACAGCGACCGGGTGCCGCGGGAGTGGCGCAACAAGTGGTTCTCCAACCTGCTGATGGCGGTCACGGCCCTGGTCTTCATCGTGCTGACCTTCGACCAGGTCCGCGGCATCATCGCCGGCGAGTGAGCCCCACTACGCTGCCTTGATGACCGGGTTCGTGACGGCCGTCGGGGGCCCCGCCGACGACTGGGCCGCCGTGGTCCGGGTGCCGGGCCTCGACGACGCCGACGAGGTCCGGCTGTGGAGCGACGTCGACCTCGACGAGACCACCTTCGGCCGCGTGGCCGAGGGCTGGGAGCTGCGGCTGGCCGACCTGCCGGTCGACCGGCTCGAGTACCTCGTCGACGTCGACGGCGCCACCCGCCCCGACCCCACCCACGACCGCCTCGTCCCCGGGCCCTTCGGCGACCACTCCTGGCTCCCGCTGGCCGGGTACGCCGAGCCCGACTGGCTGACGTGGGAGCAGGTCGCCTCGGAGGAGGCGGGAGTGGTCATCGAGGACACCCCCGTCGGCGACGTCGAGGTCGCCGTGTGGGCGCCGGCCGACGCCGACGGCGAGGAGCCGCTGCCGATGCTGTGCTGCCACGACGGGCCCGAGATGGCGGCGTACGGCGGGCTGCTCGACTGGGCGGGCGCGCTGATCGGCGCCGGCCGGCTGCCGCGGATGCGGGTCGCGCTGCTGTCGCCGGGCGCCGCGCAACGAGCGGTACTCCGCCAACCCGGCGTACGCCCGGGCGCTCGTCGGCCACGTCCTGCCGGCGCTGCGGGCCGCGTGCCCGAGCGACCACCGGCCGGTCCTCGCCGGGCAGAGCCTCGGCGGCGTCGCCGCCCTGCACGCGGCCTGGACCAACCCCGGCTCGTTCGCCGGACTGATGCTGCAGTCGGGGTCGTTCTTCACGCCGGAGCTCGACCCGCAGGAGAGCGACTTCGACCACTGGGACGAGGTGACCGGCTTCGTGGCCAGCCTGCTCGACGCCGCGACCGCCGCGCCGGACGCGCCCGTGGTCACGATGACGTGCGGCACGGCGGAGGAGAACTACGCCAACAACGTGCAGATGCGCGACCACCTGGCCGCGACCGGGATGGCCGTCGGGTGGGGAGAGGTGCGGCAGGGACACACGTGGACCTGCTGGCGCGACACCCTCGACCCCCACCTCACCGACCTCCTGCGAAGGGTGTGGGGCTGATGGAACGAGCCCAGTGGGAGCTGGACGCCCCCGGCCTCGACCGGCCGGGGACCGTGATCCGGTACGGCCACTGGGGCCGGGCGGTGCTGGTGTTCCCGAGCGAGCAGGGCCGCGCCTGGGACTACGAGGCGAACGGCATGGTCGGAGCGGTCTCGGACCTGGTCGACGCCGGCCGGGTGAAGCTCTACTGCGTGGACTCCTACGACCACGCGACCTGGTCCGCCCGCGGCCTCCCGCTGGAGGAGCGGGCCGGCCGCCACCGGGCCTTCGAGTCCTGGATCACCGACCGGGTCGTGCCGCTGATCGGCGAGGACACCCCCGGCGCGGGCGACGTGCTCGTGACCGGCTGCAGCCTCGGGGCCTACCACGCGCTCCAGCTCGCGCTGACGCGTGCCGACCTGTTCCCGGTGGCGATCTGCCAGTCCGGCAACTACGACCCGTCGGCGTGGCACGCCTGGGGCGAGCGCGGCGAGGCGGCGTACTTCACCAACCCCACCGACTACGTCGGCCACCTGCACGGCGACCACCTCGACTGGCTGCGCAGCCGGCTCCAGGTCGTGCTGGTCGTGGGCGAGGGGCCGTGGGAGGTCGACCCGACGGGCTCGTTGCCCGCCGCCCGCACGATGGCGGGGCTGCTCGCCGACCGGCAGATCCCGCACGAGCTCGACGTGTGGGGCCACGACTCCGCCCACGACTGGCCGTGGTGGCGCCGCCAGATCGCCCACCACCTGCCGCGCTTCTGCTGAGGAGGACACATGACCGACCACCTGATCGGACTGCTGCTGGGGGCCGAGGACGACTGGCCGCGCGCGTTCGAGGAGGTGTTGCGCCGCGTCGGGCCGCTCCAGGTCGACGGCACCGAGCACCGGATCACCAGCGAGCGGCTGACGATCGAGCCCTTCGACCTCACCGACCCGGTCCGCACCGACCTCGTGATCGACCGGCTGGCGTACTGGTACTACCACCCGCGCGAGTGGCTGAAGAAGGCAGCGCTGGTCAACGGCACGTACCTGCTCAACAGCCCGTTCACGTTCCAGTCGATGGAGAAGCACAGCGCGTACTGCGCGATGCTGCGGCTGGGGCTGAAGGTGCCCGACACGATCCTGGTCCCCTACAAGAACCCCGTCGACAACGTGCGCTGGGCCTACACGTCCGAGAAGTACAACCAGCCCTTCGACCTCGACGCGATCGCCGACGGACTGGGCTACCCGATGTACATGAAGCCGTTCGACGGCGGCGGCTGGCGCGGGGTCTCCCGGGTCGACGACCGCGGCGACCTGCACCGGTCCTACGACGAGTCCGGCGAGATGCTGATGCACCTGCAGGCGACCGTCGACTACGAGCACTTCGCCCGGGCGCTCTCGATCGGCCCCGAGACGATGGTGATGGACTTCCGGCCCGAGCAGCCGATGCACCAGCGGTACGCCGTCACCCACGACTTCCTGTCGCCGTCCGCCGGCCGGCAGGCGGCGCAGATCAGCCGGATCGTCAACGCGTTCTTCCACTGGGAGTTCAACTCCGCGGAGATGCTGGTGACCGGCGACGACGTCTACCCGATCGACTATGCCAACGCCTGTCCCGACGTCGCGGTCACGAGCCTCCACTACTACTTCCCCTGGGCGATCACCGCCCTCGTGCGCTGGTCCGTCTACTGCCTGGTGACCGGGCGGCGCAGCAACGTCGATCTCGAGACGTCGCGCTACTTCGAGATCGCCGACTCCGAGCGCACCTACGAGGAGAAGCTCGACGCGTACGCCGCGCTCGCCGACGCGCACTTCGAGACCGACCGCTACCGGGAGTGGTGCGACGAGCACCTGCCCCACCTGCCCGAGCAGGTGCACGACTGGGTGACGTCGGCCGACTTCGACCGGCTGCTGCGGGAGACCGTCGCCGCGACGTACCCCCCTCACGAGCACGAGCAGTTCCTCGCCCACTTCCGCGGCCTGCTCGGGCTGTGGGCCACCGAGCACGCGCCCGCCTGATCAGGGGTGCACACCCGCTGGAAAAGGTGGATAGTCCGCCGCCGAAAGCGCCTGCGCGGTGCCGCACATGGCGCATCCGGCGGCGGACTATCCATTCCTGGTCAGGGGTACGCGATGCCGGTGGCCTGCTCGCTGATCGTCCACAGTCGTCGCTGCGCATCCTCGTCGCGGGCCAGCCGGCGGGTGCCGACGACGCGGGGCAGGCCGCGCACCTCGGCGGGTCCGCCCGGTCCGCAGTAGGAGCCGCCCGGCAGGTCGTCGGTCGCCGCCATCAGCAGCGGCAGCGCACCCATCGCGGGGGACTGGCCGATCGCCCGGCTCGCCGCGTCCACGATCGAGGCGCCACCGCCCGAGGAGCGGCCGAACCGGCCGTTGGCGACCAGGTGGGTGCCGGAGTAGCCGGGGTGGGCGGCGGTGGCGCGGACCGGCAGCCCGGCCTCCCGCAACCGGCGCTCGAGCTCGAAGGTGAAGAGCAGGTTGGCGAGCTTGGTCTCGGCGTACGCCGGCCACCGCGAGTAGCGCCCCACCTGGTGCCGCGGGTCGCCGAGCGGGGCCTGCCGGGCGGTGCGGTGCATCTGGGACGAGACCGCCACGACCCGGCCGTCGCCGCTGTCGACGAGCTGCGGCAGCAGCAGCCCGGTCAGCAGGAACGGGCCGAGGTGGTTGGTGGCGAGCTGCTGCTCGAAGCCGTCGCTGGTGCGGGCGTACGGCGTCGCCATGATCCCGGCGTTGTTGACCAGGCAGTGGAGCGGACCGAACCGGGCGGCCTCGGACGCGGCGAGCCGGACCGAGGTCAGGTCGGACACGTCGACCACCAGCGGGTCGAGGGCAGCCTCCGGCACCTCGGCACGGATCGCCTGCTCGGCCGCGGCCAGCCGTTCGGAGGAGCGGCCGGCCAGCACCACGCGGCCGCCGCGCCGGGCCAGCTCGAGCGCGACGTGGTAGCCGAGCCCGCCGACGGTGCACCCGGTGACGAGCGAGGTGCGGTCGGTCTGGTCGGGGAGGTCGGTCAGCCGCCAGCTGGTCACGGGGTGACCGCCATCGCGGCGAGGACCTGCGTGCCCAGGGCGGTGTCGCCGGCGAGCTGCACGGCGGCGGGCCCGGGCTCGCGGCGGCCGCCGGCGAGCAGCACGAACGACTCGCGGTCCGTGGTGATCCGTACGGTGGCCTGGTCCGGCGCCGCGTCCAGCGGGCGGCCCCGCCCGTCGTCGCCGACGACGTAGCCGCGGGTCGGGTGGCCGGCGATCTCCACGACCAGCGTGGTGCCGGCGGGCGCGGCCACCCGCTTGCCCAGCACGAAGCCCAGGCTCTCCGACAGGTAGTCGGCCGAGTGGATCGCGGCGGGTCCGTCGAGGTTGCCCGGACGGCCGACGGCGCGGCGTACGTCCTGCTCGTGCATCCACAGGTCGAGCGGTCGGTTGCGGAGCAGCGTCTGCGTGGACCAGCCGATCGCACCGAAGAGCCCCGGTGCGGGCACGTCCGGGTCGGTCGGCGGGTCGGCCAGCAGCGCGGTGTGGCGGGTCGTGGCCGAGGAGCGGAGCTCGGTGATCAGCTCGTCGGGGGTCCGGTCGCGGCGGGCGACGACGCCCTGCTCGGTGAACTGTCCGAGGATGCCGGAGACGTGCGACGGCTCCCCGATCTCGACCTCGTCGTGGGCGGCGCCGGCCAGCAGCGCCTCGAGATGGGCGGCGTGGGCCGCGATCGCGTGCACGTCCCAGCCGGCGAGGTCGGTGGCCGCGGACCACTCGTCCGGCTCGAGGGTCTCGAGCAGCGTCGACAGGTCGTCGACGGCCTGCCACCAGATCTCGACGTACCGGACGAGCGATTGCGTCATGGGCGGCAGCGTACGGGCGGCGGACCCTCGCCCGACGCGCGGGATACCCGCGGTATGGGCAGGGTCGAGGAATCCCGCTCCGGCACCGGAAAGCCCTACCGTGGGGTGATGAGCACCGAACCGTCCGAGCCCCCGGCCGTCACGTTCGCCGAGCTGGGTCTGGGCGCAGCGGTCCTGAAGTCCCTGAAGGACGTCGGCTACGAGAGCCCGTCCGCCATCCAGGAGCAGACCATCCCGCCGCTGCTCGCCGGCCACGACCTGGTCGGTCTCGCCCAGACCGGCACCGGCAAGACGGCGGCGTTCGCGCTGCCGATCCTGGAGCGGCTCGACGTCGCCCAGAAGAGCCCGCAGGCACTGGTCCTGGCCCCCACCCGCGAGCTCGCGCTCCAGGTGTGCGAGGCCTTCGGGCGGTACGCCACCCACCTGCGCGGCGTGCACGTGCTGCCGGTCTACGGCGGCCAGGGCTACGGCGTCCAGCTCTCCGCGCTGCGTCGCGGCGTCCACGTCGTCGTCGGCACCCCCGGCCGGATCATGGACCACCTCGACAAGGGCACCCTCGACCTCAGCGAGCTGCGCTACCTCGTGCTCGACGAGGCCGACGAGATGCTCAACATGGGCTTCGCCGACGACGTCGAGCGGATCCTCGCCGACACCCCCGACACCAAGCAGGTCGCGCTGTTCTCGGCGACGATGCCGAAGACCATCCGGCGGCTCGCCACGCAGTACCTCTCCGACCCCGTCGAGATCACGGTCAAGGGCAAGACCGCCACCTCGGCGAACACCATGCAGCGCTACCTGATCGTGTCCTACCCGCAGAAGGTGGACGCGCTCACCCGGATCCTCGAGGTCGAGAACTTCGAGGGGATGATCGTCTTCGTCCGTACCAAGAACGAGACCGAGACGCTCGCCGAGAAGCTGCGGGCGCGCGGCTTCTCCGCCCAGGCGATCAACGGCGACGTGCCCCAGCAGGTGCGCGAGCGCACGGTCAGCCAGCTCCGCGACGCCAAGCTCGACATCCTCGTCGCCACCGACGTCGCCGCGCGCGGGCTCGACGTCGAACGGATCAGCCACGTCGTCAACTACGACATCCCGACCGACACAGAGTCGTACGTCCACCGGATCGGCCGCACCGGCCGCGCGGGACGTACGGGTGACGCGATCTCGTTCGTGACGCCGCGCGAGCGCTACCTGCTCAAGCACATCGAGAAGGCGACCCGGCAGCCGCTCACGCAGATGCAGCTGCCGACCGTCGACGACGTCAACAGCACCCGGCTGGCGCGGTTCGACGACCAGATCACCGCCGCGCTCGGGTCGGGGAAGGTCGGCTTCTTCCGCGACGTCGTGAGCCACTACGTCAACGAGCACGACGTCCCCGAGGTCGACGTGGCCGCGGCCCTGGCGGTCGTGCTCCAGGGCGACACCCCGCTGCTGCTCGAGGAGGAGCCGCAGCGGCCGGCCCGCGAGCAGCGGCCCCGCAAGGACGGCGGCGGCTCGCCCTCGCGCCGTGCCCCGAGCGGACCGATGGCGACCTACCGGATCGCGGTGGGCAAGCGGCAGAAGGTCGAGCCCCGCCAGATCGTCGGCGCCATCGCCAACGAGGGCGGCCTCGACCGTGGCGACTTCGGCGCCATCGTGATCCGCCCCGACCACTCCCTGGTCGAGCTGCCCGCCCAGCTCTCCGACGACGCCTGGACGGCGCTGCGGCAGACCCGGATCAGCGGCAAGCTGATCGAGCTGGCGCGCGACCAGGGACCACCGGCCCGCCGGTCCCACGCGGGGTCCAAGCCGCGCGGCAAGCGCCGCGACTGATCAGGACCCGGAGAGCCGGTCGAGCACCGATCGCAGGTCGGTGAGCGCCGCCGCCTCCTCGGGCGACAGCGCGGCCAGGTCGGTGCGGGAGAGCCGGTCGTAGACCGCGGCCATGCCCGCGAACAGCTCCTCGGACGCCCCGGCGGCGTGCTGGGTCGCCGCGATCTGCTCCATCTCCCCGACGAACCGGCCGGCCTTGCTGGTCGCCAGCGCGATCCGGCGGCCGATCCCGGGCAGCTGCTCGGGGAACGCCTCGCCGAGGTCGTCGAGCACGACGTCGAGCACGCCCTCGGCGTACGCCGTCTGGAGCGCCTGCGCCCACAGCGCGGTGGTGCCCTTGTAGACCGACGCCGTGCACATCTTCACCGCCGAGGCGGTGCCGACGCGCTCGCCGACCACGCGGGTCCGGATCCCGTCGGCGCGCAGGCCGGCGACGTACGTCGCCCGCTCGCCGGAGAGGTAGACCATCGTGTCGCCACCCGACTCCGGCGGGCCGCCGCTGATCGAGCCGTCGACGAGGTCGAAGCCGGCCGCCCGGGCGCGCTGCTCGGCGCCGGCCACGGTGTCCGGGGAGACCGCGTTGAGGTCGACGAGCAGCGGCCGGGCCGGGCCGGCCGCGGCCATCACCTCGTCCAGCACCCGCGCTGCTGCCGCCGGCGGGCAGACGCACACGACCGCGTCCGCCGCCGTCACGACGTCGGCGAGGGACGGCAGCAGGTGCAGCCCGTGGGCGAGTCCGCGCGTGCGCTCGGACCGGCCGTCGACGGTGGCGACGACGCGGTGCCCGCCGGCCGCCCAGGCCCGGCCGAGTGCCGAACCCATGGCGCCGGGCGAGACGATCGCGAGCGTGGTCATCCCCCGGTTCTACCCGACGGCCAGCAGCGCCGCGATGCCGAGCATGATCACGCCGATCAGCAGGTCGAGCACCTGCCATGCCCGTGCGCTCGAGAGCAGGCCCGACGCGCGCCGGGCGCCCCAGCCGAGACCCGCGAACCAGACCAGGCTCCCGACAGCGGCGCCACCCCCGAACCACCACCGTCCGGGGGTGCCGTGCTGGTTGGCGATCGAGCCGAGCATCAGGACGGTGTCGAGGTAGACGTGGGGGTTCAGCCAGGTGAGCGCCAGCGCGGTCAGCACGGCCGTACGCCGGGTGGCGGCGCCGCGGTCGGCGGCCTGCAGCGCGTCCGGGCGCAGGGCCCGGAGCAGCGAGGAGAGGCCGTACCAGGTCAGGAAGCCCACGCCGAGCCACCGCACGACGTCGAGTGCCGTGGGTGCCTGCTCGACCAGGGTGCCGATGCCTGCGACGCCCGCGAGGATCAGCACCAGGTCGGACACCGCGCAGATCGCCACCACCACCCCGACGTGGGCGCGCAGCAACCCTTGTCGCAGCACGTAGGCGTTCTGGGCCCCGATGGCGACGATGAGGGTGAGACCGGTGACCAGGCCGGTGGTCGCGTCGAGCAGCACACGGTCACGCTAGGTGGGCACGGGGCTGCAGCCCAGCGAAAGATTCTGATGATGCTGTAGCTGTGCTTCATCTACGCTGAGGCCATGGACCTGTCGTCGCCCCAGCTCGCGACCCTGCTCGCGATCGTGGAGCACGGCACCTTCGACGCTGCCGCCCGCGCCCTCGACCTGACGCCGTCCGCGGTGAGCCAGCGGGTGCGCGCCCTCGAGACCGCCGTCGGCCGGGTCGTCGTGCAGCGGACCACGCCGTCCCGGCCGACCGCTGCCGGGCAGGTGCTGGTCCGGCTCGCGCGCCAGCACGCCCTGCTGGCGGCCGAGGCAGCGGCCGAGCTCGGTGGCTCCGGGACCGTCGAGCTCGCGGTGGGGGTCAACGCCGATTCCCTCTCGACCTGGTTCGCCGACGTCGTCATCGAGGCCGGGACGTGGGAGGGGGTGGCGCTGCGACTCTCGGTCGAGGACCAGGCCTGGTCCGCAGACCTGCTCCGTCGTGGCGCGGTGCTCGGGGTGGTCACGTCCGACCCCACCCCGGTCCAGGGCTGCAGGGTGGCCCCGCTCGGGGCGATGCGCTACCGACCCGCGGCGACGCCCGCGCTCGCCGAGCGGTGGCGTCGCGGTCGCGGGCCCGACTGGGCGGGGATGCCGGTGGTCGTCGTCAACGAGAAGGACGCACTGCAGCACGACGCGCTCGCCGCCCGCGGGATCGTCCCGGCCGTGGTCCACCGGGTGCCGACGTCCCACGACTTCCTCGCCGCGGTCCGCGCCGGCCTCGGCTGGGGGATGCTGCCCGAGCCGCAGCTGAGGCCGGGAGTCGCCGACGGCACGCTGGTCGGGCTCCCGGGCGCGCACGTCGACGTGCCGCTGCACTGGATGCGGTGGCGACTGGCCTCGCCGGCGTTGGACCGGCTGGGTGACGCGGTGGCCCGAGCCGCAGCGGGGTCGCTCCGGCGGCTCAGGACCTCCTGATCAGTGGCGCTTCTCGACGTGGGTCGTACGGGTGCGCTGCCTGTTCATCACGAGCACCAGCACGATGGACAGCACGCCCACGACCAGGCAGATCCACCCGATCATCTCAGCGTCCATGACGTCGGTGACGCTGTCGGGCAGGTCGATCGCACCGGTCACGAGGATCAGTCCGATGACCAGCAGCAGGATGCCAACACCGATTCCCATGGTTACTCCTCGTCGCGTGAGCGGGTGGTGGTCGAACACTACGCGTACGACCGCCGGGGACGCCTGCGCCCCCGGCGTGCCGAACGGTGGGTCTCAGTGCCTCAGAACGCGGCCTCGTCGAGGTCCATCAGCGACAGGTCGACGCCCTCGGCGATCTTCCGCTCGGCGCGGACCCGGGGCAGGTTGGTCTGCGCGAAGAACTGCGCGGCCGCGACCTTGCCCTCGTAGAACGCCTGGTCCTTGCCCGCGTCGCCCGCGAGCTTGCCGAGCGCGACCTCGGCCTGCCGCAGCAGCAGCCAACCGCAGACCACGTCGCCCAGCACCATCAGCAGCCGGGTGGTGTTGAGACCCACCTTGTAGATGTTGCGCAGGTCCCCCTCCGCGGCGGACGCGTCGGCCGACATCAGGTCGTTGATCATGTGGCCGACCAGCGCGTTGGCGTCCTCGAGGGCGCCGGCGAGCAGGGCGCGCTCGTCCTTCAGCCGGCCGTTCCCGGCCTCGCTGGCGACGAACGCCTCGATCTCCTGGGCGAGGTGGCCCAGCGCGCGCCCCTGGTCCTTGACGATCTTGCGGAAGAAGAAGTCCTGGCCCTGGATCGCGGTCGTGCCCTCGTAGAGGGTGTCGATCTTGGCGTCGCGGACGTACTGCTCGATCGGGTAGTCGGTCAGGAAGCCGGACCCGCCCAGGGTCTGCAGCGACTCGGTGCCGAGCAGCACCCACGACCGCTCCGATCCGTAGCCCTTCACGATCGGGAGCAGCAGGTCGTTGACCGCGGCGGCCAGGTCGTCCGGCTCGCCGGCGTGCTCGGCGAGCATGACCCGGTCCTGCCACGACGCGGTGTAGAGCACCAGGGCGCGCATCGCCTCGGCGAACGACTTCTGCGTCATCAGCGAGCGGCGTACGTCGGGGTGGTGGGTGATCGTCACGCGCGGGGCGGTCTTGTCGGCCGCCCGGGTGAGGTCGGCGCCCTGGACGCGGGACTTCGCGTAGTCGAGTGCGTTGAGGTAGCCGGTCGACAGCGTCGCGATCGCCTTGGAGCCCACCATCATCCGGGCGTTCTCGATGACCTGGAACATCTGGGCGATGCCGTGGTGGACCTCGCCGAGCAGCCAGCCCCGCGCCGGCTCGCCGCCGCCGACCGACGGGTCGCCGAAGGTGAGCTCGCAGGTGTTGGACACCTTGATGCCCATCTTGTGCTCGACGTTGGTGACGTACGCGCCGTTGCGCTCGCCGGTCAGCTCGCCGGTCTCGTGGTCGAAGTGGTGCTGGGGGACGATGAACAGCGAGAGCCCCTTGGTGCCGGGACCGCCCACGCCCTCGACGCCGACCGGGCGCGCCAGCACCAGGTGGATGATGTTCTCGCTCATGTCGTGCTCGGCCGAGGTGATGAACCGCTTGACGCCCTCGATGTTCCACGAGCCGTCGTCGTTGGCGGTGGCCTTCGCCCGGCCGGCGCCGACGTCGGAGCCGGCGTCGGGCTCGGTCAGCACCATGGTGGCGCCCCAGCTGCGCTCGACCATGTGCTCGGCGATCCGCTGGTCCCGCTCGTTGCCGTTGCGGTGCACGATCGAGGCGAAGCTCGGGCCGCAGGCGTACATCCAGACGGGCGCGTTGGAGCCGAGCACCATCTCGCCGATGGCCCAGTTGAGGGTCGAGGGGGCGGGGGTGCCGCCGATCTCCTCGGGGATCGAGAGCCGCCAGTACTCCGCGTCCATCCAGGCCTGGTAGCTCTTCCGGAACGACTCGGGCACCGGGGCGGTGTTGGTCTGCGGGTCGAAGACCGGCGGGTTGCGGTCGCTGTCCTCGTACGACGCCGCGAGGTCCTCGCGGGCGAGCCGCTCGACCTCGACGAGGATCGCCCGGGCGGTCTCGCCGTCGACCTCGGAGAAGGGCCCCTGCCCCAGGACCTCGTCGCGACCGAGCACCTCGAAGAGGTTGAACTCGATGTCGCGCAGGTTGCTCTTGTAGTGGCTCACAGCTTCCACCTGTTCGTTCTCGGAAGGTGACGGGCGCATCGGCTACCCGTCGGTAACAAGAGTATCGCCCGGCCCCGCGCCGCGTGCAAGGTGATCCGCGCGGCTCGCCGCGCGGGTGTGACGGACGGCACGTCGGGTCCCGTCTGCCAAAATGCGTCCATGCGCGTCTCCGCCAAGTCTGACTACGCCCTGCGGGCCCTCATCGAGATCGCCCGTCAGACCGACGGTGGAGCGATCAGCGCCGAGGAGCTCGGCCGACGGCAGGAGATCCCCCACGGGTTCCTGCAGGCGATCCTGGCCGACCTGCGCCGGGCCGGGATCGTGCTGTCGCAGCGCGGTCAGTCCGGGGGCTGGCGGCTGGCGACGCCTGCCGACAAGGTCCCGGTCGCCGACGTGATCCGCGCCGTCGACGGCCCGCTGGTCTCGGTCTACGGGCTGCGGCCGGAGGCGGTCACCTACAACGAGCACGCCGAGGCGCTGCAGCAGGTCTGGATCGCCGCCCGCCGCTCGTTGCGCGACGTCTTCGAGCACGTCACCATCGCCGACCTCGCCGCGGGCGAGCTCCCCGAAGCCGTCACCTCGCGCACCGTCGACGAGGACGCCTGGCAGCCGCACTGAGCTGTGCGCGCCGCCTTCGGAGGTCGAGCACCTCGACGACCGCCGCCTCCGGAGGTCGAATTGCTCGACGACCGCCGCCTCCGGAGGTTGAGGTGCGAGCGCAGCGAGCCTCGAAACCCCCGGAGATGTGCAGGGCGCTGACCCCCGCGGTCGGCGCCCTGCCCACGGTGCGGGGTCTCGAGGCTCGGCCGCGGCCGGCCGCCGCCGGCCTCGCGCCTCGACCTCCGGTGTCGCCCTACTCCGCCCGGTCGCCGTGGTGGGAGACCCACTCGACCAGCGGCCGCAGCGAGCGCCAGTCCTCCCGTACCCGCTCCAGCAGCTCGGGTCCGATGTCGGCGGCCTCGAAGCCGTAGCGCCTCCCGGCGAACAGCGTCCGGTGGCGCAACAGCTCGATCCGGGGGTGGTCTGCGGCATACCCACGAGGGCTGGTCTTGAGCGTGTCGCCGCTGATCTCGAACCCGCCGGTGACCAGCCCGGCGAGCACCTTCTCCAGCCGCGGGCCGTGCAGGTCGTGGGCCATCGCCTGTCGCAGCGCCGCCAGCCGGGGGCCGGAGGCGTCGTAGAAGCCGGCGCCGGCACGGGTGCCGCGCGCGGAGATCTCGACGTACCAGCCCGTGCTCGGGCCGGCCGCGACGAAGGCGCCCTGGTGGGTCTTGTACGGCGTCTTGTCCTTGGCGAAGCGCACGTCGCGGTGCGGCCGGAACACCTTCGGCTCGCCGAACTCCGGCTCGAGGGCGGCGACCAGGGCGGTCATCGGCGCCCGTACCGACTCGGCGTACGTCGCCTTGTGCTGCTCCCAGAACGACCGGGTGTTGTCGACCTCGAGGTCGTCGTAGAAGTCGAGGGCGGCCACGGGGAAGCCGGTGAACTGCTCCATCCCGCGAGCCTACGGCGGGCCTCAGCGGAGCCGGGCGGTGACCTGCTCGTCGCCGGCGGACGTGAACGCGGTGACCGTGAGGTCGGTGCCGCCGCAGCGCGGTGCGCTCAGGAACGCCTTCCCGCTGCCCGGCGACTCGTACACCACCTCGGCCTCGCCGTCGCGGACCCGCACCAGCCGGGCCGGCTCGCTCTGGCGTTGCGGGTCACGGACGTAGTACGCGGCGTCGCCGCACCAGGTGAGCGTCCCGGACGTGCCGGGGCCGAGCGCCTCGGGGCCGGAGCCGGTGTCGACGAAGAACTCCGCGGCCTCGACCTTCTTCTCGTCGGGGACCTCCGACCACACCGCCGAGGTCTCGGTCGTGACGACGTCCCAGCCCGCGCACCTGGTGACGCCGCGGAGCGGCACGAAGGAGCTGCCCTCGACCCGGTTGAGGGTGCGGCAGGACGGGCGGCCGTCGTCGAAGGTCATCGCCGCGGTGCCGGCCGCGCTGATCGTCACGTTGTTGAAGCCGTGGCGCGGCGGGACGCAGGGACCGGTGCGACCGCGCTGGGCGACCAGGTCGACGGTCGCCAGGCAGTAGTCGCGACCGTCCTCGGTGGCGTGCGACAGGAGGCCGGAGCCGAGCGCCCAGGCGCCGCCGACGGACGTGGCCGGCTGCGACCGGCCGTCGACACGGCTGACCCCGCCGTTGGAGAGGTCGACGACCTCGGCGACGTCGGGCTTGGTGGCCTGGTCGTGCGAGGCGACGACGACGGCGTACCGCCCGTCGAGCAGCACGTCGCTGTAGGTGAAGCCCTGCGGCGGGGTGTACGTCGCCCCGGCGGGTCCCGACAGCTCGGCCCGCGACCCGTCGGCGGCGCGGGTCAGCCGCCAGCGCCCGCTCACCGTGACCTCGTCGTCGACCGGGCCCGGGACCGGTCGCCAGTCGAGCAGCGAGACGCGCAGGTCGGACGCGGGGGGCTCGCTGGTCTCCTCGGGGTCCTCGGACGGGGTCTCCCGTGGGGTCTCCGACGGCGTTGCCGACTCCGACTCCGGCTCCGAGGAGGACTCGGTGGGCTCGGGGTCGGCCGTCGGCTCGGCGTCCTCGGAGCACCCGGCGAGCAGGGCCGCGATCACGGCGCCCGCGGCGAGCGCGGCGGCGAGTCGGCGTCCGCGCACCTCAGACGCCGATGTTCTGCTGGAAGTGGGCCTTGTTGGCGCGGAAGCTCTTGTACGCGCTGCGCCACTGCACCCGGTCGATGTACGGCTCCGAGCGGTCGAACCGCTGCTGGTTCCACGGCTCGAAGTAGCTGATGTCGCCCGGGCGCTTGCCGTTCTTGTCGTAGCCGCGTCCGGCCTGGAAGTGGCCCGACGCGTCGTCGTCGAGGTAGGGGTAGTAGCGCTTGAGCAGGACCGGGTGCAGGACCAGAGGGGCCCGGTAGTCCTTGACGTGGCGCATCTGCAGCAGCATCCACTGCTTGAAGCTCCAGTCGGAGATGTCGAGCACGATGTAGTCGCCCGCCCGGTCGGCGCGGTCCCAGCCGGTGTCCTGGTTGACCACGCGCACCACGTCGCTGATCGCGCTGCCGCTCGTGGTCGTCCCGAGCCGGCGTGCCCAGTGCTGCTGCTTCCGCTTCTCGCCGCTCCAGCCCCACGCGATCATCTGCATGGTGGCGGGACCGCACCAGTACGTCCGGACCTGCGACTTGACCCGGTCGGAGGACATCACGGTCGAGCGCTGCGGGTAGTCGCGCATCCGCTTGGGCCGCGACGCCTGGCGGGCGGCGGCGGTCACCTCGGTGGCGGACGCCCGGGCTTCCGGGTGCCGCTCGAGGAAGCCGTCGGGGAGCGGCTCGCCGAGCAGCTGGTGGCGGAGCAGCACGACCTTGGCGACGGAGCGGGCGGCGGCCTCGAGCTCCGCGCGCTCGGCGGCCTCGCGCGCGGCCGGCGCCATGGCGGCCCGCCGGGCCAGCAGGTCGGCGTCCGTGAGGTCGCCGGTGGTCTCGGTGGCCCCCGTCGATGTCCCCGCAGAGGTCCGGCGCGCCGCGCTGTCGGTGGCCGCCGCGGACTGCAGCTCGGCCTGAGGGGTCTCGGTCCAGCCGCGGCCCAGGCAGTACTGCTGGCCCTCGAACTCCGCGCAGCGCACGAGCTCGGCAGCCTGGGTGCCGGCGGTGGCCCGCGCGAGGGTGCGGTCGGGGGAGCCGGCCAGCACCCGGTCGATCTCGGCGCGCGCCTCGGGCGTGATCGCGCCGCGCGCCGGGGCGCCGGTGGTGGCGGCGTACTGCTCGGTCACGGGCGTGAGCGCACCGTCGTCGCGGGGCTCGCCGTCGGGCAGCAGCACGGAGACCCCGACCACCAGGACCAGGGCGACCGAGGCCGCGACGACCAGCGTGAGGGGGGTGACGCGGGGGCGGAGCGGGAGGTTCCGAGGCATGCCGAACCCTTGGTGTCGGGGAAGTAGACACCTCACTGTCCCCATCAGTCCCACGAGTCGTCAAGTTTCACAGACTTGTCCACAGCCTGTGGAGGGCGTTCGATCGGCGGTTGAGGTGTGAGGAGCGCCAGCGACGAGCCTCGAAACCCCGTTACGCGCCCTGCAGCGGTGCGGGGGTTTCGAGGCTCAGGCCTGGCGGCCTTCGCACCTCAACCTCCGGTGGGGTCGGACGCATGCGCCCTGCAGCGGTGCGGGGGTGTCGCGCCTGAACCTCCGGGGGAGTCGGACGTGGTTGTCGGAGGTTGAGGTGTGAGGAGCGCCAGCGACGAGCCTCGAAACCCCGTACGCGTGGGCAGGGCGGTGATGGGGGGTCAGGTGCAGGTCGTCGCCCTGCAGGGGTGCGGGGGTTTCGAGGCTCGGGCCTGGCGGCCTTCGCACCTCAACCTCCGGGTGGAGCGGATGACGAGACTCGAACTCGCGACATCGACCTTGGGAAGGTCGCGCTCTACCAACTGAGCTACATCCGCATGCGCCGGTGATCGTACCGGACGGCCGCACTGCTGATCGGCGGGGCGGGTAGGTTACGCAGCGTGCTGCTGAGCGACCGCGACATCCTGGCCGAGATCGACGGCGGGCGGATCACCCTCGACCCGTGGGACCCGGCGATGCTGCAGCCCTCGTCGATCGACGTGCGGCTCGACCGCTACTTCCGGGTCTTCGAGAACCACAAGTACCCGCACATCGATCCCGCGGCCGACCAGTCCGACCTCACCCGGATGATCGAGTCGGAGGGTGAGGACCCCTTCATCCTGCATCCCGGCGAGTTCGTGCTGGGGTCGACGTACGAGGTCGTCGGGCTGCCCGACGACGTCGCCGCCCGCGTCGAGGGCAAGTCGTCGCTCGGCCGGCTGGGCCTGCTGACGCACGCCACGGCCGGCTTCGTGGACCCCGGGTTCACCGGTCACGTGACCCTCGAGCTGGCCAACGTGGCGACGCTGCCGATCAAGCTCTACCCGGGCATGAAGATCGGCCAGTTCTGCTTCTTCCGGCTCTCGTCCGCCTCCGAGCACCCGTACGGGTCGGAGAAGTACGGCTCGCGCTACCAGGGCCAGCGCGGGCCCACGCCGTCGCGGTCGTTCCAGAACTTCCACCGCACCTCCATCTGACGCCGGAACCCCGGTCGCCGGGAGCGTCTGGCGAGGGGGCGTTGCCGGGCGTCCCGTCGGCCAAGTTAGGCTAGCCTCACCAATCTAAGGCTTACCTAACGAGACCGAGGATCCGATGGCCCAGCTTCCCCGCCGTACGGCGCTCGCCCTGGTCGCCGCCCTGAGCGCGACCACCACCCTCGCCGCCTGCTCGACCGGCTCGACCACCCAGCAGGTCGAGGCCCAGTCGCAGACCGAGGTGGAGGCGGACGCCTACCCCGTCACCATCGAGCACGCCTTCGGCGAGACCACGATCGAGGAGGAGCCGAAGCGGGTCGCGACCGTCGGCTGGACCGACCAGGACCACGCCCTGGCCCTCGGCGTGGTCCCCGTCGCGGCCACCAAGCTGACCTGGGGCGGCAACGACCAAGGGTCCTCCGCGTGGTTCGACGAGGCGCTGGCGGAGACGGGCGCCGAGGCGCCGACCCGCTACGACGACGCCGACGGCATCCCGATCGAGGAGGTCGCCGCCTCCGACCCCGACGTCATCCTCGCCACGAACTCCGGCATCACCCAGCAGGAGTACACCAAGCTCAGCAAGATCGCGCCGGTCGTCGCCTACCCGGAGGCGCCGTGGACGACGCCGTGGCAGACGTCGCTGAAGATGGTCGGGGAGGCGCTCGGCCGCACCCGGCTCGCCGCCGACGTCCAGGCCGAGACCGAGGACGTGCTCGAGCAGGCGCGCGCCGACCACCCCGACCTCGAGGGCGCCTCGCTGATCTTCGGCTACCTCACCACCGCCGACCTCAGCACCGTCGGCGTCTACGCACCCGAGGACCCGCGCGTCTCCCTCATGCACGACCTCGGCATGGTGGACGCGCCGGCCGTCGACGACGCCATCAAGCCCGGCCAGTTCTACGGTTCGGTCTCCGCCGAGCGCGCCCCTGACCTCGAGTCGGACGTGTTCCTCACCTGGTCGGAGAACCCGGGCGACATGAAGACCTTCACCGACGACGACCTGATCGGGCAGATCCCGGCCATCGAGTCCGGGCACGCGTACGCCGAGGAGGACAAGCACGTCAGCCTCGCGGTGACCAACCCGACTCCGCTGTCGATCCCGTACGTGGTCGACGAGTTCGTCCCGCACGTGGCCGAGGCCATCGAGGGCTCGTGACCCTTCTCGGCCAGCGACCGGCCCGCCCGGACACCGACGCCCGGCCCGCTCCGCGGCGCCGGGTGGGCCCGGTGGCCGCGGCGGCGCTGGTGCTGCTGGTCGGCCTGGTCGCGGTCGCGCTGTCGGTGCTGGTCGGCTCCCGGCTCACCCCGCTCGCGGCGCTCACCGATGCCGGCCACCCGCTCCACGCGGTCTACACCGCTCGGCTGGAGCGGACCGTCCTCGCCCTCGTCGTCGGTGCCGCCCTCGGCCTGGCCGGGGCGGTCCTCCAGGGCCTGACCCGCAACCCCCTTGCCGACCCCGGGATCCTCGGCATCAACTCCGGTGCCGCCTTCGCGATGGTGCTGGCGATCTCGGTGTTCGGGGTCTCCGACCTCCAGCAGTACGTCTGGTTCGCCTTCGTCGGCGGCGGGGTGGCCGTCCTCGTCGTCCACCTGGTCGCCTCGTTCGGGCGCGAGGGTGCGACGCCGGTCAAGCTCGCCATCGCCGGCGCGGCGTTCACCGCGGCTGCGACGGGCTGGACCTCGGCCGTGCTGCTGATCGACCGGAGCACGATGGAGACCTTCCGCCTCTGGCAGGTCGGCACCGTCGGCGGACGCGACCTCGAGGTGCTGCTCACCGGGCTCCCGTTCCTGCTCGTGGGTGCGGCCCTGGTCGTGCCCGGCGCGCGGGTGCTCAACGCCCTGGCGCTCGGCGACGACCTGGCCCGCGGGCTGGGTCGGCGTACGGCGCTCGACCGGCTGCTGCTCGGCCTGGCCGCGGTGCTGCTGGCCGGCGCCGCGACGGCCCTGGCCGGACCGATCGCCTTCGTGGGGCTGATGGCCCCGCACGCCGTACGGGCCGTGGTGGGCGCGGACTACCGCGTCGTGCTGCCGCTCGCGGCGCTGGCCGGAGCGGCGATCACGGTGCTCTCCGACACGCTGGGCCGGATCGTGCTGCCGCCGACCGAGGTCCAGGTCGGCATCATGTCGGCCGTCCTGGGGGCGCCGGCCTTCCTCTGGCTGGTCCGCCGCGGCCGAGCCGGGGCGGCGCTGTGAGCGGCGTCAGCGTGCTCGAGCGGCCCGGCACCTCCGGGGTCGCCGTCGTGCAGCGGGCGCGGGGCGCCACCCGGCGCCGCCGGCGTCTGGTGGTCGGCGGCCTGGCGCTGCTGACCCTGCTCGCCTTCGCCGCCCGCGTGCTGCTGGGCGACTACACCGTCACCATCCCGGACTTCTTCCGCATCCTCACCGGCACCGAGATCCCGGGCGCCAGCTACATCGTCATGGAGAGCAAGCTGCCCCGGGCCGTCCTGGCGGTGCTGGTCGGGGTGGCGTTCGGGGTCGGAGGCGCGATCTTCCAGACCACCTTCCGCAATCCGCTGGCCAGCCCCGACATCATCGGCATCAGCCTGGGGGCGAGCGCGGTGGCCGTCGGCGCACTGGTGCTGGGCGACCTCCGCGGTCCCACCGTCTCGCTGCTCGCCGTCCTCGGGGCGGTGGCGGTCGCGGGCGTCGTACGGCTGGTCGCCGGGCCGCACAGCGGCTACCGGATGGTGCTGGTGGGCGTCGGCATGGCCGCGGTGCTGCAGTCGGCCATCCAGTACGTCTTCACCCGCGCCGACGTCTACGACGCACAGCTGGTGCTCCGCTGGCTGACCGGCAGCGTCAGCGCGGCCGACTGGCCGACCATCCGGGTGCTGGCCGTGGTCCTCGCGGTGCTGCTTCCGCTGACCGCGCTCCTGGCCCGGTCGATGCGGATCAGCGAGCTGGGCGACGACGCCGCGGCCGGGCTCGGCGTCCCCCGTCGCCGCGCCGACGGCGTCCTCCTGCTGGGCGTGGTGCTGGTGGCGGTCGGCGTCGCCGCCGCCGGCCCGATCGCGTTCGTCTCGTTCCTCGCCGGCCCGATCGCCCGGCAGCTCAACGGCGGCCGGCCCACGCTGGTCGGCGCCGGGCTGACCGGTGCCGTGATCGTCGTCGCAGCCGACTACGTCGCCGACTACCTGCTCGCCGACGTCAACTTCCCCGCGGGCGTCGTCACCGGCGCCCTGGGCGCGCCGTTCCTGCTGTGGCTGCTCGCCCGCGGACCGACCGGAAGGAGGGCGGCATGACCGCCACCACGACCGAGCCCGACCTCGAGCGGCGCGTGCGGCACCCCGCGCGGCTGGTCGCCGACGCGGTGACCCTGGGCTACGGCGAGCGCACCGTCGTCAGCGGGCTCTCGCTGCCCGTTCCCGACGGGGCGGTCACCGCCGTCGTCGGGGCCAACGCCTGCGGCAAGTCCACGCTGCTGCGCGGCCTGGCCCGGCTGCTGCGGCCCGCGCACGGCTCGGTGCTGCTCGACGGCCGCGCGATCCACCGTACGCCGACCAAGGCGGTCGCCCGGACGCTCGGCCTGCTGCCCCAGTCGCCGGTGACCCCGGAAGGGGTGACCGTGGTCGACCTGGTCTCCCGCGGGCGACACCCGCACACCGGAGCGCTGCGCCGCTGGGGTGCCGACGACGACGCCGCGGTCGCCGAGGCGCTCGCCCTGACCGGCACGACCGACCTGGCCGAGCGCGACGTCGACCAGCTCTCGGGGGGCCAGCGGCAGCGGGTGTGGGTCGCGATGGCGCTGGCCCAGGGCACCGACCTGCTGCTGCTCGACGAGCCCACGACCTACCTCGACGTCGCCCACCAGATGGAGCTGCTCGAGCTGCTGCGCGACCTCAACGCCACCCGCGGCACGACCATCGTGATGGTGCTCCACGAGCTCAACCTCGCCGCGCGGTTCGCCGACCACCTCGTCGCGATGTGCGACGGCCGCATCGCCGCCAGCGGCGCACCCGGGGAGGTGCTGACCGAGGAGACGGTCCGCGAGGTGTTCGGGCTGCCCTGCCGTGTGATCCCCGACCCCGTCTCCGGGACGCCCCTGGTGGTCCCGCTCGGACGCCAGCCACGAGAGGCCGACTGATGACCGCGCAGACCGCCCACCGGCTCCCGTTCGTCCTCGACGAGGTCGAGGTGGTGCGCACGGAGCGGCTCTCGCCGAGCTTCGTACGCGTCGAGCTCGGCGGGCCTGCGCTCGCCGACTTCGGGGTCGACGGCCCGCTCTGGGACCAGCGGTTCAAGCTGGTCTTCCCCGGCAGCTCGGGCCGGCTGCCGTCCTTCGCCGGCGCCGACGAGTCGTGGTACGCCACCTGGCTCGACCTCCCGGAGGACGAGCGCGGCCACATGCGGACCTACACGGTGCGCGACGTCGTCGGCTCGGGGGCCGACACCCGGCTGGTCGTCGACCTGGTGCTGCACCTCGCCGACGGCGCCACCGGCCCGGGGTCGAGCTGGGCGGCGACCGCCCGGCCGGGTGACCGGCTGGTGGCCATCGCGCCCCGCCGCGGCACTCCCTTCGGCGGCATCGAGTTCACGCCGGGTGCGGCGCAGCGGCTGCTGCTGGTGGGCGACGAGACGGCCGTCCCGGCCGTGTCCGCGATCCTCGAGCACCTGCCCGCGGCCGCGCGCGGGACCGCCTTCCTCGAGGTGCCGGAGACCGGCGACGTGCTCGACCTCGACGCCCCCGTCGGGGTGGAGGTGGTGTGGCTGCCGCGCAACGGCGCCCCGCTCGGCGAGCGGCTCCACGCGGCGGTGGTGGCCCACCTGGGCGCACCGGCCGGGCGGCCCGAGGTCGTGGCCGACGAGGTCGACCCCAACCTGTGGGAGACCCCGACGTACTCCTCCTCGGGGGAGCAGGTCGGCGACGCTCCGGCGCCGCACGGCGACCTGTACGCCTGGATCGCCGGGGAGTCCGGCGTGGTCACCGGCCTGCGCCGGCACCTGGTCCGCGGGCTCGGGATCGACCGCCGCCAGGTGGCGTTCATGGGCTACTGGCGGCACGGTGTCGCCATGAAGTCCTGACGCCGTTGAGTCGTGCCTGATTCACGTTGAGTCGTGCCTCGTTCTGATTGATTCGTGTCCGATGCCGGCGCGGGTCCGAATCAGGCACGACTCGACCGGAATGAGACACGACTCGGCTCACTGCTCCAGGCGGTCGGCGACGCGCCGCAGCCGGGCGGCGACCCGGGTGCGGGTCGGGACGTGCGGGGCCACGGGGTGGCGCTGGCGGGGGTGCCGGTCGGCCTCGTGGTGACGGCGGACCTGCTCCTCGATCTCGCTCACGTAGATCTGCATGGCGGCTCTCCTCTCGTGATGGTGGTGGGTACGGGTCAGCGCTGGGTGAGGACGACGTCGCCGCTGACGGTGCTCGCCCGCAGCTCGACGTGCGGGCCGCCCTCGACGGGTTCGCCGGCGCCCTCGACGTCGGAGTGGATCCGGCCCGACAGGGTGGTGATGTCGGTCCAGACGGGGGTGCCGGCGGGGATGCCGACGTGGATCGAGCCGGAGGCGCCCTTGGCGTGGAAGCGGCCCTCGCGGGCGGTGTCGATCATCAGGTCGCCGCTCCCGGTCATCACCGAGACCTCGGTGGTGGCCTCGCGGAACCGGACGTCGCCCGACCCGGTCTTGACCACGGCCGGGCCTCGGTTGCGCCCGATCTCGACGTCGCCGGAGCCGGTGGAGACGGCGACGGCCGCCTGGGCCTCGCCGATCCGTACGTCGCCCGAGCCGCACTTCACCTGGACGTCCTCGTAGCTCTCCTCGATGTCGACGTCACCGGAGCCGGTCTTGACCTGCACCGACCCGACGGGTCCGTGGGCGCTGACGTCGGCGCTGCCGGTACGGACCGACAGGTCGCTGCCGACGGGCAGGGTGACCACGATGTCGAGACTGTCGTCGCCGCCGAGGAAGCCGGTACGCCGACGGGGCGGCACGACCCGGATCTCCCGGTCGAGCTGGGTGACCTCGACGTCGTCGGCGTGGCGGCCGGAGATGACGACCCGGGTCTCGGTGGTCTCGGTCGCGGTGACCCGGACCTGCCCGGAGCCGTTCTCCGCGCTCAGCTGGACGGGCTCGGGGGTGCTGAAGTGGTGCTCGGTCACGGGTGCCTCCAGGGTGTGCGGGACCGCGGGGCCGGCCTGCTGCCGGTCCCTGGTGGTGGGTGGGTGGTGGTGTCCGGGTGGCTACAGCCAGCCGGTCATGCGGCGGTTGCCCCTGCCTTTCCGGAAGGGGTCGAACCCGTCGAACGGGATGCTCGACAGGTCGATGTCGACGTTGACGGCCGCATCGCTCGTCGCGGCGCGGACGACCTTGACCAGCCAGGTGTTGAGGCTGTCGCCGGCCCTGGCGGCCTTCTCCTCGGCGCGGGTCTTGACCGACTCGGGGATCCGGAGCGAGATCCGGGCGAGGCCGCCCTCGTCGGGCTCCTCGGCGGCGGGCGCCGCCGGCGGCGCGGGCGCGGCCGGCGGCGTCGGGGCGGACATGTGGACGACGAAGTCGAGCTCGCGGCCGTCGAGGCGTACGTCGACGCCGCCGTCGGGGAGCTCGGCGGTGATCTCGGCGGCGGCCTGGGAGATCGCCTCCATCAGGGCCAGCCGGGCGGAGGGGGCCAGCGCGAGCATCAGTCGCTCGGCGGCCTGCTTGATGTCGTCGCCCCCGGCCTCGGCAGCGGCGACGAGGTCGCTGCGGAGGCTGTCGACGTACGGCGTGATGTCCATGTGCATCACTATGACATCACCATGACGTCAAAGCAACCCTGAATTGATGTCATGTCGTCGACCCCGTACGGCGCCGGCGTGGTCTACGGTGGATCCGGCCCCGACCGGGCCGGATGGGTCACCCGCTCGCTCGGAGGTGTCGACACGTGTCCGGAGAACTCTCACCGCAGCTGACCGTCATGGCCGAGACCCTGATCGACGCGACGTTCGTCGACTACGGGATCCTCGTCATCTACTTCGTGTTCGTCCTCGGGATCGGGCTGCTGGCCCGGCGCCACATCTCGGACTCGGTCGACTTCTTCCTCTCCGGCCGGTCGCTGCCGGCGTGGGTCACCGGCCTGGCGTTCATCTCCGCCAACCTCGGCGCGGTCGAGATCATGGGCATGTCCGCCTCGGGCGCCGAGTTCGGGCTGCCGACCGTCCACTACTTCTGGGTCGGCGCGATCCCGGCGATGCTGTTCCTCGGCGTCGTGATGATGCCGTTCTACTACGGCTCCAAGGTGCGCTCGGTCCCCGAGTTCATGCTCCGCCGGTTCGGGCCCGGCGCCCACCTGGTCAACGCGATCTCGTTCGCGCTCGCCCAGCTGCTGATCGCGGGCGTCAACCTCTACCTGCTCGGCACCATCCTGCAGGCGCTGCTCGGCTGGTCGCTGTGGGTCGCGCTCCTGGTGGCGGCGATCATCGTGCTCTCGTACATCACCCTCGGCGGGCTGTCGGCGGCGATCTACAACGAGGTGCTGCAGTTCTTCGTGATCGTGGCCGCGCTGCTCCCGCTGACCCTGCTCGGGCTGAACCGGGTCGGCGGCTGGGGCGGTCTCACCCAACGGATCACCGAGGCGGCCACCAACGCCCCCGCCAGCGCGGAGGTGCCGCCCGCCGACCAGCAGCTGAACTCCTGGCCGGGCCAGGCCCTCTCCGGCTTCGACTCGCCGATCCTGTCGGTCATCGGCATCGTCTTCGGGCTCGGCTTCGTGCTGTCGTTCGGCTACTGGACGACCAACTTCGTCGAGGTGCAGCGGGCGATGGCGTCCGACTCGATGAGCTCCGCACGGCGTACGCCGATCATCGGGGCGTTCCCCAAGATGTTCGTCCCGTTCATCACGATCGTCCCGGGCATGATCGCCGCGGTGCTGGTGACCGAGCTCGCCAACTTCAAGGACGGTGGTACGCCATCGGCACCGGGGTTGGGGCCCGTCGACTACAACGACTCGCTGCTCCTGCTCATGGAGGAGCTGCTGCCCAACGGCCTGCTCGGCCTCGCGATCACCGGCCTGCTGGCAGCGTTCATGGCCGGCATGGCCGCCAACATCTCGGCGTTCAACACCGTCTTCAGCTACGACCTGTGGCAGGACTACGTCGTCAAGGAGCGCGAGGACGGCTACTACCTGCGCATCGGCCGGATCGCGACGGTGGGAGCCACCGTCATCGCCATCGGGACGGCGACGTTCGCGGCGAGCTTCCCGAACATCATGCAGTACCTGCAGACCCTGTTCAGCTTCTTCAACGCCCCGCTCTTCGCGACCTTCATCCTCGGCATGTTCTGGAAGCGGATGACGCCGACGGCGGGCTGGGTCGGGCTGGTGTCCGGCACCCTGTCGGCCGTCCTCGTCGCCTGGCTGAGCGAGGACGCGTTCGGCTCGCTCAGCTCGGGCATCCTGCCGATCTCCGGGCAGGGCGCCGCCTTCCTGGCCGCCTCGACGGCCTTCGTGGTCGACATCCTGATCAGCGTCGTGGTCTCCCTGGCCACCGCGCCGAAGCCGGCCGAGCAGCTCCGCGGACTGGTCTACTCGGAGACGCCCAAGGAGATGCGCACCGACCCGAACGAGGCGTCGTACCCGTGGTACCGCCGTACCGTCCCCATGGCCGGGCTCGCCCTGGTCATGGTCATCGCCCTGAACCTGGCGTTCTGAGGAGGCAGTCGACATGTCCGACACCACGAAGTCCACGTCCACCAAGAAGACCGCCGGCGCGTTCGACATCCGGGTCATCATCGGGTCGCTCCTCGGCATCTACGGCCTGATCCTGCTGGTCATGGGGCTCTTCGGCGACCCCGAGACCGACAAGACGGGTGGCCCCAACGCCAACCTCTGGGCAGGACTGGCCCTGGCCGTCGTGGCGGTGCTGTTCCTGGTGTGGTGGCGGGTGCGGCCGATCGTGGTCGCCGAGCCCGAGGACCACGAGGACCTCGCCGCGCCGCCGCGTCACTGAGGACCCGGTCAGGGCAGGTCGGCGAGCAGCACCCCGCCGCCGGACTCCACGCCGTACGCGGTGGTGCCGGCGAACAACCGGCCGCCGTCAGGGGTGAGGGCGAGCGACTGGACCCAGGTGGTCGGCATCCCGGACGTCCACCGGGTCCAGGTGTCGCCGCCGTCGGTGCTGCGGTAGACGCCCGGATAGCCGGAGTCGCTGATGGCGCCGTAGTAGACGGTGTCGCCGTCGCCGGGGGCGGTCACGACCGCGTGGCCGTCGGAGCTGCCGGCCGCGGGCGGTCCGATCGCCTGCCAGGTCCCGTCACGAGCGCCCCCCGTGCTCCGGTAGAGGCCGTAGTCGCCTGCGGCGTACAGGGTGCCGGGGCGGTCGGCGGGCATCACCATCTCGTTGACGCTGGGGGGCGTCGTCCCCGACTGCGGGGTCTGCCAGGTGCGACCTGCGTCGGTGGACCACATCACTCCGCAGGAGCAGGTCATCCAGATCCGCCCCGGTCGCGTCGGGTGCACCACGACCTCGGAGGAGCCGTAGATCCCCAGTGGAAAGCGACGCCGCTGCCACGTGCGGCCACCGTCGTCGGTGAGGGCCCAGCCGCCGGTGAACACGGCGTAGGCACGCGCCGGCTGACTGGGGGAGAAGACCACGTCGGTGGCCGGGAAGGTCGCGACCCGATCCCAGGTGGCACCCCCGTCGGCGGAGCGGAACGTGCCGCGGTCGGCCCCGGCGACCACCACCTGGGGACTGCCGGGCTGGGCGACGAGCGTACGGAGGCGCCCGCCGCTGATCCCGGACGAGCGCCACGTCGACCCGCCGTCGGTGGACCGCTGGATCCCGTCGCCGAAGGTGCCCGCCAGCACCAGCCTCTGGGTCGGGGCCACGAGTGCGGGGATGCCAGACCCGAGGAAGCCGGTACGTCGCAGCCGCCACGACGCGCCGTCGTCAGCGCTGACGAGCGGACCCCGGTTCTCCGCGCCGACCCAGCTGCGCCCGTCGGGGCCGACCCGGACCACCGGCGTGGCGTGACGGGCGCCGGGGACGAGCAGCTGGGCCCACGAGCTCCCGCCGTCGGACGAGCGGTAGACGGTCCCGTCGGCCCAGGTGCCCACCCACACCGTGTCCGGGTCGGTGGGGTCGACCGCGATCCCGTCCATGCCGTACTCGGGCAGGTCGAGCCGGCTCCAGTGGGCGCCGCCGTCCGTCGTGCGTTGGACGCCCTCGGAGAGGTCGGAGGCGTAGACGGTGTCCGGGTCGGAGGGGTCGACCTCGACGTCCTCCACGATCGTGTAGCTCGGGCCCAGCCCGGTCCACGTGTCGCCGCCGTCGGTGCTGCGCCGGAGGGTCACGTCGACGAGGTAGACCGTGTCGGGGCGGGACGGGGCGATCTCGACGGCCTCGGCCCGCACCGGCTGGCCGTTCGGCTCGGTGAGCGTGGTCCACGACTCCCCGGCGTCGGTGCTGCGGAGCAGGCCGTTGCCGCTCGAGGCCAGGAACACCGTGTCGGGGTCGGAGGGGTGGAAGGCCACGTCGTCGACCGTCGCCACCTGGGTGATCCGGCGCCAGGTGGTGCCGTTGTCGGTGCTGCGGTAGGCGCCGTCGGCCCACGTCGACAGGTAGACGACGCGGCTCCCTGGCCATGCCTCGACGTGGGACACCGACACGTCGGGCGGCAGGCCGTCGCCGCGGCGTACCCAGGTGTTCCCGCCGTTGTCGGAGGAGAACACTCCTGAGCCCCTGCTCCCGGAGAAGATCCGGCCGTCGGCGCCGAACGCGAATGCCGAGACGGACCCGCCCGCGGGTCCCACCGCGCGGAACTCCGGGCCCGGATCGGGAGCGCCGGCCGCGGAAGGCGGCACGGCCAGACCGGCGACCAGGACGGTGACGACTGGCAAGGCTCGTGGTTGCATCGGTCCTCCCCCGAGCGGCCGTCTTCGCGTCGGCGCTGGACCGGCCCACTGGAGGTGAGTGTCGGCCCGCACCGAGGAGGTCGTCAACACCCGATCGGGCGAGGTGCCGGCCGTCAGCCCTGTGTCCTGCGGGTGTCGTCCTGCGCTCCACCTTCCCGGGGTCGCAACGCCAGCCGCAGCGCGAGGAAGGTGGCGAGCATCGCCGCGAACGCCACGACGTACCCCCAGGTGTCGGCGTTCTCGCCCCACGGCAGTGGCAGCAGCACCAGGCTCTGGCAGCTGGTCGGGCCACCCTCCTCGCTGACGCACACCGCCGGCAGCAGCGCCACGAGGACGACGACGGCAGCCAGCCACGGGAGCACCCTGCGCATGGCGGGAGCGTACGCCGGGTCCCCCGGAGTCTTCCGTCGAACCGCTGTGAACTCTTGAGGGCGTCGATGCGCAGATCCCTTGTGGACAAGGGGTTCTGGGCGCGTTGGTTGTCAGTGGTCGCGGGTTGAATGTGTCCATGGCGATCACTCCGCTTCCGCATCCGACACCGGCCGGTGTCGTCGGTGCGGCGTGCGCGGAGGTCGCCTCGCAGCACGGGGTGCTGTGGTCGGCGCGGCCCTCGGAGGAGCTGGTGGCGGGGGTGGAGGAGCTGCAGCGGCTCCACGCGGCGGCGGCCGCGTTGCAGGCCGAGCTGCTGGCCGAGCTCGAGGCCCGTGAGACGCCGAAGCGTGAGCTGGGGTGGGGCTCGACGGCCGACTGGTTCACCCACCTGGCCGGCACCACCCGCCGCCAGGGCAGGCGGGCGGTGGAGCACGCCCGGGTGTTGACCAGCTCGTGTCACACCACCCTGCAGGCGCTGCGCGACGCCGAGGTCTCACCCGACCAGGCCGACGTGATCCTCGACGCCGTCGACCGGCTGCCCCTGGCCGACCACGTACGCCGCCGCGGTGAGCAGGTCATGGTCGAGGAAGCGGGACGTCTCGACGCCACCGAGCTCCACCGGGTGGGCCGCCACCTGGCCGCGGTCGTCGACCCCGAGCGCGACGAGCGGGAGGCGGAGCGGGCCCTGGACCGGGAGGACCGCGCCGCCCACCTCGGCCGCTACCTCACGGTCTCCGAGGACGGCTGCGGCGGCATCCGGCTCACCGGCAGGGGCACCGTCGAGGACGGCGCCGTGCTGCGGGCCGCGCTGCTGCCGCTCACCGCACCGGTCGCAGCCCTCGACCCCGTGACCTGCCAGGAGCTGCCCGACCCGCGCGACCACGGTGCCCGGATGTGGGACGCGCTGGTCGGCGTCGCCCAGCACGCCCTCGACACCGAGCTGCCTCCCGCCAGCCACGGGATCCGCCCCCGGCTGTCGGTGACCCTCGACCACCACACCCTGCACGGCGCGACCGACGGGGTCGGCGTCACCGACGACGGACTCGAGCTGGCCGGTTCCGCGCGTACGCCGCCTGGCCTGCGACTGCGACCTGGTCCGGGTGCTCCTCGACGCCGACGGCTCCGTCCTCGACGTCGGACGCGACCGTCGCCTCGTCACCCCACCGATCTGGACCGCCCTGGTCGCCCGCGACCACCACTGCGCCTTCCCCGGCTGCACCCGACCACCGGTGATGTGCCACGCCCACCACGTCCGCCACTGGATCGACCACGGCCCCACCTCGCTCGACAACCTGGTGCTGCTCTGCGGACACCACCACCGCACGATCCACCACACCCCCTGGCAGGTCAGACTCGGCAACGACCGGCGCCCGGAGTTCCTGCCACCGGCAAAGACCGGACGACCACCACCGGACTGGACCCGCCACCGGCCACGACTCGAGTAGGCCGAGGTAGCCCCGTCCACTCGGTCCAGGCTTCAGGTCGGTGGCTCGATGCCGAGCTGCAGGCAGATGAGCTCAGCGTCGACATGATTCTGGGCCAGCATGGCGATCGAGAAACGGGCTTCCTCCACCACTTCGCGGTGGTCGTCTTCGGTGAGTGGGATGAGGTACGGCAAGCTCGAGACTTGTCGGAGAATCCCGAGCTCCCTGGCGACCCACAGCCGGGTTCCTGCCCGCGGGTGTCGTGTGAGCGGTTCGAGCCGACGAGCGAACTCATCGGACTCGTCCGGATCGCCGAACGCTCGCTCGGGTCCGTGCCTGAGCGCCTGCATCATCCCGTGCAGGTGCCAGTCGGCGGCGTACTGGAACACGCGCACAGCCGCGCCCTGCCACCGGTGCTCGCCGCAGGCGTACGCAGCGTCGAGGAGCCGTTGCGCCTGCTGCCACAGAGGACCTGGCGGGTCGGCCTGGTCCCAGCGCGGATCGTCCTCCCCCGGGAGGGGCGTCCACGCGCCCATCTCCGCGAGCAGGTCCGACTCGGTCGCCCACGTCATGGCCGCGCCCCGGTTGTCCGCCGCCTCGACCCCCTCAGAGGTCGAAGAGCGAGCCGCTTTCGTTGATGTCGACGTCGGTCTTCGGCTGGTGCTGAGGGACCGGAGGACTCGAGCGGCTTCCGTGCCGGCTCGTCCGTCTCGTCGGTGTCGGACTCCTGGGTCTCGTCGGCGACGTCATCGGCCTGGGGCGACTCGTCGACCTCCGCCTCCGCTGCGGGCTCGGCGGAGCTCTCGGCGTCGTCGGAGGCAGCGGCCGTCGCGGACGCGCTCACGGCGGCGGGGTCGGGCTTGCCGGACGTCGTGGTGGGGGTGTCCTGGTGACCTCGGGCCGGGGCTCTGGTTCGAGCGCGTGCTCGTCGGTCGGCTCCGGCTCCGGCTCGGGGCTCGGCGCCGACGCGGCCGTGGGCGCGGGCTGCTCGGGTGCGGCGATGTCGAAGAGGGACCCGGCTGCCGGGATCTCCGAGCCGGGCTGGGGGGAGGACGTGGGTTGCGGGGGCGCTTCGGCTTCCGGGGTTTCGAGGCTCGTCGCTGGCGCTCCTCGCTCCTCAACCTCCGGGGTGGCGGGCTCGGCCGGGCCCGAGATGTCGAAGAGGGAACCGCCTGCCGGGATCTCCGAGCCGGGCTGGGGGGAGGACGTGGGTGACGTGGGTGCCTCGGCTTCCGGGGTTTCGAGGCTCGTCGCTGGCGCTCCTCGCTCCTCAACCTCCGGGGTGGCGGGCTGGTCGGTGCCCACGTCGAACAGGGAGCCGCCGCCGAGGTCGGCCTCCGGCTTCTTCTCGGTGGCGGGCTCCGGAGTGGCGGGCTCGTCGCCTCCCAGGTCGAACAGGGAGCCACCGGAGGGGGCGGGCTCCGCAGGCTCGTCGCCGCCGAGGTCGAACAGGGAGCCGCCGGAGGGGGCGGTCTCCTCGGGGTCGTCCTTCTCGGGCTCGGGCTCGGCCGCGGAGTCGTCGCCCAGGTCGAACAGCGACGACCCGCCGCTGGCCTTGGCGGCCGGGCCGGCGTCGGCGGTCTCGGTGATGGTGCCCTCGGTCTGGGTGGCGTCGCCCGCCTCGGGCTCCGCCTTCGTGGCATCGTCGTCGCGGGTGAGCGTCGCGGTCGCCGTACCGCCCCCGGCGTCCTCGGAGGAGGACGAGGAGCCGGCCCTGGCCGAGGCGGCGGCAGCCGCCTTCTTCTGCCGGGTGGCCGGCTCGCCCTTCACCGAGGCGAGCAGCATCTGCGCGACGTCGAGGACCTCGACCTCCTCGCGGGCGTCGCCCGAGTCCTGCATCGCACCGAGCCCGTCGGAGAGCATCACCCGGCAGAACGGGCAGCCGACGGCGATCTGGTCGGCGCCGGTGCCGACCGCCTCGGAGGTGCGGTTGAGGTTGATCCGCTCCCCGATCGTCTCCTCCATCCACATCCGTGCGCCGCCGGCGCCGCAGCAGAAGGAGCGCTCTGAGTTGCGCTCCATCTCGACGAACTCCGCGCCGGGCAGCACCTGGAGCAGCTCGCGCGGAGGCTCGTACACCTGGTTGTGACGGCCGATGTAGCACGGGTCGTGGTACGTGATCGACCGCTTGGCAGCGCCCGCACCGTCCTTGACCGGGGTGAGCCTGCCCTCGCGGACGAGCCGGTTCAGCAGCTGGGTGTGGTGGACCACCTCCAGCTCGATGCCGAACTCCTGGTACTCGTTCTTGAGGGTGTTGAAGCAGTGCGCGCAGGTCGAGACGACCTTCTTGACCTTGAACTCCTTGAACGTCTCGACGTTCTGCTGGGCCAGGCCCTGGAAGACGAACTCGTTGCCGGCGCGGCGGGCCGAGTCGCCGGTGCAGGTCTCGCCCTTGCCGAGGACGCCGAACGAGATGCCGGCGATGTCGAGCAGCTCCGCGACCGCGCGGGTCGTCTTCTTGGCGCGGTCCTCGTACGCGCCGGCGCAGCCGACCCAGAACAGCCAGTCGACCGAGTCCAGGGACTCGAGGTCCTCGCCGACGACCGGGACCTCGAAGTCGAGGCCCTGCGCCCAGTCCATGCGCATGTTGGGGGACAGGTTCCAGGGGTTGCCCTTGGACTCCATGCCCTTGAACAGCTGGTTGAGCTCGGCGGGGAAGGTCGACTCGACCAGCACCTGGTGCCGGCGCATGTCGATGATGTGGTCGACGTGCTCGATGTCGACCGGGCACTGCTGGACGCAGGCACCGCAGGTGACGCACGACCACAGCACGTCGGGGTCGATCACGCCGCCGCCGGTCGGGTGCCAGGCCTCGCCCTCGGTCGCCCCGACGAGCGCCCGCTCGACCTCGGCCGCGAGCTCGGGGTCGGCCTCGAGCATGCTGTCGCGCTTGGCCTGGTCGGCCTGGAGGTACGAGCCGATGTGGAACGCGTGGTCCCGCATGTTCATGATCAGCATCTTGGGGCTGAGCGGCTTCTCGGTGTTCCAGGCCGGGCACTGGTCCTGGCAGCGGCCGCACTCGGTGCAGGTCGCCATGTCGAGCAGGCCCTTCCACGAGAAGTCCTCGATCGAGCCGATGCCGAGCGTGGTGTCCTCGTCCATCTCCTCGAGGTCGTCGAGGGTGACCGGCTTGCCGGCCGAGCTGAGCGGCCGGGCCGCGCCGAGGGCGACCGGCTGCCGCTTGAACATGACGTTCAGCGGCGCCACGAAGATGTGGAGGTGCTTGCTGTTCAGCACGATCACGAGGAACACCAGCATCACGCCGATGTGGAGCAGCAGCCCGATCCCCTCGAGCACGTGCAGCGCGTCCTCGGACAGCCCGTCGAGCAGGTTGCCGAGCGCCACCGAGACGAACGCGCCGTCGTCGTACGGCAGGTTGCCCAGCGCCGAGGCCGCACCCCGGAACAGGAACATCGTCCAGATGACGTTGAAGATCATGAACAGGACCATCCAGGCCCCGCCGAGGTGGGACCCGGAGAACCGGGACCGGCGGCCGAGCTTCTCCGGCGCGTTCCTGAGCCGGATCTGCGCGAAGACACCGAGGCTGACCAGGGCGAGGACGGCGATCAGGTCCTGCGCGAACCCGAGCACCTCCCAGTGGCCGATCAGCGGGATCGCGAAGTCCTCGGAGAACAGCAGCACGCCGTACGCCTCGAGATAGACGCTGCCCAGGATGATGAACGCCCACATCACGAAGGCGTGGGCGGTGCCCGGCACGGTCCACTTGAGCAGCTTCCGCTGCCCGAAGACCTCGACCAGCTGCGTCCTGACCGCCTGGCCAACGCGGCCGGTGACGCCCTCGACCCGGCCGGGGTCGGGCTGGCCGCTGGTGATCAGCCGGTAGAGCCACACCACCCGGCGGGCAGCGATCGGCAGCAGGACCAGGTTGAGCAGCAGGCCGACGATCAGGACCCAGTTCACAACGTCTCCTCGAAAGGGGCTGGCGGTGACGGCGAGTGCGTCGCGCCGAGACTACGACTCGGAGGCGGTCGGGGTCAGCGGGTGGGCACTGTGAAACAGGTTACTTGTAAGTAACCCCGCCCCGGTCCGGGGGCCCGTACAGTCGGCGCATGACTGCCTGGCCCCAGGGCGCTCCCGAGGTCGGCGACCGGGCATCGCGGTCGCGCACCGTCGAGGAGGCCGACATCGTCCGGTTCACCGAGATGAGCGGCGACCGCAACCCGGTCCACTACGACGCCGACGTCGCGGCCCGGACCCGGTTCGGCGGCATCGTCGTGCAGGGCGGGGTCACCAGCGCGATCCTCAACGCGGTGGTGGCCGAGGACCTGCCCGGTCCCGGCACGGTGTTCCTGGAGACGCACTGGAAGTTCCTGGCCCCGACGAAGCCCGGGGACACGATCACCGGCGAGGTCGAGGTGACCGACGTCCGGCTCGACAAGCCGATCACGACGCTCGCCACGAGGGTCGTCCGCGGCGACGGCGTGGTCGCGATCGAGGGCACCGCCGTCTGCTGGACCATGGACGTCGGCGCACCGGCCGACGACTAGCGCCACCTGCGGACCCTCTCCACCCGACCCCCTGCCGTGAGGTCGACGACCATCCGTACCTCGGGGTCGTCCGCGGTCCGCGCGCAGTAGGTGTACGTCAGCCCCTGCCGCAGGTACGGCTGGCCCACCGCCGACATCACCTCGCGGGTGGTCGCGCCCGCCGGGACGAGCTCCCGGAACCGCGCAGGTGTTCGGCGCAGCTCCGGGTTGCGGCAGGAGTCGGGCCGGACGCCCTGCGCCCGCTCCCAGGTCTGCAGGTACGCCTCGGCGCCGCGGGCCATGTCGGTCGCGATCGCCTCACCGTCGCCCGCGTCCTGCTCGGCGACCTGCTGCAGGTCCTCGATCCAGTCCGGGTAGAGCCCGTACTGCGCGACGCCGTCGACGTTGATGTCGTAGACCCGCTCGCCCGCGTGCTGCCGTCCGATCGTCACCCCACCGAGCCCCCGGAACGGGTAGGTGACCGGGTTGGGGACCTCGGCACCCCGAGGGTCGCCCTGGGCGCCGAGGCCGTTCATGTCGGCGCCGTAGCCGATGCCGAAGTAGTAGCGCGGGTCGGCCCACTCGACGTGCCGGCGCCACTTCTCGACGAAGCCGGTGGAGTCCCCGGCGTACGGCGCGATGAAGCCGCCCAGCTCGTAGATCCGCGGGTACGCGTCCGGCGTCGACCAGGAGTGGCTCGACAGCACGCCGGAGTAGCCCATCTCCTCGACCTGGTCGAGCGCCGAGTCCCGGGCGGCGACGCTCATGTGGTCGGGGTCGAACAGCATGTGGCGCCGGGCGAGGCCGTCGATGACGTGCTCGCCGAGCGTGGTGAGTCCGCGCTGGTTGCAGTGCTCGGGTCGCGGGTAGAGCGGGAGGTCGGTGCCCAGGGTGCCGAACACCTGGCCGATCGCCCCGAACAGCGCGTCCTGCTGGTCGGCCGAGATCTCCGGCGCCGCGAGCTGCTCCCGGTCGTGGGCCCCGGGCGTCGCGGGCTCGCAGTGCTCCATGTCCCAGTAGCTGCCGGTCTCGAGGAAGTTGGCGCTGTTGACGACGACGCCGGTCTGGCCCTCGTCGCCGGCGACGCCCGACAGCGCGTTGTCGAACTTGTTGACCAGCTCCATCTGGCGTACGCCCATCGCGTGCACCTCGTCGAGCTGCCGGTCGATGGTGGCGGCGTCGCAGGCCGGCTGGTCGCCGGTCGGCCCGGCCCGGAAGGTGCAGCCGAAGGGCACGCTGGTCTCGATGCCCATGACGACCGCCAGCTTGCCGTCGTTGATGACCCGGCGGGCCTGCCACGGGTTGGTGACGATGCGGTACCAGCCCTTCCCGGGGCCGCCCCACTGCGCGTCGACGTAGTCCTGGAGCTCGTGCATCCGCTGCGCCTGCAGCCGGACCGAGTCCATGTCGTCGCAGGAGTTCTTCGACGTCGGGCTGCCGTCGGGACCGAACGGGTAGAGCCGGCAGAGCTGGTTGTTCTCGACGAGCAGGTTGACGAACAGCCGCTGGCCGCCGCGCCAGGAGCGCTCCATCCACCTGTAGTAGGTGCCCTCGTGGGTCAGTGAGTCGGGCGCCGGCCAGTCCCGGAACGTCGGCCAGCCGACCGGGTCGTGGGTGGGCTGCCCGGACAGCGCCGCCTCGAGCGGGTTGCTGCCGGTCTGGTGGTCCTCGCAGTCGACCAGGGCGTACGGCGCGCCGAACCGGTCCCAGGGCTTGCCGCAGTGGGCGCCGCCGCCGAGGAACTCGTAGGCCATCCCGTGGGTGTGGGCGTCGACGTAGCCGCGCACCTCCTGGAACGGCGAGACGCCGGCGAACGGGTCGCCGGTGACGTTCACCTGCGACTCGGGGTAGCGGGCGCAGCCGTCGGCGCGGGTGAGCAGGAAGGTCGTACGCCCGGCCACGCGCAGCGTGGTGTCCCCACTGGTGAACGTGGTGCGGTCGCCCCGGCGGGTGGCACGCCAGACCGTGTCGTCGGCGGGCTGGTCGGTGGTGCCGCTGGTGCTGACGAAGCGGCGGTCGGCGTCGTAGAGCAGGTAGTGGCCGAGGTCGGTCGCCTGGAAGAACAGCGGCTCGCCACCCCCGACGAGCGTGTAGCAGCCGCCGGCCATGGCGTAGCGGGTCGCCGGGTGGGTGGTCCGGGGCTCGCGCAGCGGGGTCGTGGTCAGCTCCGGCTCCGGCGTCTGCCTGCCGGCGGCGACCGCGGCGGCATGGGTGACCCGGGCGGCCGAGCTGGTCGGGTCGGCGGTCCCGGCGCCGGACTCGCCGCTGCGGGAGATCGCGTTCTTGGTGGTCGGGTCGGAGTGGTCGTGGCCGTGCCCGTCGGAGGACCCGTCGGTCCCGGGTGCGTGCCGGTGCGGTCGCTGCTCCGCGTCCCGCTGCAGGGCGCGGGCGGTCTGCTCGCGCACCTGCCGGTCGTAGTCGCCGGGCAGGTCGCCCTCGCGGGCGCCGGCGGAGGTGGACCACACCGCGCCGCCGACCACCGTGGCGGCCACCGCCAGCGTCGCGACCAGTCGGCGGGCGGGGAGCGGGCGCTCGGACACGGGGTTACCTCCGGGTAGGCATCGCCCGGATCAACGACCGAGTCGGCCTCAGGTCACCGTGCGCCCGGGCCGCCGCCCAGCCGCCGGGTCAGCAGTGTGGCGGTGCGCCGTACGGCGTCGGCGTACGGCTCGGGCGAGGTCTCGCGCACCTCGACCGTGACCGCCACCCCGGCCACCGGGAACCCGGTGTGGTCGAGCACCGCCGCCGCGACGCTGGCGAAGCCGGGCGTGACGTCGCCGTCCTCGGTGGCGTGGCCGCGCTGCCGGGTCTCGGCGAGCACGGCCCGCAGCGCGCTCGGAGTGGCCGGGCCGGTGCCGTGGCGCAGTGTGAACGACTCCCGGTCGGGGTAGAGCGCCCGCACCTGCGGGGCGGGCAGCGCGGCCAGCACCGCCCGCCCGGTCGCGGTCAGGTGGGCCGGCAGTCGCACCCCGACATCGGTGACCAGGCTCGGCCGGCCGGCCGCGCGCTCCTCGATCAGGTAGAGCACGTCGCTGCCGTGGAGCACCGCGAGGTGGGCGTTCTGGCCGGTCTCGTCGGAGAGGTCGGCGAGCGGGCGCCGCGCGATCCGCGCCAGCGGCGCCTGCCGCGCGTACCCGCCCCCGACCTCGTGGGCGGCGGGCCCGAGCCCGTAGCGCGCCTCGTCGGCGAGGTGGACCACGAAGCCCTCCTCGACCATCACTCCCAGCAGGTGGTACGCCGTGCTCCGCGGCAGGGCGCAGGCCCGCATGATCAGCTCCAGCGGCGCCGCCTCCGGCCGGCTGGCCAGGTAGCGCAGCACCCGCAGGGTGCGGGTCGCCGCCGGCACCTGGCTCATGGCCGCATGCTGTCACGCCGGCCGGGCCGGCCGCGTCGGCTCACGGCACGGTCAGGCGCGGTGGCTGCCGCCGCCCTCGCGAGGCTCCTCGGTGGGGGCCGCAGGGTCCGGTCGCCGGGTCCGTCGCCGGATCCGTTGCCGGGCGCGCCGTCTCTGTCGGGTGGTGCTCGGCGGGAGGCTGACCGGCGGGCGGCTGGTGCACGGGGTCCTCTGCCGCGCGGGGATCGGCGCCGTCGGCGTGGGTGGGCTCCGTGTGCGTGGGCTCCGTGGCGCCGCCGCCCGCGACCTGCCCGGTGCCCGGGCGGTAGTCGTCCGACCGGTGATTGACGTCCGGGTCGACCCGGTCGGCCTCACGCACGTGGTCCTCGACCCGTGCGTGCTCCTGCAGGCTCCCCTGGCGGGCCTCGGTCGCGCGGGCCTCGGCGCGCTCGGCCTCGAGCCGCTTGCGCTCCGCCTCGAGCTCGGCCTCGCGCGCCTTCATCTCCTCGTGCTGGACGCCGGTCTGCTGGGCGTGCGCCTTCTCGCGCAGTGCTGCTGCCTCGTTCCGGCGCTGGTCGGCCTTGCGCTTGCGCGCCATCGCGGCCACGACCGCGATCAGGGCCACCACGACGACGACGATGACGACGATCCAGACAATGGTTCCGGTGTCCATGGGTTCCTCCCGGTGGTCGAGGTCCCCAACCTAGGTCGAGGCGCCCCGGGGGTGCTCACCTCAAAGGGTGCTTCGTCTCGGATCCCAGACCCGGCGCCCGGGCGGCGTTCAGTGCATCGCGCGCATCACCCGCCGCGCCGTGCGGTGGCCCAGGATGTACCCGTCCTCCATCGCGTCCCGGAAGTGCAGACCGCCCCAGATCCGGGCGTGCAGGGCGTCGTGCTCGAGGTCGGTGAGCGAGGTGTAGGTCCGCACCCGGTCGTCCTCGACCGGCAGCAGCGGGCTCACCAGCCGGAGGGTGACGTCGTCACCGAAGGCCCGTCGCATCACCGTGGCGAACGGCGCGGTCGCCGACGCGTGACCGCTGGTGTAGTCGGAGTAGACGGGGTTCGGGACCAGCGGTGCCCAGCCCGGCTGCGGCTCGGTGGCGGTGTTCCCGTCGTCGCGGAGGTCGTTGATCGCCTGGACCGGCCGCCAGAAGCCGATCTCGAACTTGAGTCGGAAGGTCTCGATGGCCGTCGTCGCCACCGCGGTGTCGATGGTGGCGAAGAGCCGCGTGGTGTCCCGCAGGTCGAGGGGGGAGTCCGTCAGCATCTCGCACACGGCGAGGCGGTACATGATGAGCGGGTTGAACGCGAAGAACCGCGCGGTGAGTGCCTCGTCGGCCAGGTCGGGGGTCGGCGTGGACGAGCCCGTCTCCAGCACCTCCTGGTAGTCGACGGCGTACGCGTGGCTGGTGAGCTCGTCGGGTCCGTCGAGCCGGACGGTACGGATGGACACCAGCGGGTCGACGAAGCCCAGCCAGGCCACCGCCATGCCGCCCCCGGTGGGGGGAGCGCCCACCTCGGGCGGCTGCCAGTACCCCACCTCGTCGGGTTGCGAGTAGATCCGGGTCAGGTCGTTGCGCCCGTCGTCCTCGCGGCTCTCGATCAGGCGGGCGGCGGCCTTCTCGCCGATCCGGACGCCCTTGCTCTCGGCGGTTCCGTCGGGCACGGCCGCGAGCGTGTTCGCCAGGTCGGCGTCCAGGTTCGCGGTGGACGTGGCGGCGAAGTACTCCACGAGCACGTCGTGGGCCGCGGTGGCGACGGCCGCCCGGGCCGAGCCGCCCTGTCGGAGCACGTCCTTCGCGGCGTCGTCGACGGCACGCGAGGTGAAGGCCATGTACAGCCCGCCCGCCGCGGGTGGGGTCAGGGCCTCGGTGAAGATCGTGCGAACCGCGATCCGCTGCCACGCGACCGCGGTCGCCGCGGCGGCGTCCGAGTCACTGGTCGGCGGGTGTGCGGGCGCCGGGCTGGCTGCCAGCGGCAGGACGAGGGTCGTGGCGGCTGCGGCGACGAGCAGGTGGCGGATCGACATGGCGGGCCCCTTCGGGTGCACGAGTGACCCCGCCAGTCTCGGAGCCTCCGGCCCGACCGGGCTATTCGCGCTCAGGCGAAGTTCTCGCGGCCGCTCCCGGGCTCCGGGAGCGCCACCAGCCCCTCGTACGCCTTGACCGCCGCCAGCCGGTTGGAGACCCCGAGCTTGCGGAAGCTGTGCTCGAGGTGCTTGCGCACGGTGCTCGGGGCGACGGTCATCCGGGCGGCGACGTCGGCGTTCGACAACCCGGTGGACACCAGGCGGAGCACCCGGTGCTCCTGCCCCGTGAGCCGTGCCGGTGGTCCGGTGACCGGTCCCTCCCTGAGCAGCCGCCGCAGCAGCGGCGCGACCATGCGGAGCAGGGCGGTGTCGGTGTCGGTGAACCGGCGGCACTGGCGGTCCAGCCACACCTGCACCACGCGGTCGCGGCCGTCGCGGAAGCACAGCAGCAGGCCGTCGCTCATCCCCGTCCGGTCGAGCAGCGGCCGCAGCCGGGGGTCCTCGAGCTCGTGGAGGACGCCCTCGGGGCAGGAGTCGGCGAGCACCCCGGCGTGGAGCGAGGACATCCACGAGGGGAGCGAGACCGTACGCACCACGCACCCGGTGTCGCGGTCGGCGACGTCGAGGCAGATGACGTCGCTCGGGATCAGCCGGCCCAACGCCTCGAGCGCCGGACGCTCCGGGCACCGGTGCCCGCGGAGCGGCTCGAGGGCGAGCAGGGCCGCGAGCGCGACCTGCCTCGGCTCGCTGAGCCGGACACTGGGCATCTGGGCCCCCTCCCCCCGAGGCCACGTCCCACTGTAGGGAGGGTGGGCGAGCCACGACAACGGTCGCGGCGACAGTCTCGGATGCGAGACAGGCGCCCGGCGGCCGGGCTGGCGCGGCGGACCTGCTGGTCGTTGGATGGGGCCATGACTCCCAACGCCGAGCGGCCCACCCCTGTCGCGGTCGGCCCGGGCCCGGTCTCCTTCGCCGACGTCGTCGCCGTGGCCCGCGCGGGCGCCGCGGTGTCGCTGACCCCCGAGGCCGCGTCGGCCATCGAGCGGGCCCGTGGTGTCGTGGAGGAGCTCGCCGCCGGGGCCACGCCGACGTACGGGATCTCGACGGGGTTCGGGGCGCTCGCGACCCGCCACATCCCGACCGACCGCCGGGCGCAGCTGCAGCGGTCGCTGGTCCGGTCGCACGCAGCGGGCTCCGGCCCCGAGGTCGAGGACGAGGTGGTGCGTGCGCTGATGCTCCTGCGGCTCTCGACGCTGGCCACCGGCCACACCGGCATCCGGCTCGGGACCGCCCAGCTGATCGCCGACCTGCTGAGCACGCGGATCACCCCGGTGGTCCACGAGTACGGCTCGCTCGGCTGCTCCGGCGACCTCGCCCCGCTGTCCCACTGCGCGCTGGCGCTCATGGGGGAGGGCGACGTCCGCGACGCCGGCGGCGAGCGGGTGACCGCGGCCGAGGCGCTGGCCGCCGCCGGGCTCGCGCCGGTCGAGCTGGCCGCCAAGGAGGGCCTCGCCCTCATCAACGGCACCGACGGCATGCTCGGCATGCTGGTGCTGGCGATCCAGGACCTGCGCCAGCTGCTCCGTACGGCCGATGTCGCCGCCGCGATGAGCGTCGAGGCCCAGCTCGGCACCGACCGGGTGTTCGCCGCAGAGCTGCAGGCGATCCGGCCGCACCCCGGCCAGGCGCTCTCCGCCGCCAACCTGGTGGCGCTGATGGCCGACTCCGGAGTGGTCGCCTCCCACCGCGGCCCGGACTGCAACCGGGTGCAGGACGCGTACTCGCTGCGCTGCTCTCCGCAGGTGCACGGCGCGGCGCGCGACACCGTCGAGCACGCCGCGACCGTCGCCGAGCGGGAGCTCGCGAGCGCGGTCGACAACCCGGTCGTGCTGCCCGCCGGTGATGGGCAGAGCGGACGGGTCGAGTCCAACGGCAACTTCCACGGCGCCCCCGTGGCGTACGTCCTCGACTTCCTCGCGATCGTCGCCGCCGACGTCGCCTCGATCAGCGAGCGGCGCACCGACCGGTTCCTCGACAAGGCCCGCAACCACGGGCTGCCGCCGTTCCTCGCCGACGACCCCGGCGTCGACAGCGGCCACATGATCGCGCAGTACACGCAGGCCGCGATCGTCTCCGAGCTGAAGCGGCTCGCGGTGCCCGCGTCGGTCGACTCCATCCCGTCCAGCGCCATGCAGGAGGACCACGTCTCGATGGGCTGGTCCGCCGCCCGCAAGCTGCGCCGCTCGGTCGACGGCCTCACCCGCGTGGTCGCGATCGAGGTGCTGACTGCCGCCCGGGCGCTCGACCTGCGGGCGCCGCTGCAGCCGTCGCCCGCGACCGGGGCCGTCGTACGCCTGCTGCGCGAGTCGGGGATCGAGGGCCCCGGCCCCGACCGCCACCTCTCGCCCGAGATCGAGACCTGTGTCCAGCTCGTCCAGTCCGGCGCCGTGACCGCGGCCGCCGCCGACGTCATCGGAGGACTCCAGTGACCAACCCCCGCCTGCCCATCCACGCCGCCACCGGGACCGACCTCAGCTGCCGCTCGTGGCAGACCGAGGCCCCGCTGCGGATGCTCATGAACAACCTCGACCCCGCCAACGCCGAGCGCCCCGAGGACCTCGTGGTCTACGGCGGCACCGGCAAGGCCGCCCGGAGCTGGGAGGCGTACGACGCCCTGGTCCGGACCCTGCAGACGCTCGGCGACGACGAGACGATGCTGGTGCAGTCGGGCAAGCCGGTCGGGGTCATGAAGACCCACGCGTGGGCGCCGCGGGTGCTGATCGCCAACTCCAACCTGGTCGGCGACTGGGCCAACTGGGAGGAGTTCCGCCGGCTCGAGGACCTCGGGCTCACGATGTACGGCCAGATGACGGCCGGGTCGTGGATCTACATCGGCACCCAGGGGATCCTGCAGGGGACGTTCGAGACCTTCGCCGCGGTCGCCGACAAGAGGTTCGGCGGCACCCTCGCCGGGACGATCACCCTCACCGCCGGCCTCGGCGGGATGGGCGGCGCGCAGCCGCTCGCCGTCACGATGAACGACGGCGTCGTGATCTGCATCGAGTGCGACCAGCACCGGATCGACCGCCGGCTCGAGACCCGCTACCTCGACGAGCAGGCCGACGACCTCGACGACGCCGTCGCCCGCGCCCTGGCCGCCAAGGCCGAACGGCGCGCCGTGTCGATCGGCGTCCTCGGCAACGCGGCCGAGCTGGTGCCGGCGCTGCTCGAGCGCCACCTCGACCGGATCGAGGCCGGCCACGGGCCGCTGATCGACATCGTGACCGACCAGACGTCGGCCCACGACCCGCTGTTCTACCTCCCGGTCGGGACGGCGTTCGACGACTGGGGCCAGGAGCGCGCGGAGGACCCCCGCGGGTTCACCAAGCGGGCGCAGGAGTCGATGGCGGTGCACGTCCGGGCGATGGTGGAGTTCCAGGACTCCGGCGCGGAGGTCTTCGACTACGGAAACTCGATCCGCGACGAGGCCCGCCAGGGCGGCTACGACCGGGCGTTCGCGTTCCCGGGCTTCGTGCCGGCGTACATCCGGCCGCTGTTCTGCGAGGGCAAGGGGCCGTTCCGCTGGGCCGCCCTCTCCGGCGACCCCGCCGACATCGCCGCGACGGACCGGGCGATCCTCGAGCTGTTCCCCGACGACGAGAAGCTCCACAAGTGGATCACCATGGCGGGGGAGCGGGTGGCGTTCCAGGGGCTCCCGGCGAGGATCTGCTGGCTGGGATATGGCGAGCGCCACCGGGCCGGGCTGAAGTTCAACGAGATGGTCGCCTCCGGCGAGCTGAAGGCGCCGGTCGTGATCGGCCGCGACCACCTCGACTGCGGCTCGGTCGCCTCGCCCTACCGCGAGACCGAGGGGATGCGCGACGGCTCCGACGCGATCGCCGACTGGGCGCTGCTCAACGCGATGGTCAACACCGCGTCGGGCGCGTCCTGGGTCTCGTTCCACCACGGCGGCGGCGTCGGCATGGGCCGCTCGCTGCACGCCGGCCAGGTCTGCGTCGCCGACGGCACCGACCTCGCGGCCGAGAAGATCGAACGGGTGCTCACCAACGACCCCGGCATGGGCGTGATCCGGCACGTCGACGCCGGCTACGACCGTGCGGCCGAGGTGGCCGCCGAGCGCGACGTACGCATCCCGATGTCCGAGTGAGGGGCCGACGATCGGGATGGGCGTGTCCTGGGGGCGCCTCCCGGCGCCACCTAAAGTCTACTGATACGGTGCACTAATGCCCACGACGAGGACCGACTGCCACCAGCACCTGTGGCCGCCTGCCCTCGTCGAGGCACTGCGCGGCCGCCGGCGATCGCCGCGGCTCGTCGGGTGGGAGCTGCTGCTCGAGGGGGAGCCGCCGTACGACGTCGACCCGGCCGACCACGACCTCGACGTGCGCCGGAAGGCCGACGCGGACGACGGGCTCGGCCTCACCCTGTTCTCGCTGTCCAGCCCGCTCGGCATCGAGCTGCTGCCCGCAGCCGAGTCCGCACCGCTGCTCGACACCTGGCACGCGAGCCTGGCCGACCTCGACCCCGGCCACCGGCTCTGGGCCGCGCCCCGGCTCGTGGATCCCGACCTCGCCGAGCTGGCCGAGCTCCTGGCCCGACCGGGCGTGGCCGGGCTGCAGGTGCCAGCGACCGTGATGACGACGCCGGCGGGCCTCGAGCGGCTGACGCCGGTGCTCTGCGTCGCCGAGGAGGCGGGGCTGCCCGTGCTGGTCCACCCCGGACCGGCGACCGCTGTCCCGGGCGTCCCCACCTGGTGGCCCGCGCTCGTCGACTACACCGCCCAGCTCGCCTCCGCCTGGTTCGCCTGGCACACCGCGGGCCGGGCCCTGCTACCGACGCTGCGGATCGGCTTCGTGGCGCTCGCCGGCCTCGCCCCGCTCCACCACGAGCGGCTCGCCAAGCGCGGCGGCCGGCTCGGGCGGCTCGACCCCGGCGTCTTCTACGAGACCTCCTCCTACGGCCGGCAGGCCGTCGACGCGATGACCCGCGTCGTCGGCGCGGACGCCCTCATCCACGGCACCGACCGCCCCTACGCCGGTCCCACGGACCTCGCCCTCGGCCCCGCCTTCGACCACGCCGTCCACGTCGCCAACCCTCACCACTTCCTCAAGGGAGGCACCCGATGACCCTGACCGCACCGAACCTCGAGCCCGGGCCCCACCACGACGTCACGGGCGTCCTCGGCCCCGACCAGCTGCCCGCCCTGCCCGGCCGGGTGATGACGGCCGACGAGCTGCTCGCCTGGGTGCGCGAGCTCGCGGCCCGTCCCGACCTGTGGGAGCAGCACGTCGCAGCTCACGATGGAGTCACGGGTGGCCGATACTTCGTCTCCCTGCACCGCGACGCCGACGTCGACATCTGGCTGCTCTGCTGGAACCTCGAGGACGACACCGGCTGGCACGACCACGACCTGTCCTCCGGGGCGGTCGCGGTGACCCGCGGCGCGGTCCGCGAGAGCCGGCCGCGGCTCGGTGGGGAGGCTGCCGAGCGGGTCGTGACCGAGGGCCGGGCCTTCGGGTTCGGCCCCGACCACATCCACCGGATGGGCGGTAGTGTCGACGGCTCGGTGTCGATCCACGCCTACTCCCCGCCGCTGTGGCGGATGGGGCAGTACGCGATCGACGCCGGCGGCGAGATGCGTCGGGTGTCGGTGTCCTACGCCGAGGAGCTCCGGCCGCTCGACGCCTGACCGCCGTCACGCCGACCCGCTCGTCCCGCGAGGAGCCCTGTTGTCCCTGTCCTCCGACCCACTGTGGCTGCGCTTCGTCTCCGGCCCCGACATCGACGAGCTGGGGCTCACCCCGGCCGACGTCGTCGCCGCGGCGGGTGACGTGGTCGCGGCGCACGGACGGGGCGAGACCGTGTTCGAGCCACGCACCCACCTGGTGCCCGACAACGGCGGCCGCGGCCACTTCAACGTGCTGCGCGGCCACGTCTCCTCGCTCGGTGAGCGGGGCGTCAGCGGCGTCAAGGTGGTCGGCGACTTCGTCCCCAACTACGAGCTCGGACTGCCGAGCGAGCTGGCGCTGCTCACCCTGTACGACCCGTGGACCGGTGTCCCGCAGGCGATCGTCGACGCGACCCTGATCACCGAGGTCCGGACCGGCGCGATGACCGCCGTCGGGGCCCGCCACCTCGCGCGGCCCGACGCCAAGGTGCTCGGCCACGTCGGCGCCCGCGGCACCGCCCACTCCAACATCGTCATGCTCGACGCGATGTTCGACCTCGACGAGATCCGGGTGACCAGCCGCCGCCCGGAGTCGCGGGAGGCGTTCGCCGACCGGCTCCGCGAGGAGCTCGACACCCCCGTCGTCGTCACCGGGTCGGTGGCGGAGACCCTTGACGGCGCCGACATCGCGGTCGAGGCCACCCGGCTCACCGAGCCCACCTCGCTGGTCACCCCCGACCTGGTCGCGCCCGGCTCGCTGCTGATCCCGTACGGCACCGTCAGCGCGCTCGACCCCGACCTGCTCGACGTGGTCGACAAGGTCGTCGTCGACGACTGGCGGGAGGCGCAGGCCGGCGAGTTCGGCGCCCTGCGGCCCCACCTCCGTTCGGGTGCCCTCACCCGCGAGACGCTGCACGCCGAGATCGGCGAGGTCGTCACCGGGAAGCGGCCCGGCCGCGAGAACGACGAGGAACGGATCCTGTTCTGGCACCGGGGGCTGTCGATCCTCGACGTCGCCGTCGGACAGCTGATCCTCGAGCGGGCCGAGCGGGCCGGCCTCGGCACCATGGTCCGCTTCCGGTGACGGTCGCCCCCCTGCCCGTCGGCGGCCCCGACGACCTCGGTCCGGAGCAGCTGCTCGCGTGCGCCCGCGGCGCCGTGCCCCGGCTGGCGCCGGACCTGGTGGCCGCGCTCGGCCGGCGGCGCAGCGAGGTGCTCGACGCGCTGCTCGGCGACCACGCCGTCTACGGCGTGACGACCGGCATGGGCGCCCTGACCGGCGTCCGGCTCGACGCGGCCGGGCAGGGGGAGCAGTCCCGCCGGCTGCTGGTCGGGCGCGCTGTCGGCGGGCCGCCATGGCTGGCGCGTGAGGAGGCCCGGGCCGTGGTCGCCGTACGGCTGCGGACGTTCCTGTCCGGCGACGCCGGCGTCTCGGCGGAGCTCTGCGCGTGGCTGGTGACGCTGCTGGAGGCCGACCTGGTGCCGGCCGTTCCCCGCGCGGGCTCGGGAGCGGCGGGCGAGATCATCCCGCTGGCCCATGCGTGGGGGCACCTCGCCGGCGTCGGGCAGCTGCTCGACGCCGACGGGGAGGCGCAGGACGCCGGTCCGCTGCTCGCGTCGTACTCGCCGCCGGCGCTCGGCGCCAAGGAGGGTGTCGCGCTGCTCCAGGGCGTACCGGTCGCGACGGCGCTGTCGCTGCTGCGCGCGGCGGAGGCGGCGGTGCTGCTGCGGCAGTGGCTGCGGGTGGTGGCGGCCGAGGTCGTCCTGGTGGGCGCCTCCCGCGATCCGTACCTCGCGGCGACCGCCCGCGGCGACGACGTCCTGGCGGCGATGCTCGACTCGCTGCGGGCCCTGCTGGGCGAGCAGGACGAGCCCCCGCTCCGGCTGCAGGCGCCGGTGTCGTTCCGGGTGGTGGGTCCGGTCCTGGCCCACCTGGCGCGCAGCATCGCCACCCTCGAGGACGCCGTGGGCCGCGCGCTCGCCGGCGTCACGGACTCGCCCGCCTGGCTGGTGGAGGAGACGGGGGGCAGGTTCGTCGGCACCGCCGGTTTCCACGGGCTCGACCTGGCCGCCGCGTGCGACGGGGTGCGCTTCGCGTTGGTCCACGCCGCCGAGGTCGGTGCGGCGCGGCTGCACCGGCTGCTCGACCCGGCGTTCACCGGGCTCCCGGCCCAGCTCAGCGCCGACCCCGGGCCGCAGGCCGGCCTGGTGGCCGTCCACAAGGCTGCGGTCGGCAGCCTGCACGCGGTGTCCCCGGCCGGGTTCACCGCCGCCGGCACGCACGAGACCTCGCACGGCCAGGAGGACGTGCAGACGTACGCCCTGCAGGCAGCCGAGCGGCTGCGGCTGGCCGTGGGTGCGGCACGCGAGGTGGTCGCCTGCGAGCTGCTCGCCGTCCACCAGGCGCGGCTGCTGGCGCCGGACCGCCCGGCCGGGTCGGAGCGGCTGTCGGCATCGCTGGGCCGGGTGGCCGACCTGCTGCCCGCGGGCACCGCCGACCGGCCGTGGGGACGCGACCTCGCGGTGCTGCGCGACCTGCTCGACCGGGGGTGGCCGGACGACCCGGAAGGATGAACCGCCCGTGAGACAGGTGCGTCCGCGACGGAGGTGCTGCAAGAGTAGGAACACACCCCCGTCTACGATGCCTATTCCAGTCGAGGAACTGCACTAAAGCGTGACGGCCGTCGCAGCCCCGGCGACGGTCCTGTGTCGAGGAGGAAACCCCCGTGATCGAGTTCGACGGCGTGACCAAGGTCTATCCCGACGGGACGACCGCGGTCGACGGGCTGAGCCTCCAGATCCCCGACAACGGGATCACGGTGTTCGTCGGCCCCTCGGGCTGTGGCAAGACCACGTCGCTGCGGATGATCAACCGGATGATCGACGCGACGTCCGGCACGATCCGGATCGACGGCGACGACATCACCAAGCTCGACGTGGTGAAGCTGCGCCGCGGCATCGGCTACGTCATCCAGGCCGCAGGACTCTTCCGCCACCGCACGGTCGTCGACAACGTCGCGACCGTCCCGGTGCTGTCGGGCACCAGCCGCCGCGAGGCCCGTACGAAGGCGCTCGAGCTGCTCGAGCGGGTCGGCCTCGACCCCGCGCTCGGCGACCGCTACCCGGCGCAGCTCTCGGGCGGCCAGCAGCAGCGCGTGGGCGTCGCCCGTGCCCTGGCCGCCGACCCGCCCGTGATGCTGATGGACGAGCCGTTCTCGGCCGTCGACGCCGTCGTGCGCCACAGCCTGCAGCAGGAGTTCCTCCGGCTGCAGCAGGACATCGGCAAGACCATCGTGCTCGTCACCCACGACATCGACGAGGCGGTCAAGCTCGGCGACCAGGTCGCGGTGTTCGCCGAGGGCGGCCGGCTCGCCCAGGTCGCGGCCCCCGAGGAGCTGCTCGCCTCGCCCGCCGACGACTTCGTACGGAGCCTGGTCGGGCGCGACCGCGGCTTCCGGGGCCTGTCCTTCGAGTCGGCCGCCGACCTCGAGGTCGAGCCGGTCGAGACCGAGGTCGACGGGCTGACGCTCGAGCTCGACGGCGACCGTCGGCCCCGCGGCTGGAAGAGCCCCGACGGCACGCTCCCGACCGAGGGCACCTGGACCACGTCGGACAACCTGCGTCACGTCGCCGACCTGGTGATCCTGTCCCCCGCCGCGGCCGCCGTACGCGTCGACGGCGAGGGCCGCGCCGACGGGCTGGTGCGGCACGGCACGCTGGCCGAGCACATCCGACGGGGCAAGCTGAGCCGGGCCGCCGAGCCGGTGCGTGAGGACGCCTGACATGGACTTCTTCGCCGAGGTGCGCGAGTACCTCGAGATCAACGGCGAGTCCGTGCTCGAGTCGTTGCTCCAGCACGTGTGGCTGGCGCTGGTCCCGGTCGCGATCGCGTTCGTGCTCTCGCTGCCGCTGGGCTGGATGGTGGTCCGGTTCGGGTGGGCGCGCCACCCGCTGCTGACCGCGTCGAGCATCGTCTACACGGTCCCGTCGCTCGCCCTGTTCCTCCTGATCCCGGGGGTGATCGGCACCGGCATCCTCGACCCGATCAACGTGATCATCGCGCTGAGCCTCTACAGCCTGGCGCTGCTCGTGCGCACCACCTCCGACGGCCTCGCCTCGGTGGAGCCGCAGGCGATCCAGGCGGCGACCGCCATGGGCTACACGCCGTTCCGGCGCTGGTTCTCCGTCGAGCTGCCGCTCGCGATGCCGGTGGTGCTCGCCGGCCTGCGGGTCGCCACCGTCGCCAACATCAGCATGGTGTCGGTCTCGGCGCTGCTCGGCGTCGACAGCCTCGGGTCGCTGTTCACCCGCGGCTTCCAGCTCGGCTTCTACATCCCGCCGATCTTCATCGGACTGGCGCTCTCCGTGCTGCTGGCGCTCGTGGCCGACCTCCTCATCGTCATGGTGCAGCGCTCGCTGACGCCCTGGGCCCGAGCGGAGGCGTCACGATGAACGACGGCATCTTCTCCTTCCTGCTCGACCCCGCCAACTGGTCGGGCAGCGACGGCCTGGTCACCCGGACCCTCGAGCACCTGATGTACACGGTGATCGCGGTCGTGATCGCGTTCGTCCTCGCGTTCCCGCTCGGCGTGCTGATCGGCCACACCCGGAAGGCGGCGTTCCTCGCGATCAACGCCGGCAACGCCGGCCGGGCGCTGCCGACGCTGGGCGTGCTGATGCTGGTCGTCTCGCTGGTCGGTGCCGGGCTCATCCCGGCGATCGTCGCGCTGGTGATCCTCGCGATCCCGCCGATCCTGACCTCGACGTACGCGGGCGTCAGCTCGGTCGAGCCCGCCACCGTCGACGCCTCGCGCGGGGTCGGCATGACCGAGTCCCAGATCGCGACGCAGGTGGAGATCCCGGAGGCGCTGCCGATCATCTTCGGCGGCATCCGCAACGCCACGCTGCAGGTCGTCTCGACAGCGACCATCGCCGCGTACGTCGGGCTCGGCGGCCTGGGCCGCTACCTCTTCGACGGACTGGCCCTGCGCGACTACCCGCGGGTGGTCGCGGGCGCGGTGCTGGTCGCGCTGCTGGCCGTCACGCTCGACCTGCTGCTCGCCGCGCTCCAGCGCCGGCTCGTCTCACCCGGCGTCGACGGCCGCGCCGAGCGCGGCCCCCGTCGCTCTGCCCCTGTCGGGGCCCGACCCGTCACAGCCCACACCAACGAAAGGTGACGAGATGTCCATGACAACCCGGGGCCACACCCGACGTGCCAGGCGACTCCCCGCCCTGGCCGCCGCGACGTCCCTCGCCGTCCTGGCACTGAGTGCCTGCGGCGGCGACGACTCCGGCGAGGACCCGTTCTCCGAGGGCGGCGGCAGCGGCGACACCATCGTCGTGGGCTCCGCCAACTTCCCCGAGAACGAGCTGCTGATGCAGATCTACGCCCAGGCCCTGGAGGCCCAGGACGTCTCGGTCGAGACCCAGCCCAACATCGGCGCCCGCGAGGTCTACATGAAGGCCTTCGAGGACGGCGACATCGACCTGCTGCCGGAGTACAACGGCGCGCTGCTGTCGTACCTGGTCGCCCCCAAGAGCGTGCCCGAGGACGTGACCTCGCCCGAGGAGGTCTACGACGCGCTGCAGGAGGTGCTGCCCGAGGGCAGCGAGACGCTCCCGCAGTCCGAGGCGGAGGACAAGGACACCCTCACGGTGACCAGCGAGACCGCCGAGAAGTACGACCTCGAGTCGATCGAGGACCTCGAGCCGGTCGCCGACCAGCTCACCGTCGGGGCCGGTCCGGAGTTCCGCGAGCGGTTCCAGGGCCTGGTCGGGCTCGAGGAGGTGTACGGGCTGAAGTTCGAGGAGTTCAAGCCGCTCGACGCCGGTGGCCCGCTGACCGTCGGTGCGCTCGAGGACGGCACCATCGACGTCGGCAACGTGTTCTCGACCGACTCGGCGATCGAGACCAACGACTGGGTGGTGCTCGACGACCCGGAGAACCTCTACCTCTCGCAGAACATCCTGCCGCTGATCCAGTCCGACGCGGTGACGCCCGAGGTCGAGGACGCGCTCAACGGCGTCTCGGAGGCGCTGACCACCGACAACCTCACGGCCGCGCTCGCCCGGGTGCAGGTCGACAAGGAGGACCCGGTGACCGTCGCCGAGGACTTCCTGGAGGAGAACGGCCTCAACTAGGCGTACGTCAGGTCGCGGGGGTGGTGCCGGTGGTCGGCGCCACCCCCGCGCCCGGCTCGGGCACGGTGGGGTCCGTCGAGGCCAGGCCGACGCCGTTGACGGTCGGGCTGATCCGGCGCTCGACGGCGAACGAGAGCGCGATCATCGCGGCGCAGCCGAGGACCAGCGCGGCGACGAAGCCGACGTCCCAGCCGAGGTCGAGCAGCACCCCTGCGGCGACCGGGCCCGCGATCGTGCCGGCCTGGAACGCACCCGCGCTGACGGCGTTGTAGCGACCTCGGAGGTGGTCGGGGGCCAGGTCGTTGGTGATCGCCGGGATCGTGGGCTGCAGCATGGTCTCGCCCAGCGCGAACGAGGCGTGGAACAGCAGCACCCCGGCCACCGCCGCCGCCGAGCCCGGCACCAGCCCGGTCGCCCCGAGCAGCCCCCACGACGCGGCCCACAGCAGCGCCATGACCATCAGCACGCGGGTGCGGCGGCGCTCGGTGATGACGCGCAGCACGAGGAACTGCAGGGACACGATCACTGCGGTGTTGACGGCGAACGCGAACCCGATGACGTCGGTCGAGACCTCGCTGATCTGTCGCGCGTACGCCGGGAAGCCGGCCTCCAGCTGGCCGTAGCCGACGAACGTGGCCAGGAAGGTGAGCGCCGTCAGCCACAGCACGGCGGGGTTGCGCAGGATGGCGAGGTAGGTCGCCGGTGAGGCGTCCTCGTCGGCGGGGCGGTCGGCCCGGCCGTGGAGGTGGCGCAGCGGCCACAGCAGCAGCGCGATCGGGACCAGCATGCAGGCGCCGTCGACCAGGAAGATCGTGGTGAACGTCTCCGGCCGGGCGACGTCGACGTAGAGCCCGCCGACGACGCCGCCGAGCCCGATGCCGAGGTTGACCAGGGCGAAGTTGATCCCGAAGTACTGCACCCGGGTGGCGCCGGTGGTCACGGCCGCGACGAGGGCGTTGAACGCCGGCCACGAGACGCCGAAGTTGAAGCCGAGCAGCGCGAACGCGACGGCGACGGCCGCCGGTGTGGTGGCGAAGGCCAGCACGACGCAGCCGACCAGCTGGGCGGACGTCGACCACAGCAGCATCCGCCGCGCACCGATCCGGTCGGTGAGCGCACCGCCCGGCCCGGTGACGGCGAGCGCCACCACCGCGATGAACGCCATCAGCGCACCCGCGAGGTCCAGCGAGATCCCCCGCACCTCGTGGAGGTAGATCACCGTGAACGGCAGGGTCAGCCCGCGGCCCAGGGTCTGGATCGCGACGGTCGACAGCAGCCAGCGCCCCTCGGGGCGCAACCCTGCCCAGAACTGCCGGAGGCCCGGCCGGTCTCCCCGAGAAGTGCTCACCCGGGGATTCTCGCCGAGCCCGCCGACAGTCCGCACGCGGGTTTCGGACCGGGAGGACGGGTCAGGCGACCGCCGCGGCCTTCGCCCGCTCGGTGCTCACGCCGAGCGCACTGGTCGGCACGTCCTTGGTCTCCTTGGCGGTCAGGGCCGAGGCAGCGGCGATGAGTGCGATGACGGCGGTGAAGATCGAGGTCACGACCCAACCGCCCTCGGCCACGCCACCGAGGCTGGTCACGATGGTCGGTGCGAAGCCGGCCATCATGAAGCCGATCTGGGTGCCGATCGCCATGCCGGAGAACCGGACCCGGGTGCTGAACATCTCGCCGTAGAACGACGGCCACACCGCGTTGGCGGCGGCGTACCCGAACGAGAAGGTCGCGACCGCGAGGGCGAACGTCAGCAGCGCGTTGTCCTGGCTCATCGAGAGCAGGTAGAACGGCATCATCGCCGCGCTGGAGAGCGCGCCGTACACGAACACCGGCTTGCGGCCGACCCGGTCGGCGAGCATCCCGAAGACCGGCTGGGTGAACAGGGCGAACACGTTGGCCACGACGACCAGCCACAGCGTGACCGACTCCGCGAGCCCGATCTCGGTGCCGTAGGCGATCGCCAGGTTGCCGAACACCGTCGACACGGCGGCGATGAACGCGCAGAAGATCACGCGCAGCACGTCGGCCCAGTGGTCGCGCAGCAGCACGCTCACGGGCAGCTTCACGATCTCGTCGTTGGCCCGGGCCTCCTCGAACTCCGGGGTCTCGTGGAGGGAGCGCCGGATCATGTACGCGACCAGCACCACGACCGCGGAGGCCCAGAACGGGATCCGCCAGCCGATGCCGTACTTGATGTCGTCGGGCAGCGCGACCACCGGGATGAAGATCAGCGCGGCGAGGATCTGCCCGCCCTGGGTGCCGGTCAGCGTCCAGGAGGTGAAGAACGAGCGGCGGTCGTCCGGGGAGTGCTCCAGCGTCAGCGAGCTGGCGCCGGCCTGCTCGCCGGCCGCGGAGAGGCCCTGCAGCACCCGGCACAGCACCAGCAGCGCGGGGGCGGCCCAGCCGATGACGTCGTACGAGGGGATGCAGCCGATCAGGAACGTCGAGACGCCCATCAGCAGGAGCGTGAACATCAGCACCTTCTGCCGGCCGATCCGGTCGCCGAAGTGGCCGACGAAGACCGCGCCGACCGGGCGGGCGACGTACGCGATGCCGAACGTGGCGAACGAGAGCACCAGGGCGGAGGTGTCGTCGCTGGGGAAGAAGACCGTCGGGAAGATCAGTGCGGCGGCGGAGCCGAAGATGAAGAAGTCGTAGTACTCCACGGCGCTGCCCATGAAGCTGGCCAGCGCGGCCTTCCTCGGCGTCCGGCCCACGATGGGGGCGTCGGGTCCGGTGGTGTCCTGCATCGGTTCTCCTCGGGGGTGGGTGTCGCGGTCGGCGGTTCAGTCGGTGGTGGCGAGCTCGCGGAGGTGGGCGAGCATCCGGTCGGCGTCCGGGTCGAGGCCGGTGATCAGCCGGAAGGCGTCGACGGCCTGGTGGACCGCCATGTGGCCTCCGTGGAGCGTCGGGCAGCCCGCCGCGCGTGCCGCCCGTACGAGCGGCGTGTCCAGCGGGCGGTAGACGATGTCGGCCACCCACAGCTCGGGGTGGAGCAGCGCGGCGTCGAGCGGCAGGCCCGGGTGGGCGGCCATGCCGGTCGGCGTGCAGTGGACCAGCCCGTCGACCTCGTGGGTCAGGACGGGAAGCTTGTCGGGGTGGGCGGTCTCGACCCGCGCGGTCGGGAACCGGCCCGTGAGCTCGTGGGCGAGCGCCTCGCTGCGGCGCGGGTCGAGGTCGACGAGGACGAGCCGGTCGGTGCCGCCCGCGAGCAGTGCGTCGGCGACCGCGGCGCCGGCGCCGCCGGCCCCGAGCTGGACCACCTCGGTGGTGCTCGCCTCGGGCAGGCCGGAGGCCAGCGCGGTGGCGAAGCCGGTGGTGTCGGTGTTGTGGCCGGTCGTGCTGCCGTCGGCGCCGAAGACCACGGTGTTGACCGCGCCGAGCCGGGCCGCCCGGTCCTCGAGGTGGTCGAGGTGGGGGAGCACCAGCTGCTTGCACGGGTGGGTCACGTTGAGGGCGTCGTACCCCAGCCGGCGGGCCCAGGTGAGCAGCTCCCCGACCTGCTCGGGGGCCAGCCCGAGGTCGTCGAGGTCGAGGGTCCGGTAGACGTAGTCGAGGCCGTGGTGGCGCGCCTCGCGCATGTGCATCGCGGGGGTCAGCGACGGGCCGACGCCGGTGCCGACCAGGCCGACCAGGGTGGGTCGCATCCGCGCTCGCTCCCTAATGAACTAAACGGTACGTACGGTGTGAACGACACCACAGTGCCCGTGGAGTCGTCAAGACCCCCCTGTGATCACCCATGTGTTCATTCGTGGGTGGTTCGGGTCGAGTCGTGCCTCGTTCACGCGCCGGGCCGGACTCGACCGGAATGACCCACGAATCAACCCGAATCAGGCACGACTCGACCGGGAAGGGTCAGTGGGCGGTGAGCCAGGCGACGACGACGTCGCCGAGGATCGTGCGGTTGCGGTCCCGGGTGGCGGCGTCGGTCATGTCGCGGTCGAAGAGGAAGCCGAAGGTGGCGTTGTTGGCGACCTGGAAGACGCAGTAGGAGCTGATGAGCATGTGGACGTCGACCGCGTCCACGTCGGTACGGAAGGCGCCGTCGGCCTTGCCGCGGGCGAGCACGTCGTCGAGCAGCGACGCCGCCGGCGCCCCGAGCTCGCGCAGCGAGTCGACCTGCCGCAGGTGCTGGCCGTGGTGGATGTTCTCGATCGAGACCAGCCGGATGAACGCCGGGTGCGCGTGGTGGTGGTCGAAGGTGAGCTCGGCGATCCGGCGTACGGCGTCGACGGGCGGCAGGTCGGGGGCGTGGATCTCCTGCTCGGCCTTCCGGATGCCGCGGTAGGCGTCCTCGAGCACGGCGAGGTAGAGCCCCTGCTTGCTGCCGAAGTAGTAGTAGATCATCCGCTTCGTGGTGCGGGTCCGCTCGGCGATGACGTCGACCCGGGCACCGGAGAGTCCCTGCTCGGAGAAGACCTCGGTGGCGACCTGCAGCAGCTCGGCGCGGGTGCGGTCGGCGTCGCGCAGCCGCTCGGTCGCGGGCGTCCGGCTGGGCATGGCCCGAGCCTAGTCGGCCCCGGTCGGGCGGCTGGCGGGCACTCGCCGCGTTATGTACCGTACGGTTCATTAGGAGGCTGGATGAGGACGTCGATCGCCACCGTGTGCCTGAGCGGCTCGCTGGTCCGCAAGCTGCACGCCTGCGCCGAGGCGGGCTTCGACGGGGTCGAGGTCTTCGAGCCCGACCTCGTGGCCGCGCCCGAGAGCCCCGAGGAGATCCGCGCGCTCGCCGACCGGCTGGGGCTCACGCTCGACCTGCACCAGCCGTTCCGTGACGCCGAGGGCGTCAGCGAGGACGAGTTCGCGCGGGTGCTGCGGCGGGCCGCGGCGAAGTTCGCGCTGATGCAGCGACTGGGCGTCGACACGCTGCTGGTCTGCAGCAACGTCGGCACGGCCACCGTGGACGACGACGACGTCTCCGCCGACCAGCTGCGCCGGCTCGGCGACCTCGCGCAGCGCCATGGCGTCCGGATCGCGTACGAGGCGCTCGCGTGGGGCCGGTACGTCGACGACTACCGCCGTGCCTGGCGGATCGTGCAGAAGGCCGACCACCCGGCCGTCGGCACCTGCCTCGACAGCTTCCACATCCTCTCCCGCGGCCACGACCCCGCGGCGATCGAGCAGATCCCCGGCGACAAGGTGTTCTTCCTGCAGCTCGCCGACGCCCCGGCGCTCTCGATGGACGTGCTGTCGTGGAGCCGCCACCACCGGCTGTTCCCGGGCGAGGGCAGCTTCGACCTGACCGGGTTCCTGCGCCACGTCCTCGCCACCGGCTACGACGGGCCGCTGTCGCTGGAGGTCTTCAACGACACCTTCCGGCAGACCGACCCGGTCCGGACCGCGCGGCAGGCGCTGCGCTCGCTGCGATGGCTCGCCGACGGGGCAGGGGTCGGGAGCCCGCCGCTGCCGCCCGCCCGGCAGCCGGTCGGCTACGACTTCGTCGAGGTCCGGGCCGCCGACACCGAGCCGGTGGAGGTGCTGCTCGACCAGCTCGGGTTCGGGTTCGGCGGCCGGCACCGCAGCAAGGGGGTCCGGCTGTGGACCCACGGCGAGGCGCGGGTCGTCCTCGACGAGCAGCCCGGCGCCGGGGAGGCCGCGCTGGCCGCGGTCGGATACCAGGTCGCCGACCCCGAGGCGGCCGCCGTACGCGCCGAGGGGTTGCTGGCGCCGCGCGTCCACCGGACGACGTACGCCGGCGAGGAGGAGCTGCGCGGCGTCACGGCTCCCGACGGCACCGAGGTGTTCCTCGGCCGGCGCGCCGGCTGGGTCGGTGAGTTCGACGGCGGCCGGCCGTCCCGCGGCACGGGTGGGGTCACGGCGATCGACCACGTCAACCTGGTCCAGCCCTGGCAGCACTACGACGAGGCGGTGCTCTTCCACGCCGCGCTGCTGTCGCTGGAGACCCAGTCGTCGACCGAGGTGGCCGGGCCGGCGGGGCTGGTCCGCAGCCAGGTGATGCGCTCGGCGGACGGCCGGGTGCGGATGCCACTGAACCTGCTGCCGGTCGGCCATCCGGGGCTGGCGCAGCACGTCGCGTTCGCCTGCGACGACCTGCTCGGGCTGGCGCGCGCCGCCGTCGACCGCGGGCTGCGGCCGCTGCCGGTGCCGGGCAACTACTACGACGACCTCGCCGCCCGGTTCGACCTCGACCCGGAGCTGCTGGAGCGGATGCGGGAGGTCGGCGTGCTGTACGACCGTGACGACGACGGCGAGTTCCTGCAGCTCTACACCCGCAGCGTCGGCGGCGTGTTCCTCGAGGTCGTCGAGCGCCGGGGCGGCTACGACGGCTACGGCGCCCCCAACGCCCCCGTCCGGCTCGCCGCCCAGCTGGGGTGAGCCCCTCGGTGGTCGCTGCCCTGCCCCGGTGCGGGGGTTTCGAGGCTCGGGCCTGGCGGCCCTCACACCTCAACCTCCGGGGCCGGGGGCGCTTCAACCTCCGGGGCGCGCGTCAACCTCCGGGGCCGCGGGGCAGTCGGAGGTTGAGGTGCGAGCGCAGCGAGCCTCGAAACCCCGGCACCGTGGGCAGGGCCCGTCGTGGGCTCAGTCCAGCGACCGGCTGATCCCCTGGGCGGCGACCTGCAGCGCGGTCACCAGCCGGCCGCGGCCGCGCTTGAGGCTCGGCACCACGATGCCGAGGGCGGCGACGACCGGGCCGTCGGCGCCGGCGCGGACCGGCACCGCCACCGAGCACGCGCCGAGCGTCATCTCCTCGACGGTCGTGGCCCAGCCGTCGCGGCGTACGGCCGCGAGCTGCTCGCGCAGCCGGCGCGGCTGGGTGACGCTGTAGGGCGTCACCCGGGTCAGGTTGGCCATCACCGTGTCGACGACGTCGTCCGGCGCGTGGGCCAGCAGCACCTTCCCGACTCCGGTGGAGTGCATCGGCAGCCGGGTGCCGACCGTGCTCACGACCGGCACGGACGTACGCCCGGACAGCCGCTCCAGGTAGAGCACCTCGTGCCGGTCGCGCACCGCGAGGTGCAGGGTGGCGCGGGTCGCGGCGTGCAGGTCGTTGAGGAACGGGGTGGCGACCTCCCGCAGCCCGGTCTCGGCGGGGGCCAGCAGCCCGACCTGCCACAGCCGGCGCCCGATGACGTACTGGCCGTCGGGGCGGCGGACCAGGGCGCCGCCGGCGACCAGCTCGCCGACCAGCCGGTGGGCGGTCGGCAGCGGCAGTCCGGCGCGCTGCGCGGCCTCGGACAGGGTGAGCCGCGAGTGGCGCTCGTCGAACGCGAACAGCAGTGCGAGCGCCCGCGAGACCACGGTGGCGCCGGGGCTGGAGGTGTTGCCGGCCATGACCGTCCTTCCGCTCAGTGGAAGCGTAGCCTCGGCCGCCCGACCGGCGACCCCCTAGCGTGGCCCCGTGACCACACGGGCGACCGACGACCTGGAGAGCCAGGCCGTCATCAGCGACGAGATCGCGCGGGTGCACGCAGCGACGACGCCCGGTGGACCGCAGCCGCTGACCGACTTCCGGCCCTACCGCAGCTCGGTGCTGCGCCACCCCACCAAGGACCTGCGCCACGCCGACCCCGAGGGCGTCGAGCTGGTCGCGCCGGTCTTCGGGCACTCCGACGTCGATCCGGTCGAGGCCGACCTGACGATCCAGCACGCCGGGGAGCCGATCGGGGAGCGGACCGTGGTGACCGGGCGGGTGCTCGACGGCGAGGGCCGGCCGGTGCGCCACCAGCTGGTCGAGATCTGGCAGGCCAACGCGGGCGGGCGCTACGTCCACAAGCGCGACCAGCACCCGGCCCCGCTCGACCCGCACTTCACCGGCGTCGGCCGCTGCCTCACCGACGCGGAGGGCTGCTACTCGTTCACCACGATCAAGCCCGGGCCGTACCCGTGGCGCAACCACCACAACGCCTGGCGCCCGGCCCACATCCACTTCTCGCTGTTCGGCACCGAGTTCACGCAGCGGCTGGTCACCCAGCTCTACTTCCCGGGCGACCCGCTGCTGGCGCTCGACCCGATCTACCAGTCGATCACCGACCCGGCGGCCCGGGAGCGGCTGGTGGCGTCGTACGACCACGACCTCACCACGCACGAGTGGGCCACCGGCTACCGCTGGGACGTGGTGCTCACCGGCAGCCACGCCACCCCGCTGGAGCGGACCCAGGACGAGGGGGACGACGATGCCTGAGGTGACCCCCGGACAGACGGTGGGCCCGTTCTTCCACGACGCGCTGCCGTACGACGGCGGGCGCGCGCTCGTCGAGCCCGCGACGCCGGGGGCGGTACGGCTGCACGGCACGGTCCGCGACGGCCACGGCGACCCGGTCCCGGACGCGCTGGTCGAGGTGCGGCAGGCCGACGCCACCGGCCGGGTGCCGCAGGTCGAGGGGTCGCTGCGCCGCGACGGCAGGTTCACCGGCTGGGGCAGGGCGGCGACCGACCCGGCCGGGCGCTACCACTTCACGACGGTCGAGCCCGCCGGGGTCGACGGTGGTGCGGCGTTCTTCGCGCTCACCGTGTTCGCCCGTGGCCTCACCGACCGGTTGTTCACCCGCGCGTACCTGCCGGGGGAGCGGGACGCCTTCCTCGACGGGCTGACCGAGCAGGAGAGGCGCACGCTGCAGGTCGAACGCGGCGACGACGGCTCGCTGGAGTTCGACATCAGGCTGCAGGGCGAGGGCGAGACCGTGTTCCTGGTCTTCCCGGGGCACGCGCGGTGACCGGGCTGCTCGCCCCCGGCTCGCACCGCGCGGCCGGTCTGGTCGACGACGCGGCCCTGGTCGCCGCGATGCTGCGGGTCGAGACGGCGTGGGCGCGGGCGCTCGTCGTGGCCGGACTGGTCGACGACGCGGCGGCCGACGCCGTCGGGCGGGCGGCGGACGCCCTCCGCCCCGACCTCGACGCGTTGCTCGCCGACTCCGAGCTCGCCGGCAACCCCGTGGTGCCGCTGGTCTCCCGGCTGCGCGACGCCGTCGTCGCGGAGGGCGGCGACGCCGCCGCCGTGCACCGCGGGCTCACCAGCCAGGACGTGCTCGACACCGCGCTCGTGCTGCTCGCCCGGGACGCGCTGCACCGGGTGCGCGACGACCTGGCCGCGACTGCGGACCACCTCGCGGGCCTCGCCCGTATCCACCGCGACGCCGTCATGGCCGGCCGGACGCTCACCCAGCACGCCGTCCCCACGACCTTCGGGCTCAAGGCCGCGCAGTGGCTGGCCGCCGTCGACGACGCGGACGACGGGATCGCCGCGCTCCTCGACCGGCTCCCCGTGCAGTACGGCGGCGCCGCGGGCACCCGTGCGCTGCTGGCCGACCTGGCGCCGGACGCCGACCCGGCCGCGGTCGTCGCCGGCTTCGCGGCCGGCGTCGGGCTGCAGCCCGCGCTGCCGTGGCACACCCGGCGCGGGACCGTGACCGGCCTCGGCGACGCGCTCACCACCGCGACCGACGCCCTCGGCTCGCTGGCGGCCGACGTGCTGCTGCTCGGCCGGCCCGAGGTCGGCGAGCTGCGGGAGGGTGCCGCGCCGGGGCGGGGCGGATCCTCGACGATGCCCCACAAGCGCAACCCGGTGCTCGCGGTGCTGGTCCGGGCGGCCGCGCTGCAGGCGCCGCAGCTGGCGGCCCAGCTCCACCTCGCCTCCGCGACCGGCGTCGACGAACGCCCCGACGGCGCCTGGCACGCCGAGTGGCCGGCGTTGCAGCGGCTGCTGGAGCTGGCGGTGACGGCCGCGTCGCAGGCCGCCGAGCTGACCGGCGGCCTGGAGGTCGACCCCGTGGCCATGGCCGCGCGGGCCGAGGGTGCGGCCGACGCGCTGCTCGCGGAGAGCGGTGGCATCAGCGGGGGCACCGACGGCGTACGCGGCCACCTCGGCGAGGCCGGCGCGATCACCGACGCGATCCTCGACGCCCACGAGGCCCGGGCGGCGCGCCGTGGCTGACCTCGTCCTCACCCGGCTGGCCGGCACCGGCGAGGAGCCGGCGCTGCTGCTGCTCGGGCCCTCGCTCGGCACCGACGTCGAGACGCTCTGGACGTCGACGGTCCGACGCCTCGGCACCGACGTCGAGGTGGTCGGCTGGGACCTGCCCGGCCACGGCCGCACCCCCGCTGCGACCGGGTCGTTCGCCGTGGCCGACCTCGCCGACGTCGTCCGCGCCCGGGCCGTCGAGCTGGCGGCGGGCCGCCCCACGACGTACGCAGGCGTGTCGGTCGGCGGCGCGGTCGGCTTCCTGCTGGCCGCCGACCCCGGACCGGTCCGCCGGGTCGCCACCCTCGCCTCCGCGCCCCGGCTCGGTGACCCGACCAGCTGGGCCGAGCGGGCAGCGCGGGTCCGCCGTGCCGGGACGTCCGCGATCGTCGAGGGCTCGGCCGGCCGCTGGTTCGCCCCCGGCTTCCTCGAGCGGGACCCCGCCACCGGCAACGCGCTGCTGCTGCGGCTGCGCGAGGTCGACGACGAGTCGTACGCGCTGACGTGCGAGGCGCTGGCCGGCTACGACGCCCACCCGCTGCTCGGCACGATCGCGCTCCCGATGACGATCGTCGCCGGCGAGCACGACCCCGTCGTACCCCCCGACCTGGCGGCCGCTGCGGCGGAGGCCGTCGCCGGGGCCCGGCTCGAGGTGATGACCGGGGTCGCCCACCTGCCACCCGCCGAGGCGCCGGACGCCGTCGCCGCCCTGTTGACCACCCACCTGCTCGAGGAGCCCGCATGAATCACCCCATCCGAATGCTCGCTTCGCTCCGCTTCGAACAGGGACCCCGAAAATGAGCGACTACGACGACGGCATGGCCGTGCGCCGGGAGGTGCTGGGCGACGCGCACGTCGACCGTGCCACCGCGGCGACCACGCCGTTCACCCAGGACTTCCAGGAGCTGATCACCCGCTACGCCTGGGGCGGCGTCTGGACCCGCCCCGGCCTCGACCGGCGCAGCCGCTCGGTCGGCGTGCTCACCGCGCTGATCGCGCGCGGCCACTGGGAGGAGCTCCCGATGCACGTGCGCGCGGCGCGCACCAACGGGCTGAGCGTCGACGAGGTCGGCGAGGTGATCCTGCAGGCCGCCGTCTACTGCGGCGTACCGGCCGCCAACCACGCGTTCGCGATCGCCCAACGGGTGCTGGACGAGACCGAGGAGGGCCCCGATGCCTGACGTGTTCGTGTACGACGCCGTCCGGACGCCGTTCGGCCGGTTCGGGGGTGCGCTGGCCCGCAGCCGGCCCGACGACCTCGCCGCGCTGGTCGTCGGCGGGCTGCTCGACCGACACCCGGACCTCGACCGGGAGCGGATCGGCGAGGTGCTGCTCGGCAACGCCAACGGAGCCGGCGAGGACAACCGCAACGTCGCCCGGATGGCCGTCCTGCTGGCGGGGCTGCCGGTCTCGGTGCCGGCGTCGACCGTCAACCGGCTCTGCGGCTCCTCGCTGGACGCCACCATCGCCGGTGCCCGCCAGGTCGCGCTCGGCGAGACCGACGTCGTCGTGGTCGGCGGGGTCGAGTCGATGTCGCGCGCGCCGTGGGTGGTGCCGAAGCCGGAGCGGCCGTTCCCGGCCGGCAACGCCGAGCTGGTGTCGACGACCCTCGGCTGGCGGCTGGTCAACCCCGAGATGCCCGCCGCCTGGACGGTCTCCCTCGGCGAGGCGACCGAGCAGCTGCGCGACCGCGAGGGCGTCTCCCGGGAGGACCAGGACGCGTTCGCGCTGCGGTCCCACCAGCTCGCCGCGCAGGCGTGGGACAGCGGCTTCTACGACGACCAGGTGGTCGCCGTACCCGGGGTCGAGCTGGCCCGCGACGAGTCGATCCGCGCGGACACCACCGCCGACAAGCTGGCCGGCCTCAAGCCGGTGTTCCGCGCCGACGGCACCGTCACCGCCGGCAACGCCTCGCCGCTCAACGACGGCGCGTCGGCGGCGGTGCTCGGGTCGGCCGCCGCCGGGGACGAGGGCCTGGGCGACCCGCTCGCACGGGTCGCAGGCTGGGGCGCCGCCGCCAACGAGCCGCAGTTCTTCGGCTTCGCACCCGTCGAGGCGGCCGACCGGGCCCTGTCCAGGGCCGGCATCGGCTGGGGGGACGTGGGCGCCGTCGAGCTCAACGAGGCGTTCGCCGCCCAGTCGCTCGCCTGCGTACGCGCCTGGGGGATCGACCCGGAGATCGTCAACGGCCACGGCGGCGCGATCGCGATCGGCCACCCGCTGGGCGCCTCCGGCACCCGGGTCCTCGGCACGCTGGCCCGCTCCCTGGTCGCCTCGGGCGAGCGCTGGGGCGTGGCCGCGATCTGCATCGGCGTCGGCCAGGGCCTCGCGGTCGTGCTCGAGAACACCCGGCTGCGCTGATGGCCACCTTCGTCGACACCGCCGCCGAGGCCGTCTCCGTGGTGGGCGACGGCGCCACCGTGATGATCGGCGGCTTCGGCGCCGCCGGCCAGCCCGTCGAGCTGATCGAGGCGCTGCTCGAGAGCGGCGCCCGCGACCTCACCGTCGTCAACAACAACGCCGGCAACGGCGACCGCGGCCTGGCCGCGCTGATCCGCGAGCGCCGGGTCCGCAGGATCGTCTGCTCCTTCCCGCGTCAGCGCGACTCCGACCACTTCGACGCCGAGTACCGCGCCGGGCGGATCGAGCTGGAGCTGGTCGCCCAGGGCAACCTCGCCGAGCGGATCCGCGCCGCCGGCGCCGGCATCGGCGGCTTCTTCACGCCCACCGGCTACGGCACGATGCTCGCCGAGGGCAAGGAGGTCCGCGAGATCGACGGCCGCCACTACGTCCTCGAGCTGCCGCTCCGCGGTGACGTCGCCCTGGTGTCGGCGCAGGCCTCGGACCCGGTCGGCAACCTCGTCTACCGCAAGACCGCCCGCAACTTCGGGCCGATCATGGCGGCGGCCGCCGAGACGGCCGTCGTCCAGGTACGCGAGCTGCGGCCGCTCGGCGGCATCGACCCCGAGCACGTCGTGACGCCCGGGCTGTACGTCGACCGGGTGGTGCACGTACCCGTGTCACCGGACGAGCGACGTGCCGACCTCGAGGAGGGCCAGTGATCACCGACCGGCCGATGGACACCGACGGCCTGGCCGCCGTGGTGGCCCGCGACATCCCGCCCGGGTCCGTGGTCAACCTCGGGATCGGGCAGCCGACCCGGGTCTCCAACCACCTCGACCCCGGGTCCGGGGTCGTGCTGCACACCGAGAACGGCATGCTCGGCATGGGCCCGGAGGCCCACGGCGACGAGATCGACCCCGACCTGGTCAACGCCGGCAAGGTGCCGGTCACCGAGCTGCCCGGGGCGTCGTACTTCCACCACGCCGACTCGTTCGCGATGATGCGCGGCGGTCACCTCGACTTCTGCGTGCTCGGCGCCTTCCAGGTCTCCGCGTCCGGCGACCTCGCCAACTGGCACACCGGCGCTCCCGACGCGATCCCGGCCGTCGGTGGTGCGATGGACCTCGCGATCGGGGCCCGGCAGACGTTCGTGATGATGACCCTGCTGGCCCGGGACGGCAGTCCCAAGGTCGTGCCCGCCTGCACCTACCCGCTCACCGGCGTCGGGTGCGTGAGCCGGGTCTACACCGACCGGGCGGTGCTCGACCTGACCGAGGGGGGCGTGGTCGTGCGCGACCTGTTCGGGACGACGTACGACGAGCTGGCCGGGCTGCTCGACGTGCCGCTGGTCGACCGGAGCAGCGTGTGACTCGCCAGATCACCACCACCGAGGTGGCGATCGTCGGGGCGGGCCCCGCCGGGCTGATGCTGGCCCACCTGCTCCACCGCGCCGGCATCGAGTCGGTCGCGATCGACCTGCGCAGCCGGCAGGAGATCGAGCAGACGCACCGGGCGGGGATCCTCGAGCGCGACAGCGTACGACTGCTCGTCGAGTCCGGGGTGTCCGACCGGGTGCTGCGCGACGGCGACGAGCACGAGGGCATCGAGCTGGCCTTCGGCGGCGCCACGCACCGGATCGACTTCCGGGACGTCGTCGGCGCCTCGGTGCAGCTCTACCCGCAGACCGACGTCTTCATCGACCTCGCCGACGCCCGCGCCCGCGACGGCGGCGACGTCCGGTTCGGCGTGGGTGACGTCGCGGTCGACGACCTGGCCACCGACCGCCCGGCGATGCGGTTCACCGACGCCGACGGCACCGAGCACGAGGTCCGGGCGCGGGTCCTCGTGGGGGCCGACGGGTCGCGCAGCCTGTGCCGGCACCAGTTCCCGGAGGACCAGCGCCACCAGTTCCACCGCTCGTACCCCTTCGCCTGGTTCGGCATCCTCTGCGAGGCGCCGCCGAGCGCGCCCGAGCTGATCTACAACCACTCCGGGCGCGGCTTCGCCCTGATCAGCCAGCGCACGCCGAGGCTGCAGCGGATGTACTTCCAGTGCGACCCCGGGGAGGACGCCGCCGACTGGTCCGACGACCGGATCTGGAGCGAGCTGCAGGCCCGGGTCGGCGCCAACGGCGTCGCGCTGAGGGAGGGGCCGATCACCTCGCGCACCGTGCTGCCGTTCCGCTCGTTCGTGCAGGAGCCGATGGTGTACGGGAGCCTGGTGCTGGCCGGCGACGCCGCCCACACCGTCCCACCGACCGGGGCCAAGGGGCTCAACCTGGCGCTGGCCGACGTGAAGGTGCTCGCCGGATGTCTCGAGCGGCTGCTCCGCGGTGGCGACGAGGGGGCGCTCGACGACTACGCGCAGCGGGCGCTGCAGCGGGTCTGGAAGGCGCAGCACTTCTCGTACTGGATGACGACGATGCTGCACCGGTTGCCGGACGCCAGCGACTTCGACGTACGACGCCAGATCGGCGAGCTGACCTCGCTGGTCGGGTCGCGGGCGGGCACCACCTATCTCGCGGAGGGGTACACCGGCTGGCCGGAGCGCGACTGACCTGCCCCGGCGCTACTCTTCTTCCGCTGAGTGGAATGTGAGGGTGGTCACGGTCGGGGGCGGGCCGCCAGAGTGTGTGCACCCGTCCGAGAGGAAGCTCCATGACCGCCACCGCTGGGTCTGCCGCGCAGACCCGCCCCACCACCGGCTTCTGGCCGGTGCTCCTGTGCTGGCTCGCCGTCGCGCTCGACGGCTACGACCTCGTCGTCCTCGGGGCGGTCATCCCGACCCTGGACTCCTCCGGTGCCCTCGGCTTCACCACCGCCTCGCTGACCACCGCCGCGACCCTGGGACTCGTCGGCGTCGGCATCGGCGCCGTCACCGTCGGCCCGGTCACCGACCGGATCGGTCGCCGCAAGACGCTGGTCTCCTGCATCGCGTTCTTCTCGGTCCTCACCCTCGCGACCGCCTTCGCCCCGAGCGCCACGGCCTTCATCCTGCTGCGCTTCCTCGCCGGCCTCGGGCTGGGCGCCTGCCTGCCGACCGCGCTGACGTTCATGAGCGAGTACGCCGGCAACCGCTCGGCGAGCTCGGCGATGACCCGCACCATGACCGGCTACCACGTCGGCGCGGTGCTCACCGCGCTGCTGGCGCTGCTGGTGATCCCGTCGTTCGGGTGGGAGGCGATGTTCGTGATCGGGGGCGTGGCCGGCCTGCTCGTCGTACCGGTGATGTGGGCGAAGCTGCCGGAGTCGGAGGCGTTCCTCGCCGCCACCCGGGGCACCGCCGAGCGGGTGAAGCCGGTCGAGGTGGTCCGCGGCAAGCTGCTCTTCGTCAGCCTCGGCCTGTGGGTCGCCTCGTTCATGGGGCTGCTGCTGGTCTACGGCCTCAACACCTGGCTGCCGAAGATCATGGAGGAGGCGGGCTACTCGCTCGACGCCGGGCTCGCGCTGCTGCTGACGCTCAACGTCGGTGCCGTGCTCGGGCTGATCGTCTCCGGCCAGATCGCGGACCGCCGTGGCAACAAGGTCACCGTGCTGGCGTGGTTCAGCATCGCCGCGGTCGCCCTGGCGCTGATGGCGATCAAGCTGGAGAGCGCGTTCCTGGTCTACCTCGCCGTGCTGCTGGCCGGCTTCTTCGTGTTCAGCGCGCAGGTGCTGGTGTACGCGTTCGTCGGCCACCTCTACCCGCCGGCGATCCGGGGCACCGCGCTCGGCATGGCCGCCGGTGTCGGCCGGGTCGGCGCGATCGTCGGTCCGTTCCTGGGCGGTGCCCTGATCACCGCCGGCGTGGCGTACCCCTGGGGCTTCTTCGCCTTCTCCGGCGCCGCGCTCCTCGCCGTGGTCGCCCTCTCGACCGTCCCCGCCCACCTCGACAACAGCTGAGTGGCGGGCGTCGGTTTCCCCGCCTGAGCGGGGAAACCGGCACCTGGCGGCCGAAATTTCCTCCGCCAGGTGACGGACTCGCCCACCAGGTCCGACGGCGGCCGACGAACCTCAGCCGAGGGCCGCGACCGCCTCGTGGATCGCGAGGGTACGTCGGGCCGACTCGACGTGGAGGTTCTCGACCATCCGGCCGCGGTACGTGACGACGCCGGAGGAGCGGGACTCCCAGGCCTCGAGGATCCCGTGGGCGTCCTCGACCGCCTGCTCGCTCGGCGCGAAGGCGCGGTTGGCGCCCTCGACCTGCCCCGGGTGGATCAGCGTCTTGCCGTCGAAGCCGAGCTGCCGGCCCTGCTCGCACTCCGCCAGGAAGCCGTCGGTGTCCTGCACGTCGTTGTAGACGCCGTCGAGGATCGCGGTGCCGGTGGCGCGGGCGGCCAGCAGCGCCAGCCCCAGCCCCGGGAGCAGCGGCGCCCGGCCGGGCACGTGCTCGGCGAACAGCTCCTTGACCAGGTCGTTGGTGCCCATGACCAGCACCGTCAGCCGCTCCGAGGCCGACGCGATCTCCTCGGCGTGCAGCATCGCGGCGGGGGTCTCGAGCATCGCCCACAGCCGGGTGTGGTCGGCGGCGTCGTGGCCGGCCATCGCCTCGACCAGCTCGAGGACCGCGTCGGCGCTGCCGACCTTGGGTACGACGATCGCGTCCGGCCCGGCCGCGCAGGCGGCGGCCAGGTCGTCGGCGTGCCACTCGGTGTCGGCGCCGTTGACCCGGATCGTCACCTCCCGGCGGCCGTACTCGCCCGAGCTCGCGGCGGCGCAGGCCGCCTCGCGGGCGGCCGGCTTGTCGTCGGGCGCGACGGCGTCCTCGAGGTCGAGGATCAGCGCGTCGCACGGGATCGACTTCGCCTTCTCCAGCGCGCGGGTGTTGGACGACGGCATGTAGAGGACCGACCGGCGCGGCCGGAGCTCGGCGCTCACGCGTCGCCCCCCGTGATCGCGTCGTACCGCTTCTTCAGCTCCGGGTCGATTGCGGCCAGCTGCTCGGCCAGGTCCACCATCACCAGGCACTGCTTGAGGGAGGCGTCGTCCTCCATCTTCCCGTCGAGCATGACGGCGCCGGTGCCGTCGCCCATCGCGGCGACCACGCGGCGCGCGTGCCGGACGTCGTCGACGCTGGGGGAGAAGACGCGGTTGGCGATCGCGATCTGCTTGGGGTGGAGGCTCCAGGTGCCGACGCAGCCCAGCAGGAACGCGTTGCGGAACTGGTCCTCGCAGGCGCGCTCGTCGGCGATGTCGCCGAACGGGCCGTAGTAGGGGTAGATGCCGTGCATCGCGCACGCGTCGACCATCCGGGCGATCGTGTAGTGCCACAGGTCCTGCTGGAAGCTCTGCCGGACCTTGTCCGGCTGCCGCGGGTCCGGGTCCTCCCGTACGAGGTAGCCGGGGTGACCGCCGCCGACGCGGGTCGTCTTCATCCTGCGGTCGGCTGCGAGGTCGGCCGGGCCGAGCGAGAGGCCCTGCATCCGGGGCGAGGCGCCGCAGATCTCCTCCACGTTGGCGACGCCGCGGGCGGTCTCGAGGATCGCGTGGACCAGGATCGGCCGGTCCAGCCCGGCCTTCGCCTCGAGCTGGGCGAGCAGCCGGTCGACGTAGTGGATGTCCTCGGCCCCCTGCACCTTCGGCACCATGACCACGTCGAGCCGGTCGCCGATCTCGGTCACCAGGGTGGTCAGGTCGTCGAGCACCCACGGGCTGTCGAGGGCGTTGACCCGGGTCCAGAGCTGGGTGGGACCACCCTGCCCACCGAGCCCGGCCGTGCCCTGCGCGATGGAGACCAGCCCGGCCCGGGCCGCCTCCTTGCGGTCCGCCTTGACGGCGTCCTCCAGGTTGCCGAGCAGGACGTCGACGGTCCCGACCATGTCCGGCACCTTGGCGGCCATCTTCTCGTTGCTCGGGTCGAAGAAGTGGATCGCTCGGCTGGGCCTGGCGGGGATCGACCGCAGCGGCTCGGGCGCGCCGAGGGCGAGCGGCCGGAAGAAGTCCTTGGCGGGGCGTGACGACATGGGGCGGAACCTACCGCCGTCGTACGCGCCCGCGATATGACGCTCTTCACGCCGTCGCCGGACGGCACCCCCGGGGTGAGGCTCCTCAGCGGCGGCGGCGCCGGCCCCACCGGCGAGCGGGCTTCGGCGCGGACGCCTCCGCAGCGGCGTGCCGCGCCCGCCGCCGGGCCCGCCACTGCTCGACCTCGGCGTCGACGTCGCGGGTCGGCGTGATCACCGGCGGCCCGCCCTCGAGCTGCCGGCGTGCGGCGACCACGCGCCGGTTGAAGTCCTCGAGCTCGCTGCGCACCTCGCGCTCCGCCGTGATCCGGTCGAGCGCGGCGTCCAGCTCGGCGTCGTCCTTGCGCAGCTGCAGCGCCGCCGGCAGGACACCGGTCACCCGCTCGCGCTCGACCAGCCGCTTGATCCACCAGTCGGGGTCGTGCGTGGCGCCGAGGCCCTCGATCGGCTTGCCCGCGCCGGGCAGGTCGTCGAAGTCGCCGCGCTCCATCGCCTGCCGCAGCTGCAGGTCCACCCAGGTCGCCTGGTGGTGCATCCGGGCTGCCGCGGCGGAGCGGCCGGTACGCCGGTCGCGCTCCTCCGAGACGGGGTCGGCGGCCGCCCGGGACTCCGGGCGGCCGCCAGGCCGGTCACTGTTCGCGGGTGCAGTCATCGGGGTCGCCTCCTCGATGTCGACTGCACCCGATTCTACGAGCGGTTCACGACCCCGACCCGCTGCCGGAGCCGCGTCCGTCGCTGGAGCCACGGTCGGTCCCGCTGTGCGCCGCCGCGTCGCCGGCACCCGGGGTGTCCTGCTCGACCGCCAGCCGGAAGTCGTCCCCGTGCGCCTCCACGCCCTGGACCACCGCGTCGTTGACCGCGGTCTCGGCGTACGTCGCCCGGACGACGAGCGGGTCGTGGGCGAGCTCGCGGGCGAAGGCGAAGCAGAGCATCACCATCACCAGCACGAACGGCACCGCCGACACGATGGTGATGTTCTTCAGCCCGTTGAGCGCGTCGGAGCCGCCGACGAGCAGCATCACCGCCGCGACGCCACCGGTGGCGACGCCCCAGAAGATGACCAGGGCGCGGCGGGGCTCGATGGCGCCGTTCTGCGACAGCGTGCCCATCACGATCGACGCCGCGTCGGCACCGGAGACGAAGAAGATCGCCACCAGCACCATCACCAGGATGCTCATCACCGTCGAGAGCGGGAACTGCTCGAGCAGCGAGAACAGCTGCGCCTCGGGGGCACCGGCGCCGTAGATGTCGGTGCCGCCCATCTGCAGGTTGATCGCCGACCCGCCGAAGACCGCGAACCACACCAGGCTCACCGCGCTCGGCACCAGCAGCACGCCGGTGACGAACTGCCGGATCGTGCGTCCCTTGGAGATCCGGGCGATGAACATCCCGACGAAGGGGGTCCAGGAGATCCACCAGGCCCAGTAGAAGACGGTGTACGCCGACAGCCAGGTGGCGACCGCGCCGCCCTCGGCGTTGGTGCGCCCGGCCATCTGCGGCAGGTCGCCGACGTAGCTGGCGAGCGAGGCCGGGAGGATGTCGAGGATGAACAGCGTGGGTCCGGCCACGAAGACGAAGCCCGCCAGGATGACCGCGAGCACCATGTTGGTGTTGGACAGCCACTGGATGCCCTTCTCGACGCCGGAGACCGCCGACGCCACGAAGCAGGCCGTCAGCACCGCGATGATGCCGATCAGGAGGGCGTTGCCCGCCTGGCCGATGCCGGCGACGATCTGCAGCCCGCTCTGGATCTGCAGCGCGCCGAGACCGAGCGAGGCTGCGGAGCCGAACAGGGTGGCGAAGATCGCCAGCATGTCGATCACCTTGCCGGCCGGCCCCTCGGCGCGACGCTTGCCGATGAGCGGGACGAAGGCCGAGGAGATCAGCTGGCGCCGTCCCTTGCGGAACGTGCCGTACGCGATCGCCAGCCCGACGACGGCGTAGATGGCCCACGGGTGGAGGGTCCAGTGGAACAGCGTCTGGGCCATCGCGGCCTCCGCCAGCTCGGCCTGGGAGAGGCCGCCGCTGTTGGGCACGGCGAAGCCGGCGTCGTCGGCGAAGAACGTGAGCGGCTCGTTGACGCCGTAGAACATCAGGCCGATGCCCATGCCGGCGGAGAACATCATCGCGATCCACGAGACGGTCTTGAACTCGGGCTCGTCGGTGTCGCGACCGAGCGGGATGTTGCCGTACTTGCTCGCGGCCAGCCAGATCGCGAAGACCACGAACCCGGAGGCGACCAGGACGAAGAACCAGCCGAGCCCGCTCATCGTCCACTCCAGCGCCGTGCCGGACGCCGAGGCGAGGGAGGCGGTGCTCACGAAGCCCCACACGAGGAACGCGATCGCGATCACCGCGGTGACGCCGAAGACGATCTTGTCGACGGGGAGGTTCTTGCTCGCCTCGTCACGGAACTGGAAGTCCAGCGCCGGGTGACGGCTCTTGCGCGGGGCCTTGGGCCGCTCCGGCGGCTGGGCCTGGTCGGGCTGTGGATCGACAGTCGTAGCCACGAGATGGCACCTTTCCGAGGGTGTCGCTGGGCGTGTCGCCAGGACCTCCACGGTGCTCCCTCGTCAGGCTGGTTGCAAGTTTGACGCTGGACACGGTTGGCCGGTACGTGCCGCGTGGCGCCTTCGTGCCGCGTGTCCAGGGCGTCCGCAGGGAGGTGCGTGGATGGAGTTCCGGGACGTGGTGCGGCGGCGCCGGATGGTGCGCCGCTACGCCGACCGCCCCGTCGACCCGGAGGTGCTCGACCGGGCGCTCGACCACGCCACCCGCGGCCCGAGCGCCGGGTTCACCCAGGGCGTCGAGCTGCTGGTGCTCGACGACCCGGACGACGTGGCGCGGTTCTGGGAGGCGACGGCCGACGCCGGCGCCGACAACGCGTGGATCAGCGGGATGCGCACGGCGCCGGTGGTCGTCGTACCGCTCACCAGCCGGGAGGCCTACCTGGACCGCTACGCGGAGCCGGACAAGGGCTGGACCGACCGCGACCCGTCCCGCTGGCCGGTGCCCTACTGGTACGTCGACGCGGGCATGGCGGCGCTGCTGCTGCTCCAGACCGCGGTCGACGAGGGACTGGGCGGCTGCCTGTTCGGCATCCCGCCGGAGCGGGTCGACGCATTCCGGAGCGCCTTCGGGGTCCCGGCCGACCGGCTGCCGGTGGGTGCGGTCACCCTGGGCCACCGGGTCGACGACGCCGGCGCCTCCGGATCGCCCGCGCGGCGCCGTCGCCGGCCGGTCGCCGAGCTGGTGCACCGCGGCCGCTGGGCCGGGTGAGTCTCGGGTCCGAGACCCGCCGGGACGGACCCGTGTTGCCGCGGGACCACGTGGGGCGGTGGACTGGCGCCATGGGCTTCGAGGAGATGTGGCACGAGCTGGCGCCGGTCGGACGCTCGTCCGCGTCGGGCGGCTACTTCCGGCAGCCGTGGACCGGAGCGGAGGGTGAGCTGCGCGCCTGGTTCAGCGAGGCCGCGGCGGCCCGCGGGCTGCGGCTGGAGACCGACGGCCTCGGCAACCAGGTCGCCTGGTGGGACACCGGCTCGGGCGACGCCGTGCTGACCGGCTCCCACCTCGACAGCGTCCTCGACGGCGGTGCGTACGACGGCCCGCTCGGCGTGGTCTCCGGGTTGGCGGCGATCGACCTGCTGCGCGAGCGGGGGGTCGAGCCGGCCCGGCCGATCGGGGTGTCGGTGTTCGTCGAGGAGGAGGGGTCGCGCTTCGGCATCGCCTGCCTCGGCTCCCGGCTGGCGACCGGCACCCTCGACTGGGCGGCCGCCCGCGAGCTGCGCGACCGCGACGGCACCGCGCTGCCCGACGCGCTCGCCGCCGCCGGGCTCGGCGAGGGGGCGCGCTGGGACGCGCTCGACCGGGTCGGCTGCTTCGTCGAGCTCCACGTCGAGCAGGGGCGCGACCTCGTCGACCGGGGCGCCGCGGTCGGCGTCGGGAGCGGGATCTGGCCGCACGGGCGCTACCGGTTCGACTTCGGCGGCGAGGCCAACCACGCGGGCAGCACCCGGATGGAGGACCGCCACGACCCGATGCTGACGTACGCCATGACCGCGCTCGCGGCCGCCAAGCAGGCGCGGCTGGCGGGGGAGCGGGCCACCTTCGGCCGGGTCGCGGTCGAGCCCAACGGCACCAACGCGGTCCCCTCGCGCGTCACCGCCTGGCTCGACGCGCGCGCCTCGTCCGGGCCGGCGCTCGAGGAGCTGGTCGGGGTCGTCAGCCGGCAGGCGCAGGAGCGGGCAGGCCGCGACGGCACCACGCTCGAGGTGACGGCGGAGTCGGTGTCGGGCGAGGTGGCGTTCGACCCCGGGCTGGCCGCCCGGCTCGCCGCCGACCACGCCGAGGGAGACTGGCCGGTCATCCCCACCGCCGCGGGTCACGACGCCGGGGTGCTGTCGGCGGCCGGGATCCCCACGGCGATGCTCTTCGTCCGCAACCCGACCGGCGTCTCCCACTCGCCCGCCGAGCACGCCGAGACGGCTGACTGCCTGGTCGGCGTGTCCGCGCTGGCCGACACCCTCGAGCGGCTGGTCACGTGACGACCTCGTACCTGCTGGAGCGGGCCTGGGTCGACGGCGCGGTCCATGACGACGTCCTCGTGGAGATCGAGGGCGGCCGGTTCACTTCCGTCACACCGGTCAGCGGAACTGAGCGCTCGTACGCTGAAATTTCGGGTGACCAGCGGGGGTTTCACCGGCCAGCCGGTGAAATCGGGACCCTCCCCGGCCTCACCCTCCCCGGCCTCGCCAACACCCACAGCCACGCGTTCCACCGGGCGCTGCGGGGGCGGACGCAGCGGGAGCGGGGGACGTTCTGGACCTGGCGGGAGCAGATGTACGCCGTCGCCGAGCGGCTCGACCCCGACTCCTACCACCGGCTGGCCACGGTGGTGTTCCGCGAGATGCTGGCCGCCGGGATGACCGCCGTGGGGGAGTTCCACTACCTCCACCACCAGCCCGACGGCACGCCGTACGACGACCCGAACGCGATGTCCCACGCGCTCGTCGAGGCGGCCCGCGAGGCCGGGATCCGGCTCACCCTGCTCGACACCTGCTACCTCTCCTCCGGCTTCGGCGAGCCGCCGCAGGGCGTGCAGCGACGGTTCAGCGACGGGGACGTCGACCGCTGGCGTGAGCGCGTCGACGCCCTGCCGGCCGGCGACGGGGTCGTCCACGGCGCCGCGATCCACAGCGTCCGTGCCGTGCCTGCCGAGGCGATGCCGACGATCGCGGAGTGGGCTTCCGGCCGTCCGCTGCACGCCCACGTCTCCGAGCAGGTCGCCGAGAACCGGGCCTGCGTCGAGGCCTACGCCCGCACCCCCGTCGAGCTGCTCGCCGACCACGACGTCCTCGGCCCGCTCACGACCGCGGTGCACGCCACCCACCTGACCGACGACGACGTCCGGCTGCTCGCCGGGACCCGGACGTACGCCGGGTTCTGCCCGACCACGGAGCGCGACCTCGGCGACGGGATCGGCCCCGGCCGGCGGCTGCACGAGGCCGGCGTCGCGCTGACCCTGGGCAGCGACAGCCACGCGGTGGTCGACCCGTTCGAGGAGATGCGGGCGCTGGAGCTCGACGAGCGGCTCGCCACCCAGGAGCGCGGCCACTGGACCGCCGCCGAGCTGCTCCACGCCGCAGCCGCGCAGGGCCACGCGAGCCTCGGCTGGGCCGATGCCGGCGAGATCGCCGTCGGGCAGCGCGCCGACCTGGTCACGCTCGACACCGCCAGCCCCCGGACCGCCGGCACCGGCGCCGACGAGCACACCGCGGTGTTCGCGGCCACCGCCGCCGACGTGGTGCACGTGGTCGTCGACGGGCGGGTCGTCCACACGCGGGGCGACGACGAGCGGCTCGGCTCCGACCTGGACGACGCGATCGGGAGGATCTGGAAATGACGACCACCGTCATCACCGGCATCGGTGAGCTCACCACCCACGCCCACGAGCGGCCGCTCACCGACGCGGCCGTCGTCGTCGACGGCAGCACGATCGCCTGGGTGGGGGCGGCCGCGGAGGCGCCGGCCGCCGACCAGCACGTCGACGCCGGCGGCCGGGCCGTGGTCCCGGGCTTCGTCGACAGCCACAGCCACCTGGTCTTCGCCGGCGACCGGTCCGCGGAGTTCGCGGCCCGGATGGCCGGGCAGTCCTACGCCGCCGGCGGGATCCGGACCACGGTCGCCGCGACCCGCGCCGCCACCGACGAGCAGCTCACCGGCCACGTCGCCCGGCTGGTCGACGAGATGCGGCGGCAGGGCACCACCACGGTCGAGATCAAGAGCGGCTACGGCCTCACCGCCCACGACGAGGCCCGCAGCCTGGCCGTGGCCCGGCAGTTCACCGACGAGACGACGTACCTCGGCGCCCACGTCGTCCCGGCCACGGAGTCGGGGGAGCCGGGCGACCCCGCGGCGTACGTCGAGCTGGTCACCGGCCCGATGCTCGAGGCCGCGGCGCCGTACGCCCGCTGGGTGGACGCGTTCTGCGAGGAGGGCGCGTTCGACGTCGACCAGGCCCGCGCCGTGCTCGCCGCCGGGGAGGCGGCCGGGCTGCGCGGGCGGCTGCACGCCAACCAGCTGACGTACGGCGGCGGGGTGCGGCTGGCCGCCGAGCTGGGGCTGGCCGCCGTCGACCACTGCACCTTCCTCACGGACGACGACGTCACCGCGCTCGCCGACAGCGGCACCGTGGCCACGCTGCTGCCCGGCGTGGAGTTCTCGACCCGGCAGCCCTGGCCCGACGCGCGCCGGCTGCTCGACGCGGGCGTGACGGTCGCCCTGGCCTGCGACTGCAACCCCGGATCCAGCTTCACCAGCTCGATGGCGTTCTGCATCGCGCTGGCGGTCCGCGACATGGGGATGACCCCGGCCGAGGCGCTGTGGTCGGCCACGGCCGGCGGCGCCCGAGCCCTCGGCCGCGACGACGTCGGCGTGGTCGCGCCGGGGAAGCGGGCCGACCTGGTGCTGCTCGAGGCGCCGTCGGCGATCCACCTCGCGTACCGCCCGGGGGTACCCCTCGTGGCCGGGGTCTGGCAGGGCGGCCGACCGGTCTGAGCGAGGGATCTGAGGTAGCTCCGGCCTGCTACTCGGGTGTTTGCCCGATGTCCGGACCTACCTCAGGCGAGCAGTGTCGACCTCGACAACGAAAGCACGAGGAGTGAGACACATGTTCGAGATCGACCAGACCTACCTGGCCTACGAGCTGGCCTACCGCGCCGAGCGCATGCGCGGCGAGCGTCCGGACCAGCACCACGAGGGTCACCGCACCCGGCGCAGCCTGCGCCGGCGCAACACCCGGACGCTGAGCCGTCGTGCCGCCTGATGTCGGCGGCAGCCGCCATGATGGACGTCGTGGCGACCCACACCAGCACCCTCGTCGGGCGAGATCGCGAGCTCGACGAGGTGCTGGCGTGGGTGCGCGGCCACGACGTGACCGGCGTGCTGCTGGCCGGTGACGCCGGCGTCGGCAAGACCCGGCTGGTGACCGAGGCGCGGTCGCGCCTGGCCGCCGAGGGATACCGCGTGGTCGTGGGCCACTGCCTCGACCTGGGCGACACCGCCCCGTCCTACCTCCCCTTCTCCGAGGTGCTCGGCCAGCTCGCCACCGAGCTCCCCGACACCGTGTCCGCCGTCGCCGGACACCACCCCGCCCTCTCCCGCCTGCAGCCCGGGCGGCGCATGCTCTCCGCCGAGGGGGCCGAGACCGTCGGTGTCGAGCGGTCCGACCTGTTCGCCGCCGTTCACGCGCTCCTCGAGGAGGCGGCCCTGGTCGCCCCCCTCGTGCTCGTCGTCGAGGACACCCACTGGGCCGACCGCTCCACCCGCGAGCTGCTCACCTTCCTGCTCACCCGCCGCTTCACCGGACCGGTCGTCGTGCTTGCCAGCTACCGCGCCGACGACCTCCACCGCCGCCACCCGCTCCGCAGCCAGGTCGCCGAGTGGTCCCGGCTGCCCGGCACCCAGCGGCTCACGGTCGGGCCGCTCCCCGAGGCCGCCGTGCGCCAGCTGATCGCCGAGCTCGCGCCCGACGGGCTCGCCATGGCGGAGACCGTCGACATCGTCGACCGCGCCGAGGGCAACGCCTTCTTCGTCGAGGAGCTCACCAGCGCCGCCGCCGGCCCCGGCCGCTGGGTGCCCGCCGACCTGGCCGACGTGCTGCTGGTCCGGATCGACCGGCTCGGCGACGACGCCCGGGCCGTGACCCGGGCGGCGAGCGTCGCCGGGCGTCGGGTGTCCCACGAGCTGCTCGCCGCAGCCTCGGGGCTCTCGGAGAGCGCGCTCGACGAGGGCCTGCGGCAGGCGGTCGAGATGAACGTCCTCGTGCCCGACCGCGACCGCTACGCCTTCCGGCACGCCCTGCTGGGCGAGGCGGTCTACGACGACCTGCTGCCCGGCGAGCGGGTCCGGCTCCACGAGCGGTTCGCGACGGCGCTGCGGGGGCCCGACGTCGCCGGCACCGCGGCCGAGCTGGCCCGCCACGCCCGGCTGGCCCACGACCTCGACACCGCGCTGCTCGCCTCGATCCGGGCCGGTCACGACGCGCTGGCGGTGGGTGGGCCCGACGAGGCGGCCTTCCACTACGAGCAGGCGCTGGAGCTGGTGACCGACCCCCAGCGGCCCGGCGCGGCCGACGTCGACCGCGCCGCGCTGGTGGTCGGTCTCGCCGAGGCGCTGACCGCCTCCGGCCGCCCCCACAAGGCCGTCGCGCTGCTGACCGACGAGCTGCAGCGGCTGCCGGCCGACGCACCCGCGGCGTGGCGTGCCCGGATGCTGTCCACGCAGGCCTACCTGCTGCTGATCACCGAGTCCGAGGTCGAGCCCGTCGAGATCTCCGCCGAGGCGGTCCGGCTCGCGCCCGTCGACGAGCCGGCCGTCCGGGCGCGGGTGCTCGCGACCCACGCCCGGGTGCTCGTCAGCTATCGACGGCTCGACGAGGCGCAGGCCGCCGGGCTCGAGGCGCTGTCGATCGCCGAGCGGCTCAACCTCACCGCCGTGGTCTCCGACCTGGTGCTCACGCTGAGCCAGGTCCGGCACACCGGTCCGCGGGCAGGGCTGCGCGAGGCTCTCGCCGACGCCATCGACACCGCCCGGCGGTCCGGGGTGGTCGACGCCGAGCTGCGCGGCCACTTCCTCCTGGGCCGCTCCTACGAGGACCACGCCGAGTGGCCGGAGGCGGCGGCGTCCTACCAGCGCGCCATCGAGCGAGCCGCCGAGGCCGGGCTGCCGCTGGCCCCGTACGCCTTCGAGTCCCGCTGGCACCTCGGCTTCCAGCAGCTCGTCCGCGGCCACTGGGACGACGCGCTCGTGCTGGCGAGCCCACCGGAGGCGTTGCCGCAGATCGCGCAGGCGATGCTCGACGTCCTGGCGCTCCAGATCCTGCACGCTCGCGGGGTCGACGTGGCCGCACGGCTGCCTGCGCTGCGGCGGCTCTGGCCCGACGAGGGGCTGCTCGCCATCCACTCCGCCCCGCTGGAGATGAAGGTCGCCGCGGTCCGACACGACCCGGCGGGCGTGATCGCCGCCTACGACGCCGCCGTGGCCGTCCTGTCCCGGCTCTGGACACCGTGGTTCTCGGCACGGATCCGGTTGGGCGCGGTCGCGATCGGGGCGCTGGCCGACCTGGCGCCGTCGTTGCCGTCCGAGCGTCGCGCGGAGCTGCTCGCGAAGGCCGAGGAGCTCCACACCGACGGCCACGTGGTCCTCGCCCGGCAGCGGGGGCCGGCGCTCACCTGGGGTCCCGAGGGACAGTCGTGGGTGGCACGCGCCGACGCCGAGCTGCTGCGGCTGCGCTGGCTCGTCGGCGATCCGCCGCCCCACGACAGCCTGGTCGAGGCGTGGCGTGAGGCCGAGCGGCTGATGGGCGAGTTCGGCGACGTCCACGAGCTGGCCCGCACCCGAGCGGTCCTCGCGGCGGTGCTCAACGCCGCCGGCGACACCGCAGGGGCGCGGGGGGCCGCCGGGCTCGCACGCGAGACCGCGACCGCGCTCGGTGCGGAGCCGCTGCTCGAGCAGCTGCGCGGGCTGGGAGCCGCCCCGCCGAGGCAGCGTGCCGGCAGCAGCGACCTCACGCCGCGCGAGCGGGAGATCCTGACCCTGGTCGCGGAGGGTCGCAGCAACGGCGAGATCGGCAAGCTGCTGTTCATCTCCACCAAGACGGTGTCGGTCCACGTCTCCAACATCCTCGGCAAGCTCGGCGCCTCCGGTCGCACCGAGGCCGCCGCCCTCGCCCGCCGCAGCGGCCTGCTCGACTGACCACCGTCCGTCGCTTGTTCACCCACGGGAGGGTGCCGCGCGGCTGGTCCGTGGCGCTAGGTTCTCGACGAGGGGCGGACCGGCCGCCCGCGACCCAGGAGGACCACGTTGTCGAACAGCACCGACGAACCCCAGGACGCACCCCTCTCCGACGACGAGATGACCACCGGCGCGGCGCCGCAGGCCTCGTCCACGCCCTCTGCCGCCGACGCCGACGGCACCGATGGTGACGCGGACGGCACCGACGGCACCGATGGTGACGCGGACGGCACCGACGGCACCGACGGTGACGCGGACGGCACCGACGGCGACAGCACGGACGCCAGCGACGGTGACGCGGACGGCACCGACGGTGACGCCGACGGCACGGACGGCTAGGCATCCTGAACGCGCTCGACCTGCTCAGCGGTGACGCCCAGACCTTCCTCGCGAAGGTCTGGGCGACCCGCGTCCACCTCCACCAGACCGAGCCGTCGCGGCTGGTGGGGCTGCTCTCGCTCGACGACGTCGACCACCTGCTGACCGAGACCGCGATCCGTACGCCGGCCGTACGGCTGGCGCGCGACGGGTCGGTGCTGCCCGAGTCGCGCTACACCCGAACCGGCGCCTCGCTCGCCGGCAAGCCGCTCACCGGACTGGTCGACGCCCGACGGCTGCTCGCCGAGTTCGACGCCGGCGCCACGGTGGTGCTGCAGGGGCTGCACCGCTACTGGCCGCCGCTGCGCGACCTGGTCGCGCAGCTCGAGCTCGACCTCGGCCACCCGTGCCAGGCCAACGCCTACCTGACGCCGCCCGGCGCCCAGGGCTTCGCGGTCCACTCCGACAGCCACGACGTCTTCGTCTTCCAGACCCACGGCCACAAGCAGTGGGAGGTCCACACCGACGGCCGGGTCGACGACGTGCTCCTCGAGCCGGGGCTGGCGATGTACCTGCCGACCGGCACCCCCCACGCCGCCCGGGCGCAGGACGCCGCGTCACTGCACGTGACCCTCGGCATCAACCAGCTCACCTGGCGCCGCGCGGTCGAGCACACCGTCCTCGACCTGCTCGACGAGGTCCCCGACACCCACGTCCCGGCCGGGTGGCTCGACGACCCCGAGCGGCTCGCCGCCGGGCTGCGCGGCCACCTCGACCGGGTCGCCGACGCCGTACGCGGGGTCGACGCCGACTCCGTCGCGCGGCAGCGGGCCGAGCGGTTCCTCGCCAGCCGCGGCACCCGGCTCGCCGGCGGGCTGCGCGACGTGCTGGCCGTCGGCGAGCTCGTCGACACCAGCCCGCTCGTCCGGCGCCCCGGTCATCCCTGCGTGCTCGTCGACGCCGAGGGTCCCGACGGTCCGGTGCTCCGGGTGCTGCTCGGCGACCGGCACCTCGACGTACCGCCGCGGCTGCGGGGAGCGCTCGAGGTGGTACGGGCGTCCACCACGCTGGTGCCGGCCGACCTCGCCGGCCACCTCGACCCCGAGAGCCGGCTGGTGCTGTGCCGGCGCCTGGTCCGGGAGGGCCTGCTGAGGGTGTCGGAGTGAGCTCCGCGTTCCGCTGCGCCGCGGAGGGCGACCTCCGCGTGGACGAGCTGGCCGGGACCGCCTCCACGGTCCGCGCGTTCCTGCTCGTCGAGAACCCCGGCCCGTGGGGCGTCGACGCCGTGCGGGACAACCGGCTCCCGCCCGCGGTCAAGACCGGGCTGGCCGCCCGGGCCAACGACGCGGGAGTCCGGGTCAACCTGGTCCGGCGGCACCACCGCCCGGCGCCCCGGGCCGGCTTCCGGGTGTTCGCCGCCCATGCCGGTCCCGCGGCGCCCTGGCTGGAGACGGCGACCCTCGAGCACAGCGAGGAGCTGCTCGACCTCGACCTGGCCTCGCTCGGCGCCGGACGGTCTCCCGGGCTGGAGCCGACCGGGGAGACCCTGCTGTGCGTGTGCACGCACGGCCGCCACGACGCGTGCTGCGCCGAGCGCGGCCGCCCGGTGGCGGCCGCCCTCGCGGCCGCCCACCCCGACGAGACCTGGGAGATCTCCCACGTCGGGGGCGACCGCTTCGCCGGCAACGCGCTCTTCCTCCCGCACGGCCTCTACTACGGCCGGCTCGACGCGGTGACCGCGGTCGCCGTCGCCGGCGGCCACCTCGCCGGCCAGCTCGACCTCGACCACCTGCGCGGCCGGTCGTCGTACCCGATGCCGGTGCAGGCGGCCGAGGTGGCGCTGCGCCGCCGGCTCGGCGAGACCCGGCTCGACGCGGTACGGCTCGTGGGCCAGCGTCGCTCCGGCGACGAGCGCGAGGTGCAGTTCGAGGTCGGCGGGGCGGTCTGGAGGGTCACCGTGCGGACGGTCGTGGGCGAGGAGCGGTTCCGGCTCACCTGCCAGGCGCTCCGTGCCAACGCGGTGCCGCAGCACGATGTGCTGGCGGTGCGCCGGGAGCAGACGGTCCCTTAGGTTGGTCGCCATGACCGACCAGCCCGCGGGGGAGGCGAAGGCCTCGGCCCCCGAGACCCCTGAGAAGAAGCCCGAGCCGATCGACCAGCTCGTCGAGACCAGCCACGTGCTCGACCTCCCGGAGGGCGAGATCGCGTACACCGCCCGCACCGGCCGGATCGTGCTTCGCGAGGAGGTCTACGAGAACGACGTGTTCACCGGCTGGAAGCCGCGGGCGGAGATGGCGGTCACCGCCTACACCCTCGACGGGGGCGACGTGACCGAGCGCCCGGTCTGCTTCGTCTTCAACGGCGGACCCGGGTCGGCCTCGGTGTGGCTGCACCTCGGGCTGCTCGGCCCGCGCCGGGTCGACATGGGTGACGTCGGCGACCTGGCCCCGCCGCCGTACGGGATGGTCGACAACGCCGAGACGCTGCTGCGCGACGCCGACCTGGTCTTCATCGACCCGATGTCCACCGGGCACACCCGCGCCGTCGAGGGCGGCAAGGCGAAGGACTACCACGGCTTCGGCAAGGACGTGGAGCAGGTCGCCGAGATGATCCGGCTCTGGTGCACCCGCGAGGACCGCTGGATGTCGCCGAAGTACCTCCTCGGCGAGTCCTACGGCACGGTCCGGGCGGTCGCCGTGGCCGAGCGGCTCTGGAGCACGCACATGATGGCCTTCAACGGCCTGGTGCTGGTCTCGAGCGTGCTCGACTTCGGCTCCCAGGACTTCAGCTACCACCGCAGCGACGAGGCGTGCGCCAACTTCCTGCCGACGTACGCCGCGATCGCCCACTTCCACGGCCGCCACGAGGGGCGCTCGCTCACCGAGGTCGTGACGGAGGCGCAGCTCTACAGCGTCGACCAGTACCGCTGGGCGCTCAGCCAGGGCACGCGGCTCACCGCCGACGAGCGGCGCGACGTCGTGGCCACCGTCGCCCGGCTCACCGGGCTCTCGGAGGCGTACGTGGACCGCGCCGACCTGCGGATCGAGCACGTCCGGTTCTGCACCGAGCTGCTGCGCGACCAGGGGCTGGCCGTCGGCCGGATCGACGGCCGGTTCACCGGCCCGCTGCACTTCGGCAACGCGGAGATGTGGGACGCCGACCCCTCGATCGACGCGATCGTCGGGCCGTACGCCGCGGTGATGCACCACTACCTGCGCGCCGAGCTGGGCAGCGACCTCGACCTGCCGTACGAGGTGTTCGCCAACCAGGTCAAGGAGTGGTCCTACCAGGAGTTCGAGGGCCGGCCGATCAACGTCTCGGACAAGCTGGAGCGGCTGATGCGCGCCAACCCCCACCTGCGGGTGCGGGTGGAGTACGGCTACTACGACCTCGCGACGCCGTTCGGGGCGGCCCAGGACATGGTCGCCCACCTGCGGCTCACCCCCGCGCAGCGGGAGCGGATCGAGCACGCCTGGTTCGAGACCGGCCACATGCCCTACCTGCACGACGCGTCGCGGGTCCGCGAGGCCGAGGGGATCGCGGCCTTCGTGCGTGGCTGACGTCGTGTCGGTTTCCCCGCTCGAGCGGGGAAACCGTCACCTGGCGGCCGAAATGTGCTCCGCCAGGTGACGGACTCGCCCACCAGGTTCGGGCGACCGGCCCGCGACGGGCGCGGCGTCGTCCGGCGTACGCGCGGGGGTTGCCACCCGGTCACATACTCGTAGTATGTCCAGATGGCCACCCTGGACGAGGACGTCAGCCGGATCACCGAGCAGCGGTTCGCCCGGATGCGGCCGTTCGGGGGCGACGGCCCCGCCCCGGTCGACGAGTCGGGGCTCCCGCCCGGGCCGCGGTGGCCACTCATCCTGCAGAGCGTCGCGCTGCTCCGCTTCCGGCACCAGTTCGTGCCGTGGCTGCACAAGAGGTACGGCGACGTCTTCACCGTCCGGATCCTCCCCAGGGGCCGGCCGCTGGTGCTGTTCACGCGGCCCGAGCACGCCAAGGAGATCTTCGCCGGCGACCCCGAGGTGTTCCACGCCGGCAAGGGCAACGCCATCCTCGGCCCGATCATGGGCGAGCACTCGCTGCTGCTCCAGGACTCCGTCGAGCACAAGCGGGCGCGCAAGCTGCTGATGCCGGCGTTCAACGGCCACGCGCTGCGCGGCTACCAGGGGCTGGTCACCGACGTCGCCCGCGCCGAGGTCGCGACCTGGCGCGAGGGCGAGGTCTTCCGCTCCCTGGACCGGATGAACCGGCTCACCCTCGAGGTGATCCTCCGCGTCGTCTTCGGCGTGACCGACGAGTCCCGGCTCGCAGCGCTGCGACCGCGGGTCAACCGCACCGTCGACGTCGGCCCGAGCGTGCTGCTCGGCTGGGGCTACCCGTTCCTGCAGCGCTTCGGCCGGTGGAAGGCCACCGTCGACAACGCGTACGCCCTCGACCGGCTGATGCTCGCCGAGATCCGCGAGCGGCGGCAGGCCCCCGACCTCGCCGACCGGACCGACGTGCTGTCGCAGCTGATCCGGGTCGACGACGGCGGCGACCAGCTCGACGACACCGAGCTGCGCGACCAGCTGGTGACGCTGCTGCTCGCCGGCCACGAGACCACCGCCTCGGCGCTGGCGTGGACGCTGGTCGAGCTGGGCCAGGACAGCGCCCAGCTCGAGCGCGCCCGGACCGCCGCCCGCGACGGCGACGACGCCTGGCTGGAGGCGCTGCTCAAGGAGTCGATGCGGCTGCACCCCGTGATCCCGATGGTGGTCCGCACCCTCCAGCAGCCCGCCACGATCGGCGGCCTCGACCTGCCGGCCGGCGTCACGGTCGGGCCCTCGATCCTGATCGCCCACAGCCGCGAGGACAACCACGCGGACCCCGAGGTGTTCCGACCGGAGCGGTTCGCCGGCCAGAGCCCGCCCACCAACACCTGGATCCCCTTCGGCGGTGGCGTCCGACGCTGCATCGGCGCCGGGTTCTCGTTGATGGAGGGGGTGGCGGTGCTGCGCGAGGTGCTCACGGCGTACGGCGTGGAGACCGTGCAGCGCGACGTCCCCAAGGTCCGCAACATCACCAGCGTGCCGCGCCACGGCGCGCGGGTCCGGGTCAGCGCCTGAGCAAACTCGGGTGACCGTGGCGCCCCGCGGTGCCAGCATGAGGAATCGTGACCTGGCGGGACCGGCTGCGCGCCGTACGGATGGACGTCTCGCCGCTGCGCGAGTCCCGTGACTTCCGGCTGCTGCTCGTCGCCGGCACCGTCTTCTACCTCGGCGGCATGGTGTCGTACGTCGCCATCCCGTTCCAGGTCTACCGGCTGACCGGCTCCAACCTGGCCGTCGGCGCGATCGGCATCGCCGAGCTGGTGCCGATCCTGGTCTTCGGGCTCTGGGGCGGCGCCCTGGCCGACCACGTCGACCGGCGCCGGCTGCTGGTCGGGTGCGGCGTCGCGCAGGTGCTGCTGACGTCGGCGCTGGCGGTCAACGCGTTCGCGGCCCGGCCCAGCCTGTGGCTGATCTTCGCGCTGGCGGTGCTGCTGTCGGCCTCCTCGGCGCTGCAGCGGCCCAGCCGGGAGGCGCTGATGCCGCGCACCGTACGCCTCGACCAGATCACCGCGGCCAACGCGCTGTTCGGGTTCGGGATGCAGGCGGGCGTGCTCGTGGGGCCGGCCATCGGCGGGCTGCTGATCGCGTACGTCGGCCTCGGCTGGTGCTTCGTGGTCGACGTGGTCGGGCTGGTGGTGGCGACCGTGCTCTACCTCGCGATGCGGCCCTACCCGCACCGGGAGCAGACGACGCCCCCGAGCCTGCAGGGGATCCGCGACAGCCTCGGCTACGCGGTGCGCCGGCGCGACCTGCTCGGCACCTACCTCGTCGACATCGCGGCGATGTTCCTCGCGATGCCGGTCGTGCTGTTCCCGGCGCTGGTGGAGGAGGTCTTCCACCGGCCCGAGCTGCTCGGCCTGCTCTACTCGGCCGAGACGGTCGGCGCGATGCTCGCCACCGTCACCAGCGGCTGGACCGTCCGCGTCCACCACCACGGCCGCGCGATCGTGCTCGCCGCCGCGGCGTACGGCGCCACCATCGCGCTCGCCGGGCTGATGCCGGGGATCTGGCTGGTGGCGCTGTTCCTGGTGCTCTCCGGGGTCGCCGACATGATCTCCGGAATCTTCCGGCAGACGGTCTGGAACCAGACCATCCCCGAGGCGATGCGCGGTCGGCTCGCCGGCATCGAGATGCTGTCGTACTCCGTCGGGCCGCTGGCGGGCCAGGTGCGCGCCGGCGCGGTGGCCGACCTGTGGTCGGTGCGCGGCGCGATCGTGAGCGGCGGCGTGGCGTGCGTCGTCGGGGTGGCCGCGACGGCGGTGGCGCTGCGCGACTTCTGGGGGTACGACTCCCGCACCGACGTGCACGCCGTGGCCGAGCGGGAGGTGCGCCGCGCGGCCGGTGAGCCCCTGGACTGAGGCGGGAGGGCGCCAGCGGGTGGTCGGCGTTTGGTCCGCATGGCCGAGTCCGTGACAATGGGCGCGTGACCGACGGACCCGAGCGCGAGGAGCGCGGCGAGCACCCCGTGGCCTTCGGGCTGCTGGCGCTGGTCGGCGTCGCCGTGGTCGTCGGCATCATCGCCGGGGTGGTCGCGATCGCGGGCGCCAAGGTGGCCGGTCTCGACGGCAGCGGCAGCCCCACGGGCGGCACCCAGGAGGAGGCCTCGCTCTACCTCCCCAAGCCCGAGACCACCAGGGCCGACGACGGCCCGCTGATCACGCTGGACCCGGGCCGGCAGGCGCCGAAGAGCAACGGCTCCGAGGAGCCCTCGGAGGAGTCCTCGTCGGCGAAGCCCGAGAAGGAGCAGATCTCGCTGCAGGCGGCGCAGAACAGCGTCGGCCCGATGCAGGACATCGACCTCACGGGGGTCTACCCCGGCGGCGAGGGCGCGATCCTGCAGGTGCAGCGGTACGAGGGCGGGGCCTGGGTCGACTTCCCGGCGTCGCCGATCTCGGTGAGCGACGGCACGTTCGCGACGTACGTCCAGACCGGCCAGCCCGGCCCGCAGCGGTTCCGCGTCGTCGACACCGACACCGGCAAGCCCTCCAACGAGGTCAAGGTCACCATCACCGGCTGACCGCCCGGGCGCGGTCCAGCCGCGCGGTCCAGTAGCCGACCCACACGGTGCCGCCGAGCGCCAGCACGCCGACCACGACCGAGGCGGTCGCGAGCGGGGCGACCGCGGCGACCGCGCCCACGAGCAGCGGCCCGCCCGAGACGCCGAGGTCGCCGCACAGCCGCCAGCCACCGAGGAACTGCGAGCGACCGCGGACCGGGGCGGTGTCGGCGCCGATCGTCATCACGATGCCGGACCCCAGCCCGTTGCCGGCCGCGATCAGCATCATCACCGCGGCCACGCCCAGGACGCCGGAGGCGAGCGGCAGCAGCAGGCAGGCGACGGCCACCGACAGCACCACCGGCACCGCGACCACGGCGCGCCCGTAGCGGTCCATCACCCAGCCGCCCGGGTAGAACAGCGCGGTGTCGACGGCCGCCGCGAGCGCGAAGACCAGCGACGTCGTGGCGGCCGAGAGCCCGACCTGCTCCGACCACAGCGGGAGCAGCACGGTGCGGACCGAGCGGGAGGCGCCGAGCACGACGACGGCCACGCCCAGCGTCAGGTACGTCCGCCGGTGCCGGACCAGCACCGACCACACCGACGCGTGGCCGGCCGCCTGCTCCCGCGCCCGGCTCTCCGCCCCGAGGTCGGGCATCAGCCGCGCCATCGAGGCCGCGGCGAGCGAGAGCGCCGCCGCCACCCAGAACACGCCGGGGATCCCGGCCAGCCGGATCACGCCGGCCCCGAGCAGCGGCCCCACGAACACCCCGATGCGGAACGCGCCGCCCATCGTCGACAGCGCCCGGGCCCGGAACCCCTCGGGGACCGCCTCGATCATGAAGCCCTGCCGCGAGATCAGGAACATGCTGTACGCCGCCCCGCTCACCGCGACCGCCGCGGCCAGGCCCGCGACCGACCCGGTCAGCGCACCGGCGACCATGGCGACCGCGTCGAGCAGCCCGGCCAGCACCAGCGCCGTACGCTCGCCCACCCGTGCCACCACCGCTCCGGAGGGGAGCGAGGCGAGCAGCATCCCGACGCCGAGCATCGCCACGACCAGGGCGGCGGTGCCGACGTCGGCGCCGAGCTCGCGCGCACGCAGCGCGGTGACGGGCAGCACCGCCCCGTGGCCGATCGAGACCACCAGCGTCGGCCCGTACGCGACGAGCGCGATGTCGCGCAGCCGGAACGGCTCGGACGGGGTGGGCACCGGCACATTCTGCGGGCTGCGGGACGGGTCCGCCGATTCCGCCACGGGCGGGGTCGCGGCCTGCCTACAGTGGCGCGGCGCCACTCGGCGCCACCCCCGACACTCCCCAGGAGAACCATGCTGCTCACCGGACGCCTCGCTGCCCGGACGGCCGGCCTCGCCGCCCTCGGTCTCGCCGCCACCCTCGCCGCGGCCGCCCCCGCCGCCGCCGCCAACGACTGGGGCACGCTCGACCGACTGGATGACGCCAAGCTCCAGGCCTGCAAGGTGTCCGCGGACGGCGGCGACGCCTGGAAGGTCAAGCTCCGGGTCAAGAACGGCAACGACTACCGGGTCAAGAGCACCGCCCGTGTCTACGAGAGCGGCAACGCGACCGACAGCCGCTGGGCCAGCGGCTGGGTGGGTCGCGGCGACACCTCCTCGGTGGGTTCGGTGACGATGGGCCTCGGCTCTGCCTGGAGGGTGTCCTTCTCGCTCAGCGCCGACCAGCTCGGCGGCGGTGGTGAGCGCGGCCCCGGCTCCATCCGCGGCTGCTGACGAAAGGAACCACGATGCGACGCACCTGTCGTACGGCGGGCCTCGCCGCCGCTGCCCTCGCCCTCTCGCTGGCGGCGGCCGGTCCGGCCGTCGCCGCGGACGACTGGAGCACGCTCGACCGGATCGGCCACAGCAAGCTGCAGGCCTGCAAGGTGCCGGTCGCGGGCGACGCGTGGCGGATCAAGCTCCGGGTGAGGGCCGGCGAGGGTGCCGCACAGGGCGCCCTCCGCGTGTTCCGTGGCGAGCATCGCACCGAGCGCCACTGGCGCAGCGGCCGGACTCCGGCGCACAGCACCTCGGAGGTCGGGTCCGTGCGGGTGCCCCGTGGCGCGCACCGCTGGCAGTTCCTCACCAGCGTGGAGACGGCGGGCGGCGGGTCGTCCACGTTCGGGCTCTCGGCGAATGACGTCATCCGCTGCTGACCGCTCCCCACCTACGACGACGTCCCGGCCGGGCAGCTGCCCGGCCGGGACGTGTCACGTACGGCCCCGGTGTCAGTCGGGGATGTAGTCGAACTGGTCCGGGTTCGGGCCGTTGCGGCCGTCCTCGCCCCGGTCCAGCCCGTCGAGCGCCTTCATCTGGACGTCGCTGAGCTCGATGTCGAGCGCGCCGAAGTTCTCCCGCATCCGCTCCGGCTTCGTCGACTTCGGGAACACGATGTCGCCGCGCTGCAGGTGCCACCGCAGCGTCACCTGCGACGGGGTCGCGCCGACCTCGTCGGCGACACCGACGATCGTCTCGTCGTCGAGCACGGCGCCCTGCGCGATCGGCGACCAGGCCTCGGTCGCGACGCCGTGACGGGCGTTGGCGGCGCGGACCTCCTCGTTGTGGAAGTACGGGTGCACCTCCACCTGGTTGACCACGGGGACCACGCCGGTCTCGGCGACGATCCGGTCGAGGTGGGCGGGCTGGAAGTTGGACACGCCCACCGAGGCGGCGCGGCCCTCGGCGACGAACTCGGCGAGGGTCTCCCAGGTGGAGACGAAGTCGCCGTCGTAGCGGGTCGGCAGCGGCCAGTGGACCAGGAACAGGTCGATCCGGTCGAGCCGCAGCTTCTGCAGCGTCTCCTCGAAGCTGCGACGGGCGTCGGCGGGCCGGTGGAAGCCGTTGTTGAGCTTGGAGGTCACGTAGACCTCGTCGCGCGGCAGCCCGGAAGCGGCGAGCGCCTCGCCGACCCCGGCCTCGTTGCCGTACATCTGGGCGGTGTCGATGTGGCGGTAGCCCACCTCGAACGCCTGCGTGACCGCCTTCGCGGTGTCCTCGGGCGGCACCTGGAAGACGCCGAACCCGAGCTGGGGGATGGTCGTCCCGTCGTGGAGGGTGATGGTCGGAACAGTCGTACCAGTCATACCCCGTGCATCACGCGACGGCGTCGGAGTATTCCCCGGACGTCAGCCGCAGCGCTCGATCTGGCGGGGCCGGAGCACCTCGCGCTCGAGGGCGGTGCCGATGCCGGAGTCGCGGTCGCCCGCCTCCTGCCACACGTGGACGCGCACCCGTCCGGCGCGCTGGTAGCGGGCCCAGCCGCGCTCGACCTCGCGGTCCTTCAGCCAGCCGGAGGACCAGTGCTGGCGGCGCTTCCCGGCGACGTGGAGCGTCACCCCGGCGCGGGCGTCCTCGGTGCCGGCCCGCTTGCGCGCCCGGCTGAGGAAGATCCAGCCCTTCGCCGACGGCGTGGCCTCCTTGCAGATGCGGAAGTGCGTCATCGCGCCGACGTCGGTCCAGCCGGCCTGGGCCGGCGCGGCACCGAGCGTCACCACCATCCCGGCGGCGAGCGTGGCGAGTGCGATGGGCACAGCAGACAGCCGTGACCGGTTGGTCCCCATGGTTGAACCCCCACTGAAGCAGCGCCCCCCGACGCCGGACGGTCCCCACGACCGTCGGCGTCATGCTAGGGCCCCGGGTCGCCCGGTGACGAGGGGCGCGGCGGGACTGTTGCCCGACTGTGGAATTCGGGTACGGGTCGTCCGGATCGGGTGCGTCGCCCCGGGAACAACTCCTCACCACCCCTGCGTTACGGTCACGTACATAAGTTGAGCCATCAGCACTCAACTTCATGGACCCCCCTACAAGACCCACGCAGATCGGCCCCGGGAACCCGGGCCGCAGCATCGGAAGGACGTACAACCATGGCTCGTGCCGTCGGTATCGACCTCGGGACGACGAACTCCGTCGTCGCCGTCCTCGAAGGTGGAGAACCCACCGTCATCGCCAACGCGGAGGGCGCCCGCACCACCCCGTCCGTCGTGGCCTTCGCCAAGTCCGGCGAGGTGCTCGTCGGCGAGGTGGCCAAGCGGCAGGCGGTCACCAACGTCGACCGCACCATCCGCTCGGTCAAGCGCCACATGGGCACCGACTGGGACGTGAAGGTCGACGACAAGGACTTCACGCCCCAGCAGATCAGCGCGTTCGTGCTCCAGAAGCTCAAGCGCGACGCCGAGGCCTACCTCGGTGAGACGGTCACCGACGCGGTCATCACCGTGCCGGCGTACTTCTCCGACGCGCAGCGCCAGGCCACCAAGGAGGCCGGCGAGATCGCGGGCCTCACCGTGTCGCGCATCGTCAACGAGCCGACCGCCGCCGCGCTGGCGTACGGCCTGGACAAGGGCGACGACCAGACGATCCTCGTCTTCGACCTCGGTGGCGGCACCTTCGACGTGTCCCTGCTCGAGATCGGCGAGGGCGTCGTCGAGGTCAAGGCGACCTCCGGCGACAACCACCTCGGTGGTGACGACTGGGACGCCCGCGTCGTCGACTGGATGGTCGACAAGTTCAAGATGGGCAACGGCGTCGACCTGAGCGCCGACAAGATCGCCAAGCAGCGCCTCCAGGAGGCCGCCGAGAAGGCGAAGATCGAGCTGTCGAGCTCCAGCGAGACCACGGTCCACCTGCCGTACATCACCCACGGCGAGTCCGGCCCGCTCCACTTCGAGGAGAAGCTGACCCGCGCCGAGTTCCAGAAGATGACCAGCGACCTGCTCGACCGCACCAAGGCGCCGTTCCAGTCGGTGCTCAAGGACGGCGGCGTCGCGATCGCCAACATCGACCACGTCGTGCTGGTCGGCGGCTCCACCCGGATGCCGGCCGTCACCGAGCTGGTCAAGGAGCTGCTCGGCGGCAAGGAGCCCAACAAGGGCGTCAACCCCGACGAGGTCGTCGCGGTCGGCGCCGCGCTCCAGGCCGGCGTCCTCAAGGGCGAGGTCAAGGACGTGCTGCTGCTCGACGTCACCCCGCTCTCGCTCGGCATCGAGACCAAGGGCGGCGTGATGACCACGCTGATCGAGCGCAACACCACGATCCCGACCAAGCGCTCGGAGATCTTCACCACCGCCGACGACAACCAGCCGTCGGTCGAGATCAAGGTCGCCCAGGGCGAGCGCCAGATGTGGGCCCAGAACCAGCCCCTCGGCAACTTCGACCTGACCGGGCTGCCCCCGGCGCCGCGTGGCCTGCCGAAGATCGAGGTCACCTTCGACATCGACGCCAACGGCATCGTCCACGTCTCCGCCAAGGACCAGGCGTCCGGCCGCGAGCAGTCGATGACCATCTCCGGCGGCTCGGCGCTGTCCAAGGACGAGATCGACCGGATGGTCAAGGAGGCCGAGCAGTACGCCGAGGAGGACGCCAAGCGGCGCGACGCGGTCGAGACCCGCAACCTCGCCGACTCCAAGGTCTACTCCACCGAGAAGTTCCTCGAGGAGAACACCGAGAAGGTGCCCGAGGACGTCCGGACCGAGGTGCAGGCCGACATCGACGCGCTGAAGAAGACCCTCGAGCAGGAGGACGCCTCCGCCGAGGAGATCCGCGCCGGCGTCACCAAGCTCGACGAGTCCAGCCAGAAGATGGGCGCCGCGATGTACGCCGCCGCCGAGGCCGAGCAGGCCGCGGCCGGGGGCACCAGCGAGGCGACCGGCGAGGCCGACGACGACGTCGTCGACGCCGAGATCGTCGACGAGTCCGACGAGACGGGCGACTCTGCCGACGGCACCGAGGGTGAGTCCAAGTGACCGCAGGCCCCCAGGGGTTCGGTGACGGGTTCGGCGAGGGCGCCGGCGAGATGTCCGACGAGACCGAGGTCGAGGCTCCCCTCCGCGAGGAGGGGGCCCCGGCCCCGGCCGGCGAGGGCGCCGAGGACGAGGCCGTCGAGACCGCCGGCACCGACGAGGCGGCCCCGCAGGACCAGGCGGCCGGCGACGAGCTGGCCGTCGTACGGATGGAGTCCGCGGAGCGGCTCGCCGACCTGCAGCGGCTGCAGGCGGAGTTCGTCAACTACAAGCGCCGGGTCGAGCGCGACCGGGAGAAGCTGGCCGAGAACGCCCGCTACCAGGTCCTGGTGCCGATCATCGACGTGCTCGACACCGTCGACCGGGCCCGCGAGCACGGGGACCTCGACGAGGGGTTCCGTGCGGTGGCCGAGCAGCTGGAGCGGGTCGTGACCAGCCTCGGGCTGACCAAGTTCGGCGCGCCCGGCGAGCCGTTCGACCCCAACCTCCACGAGGCGCTCTCCCACATCGGGGAGGATCCCGACGTCGAGGTGACCACCTGCAAGGTCGTCGCCAAGGCCGGCTACCGGATCGGTGACCGGGTGGTGCGGGCCGCGCAGGTGCTGGTGGTCGACCCGGTCTCCGGAGGTTGAGGTGCCAGGCCCGCTGGGGCCGAGCCTCGTAACCCCGTAACACGAACGACGACACTGTCCCGGGAGGAGGGGGAGCGTTGAGCACCGACGAGGGCGTGCGCGCCGACTGGGCGACCAAGGACTTCTACCAGGTCCTCGGTGTCGCCAAGGACGCCGGCGCGGCCGACATCAAGAAGGCCTACCGGACGCTGGCGCGCGCGAACCACCCCGACTCCAACCCCGGCGACTCGGCCAAGCACGACCGCTTCAAGCAGGTGGCCGAGGCGTACGACGTCATCGGCGACCCCGAGAAGCGCAAGAAGTACGACGAGGTCCGCTCGGCGTACGCCGCAGGCGGCTTCGGCTTCCCGCAGGGCGGCTTCAACCCCGGCGCCGGCGGGGCCGGCTTCGACGTGAGCGACCTGTTCGGCGACCGCGCCGCGCGTGGTGGCGGCGGGCTGGGCGACATGTTCGGCGACCTGTTCGGGTCGCGTGGACGGACCCAGACGCAGTCGCGGCCGCGCCGGGGCGGCGACGTCGAGACCACGGCGACGATCGGCTTCACCGAGGCGCTCGAGGGCGTGACCATCTCGCTGCGGCTGACGTCCGACTCGCCGTGCCCGTCCTGCTCCGGCACCGGCGGCAAGCCCGGCACCACTCCCCACATCTGCACCGAGTGCGAGGGCGCCGGGTTCGTGGTCGTGTCGACCGGCGGTGGGTTCGCGATGAACGAGACCTGCCCCGCCTGCGGCGGCCGGCAGCTGGTCTACGACGAGCCCTGCCCGACCTGCCACGGCTCCGGGCGCGGGATGTCGGCGCGCACGATCCAGGCCCGGATCCCGGCCGGGGTCAAGGACGGCCAGAAGATCCGGCTCAAGGGCAAGGGTGGCGCGGGCGAGAACGGCGGACCCGCCGGCGACCTGTTCGTCCACGTCAAGGTGCGCCCGCACCGCGTCTTCGGTCGTACGGGCGACAACCTCACGCTCACCGTCCCGGTCTCCTTCGACGAGGCCGCGCTGGGCGCCGAGGTCAAGGTGCCGACGCTGGCCGGGTCCTCGGTGACCCTCAAGCTGCCGCCCGGCACCCCCAACGGCCGTACCTTCCGGGTGCGCGGCAAGGGCGCGCGCCGCACCGACGGGACGGTCGGCGACCTGCTCGCGACGGTCGAGGTGCAGGTCCCGGCGGTGCTCGACCAGGCGACCCGCGAGGCCGTCGAGGCCTACCGCGCCGCCACCGGCGGCCAGAAGCTGCGGGCCGGCCTGTTCGAGGACGGCGCGTGATGGTGCAGCACCCCGGCCCCGAGGTCGCCGTCTACGTCATCTCGGTGGCCGCCGAGCTCTCCGGGCTGCACCCGCAGACGCTGCGCGCGTACGAGCGGATGGGGCTGATCACGCCCGGACGCACCGTGGGCGGCGGCCGCCGCTACTCCCACCGCGACATCGAGAAGCTCCGCTCGATCGCCGAGCTCACCTCCGCCGGCGTCGGCGTCGAGGGCGTACGCCGGCTGCTGCAGCTCGAGCACCAGGTCGAGGCGCTGCAGCTGCGCAACGCCGAGCTCGCCGCCGAGCTGGAAGCCACCCGGGAGGCGCTGCGGATGTCGCTGAGCGCGCGCCCGCCCGCCGACCGGCTCCCCGTCCTCCGCCCGCCCGACCCCGCCCAGTCCGTCGTGGTCTGGCGCCGCGGCTTCTGACCCTTTCGTCGCAGGGCCTGGCGTGGTGGTGGTCGCCGCCCCACCTGGGTGCGGGGGTTTCGAGGCTCAGGCCTTGGCGGCCTTCGCGCCTCAACCTCCGAGGCCCGCAGCTGGCCGGAGGTTGAGGTGCGAGGAGCGCCAGCGACGAGCCTCGAAACCCCGGAACCTGGGGCAGGGCCCGATGTCGTGGTGGTCGCTGCCCCACCTGGGTGCGGGGGTTTCGAGGCTCAGGCCTTGGCGGCCTTCGCGCCTCAACCTCCGAGGGGCGTGAGGCGGACTACCAAGCGACGAGCCTCGAGACCCCGGAACCTGGGGCGGGGCCCCATGTCGTGGTGGTCGCCGCCCCACCCGGGTGCGGGTCTCGAGGCTCGACCTCCGAGCGGCGCGAGGTGGACGATGCGCGTCGGGTGCACAGCGCCGAGCGTGGAATCACGGGGCTGTGGAGGAGCGGGTGTGGGGGCGGACGCGACGGAGTAGGACTGGGGCCGTGTTCGCACTCGACCCCTACGCCCTCGACGAGGCCGGCCGCCGCATCGACGCCGTCGCCGCGTCGCTGGCGTGCCTCGACGTGGCCGGCCCGTACGGTGCGGTCGACAGTGCGCTGCCCGGTTCGGCCACTGCCGCCGCGTGCCGCTGGACCGCCGCCGGGCTCGACGCGGCGATCGACAGCTGGGTCGACCACCTGCTCGGCCTCTGCGAGGACGCCCGCCGGGTCGCCCGCGACGCGGCCACGACCGACCAGGCGGTGGCGGGGACGTTCGGACGGGGTGCCCCGTGACCGCGCCGACGGTGTCCGCCGTGACCGGGTGGCGGCCCGGCGAGCTGGCCGCGGTCGCCGACCGGCTGGTCGCCGCGGCCGCCTCGCTCGACGACGACGCCCACGACGTACGACGCCACCTCGGTGACGCGGTCGACGACGCCGGCGGCGTCTGGGCGACCACAGCGGCCAGTCGAGCCGACCAGGAGGCCCGTCGCGGCGAGGCGCTGGCCGAGGCGCTGACCGGGGCGGCGGCCGTCCTGGTCGCCGGTGCAGAGAGCATCGGCCGGGCACGCGAGGCGTTGCTGGTCGCGGTCGGCCGCGCCCGGGCCGCGGGCTTCACGGTGGCCGACGACGGCCGGGTGGGCGCGCCCCCGGCGCCGCTGCCGCCGGACGACGTCCCGCCCGTGGAGCGGCTCGGCTGGACCGTCGCTCCCGAGCAGCTCGCCGAGGCGGCCCGGATCGAGGAGCTGCGGGCCGGCCACGAGCTCGAGGTCGCCGCGGCGCTGGTGGCCGTGGTGGCCACCGACGAGGCGGTCGCGGACAGCGTGACCGGGCTCGAGTTCCCCGAGACGCTGCCGTCGCTGGTCGCCGCCCACCAGGCCCGTACGCACCTGCTCGGCGGCGACCACGTCGCCGCGCTCGGCACCGCCGGCGGAGCGGTCGTCGTCGCCCGGGCCGCGAGCGACACCCGCGCGCTCGTCACCGACAGCCGGCGGCTGCACCACTACGCCGACCTGGCGCGGCAGGGGGCGCCGCGTCCGGTGCTCGAGGACGCCCGGCGCGCGTTCGCCTACGGCACCTCGAGCAACCCGCTGCTCCGGGTGGCCGGGCGGGCCTCGATGGCAGGCACCGCCCTGGCGGGTGCCGCCGACGTGGTCACCGGAGGCGGCTACGACGGCGCCCGCGGCTGGGCCACCCGCGGCTTCGGCGCCGCGGGGGCGGTCGGGGCAGGGATCGTGATGGCGGGAGCGGCGCTCGCGCCGGCCGTCGTCGTCGCAGGCGGCGTGGCGGTGATCGCGTACGGCGCCTGGACCGCCGGCAACTACGCCGTCGACCACTGGGACCAGGTCGAGGACGCCTGGGAGTCCGCGCAGGCGTGGTCGATCGAGCAGCGGGTGGAGACCGTCGAGGAGCTGCACGACGCGGCCGCCTGGGCGGGGGACCGGCTCGCCGACGCCGGGTCCGGGCTCGCCAGCGGGATCGAGGCGGTGCGATGACCACGCAGTCGGTCCCGGTCGGGACCCTGACCGACGCCGAGCTGGCGGTGCTGTCCCGGCCGCGCAGCCGCGTCGGCCCGCGACCGGTGATGCCGGTGTGGGCCGGGCTCGACGGCGACCAGCGGGCCGCGAGCGCCCGCGACGCGCGGGCGTCGCTGGTCGCCCGGCGGCTGCTCGACCCCGACTCCCGGTCCCGCTCCGACCTGCGCCGCGATCTCCGCTCGGTCCTGGTGCTCCGGCAGTCCGCGGCGGCGGTCGTCGCCGTCGCCCGGGTCGCACCGGCCGCGTCCGACCACTGGTACGCCCACCTCGTCGGCGACGTCGTCCTGCTCGAGCAGGTCGGCGACGACGGCGTCCACCACTTCGCGCTCACCGCCGCGGCCATGCTCCCCACCCTCGTGGCCGCGGCGGTGCTCCATCCCTCGGCGACCGGGCCGGGCGGAGCGGGCCCGGAGTCGGAGACCGACTGGCTGCGCGCAGACCTCGAGCTGCGCTCCGCCCGGCAGACCCGTCGGCTGGCCTGGGTGTCGGGCCCCGGCGGCACCTGGTCGCTGCGTCCGGGCCGGACCACGCCGTACGGCGACCCGGTCGCGCCCGACGACGCGCGCCGGGTCCTGGCCGAGGCGCTCGCGACACTCGCCGGTCCCGGGGCGCGCCATGTCGGATGACCTCATCCACGTCGGCCGGATGCCCGGGCGAGGACGTGCCGAGTGGGGCTGGCGGCTCTGGATGGCCTCCTGGGTCCTCGCCGTCGTCGCCACCTGCGCGTGGTACCTGCCGGACCCCGAGACCCGGCCGTGGGCGCTGGGGCTGCTCGCCCTGTTCGCCGTGGTGTTCGGCTCGTTCCTCAACCTCGACAGCTGGCTCGACACCACCCACGGCCGGCTGCTGCACCGGCGGGCCCACCTCGTCCACTGGCAGGTCGTGTGGGCGGAGACGACCGTGCTCCGGTTCCGCAGCAACCACCAGGGGATGATCTGGCTGCAGGCGCGCAGCCGCGGCCGGTGGCGGTCGATCCACGTCCCGGTGGTCGCCGACGACGAGCGCGGCCCGCGGTCCCAGCCAGCACCGGTGCTGCGGCTGCTCGCGGACGAGATCCGGCTGTGGGCGCCGCCCGCCCACCACGCGGTGGCCGACGAGCTCGACGCGCAGGCCGACCACCTCGAGGCGGGCGGCCGGGTCGAGGAGTCGCCGGTGCTCGACCACACCGGGTTCCGGGTCCGGCTCTGACCGGCGCCGGTTCAGCCCCAGTGGTCGGGCCGCGCCAGGTGCTCCGGGAGCGTCGTCGCCGCGTCGCCGCGCGCGGTGTTGAGCTGTGCCTGGCTCAGGAACCAGGTGTCGGCCAGCAGCGCGCCGCGGACGTCGGCGTCGCGCAGGTCCGCGCCCAGCAGGTCGGCCCGCGTCAGGTCCGCCCCCCGCAGGTCCGCGGCGATCAGCAGCGACCCCCGGAAGTCGGCGCGCACCAGGTCCTCGCCGTGCAGGTCGGCGCCCGCGAGGTCGTACGGCATCGGCCGGCCCGGGCCGTGCAGCCGGACCGCGGCCTGCTGCAGCGCCGGGCTGACCCGGCCGCGGACCTCCTCCAGGTCGGCGGTGAGCAGGGTCGTCGGGTCGGCGTGGGTGAGGGCGAGCAGCTCGTCGCGCATCGCCGAGGCGTCGGCGGACGGGGAGCGGCGCTGCACCTCGGTGAGGTGGGCGAGCATCTCGTGCAGCTGCCGCACCACCGACAGCACGGCGGCCATCTCGCCGAGGTCACCCAGCTCGCGCCACGACACCCCGCCGTACGTCACCTGCGAGACGTGCTGCCCGGCGCCGAAGCAGTCGAACGCCGTGCAGCCCGGCCAGCCGTCCTCGCGCAGCGTCGCGTGGATGTCGCACCGGTCCGCCGGAGTGAGGTGGTGGCAGGGGTCGCCGCCCTGCTTGGTGATGCCGAACCCGCTGTCGCGGTGGAACGGCAGCAGCACGCAGCACAGGCCGAAGCAGCGGCTGCAGTCGGCGACCAGCTCCACCTCGGGCACGGCTCCATCGTCGCACCCGCGGCGCGGTCCGGGAGGCTACCCTCGGGTAGCCCGGAGCCGTCCGGGGCCCGCAGAGGGGGTGAGTACGTCGCGCGAGTGGCTCGCCGAGGTCGACTGGCTGGTGTTCTGGTCGATCCCGGTCTTCACCGCCGTCGTCGGCTGGCTCATCAACTGGACCGGGCTGGTGATGCTGTTCAGCCCGGTGCGCTTCCACGGCGTGACCTTCCCCGGGCTGCGCGAGCTCTCGACGGTGCTGCCGCGCAAGCTGCAGGAGGTGCCGGGCGTGATGCAGGGCGGCCTCGGGTGGCAGGGCATCATCCCGGCCCGCGCCGCCAAGATGGGCTCGATCGCGGTGGACAAGGCGATCTCCAAGCTCGGCACGCCGGCGGAGTTCTACCAGAAGCTGGAGCCGGACCGGATCGCCGAGCACATCGTCGAGCTGTTCAGCCCCGAGCTGCCCGACCTGATCGACGAGGTGATGCTCGCCGAGCACCCGGCGCTGTGGCGCGACCTGCCGGCCGCCGGTCGGCGGGCGGTCGTGGGCCGGGTCCGCGAGCAGCTCCCCGACGTGGTCCGCAGCATCACCACCGAGATCGGCCGCCACATCGACCAGCTGCTCGACCCCAAGATCATGGTGATCGAGCACTTCCGGGCCAACCCCGCCCTGGTGGTCCGGATCTTCCGCGACTTCGGCCAGCGCGAGCTCAACCTGATGGTCTGGTTCGGCGGGATCTTCGGCTTCCTGCTCGGCATCCCGGTCGCGGTGCTCGACCTCGCCCTGCACCAGTGGTGGCTGCTGCCGGTGCTCGGCGTGGTCGTCGGCTGGGCCACCAACGCGCTCGGCATGTGGCTGATCTTCGAGCCGCCGGAGCCGCGCCGGGTCTGGGGCGTCACGGTCCACGGGCTGTTCCCGCGCCGGCAGCGCGAGGCGGCCGAGGTGTACGCCGCGATCATCGCCGACGACGTCATCACCCTCGAGAACATCGGCGACTTCCTGCTCAACGGCCCGCGCGGCGACCGTACGCGGCAGATGCTCGCGGTCGCCCTCGGGCCGGCCATCGACCGGGCCGCCGGGGTCGCCCGCCCGGCGGTGAGGGTGGCCCTCGGCCGGGGCCGCTACGACGCGATCCGGGCCGCGATCGCCCGCGAGGGCGTCGAGCACACGATGACGCCGTTCCGGGACCGGGACTTCAGCCGCGAGCAGGCCGACAAGATCCGGGCCCTCGTCAGCACCCGCACCCGGGAGCTGCCGCCCGGCGACTTCGTGGAGATGATGCGGGCCGCGATCAGGGAGGATGAGTGGATGCTCTACGCCCACGGCGCGATCATGGGGTTCGGTGGCGGAGTGCTGCACCTGTGGATCTTCGGAGTGGGGGGCTGATGGGCGAGCTCGTCGTCGTACCGACCCCCGACCCGGACCCCGGGCGGCGCGCCGTCGCGCTCGGCCTGGTGTCCGCGGTCCCGGGGCTGGCCCGGATCGCGGCAGCCACCGCGATGCACGCCACGGTGTGGGGCGTCGCGACCGGTTGGCGCACCAGTCGCCGTCTCGTGGCCGCGCTCCGCGACCCCGAGCAGGCCGCCGCCCTCGCCCGCGAGCTCGGCGTCACCGTCGCGACCGTCACCGACCTCGGCCGCGCACTCGCCAGCGGCGTACCCCTCCCGCAGGCGGTCTCCGACGCCCTCGCCGAGGAGGAGGCGCAGCTCGCCGGGACGGTGGACGACGAGGGCGGGTCGCTCCGGGAGCGCGGGGCCGAGCTGCTCGACCGGTCGCGCGACGTGTGGCACGAGGACGACGGCCACCCGGCGTACGCCCGGATCCTGGGCGACCTCGCGCCGGACGAGGCACGGGTGCTGATGCTGCTGGTGCGGTCGGGGCCGCAGCCCAGCGTCGACGTCCGCTCCGGGGGCCCCGTCGGCCGGGTGCACAGCCAGCTGATCGCCCCTGGCCTGACCATGATCGGCGCCCGCGCGGGCTGCCGCTACGTCGACCGGGTGCCGGCCTACCTCGACAACCTGCACCGGCTCGGGCTGGTGTGGTTCTCGCGCGAGCAGCTGAGCGACCCGATGGAGTACCAGGTCCTGGAGGCGCAGCCCGACGTGCTGGAGGCGACCCACTCCCAGCGGTTCACCAGGGTCGTGCGGCGCAGCATCCACCTGACGCCGTTCGGGGCCGGGTTCTGCCGTGCGGCGCTGCTTCCGGTCGACGACGCGTCGGACTACCCGAGCCACGGTGCGCCCGACGAGGACCACCCCGGCTAGCTCGCGGCCTCGTGGATCGCGGTGCCCTGCGCCCGCCACCATCGGGCGGGCCGCCAGTAGTCCTCCGACTCGTGGTCGCTCAGCTCGGCGAGCAGCGCACCGCCGCTCATCCCGAGCGCGAAGAACATCGCGCGACGCACGGAGCTCGGCTCCGTCGGCGACACCGACCCCACGAGCGCCCGTGCCTCCCCGGTCGACAGCACCAGGTCGTCGAGCCCGACGGTGGCCAGGGCACGTGCTCGCACGTCTGGCCGCGGCTCGCTCGTGGCCCGCCGCAGCAGGTCGCTGCGCGGCCCCGAGTACCCGACCCGCATCAGCGCCGTCCACGACCGCGCCGCGAGGAAGGAGTCGGGACCGTCGACCTCCTCCTGCAACCGCCGCGACAGCGCGCTCCGGTAGGGCGAGGCAGCCAGCATCAGCGCGGCGTGGTGGCGGCGGGGGTGGTGCACGTGGAACAGCGCCTCGCGCAGCAGCCTGCGCAGCATCAGGTCCGGCTCCTGGCTCCGGTGGAGCTCGGTCTCGTCGGCCTGCACGGCTGCCGCCACCTCGGCCACGAACCCGGCCGCGTGCTGCGGCGCGACGAGCTCGCCGGTGGCGCGCGAGCGGGCGAGCAGCATCCTGAACCACGGGTCGGGGACCTGGTGGAGCACCCGTTGGAACGACCGCAGCGGCAGCTGCACCGTCACGTCGAGGGCGTCCAGCCCCTGGTCCAGCGCCTCGGCTCGGCGCAGCGTGGCCGCGACGTACGCCTCGAGCCGGGACAGGCCGGCCTCGGGGAAGGTCCCGTGGCGGAGCTTCGCAGCCGCCACCGAGGCAGCTGCCTGGCGCAGGTGGGTGGGGTGGTCCCCGGTCACCATGCGCAGCACCAAGGTGCTGGCCGCGGTGTCGTGGACCTCGGTGAGCAGCCGCAGCACGGGCAGCACGACCTGGGCGTCCGGGTCCATGACGTAGCGGCCCAGTGCACGGGAGAGGTGGCGTTGCGCGGCGGGGTGCTGGATCAGCCGGGCGGCGGCCTCGAAGCGGCGGGTGTACGCCGCGCCCGTCCCGCGACCGAGCTCACCGACGAGCCGCGTGGTGACGGTGTCCCAGTCGTCGCGCCGCAGGTAGAGCGAGTCGTACGCCGTGAGCGACCGGGCCAGCTCCTGCCACTGTGCTCCGGTGAGCTCGCCGGCGCCCAGCGCGGCGTCGAGGAGCCCGTCGGGCGAGACGTCGGGCGGGCGGGGGTGCCTCGGCGGGACGTCGTCGAACGCGCGCCGCAGGCAGTCGGCTGCCGTGGCCAACGAGCCGGGCGGGCGGTCGAGGACGGTCTCGTACATCTCGATCACCTCCCACCCGGCCGCTGCCGTGCCGCCTTCCCACCGGGAGACCCGGGACCGGTCGATCCGCAGGCCGCGCTCCCGGGCCATCGCGCAGAACGTGTCACATCGCCGCAGGGTCGGGTCAGGGTGGAGGAGGCGGGTGGTCGCGAGCAGCCATCCGACCCGGGTGTCCACCGAGATCTGGCGCGCAGACAGCTGGATCGGGTCGTCCCGCATCCTCTGCGGACGGCCACGACTCCCCGTTGTGAGCTCCCCCCCGGTGCTCATCCCTGTTTATTGCACGTTCTGCCCCGCCGTGGCAACAAGTCGTGGTCCGGACTGGTCGCGTCTTACCTTCCAATCGTGGTGCAAGTCGGGTTCGCCACGTACCACCACGGGGGCTTTCGGGCATCCACGCAGGGGCGGGGACACACCCCGCCCTCCGTACTCCGAAAGGAAGCAGCATGAACAGCAGCGGCATCACACGGGGGGTGGCGGCCACGGCCATCGCCGCACTGTCAGTGGCGGGTCTCCCGCTCCTCGCGAGTCCGGCTCACGCCGTCCTGACCTCGGTCGACATCGTCAACCTGCGAGATCGGAGCAATTTCGACATCGACGAGTTCCGCGACGGCGACGACTTCAGGATCGAGACGCTCGACGGCACCGATCGGATCGACGCTGGTACCCCTGAGTACCGGTGGGTTCTGCCCGGCGCCATCGAGGGGGGGTGGCTCCTCGCCGAGCCTCGGCCACAGACGGGCAGCTTCCGGGTCGCAGGACCGTCCCGGACCCAGGGCGGCGACGGGATCACGGATGGTGAGATCGGGCCCGGCACCTGGAGGCTCGAGGCGCGCATGCCCGGCGGCGGCCTGGAGGCGACCCCGGAGCAGGTGAACGCCTCCGAGTCGGAGATCGTCCTCGACGCGCCGGTCTCCCAACCGGGCGGGACGCAGACCGTGAGCGGCACCCTGTCCGGCGCGAACGGGGGTCTGGAGGGTCGTGCGGTGGCGCTCACCTACACCCGCCAAGGCGGCGGTGACGCTCGTCTCCAGAGCGCCTCATCGGTGGTGACGGACTCCGGCGGTCGCTTCGAGGTGACCTTGGTGGACCCGAACGGTGCCACCCGCCAGGCCGGCACGCTGCGCGCGGAAGCCAGTGGTGAGGAGGCCGGGGACGCGACCCAGCTGTCGCACCGCTACGGGCCCAACGACGCAGACAACCCGGGTGCCGACGCCACGGACACCCGGGCAGTGACGTGGGAGGGGGCGGCCCTCTCGCCTATCGTCGCGAGGCTCGAGGGCAGGAACAACCAGGCCCGGGCCGACGTGGTGAAAGCGGTGGCCCCGGGCAAGGCCCGCGGCGCCGCGGTCCGGCTGTTCCGGGTGGGCCAGGGTGGCCGGCTCACGCTGCTCCAGTCCCGGCAGCTCAACCGGCTCGGGGACAGGCAGTTCCGCGTCAACGACCGCAACCGGCGCGGGTTCACGACGTACGTCGCCAAGGTGGGTCCGACGTCGACGACGCGGGGTGACGAGACCAACCGCCGCCGGGTGCGCTGACCCGACGTCCCCGGGCACCTGCCCCCGCACGACGGCGGGGGCGGTGGCTCAGGGGTACTCGTTGGTGAGCGGGTAGGGCCGGACCACCTTGACCGAGCCGGCGTGGGCGACCTTGTGCAGGTGCAGGTTGACGCTGCGGGGCGAGACGCCCTTGGCGATGAAGCCGACGGCGCCGGCCTCGATCGCGGCCTCGGTCATGTGCGTGGAGGTGATGGCCGACATCACGACGAACTTCGCCGGCCGGTGCGCCTCGCGCAGCTGGGGCAGCAGCTCGATGCCGCCGATGTCGGGCATGTGGAGGTCGAGCAGCACCAGGTCGGGCTGGCCCTGCTGCACCGCCGCGACCGCCGACGGGCCGTCGCCGCCCTCGCCGACGATGTCGAAGCCGCCGACCTCGAGGCCCATCCGGACGAAGTCGCGGGCATCCGGGTCGTCGTCGACGATCACGATGCGCAGCCCGGGCTCGGGCTCGGGCTCGACGGCTGCGGGCGCGGGCTCTTCCACGTCACGCTTGCCGAACAAACTGCGGAGACCCATCGGTCCACCACCCCCTCGTCGGGTGCATGCTAGCCGGGCAGGATGCCGGTACGGGTGAAGTCGGCAGTGTCGCGTGCCGAGCCTAGACCAGCGAAGTTGAGTGGAACAGACTCAACTCTGGGTGCGTTGAGATGCTCGAGCCGTCGTCCACAGCCAGGGAGGGAAGCCACGTGAGCCAGTTCGGAGCCGACAAGTTCACCACCCGCAGCCGGGAGGCCGTCGAGGCCGCCCAGCTCTCCGCCACCACCGCCGGCAACACGCAGACCGAGCCGACCCACCTGCTGCTCGCGCTGCTCCGACAGGAGGAGGGGACGGCGCGCACGATGGTCACCAAGGCCGGCGTCGACGTCGCTGCGCTCACCGCCCGCACCGAGCAGGGGGCGGCTGCGCTGCCGCGCGCCAGCGGCTCGACGGTGCAGCAGCCCGCGGCGTCCGCCGCGCTGACCCGGGTGCTGGCGTCCGCGATCGACCTCGCCGCCTCGATGAAGGACGACTACGTCGCCACCGAGCACCTGCTGATCGCGCTCGCGACGGTCGAGTCGCCGGCCCAGAAGCTGCTCACCGACGCCGGCCTCTCCGCCGACGGGCTGCGCGACGGGCTCACCGCGGTCCGAGGCAACCGCCGGGTGACCAGCGAGGACGCCGAGTCGACGTACGAGGCGCTCGAGAAGTACTCCGTCGACCTCACCCAGGCAGCCGAGGAGGGCCGGCTCGACCCCGTGATCGGGCGTGACTCCGAGATCCGGCGGGTCGTGCAGGTGCTGTCGAGGCGCACCAAGAACAACCCGGTCCTGATCGGCGAGCCCGGCGTCGGCAAGACCGCCGTCGTCGAGGGCCTCGCCCAGCGCGTCGTCGACGGCGACGTCCCCGACTCCCTGAAGGGCCGGCGGGTGCTGGCGCTCGACCTGGCCGCGATGGTGGCCGGTGCGAAGTACCGCGGCGAGTTCGAGGAGCGGCTCAAGGCCGTGCTCGAGGAGATCAAGGACGCCGGCGGGCAGGTGATCACGTTCATCGACGAGCTGCACACGGTGGTCGGTGCGGGCGCCGGTGGCGACTCCGCGATGGATGCCTCCAACATGCTCAAGCCGATGCTGGCCCGCGGCGAGCTGCACATGATCGGCGCGACGACGCTCGACGAGTACCGCGAGCGGGTCGAGAAGGACCCCGCCCTGGAGCGCCGGTTCCAGCAGGTCTTCGTCGGCGAGCCGTCGGTGGAGGACACCGTGCAGATCCTGCGCGGCATCCAGGAGAAGTACGAGGCGCACCACGGCGTACGCATCACCGACGCGGCGCTGGTCGCGGCCGCGACCCTGTCCGACCGCTACATCACCGGCCGGCAGCTCCCCGACAAGGCGATCGACCTGATCGACGAGGCTTCGTCGCGGCTGCGGATGGAGCACGAGTCGTCCCCCGAGGAGATCGACCAGCTCCGCCGGCAGGTCGACCGGCTCAAGATGGAGGAGTTCGCGCTCGCCAAGGAGAGCGACGACGCCTCGCGGGACCGGCTGGACAAGCTGCGCGCCGACCTCGCCGACAAGGAGGAGGCGCTGCGCGGGCTCGAGGCCCGCTGGGAGCATGAGCGCGACCAGCTGCAGGGCGAGGGCGAGCTCCGCCGCCAGCTCGACGGGCTCAAGATCGAAGCCGAGAAGCTGCTGCGTGAGGGCAACCTCGAGGCGGCCAGCCGCATCAACTACGAGTCGATTCCCGCCCTGGAGAAGCAGATCGCCGAGGTCCAGGCGGCAGAACGGGTCGACCTCGACCCGCTGGTGGGCGAGGAGGTCGGCGCCGAGCAGATCGCCGACGTCGTCGAGGCGTGGACCGGCATCCCGACCGGGAAGATGCTGCAGGGCGAGACCGCCAAGCTGCTCGACATGGAGCAGGTGCTGGGGGAGCGGCTGATCGGGCAGCGGACCGCGGTCACGGCCGTCAGCGACGCCGTACGCCGCTCGCGCGCCGGCATCTCCGACCCGAACCGGCCGACCGGCTCGTTCCTCTTCCTCGGCCCGACCGGCACCGGCAAGACCGAGCTCGCCAAGGCGCTGGCCGACTTCCTGTTCGACGACGAGCGGGCGATCGTACGGATCGACATGAGCGAGTACTCCGAGAAGCACTCGGTCTCGCGGCTGGTCGGTGCGCCTCCCGGCTACGTCGGCTACGACGAGGGCGGCCAGCTGACCGAGGCGGTCCGGCGGCGGCCGTACTCGGTGGTGCTGCTCGACGAGGTCGAGAAGGCGCACCCCGAGGTGTTCGACATCCTGCTGCAGGTGCTCGACGACGGCCGGCTGACCGACGGCCAGGGCCGGACCGTCGACTTCCGCAACACGCTGTTGATCCTCACCAGCAACCTCGGGTCCGGCTACCTGGTCGACCCGACGCTCGACCCCGAGAAGAAGCGGGAGTCGGTCATGGCGGTGGTGCGGTCGTCGTTCAAGCCGGAGTTCCTCAACCGGCTCGACGAGACGGTGCTGTTCGACGCGCTCTCGAAGGAGGACCTGACCCGGATCGTCGACCTGCAGCTGGCGCTGCTCGAGAAGCGGCTCGCGGTGCGGCGGATCGCGATCTCGGTGACCGACGAGGCGAAGACCTGGCTGGCCGACACCGGCTACGACCCGGCGTACGGCGCCCGGCCGCTGCGGCGGCTGATCCAGTCCGCCATCGGCGACCCGCTGGCCCGGCTGCTGCTCTCCGGCGAGGTCGTCGACGGCGGCTCGGTGACCGTGGACGTCGCGGACGGCCAGCTGGTCCTGCGCTGAGATTTCGATAGTCCGCCGCCAGATGCGCCATCACACGTCCGCGTGAGGCGCTTCGGGCGGCGGACTATCGAGCGGTGCGCACGGAGAGCGCAGGATGCAGCATGGTCACCCCCGTGCGACGGCGGAGCCGGGCCACCGGTTCCGTGCGGAGATGTTAGAGCTCGCCGGCGAGGATGCCCATGATCACGTCGTCGCGCCACGCGCCGCCGACGTACGCCGCCTCCCGCTCGCGGCCCTCCTCGACGAAGCCGCAGCGCCGGTAGCAGCGGATCGCGCGCTCGTTGTGGGCGAACACCTTGAGCCCGATCCGGTGCAGCCCGACCTCCTCGAAGCCGTGCCGCACCACCGCGCGGGTGATCTCGGCGCCGAGCCCGCGGCCCCAGCAGCGACGGTCGAGCAGGCCGATCGCGAACTGCGCCTTCCGGTCGTCCTCGCGCAGCGAGTGGAGCCGGGTGGTCCCCACGAACCGGCCCTCGTGCTCGACCGCCCACAGCAGCGGGTGGGGGTCGCCGGTCGTGCGGTCGTACCACTCCTGCGCCTCGGCCACCGTCATCGGCACCGGCTCGTCGAAGTCCGCCGAGCCGCCGAACATCTCGATGATCTCCGGGTCCCGGCCCAGCGCCCGCCGGCCCTCGACGTCGCCGGGGCGGAACGGGCGCAGCACGGCGCGGTCGGTGTGCAGCACCGGCGTCGCGCTCGGCAGTCGTACGCTCACAGCTCGCGGGCGATCCCGATCAGCCGGTCGAGCACCCGCTCGCCGGAGGTACGCAGCCCGTTGTGCTCGTGCTCGTTGGTGATCCAGGTGTGGACCCGCGGGAGCAGCGAGGCCGTCCGCAGCGACAGGCCGCGGTCGACGAACGCGTCGTCGTAGTAGACGCACGCGGCCACGGGGACGCTCGCGTAGGTGAGCTCGTCCTCGTGGTAGAGCCGTGGCCACTCGTGCGCCGCCAGCACCTCCGCGATCCCGGCGTACGGGCGCAGCTCGGAGGAGTCCTCGAAGTGCCACGGGAAGATGTGCTCGCCGGTCAGCAGCGTCTCGTCCTCGTCGTACGCCGCGGGCCGGACCCGCTCGGCCGCCCACCGGGTCGCGTGGCCGTCGGCGCAGCTCGACTCGTGCAGGAACGTGTAGATCGGGTTGCGGCCGTGGAAGGGCTGCTGGCCGGCCACGTCCCACAGGAACCCCGGCGAGGTCGGATCGAGCTCCAGCAGGTGGTGGAGCCTCTCGGCGCCGCCGTCCATCCCGAGCTTGCTGCCGACGGTACGCAGCAGCCGTGGCGTCAGCAGGTCGCCGTTGGGCAGCACCAGCCGGCCGTCGCGGGCCAGGTCGAGCGCGCGGCGCATCCGGTCGCGGTCGCCGTGGAAGCGGTGGTAGAAGCGCTCCGACTTGTCCTGCATGGTCACGAAGGTGGCCGCGTAGATCTCGTCGGGCGGCACGCCGACCGCCCCGAGGCCGCCGGTGATCAGGACCGACGCGAGGTCCTGCGGGTACGTCGAGAGGTAGGTCAGCGACGTGAACCCACCGAAGGACTGGCCGAGCAGGCTCCACTGCTCCACCCCGAGGTGCTCCAGCAGCAGGTGGCAGTCGTGCACGATCGCGTCCGCACGGAAGTGGGTGAGGTACGCCGCCTTGGCCGCGTCGTCGTCGCCAGGGATCTGGTCGTACCGCCCGACGGGTGTCGACCGGCCGGTCCCGCGCTGGTCGAGCAGCAGCAGCCGGAAGTCCTGCAGGGCCCGCCCGATCCAGGCGGGCTGCTCGAACGCGTTGGGGCGGGGACTCTCGGAGCCGGGGCCGCCCTGCAGGAAGACGAGGTACGGCAGGTCCTCGCCGCCGTGCCGCACCACCTCCCGGGCGTAGACGGTGAGCGTGTCGCCGTCGGGGCGGGCGTGGTCGAGCGGGACCTCGAGCAGGTGGTCGCGGGTGGGCATGGGGAGATCGTGGCAGGTGGGGTCAGGCGGTGCCCACCGGCGGGAGGACCTTGCCGGGGTTCATCAGGCCCCGCGGGTCCAGCGCCTGCTTGACCGACCGCATCAGGTCGAGCTCGACGGGGTCGGCGTACCGCGCCAACGCGTCGAGCTTGGCGACCCCGATGCCGTGCTCGGCGCTGATGCTGCCGCCGGCGGCCGCGACCTCGTCGTAGATCGCCCGCGAGAGCGTGGGCGCGAGCGCGAGGAAGGCGTCGTCGGAGGCGCCGGCCGGCTTGCTGAGGTTGTGGTGCAGGTTGCCGTCGCCGACGTGGCCGTACGTCACCAGCCGGACCCCGGGCATCACGTCCTGGAGCGCGCGCCCGGTGGCGGAGACGAACGACGGCAGCGACCCGATCGGCACCGTGACGTCGTGCTTGAGGCTGGGCCCCTCGGGGTTCTGCGCCTCCGAGATCCCCTCGCGCAGCGTCCACAGTCCGACGCGCTGGGCCGGGCTGCCGGCGACGACGGCGTCGGCCAGCAGGTCGCGCTCGAACCCCGCCGCGAGCGCGTCCGAGAGCGGCGCGTCGAGGTCGGCCGAAGTGGGTCCCGCCAGCTCGACCAGGGCGTACCAGGGGTGCACCTCGGCGAACGGGTCGCGAGCGGCCGGGACGTGGGCGAGCACCAGGTCGAGCGCCTGCCGCGAGACCAGCTCGTACGCCGTGAGCGACTCGCCGGCCCGCTCCCGCAGCAGCGGCAGCAGCGACACCGCGGCGCCCACGTCGGGCAGCGCGACCCACGCCGTGGCGCGGCGAGGCGTCGCCGGGAACAGCCGCAGCACGGCCGCGGTGATGACGCCGAGCGTGCCCTCGGACCCGACGAAGAGCCGCGTGAGGTCGTAGCCGGTGTTGTCCTTGCGCAGCGGTCGCAGCCCGTCCCACACCCGGCCGTCGGGCAGCACCACCTCGAGCCCGAGGGTGAGGTCGCGCATCATCCCGTAGCGGAGCACGGCGGTGCCGCCGGCGTTGGTGGCGAGGTTGCCGCCGACGGTGCACGACCCCTCGGCGCCGAGCGACAGCGGGAACAGCCGACCGGCCTCCGCGGCGACCCGCTGCAGGTCGGCCAGCACGACACCGGCTTCCACGGTCACCGTGTCGGCGTCGGTGTCGAGCGCCCGCACGGCGCGCATCCGGCCCAGCGACAGCACCAGCTGGTCGCCGGAGGAGTCGGGCACCGCGCCGCCGCAGAGCCCGGTGTTGCCGCCCTGCGGCACCAGCGCGACCCCGGCGTCGTGGCAGAGCCGGACGGCGGTCGCGACCTCGGCGGTCGAGGACGGACGCAGCACCGCGCGAGTCGTGCCGCGGTGGGCGCCCCGCCAGTCGGAGCAGTACGCCGCCACGTCGGCCGGGTCGGTGAGCACGCCGGCCGGTCCGAGCTCGGAGCGGAGGGTGTCGAGCAGGGTCACGGGAGGCTCCTTCAGCCCAGCAGCAGCGCGATGAGCAGCGCGATCGGGAGCGAGCACAGCGTCGTCACGAGGATGCTCTCCCGGGCGACGTCCTCGCCGGTCCGGTAGCGGGTGGCGTGCAGGAAGATGTTCTGCGCGGTCGGCAGCGCGGCCGTGATGACCACGCCGAGCAGCACCGTCTCGTGCAGGTCCAGCGCGACGCCGAGCAGCCACGCGACCACCGGCATCACGGCGAGCTTGAGCACCGCGACGGTCAGCACCTCCCGGTTGGTGCCCGCCCGTCCGATCCGGGGGCTGAGCCGGAGCGCGGCGCCGTACGACAGCAGCATCAGCGGGATCGCGGCGCTCGCCAGCAGCTCGATCGGCGACCACACCACCTCGGGCGGTGACCAGCCGGTCACCGCGAGCACCACGCCGAGCACCGCGGAGACGGTCAGCGGGTTCGTGGTCAGCCGCCGCAGCGCGGCGCGCGCGCCGGTGCCCCGGCCCGTCAGCCGGTCCAGCACGATCAGGCACGCGGGCTGCACGAACAGCATCTGCACCAGCAGCGTCGGCACCACCACGGTGATGTCGCCGACGACGTACGCCGCGATCGCCAGACCGAGGTTGCCGGCGTTGACGTACGACGCGGACAGCGAGCCGATGATCAGCGACCCGGTGTCGGCCTTCCAGCGGAACCGGGCGAGCAGCGCGTACGCGCCGAAGCAGAACGCCAGGGAGCCCGCCGACGCCGCCAGGTTGGCCGCGGCGCCGGAGACCTCGACCCGGCTGATCGTGACCAGCATCAGCGCGGGGGTCGCGACGAAGAAGGCGATCTCGCCGAGCGTGCGCTGCGACCGGTCGTCGAGGACGCCGGTGTGGGCGAGCGCGCTCCCGACCGCGATCACGACGAGGATCGTGGTGAAGCCGATCAGCAGCCCCATCGGTCCCTCCCCACGATGCCCAGCAGGCACTGGACGATGCCCCTCCGCGCTCCCTAGCGTCGCGGCGTGACCGGGACAGCCTCTCGCGTGGTGATGGTCGGCGCGTTGCGTGACCAGATCGTCGGACCGCTCCGGTCCCGGTACGGAGCGGTGGAGCTCGCCGAGCTCGACCCTGCCGACGCCGGAGCGGTCGAGGTCGCGGTCACCAGCGGGGTGTGGGGCGTACGCCGCGAGCACCTCGACCGGCTGCCGGCGCTGCGGGCGATCGTCAACTTCGGCGTCGGCTACGACAGCACCGACGTCGCCGAGGCCCGGCGCCGCGGCATCGTCGTCTCCAACACCCCCGACGTGCTCACCGACTGTGTCGCCGACACCGCGGTGTGGCTGGTGCTCGACGTGATGCGCCGGCTCGCCGCGGCCGACCGGTTCGTACGCCGGGGCGAGTGGGAGGCCGGCCGGGTGCCGGCACTGACCCGCAGGGTCACCGGTGCCCGGGTCGGCATCGTCGGCCTGGGCCGGATCGGCCGCGCGGTCGCGCGCCGGCTGGAGGGGTTCGACTGCGACCTCGCGTACACGGGTCGGGCGGCGAAGCCCGACGTGGCGCTGCGCTTCGTCCCCACCGTGACCGGCCTGGCGCGCGAGGTCGACGTCCTCGTGGTCGCCACCGCCGGCGGGGACGACACCCGGCACCTGGTCGACGCCGGGGTGCTGGACGCGCTGGGACCCGACGGCTTCCTGGTCAACATCGCCCGCGGCTCGGTCGTCGACGAGGCGGCGCTGGTGACCGCGCTCGAGGCGGGGCGGCTCGGCGGGGCGGCGCTCGACGTGTTCGCCGACGAGCCCCACGTACCGCCCGCGCTGCTGGGTCGCGACGACGTCACGCTGCTGCCCCACATCGGCAGCGGCACGGTCGAGACCCGGCAGGCGATCGCCGACCTGGCGCTGGCCAACGTCGAGGCGTTCCTGCGCGACGGCACGCTCGTGACGCCGGTGGGCGGCTGACTTCCGGGAGGGCGGCACTGGACTCCGGTCGAGTTGTGGGATAAGTTCCCAACTCATCATACAAGTACGTCCAGCCCGAGGGAACCCGCCATGTCCGACGCGATCCGCCACCTGACCCTGTCCCACGTCGTGCTGCCGCTCGACAACCCCGTCAGCGACGCCAAGGTGCTCACCGGGCGCCAGAAGCCGCTCACCGAGACCGTCCTGCTCTTCGTCGAGGTGACGACCGAGGACGGGCACACCGGGATGGGGTTCTCGTACTCCAAGCGGGCCGGCGGCCCGGCCCAGTTCACGCACCTGCGCGAGGTCGCCGAGGTCGCGATCGGGCAGGACCCCTCCGACATCGACCGGATCTACCAGTCGCTGCTGTGGGCGGGCGCCTCGGTCGGCCGCTCCGGCGTCGCGACCCAGGCGATCGCCGCGCTCGACGTGGCGCTGTGGGACCTCAAGGCGCGGCGCGCCGGGCTGCCGCTGGCCAAGCTGATCGGCGCCCACCGCGACTCCTGCGCGGTCTACAACACCTCCGGCGGCTTCCTGCAGGCCGGGGTCGAGGAGATCAAGGAGAAGGCCACCGCCTCGCTCGAGGCCGGCATCGGCGGCATCAAGATCAAGGTCGGCCAGCCCGACTGGCGCGAGGACCTGCGCCGGGTCGCCGCGCTGCGCGAGCACCTCGGCGACGGGCCGTTCATGGTCGACGCCAACCAGCAGTGGGACCGCGCCCGCGCGCGCCGGATGTGCCGCGAGCTGGAGCAGTACGACCTGGTCTGGATCGAGGAGCCGCTCGACGCCTGGGACGCCGTCGGCCACGCCGACCTCAGCCGCGCGTTCGACACCCCGATCGCGACCGGCGAGATGCTCACCTCGGTCCCCGAGCACATGGCGCTGATCGACGCCGGCTACCGCGGCATCGTGCAGCCCGACGCGCCCCGGATCGGCGGGATCACGCCGTTCCTGAGGTTCGCGACGCTGGCGTCCCACGCCGGGCTCGCGCTGGCGCCGCACTACGCGATGGAGATCCACCTCCACCTCGCCGCGGCGTACCCCACCGAGCCGTGGGTCGAGCACTTCGAGTGGCTCAACCCGCTGTTCGAGGAGCGGATCGACATCCACGACGGCCGGATGTGGGTGCCGGACCGCCCCGGCCTCGGCTTCACGCTGAGCGACCGGATGCGGTCGCTGACCAAGGAGACGGCTACCGTCGGCCGGTGACCGTCTCGAAGGGCACCCTCGCCCAGCGCGTCGTCGACGGCCTCAAGGACCGGATCCTCGCCGGCGAGCTGGTGCCCGGCGCCAAGCTGCCCTCGGAGGCCGAGCTGATCGCGGCGTACGGCGTCTCGCGGACGGTCGTCCGCGAGGCCGTGTCGCGGCTGCAGGCCGAGGGGCTGGTGGAGACCTTCCAGGGCCGTGGCTCGTTCGTGCTGGCGGTGCCGGAGCCCTCGACCTTCTCGCTGGAGTCGTCGGCGATCCGGAGCCACCACGACGTACTGGCGATGCTCGACTTCCGGCTCGGCGTCGAGAGCGAGGCGGCCGCGCTGGCCGCCGCGCGGGTGACGCCCGCGGCCGCGTCCGCGATCGAGGCGGCGATGTCGCAGTTCGTCGAGGCAGGTCACGAGGGGGCGGTCGAGGCCGACTTCGCGTTCCACCGGGCCGTCGCCGACGCCACCGGCAACCGGTTCTACGTCGACCTGCTCGACGCGCTCGGCCCGATGATGATCATGCTGCCGCGCACCCGGCTGCCCGACGAGTTCTCGATGACCGACGCGCGCCACGTCGACCGGGTCCGCCGCGAGCACGAGCAGGTCGCCGCTGCCGTCCTCGCCGGCGACGTCGAGACCGCCCGCGCCGCGATGCGGGTCCACCTCGGCAACACCCGCCGCCGGATGTCCTGACCCGCCCGGAGGTTGAGGTGCGAAGGCCGCCAAGGCCTGAGCCTCGAAACCCCGCAACCGGGGGCAGGGCCTGGACGCCGACGTGGGTCGCCGCCCGGCATCGGTGCGGGGGTTTCGAGGCTCGCTTCGCTCGCACCTCAACCTCCGACCCGGGGCTGACCCGCCGGGGCGCCTCGCACCTCAACCTCCGGGAGCCGACCGACCTACCAGCGGGAGGTGTTCGGGGTGAAGGAGGGGTCGATCGACTGCATGTAGACGGTGTCCTCGCGACGCCGTACGCCGCAGGAGAGGTACTGCTCGTGCAGCTCGCCGAGCCGGTCGCGGTCGAGGGTGACGCCCAGGCCGGGGGTGGTCGGGACGGCGACCGAGCCGTCCTCGAAGGAGCAGCGCGCCGGGCGCGATGACGTCCTGGGTCTTCCACGGGTAGTGGGTGTCGCAGTCGTACGTCAGGTTCGGGGTCGCGGCCGCGAGGTGCACCATCGCGGCGAGGCTCACGCCGAGGTGGGAGTTGGAGTGCATCGACAGCCCGAGCCCCCACGTGTCGCAGATCCCGGCCAGCAGCGCCGAGCGCCTCAGCCCGCCCCACAGGTGGTGGTCGGACAGCACGACCTGCACCGCGTCCGGCCGCGATCGCCGGCGGCAGGTGGTCCATCGCGATCACGCACATGTTGGTCGCGAGCGGTACGTCGACCGCCGCCGCCACCTCGGCCATGCCGGCGATGCCGGGGGTGGGGTCCTCGAGGTATTCCACGACGCCCGCCAGCCGCTCCGCGACCTTGATCGAGGTCGCCGGCGTCCAGGCGCCGTTGGGGTCCAGCCGCAGCGGCAGGTCCGGGAACGCCTCGCGCAGCGCCTCGATCGCGCCGCACTCCTCGTCCGGCGGCAGCACGCCGCCCTTCAGCTTCAGCGACCCGAAGCCCCAGCCGTCGACCATCCGTCGCGCCTGCGCGACCAGCTGGTCTGGATTCAGCGCCTCGCCCCACGCGTCGGGCTCGTGGCCGGGGTGGCCGGCCCACTTGTAGAAGAGGTAGCCGGAGAACGGCACCCGGTCGCGGGCCCGGCCGCCGAGCAGGTCGCTCACCGGCACGCCGGCGCGCTGCCCCTGCACGTCGAGGCACGCGACCTCGAACGGCGAGTAGACCGTGTCGAGCGCCGAGTCGACGTCGAGCATCCCGCCGAAGCTGGCACCCGCCCCGCCGTCGGCAGCCACCAAGACGCGGGAGACCAGACGCCGCAGCCCGACCAGGTCGTACGGGTCGTGCCCGGGCAGCTCGGTCGCGACGGCACCGAGCCGGGCGAGGTGGGTCTCGTCGGCGTACGTCTCGCCGAGCCCGACCAGCCCGTCGTCGGTGTGCAGCTCGACGATCGCGCGCAGCGCCCACGGCTGGTGGACACCGACGACGTTGAGCAGCGGCGGGTCCTCGAACGCGACCGGAGTGACGACGACGCGCGAGATCCGGGTGGGGCTCACCGGGCAGGCTTGACCGCGAGCACCGGGACGTCCAGCTCGAGCAGCAGCCGCTGCGCGTCGCTGCCCATCACCAGCTTGCCGACCGGGCTGCGGCGACGCATCCCGATCACGACCACCCGGGCGCCGGTCGAGGCGACCGCGGACGAGAACGCGTCCACCAGGTCGGCGCCGTGGTCGGCGTGGTCGACCCGCGCCGTGACGCCGCGCTCGGCGGCGCGGGCGACCAGCGACTCGGACTCCTCGTCGCCGACCAGCTGGCCGTCGACGTGGCTGCCGCGCCGCGGGCTGTTCAGGACGACGACGTCCTCGCTGCGGGCGGCGGCCTCCTCGACACCGTGGTGGAAGGCGGCCTCGCCGAGCGGGGTCGGGACGTAGCCGATCAGGACGGTCATCGCACACCTTCTTCGTGTCGGTCTTCGGTGGTGGAGTCGTCGGGCGCGGGGTCCCGCAGCCGGCGTACGGCCTGGACGACCGGCAGCAGCACCGCGATCAGGAACACCGTCAGGATCACGCCCGAGATCGGACGGGTCGCGAAGCCGGTCGGGTCGCCCTCGAAGAGCAGCAGCGAACGGCGGACGTTGTCCTCGAGGATCAGGCCGAGCACGAACGCCAGCACCATCGGGCCGGGCTCGAAGCCGACCTTCTTCATCAGGTAGCCGAGCAGGCCGAAGGCGATCATCACGAAGATGTCGAAGGTGGAGTTGTTGATCGTGTAGACGCCCAGGACCGTGATCAGCCCGGTGATCGGCGCCAGGATCGCCGGCCGCACCCGCAGGATCCGGACGAACAGCCCGACCAGCGGGATGCTGAGGACCAGCAGCATCAGGTTGCCGATGTACATCGAGTTGATGACGCCCCAGAAGACGTCCGGCCGCTCGGTGACCAGCTGCGGGCCAGGGCTGACGCCGAGGATCAGCAGCGCGCCGAACAGCATCGCGATCGACGCGTTGGCCGGCAGGCCCAGGGTCAGCAGCGGGATGAACGACGACGTCGCGGCGGCGTTGTTGGCCGACTCGGGGGCGGCGACGCCCTCGATGGCGCCGCGGCCGAACCGCTCGGGGGTCTTGGAGCGGCGCTTCTCCACGGCGTACGCCACGAGCGAGGAGAGCACGGCGCCGCCGCCGGGCAGCACGCCCAGCCCGAAGCCGATGCCGGAGCCGCGGGCGATCGCGCCGGAGGACTGCTTCAGCTCCGCGCGCGAGGGCCAGACGTTGCCGACCGCGGCGGGGGCGTGCGGCTTCCCGTGGCGCGCCTCGAGGTTGTAGAGGATCTCGCCGACGCCGAACAGCCCCATCGCGACGATCACGAAGTCGAGGCCGTCGGTGAGCTGCAGCGTGTCGAAGGTGAACCGGCCGGTGCCGGTGAACTTGTCGTTGCCGACGGTGGCCAGCAGCAGGCCCAGCGAGGCGGCCAGCAGCGCCTTGACCCCGTTGCCGTTGCCGATCGTGGCGACGAGCAGCACGCCGAGCAGCGCGAGCATCGCGTACTCGGGGGCCTGGAAGTTCACGGCCCATCCCGCGATGAGCGGGGCCAGCAGGGTCAGCCCGATGATCGAGACGGTGGCGCCGACGAACGAGCCGATCGCCGCGACGCCGAGAGCGGTGCCGGCCTTGCCCTGCTTGGCGAGCGCGAACCCGTCGAAGACGGTCACGACCGACGACGCCTCACCCGGAAGTCGCAGCAGCACCGAGGTGATGGTGCCGCCGTACTGGGCGCCGTAGTAGATGCCGGCGAGCATGATGATGGCCGAGACCGGGTCGACGGTGTACGTGATCGGCAGCAGGATCGCGATCGTCGCCGCCGGGCCGAGGCCGGGCAGGACTCCGATCAGCATGCCGATCACGACACCGGCGAAGCACCAGAGCAGGTTCTCGGGCTGGGTGACGAGCCCGAAGCCGTCGAGGAAGGCGTTGACGTCCATGGTCGGTCTCCCTCCTCAGAAGAGGTGGGGCAGCGGGATCCGCAGCCCGAAGAGGAACAGCAGGTAGAAGGCAGCGACGGTGAGGACGGCGACCACGATCGTGCTCCGCCAGGTCTCGCCGCCGAGCCAGCGCAGCCACACGATGCACATCGCCAGCGCGGGGAGCTCGAAGCCGATGACCGGCATCAGCGCACCGAGCACGATGAAGGTCACGACGCCGATGACCGGCTGCAGGCTGGAGCGGGTGAACGCCTCGGTGTCGTGGAGGTGGCGACCGACGGCCAGCAGCAGCACCGACAGCGCGATCACGACCAGGCTGATCACGAACGGCCACATTCCCGCTCCCGGCTGGCTCGGTGAGCCCAGGCCGTACGACACCGACAGCCAGGCGCCGGCGACGCCGAACGCGAGCGCGACCACCGCCGCCACCACCTGGTAGGCGGGGCCCCCTTCGGGGCCGTGCTCCTCCTCCAGGTCGTGGGCGACCTCGGCCTGGATCTCGGCCAGGATGTCGCCCTGGGTCGAGGTCCCGGTGTGGCCGGTGCGGTGGTCGCGCTCGTCGTTCATGCTCGGCTCCCTGCTGATGAGCTCAGTGCTGTCGGTGGTGGGTCACTCGGCCAGGTTGATGTCGTACTCCTCGACCAGGTCGGCGTACCGCTGCTGGTCCTCCTCGAGCTGGGCCACGACCTCGTCACCGGGGATCTCCATGGGCGTGAGGCTGTTCTGCTCGTTGAACTTCTTGTACTCCTCGGTCTCGAAGGTCGCCTGCAGGCCCTCGGCGAGAGTCTGCTGCACGTCGTCGGGCGTGCCCTTCGGGACGGTCAGGAAGCGGTACTGCGCGACCTCGACGTCGAGGCCCTGCTCCTTCGCGGTCGGGACGTCGGGAAGGTAGTCGACGCGCTCGGAGCTGAAGACGGTGAGGGGGACCAGCTTGCCGGACTCGATGTTCTCGATGGCCTCGCCGATCTGGAGCGAGGCGAGGTCGACGCCGCCACCGAGGACCGCGGCGAGGGCGGGGGCGCCGCCGTCGTACGGGACGGGGGTGCCGTCGACGCCGGCGTCACCGAGCAGCAGCGCGGTCGAGAGCTGCGAACCGGTGCCGACGCCGCTGGTGCCGTACTTGAGCGTGCCGGTGGCGCTCTCGACGTCCTTCAGCGTGGTGTAGTCGCCGCCGGCCTTGGCGACCAGCACGTAGTCGTCGCGGGAGACGCCCTGGACGACCTCGAAGTCGTCGATGCTGGTGACCTCGTCCTCGCTGACGGCGAGCGGGGTGATCGCGAAGAGGGAGGCGTTCTGGTTGGCGATGGTCGAGCCGTCGGGCTCGGCGGAGGCGAGCTCGGAGGCCGCCAGCGCGCCGTTGGCGCCGGGCTTGTTGATCACCGGGAACGACGCGCCGAGCTCGTCGCTGAGTCCCTTGGACACGGCGCGGCTGATCAGGTCGCTGGACCCGCCGGGGTCGGCGCCGACGTACATCTCGACGGTGCCGGAGGGGTAGCTGCCCTCGTCGTCGCCACCGGAGGTGGACGTCGACACCCCACCGCAGGCGGTGAGGGCGAGGCTGGTGGCGGCCAGGCCGGCGAGGAGGGTGGTCGGCTTGCTGCGCATCGGTGACTCCTTGTTCCAGGGGCGTCGGGGCTCGGGGGCCCGACGAGTTGTGACCACCGACACTAAGGACGACCGACGATGCTCGTCCAAGCCCGATGAGGCATGACTTGATACCTTGGCCGCATGGGCGCGATGAGTCTCACCCTCGACCAGGTCCGCTGCTTCGTGGCCGTCGCGGAGGAGCTGCACTTCGGCCGGGCCGCCGAACGCCTGTCGATGACGCAGCCCCCGCTCTCGCGCCAGATCCAGAAGCTGGAGCGCGCCGTCGGCGCCACGTTGCTCGAGCGCGACAACCGCCGGGTCGAGCTGACCGGCGCGGGGGCGGCGTTCCTCGACGAGGCGTACCGGATGCTCAACCTGGTCGACAGCGCCGGCGACCTCGCCCGCCGGGTCGACGCCGGGACGGCGGGGGTCGTACGGCTCGGGTTCACGGCGGTCTCGGCGATCTCGGTGCTCGGGCCGCTGCTGCGACGGCTCACGGCTGCGCTGCCCGACGTCGAGGTGCTGCTCTCCGAGCGGGTGACGAACGCGCAGGTCGACGGCATCCGGCGCGCCGAGCTGGACATCGGCCTGGCCCGGCCGCCCTTCGACACCGGCTTCCTCGCCTCTCACGTGGTGCTGCGCGAGCCGCTGATCGCGGTCGTCCCGGTCGACCACCCGCTCGCCTCGGTCTCCCGGCCGCTGACGCCGTCGGACTTCGAGGGGCAGCCGGTGATCGGCTACCACCCGCAGCAGTCGCGCTACTTCCACGAGCTGCAGGTCCGGTTCCTCACCAACGCCCACCCCCGGGTCGAGCAGCGGGTGCACCAGGTGCTGACGGCGATGCTGCTGGTGGCCGCGGGCCGGGGCCTGGCCGTTGCGCCGGCCTCCGCCGCGTCGCTCCACGTCGAGGGCGTGGTCCTCCAGGACCTGGTCCACGGCGGCGGCGACACCCAGCTGGACGCCGACCCCGAGCGCCCCGTCGAGCTGCACGCCATCTGGCCGCGCGCCGCGGTCACCCCCGTCGTACGGCGGGTGCTGGACGTGATCGGCGAGGTCGCCGCCGATCGGTGATCAGGCCGGAAGGCCGTACGGGTCGTGGCCGACGTGGGAGACGGGCACGATCTCGCGGCCGAGCGGGACCAGCGAGAGCGGGATCATCTTCCAGCAGGCGACCCCGAACGGGATCCCGATGATCGTGATCATGAGCAGCACGCCGGCCACGAGGTGGACCAGGGCCAGCTCCCACCCGAGGACCACGATCCAGACGACGTTGCCGAGCAGGGACCAGATCCCGGCGTCGCGCCGCCAGACCGTCGTCCGGCCGAACGGCCACAGGACGAAGCTCGCCAACCGGAACGACGCGATCCCGAACGGGATCGTCACGATGAGCACGCACGCCACCACCCCGGCCACGACGTAGCCGATGGCCAGCCAGAACCCGGCCAGCACCAGCCACAGCACGTTGCCGATCGTCGTCATGTGACCAGTGCAGCAGATGAGGGGTGGTCCTGCGTCTGCTGAAGCGGATCGAGCCGTCGGGCAGCCGCGGTGCAGGTATTTGGGTTTCGGAGTCCGGGATGGCCCGCGCTACGTCTCTCGGCGCGCCATTGCTTCACGGAACTCCGTGTATCCCGGACCTGCGATGGCTAGCAGTGACGCAAAGCCGAGGATTGCTGCAAGGTCAGCGCCGAAGGCTCCGATCAGGAAGCCGGTCGTGTTGCCGGCGCTCACGTTGGGAAGCAGGGCGCCGATCAGGGCGACAACAAAGACCAGGGCAAACAGCAAGAACCAAGCAGTTGCGACAGTGCGGGTGACTCCGGTTGCCTTGATGAACGCCACCGGGTCGGTGAGGCGACGCGAGAGTCGCTGGGCCAGCACTGATCCTGACAGCATGGCGATGGCGCTTGCATACGACGCGAGTGCCGTGCGCGCGGCACCGTCCACCTCGCTCACGATCAACGAGGTGCACACGCTGACGACCGTGCAGAACCAGAAGAACCGCGTCCAGCGCACGAGGGAGCGCGGTCGGGTACGCCCCGCCTCTTCCATGGGGCGCACGATAGCCGGGCGAGCCTCCAACGTCGGCCTACGTTCGGCTGCGCGAACCGGATCGAGCCGTCGGGCAGCCGTTGGTGCAGGTGGTCGGGGTCGTGGATCCGGCGGTGGTGGAATCCGCACAGCGGGACCATGTCGGCCAGGTCGGTCCGGCCGCCGTTGTTCCAGGGTTGTCGGTGGTGGAGCTCGGACCAGGCGTAGGGCACTTCGCAGCCGTGGGCGGCGCAGCTGGTGTGGCGGGTGGCGCCGGCGACGCGTTGGGCCTCGGTGAAGAGTCGGCGGGAGCGTCCGAGGTCGAGTGGTTGGGACCGGCCGTCGAGCACGGCGGGGACCAGTCCCGCCTGGCAGGCGAGCCGGCGGGCCTCGGCGGCGGAGACGAGGTCGCCGGTGTCGAGTCCGGCGGCCGTGAGCCGGCCGCGGAGGGTGTCGAGGTCGAGGGTGACCACGACGGTGGCGGCGACCTTGCCGTGGAGCCGGTCGGTGGGCAGGTGCTCGAGGAGGTCGGTGAAGGCGAGGCCGCGGTCATGGGCCCAGTCGCGGTCCGCCCGGGCCTCGCCGGCCTGGGTGCGGGTGGCGCCGTGCCGGCTGCGGCGGGGAGCGGTCATCGCGTCGAGGGCCTTGCGCAGGATCGAGGCCGCCAGGGTCGGCACCGTGAAGTGGCCGCTGGTGGTGCCGTCGCCGTGGTCGTGGAGCGTGAGCCGGGTCCGGTCGCGCGCGGCCGCCTCCTCGTCCCGCAGCTGGGCGTCCTCGTGGGCGTCGACGACCGAGGCGTCGTCCTCGACCGCCGCCAGCGCCCGGCGGGCGAGCCGCCGGAGCTGGACCGGGTCGACCCGCCGCGCCTTCGCGACGAGCGTCGCTTCCACGGTGGCCACCTGGTCGCCGGTGAGCCCGGCCGGGAGCCGGGAGGTGGCGTGGGCGATCACCGCCGCGTGCTCGGGGGACACCAGCCCGTCGGACAGGGCGTCGGTGGTGGCCGGGAGCCGGTCGTGGAGGTCGGTGGCCAGCCTCACCGTCCGCGCGGCGGCGGCGCCGCCGGAGCGGGTCTGCCGCGAGAGCCACGCCCCCGTGGACGCGCACCCGGCGGCCGTCGCCACCCGCGCCTTCTCGGCCGCGGCGACCAGCTCGAGCTCCAGCGCGTGCAGCCGGGACCGGGCTCGGGCGAGCTCGGCGATCGCCCCGGCGTACTGGTCCGGTCGCAGTCCGTCGACCACGACCCCGTCCAGCGCCTCGTGCACCGCCGCCACCACCGCGCCGGGGTGGCCCGGCTCGGGGTGGAGGTCGAGGACCGCTGTCATACCGCGATTCTAGTCGAACACACGTTCGAATACCAGACGCGAAGCGAACCTGTGGACGAGGTCGGCTCAGCCCTGCGTACGACCGGATAACCGGTGTCGCAGGAAGCCGTCTGGCGCCGACAATGCGGACATGAGTTCCTCGGAGACCGAACCCCCTGCCCCTCGCTGGACGCAGTCCACCGTCTTCGCCGACATGTGGGTCGATCCCGACGACGACCCGCGCGAGACCGAGGTCGACAGCAGTGACGAGCGCGCGGTGCTGCTGGACTACCTGCGCTACTACCGGCTGACCGTCCGGATGAAGTGCCAGGGCCTGGACGCGGAGCAGCTCGCCCGCCGGTCGGTGCCGCCGTCGACGATGTCGCTCCTCGGGCTGATCCGGCACCTGGCCGAGGACGAGCGGCACATGCGGCGGGTGATGGCGGGTGAGGACGCGCCGAAGATCTACGCCACCGAGGAGGACCGGGACGGCGACTGGAACGGCGCGGTCGCCGATCCGGCCGTCGTCGACGACGCCTGGCAGCGGTGGCAGGACGAGGTCGAGGCCACCGACCGGCTCGTGGCCGGCATCCCCGACCTCGGCACGATGAACGCCGGGGTCTCCGACCTCGGCCCCGACGGCGCGGACCTCCCGCTCCGCGACCTGCTCGTCGCCCAGATCGCGGAGTACGCCCGGCACTGCGGGCACGCCGACCTCCTGCGCGAGCGCATCGACGGCCGGGTGGGGCAGTAGCTACGTTGCGGCCATGAAGGCTGTCTCCCACGACCGCTACGGGCCGCCCGACGTGCTGCGGGTCGAGGACGTCCCGGTGCCGACCCCCGGCGCCGGGCAGGTGCGGGTCCGCGTGGCCGCGACCTCGGTCAACCTCAGCGACTGGGAGGGGCTCGTCGGCTCGCCGGCGTACGCGCGGCTCGGAGGGCTGCGGACGCCGGCCCACCCGATCCTGGGGTCGGACATCGCCGGCGTGGTCGACGCGGTCGGGGACGGCGTGACCCGGTTCCGGCTCGGCGACGAGGTGTACGGCGACAACCTCGCGCTGATGGGAGGCTTCGCGGAGCTGGCGATCGCGCCCGAGTCCGCGCTCGCCCGCAAGCCGCCCGAGCTGAGCTTCGTCCAGGCATCGACCATCCCGCAGGCGGGCGCGATCGCCCTGCAGGGCACGCGGTACGCCGCGACCGGCGGCCGGGTGCTGGTCAACGGTGCCGGCGGCGGGTCGGGGTCGTTCGCGATCCAGCTCGCCCAGCGTCTCGGCGCCCACGTCACCGGCGTCGACAACGCCACGAAGCAGGACTTCATGCGCTCCATGGGCGCGGACGAGGTGATCGACTACCGCAGCGTCGACTTCACCCGGCCGACCGAGCCGTACGACCTGGTCCTGGACCTCGTCGCGCACCGGTCCGTCTTCGCCTACCGGCGGGCGCTGGCGCGGGGCGGGACGTACCGGTGCGCCGGCGGCACGGTGCGCTCACTGCTCCGCGTGCTCACGCTCGGGACCGTGGTCGGGGCCGTCACGGGCCGTTCGCTCGGCGTGCTCGTCGTGAAGCAGGGCCCGGCCCACTTCGAGCCCCTGGCCGAGCTCTGCGTCCAGGGGGAGGTGCTGATCGCGGTCGACCGGGTGTTCTCCCTCGACCAGGCGGCCGACGCCCTCGCCCACGTCGGCGAGGGGCGTGCGCTGGGGAAGGTCGTCGTCACGCCCGGGCGACCCTGACCTCGACCGCTGGCCACGTCGTACGCACGTCTGCGTATTCCGCTCGAGCGGTGACACCCGCACCCTTGAACCAGTCGGTCGAAGCGGGGGGATCCACATGTCCGTACGCCACCTGGACCTGAACCGCCTCGTCGGAGCGCTGTCCGCCTCCGTCCTCACGGTCACGGTGCTGGCTGCGCCCGCCGAGGCCGTCCCGCCACCCAACGACAGTGCGTCCTCGGCGACTGTGATCCCGAGTGTGCCCGCCGTCCATGTGGTCAACACTCGCGAAGCCACGCGTGATGCCGTCCAGCGAAAGTGCGTGGAAGGCCACAGTGTCTGGTACCGGTTCACCCCCACGACGTCGGGCCGGCAGCGCATCAGCACGATCGGCAGCAAGTACGACACCGTCCTCGCCGTCTACTCCGGCGCCCGGTCGCCCCGGACGCGGCTGGCGTGCAACGACGATGCCGCGGGATACCAGTCCGCCGTCAGACCCGACCTGGTGGCTGGTCAGGAGTACTGGATCGCCGCGAGCAGCTACGGCGGCAGCCGAGGAGGCGGCCTGGTTCTACGGCTCCCCCAGGGCGACACGCCACCCTCCGTCGAGCTGGAGATCGAGGACGTCACGGCGGGTGCGGTCTCCGGGCGGCTGCGGGTCCACGGTGTGACCACCTGCGCGACCCCTTCGGTCGTCGAGATGCAGATGACAGCCAGCCAGCGCGTCGGCAGCGGGGTGGCGCGCGGTACCGGATACGGGTTCGTGTCGTTCTGCTCCACCGACCCCATCGACTGGGTCGTGCGGATCGACACCGAGACGGGGTGGGCCTTCGACTCCGGACTGGTGGCGCTGGACGTGTTCGCGGTCGGGGACGACGGCTTCTCCCGGTTCCCGTTCTCCTTGGAGACGAATGAGGAGGCCCAGGAGCTGGCAACAGGCCGGACCGCCGGGTAGGCGGTCCATCCCCAGTCGCACGGAACTCGCCCAAACAGAACCAGAGGAGACCACCATGCGATCACTTCGAGCGATCCTCGTCGCCGCCGCGCTCGCGGCCAGCTTCGTCCTCGCACCTCATGCGGCGGACGCGAAGCCGCCGAAGGCCACCACCGCGGCCGTGGACTGCACGCTCCCCGAGTCCGACGCGGACGCCCTGGTGATCCTCAACGCCATCTACCCGAACCGGTACGTCTGGGACGACACCCACCTGACCGTGGCGGTGCAGGCAGCGCCCAACGTCTCCGCGGAGCACGTCGCCGCCGCCCGGGACGCGATCGCGAGCTGGGGCGACGTCCTGAGCGACTGCTTCGACGGCCGCATCACCTTGACCGACGTGACCGGACAGCCTCGCAGGACGGCCGACATCGTCGTCCACTACGTGCCCCACGCCGGTGGCGCGGTCTTCGCCGGGTACGCAATCTGTGGCGGGGCCAACAAGTGCTCCAACATCATCGTCAGCTCGGAGTTCGGCGCACCGACCAACGAGGGCTACACGCCGGAGTACCTCTACTACGTGACGCTCCACGAGCTCGGCCACGCCCTCGGACTCGGGCACGCGACGAACATCCTGGAGAGCACCGACCTGATGGGCTACGGCTGGCTCGGGGACGCTCCCGATCCGCTGTTCTCGCAGTGCGACCTCGACGCGCTGGCCTACCTGTTCGGACCGCTGCTCGCTGGCGAGGGACCGGCAGGCCCGGGGCCGAGCACGCTGGAGCCGACCTTCGACTGCGGCTGAGCAGGAGTCAGCGGCAGTGTCATGAACACGCTGTTCGGGTCCTCGACGTACGACCCGAACGGCGGGCAGGGCACGAACCCGGCCTTGGCGTAGAGCGCCCGGGCTGGCGTGAAGAACTCCATGCTGCCCGTCTCCAGCGAGATCCGCCGGATCCCGCGTGCCCGGGCGTCGTGCAGGGCGTGGGCGAGCAGTCGGCCTGCGACGCCGTGGCCACGGAGCCTCGGTTCGGTGCGCATGCTCTTCAGCTCCTCGTGGCCCGGCTCGAGCGCGGCGAGGGCGACCGTCCCGGCGACCTCGTCGTCACCGGCGGCGACCCACATCCGCACTCCCGGCGCGTCCAGTGCAGCGAGGTCGAGCGCGTGCCGGCTCTCGGCGGGCGCGGTCGGCGCCAGGTCGTCGAGGTGGGCCTTCAGGAAGGCCGCGAGGCGGGCGTCGGCGAAATCCGCGCGGGTGACGGTCAGGAGCACGCGACCAGTCTGCGATGCGCAGATTTCGTGCGCGTTTCCTCGCCCGACCTCCGGCGTCCCCGGAAGCAGTCACCGTCGTCGGAGGTCGAGGTGTGAAGGCCGTCTCGCGGCCTGAGCCTCGAGACCCCCGCACCCGTGCGCCCACCTGCCGCCGGGGCTCAGCGACCGAGGACGTCGCGCTCGCCCGGGTCGCGAGCCGGGTCGTCCGCCGGCAGCGAGTCGATCGCCCAGTCCGAGCGCTTCCACTCCGGCACCGGCGTCAGGCAGTCGTCCTTCGGCACGAACCGCGACCGCTTGACCAGCTCGTAGCGGTGGATGTAGCGCGGGCAGTTGGGGTAGACGGCCCGCGCCCGCACCCGTACGACGAACTGCGCCTCGGGCCACTCCGACCGCAGCGGGTCGTCGAGGTCGATGCTCGCCTCGCCCTCCAGCCGCATCCGGTGCCCCTTCTCGAGGTCGAGGAAGAGCATGCCGACGTGCGGGTTGCGCAGGACGTTGCCGGTGGAGAGGTACATCCCGTTGCCGTCGTAGTTGGGGAACGCAAGGGTGTGCTCGTCCAGCACGTGCACGAACCCCGGCTCGCCCCCCTTGTACGAGCAGGTCGGTCGGCCCTCGGCGTCGGCCGTCGCGAGGAAGAACATGTCGCGGGCCTCGATGAACGCGCGGTCGCCGTCGCTGATCGTGTCGCTCACCAGCAGGCCGTCGATCCGGTCGGCCAGGGCCCGGGTGTCGAACCGGTCCTGCAGCTCGCGGCTGCCGTCGTGGAACCCGGACGCCATGTCGCCTCCCGTCGAGGCGGGCCTCGCCTCCCGGCCAGTCTGGACCCGCCGGCGGGAGGCGTCGAGCCGGGCTCGGTGACAAAGTGCCTACAAAGCTGTCCGACCATGGCGCCCGGGTGTGCGCAGTGCGACTGTGGGCAGATGGCGCCTGGGGGGATCCTGGACGACGCGATCGGGCGCGCCGCACTCGTCGAGCACGTGGGGAAGTCGGGTGCGGCCATCGAGCGGGTGACGCTCGGCGACGGGCGCACCGTGGTGGTCAAGCGGATCACGCCCGCGACCGACCTGACGCTCGCGATCTTCGGCCAGCCGTACGCCCACGAGCAGCTGCTGTGGCGCTCCGGCGGGCTCGACCGGCTGCCGGACGGTGTCGGCCACGCGATCATCGACGGCTGGACCGAGGGCGAGGACACGACGGTCATCGTGATGCGCGACCTCGGCGACGCACCCCTCACCTGGGACGACCGGCTCGACGCAGAACGCTGTGCGTGGGTGCTGGAACGCGTGGCTGCGATGCACCGTGCCTACCTCGGCGACCCGCCCGAGGCCGTCGCGCCGCTGGCTCCGCTGCTCGACATGTTCGCGCCCGCTCGCATCGAATCCCTTGCGCTCGACGGCGACGAGCTGTTGGAGGCGGCGCTCCGCGGCTGGGACTACTTCGCCGACCCGGCGCTCGTTCCGACCGATGTGTCAGACGCGGTCTTCGCGCTGCACGCCGACGTAGCACGGATGGCCGACGGCCCTGCTCGCGGGGCCGGTCACGCTGGCCCATGGCGACCTGGCGACGGTCAACATGGCGTTCGAGGACGACCGGCTGATCCTGCTCGACTGGGCGGTGCCGGTGGCCGCGCCGGGTGCGCTCGACATCGCCCGGCTGCTGGTCGGCTGCGCGCACGTGATCGACCTGCCGCCCGGCGACGTGATCGAGACCTACCGCCGTGCTGCCGGCCCGGCGTACGACGACCGCTCGATGCAGCTCGCCCTGGTCTCCGCGCTGGGCTGGCTGGGGTGGAACAAGGCGCTGGACATCGTGGAGAGCCCCGACGAGGCGGTGCGTGAGCGGGAGCGGGCGAGCCTCGCCTGGTGGGTGGAGCAGGTACGGAAGGCTATGAGGGAAGGAGCATGGTGATGGACCAGGAGACTGCGTATCGCCGCAGCGTCGAGGGGTGGACCGCCCGGGTCGAGGCCGTCGGCCCCGACCAGTGGGCGCTGCCCACGCCGTGTGCCGACTGGGACGTCCGCACCCTCGTCAACCACGTCGTCGGCGAGGACCTGTGGACCGGCCCGCTGATGCTGGGGGAGACGATGGAGGAGGTGGGGGACCGGTTCGACGGCGACCAGCTCGGCGATGACCCGCACACTTCTGCTCGCTCGGCGGCCGCCGAGGCGCTCCGCGTCGTACGCGACACGCTGCCGACGGCCGGCAAGGTCCACCTGTCGTACGGCGACGAGGACATGGCCGAGTACGTCGCCCAGCTCACCGCCGACCACCTGATCCACGGCTGGGACCTGGCTGCGGCCACCGGCGGCGACACCGAGCTCGACGCCGACCTGGTCGAAGCCGTCGCCGCGTGGTTCGCCGAGCGAGAGGAGATGTACCGCTCGGCCGGCGTCATCGGCGACCGGGTCGAAGCGTCCGGGGATGCGCAGTCGCAGCTGCTGGCCAGCTCGGGTCGCGACCCGCATTGGGGAGTGCCCGACTGAGGCAGTCGCAGGTCCTTGCTCTGATCTCGACCCTTCGCACGCGCCGCATCTCGCGTCGTGGTCCCGGACCTCCGCGGCGGAAGGACGCTACACGCTCGCGTGCGTCCGGCTCACCGAGCGGCGGCGGGCGTCCGGGTTCACCTCCGGCGCGGATAGTGTGACCTCGGACCGGTGAGGGAGAGTGGATGAACGACAGGTTCGCACGCGGGGTATCGCGCCTTAGCGCGGGCATCGTCTGCGTGCTCGCCGTCTTCGGGGCAGGGATGTTCGTCTCCGCACGTGAGCTCCCCCCGGTCCCACAGCTGCGCGAACTTGAAGCCACCTACGGATCGCTCATCGGGTCCGCCGACGAGGAGTGGTGGACAGCACCGTCGCATGGTGGCGAACCCGTGCACACACTCCTCCCCGACGAGGTCGAGCCCGGCCTGCTTCTCGTCTCCACCGCGCAGTCGGACGAGATGGTCATCAAGGTCATGGACCGCGACGCAAATGTCGTCCACTCCTGGACCCCCGATTTCGACGAGGTCTGGCCCGAGGGCTACCGGGACTTCCCGCCACGCGTTGCCACGGCCGATCACGTCTTCGGCCTCGAGCTGTTGCCGGACGCCTCGATCGTCGCCAACTTCGCCCAACAGAGCACCTTCCGCATGGATGTGTGTGGAAACGTCGCGTGGCGGTTGCCGAATCTCGGGCACCACTCCGTCGGTCTGGACCCGGACGGAACGTTGTGGGTGCCGGCGGAGAACTACATTCCTGCCGACGGCGAGGTGGACATCCCGAACGCCACGCCGCCGTTCCACGACTGGACGATCACGAACCTCAGCCTCGACGGCGAGCTGCTGCAGTCCTACTCGGTCGCCGACATCCTGAGGGACAACGGGCTCGAGTCCCTGCTCTACCTGACCAGCCCGAACCGCGGCGTACCCCGGATCACCCACGACCCGCTGCACTTGAACAGCGTGAAGGCATTGCCCGAGGGCGTCCGGTCACGGCTGTTCGACCCGGGGGACCTGGTCGTTTCGCTGCGCAACATCAGCACCCTGCTGGTGCTGGACGGCGACACCATGGAGGTCAAGTGGCACACAACCGGGCCGTTCTTCCGGCAGCACGACCCGATCTTCCTTCCCGGAGACCGGATCTCCGTCTTCGACAACCGACCGGTCGCCAACGACGACGGCTCTCAGGAGAGCCAGATCATGGAGGTGAACGCGCGGACGGGTGAGGTGACCGTCGTCCTCGGCGGGGACGGCCCCGGCGAGGAGCCGTTCCACAGCGAGATCTTGGGCGACCACGAGTATCTGTCGAACGGGAACGTCCTGGTCACACCGGGCGACGGCCGGGTGCTCGAGTACACCCCCGACGGCCGCCTGGCATGGTGGTGGCAGAACCTTCTTGACAAGAAGACCATCGGACGTACCTTCGAGGCATCGGTCCTGCCGGCGTCCATGGACCGCGAGTTCTTCGAGGAGAGAAAGGGCGCGTGCGCGAGTTGAACAGGTGGAGGCGCTTCGGCGTCGTGCTGGTGCTGGTCGGAACGGCGCTGGCCACAAGCGGCTACATCGGACCTGGCGCCGGAGCAGGTGCCATCGCAGTGCTGATTGCGGTCGCGCTCGGCGTCCTGCTGCTGTTCGCGGGGGTGTTCTGGTACCCGATCAAGCGGATGGTCCGCTCCCGCCGGGGCAAGGCGTCTGCCGAGGACGGCGCCGGGCGATGACGCTGGTCGTCGCGAGCGCGGCGGTCCTCGCGTTCGCGCTGGTCCTGGCGAGGTCCCGTCTCGGCGTCGTCGTGCAGCGGATCGTCCGCGCTGCCCTGGACGGGGTCACCGCCGTGCTCGACCCCGACCTGGAGGACCTGGAGAAGGAGCGAGCCGCCAGGCGTGCGGGCGTGCGTCTGCTCAGGGGTGCGTTCGGACTGGCCTGGCGGTTCTGTCTCGCCTTGGGAGCCGCTGGCTTGGTGGTCGTCGGCGCGGACGCGAGCGGAGTCGAGCTGACTGAACGCGTGCTCGACTCGATGGTGGGGCTGGACTTCATCGCCGGGATCTCCGTGGCGGCTGCTGTGGTCTGGTGGGCCCTGGTCAAGGCCGGGGTCCTCGGTCGTCGGCGTCCGGCTGAGGAGCCCGCCTACGCCGAGGCCGACCAGCTGATGCACCGTCTGGCTTTCGCCAACCGGCGGACGGTCCTGGCGGCGGCCAGGCTGGACAACCGCATCTTCCGTCGCTCCATCCAGAGGGTGCCCGTCGCCCCTCCGGTGTTCATCGTCTCGCTGCCTCGCGGGGGCACCACCGCCCTTCTCAACGCTCTGCACCGACTTCCCGGGGTGGCCACCCACGAGTACCGCGACATGCCTTTCGTCACCGCGCCCCTGCTCTGGTCACGACTCGGCGGTGGCCGCAGCAAGCGGGTCGAGAAGCGGGAGCGTGCGCACGGCGACGGCCTGGAGATCGGTCTGGACAGCCCGGAGGCCTTCGACGAGGTGCTGTGGCGCGCCCACTGGCCCCAGAAGTACGCGGCAGGGCGAATCCGGACCTTCGACGAGGGGGATCTCGACGACGACGCGACCGACGACTTCGCGAGGCATCACGCGAAGGTGGCTCTGGTGCGCCACGGTCGGAGCGCCGACGCCTGTCGTTACGTGTCGAAGAACAATGCCAACATCGGGAGACTGCGAGTTCTCGACCGGATGTTCCCGGGGTGCTCCATCGTGGTCGCACTTCGGCGGCCGGCCGCGCACGCGGCGTCCCTGCACCGTCAGCACGAACGCTTCCTGCGGCTGCACGCAGAGGACCCTTTCGTGCGCGACTACATGCGCGACATCGGGCACCTGGAGTTCGGGGAGCTGCACCAGCCCATCGACTTCGCCGACCTCGCCGACCTGGTCGGTGCTCGTGAGCCGTCGGAGCCGGACTACTGGCTGGCGTACTGGATCGCCGCTTTCGAGGAGGTGGCACGCCACCAGGGCGAGGTGGTCGTGGTGCAGCAGGACGACCTCCGCGCTCGGCCGCAAGCCACCATGGAGCGCGTGTGCTCGAGCCTGAGCCTCGACAACGCTGGCACCGACTTCACCTCCGAGTTCCGGCCGGGCCCCGACCCGATGCCGGAGGACCTGTTCTCCCCGGACCTGCTCGCCCGGGCGGATGCCCTGTACAAGCGTGTCGCCGCGAAGGCGATGGCGACCGACGGCTGAGGGCGGCCCCAGCAGCGGCACACAGTTCCTCTGTCCCGGAGGCCTGACGCCGCCCGACCGGGGAAGCGTGTGCTCCTGTGCCGGCAACTCAGTGCCCGCCCCAGCTCAGGAACCGCCCATTGACCACGAGCAGGTCAACGGAGTGAGGCGCCGCCACGTCGGGGCAGCCGTCGCCGGATAACCCGTCCGGAAGCCGTCCCGCACACGGGGAGCAACGGACAGATGTCGAGCAGCACGTAGGGGGCGTGTCCGAGAACGAACAGTCCCAATTGCGCGGGGCAGCTCGACGGGTCGATCTTCCAGCGCGGTTGCCCCGCGTGCGTCGGCCTCGCATGGTCAGTTGCAGGGCCGCATGCCGAGGCGTCCCGTGGCGCACCTGCAGGTGGGCGGTTCGACGCCGCGGAGCCGCATCCATCCGAGTCAACCGTGCCACTCGGACATGAGCGCGACGGTGCGGGCGGCCGCGTGAATCCCGCTACGACTGCCGACGCCAGGGGCCGGTGACGGCGAACGTGGTGCCCGGGTCGTAGACGTTGAAGAACATGACCCGACCGTCCCGGGAGAAGGAGACACCGGAGAGCTCGCCGGTCTCACCTGGCGTCGTGACCTGTCGGTTGCGAGCGAAGACGAACGGCTCACCGGCGGCGGTGGTGCCGATCATGTAGTTCTCGCCGCTGGAGTCCTCGCAGATCATCAGGCCGCCGTACGGCGAAACGCACATGTTGTCGGGTGCCTCGTACGTGTCGTCGGTGGTGTCCGAGCCGGTGAAGATGAGCTCCAGCGTGAGCGTGTTCGTGCGCGGGTCGTAACGCCAGACCTGACCCTCGTGCGAGCCGGCCGAGCCGTCCGCGGGCCGCGCGAACGACGAGACGAAGTAGGCCGAGTGGTCGGCGTTGCCCCACCAGGCGCCTTCGAGCTTCTGCCCGCGCGTGATCGGCTTCGGATAGTCCTGCGCCCGGGTCGGCGTGGTGGTGGCAGAGGGGTCGGGGACGTCGAACCACTCGATGCCGGTGAACGTCGTCCCCGTCTCCCGCACCGTGGAGAGGTCCTCGAGTCCCGGCACGTGGAGGGCCTGCAGCGTCCCGCCGGCGCGGAGACTGCCGTAACCGCCCTGGGGCTGGTTCGGCAGGAAGCGGTAGTAGCTGCCGAGCGGGGCCCCGCTGAACGCGTCCTCGGTCTCGTAGAGGATCCCGGTGTCGGGATCGACGGCCACGGCCTCGTGCATGAACCGGCCCATGTCCGTGAGCGGGAACGGGTCGGCGTTGCGCCGGTTGTCGTAGGGGTCGACCTCGAAGATCCAGCCGTGGTCCTTCGTGTAGCCGTTGACGCCGGCCCGGTCCTCGGTCTCCTCGCACGTCAGCCAGGTCCTCCAGGGCGTGATGCCACCGGAGCAGTTGATGGCCGTCCCGCCGAGGCTCACGTACTCCTCCTGCGTACGCAGCGCGGGGCTGAGCACGAGCGTCGTCGTCCCGCCTGCGGCGCCCGGGTCGTACGTCGTCGCGAGTCCCGCCGTCGGCACCTTGTGGGGGGCGGTCGGGTTGCACTCGTGGTTGCGCACGAGGTGGGTCCCCTGGGCGCGGGTGAAGCTGCCCATGCCGTCGTGTCGGCTCGGCACCAGCCCCGCGCCGGACTTCATGGGCTGCCCCTCCCGGGACAGGATCCGGTAGGAGAACCCCTTCGGCAGGTCGAGGATGCCGCGGGGGTCGCGCACCAGCGGGCCGTAGCCCTGCTGTGGGCCTCTCGCCCCGGCGGCCGGGTTGGCGGTGAAGAGCGCGTCCACGCTCCCGGCCATGCCGATCGTCAGACCGGCCGCGCCGGTCGTCACCAGGAAATCTCTGCGGGACAGGGTCATGGCTTGCTCCCTCATGTGACGTTCCGAGTTGCGCCTCGACGGAGAACTCGACAATGGCAGCGATGCGCCGGGGCGGCAACCGCCTGCCCAGCGAACCAGCGAGTGCGCCATGGCGTCCATGCCTCGCACGCATCGTCGGATACAACTTCGGGCTTGGACAGGCATCGTGCGACGTACCTAGCGTGAGGGCACCGACCGCCTCAGACCGAAGGACGCCGTGTGACCGCCTACAGTCCGACCGACCTGGCCGCCCAGCTCAAGAGCGGGCTGCTCTCGTTCCCGGTCACCCACTTCGACGCCGACCTCGAATTCGACGAGGGGGGCTACCGCAAGCACCTCGGGTGGCTGGCGGAGCACCCGGTGGCCGGGCTGTTCGCCGCCGGCGGCACGGGTGAAGGGTTCTCGCTGACGTTCGACGAGACCGATCGGGTCGTGCGTGCCGCGGTCGAGGAGGTCAACGGCACCGTGCCGGTGCTCGCCCCCGCGACCGGGTCCACCAAGAACGCGATCGCGCAGGCGCAGGCCGCCGAGGCGGCCGGTGCCGACGGGCTGTTGCTGATGCCGCCGTACCTCACCGAGGCCGGCCAGGCGGGGCTGGTCGAGCACGTCAGCCAGGTCTGCGCCGCGACCGGGCTCGGCGTCGTCGTCTACAGCCGCGCCAATGCCGTCCTCAAGGACGAGTCGGTCGCACAGCTCGCCGACCGCAACCCGACGCTGGTCGGGTTCAAGGACGGCGTGGGCAACATCGAGGCGATGACGCGGATCTACGCCCGCGTCGGAGACCGGCTGACGTACGTCGGGGGCCTCCCGACCGCGGAGACCTTCGCGCTACCGCTGCTCCAGCTCGGCGTCAGCACCTACAGCTCCGCGCTGTTCAACTTCGTCCCCGGCTGGGCGATCGAGTTCTACGACGCCGTCCTCGCCCAGGACCGCGACGAGGTCTACCGTCGACTCAACGAGTTCGTCATCCCCTACCTCGACATCCGCGACCGTACGGCCGGCTACGCCGTCTCCATCGTCAAGGGCGGCCTGGCCGCCATCGGTCGCCCCGCCGGGCCCGTCCGCTCCCCGCTGACCGACCTGCGGGACGACGAGGTGGCCGAGCTCCGCGTCCTCATCGACCGCATCTCCTGACCCTCGAAGGAGCAGAACACATGCCGCTGGAAGCAGACTCGATCATCGCCGGCACCCCGACCGACAAGGCCGATGTCGAGGCCGCGACCACGGCCGCGGCCGAGGCGTTCGCGACCTACCGCGCCACCTCGCCGACGCAGCGCGCCGACTTCCTGGAGGCGGTCGCCGACGCGATCGAGGCCGACAACGACGCGATCGTCGAGGCCGCCGTCGCCGAGAGCCACCTCCCCGAGGCGCGGATCGCGGGCGAGGTGGGTCGTACGACCGGCCAGCTGCGGATGTTCGCCGGCGTCGTACGCAACGGCGACCACCTCGGCGTACGGATCGACCCGGCGCTGCCCGACCGCGCGCCGCTGCCGCGCGCCGACATCCGGCAGCGGCAGGTGCCGCTCGGCCCGGTCGCCGTCTTCGGCGCCAGCAACTTCCCGCTCGCCTTCTCCACCGCCGGCGGCGACACCGCCTCCGCGCTGGCCGCCGGCTGCCCGGTCGTGGTCAAGGGCCACCCCGCCCACCCGCGCGCCGGCCACCTGGTCGCGCAGGCCGTCACCCGCGCCGTCGCCGAGGCCGGCCTGCCGGGCGGCGTCTTCTCCTTCCTCCTCGGCGAGGGCTACGAGCTCGGCCAGGCGCTGGTCACCGACCCGCGGATCAAGGCGGTCGGCTTCACCGGCTCCCGCGGCGGCGGGCTCGCGCTCGTGGCCGCGGCCGCCACCCGCCCCGAGCCGATCCCGGTCTACGCCGAGATGTCGTCGATCAACCCGGTCGTCGTGCTCCCCGGCGCGCTCGCCGACGGCGACGTGCAGGCCCTCGCCACGGCGTACGTCGGGTCGCTCACCCTCGGCGCCGGACAGTTCTGCACCAACCCCGGCCTGGTGTTCCTGCCCAGCGGCGAGGCCGGTGACGCGTTCGTGACGGCCGCCGGCAACGCGGTCGCCGAGGCGACCGGCGCCACCATGCTCACCCCCGGCATCGCCGAGGCGTACACCTCCGGCTCCGCCGCGCTCCGCGACGCCGACGGCGTCCGGGTCGTCGCGCAGGGGAGCGAGGGCGGCGAGCACGCACCCGCCCCGCAGGTCGTCGAGGCCACCGCGCTCCGGGCGCCCGTCACCGACGAGGTGTTCGGCGCCTCCGGCGTCGTGGTCCGGTACGACGACCCCGCCGACCTGGCCGACAGCCTCGCCGGGCTGGAGGGCCAGCTCACGGCGACCATCCACTACTCACCCGCCGACGCGGACGCGGCGCGACAGCTGCTGCCGGTGCTCGAGGACCGGGTCGGCCGGATCCTCTTCAACGGCTGGCCCACCGGCGTCGAGGTCGGCCACGCGATGGTCCACGGCGGCCCGTACCCCGCCACCTCCGACTCCCGCACCACCAGCGTCGGCAGCCTCGCGATCGAGCGGTTCCAGCGGCCGGTCGCCTACCAGGACGTCCCGGCCGAGCTGCTGCCCGAGGCGGTCCGCGACGACAACCCGTGGGGGCTGCGGCGCCGGATCGACGGGGAGCTGGAGTGACGACGATCCACTCCGTCGAGGTCGTGCCCGTCGCCGGGCACGACTCGATGCTGCTCAACCTGAGCGGCGCGCACGGCCCGTGGTTCACCCGCAACATCGCGATCCTCACCGACTCCGACGGGCGTACGGGCCTCGGCGAGGTGCCCGGCGGCGAGCCGATCCGGCGGACCATCGAGGAGGCCGCCGACCTGCTCGTCGGCCAGCCGGTGCCGCGGTTCCGCAGCCTGCTGCGCGAGGTGGCCGGACGCTTCAAGGACCGCGACGCCGGCGGCCGCGGGCTGCAGACCTTCGACCTGCGCACCACCGTCCACGCGGTCACCGCGCTGGAGTCGGCGCTGCTCGACCTGCACGGCCAGGCGCTCGGCATCCCTGTCGCCGAGCTGCTCGGCGACGGCCAGCAACGGATGAGCGTCCCGATGCTCGGCTACCTCTTCTACGTCGGCGACCCCGACAAGACCGACCTGCCGTACCTCCGCGAGCCCGACGGCGCCGACGACTGGGCCCGGCTCCGCCGCGAGGAGGCGCTCACGCCCGGGGCTGTCGTACGCCTCGCGGAGGCCGCGCAGCAGCGCTACGGCTTCCAGGACTTCAAGCTCAAGGGCGGCGTCCTCGCCGGCGAGGAGGAGGTCGCGGCGGTCACCGCGCTGCACGAGCGGTTCCCCGACGCCCGGATCACGCTCGACCCCAACGGCGGCTGGCTGCTCGCCGACGCGGTCCGGCTGCTGCAGGGCCAGGACCACGTGCTCGCGTACGCCGAGGACCCGTGCGGCGCCGAGGGCGGCTTCTCCGGCCGCGAGGTGATGGCGGAGTTCAAGCGGCGCACCGGGCTGCGGACCGCCACCAACATGGTCGCCACCGACTGGCGGCAGCTGGCCGACGCCGTACGCACCAACGCCGTCGACATCCCGCTCGCCGACCCGCACTTCTGGACGATGGCCGGCTCGGTGCGGGTCGCGCAGCTGTGCCACGACTTCGGGCTGACCTGGGGCTCGCACTCCAACAACCACTTCGACGTCTCGCTGGCGATGTTCACCCACGTCGGCGCGGCTGCGCCCGGCGAGATCACCGCGCTCGACACGCACTGGATCTGGCAGGACGGCCAGGGGCTGACGACCGACCCGCTGCAGATCAAGGGCGGGCAGATCGAGGTCCCGACGGCTGGTGGGCTGGGCGTCGAGCTCGACCGCGACCGGCTCGCCGAGGCGCACGCGCTGTACGTCGAGCACGGGCTCGGCCAGCGGGATGACGCGGCGGCGATGCAGTATCTCGTCGAGGGGTGGACGTTCGACCCGAAGCGGCCCTGCCTGGTGCGGTAGTCGCTGCCCTGCGCTGGTGCGGGGGTTTCGAGGCTCGGGCCTTGGCGGCCCTCGCACCTCAACCTCCGGAGCGGGTTCGCACCTCAACCTCCGGTGGGTGGGCGATGTCGGAGGTTGAGGTGCGAGCGGAGCGAGCCTCGAAACCCCGGAAGCCAAGAGCCAGCCGGGTTGCGCGACCCTCAGGTGGGCCTGTCACGATCGACGAGTGACGTCGAGCGAGAGCGTGGGGCCGGAGACCGGGGGCTTCCTGCGGGTCCCCTCGATGCCGGTGCTCGACCTGATGATGCGGGTCGGCGAGCACCTGCTCGCCTCCGGGATGTCGGCCAACGACGTCGTGGTGCAGATGCTCCGCATCACCCGCGCGTTCGGCCTCACCGGCGTCCACGTCGACCTGACGTACACCTCGATCACGCTCACCCACTACCGCGGCCCGACCAAGGCGCCGCTCACCGTCACCCGCGTCGTGCAGCCGCTGGTCGTCGACTACACGAAGGTCCGCGACCTCGACCGGCTGCTCGCCCGGATCGAGGACGGGCTGGGGATCGAGGAGGCGACCGCGCAGTACGAGGAGATCTCGCTCGCGCGGCCGCCGTACCCCGCCTGGTTCGCGACCCTCGGCAGCGGCGGGATCGCGGCCGGGGCGTCGCTGGCGTTCTCGACGTCGTTCGTGCTGGTCGCGGTCTCGTTCGCCGCAGCGGTCGTGATGGACCGGATGCTCCACACCCTCAACCGGCGCCGGGTCCCGCCGTTCTTCAGCCAGGCGCTGGTGGCCGGCCTGATGACGATGATCGCGGCCGGGGTCTCGCAGCTCGGCGCGATCGGGTTCGCACCGTTCCAGGACATCGACCCGACGCTGATCGTGGTCGGCGGCATCGTGATGCTGCTCGCCGGCGTGATGATCGTGGGGGCGGTGCAGGACGCGATCGACCAGTTCTACGTCACCGCCTCCGCGCGCATGCTCGAGGTGGTGATGCGCACGGCCGGCATCGTCGCCGGCATCCTGATCGCGCTGGACCTGCTCAGCAGCTGGGGCGTCGGCTTCGAGATCGTCAACACCGCGACCTCGACGGCCCCGCTGTGGGCGCAGTACGCCGGCGCCGGCGTGATCGCCATGTCGTTCGCGATCTACTGCTACGCCGACCTCGGCACGATCGCGCTCACGACCTCGGTCGCGCTGGTCGGCTGGTCGTTCTACGTCGCGCTCGCCGAAGCCGGGGCCTCCGAGATCGCGGCCAACGCGGCGGGCGCGCTGGTCGTCGGCTTCTGCGCCACGATCATCGTGCGTACGACCAACGCGCCCGGCTTCGGCATGGAGAGCGGTGGCCTGCTGCCGCTGGTGCCGGGCCTGACGCTGCTCAACGGGCTGCTCCAGATGGTCGGCCAGGGCAGCGACAACCCCGCGATCGTCCAGGGCGGCAAGACCCTCTTCATCGGCATCCTGGTCGCGCTCGGCATCGCCGCCGGCGCCACGCTCGGCACCTACCTCGGCCGACCGGTCAACGAGCAGGTGCGCCGGATGCGGCGACGCGTCCAGGCCGCCGGCCGGATCGTCGTACGCCCCGACCGGCGGCTGCCCGGGTCCCGCACCGGCGGTCCCCGACCACCTACGTGATGCAATGACCGCGTGAGCGAATCCGCGCCCCGCCCTCCGCAGACGACCATGGCCGCCGGCATGGTGATCGCCGGGTCGGTGCTGGTCGTGGTGACCGTCGGGGAGCAGCTGGCCACGATCAACTCGCTCGAGACCAGGCAGCTGGTCGAGGAGTTCCTGTCCTCCGCGCCCGGCACCGGGCTCGACGTCACGCAGGCGCGGCTGGCGCTGCGGACCGCCCTGATGGTGGTGGCCGGGTGCGCCACCGCGGCGGCCGTGCTCGGCTACCACGTCCTGCAGCGCAGCCACCGCGCGCGGCTCGGGCTCTCGCTGCTCGCGGTGCCGCTGTTCCTCGGCGGGCTCGCGACCGGCGGCTTCCTGACCTCGCTGGTGGTCGCCGCGACGGCGCTGCTGTGGCTCGGCCACTCGCGCGCGTGGTTCGACGGCACGCCGATCCCGGAGCCCGGCCGCCCTGCTCCCCGCGAGCAGCGCCCGGACTCGCCGTGGGCGCCGCCCGGATCGACGCCTCCTCGCAGCGACCTGCCGCCACCGCACACCGGGACCTTCGGCGCCGCCCCGCCCGATGCCCCGCAGGACGCGCAGCAGGCCCTCCCGCCGCAGCCGTCGGTGCCCGCCCGCCGCCCGGACGCGGTGGTCTGGGCCTGCGTCCTGACCTGGGCGTTCTCCGGGCTCACGGTCGCGCTGCTCGGCGCCAGCCTCACCCTGATGCTCGCCGACCCGTCGCTGATCTGGGCGGAGCTGGAGCGCCAGAACCCGGGCCTGGTCGCCGACAGCGGGCTCACCCGCGACGACCTGATGCGGACGACGTACGTCACCCTCGGCGTGGCTGCTGTCTGGGCGCTCGTCGCGGTCGTGCTGGCCGTGCTCGCCTGGCGCCGGCGGACCGCCGGCCGGATCGGCCTGATCGTCTGCGCCACGTCCGCGGCGCTGATCAGCGTGCTGGCGTCGTTCGGCTCCGCGCTGCTGCTGGTGCCGGCCTTCGCCTGCATCGCGACCGTGGTGCTGTTGGCCCGGGCGGACGTCCGAGCCTGGTTCGCGGTGCAGCACCCGCATCCGTGATGCAATTGGCCCCATGAGCGACTCGACGGGGAACCCGTACTCCGGCCAGCCCGACCAGCCCGACTCCTCCGGCCAGCAGCCGCCGTCCTACCCCCCGCCGGCGTCGTCGCCGTACGGGCAGCCCCCGGCCGGACAGCCCGCCGAGCCGACCTCGCCGTACGGCCACCAGCCGCCGCCGCAGTCGCCCTACGGCCAGCAGCCCCCGGCCCAGCCGGCGTACGGGCAGCCGGGCTACGGGCAGCCCGCGTACGGCCAGCCGTCGTACGGCCAGCAGGGCTACAGCGAGCCCGGGCGTCGTCCCGGCAGCGTCACGACCGCCGGGGTGCTGACCCTGGTGTTCTCGGGGCTGTCGCTGCTGATGTTCGGGTTCGTGCTGGTCATGTTCCTGGTCGCGCGCGACCTGGTCGTCGACGAGATGGCGACGACGCAGGGCTTCGAGAACATCGACGCCAACGACATCGTCACCGGCGTCGTGGTGATCATGGTCGGGCTCGTGCTGTGGTGCGCCGTCGCGATGGTGCTCGCGGTGTTCGCGATGCGCCGGTCCAACGGTGCCCGGGTCGGCCTCGTGATCAGCGCGTCGCTGGCCGCGATCCTCTGCCTGATCAGCATCCAGACGCTGCTGTCCGGAGTGCCGCTGATCGCGTGCGTCGTGACGGTCGTCTGCCTGTTCGCCGGCGGCGCCAACGACTGGTACTCCGGCCGGCCGGGCAACACCACCGGCGGCGGCTGGCAGGGCTCGCCGGTCGCCTGACGGGGCGTGCCCCCATGGGCCCGGGCGGTGCTCGCCAGCACCGTGCGTCACAGGTCGTACCCACGTGACCCGACCGACGGTCGGTGGAACCTTTTGCTCGCGCCGCGGCGTCTTACCGTGTGCAATCCCTGGTGGACCCAGGGGCGGAGAGGCTGAGCGCCATGGAGTTCGACGAGTTCGCAGCGGTCATGTGGAGCCGGCTCGTGCGTGCGGGTGTGCTTCTCGGTGCCGACCCGCACACCGCGGAGGATCTCGCCCAGGTCACCCTCGCCCGGTGCTTCGCGTCGTGGAGCCGCGTCTCGCGGGCGGACAACGTCGAGGCGTACGTGCACCGGATGCTCGTCAACGCACACACCTCCAGCCGGCGCCGGTCCTGGTGGCGCGAGCACCCCAACGATCCCCTGCCTGACGCCGGGCTCGCGAGCCACGCGCCATCGGTCGAGGACGCGGACGACCTGCGTACCGCACTGCGGAGACTGCCCGAGGGACAACGCCACGTCATCGTGCTGCGCTACTTCCTCGACCTGACCGAGCCGCAGACCGCCGACGCGCTCAGCATCTCCGTCGGCACCGTGAAGAGCCGAGCGTCCCGGGCCCTCGCCGCTCTCGCCCACGACCCCGCCTTGTCGTTCGAGGTGGACCTCCCGAGAGGACCGAGAGCATGACCCAGGAGCAGCTGCGCCACCGGCTCGCGGCCACGGCCGAGGAGATCGACCACTCCTCGGTCCCCCTCGACGACATCCGACAGGCAGGGCGCTCCCTCCAGCGCCGCAGGGCTCGTACGCGTCTCGCGGGCCTGGCCGCCGGGGTCGTCGCCGTCGGTGGTGTCGCCCTCGTGATCCCGACGCTCGGTCCCGGGTCGGACGGGACAGCGCCTGCGACCACGCCACCCGGTCCCGACGCTGCCGACTGCCGCCCCGGCGCCATCGACGACGGGACGGTCGAGGACCACCTGGCGGCGATCCTCGGCTGCAGGACCGCGCCGGGGCCGGCCGGCGAGCGGTGGCCGAAGGGCGGGATGACGAAGGCCTTCGAGGCCGAGCTGGTCTCCGCCGGCCCGGCGCAGCGGCGCGCGGTCGAGGACGACCGGGTCACCAGGGTCGAGTACGACGCAGGGTTCGACGGTTACCGGCGTTGTCTCGCGGAGCAGGGCTTCGTGCTCGGCTCCGTCGACCGCTTGGGGAGCGTCATCCAGTACGTGGTCCCCGCCGAGGCGGTCGACGCCGGTGCCGACGGGTCCTGCTACCGGCGTCACTTCAGGGTCCTCGACATGGTGTGGCAGGGGACCCACGCCGACTAGGTCGACGACGGAGCTGCGTCAGCGGCGCAGCTCGGCCGAGGACAGCCGACGCAGGCCGTCCTCGATCACCGAGCGCTCCTTGCAGAACGCCCACCGGATCAGGTGCCGCCCGGCGTCCTGGTCGTCGTGGAAGCCCTGGCACGGGATCGCCACCACACCCGCCCGCTCCGGCAGCGCCTCGCAGAACTGCAGCCCGTCGTCCCAGCCGAGGTGGCCGACGTCGGTCACCGTGAAGTAGGTGCCCTCGGGCACCCGCGGCGCGAGGCCGACCTCGGCGAGGCCGCCGCAGAGCAGGTCCCGGTGGTCCTGCAGCGAGCGCGCGAGCGTGGCCGGGAAGTCCGGCTCCTCGTCGAGCGCGTGGGCCACGGCGTGCTGGGCGGGCGTGCCGGAGGTGTACGTGAGCCACTGCTTGGCGGCGAGCACGGCACCGACCAGCTCGGCCGGCCCGGTCGCCCAGCCGACCTTCCAGCCGGTGACCGACCACGACTTGCCGGCACTCGACAGCGTCAGCGTGCGGTCCCACATCCCCGGCAGCGTCGCGATCGGCCGGTGCACCCGGTCGTCGAACACCAGGTGCTCGTAGACCTCGTCGGTGATCACGACCAGGTCGTGCTCGATCGCCAGGTCGGCGACCGCCTGCAGCTCGGCGTCGGTCAGCACGGTGCCGGTCGGGTTGTGCGGGGTGTTGAGCAGCACGAACCGGGCCTTCGGCGTCACGGCCGCCCGCAGCTCGTCGAGGTCGAGCCGGAAGTCGGGGGAGCGGAGCGTCACCGGGCGCCGCACGCCTCCGACCATCTGGATCATCGCGACGTACGAGTCGTAGTACGGCTCCAGCACCACCACCTCGTCGCCGGGGTCGACCAGCCCGAGCAGCGCGGCCGCGACCGCCTCGGTGCAACCGGTCGTCACCACGACCTGGCGGTCGGGGTCGAGGTCGATCCCGTAGTGCCGCTGCTGGTGGCGCGCGATCGCCTGCCGCAGCGGAGGTACGCCGATGCCGGGGGCGTACTGGTTGTGGCCCGCGTCGATCGCCGCCTGCGCCGCCTTGAGCACGCTCGCCGGCCCGTCCTCGTCCGGGAACCCCTGGCCGAGGTTGACCGACCCGGTCCGGACCGCGAGGGCCGACATCGTGTTGAAGATCGTCGGGGCGATCCCGTCGAGGCGCGCGGCGAGCATGCGCCCCACCGTAACCGCGTGGGTCAGCGGACGGTGTGGCCGCTCGCCCGGAGGTTCTCGCAGGCCTCGACGACGCGGGCGGCCATGCCGGCCTCGCCGGCCTTGCCCCAGGCGCGCGGGTCGTACGCCTTCTTGTTGCCGACCTCGCCGTCGACCTTGAGCACGCCGTCGTAGTTGTCGAACATGTGGCCGGCGACCGGCCGGGTGAAGGCGTACTGGGTGTCGGTGTCGACGTTCATCTTCACGACGCCGAAGTCGACGGCCGCGCCGATCTCCTCGGCCGTCGAGCCGGAGCCGCCGTGGAAGACCAGGTCGAACGGGCGGTCGTCGCCCCCGAGGCCGAGCTGGGCCGCCGCGGCCTCCTGCGCCGACTTGAGGATCTCGGGGCGGAGCTTGACGTTGCCGGGCTTGTAGACGCCGTGGACGTTCCCGAAGGTCAGCGCCGTCAGGTAGCGGCCCTTCTCGCCGGCCCCGAGCGCCTTGACGGTCGCGATCGCGTCCTCGGGGGTCGTGTAGAGCTGGTCGTTGATCTCGTTGGCGACGCCGTCCTCCTCGCCGCCGACCACGCCCACCTCGATCTCGAGGATGATGTGGGCCGCGGCGCACTTCGCCAGCAGCTCCTCCGCGATCTGGAGGTTCTCGTCGAGCGGGACCGCCGACCCGTCCCACATGTGCGACTGGAACAGCGGCGCCTCGCCGCGCGCCACCCGCTCGGCCGAGATGTCGATCAGCGGCCGTACGAAGCCGTCGAGCTTGTCCTGCGGGCAGTGGTCGGTGTGCAGCGCGATGTTGACGGGGTAGTTCCTGGCCACCTCGGCGGCGTACGCCGCGAAGGCGACCGAGCCGGTCACCATGTTCTTGACCGTGGGACCGGAGAGGTAGTCGGCGCCGCCGGTCGAGACCTGGATGATCCCGTCGGACTCGGCGTCGGCGAAGCCCTTGAGCGCGGCGTTGAGGGTCTGCGAGGACGAGACGTTGATCGCCGGGAAGGCGAACGACTGGCCCTTGGCCGCGTCGAGCATCTCGGCGTACTTCTCGGGAGTGGCGATCGGCATGCCAGCCACCCTAGTCGCTACTCGCGGGTCGCCCACGGGGCGATCCGGTGGCCGGATCGTGGGCCGGATCGTGCACCGGGGGACGGCGTTGCTGGCACGGCTCGCGCAGGTGCGCGACTAGCCTGAGCGCGCCGAGAGACAGGGGACGTCATGAGCGACAGCACCACACCTGCGGGGGACGGTCCCGGGCGGCTGCTCACGCCGACCTCGCGTGCCGTGGCCGGTCTGGTGCTCGCCGGGTCCGCCCTGCTCGGCCAGAACACCCTGACGACGGGCCTGCAGGTGATCCTCGCCTCCGAGGCGGGCGACCCGGCCGTCTACGGGGTCCTGCTCGGCATCTCCGTCGCAGTCCCGGCACTGTTGGCGCTGTTCCTGGTCTGGGGCTCCGCGCGCGGCCCCGGGTCGACCTGGCAGGCGCACGTCTCGCGGGCGGCCGCGCTGGTCTCCGTGCTGGTGCTCGTGGGTGCCGGGCTGATGGTGCTCGGCGGGCTGCTGCAGTTCTGAGTCGTGGGGTGCTGGGCCGCGTCCTCAGGAACCACCCCGCCAGGCGGTGTCGCCGGAGAGGTCGGCGTAGCTCCGCACCCATGCGTGCATCGCGATCGCGGCGGCGGCGCTCGCGTTGATCGACCGGGTCGAGCCGAACTGCGCGATCGAGAGCGTGCCGTCGCAGACCTCGCGCGCCTCCTCCGACAGCCCCGGCCCCTCCTGGCCGAAGAGGAAGCAGACCCGGCGGGGGAGGGTCGTCGTCTCGAGGTGGCGGGAGCCGGGGAGGTTGTCGATGCCGAGCAGCGTCACCCCGTGCCCGTCGCCGGGCTCGTGGAGGTACGCCGCCAGGTCGGCGGGCGTCGCGTGGTGGCGGAGGTGCTGGTAGCGGTCGGTCACCATCGCGCCGCGGCGGTTCCAGCGGCGGTTGCCGACGATGTGGACCTCGGCGGCGAGGAACGCGTTGGCGGTGCGGACGATCGTGCCGATGTTGAAGTCGTGCTGCCAGTTCTCGATCGCGACGTGGAAGCCGTGGCGCCGGGTGTCGAGATCCGCGCGGATCGCCTCCACGGTCCAGTAGCGGTAGCGGTCGACGACGTTGCGCCGGTCGCCGTCGCGCAGCAGCTCCGCGTCGTACTGCTCGCCCTCGGGCCACGCACCCACCCACGGCCCGACGCCCACCTCAGGTGGGCCGTGCGGCATCGGGTCGTACGGCGCGCGCTCGTCCTCCACGAATCGGGACCCTAGACCTCTCACGGATACCCTCGGTGGCATGGTCGACCTGATCCATCCGCTGCTGCTCGGCATGGACTGGATGGACCCCCAGTGGCTGCTGGACCGGTTCGGCGAGGCGCTGTTCTGGCTCAGCCTGGTGATCATCTTCGTGGAGTGCGGGCTGCTCTTCCCGTTCCTGCCGGGCGACAGCCTGCTGTTCGCGATGGGGCTGTTCATCGCCGGTGAGACCGTCGACGTCTTCCCGGGTCCACCCGGGGTCGACCTGGCGATCGCGTTGGTGCTGTTCACCCTCGCGGCCTTCGCCGGCAACGTCGCCGGCTACGAGATCGGCCGCAAGCTCGGGCCGCCGCTCTACGAGCACGACGGGCGGATCCTCAAGCAGAAGTACTTCGACCAGACCCGCGCCTTCTTCGACCACCACGGCAACAAGGCGCTGGTGATCGGGCGGTTCGTGCCGTTCGTACGCACCTACGTCACCGTCGTGGCCGGCGTGACCCGGATGGACCGCCGCCGGTTCTTCGTGTGGAGCCTGGTCGGTGCGGTGATGTGGGTCCTCAGCATCACCCTGGCCGGCTTCTTCCTCGGCGCGGTGTTCCCGGCGCTCGGCGAGAACATCGACAAGGCGATCATCGTGATCATCGGCGTGTCGATCCTCCCGGTCGCGTGGGAGTGGTGGCGGCACAGGCGGACCCACGCCTCCGAGGCCGAGGACCGCGACGACGACGGGGTGCCGGATCGCGACATCCTCGGGCACGACGTCGACTGAGCGGAGAGCGCGCTTCGGCCAGTGAGCCGGACGCGGCCCGCCAGGTTGCGCGCGATCGCGAAGCGACCAGGGGAGACGTCGACTAGGTCGTCGACACTGCGTCCAGTGCCGCCTTGGTGAGCACGGACCGCACCTCGAGGCCGACGTCCGCGAGCGGGTTCTCGCCCTCCGGGCTGCGGTCGATCGCGCAGACCACGGTCTCCACCGTGGCGCCGTACTCGCGCAGCTTGACGGTGGCGTCGCGCACCGCCCCGCCGGTGGTGATGACGTCCTCGACGAGCGTGACCCGCTTGCCGGCGACGTCCGGCCCCTCGGCGAGCTTGCAGGTGCCGTACGTCTTGGCCTCCTTGCGGACGAACAGCGCCGGCAGGCCGGTCTCGGCGCTCAGCACGGTCGCGATCGGGATGCCGCCCATCTCCAGGCCGCCGAGCAGGTCGGTGCCGTCGGGCACCAGGCCCTGCATCCGGGCGACGACCCGCTTCAGCAGCGCCGGGTCGGCCTCGAAGAGGTACTTGTCGAAGTACTCGTGCGACACCTGGCCGGAGCGGAGCGTGAACTCGCCGCGGAGGCGGCAGCAGGCGTCGATGTCCCTCGCGAGGTCCGGGTCCGTCATGGCGCAGACACTAGTGGTGGCAGGCTGGCACGCATGAGTCACATGGACCTGATGGCCGGACCGCCCCCGACCCACCTCCCGGAGGACCCCGCCGCGGGTGAGCTGGTCGCGGGCACCGACCCCGCCGGCGTCGTACGCCGCCACCCCGCCTCGCCGATCGCCTGGGCCGCGCTGGCCGCGCTGTCGGCCGAGCGGGGCGACGACGAGGTGACGACGTACGCCTTCGCCCGGGTCGGCTACCACCGCTCGCTCGACCTGCTGCGCCGCAACGGCTGGAAGGGCCACGGCCCGGTCCCGTGGTCGCACGAGCCCAACCGCGGCTTCCTGCGCTGCCTGGCCCTGCTCTCCCTCTCCGCCCGGGCGATCGGCGAGACCGACGAGGCCGACCGTTGCGCCGACTTCCTCCGCGACTCCTCGCCCGAGGCCGCGGCCGAGCTGCTGCCCGCCTGAGTGGCCCTCCTGAGTGGCCCTCTGAGTGGATAGTCCGCCGCCGGATGCGCCTCCCGAAGTCGGGACATGGCGCATCGGGCGGCGGACTATCGAAAACCCCGGTCAGCCGCCGAGGAGCGAGCGGACCTTCTCGGGGCCGAGGGCGAGGATCAGGGTGGGGAGGCGCGGGCCGCGCTCCGCGTCGACCAGCAGGTGGTAGAGCAGCGTGAAGAACTCCCGCTGGTCCGCCTTGACCTCGTCGGTGGGGGCGTCGTCGAGGCCGAGCCCGCGCGCCAGCTTGGGTACGCCGTACACGACCGTGGTGACGTGGTCGAGCGAGAGCTCGCCCGCGGGCATCGCCTCGAGCAGCAGCCGCACCCACTCCGACTCCTGCGACGACAGCGACTGCAGGGCGAGCACGTCCGGCTCGGTGCGGACGGTCGTCCGGTCGGAGTCGGGCACGAACTCCGCGGTCCACTGCATCGCCTTCGACAGCCGCGGCTCGAGGTCGGACACCGACGCGTGCGCGTAGCCGACGTCGGAGACGATCCGGCTGATCTGATCAGCCGAGCCGGCGGTCACGTCGGCCACCGACGCCAGCACCCGGAACGGCACCGTCACCGCCGGCACCGGCAGCGTCCCCGCGGACACCGTCGCCGAGGCCCGCTCGTGGGCGAGCACGGCGCCGTCGCGCTTGCCCGACCCCGCCTTGCGACCCAGCGCGTCCCACTCGTCGTAGAGCCGCACCACCTCGGGGCCGAAGTCGATGTCGAAGGTCTGCTTCGGGTTGCGGCGGACGTACAGCCAGCGCAGCACCGGCGCCTCCAGCACCCGCAGCGCGTCGGCCGCGGTCGGGACGCCGCCGGCGGACGACGACATCTTCTGCATGCCCGCGAAGCCCACGAAGCCGTAGCCGAACCAGGCGGGCCGCGGCATGTCGAAGACCGTCTCGACCAGCTCGTGGCCGACCGTGAACGACGACCCGGGCGTCGCGTGGTCCATGCCCGCGGGCTCGAAGTCGACGTGCTCGACGGCCCACCGCATCGGCCAGTCGACCTTCCACACCAGCTTGCCCTCGTCCTGGGTCGCGAGGTTGGTGACGTAGGAGTCGCCGCACTCGCAGGTGTACGCCAGGTCGGTCGTCTCGTCGTCGTACGACGTCAGGGTGACCGTGTCGCGCCCGCAGCCGCGGCAGTACGGCTTGAACGGGAACCGCGCGAGGTCCGGGCCGCCCGCCGCGTCGACCACGGTCTCGTCGGCGTCGGCGACCGACTCCTCGAGCGCGGCCGCCTCCTGCTCCGACTGGGCCAGGTCGGTGACTGCCGCGCCCTTGGTGCGGTAACGCGCGAGCACCTGGTCGATCTGGTCGCGGTGGCGTACGGCGTGCAGCACCTGCTCGCGGTAGTGGCCCGCCCGGTAGCGCTCGGTCTGCGAGACCTCTGTCATGTCGACGCCGAGCGCGTGCAGCGCGTCGCGCAGCGGCGCCTTGAAGTGCTCGGCCCACGACGCGTGGCAGTCCCACGGGTCGGGGACGGTGCTCAGCGGGCGCCCGATGTGGTCGGCCCAGCTCGCGTCGACGCCGGCCGGGACCTTGCGGAACCGGTCGTAGTCGTCCCACACGTGCAGGTGCCGCACCGCGGTGCCGCGCCGCGCCAGCTCGTCGGCGACGAAGTGGACGGTCAGGAACTCGCGCAGGTTGCCGAGGTGGACCGGGCCGGACGGCGAGGCCCCCGACGAGCAGGTGACGATCTCTCCCTCGCGCGCGTGCCGCAACGCGTCGTCGGCGGCGCGGGTCACCCAGTCGGTCGGGGGACCCTGCTGCTGACGTCGTGACATGAGGATGCTGCTCCTGTGGGCGCCGGGACGGGACGCCTCACGCTACCGGGGCGCCCGAACGGCGGACGAAGGGCTCCGGACCCGCCCTGCGGCGACTCCGGAGCCCTCGTACGTGGTGAGGCCGCCGCAATCTCCCGATCTGGCTGCCATCGGCCCAACAACCTCCCCCGCGAAGTGGCTGGCCGAGACCCACGCAGGGACATCCTGACACCCACCCCCGACAAAGCATGGCAATGAAGGGTCGCTGTCACTAAGATGCCATCCGTGACCGCCATCGCTGCGGCGCTGGGCCTCACGACGGCCCAGGAACGGCTCTACCGCCAGGTCCTGGCGGCCACCGGCACGCCCCTCCCGCAGCTGGCCGAGGGGCTGCTGCGGACCTCCGACCAGCTGCTCGAGGAGCTCGGTCCGCTCGTGGAGACCGGCGTGGTCACCGTCGACGCCGAGGGCCGGCTGGTCGTGGTGGCGCCGCCCGAGGCGATGGGGCTGGTCCTCGCCCAGCACGCGCGCTCGATGATGGAGTGCAGCCAGCAGCTCCACACCATGAGCCGGCTGCTGCCCGAGCTGCGCGGCCACGGGCCGGCGCCGCCCTCGGACGACGCGCAGCCGCTGGACGGCGAGGTGATCACCGCCGGCGACGTCCCGCAGCTGCTCGCCGACTGGATCGCCCAGACGACGGGCGAGCTGCTCTTCCTGCGGCCCGACCAGTGGCGGATGCCGAGCGAGTCGCAGATGGCGATCGCCGTCGCGACCGCGATCCACGAGGGCCGCTCGGCCCGCGCGATCTACCCGGCCCGCGCCCTCCGCGAGGCGCCCGCGGTCCTGGTCGGCCGGGCGTCGATCGGGGAGCGGATCCGGGTCGTGCCCGAGGTGCCGACCCGGCTGGCCGTGATCGGTGACCGGGTGGTGCTCCCGGACCCGCCCGGCCTGGCCAACGAGCGGCTGCTGACGGTGCGGCAGCCCGGGCTGGTCGAGGTGGTGGTCAGCTACTTCGAGGCGCTCTGGGACCGGGCGGTCGCCGTCCCGGCGCTGGACCAGGGCGAGGCCACGCCCGACCTCAACGAGCTGCTGCTGCGGCAGCTGGCGCAGGGCGCCAAGGACGAGCAGATCGCCCGCACCCTCGGCGTCAGCCTGCGGACCGTGCGACGACGCATCGCGGCGATCATGGCCGAGCTCGGGGTCGACTCCCGGTTCCAGGCCGGCGTCGAGGCCGTACGGAGGGGCTGGCTCTAGCCCGACGCGCCCGGGTCCTCCGGCGGCAGCAGCATCGTGTACGCCGACGGCACGATGTGCCAGGTCCGCCGCCGCTCCGGACCGGAGATCTCCCCGTCGGCCGAGGTGAAGAACGACTCCCCGGAGACCGAGACCTCCCGGCCCCGCAGGTAGATCACGTCGTCGCGCCGGTCGTGCCGGGCGCGGGCGAGGTGGAAGACGTACGCGAACTTCGCGAAGAAGGTGATCGAGCGGGAGATCATCACGTCGAACCGCCCGTCCTCGGTGTCGGCGTGCGGGGTCAGCTCGGTGCCGCCGCCCACGCTGGTGCTGTTGCCGACGGCCACCATCAGCACCGGGTGGTCGACGTCGACCACGACGTTGCTGTCGACGGAGATCCGCAGCCGGAGCTGCGGGGGCTTGAAGGCTGCGAGCAGCGCCCCGATCGGGTAGCCGAGCTTGCCGAGGTTGACCTTGCCGAACCCGATCGAGCCGAGCCGCTCCTTCCAGCGGTGCCCGCGGCGGCTGGCCTGCGCGCTGGCGCCGATGTGGACGCTGTTGACGACCACCTCGCCCACCTCGTCGACGATCAGGTCGACCCGCCGCGGCTCCCCGGTGAGCAGCAGCCTGGCCGCCTCCTCGGGGTCGAGCGGGATGCCGGTGCCGCGGGCGAAGTCGTTGCCGGTGCCGAGCGGGATCAGGCCGAGGGTGGCGTTGTCGAGCTCGTTGCGGCGGTGCAGGGCGGAGACCACGACGTGGAGGCTGCCGTCGCCGCCTGCGACGACGATGCGTCGCGAGCCGGCCCGGTGGAGGACGCCGTCGAGCTCGCCGGGGTGAGCGGTCGTCGCGACCTCGACCGACGCCTGCTCGCCGAGGACGTCCAACGCGCGCTGGAGGCGGTCCTGGTCGGCGGTGCCGGCGCCCTCGTTGGTGATGACCAGGTACGACTCCACGGCGGGGACACTATCCGACGGCTGGGAGGGTGCCGTCGGGGCTTGGTAGCCTCGGTCCGCAAGAGCCCCGTCGCGGTTGTTGCCGCTCGGGGCTCGCGGCATTTCGCAGGCGACCCGAGCGTGCGACCCGACGTGTCCCCGACGTGGAAGAAGGCCCCCGATGCCGGCCATCATGATCCTCGGAGCCCAGTGGGGCGACGAGGGCAAGGGCAAGGCCACCGACCTGCTCGCGACGACCGACACCATCGACTTCGTGGTCCGCACCAGCGGTGGCCACAACGCCGGCCACACGATCGTGGTCGACGGCGAGAAGTTCGCCACCCACCTGCTGCCCTCGGGCATCCTCACCCCGGGTGCGACCTCGGTCATCGGCAACGGCGTGGTGGTCTCGCCGGAGGCGCTGTTCCGCGAGATCGACGGGCTCGTGGGGCGCGGGGTCGAGGGGGTCGAGGAGCGGCTCGTGGTCTCGGCCAACGCCCACGTCATCGCGTCCTACCACTCGACGATCGACAAGGTCGCCGAGCGGTTCCTCGGCAAGGCCAAGATCGGCACCACCGGCCGCGGGATCGGCCCGGCGTACGCCGACAAGGTCAACCGGCTCGGCATCCGGGTCGCCGACCTGTTCGACGAGAAGATCCTGGCCGCCAAGGTCGAGGGCGCGCTCGACCTGCGCAACCACGTGCTGACGAAGGTCTACAACCGGCGGGCGGTCGACGCTGCCGCGGTCGTCGAGGAGCTGCTGTCGTACGCCGAGCGGCTGCGGCCGATGGTCGCCGACACCTCGCTGCTGCTCAACCGGGCCCTCGACGACGACAGGACGGTGCTGTTCGAGGGCGCCCAGGCGACGATGCTCGACGTCGACCACGGCACCTACCCGTTCGTGACGTCGTCCAACCCGGTCGCCGGCGGCGTCTGCGTCGGCGCCGGTGTCGGCCCCACGCGGGTCGACCGGGTGATCGGCGTGATCAAGGCGTACACGACCCGGGTCGGCTCCGGCCCGTTCCCGACCGAGCTGTTCGACGCCGACGGCGAGAAGCTCTGGAAGGTCGGTGGCGAGGTCGGCGTCTCGACCGGCCGCGACCGCCGCTGCGGCTGGTACGACACCGTCATCGCCCGCTACGCCGGCCGGGTCAACGGCCTCACCGAGCTGTTCCTCACCAAGCTCGACGTCCTCTCGAGCTGGGAGCGGGTGCCGGTCTGCGTCGCGTACGACGTGGACGGCGAGCGCCACGACGAGATGCCGATGACGCAGACCGAGTTCCACCACGCGAAGCCGGTCTACGAGCACCTCGACGGCTGGTGGGAGGACATCTCCGGCTGCCGCGCCTTCGAGGAGCTGCCGGCCAACGCGCAGCGCTACGTCCGCGCGCTGGAGGAGATGTCCGGCACCCGGATCTGGGGCGTCGGCGTGGGCCCCGGCCGCGAGCAGACGCTCGAGGTCCCGCCCGCCTAGTCGCCGCGTGTGCCCGAGACCGGTGCATGGAGCGTTCTCGGGCACACGCCGCGTCCC
>CAVRTX010000009.1:0-93798 GCA_963724225.1 uncultured Actinomycetota bacterium | reverse complement strand
CAGAACCTGCACGTGGTCACCGACCACGATGGCCTGCACCGCGACCCCGCCACGGGCTCCCGCGGCCTGGTGTACGTCGACACCGACGACACCGACCGCGGCCCGGAGTACGTCGTCGCGGCCACCTACACCTCCGGTGGCGACTTCACGGTCGCGGAGACCGAGGGTTTCGGCGCCGAGCAGTGGGGTGACCCGGTGGAGCAGGGCGACGCCAGGCTGGAGGTCCGGTACGCCAGGGACCGGGTGCACCTGACCCTGTCGCGGCACGTCATCGGTGACCCGACGGACGTCCGGGTGGCGTCCGCGTCGCCGGCAACCGCACCGACGGCACCTCCCACGGCCTGGTCGACTGGGTCGGTGAGAAGCGCGGCTTCACCCCGTGGGTCGCCCAGGGCTGGTGATCAGGCGGGCACGAGCCGGTCGGCGAGTGCCTGCCTCACCACGTCGGGCCGGTTGGAGATGACGCCGTCGACACCGAGGCCGAGGACGCGTCGGACGTCCGCCGGCTGGTCGACGGTCCACACGAGGCAGTCGAGGCCGGCGGCGTGGACCGCGTCGACGTACGCCTGGGTGGCGCGTCGGTGGCGGGGGTTGACCTGGCTCGCCCACTCCGCGAGGGCGGGGAGCCGTCGGACCGGTGGGTGGCCGAGCAGGCCCACCGGCACCGACGGCGCCAGCCCCGCGAGCTCGTGCATCACCTCGTGGTCGAACGACTGCACCACCACGCGACGGAGGCTGTGCGCCCGCAACGCGGCGGCGACGTCGGCGGCGATGCCGGGGTAGAAGAGCGGCTTCTTGACCTCGAGCAGCAGCCCGGTGCCGGTGCCGGCCAGCAGGTCGAGCGCCTGCTCCAGCGTCGGGATCCCCTTGCCGGCGTACGCCGGGGAGAACCACGAGCCGGCGTCGAGCCGGCGGATCTCGTCGAGGGTGAGGTCGGAGACCCGCCACGGGGCGCGGCGGGGGAGGACCCGGCCGGCGTCGGTGGTGCGGCCGAGCTCGGTGTCGTGGGCGAGGACCAGGGCGCCGTCGCGGGTGCGCTGGACGTCGACCTCGACCAGGTCGGCGCCGAGCTCGACGGCCTGGCGGATCGCGGTGAGGGTGTTCTCGGGGGCGTAGGCGCTGGCGCCGCGGTGGGCGATGGTGAGGACCGCTGAGGACGTCACACCCGGAGGGTGACGCGGCCAGGTGGCCGCATCGTGACGTCCGGGTGGACGTCGCACGCAGCGTCGGCGAAGGAGGTACGACATCACCCCTGGGAAGAGGGTTCTCAGCCGCGGCCCGCGGTGCAACACTGCGGACAGGCGTGCAGCCAACGGGGGGAGGGCACGCCATGGGTACGACGTCTTCTGCTCGGGCTCGGCGCTGGTCACCGTTCGTGGTGGCAGCGGTGCTGTCGGCCGCGCTCACGCCCGGCGTGGCGTCGGGTGCGCCGGACGAGAAGACGGTGATCTGCCACCGGACCAACAGCCCGACCAACCCGTACGACCAGGTCGCGGTCGGCGTCTCGTCCGTCATCAGTGAGCACGGTGACCACGTCGGCCTGATCTTCGAGAACGGCGCCGACGAGTGGGGCGACATCATCCCGCCCGTCCCCGGCCTGCCGCTCGGCCGCAACTGGCCCGAGGGCAGCTCGGTCCTCGACAACGGCTGCGAGATGCAGCCGGACGTCGGCCCGCTCCCGACGGCGACGATCGGCGACGCGGAGTGCACCGGGCCGCCGCCGAGCGTCGAGGTGACCGTCAGCAACGATCCCGACGCCACGCAGCCGGCGTTCTTCGCGATCCTCGTCGACGGGGCTGTCTCGCAGCGGGTGGGGCCCGTGCCGCGCGGTGAGAGCGAGACCGTCGTGCTGGAGGGCGGGGGCGTCGCGGCCCCGCTGCAGGAGGACGAGACGTTCGCGATCGAGGTCCGCTCGGAGGGGGAGATCGTGGCCGCCCACGTGGTCACGGTGGACTGCGGGGGTCCGGATCCGGACGTCGACCTCGAGGCCCAGGTCGCCTGCGACGGCCAGACGCCGGTGGGCAGTGCAGCGATCACGAACCACGGGCAGGCGCCCGTGGAGGTGTCAGCGACGGCGGACGGGGCGCCGCTCGGCGACCCGGTCACGGTGCCGCTGGGCGGGACGGAGACCGTGGCGGTCGACCTGTCGGAGTTCGAGGACCGGACGGTCGTCGTCGTGATCACCGTGGACGAGTCGGAGGTCGCGACGTACACCGTGACCCCCGACTGCGTCCTGCCCGTGCCGCAGCCGAGGGTCGCGGTCAGCGGTTCGGTGTGCCCGCCGCCGCTGGCGACCGTGACCCTTGCCAACGACGGCGACCCCGCTTCGTCGGTGGTGTACGGCGTGCGAGTGGACGGCGAGCTGGTGCAGGAGAGCGTACCGATCTACGGCGGCGACGAGACCACGATCGTCGCCGACCTGACGGCGTCCGAGGACCAGACGGTGACGGTCGCCCTGGTCGCGAACGGGGACGTGCTCGGACGACGGGTGCTGCACATCGACTGCAAGGGGCCGTCCGGGCCTGGCAACGAGGTCCTGCCTGGCAGCGTCACGGCTCCCGGCGATGCCGGGACCACGCCGGTGCCGACCGTCATCCCGTCGGGTGCGGCTCCGGACCCGGACCCGGTGCCGTGGGGCCCGGTCCTCGTCGGTGCGGGTGTCCTGGTGCTGCTGGCGGGGCTGCTTCGCCATCGGCAGGTCCGCTGAGCAGGCCCGCCTCGTGGGCGGCCCGCGACGCCAGCAACCGGTCACGTACCCCGAGCTTGCGGTAGACGTTCTCGAGGTGCTTGTGGACCGTCCGCGGTGAGATGCCGAGCCGGTGGCCGATGGCCGCCGCGGTGAGCCCCTCGTCGAGCAGCTGCAGGGTCGCCAGCTCGCGGCCGGTGAGGCCGGCGCAGTCGTTCGTGTGACATGACCCGCGGGCCAGGACGTCGGTCTGCCGCGCGACGAGGGCGAGCAGTGGTTGCAGCCGGCGGGCGAGCGACAGGTCCTCGTCCGGGAAGTCGCCGCCGGTGCGGCCCAGGACGAACGCCCGGACCCGGTCGGGCTGGGCCGAGCACGTGAGCGAGAGCTGCTCCTCGTAGCCGTACGGCTTCAGGAAGTCGTGCACGACCTCGCGTCCCCGCCGCGTCACCATCTGGTCCGGGACCCGGCCGATCGTCATGGCCGACGGATCGCCGGTGACCAGGTGCCACTGCATCAGCGGGTGCTCGCGGACGTGACCCGTGAAGTCCGCCAGCAGCTCGGCGGGGGGCCAGTCGGGCGCGGCGCCGTGGAACGCGACGGCGAACTGCCCGTCGGGGCCGACGGAGTTCCAGCCGACGGGCTGGTCGAAGGTCTGGCCGAGCAGGCACAGGAGGGGGCCGTGCGGGAACTCGCTGCAGGGCCGACGTACCAGCTCGGAGACCGCGTCGAGCCACGGTGTGAAGCGGCGTTCGAGTGCGTCCACCTGCGGCTCCCTGCTGCCGACACCGCCGGACAGCTGAGGACACCCTCCCCGGGATCCAGCCCGGCCGTGCTTCGAGGCTACGCGTGTGCCACCGGCGCCGCATCCTCCCTGGGGATGATGCTCCTCGCGGCTCCTGTGTACGCAGGGGTGCGTATCGACGGGGGCCGCTGCTCTGTCGCACGCTGGAGGTGTGCCTGACCGGCCGCGGTCCCGGTCCCTGTCGGGATCGCGGTCCCCCGGCCAGTTTGCGTGCACAGGCAGGCTTCGGTCCGGGCTCTCCACAGCTTTCAGCCGTGGGCTCGTCGTGGTCGCCGTTCCTGCCTAGCGTCTGTTCCATGAGCCAGGCCGCGATCCCACTCCAGCACCCGTACCAGCGGTGTGTTGCGGCCGTGGCTGCCGCAGTCGACGACGCTGCCGGGAGCTCGCCGGTCTTCCTCTCGTCCGAGGCGAAGCGGGAGGTGCTGCTCGACCTGTCGCGTCAGATCGCCCGGCTCGAGGGGCTCCGGCTGGCGGTGCTGGCCGCCGCGGGCGATGTCGCCGAGCAGGATGCCGCTCGCGACCCGGGCTCCTGGGTGGCGGTCGAGGCGAGGCTGGGTCGCCCGGAGGGTCGGCGGCTGCAGAGGCTCGCGGAGGCGCTCGACGGGCGCTACGGCGTGCTCGCCGCGGCGCTGGTGGACGGTGCGGTGTCCCGACCGCAGGCAGAGGTGATCACGGCTGCGCTCGACGAGCTCCCGGCGACGGTGGAGCGGGACCTGCGAGCGCGGGCGGAGGCTCACCTCGTCGAGCAGGCTGCGGAGTTCGGGCCGCGCGAGCTGCGGGTGCTGGGCGGTCGGATCCTCGACGTGATCGCGCCGGAGGTCGCCGAGGAGCACGAGCGTCGGGCGCTGGAGGCCGACGAGCGGCGTGCCCGACGCAGGATGCGAGTCACCCGGCGCGAGCTCGGCGACGGACTTGTGCGGATCACCTCCGACCTTCCCGCGTTCCACGCCGACCTGCTGCTGACCCACCTGCACGCCTTCGCGTCGCCCCGCCGCGAGCATCATCCGGCCGGGGATGGCGGGGAGCGGATGCCCTATCCGCGGCGCCTTGCGGTCGCGTTCTGCAGCCTGCTCGAACGGCTCCCGACTGGTGTGGTGCCCGACCAGGGCGGAAGTGCCGCGACCCTCGTGGTCACCATCGACCAGGACAAGCTGGCCCACGATCTCGGCGTCGCGCGGCTCTCGACCGGCGGCGCGATCAGCGTCGGCGAGGCCCGCCGGCTGGCGTGCAGCGCCGGGATCCTCCCGATGGTGCTGGGTGGCCAGTCACGGCCGCTCGACGTCGGTCGTACGAAGCGCTTCCACACCGCGGCCATGCGCAAGGCGCTCGCCGTCCGTGACCGGGAGTGCCGGGCGAGCGGGTGCGACATCCCGGCGGCCTGGTGCGAGGCGCACCACGTGATCCCGTGGGCGGAGTCGCGCGGCCCGACCAACGTCGACGACGGGCTGCTGCTGTGCTCGTTCCACCACCACCGTGCCCATGACCGCGGGTACGAGACCGACCGATTGGCCAACGGTGACGTCCGTTTCCACCGGCGGCGGTAGGCCGAGGGCGGGCGACGTGGTTCTCCACAACCGCGTGATGACCTCTGGCGACGTGCGCCGTTGTCTGTCTAGGTTGGAATCCTTCTCGGGAGGTGTGATGCGGGGGATCGTGACCGCGAGCCTGGTGGTCGCCGTGATGGCGCTCGCCGGCTGCACGGACGAGCCCAAGCCGCGGTTCGAGGAGCCCACCGAGACGCCGAGCGCGTCGGAGTCCACCTCGTCGGCTGCGGCTGAGCCGGAGCCGTGGGAGGAGAAGTCGAAGGCCGGCGCGGTCGCGTTCGCGAAGCACTGGGTCGACACCTTCAACGATGCCCAAGCTCCGGGAGACGGACTGACCTGGCGGCGCTGAGCACGCCCACATGCAAGACGTGCAACGGCTCATGCCGACAGATCGCGAGCTCGTACGGAAGCGGGGGGCGCCTAGAGAGCGAAGGCTGGCGAGTGCTAGTTGGTCGCACCGCCGATCCATTGTCTCTGAACGCAGAGTCACGGTCGGGTGCGTGCGTCGCCAGCCAGCGCGTGATCAATGGCGACGGCGGAGGTGCAGCGGTTCCCCGAGGGAGGGCCACCTATCTCGCGCTGAGCTGATGTGGCGAGACGGTCTGGCTGATGAGCGAGTTGGTGCGCGTTCGCATGAAGGCGGCTTGGTGCTCGTGGTGGTTCTGCTCTTCTGGCGTGCACTCCACGGCTGTGGCGGAGCGCGAGCCGACGGTCGGCCGCCGGCGAACGTATCCTCCGTGGAGCAATGAACGAGCGGTCAGTCGTCGTGGAGCAGCGAGACCTGACGCCGCTGCACTCCAGTAACAGCCGCGCCGCTGGCGGGAAGCGCCCGCAGCGGCGACGTCAACTACTACGCATGACTTGTCGTGCGGCGACACAGATCAGGACCTGCGGATCGACACGTTCGGCTGCGACTCAGCAGTGATCCGTGCGGCGAGGGTGACCGGGGTTGATCTATAACGTCTCCGCGCCCCTGCCAGACGGGTCCTCGGAACTGTCGGCAGCCGACTGCTACTTGCCGCGGGCCGTGGCGGCAGCGGGAGGATCTTCCCCTGCCGACCCCAAATAACGCCTGCCCTGGTGCTCCGCGCTTTCGAGCGCATCCCGTTGCCGGAGTCGGAGCTGGTGGTCCAGCCGCCGGGTGGGCAGACCCTGGTGGGGCTCGACACGATCTTCTCGACGAAGGCCGAGCCGTTCACCGAGACCGTGACCCTGTTGGGCAGGACCGTGGAGCTCGACATCGAGCCGTCGTCGTACCGCTGGAGCCACGGCGACAGCAGCGAGCAGACGACCGACTGGCCAGGGCAGGAGTGGAGCCGCGGGGGAAGTGCGAGCGGCTACGTCACCCACGTCTACGACGACCGGATGCGGATCTCGACGAGCGTCGACACCACGTGGTCGGCCCGCTACCGGATCGGGGGCGGGTCGTGGCAGGAGGTGCCGGGCACGGTCACGATCGAGGGCGACCCGGCACCGCTGCGCGTGCGCTCGGCCTCACCCCACCTCGTGGGGGTCTCCGACCGCTGACGCATGCCATCCGCCGGTGCGGGCACGGCGCTCGAGTACGCCATCGCCACGGAGGGCACATGGAGCACACGATCGCGGTGCGGATCGACGGCACCGATCACCAGGTCACCGTCGACACCCGCACCACGCTGCTGGACGCCCTGCGTGAGCGCGTGGGCAACACCTCGCCCAAGAAGGGGTGCGACCACGGGCAGTGCGGCTCGTGCACCGTGCTGCTCGACGGGCGGAGACACCTGACCTGCCTCGCGCTGGCTGTGGCGTACGACGGGGCCGACATCGTGACCGCCTCCGGTCTGGCCGGAGACGGTGACGAGGGCGAGCTCCACCCGGTGCAGCAGGCGTTCCTGACCCATGACGGGTTCCAGTGCGGCTACTGCACGCCGGGGCAGGTGTGCTCGGCCGTGGGCGTGATCGACGAGGCGAAGCAGGGCCATCCCAGCCACGTGACCGAGGACCTCGAGGGAGAGGTCGTCCTCGACGACGACGAGATCCGGGAGCGGATGAGCGGCAACCTGTGCCGGTGCGGTGCCTACGTCGGCATCCTCGACGCGGTGAGGGAGGCGGCGGGCCGATGAAGCAGCTGACCTACGAAGTCCCCTCCAGCGCCGAGGAGGCGGTGGCCGCGGTGAGCGGCGACCAGCACGCCCGGTTCCTGGGCGGCGGCACCAACCTCGTCGACCATCTCAAGCTCGGCGTCAGCACGCCCGAGCGGCTGGTCGACATCAGCCGGCTGCCGCTGAACGCCGTCACCCGGACCGACACCGGCCTGAGGGTCGGGGCCAACGTCCGCAACAGCGACCTCGCCGCCCACCCACTCGTACGAAGCGGCTGGCCCGGCGTCAGCCGCGCCCTGCTCGCCGGAGCCTCCGGGCAGATCCGCAACCAGGCGACCACCGGCGGCAACCTGCTGCAACGCACCCGCTGCGTGTACTTCCAGGACGTGACGACCCCCTGCAACAAGCGCGAGCCCGGCAGCGGCTGCTCGGCGATCGAGGGGTACGGCCGCTACAACGCCGTGCTCGGCACCAGCGAGGCCTGCGTCGCGACCCACCCCTCCGACCTCGCGGTCGCGCTCACCGCCCTCGACGCGGTCGTCGTCGTGCTCGGTCCGGAGGGCGAGCGCCGGATCCCGATCAGCGAGCTCCACACCCTTCCCGGCCACCACCCCGAGGTCGAGACCACGCTGGCCCACGGCGAGCTGATCACGGCGGTCGAGCTGCCGGAGACGCCGTGGGCGCCGCGGTCGACCTACTACAAGGCACGCGACCGGGCGTCGTACGCGTTCGCGCTGGTCTCGGTCGCCGCCGCCCTGGAGACCGACGAGTCCGGGGCGGTCAGCGAGGTGGCGCTGGCCTGGGGCGGCGTGGCCCACAAGCCCTGGCGGGCGACGCGGGCCGAGGAGTCCCTGCGGGGTCAGCGGCTCGACGACCGTGCCATCGCGCGGGCGGTCGACGAGGAGCTGCGCGACGCCGTCACCGGGCCCGACAACGCCTACAAGCGGTCCCTGCTGCGTGGAGCCACCACCGCCGCCCTCTCCCGGATCGCCGACGTGGAGGTGTCGCGATGACCGCCCAGCCCCTGACCGCCCAGGCGATGGGTTCCCCGCTCGAGCGGATCGACGGCCGCGAGAAGGTGACCGGCCGCGCGACGTACGCCGCGGAGCACGACGCCCTGCTCGACCGCGCGCCGCTGCACTGCTGGCTGGTCACGTCGACCACCGCGAAGGGACGGGTGCTGCGCGTCGACCCGAGCGAGGCGCTCGACCAGCCCGGCGTGGTCGGCGTGCTCGACCACACCAACGCGCCGAGGCTGGCCGACACCAGCGACCGTGAGCTGGCCGTGCTGCAGGAAGACCGGATCGGCTTCCGCGGGCAGATCGTCGCGATGGTGCTCGCCGAGACCCCGGAGGCGGCACGCGAGGCTGCCCGGCTGGTACGCGTCCACCAGGAGGACGAGCCCGCCCGGGTGACGCTCGAGGACGCCGAGACCTACCGCCCCGAGCAGGTGAACGCCGGGTACGAGCCCGACACCGACGAGGGTGACGTCGAGGCGGCGCTGGCCGCTGCCCCGGTGCGCGTGGAGCAGACGTACTCCACGCCGCACGAGCACAACAACCCGATGGAGCCGCACGCGGCCACGGCCGTCTGGCGCGACGGGACGCTCACCCTCTGGGACTCCACCCAGGCCGTGCACGGCGTCGCCGCCACGCTCGCCCCGATGCTGGGGATCGACCAGGAACGGGTGCACGTGCGGGCGCCGTACGTCGGCGGCGGGTTCGGCAGCAAGGGCCTTCCCCATGGCCCCGAGATGGCCGTCGCGCTCGCCGCCCGGTGGGCCGAGGGCCGGCCGGTCAAGCTCGCCGTGACCCGGCAGCAGATGTTCGCCCTCACCGGCTACCGCACCCAGACCGTCTCGCACCTCCGCATCGGCGCGGAGCCCGACGGCCGCATCCTGGCCCTCGACCACGCCACGGTGAGCCAGAGCTCGGCCATCAAGGAGTACGCCGAGCAGACGGCTGCTGCCGCCCGGATGATGTACGCCGGCGAGCACCGCCGGACCAGCCACCGGATCGCCGCGCTCGACGTGGCCGTGCCGTCGTGGATGCGGGCCCCGGGGGAGATGCCCGGCATGTTCGCCCTCGAGGTCGCGCTGGACGAGCTGGCCGAGGCGACCGGCGTCGACCCCGTCGAGCTCCGGGAGCGCAACGAGCCCGAGACCGACCCCGAGACCGGCAAGCCGTGGGGCAACCGGCGGCTGGTCGAGTGCCTGCAGCGTGGCGCCGACCTGTTCGGCTGGGGCAGCCGGGACCCCCGACCGCGGGCCACCCTCGACGGTGACTGGTGGGTCGGCCTGGGCGTGGCGTCCTCGACGTACCCCGCCCACTTCTTCCCGGGCAACACGGCCCGGGTCGTGGCCCTCGACGGCGGTCGGTACGCCGTGTCCATCGGTGCTGTCGACATCGGCACCGGCGCCCGGACCGTGCTGGTGCAGGTCGCGGCCGACGCGCTCGGCGTCGGGCCCGCCCAGGTGGAGCTCGCCATCGGCGACACCGACCTGCCGATGGCCACGGTGGCGGGCGGTTCGTCCGGCACCGGGTCGTGGGGCACGGCCATCACCCTGGCGTGCCAGCAGTTCCGCCACGACCACGGCGACCACCCCGACCCCGGCGTCGAGACCACTGCGACCGCCGAGGACTACCCCGACACGGAGCACTCGCTGCACTCGTTCGGCGCCGTCTTCGCGGAGGCGCGGGTGCATCGGTGGACCGGCGAGGTGCGCGTGCCCAGGATGCTCGGCGTGTTCTCGGTCGGCCGGGTGATCAACCCGGTCACCGCCCGCTCGCAGCTCCTCGGCGGGCTGACGATGGGCCTCTCCGCGGCGCTGTTCGAGGAGTCCTACCGCGATCCGCGCCACGGCCACGTCGTCACCCAGGACCTCGCGACCTACCACGTGGCCTCCCACGCCGACGTGCGCGACCTCCGGGCCGAGTGGCTGGACGACGTCGACGAGCTGGCCACGCCGATGGGTGCGCGGGGCATCGGCGAGATCGGGATCGTCGGCACCTCCGCCGCCGTGGTCAACGCAGCCCACCACGCGACCGGCGTACGCGTGCGCGACCTGCCGGCCACGCCCGACGTCTTCCTGTAGACGACGTCTTCTGCTCGGCGGGGAGTCAGGCAAGCGCGTGCTGGTACGCGTACGCGGCCGCGGCGGTACGGGAGGGGACGTCGAGCTTGGTGAAGATGTTGGAGAGGTGCCGCGCGACGGTCTTCTCGCTGAGCACGAGGTCGGCTGCGATCTGGGCGTTGCTGCGGCCCCGGGCGACGAGCCGGAGCACCTCGGCCTCGCGGGGGCTGAGGCCCGCCGGCAGGGAGGACGGGGCCAGCAGGTCGTCGACCGCGTCGGCGGCCGGGCGAGCGCCCAGCCGGCGCAACGTCGTCCGCGCGCCCTCGAGCTCGCGGCGCGAGGCCTCCCGGTCGCCCAGGGCCGCGAGTGCCCGGCCCGCCAGGGCGCGGGTCCTCGCCTGTTCGTACGGGACGTCGACCCGCGCCCAGAGCTGCTGCGCCTTGCGGAGGTAGGGGAGTGCGCCGGCCGGGTCGCCGGACGCCACCTCGACGGAGCCCACCGCATGGGCGGCTGCGGCCTCCAACGGAGCGCACTCGAACGCGCCGGCGAGCTGCTCGAGCTCGACGCTCACCTCGCGTGCGCGGTCGACCTGCCCGGCCGCGACGAGCACCTCGACGGCGGCCGGGAGCAGACGGCACCGCTGCACGGGTCCGCCGGGCTCGCCCAGCAGGCGCTCGACCGTGGACAGCGCCGCGGGCAGCTTGCCGTCTGCGAGCCACAGCAGCGCCAGGCCGGGCTGCGGGTCGAAGCCGTGGTCGCCGGAGCGCTCGTACGCCGCGTCCGCGGCGGCGACGTCCCCGCGGAGCCGCAGCACCTCGCCGGCCTCGTACGCCGCCAGCCCGGCCGCGTCGGGTGCCCCGATCCTCGCGTAGCGCTGGCCGGCGAGCTCGAACTCCTCGAGCGCGCGAGACCACTCCCCGTGCAGCCGCAGCAGCTGGCCGCGGTGGACCGCGCACTGCCCGGTGAACGCGAGCAGCCCGGGCTGGTCGCGGCACCAGCGGTCCAGCGCCGCGGTCCACTCCGCCACGCGCAGGAAGTCGCTGATCTCCTGGCAACCCTCGATCGCCGTGCAGTAGACGTGGCCGGCGATGACCGGTGACGTCTCGCCCGTGAGGACCCGCACCATCGCCTCGTCGAGCAGCCGCCGCCCTGCGGCGACGTCGCCGGAGTAGAGCGCCATCCGTCCCTGCGCGCACAACCCCATGGCGGTCAGGTCGGGGTCGTGGTGGCGCTGGCCGAGAGCCGTCGCCTGCGCCGCGCAGCCCGCGGCGGCGCCGAAGTCACCGACGTCGAGGTGCCGGAACATGATCAGGAAGGCGACCCAGCCGCGCTCGATGGCATCGTCGGGCAGGTCCGCCACCAGGCCCTCCGCCCGGGCGGTCCATCCGGCGGCCAGTGCCGGTTCGCCGTGCGCGGCCGAGGCCATCGCGATGCGGAACCCGCTCCGCACCGACCCCGCGACGTCGCCCTCCGCCAGGCAGGTGACGAACGCCTTCTGCATGGCCGTGACGTTCACGTCGTGGTGCCCGAGCAGCTCGGCGGCGGTGGCCAGGTCGCCCAGGTCGGCGACGGTGAGCGTGTCGAGGTCGACCGCCGACCAGCCGGCGTACGCCGCCTCCCAGTCACCGCGGTCGAAGTCGGCGCGTGCCTGCCCGACCACGTCCATCGCGGATCCTCCCCCGTCGAGGGTACGGCGGATCAGGCGGCGCTGGGGAGCCTCCGCCGGGCGACGACGCGCTCGGCGATCCTGTCGGCGACGAACGCGGCGTCGCGGCCGACCCCGGGCAGCACCATCGAGCTGAACGCGAACTGGAAGCTCAGCCCGCAGAAGAACAGCCCGGGGCTGTCGGCGACCACGCCGCGCATCTCCTTCGGCCAGCCGTCCTCGCCCAGGATCGGCAGGTGGATCCAGTCGAAGACCTGGCGGAACCCGGTCGCCCAGACCACGGTGGCGACGTCGCGCGGCGTCCCGTCGACGACGGGCAGCCCGTCCCGCACCTCCTCCACCCGCGAGGTGACCCGCTCCACGCCCCGCTCCTCGAGGTCCGAGCGCTTGACCCGCAGCATCGGGCCGCCGTGGAACCGCACCTCTGCCATCTCCTTGCGGCCCATCGGCGTACGCCGCGTGAGCACGTGCTTCCACGCGAAGATCAGCAAGGGGAAGACCATGTGCATCGTGCGCGACTCCAGCCGCGGCGGGATCTGTCCGCAGTCACGTCCGGCCAGGATCGTCGCCCGCGACTGCGCCACCTCGTAGGCGATGTCGGCGCCGGAGTGGCTGGCGCCCACGACGAGCACGGGCCCGTCGCGCAGCTGCCCGGGCCGGCGGTACTCGCTGGAGTGGAGCTGCAGGATCGAGGGGTCCAGCTCCTCGGCGACCGCCGGGACCTGGGGCGTCCGGCCGAAGGTCCCGGTCGCGACCACGACGTTGTCGCAGAGCCAGCTGCCGTCGTCGGTCGTGACCCGGTAGCCGTCGCCCTCGCGGTCCACGGCCCGGACGTGGGTCTCGAGCCTGACCGGCAGGTCGAAGGTCCGGGCGTAGCTCTCCAGGTAGTCGCCCACCTGGTCCTTGCCGGGGAACGTCCAGCGCTTCGCCGGGAAGGGCAGGCCGGGCAGCCCGTCGTACTGGGCGGGGGAGTAGAGCCTGAGCGTGTCCCACTGGCGGCGCCAGTTGTCACCGACCCGGGACGAGGCGTCGAGCACGACGCACGGCCGGCCGCGGCGCTGCAGGTGGTACGCGGTCGCGAGGCCGGCCTGGCCCGCGCCGATGACGACGGTCTCGATGCGTGTGGTGTCCATGCCCCGGACGCTAGGGACCCCGGCGGTCGTGGCGCGTCGGGAAGGAGACCCATCTCCGGTGGCTTCGCGATGGGTGGAACTTCCACCGTGTGTCGGCCTTGTGGGCTGCCGGCGTCCGCTGCATCGTGGAGGGAGATCGTCGGAGGTGGTGTCATGCAGGCAGCCGTGGGCGACCGGCTGGTCGTGGAGAGCAACAAGGTCGATTCCCCGCGTCGCGAGGGGGAGATCGTCGAGGTGCGGGGCGCGGACGGCGGGCCGCCGTTCGTGGTGCGGTGGAGCGACGGCCACGAGGGACTGACCTACCCCGGTCCCGACGCGCACGTCGTGCCGAGCGGCTGAGGCCGCAGCGGCGTCAGGAGCCCTCGGGGTCGGCGAGCTTCTCGAGCCGCGCCGTCAGCTGCGGGACCCGGTGGGCATTGCCGGTGAGGTCGACGTACTGACGCCCGAAGATGGCGAGCAGCGCGTCGTCGAGGCGGCGTACGGCGCCGGCGGGGTAGCGGTAGCCCATCCGGCGGATGATCGCGTCGGGGTCGACGGAGGTGAGCAGCCCGGCGAGCTCGTCGAGCGAGGTGATGCCGAGCTCGAGCAGCAGCCCGGCGATCCAGCCGTAGTGGTCGGTGTGCGACCAGCCGGCGTCGGAGTACTGCCCGGCGAGGAACGCGGCCAGCTCCTGGCCGCTGATCCGTGGGTCCGCCGGGTCCTCGTCGTGGGAGCCGACAGGCGCCGACCCCTGCAGCCGGGCCCGGATCGTCGAGAACTCCTGGTCGGCGAGCTGCAGGAGCCCCGCGGCCAGCGTGAACCGGCGGTCGAGGTCGGGCGCGTGCTCCTCGGGGACGGTGCCCTTGTAGCGGATGTCGTGCTCGAACTCCGCCCACGCGTGCTGCAGCACGGTCCGCACCTGGATGCTCGCGCGGTGGCCGACCAGGTCCTCGTACGACTCCGGCGCCTCGTCGGGCACCGCGACCAGCAGGTGCCGGCTGGCGTAGCCCCACCGGCCCTCGCTGGCGGTCTCCTCGCCCATGTCGCGGTCGTCGAGCACCTCGAGCTGGTCGTCGAACAGCTCCACCACAGCGGCCACGTCGCTGTGGACGTAGGTGATGACGCGGACCCCGATCTGGTCGGTGATCCCGACCAGCGGGTCGGCGTAGAGCGGCCGGCCGTCGACGGTGCGCGCGGCCTTCGCGGCGAAGGACGCGACGCTCTTCGTGCGGGCGTCGACGGTCAGGTAGTTGATGCCGGCCTCGTCGAGCAGTGCGGTGACCAGCTCCGCGAACCGCCGGGTCGGCTCGCGCAGCCCCGGCTGCCGGGCGGCGTACGCACGCACCGCCTCGCGTACGGGGGTGTCGGCGGGCTCGGTCACGGCCCCACCCTGCCGCATCAGGCCCAAGAGGAGCGCGACCGGGCTGCCGTCGCCCCCTCCGCCGATCGGCGGACATCGCCGACGATGACGTGCCAGCATGCGGCCCATGCGCTCCCGCACCCTCGCCGTGGTCCTGCCGCTGCTGGCCGTCCTGCTGCCCGCGGCGCCGGCCGCCGCCGAGCCGACCGTCGCCCTCGACCGCGCGGACGCCGTCGGCGACGTCGACCTGTTCGCCGGTGGCCGCCACCTCCCGCGGCAGCGGGTGGAGAGCATCGACCTCGAGCGGGCGTGGGCGACCCGGCTCGACGACGGGAGCGCCCGGTTTGCGGTCCGGATCGCCGACGTCGCCGATCGCGGCGTCCGCTGGGAGCAGGTCGTCACGTTCCGGGCCGAGCACGAGGACGGCGAGCCGTGGAGCGGGATCGCGTTCTCGCACAAGCCCGGCCAGGGAGGGACCGCCTACAGCGAGGCGACCGCGGAGTGGTGCGATCTCGAGGTGGTACGCCGCCCGGCCCGCGACGTCCTCTCCGCCACTGTGCCGGCGGCCTGCCTGCCGGTCGGCGACTGGAAGGTACGGGTGACCACCGAGACCGGTCACTACGAGCCGGGCAACCTCGGTGGGTCGTTCCAGCGCTCGCGCGACGAGCGGCGCCTCGGGCGGTGGCCGGCCCCGGAGTGAGCGCCGGTCAGAGCGCCGCGCGGATCGTCAGCCGCCTCCGGCTCGCGCCTGCGACGTCCGCCCCGCGGCGCCGATCCGGTTCCTGCGCGCTCTGCTGACCCACGGCCACGTCGCCAGCGCCCAGCCGCCGGCGAGGATCGCGATCTCGGCGAGCACGTACCAGGGCCACGGGCCGAGGACGTCGAGCACCGTGGGCGCCTTCGGCCGGCCGTTGAGGTAACCGTAGTTGGAGTCGAGCACGACGTTGAGGCAGAAGACCGACACCGCCCAGGCCGCCGTGAGCGCCATGACGAACCGGTAGCTGCGCCAGTCGGGCACGACGCCGCGGCCGAAGGTGAGGTAGACCGCGGCCCACACGGTGGCGACGTGCATCGACCAGAACAGCAGGAAGTCGAGGTCCGGGAAGTCCGGCCGCAGGTCGGGCGTCGCGATCGCCTGGGTGGTGAGGAAGAGCCCCCAGTAGTAGGTCAGCGCGACGGCCCACCAGCGGTGGGTCCACAGCGCGTACACCGAGACCAGCGACGCCCAGTCGCACAGCTGCAGCGGCAGCGTGGCGTACGGATTCCACTGGCCCGGGGTGAAGTAGACGGCCTGGGGGAGGACCGTGGTCGCCAGGATCGCGACGGCGAGCAGCTTCCCCAGCCGGTCGTCGGGGTCCCGTTCCCGCCAATGCCGCCCGGCGGCGACCACGGCGAGGGCGCCGACGAGCAGCACGAGCAGGGCCGTCAGGTGGGACGGCCCGTACGGCGTGAACTGGTCGGCGTTGGGATTCACGGCCACATGCTCACCCAGACCGCGCGAGATCGGGAGTGTCCGATCGGTCAGCGTCGTGACGGCGCCGGGTCGCCCGCACCTGCCGGGCTGGTCCGGCCCGCCCGCGTCCACGGCCAGGTCGCCAGCGCCCAGACCGCGACCACGATGGCGATCTCGGCGAGGACGTACCACGGCCAGGGCCCGAGCAGGTCGAGCGCGGAGGCCGCAGCCGGCTTGCGGTTCAGGAAGCCGTAGTTGGTGTCGAGGACCAGGTTGAGGCAGAACACCGAGACCGCCCAGGTGGCCGTCGCCGCCACTGCGAACCGGTAGGTCCGCCAGTCGGGCACCACACCCCGACCCCACGTCAGGTGCACCGCCGCCCACACCGTCCCGAGGTGCATCCCCCAGAACAGCAGGAAGATCGGGTCCGGGAAGCCGGAGTCGAGGTCGGGCGTGACGATCGCCTGCGTGGTGAGGAACAGCCCCCAGTAGTAGGTCAGGCCGACCGCCCACCACCGGTGGGTCCACAGCGCGTACGCCGAGACCAGCGACGCGAGGTCGCACAGCTGGATCGGCAGCGTCTTCTGCGGGTTCCAGTAGTCGGGGGTGAAGTAGAGGAGCTGCAGCGGCAACGTCGTCGCCAGGATCGCGACCGCGAGCACCTTGCCGAGCCGGTCACCCGGGTCGCCGTCGCGGGTCCGGCGCCCGGCCACGACCAGGGCGGCGGCGCCGAGCAGCAGCACCAGCACGGCGCCGGCATGGGCGGGGCCGAAGGGGGTGAACTCGGTGGTCTGGGTCACGGCACCATCATGACGGGACGGGTCCCCGGTCGCCTGCGTACGCGGGCTCAGCCGGACGGGTGCGGAGGATTGGGAGGCGCGCCCTAGGTTGGATGCATGCCACTGCCCGGGAGTGCGGACGTCGTCGTCGTGGGCGCCGGGCTCGCCGGGCTGGCCGCGGCCGTCCGGCTGGGCGAGACGGGGCTCGACGTCGTGGTCGTCGAGGCCGCCGAGGCCGTGGGCGGCCGGGTGCGTACCGACGTCGTCGACGGGTTCCGGCTCGACCGCGGCTTCCAGCTGCTCAACCCGGCGTACCCGGAGGCGGAACGGCTGCTCGACCTCGACGCCCTCGAGCTGCGGCCCTTCGACGCCGGCCTCGCGGTGGCCCGCGACGGGCGTCGCTACATCCTGGGCGACCCGTTGCGGATGCCGTCGACGCTGCCGGTCGACCTGACGGCGCCGGTCGGTTCGGTCCGCGCCAAGGCCCGGTTCGGGAGCTGGGCCGCCGGGCTGGGCCTCGGCTCCGCCGACTCGATCCGGGAGCGGCCGGACCGCTCGCTGATGGAGGAGCTCCGCGACCGGGGCCTCGACGGCGCGCTGACCGACCGGGTGCTGCGGCCGTTCCTCTCCGGCGTCCTCGCCGACGACGAGCTCGCGTCGTCGCAGCGGGTCGCGTCGATGCTGCTGCGCGCCTTCGCCCGCGGCCACCCCTCGGTGCCGGCGTACGGCATGCAGGCGGTCCCGGACCAGCTGGCCGCGCGGCTGGATCCCGACGCGCTGCACCTCGGCGTCCGCGTGGGTGCGGTCGCGGCCGGACACGTCGACACCGATGCCGGACGGGTCTCGGCGCGCGCCGTGGTCGTCGCGACCGACCCGGTCACGGCGGCCCAGCTCGGCGTGGTCCGGGGGGCAGCGATGCGCTCGCTGACGACCTGGTGGTTCGCCGCAGCCGAGCCGCCGACCGACCGGCCGCTGCTCCACGTCGACGGCGACGCGGCCGGCCCGCTCGCCAACACCGTGGTGACGACCAACGCCGCCCCGACGTACGGGCCGGGCGACGGCCGAGCCCTGGTCGGAGCGACCGCCGTCGGCTCCCACCGCGACCTGGAGCCGCAGGCGCGGCGGCACGCCGGGCGGATCTTCGGCGTCGACCCGTCCTCGTGGGAGCTGCTCCGCACCGACGTGATCGACCGTGCGCTGCCGGCGCACCCGCCCGGCCAGCCGCTCGCCCGGCGGGTCGAGGTCGGCGACGGGCTGTTCGTCGCCGGCGACCACCGCGACACCCCCTCCATCCAGGGCGCCCTGGTCTCGGGCCGCCGGGCCGCCGACGCCGTGGTCGCCCACCTCGGCTGAGCGTCACCCGCCCCAGCACGGTGCGGGGGTTTCGAGGCTCAGGCCTTGGCGGCCTTCGCGCCTCAACCTCCGAGGGTGCCGGAGCCTCAACCTCCGAGGGTGGTGCCGGAGCCTCAACCTCCGGCGGGGCGCCGGAGGTTGAGGTGCGAGGAGCTCCGGCGACGAGCCTCGAAACCCCGGGAGGGATGCAGGGCGGGGATCAGCGCACCAGGCGGCGCAGGGCGTGCCGGGCGACGGGGGCGTACGGCCAGGCCAGCACGGCGGGCAGGTCGATCCTGACCCACGCCCGGCTGCCGACGTCGAGCGCGTCGACGCCGTGCTCCATCAGCACCGAGGCGAGCCCGAGCCCGACCTGCCAGGACCAGTGCCGCAGGTCGTGGTCGACGTCGAGCACCGTGTACGGGACCCGCAACGGGAACGGGCCGTGCACCCAGCCGCGGTCGCCGGCGACGACCGGGTCGTGCGCCCCGCTCACCGCGCTCACCTGCGGCGCCCACGTCGGCCACCGCGACGCGTGGCTGTAGCGCAGCCACACCTCGTCCGGTGCGGCCGGGCCCTCCGCGTCGACGACCAGCACGTCCCCAGCCTCGCACGGCGCCGTACGGTCGGGGCATGGACACCGCGCAGCTGCTGACCGACTCGTTCGACCGGATCCGCGAGCTCTACGCCGACCTCGCCCGCGACCTGATGCTGTCCGACACCCTCCACGAGCGTCCCGGCGGCACCGGCAACTCCCTCGCCTGGCTGCTCTGGCACGTCGCCCGGATGCAGGACCTGCAGATCGCCCACCTCGCCGGCACCGAGCAGCGGTGGGGGCAGTGGCAGGCCCAGCTCGGCCTCGCCAACGGCAACGACGACATCGGCTACGGCCACACCAGCGAGCAGGTGGACGCGATCCGGATCGCCGAGCCCACGATGCTGGTCGCCTACCACGCCGACGTGCACGACATGACGGGTCGCTACCTCTCGCGGGTCGACGACGCCGAGCTGGACCGGGTCGTCGACACCCGCTGGGACCCGCCGGTCACGGCCGGGACCCGCCTGGTCAGCATCATCGGCGACTGCCTGCAGCACCTCGGGCAGGTCGGCTACGTGAAGGGCCTGCTCAGGACCTAGCCTGTCCGCTCGTGACCCGGTGGCTGCGACGCGTCCTGATCGGTGCCGCGGCCCTGTTGCTGGTCGCGGTCGCCGGCGTCGTCGCGTACGCGTTCACGTTGCCGGAGGACGACCTCGCGGTCGTCGAGCCGGGTGACCTCGAGGTGGCCGACGCCGCCTTCGGGAGCTGGACCGTCGGGACGCTGGAGGTCACGCTGTCGGCCGACGGCCTGGTGGTCCGGGAGGCCGGCCGTACGGTCTGGGAGAACCCGCTGGACCACGCCTTCCTGGGCGCCGGCCGTGGCTCGGTCGAGGTCGAGGAGCACCGCGGCTCCTTCTGGCCCGTGGTCGGTCACACCGCGACGTGGACCGACCAGCGCGTGGACGCCGTCGAGGCCACGGCGGAGCAGGTACGGCTCTCCGGCACCCTCGCCGGCGACCGCGGCGAGGTGGCGTGGAGTGCCACCTTCTCCGCGCGGCCCGGGGGAGGAGCGGTGCTCGCCGCCGAGGTGCCGGACGCACAGTCGGTCGCGCTCAGCAGCGGCCGCTCGCCGGAGGCCGGCGTGCACGGCTTCGGTGAGCAGTTCACGGACTTCGACCTCGACGACCGGCTGCTCCCGATCGTCGTGCGCGAGCAGGGCGTGGGGCGCGGCGAGCAGCCGCTGAGCCTGCTGGCCGACCTCACCGAGCACTCCGCGGCCGGCGACGCGACCACGACGTACGCCGCCGTGGCGTCGTGGGTGACCGACGACCTCCGCGGCGTCGCGCTGGCCGACGACCGCCCCGCCTCCCACGCGTTCGCGGTCGCCGACACCCGCGACGACGAGCGGGTCACGCTGGAGGTGTGGGCGCCGACCCTCGAGGCCGAGCTCACCGCGGCCGACTCCCCGGCCGACCTGGTCGCCGCCCGCCACGTCGGGTCGCCGACGCTGCCGGCGTGGACCCAGCAGGGCGCCATCGTCGGGATCCAGGGCGGCACCGACGCGGTCCGCCGCCGGGTCGCCGACCTGCGGGCCAGCGGCGCCGAGGTCGCCGGGGTCTGGCTCCAGGACTGGACCGGCCGCCGGACCACCGACTTCGGCGATCGGCTGTGGTGGACCTGGCAGCTCGACCGCGAGCGCTACCCCGGCTGGGAGCGGCTGGTCGCCGACCTCGGCCGGCAGGGGATCCGGGTGACGACGTACGTCAACCCGTTCCTGGTCGACGCGCGGCCGAAGGGCGACCCCGACGTCCGCAACCTCTACGCCGAGGCGGCCGACGAGCACTACCTCGTCGAGCACGCGGACGGGTCGACGTACCTGCTCGACCAGGGCGGCTTCGACGCCGCCCTCGTCGACCTCACCGACCCCGAGGCGCGGGACTGGTACGCCGACGTCATCGCCGAGGAGGTGCTCGGTGCGGGCGTGGCCGGGTTCATGGCCGACTTCGGCGAGGGGCTGCCGTTCGACGCGAAGGTCGAGCAGGGCGACCCGCGGCTGCTGCACAACCAGTGGCCGCGGCTGTGGGCGCAGACCGTGCGGCAGGCCTGCGAGCAGGCGGGGCAGCCGGACTGCCTGACGTGGTTCCGCAGCGGCTCGCTCGGCATGGGCGAGGACGCCTCGCTGTTCTGGAACGGCGACCAGCTGGTCGACTTCGGCCGCGACGACGGGATGGCCTCGGCGCTGCTCGGGACGTTCTCCGCCGGCGTCTCGGGCTGGCCGCTGGTGCACTCCGACGTCGGCGGCTACACCTCGGTCGATGCCCTGGTGACCGACTACGTCCGCGACCCGCGGCTGCTGCAGCGGTGGTCGGAGCTGGCCGCGTTCGGCGTCGTGATGCGCACCCACGAGGGCAACCGGCCGGCCGACAACCCGCAGGTCTACGACGACGAGCAGCGGCCGGGCTTCGCCCGGATGACCCGGGTCTTCGCCGCGCTGGAGCCGTACCGTCGCGAGGTGCTCGCCGAGGCCGCCACGCGCGGCCTGCCCGCGATCCGGCACGGCTGGCTGGTCGCGCCGGACACCCCGGCGGCCGAGGTCGACAGCCAGTTCTTCCTCGGCGACTCGCTGCTGGTCGCGCCGGTGCTGGAGCGCACCGGCGGCGGCGTCGAGGTGACCTTCCCGCCCGGTCGCTGGCGGCACCTGATCACCGGCCGCACGTACGAGGAGGGCACCGCCGAGGTGGACGCGCTCCCCGGCCGCCCCGCGGCCTTCATCCGCACCGACCACCCGCTCGCCGAGCAGCTGGTCCGCGACGTGCAGGCCGCCGTCGACGGCGGCTGACCCTGCCCGTGCCGCCCTGCCCGGGGTACGGGGTTTCGAGGCTCGGCGCTGGAGCGCCTCGCACCTCAACCTCCGAACGTGAACCTCCGACGATGCTCACCCCTCGGAGGTTGAGCGACACCTCCGGCGATGCTCACCTGCTCGAGGGAGCCGTACTCCTGCGGCACCCCGGTGGCCGACATCGCCCCGACCACCCCGACCGCCATGACGGCGGCGAGGAACGGCAGCAGCGACAGCCACGTGCGTCCGGAGCCGGTGGCGCTCGTCATCCCTCCAGTCTGCTCGTTCCGGCCGACGGTCCCGCTCAGGCGGTGCTGGCTAGGGTCGGAGGCATGCAGATCCAGCGCACCGTCGAGACCCAGGCAGCCCCGGGCGCCGTGTTCGACTACCTGAGCGACTTCACGCGTACGACGGAGTGGGACCCCGGCACGGTGTCCACCGTGCGGGTGCAGGGCAACGGGGGCGTGGGCACGGTCTACGACAACGTCTCGGAGTTCAACGGCAACCGGACCGAGCTGCGCTACACCGTGGTCGACCACGTGCCCCACTCCCTGTTCCGCCTCCAGGGGGAGAACAAGACCGTGACCGCGACCGACACCATGGACATCGTCGCGGTCGGGACCGGCACCCGGGTCACCTACACCGCTGACTTCACCTTCAAGGGCGCCGCCAAGCTGGTCACGCCCTTCCTCGGCAAGGCGTTCAGGAAGCTGGGCGACGAGGCCGAGCAGGGACTGCGCGAGGCGCTCGGCAAGCTCTGAGGCCCGGGCTCACCGACAGGGGATCGAGGTGAGGACCGAGAACCCCTCGAGGTCCCCGGGGCCGAAGTCGGAGGCGTGGTTGCCGGGTCCCGAGTACATGAGCTGGTCCTGGTCGGACACGTGGCCGAGGCCGACGACGTGCCCCAGCTCGTGGTCGACCACCGACTGCAGGAACGCTCGCCGGGCTCCCGAGGACGGCCCGTCGAACGCCTGGGTGTCGAGGGCGATCGAGCCCGTCCCGAACCAGGCGTGGCTGCCGTCCCAGCTCGTCGGCACGCCGCCGCCCAGGCCGATGGTGTCGTCGCCGAGGCGGGGCAGCTCGGTCTCGTCGGCGAAGCCGATCACCACCGGCTGCTCGCCCAGGGCGTGGTCGATCCGGTTGGGGTCGAAGGGCCGCAGCGTCGTGGTGCCGGCGTTGACGAAGTCCAGGCCGCTCGCCCACTCGACGTGGGCGATGCCGGTGGTGACGAGCTCGCGCCAGTCCGACGGCGCGCCCGCGGGGTTGACGACGTAGCGGATCGGACGGCACGGGTCGAAGCCGATCGGCTGCGAGGTGTCCGGGTGCACGGCGAGGAAGTCGTACGCGCCCTCGCCCGGCGTGAACTCCGGGGGACGGGTGTAGCGGTCGTCGGCCGCCTCGCCGTCGGTCCCGCCGAGACCGAGCGCCCAGAAGAACACGAGTCCGGCCACCGCCAGGCCGACCAGGTGCAGGCCGACCCGGAGCGGGCTCCGGGCCGGGGTGTGGTCCGGGCTGCGGTCCGGGCGGGCGTACGCGATCGGCTCCGCGGCATGCGTCCGGCGCAGGCCCCGCAACGCCGCCTCGAGGGCGATCTCGTCGCGGCGCTGCTCCGCGCGGGAGAGGTCGTCGGGGTCGGGCACGGCGTCGATCATCGTCGGCTTTCCGCGGCGCCGCGGCCGTTCGGGGAAACCGGTCAGCGGCAGGGGATCGAGCCGAGCCGGGCCATGCCCTCGAGGTCGCCGGGCCCGTAGTCGGTGATGCCGACGTTGGACTCGTACATCAGCTCGTTGGCGTCGTCGACGTGGTCGAGGCCGACGACGTGGCCGAACTCGTGGTCGACGATCGCCTGCAGGTTGCTGCGCTCGGGCCCGTCGCTGGCGTCCTCGAAGACGTCGGTGTCGAGCGCGATCGAGCCGGTGACGAAGTAGTCGCGGCCGAGCGTGTCGCGGGTCGCGACGCTGCCGCCGAGCCCGGCGACGTCGCCGGCCAGGCCGCCGATCTCCCCGTCGTCGGCGAAGCCGATGATCACCGGCTGGTCGGCGCCGCCGAACGGGCCGGAGCGCATCGGGTTGAACGGCCGGTCCTCGGTGGGCCCGACGTCGCGGAACTCGAGCCCGGTGGCCCACTCGGTGTGGGCGACCGCGGTGTCGACCAGCTCCTCCCAGTCGGGAGGACCGCCGGCCGGGTTGACCGCGTACTCCACGGGTCGGCAGGGGTCGTAGCCGACCGGGGCGTCCGACCCTCGCTGGGTGACGAGGAACTTGAACTCGCCCTCGCCGGGGGTGAACTCCGGCGGGCTGCCGTAGCGGTCCGACCCCAGCCCGAACAGCCGGCGCACGGTGGCCATCTCGTCGCCGGGTCCGACCAGCACCACCCCCGAGAGCAGCACGGCGGTCACCGCCACACCGGCCAGCGCCGGGGACGCCGTACGACGTCGCCGCGACCGGCGCGCGGCCGCGCCGCCCGGCAGTGCGCCGAGGCCCTGCTCGCGGTCGAGCCGGTCGAGCTCGCGCATCGCCGCCTCCATCTCCCGGACACGGCGGCGCTGCTCGCGACGGGAGATGCGGTCGGCCACCGGATGATTATGGTCCGCCGGAGCCGGTCGTGGGGAGTGAAACGGGGACGGCTACGAGCGTGTGAGGGGGCTGGGCCGGTCCCTGCGCACCCTTGACCCGCGGCGGGGACGGGCGCACGGTGGAGGGCGTTCGAGACAGGGGTGGCCGGATGGGCAGCACGAGCGACGTCTTCCGCAGCCACCTCCGGGAGCTCTGGCCCGCCGTGGAGCCCCACTGGGCCGCGACCGTGCACGCCGACGTGGCCGCCGTCCGGGCGGCCCTCGACGCGCACCTCGCGGGCACGCCGCGCGAGGTCGAGGCGATGCTGCTCGCCGACCGGCTCCACCAGCTGGTCGACACGTACGAGGGCGCCGACGAGGAGCGACGCCACGTCGTGTGCGCCGCGATCAGGTACTTCCTCGAGGTCGACGACGCCTGGCCCGACCACACCGCCGGCGGGCTCTCCGACGACCACCGGGTCGTCCGCGCGGCGGAGCTGGCGCTGGCGGACGCATCAGACCGGTCCTGACGGGTCAGAGCAGTCCTGACGGGTCCGGCGGTACGTCGACCGACTGCTCGGTCAGCACCTCGATCGGGATCAGCTCGAGCGCCCGCTGGTGGGTCGAGGCCAGCACCACCGGGGCCGCCACCCCGGCGCGGTAGGACTGCCACCACCGGCCGGCCACGACGCACCAGCGGTCGCCCGGGTGCAGCCCCGGGAACTGCCACTCCGGCCGGGGCGTGGACAGGTCGTTGCCGACCGAGGCCTGGTGGGTGAGGAACTCCTCGGTCATCACCGCGCAGACGGCGTGGACGCCGGGGTCGGTGGGCCCGCAGGTGCAGCTGCCGTCGCGGTAGTAGCCGGTCAGCGGCTCGTTGCTGCACGGCTCGAGCGGCTCGCCGAGGACGTTGCGCTGGACCTCCGGGTCCGGCAGCTCAGCGGCCACGGCTCACCTCGTCGTACACCCCCACGGTGCGCTCGGCGATCGCCGCCCAGCTGAAGGAGTCGCGCGCCCGCTCGCGGCCGGCCCGCCCCATCGCCGCCGCCCGGTCGGGATCGGTGAGCACCGCGGTGAGGGCGTCGGCGAACGCGGCGACGTACGCCTCCGGCTCGAGCGGCGTCCCGGTCCCGTCGTCGGCCTGCGCGATCGGCACCAGCAGCCCGGTGCCGCCGTCGACGACCACTTCGGGGATGCCGCCGGTCGCGGTCGCGACGACGGCGGCCTCGCACGCCATCGCCTCCAGGTTGACGATGCCGAGCGGCTCGTAGATCGACGGGCAGGCGAACACCGTGGCGGCGGTCAGCAGGGTCACGACGTCGCGCCGCGGCAGCATCTCGCGGATCCACACCACGCCCGAGCGGTCCGCGGCCAGCGAGGCGGCGAGGCCCTCGACCTCCGCCTCGATCTCCGGGGTGTCCGGCGCCCCGGCGCACAGCACGATCTGGACGTCGGGAGGCAGCCCGGCGCACGCGCGCAGGAACAGGGGCAGCCCCTTCTGGCGGGTGATCCGGCCGACGAAGACCACGCTCGGCCGGTCGGGGTCGACGCCGAGCTCGCGGACCCGGTCGGGGTCGTCGACCGGCGCCCAGTCGTCGGTGTCGATGCCGTTGTGGACGACGTGGACCCGGTCCGGGTCGAGCGCGGGGTAGCAGCGCAGCACGTCGTCGCGCATCGCGGCGGACACGGCGATCACCGCGGCGGCACCCTCGTACGCCGTCCGCTCGGCCCACGACGACACGGCGTAGCCGCCGCCGAGCTGCTCGGCCTTCCACGGGCGCAGCGGCTCGAGCGAGTGGGCGCTCACCACGTGGGGCACGTCGTGCAGCAGCCCGGCCAGGTGGCCGGCCATGTTGGCGTACCAGGTGTGGGAGTGGACGACGTCGGCCCCGGCGCAGGCGTCGGCGATCGCGAGGTCGACGCCGAGGGTGCGCAGCGCCGCGTTGGCGCCGGCCAGCTCGGCCGGCTCCGCGTACGACGACGTCAGCGGCTCGTCGCGGGGCGCCCCGAAGGCGTGCACCCGCGCCTCGATCCCCTCGCGGGCGCGCAGCGCCCGGACCAGCTCGGCCACGTGGACCCCGGCCCCGCCGTAGACCTCCGGCGGGTACTCCTTGCTGAGCACGTCGACGCGCATGCTCCGACCGTAGTGGACGCGGGGCCGTGTCGGTTTCCCCGCCTGAGCGGGGAAACCGTCACTTGGCGGCCGATCTTTCCTCCGCCAGGTGCCAGTTTCCCCGCCTGAGCGGGGAAACCGACCGCGGCCCGACCGACCACGCGGGAAACGGGACGGTCGCACGACGGCCGCGCGGAGGGCTAGCGTGGCGGGCATGAGCCGTGACTCCAGGAAGAAGGTGCTCGCCATCGTCCTGGCGGGCGGCGAGGGCAAGCGGCTGATGCCGCTCACGGCTGACCGGGCCAAGCCCGCGGTCCCGTTCGCCGGCATCTACCGGCTGATCGACTTCGCGCTGTCCAACGTCGTCAACTCCGGCTACCTGCAGGTGGTCGTGCTGACGCAGTACAAGTCCCACAGCCTCGACCGCCACGTCACGCAGACCTGGCGGATGTCGACGATGCTCGGCAACTACGTCACGCCGGTGCCGGCGCAGCAGCGGGTCGGCAAGCGGTGGTACCTCGGCAGCGCCGACGCGATCTTCCAGAGCCTCAACCTGATCCACGACGAGCGGCCCGACATCATCGTCGTGGTGGGCGCCGACCACGTCTACCGGATGGACTTCAGCCAGATGGTCGACCAGCACGTGCAGTCCGGGGCCGCGTGCACGGTCGCCGCCATCCGGCAGCCGATCGGGCTGGCCGACCAGTTCGGCGTGATCGACGTCCAGCCCGACGACCCGTCGCGGATCCGTGACTTCCTGGAGAAGCCGACCGACCCCGTCGGGCTGCCCGACAGCCCGCAGGAGGTGCTGGCCTCGATGGGCAACTACGTCTTCGACGCCGACGCCCTGGTCGAGGCGGTCACCCGCGACTCCGAGCTCGACGACAGCGCCCACGACATGGGCGGCGACATCGTGCCGGCGTTCGTACGGCGCGAGCAGGCCGGCGTCTACGACTTCAAGGACAACAGCGTGCCCGGCGCGACCGACCGCGACCGTGGCTACTGGCGCGACGTCGGGACGATGGGCTCCTACTACGCCGCCCACATGGACGTCGTGAGCCCGCTGCCGATCTTCAACCTCTACAACTTCCAGTGGCCGATCTACACCTCCTACGGCCCGCAGCCGCCGGTCAAGGTGGTGCAGGGCGAGGGCGGACTCCCGGCCACGGTCGGTGAGTCGGTGCTCTCCCCGGGCTGCGTCATCAGCGGCGGCACCGTCGACCGGTCGGTGCTCTCGCCGGAGGTCCGCGTCGAGACCGGTGCCGAGGTGACCGACAGCGTGCTGCTCCACGGCGTGCGCGTCGGCGCGGGGGCCGTCGTGCGCAACGCGATCCTCGACAAGTACGTCGTGGTCCCGCCCGGCGAGCAGGTCGGCGTCGACCCCGAGGCCGACCGGGCGCGCGGGTTCGTGGTGGACGACGGACTGACGGTGCTGGGCAAGTACCAGAAGTTCCCCGACGCCTGACGGCTCAGCCCAGGACGCCGGCGGCCCGTGCCGCCGCGGCGTACGCGTCGGCCAGCGAGGCGACGGTCTCGTGGGCGTTGAGCCCGCTCGGGTTGGGCACGACCCACAGCTCGGACCCCGCCAGCGGCTCCGGCTGCCGGCCGGTCGCCGCCTGTCGTACGCCGAACGCGGCCCGGTAGGCGGTGATCCCGGCGACTGCCACCACCCGTGGCCGCACCCGCGCGACCAGCGCGACGAGCTCGGCACCGCCCGCGCGCAGCTCGGCGTCGGAGAGCTCCGAGGCGCGCGCCGTCGCCCGGCGGACCAGGTTGGTGATGCCCAGGCCCCGCGCGACGAGGTGGGCGCGGTCGTCGTCGGACATGCCGGCGGCGGGGTCGATGCGGCGCTCGACGATCCCGGCCCGGGCGAGCGCGGGGTAGAACCGGTTGGCCGGGTGGGCGAAGTGGGTCTGCGTGGCGGCGGTCCAGAGGCCGGGGTTGATGCCGACGAACAGCAGCCGACAGTCGGGGCCCAGCAGGTCCGGGACCTCGACGTCGCGGTACGACTCCAGCTCGGCGCGGTTGAAGCGGGGCACTACTTCGCGATGACGGCGATGCCGTCGGGGATCTGGCGCTGCGCGCCGTCGGAGGGCGAGTTGAGCACCCGCAGGTCCGAGCCGTCGCGACTCAGCCCCGCCATCGTCGTGGAGCCGCCGCCGTCGAAGTTGAGGGCCGACTCGGCGCCGAGCCGCCTCAGCAGCCGGGCGAGCTCGACCTGGGTGAGGCCACGGCTGGAGTCCTGCCGCCCGTCGACGGCGACCAGCAGCACCCGGCCGGTGTCCCGGTCGAGGCCGACGGCGGTGCGGGGGTGGAGGTAGACGTCGTCATGCGCGACGACCCGCCCCTGGCGGAGCAGCACGGTCTCGCCGCTGATGGCGAACCGGTAGCGGTCGGGCAGCTCCGCGGTCACGGTGGCCCGCGACCCGACGCGCAGGTCGGCCAGCTGGTCGGCGCCCGGCCCGCGGCCGACGAGAACGCTGCCGGTGATCGCGGCGCCGGCGTTGAGGCGGGTCGAGCGGGCCGCCACCCGGCCGTCCTGGACCTGCACCACGCGGACGTTCCGCTTCTGGCCGTCGGTGATCGAGTAGCCGGCGGTCCTCCCCCAGCCGGAGGTGTAGAGGCCGACGTGCCCCTCCCGCACCCGGGGCGAGTTGACGTTGGTGATCTCGATCTCGGGGTGCTCGGCGATGGCCGCGCGCATCGTCACCGGACCGATCCGCATCCGACCGGAGTCGCTGGTGGTGAGGGCGTTGGTCCAGGTGTACTTCGCGGCGTGCAGGAAGCCGCGGTCCAGGTCGCGGCCCACCCCCAGCGGGGCGCCGGTGTCGTAGATGTCGAAGAAGCCGCCGTTGACGCCCGCCACCGCGTCGTCGCGGCCCAGCAGCCGGGTGAGCGGACCCCGGCGGGGGACCGTCGCCATCGAGGCGTAGTCGAGCCGGACCCCGGGCTCGGAGGGGTCCACGCGGACCACGTGGACCCGATAGCGGCCACGCCGGTCGGACTCGTCGAAGCGGCGGTACGTCACGCCCGGCGCGATCCGCCAGGAGCGCTCGCGGCTCACCTGCGGCCGCGGGCTCGGCCCGGGCGGGAGCGGCTCGGCGATCTCGCCGGGCAGCCCGTCGGAGGTCTGGCGCGGCTGGTCGTCGCTCGTGCGGCCGCTCAGCTCGCCACGGTCGTCGGGGGGCCGGGGGGCCGGGTCGTCGGGCAGCAGCGCGAGGCCGCCGACCACCAGGGCGAGCGCCACGAGGGCCAGTCCGGTCCGGGTACGCACCCGGCCAAGGGTAGGTCGGTCAGCGCCCCACCACCGGGAGATGGACGACCGTGTCGTCGAACAGGATCGCACCCGGCGTACGGGCGCCCATGCCGGCGAAGGTGTCGCTGACGGGCGACGCGATCAGGTAGAGGTTCTGCCCCTCGGGCACGTCGACCGCCACGGCCGGGAGCTCCACCCGACGCCGCTCGCCGTCGACGGGGGCGTCCTCGTCGAGCGGGTAGACGTTGTTCTGCACCAGCTGCGCGTCGGCGGGGCTGGTGCCCACGCCCAGCCCGTAGAAGCCGCGGCTCTGCAGGCCGGGAGCCGTCAGCATCCCGGTGAAGTGGGCCGAGCCGGCGATCCGGATCGGGCCCTGCGCGACCTCGTACGCGATCGGGGCGCCGACCCCGGAGGGGATGGCGACGGTGCCGGCGTCGCGGGTGGTGTCGGCGGCCACGGTGTCGACCGTGGTGCAGGTGCTGTCGCGGGTGGCGAGGTGGTAGCGGCCGTAGCCGCCCAGGCCGCGGTCGCGGCCCCGGAGCTGCTCGTCCATGAACTGGCGGGCCAGGGCGGCGAAGCCGCCGCCCGCGAGCCGCTCGCTGCACGGGTCGGAGGCGACGTCGGTGCCCTGCGGGAGGACGGCGGGGAGCGTGTGGCCGCCGTTGTAGCCGACGAAGATGCTGCTGCGGCGCGCGCCGGGCGTGAGCGCCGTACGCCAGGTGTCCAGGGCCTGCTGCAGGTTGAACAGGGTGTCGGTGTGGCCCTGGCCCATCAGCACCGGGATGTCGAGCCGGCGCCCGTGGGCGACGTGCCAGCGCGGACCGTTGCGGCGGAAGAAGTGGGGGAGGTCGACGCCGGTCGGGCCGGACCCGTCGGGCCACTCGCCGGTGGCCGAGCCCTCGACCAGCGCCCGGTAGACCCGCGGCGGCAGCGCGTCGGTGGGCGCGGCGGCGGCCGACAGGGCGTACGCCCACTCCGCGCGCACGACGCCCTGAGGGGCGAGGCTCTCGTTGAGGTCGTTCCAGGTGATCTCGGGGGCGAGCGCGTCGTAGACCGGGGTGCCGCGGCGCTGCAGCAGCTTGAACGCGCCGAGGTACTGGTAGCCACCGCCGTAGCTGCCGCCGATCGCGCCCAGCCGCGGGTCGCCCGGGCCGTCCTGCCGCACCCACGGCAGCCGGGACACCAGCCGGACCAGCCGTACGTTGTCGACGCCCTCGAAGCGGGGGTTCTCGACGTGGGCGTAGCCGCCGGACTCGCCGAAGCCGCGCTGGTCGAAGGACAGCAGCCCGTAGCCCCCGCGCAGCCAGCGGCGGAAGGCCGCGGGGTCGGTGGTGCGGGACCCGCCCCAGCCGTGGCTGTGCATCAGGAACGGCACCGGGTGCCGGCGCGAGGCGCCCGCCGGCCTGAAGATCGTGTAGCAGATCTTCACCGGCTCGTCCTGCCGCGGCTCGGGCCGGCTGCGCAGGCAGCCGTCGGTCGTGGTGGCCAGCGGCGCCCGCGCCGCGACCGTGACGGCCGAGGGGGCCGCGCCCGGAGCAGCCGTGGAGGCGGGGAGGGCGGTGACCAGCGAGCCGGTGAGGGCGGCGGCGATCGCGGACGCGAGGCCGGCGGCGTGTCGTGGGCGCATGGTGGCTCAACTCCGCCGCGCGGGATTGGTCACGGATAGCCTGCCCCCGTGGCGCAGCCGTGGAACGTCTTCGTCGAGGGCGACAACCTGGACGTGCTGGCGAGGCTGGAGCCGGGGTCGGTCGACCTGGTGACGATCGACCCGCCGTACAACACCGGCAACGGGTTCGCGTACGCCGACCGCTGGGGCCGCCACGAGGCGTGGCTGGAGATGATGCGGCCACGGCTGGCGGCCGCCCGCGAGGTGCTGGGCGCGACGGGTGCGATCTTCGTCAGCATCGACGACCACGAGGTGGCCCACCTGCGGCTGCTGATGGACGAGCTGTACGGCGAGCGCAACTTCCTCGCCCAGGTGGTCGTCAACCTCAACCCCAAGGGCCGCCAGCTCGGCGGCGGCTTCGCGACCAGCCACGAGTACGTCCTGGTCTACGCCCGGGACGCCGCGCAGTGCGTGCTCGACGCGACGACGACCGAGACCGTCGACCCGGCCGACTTCCCGCTCACGGCGCCGGACGGGCGCCGCTACCGGCACCTGCCGCTGCGCAACACCAACAAGAAGTTCAACCCCGTCACCGCGCGCACCCTGCACTTCGCGGTGCACGGCGACCCGGCGACCGGGCGGGTCGCGACCGCCCCGTTCGACGGCTCGGTCGAGGTGCTCCCGGTCTTCGGAGACGGTTCGCCCGCGGTGTGGCGCTGGTCGCGGCCCCGGATCGACGAGCGGCCCGACGACCTGGTGTGCCGCCTCGTCGCCGGCCGGCTGGGGGAGCGGGTCGACGTCTTCCAGCGCGACTGGCTCTCGCCCGACCGCCGCAAGAAGCTGCGCACCATCTGGCTCTCCGAGGAGGTCGGGTCGACCGACACCGCGGTGGCGGAGCTGAAGGCGCTGGTCGGCCAGGTCTTCGAGTCGCCCAAGCCCACCGGGCTCACCCGGCGGATCCTGCAGACCATGCCCGACGACGCGGTCGTGCTCGACTTCTTCGCCGGCAGCGGCACGACCGGCCACGCCGTCGCGCTCGCCAACGTCGAGGACGGTGGCCGGCGTACCTGCCTCTCGGTCAACTCCGCCGAGCCCACGCTCCCCGGCTCCCACGCCCGTCGTGCCGGTCTGCTGACCGTCGCCGACATCACCCGCGCCCGGCTCCGCGCCGTCGCCGACACGGTCGGCGGCGGCTACCGGGAGCGCACGTTGGCGGAGCTCTGAGCGCTGCGTCGGAGGTTGAGGTGCGAGGACTCCCGGCGACGAGGGCGGGGGGTCTCGAGGCTCAGGCCCTGGCGGCCTTCGCGCCTCGGCCTCCGGTGGCTGTCGTCGGAGGTTGAGGTGCGAGGAGCTCCGGCGACGAGCCTCGAAACCCCGTGCGTGGGGCCGGGGCAGCGGGCGGCCGGGTGCGCAAGGATGGGAGCCATGACCAAGCGAGCAGCGCTGGTGACCGGTGGATCGAGCGGGATCGGGGAGCGGACCGCGGTCCGGTTGCTCGAGGCCGGCTTCGAGGTGTACGCCGTGGCGCGCCGGGTGGACCGGATGCAGGGCCTGGCGGACGTAGGCGTCCACGTCTTCGCGATGGACGTCACCGACGACGCGTCGATGACCTCCGGGGTCCAGCGGGTCCTGGCCGAGACCGGGCGGATCGACGTGCTGGTCAACAACGCCGGCTACGGGTCGTACGGCGCGGTCGAGGACGTCCCGATCGACGAGGCGCGGCGGCAGTTCGAGGTCAACGTCTTCGGGCTGGCCCGGCTCACGCAGCTGGTGACGCCCGGGATGCGCGAGCGCGCTGCCGACCCGCTGGCCCAGCGGGCGCGGATCGTCAACATCTCCAGCATCGGCGGCAAGTTCTACGAGCCGATGGGCGCCTGGTACCACGCCACCAAGTTCGCGGTGGAGGGCTTCAGCGACAGCCTGCGGATCGAGCTGGCGCCGTTCGGCATCGACGTCGTCCTGATCGAGCCGGGACCGATCCGCACCGAGTGGGGCGAGATCGCCCGGCAGACCCTCGTCGAGTCCAGCAGCGGCGGGGCGTACGAGCACCAGGCCGAGCAGGTGGGCCGGATGCTCGCGCGCGCCGACGGTCGGCTGGCGGGCAGCCCCCCGGACTCCGTGGCCCGCAAGGTGGTCCGGGCGGTGCAGAGCAACACCCCGCGGGCGCGCTACCCCGTGGGCCGCGGGGCCGGCACGATCGTGCGTGCCCGCAAGGTGCTCCCCGATGCCGCGTTCGACTACTTCGTCAAGGCGGCGTACGGCCTCCGGGGCCGCTCTCAGTCACGCTGATCCGACGGCGGCTAGACCCCGGCGGCCTGCTCGAGGTCCTTCAGCTCGTCGTCGAGGTGGGTCAGCAGCCGCTGCAGGTGGGGCACGGTCCGGCGGCAGCCGGTCAGCCCGAAGCACATCAGCCCGTCGTAGGACGAGCAGGTGATGTTGAGCGCCATCCCGTTGATCGGGATCGACAGCGGGTAGACCCCGAGCAGCTGGGCACCGTTCCAGTAGTGCGTGGAGCGAGGGCCGGGCACGTTGCTGATGATCACGTTGTACGGCGGCCGGACGATGCCCTGCATCCGCAGCAGCGGGGTGAGGATCGCCGGCGCCTGGCCGAGCGCGCTCATGGCCAGGATCTGGGTCGGCGTCATCGACGACAGCGCGCGCTTGCCGTCGATCATGGAGCGGTGCACGGCCTGCAGCCGGTCGGCGGGGTCGGCCCGCTCGGTGCCCATCTGCACCATCACCGCCCCGACGGCATTGCCGCCCTCGGCCGAGGCGATGCCGGACTGCTTGGCCTTGAGCCCCACCGGCACCATCGCCACCAGGCTCTGCTCGGGGAGCGCCTGCTGCTCGAGCAGGTAGCTCCGCAGCGCGCCCGAGCACATGGCGATCACCACGTCGTTGATGGTGGTGCCGGTCGCCTTGCCGATCGCGCGCAGCCGCTCCATCGGCCAGTCCTGGGCGGCGAACCGTCGCGACCCGGTGATCGACTGGTTGAACATGGTGCGAGGGGCGTACAGCGAGAGCGGCGAGGTCTCGTTGCGCAGCGACTTGTTGAGGGTGCGGACCAGCGCGCCGGGCATGCGGGCGGCCTCCGCGGTCATGCCGAGCGCGGTGCGCAGGGCGGAGATCGGGACGTCCTCGAGCCGCCGCTCGGCCTGCTCCCGCTCGCGGGTCGGCTTCGAGCGCTCCGGCTGGACGCCCCAGGGTGCCGGCATCTCGCGCTGGTCGGGGTCGGTGGAGAGCACGCTCGCGACCAGCCGCATCGCGCTCACACCGTCGACCAGCGCGTGGTGGGTCTTGGTGTACATCGCCACCCGGCCGTCGCGCAGCCCCTCGATGATGGTGGCCTCCCACAGCGGCCGCTCCCACGCCAACCGGGTGCTGTGGAGCCGTGAGCAGAGCTCGAGCAGCTCGCGCACTCGCCCCGGCTTGGGCAGGGCGCTGTGGCGGACGTGGTGCTCGATGTCGAACTCCAGGTCCGGCTTCCACACCAGCTGGCCCGCGGTGCGCGCCGAGCGGTGGGGGTGCTTGAGGAACAGCGGCGCGATCTCCTCGACCTCGCGCATCCCGCGGACCATCTCGCGCACGTAGTCGCGCCCCGCGCCCTCGGGCTTCTTGAACAGCTGCAGGCCGCCGACGTGCATCGGCATGTTGCGGTTCTCGGCGAGCAGGAACGCCGTCGACGTCGGGTCGATGGGGGTGGCCACAGGGGTCTCCTCTCGCTCCGTCGCGTCGACTTCGTGTTCACTTCTGGGTTCGCTCTGGGCCGATCCTCGCTGTTCACCGACCGGTCGACAAGTGGAGGCGGCAGGTCCCTTGCGGTGGCGGCCCCGTGGGTCGAGTCTGCGGTCAGACCACCGCCATCCTTTCTCGGGAGCCGTCATGATGCGTCGCTGTCTCACCGCGCTCGTCCTCGTCCTCGCCGGAGTGCTCGGCGTGCCCGCCACGGCGCACGCCGAGACCTACTCCGCCCCGCTCACCACCGCCATCGGCGACCTCACCGTCGCCGGCGAGGTCCGCACCGGCTACTCGCGCGACCTGTTCCCGCACTGGGTCGACGCCGACGGCGACGGCTGCAGCACCCGCAACGAGGTGCTGGTCGCCGAGGCCGACGACCCGGTGTCCGTCGGCTCCGGCTGCTCGCTCTCGGGCGGTCGCTGGTACTCCTACTACGACCGGGTGTCGTGGACCGACCCGGCGGACGTCGACATCGACCACATGGTGCCGCTGGCCGAGGCCTGGGACTCGGGTGCCCGGTCGTGGACGACCGCCACCCGGCAGGCGTTCGCCAACGACCTCGGCGACTCGCGGTCGCTGGTCGGCGTGACGGACGACGTCAACCAGGCCAAGGGCGACCAGGACCCGGCGACGTGGCTGCCGCAGTACGACAGGTGCCGCTACCTGCGTGAGTTCGTGGCCGTGAAGCTGCGGTGGCGGCTGAGCGTCGACGCGGCCGAGAAGCAGGCGATGTCCTCGCTGGCCTCGTCGTGCACCAACACCACGATCACGGTGACCCGCGCCCGCTGACGGCGCCACCTGTCGTCCACAGCACGGCCGGACGGTGGGTTCTCCCCAGGCGTCACGCGACGGCCGCCGCACTGACGGCGGCCGTCCCTAGCGTCGTCGGCGTATCGGGACCCACCCGGTGCGCCGACGAGGGGAGAGCTGCATGACGAAGATCTGGGCCGTGCCGGTGGCGGTCGTGGCCGGGCTGGTGATCGGGGTGACGGGAGCCGTCGCCGCGGGGGGAGCCGACCCCGGCACGATCGTGCGCGTGGAGGGCGATGCCGCCAACGGGTTCGGCGTCCACCGCCTCGACGGGAGCGCGACCTTCCCGCCGACCGACTCCGAGGCGCGGGCCGAGTGCGGCGAGTACGACCGGCTCCGGCAGCGGGTCCGCTGCCGCACGGAGGTCCGTACGCACTACCGCGACCTCGCCGAGATCCAGCGCTCGCTGGAGTGGGCGCTGGCGCAGTAGCCGCGGCCGCGGGGCGCTCCGGGCGGCACCGGCGCTCTGGCAGGATCGCCGCATGGAGGCCAAGCCGCTCGACCGGGTGTGGGTGCGGGGCCGCAGCTCCGTGTCCGCCCGGCTGCAGCGGACCAGGGCGAAGTCGTGGCAGATCGGGCAGTGCGCGATCGCCGCGGGCGTGGCCTGGTTCGTCGCCGCCGACGTGATCGGGCACGAGACGCCGTTCTTCGCCCCGATCGCGGCCGTCGTCAGCCTCGGCACGTCCTACGGGCAGCGGCTGCGGCGGGTCGCGGAGGTGACGCTCGGCGTCGCGATCGGGGTGCTGGTCGCCGACCTGCTGGTGCTGGCGATCGGGACCGGAGCCTGGCAGCTCACCTTGATCGTGGCGCTGGCGATGACCTCGGCGTTCCTGCTCGACGGCGGGCAGCTGCTGGTCACCCAGGCGGCCGTGCAGTCGATCGTCGTGGCGACGCTGCTGCCCCAGGCCGAAGACGGCATCATCCGGTGGACCGACGCCCTGATCGGCGGCGCGGTCGCGCTGGTGGCCGCCACCGTCGTGCCGGCGGCCCCGTTGCGGCGACCGCGCGAGCAGGCGGCGGTCGTGGTGCGCAAGGTGGCCGACCTGCTCCGGGCGGCGGCCGACGTCATGGTCGACGGCGAGGTCGAGCCGGCGCTGGACCTGCTGGCCGACGCCCGCTCCACCGACTACCTGATCCGCGAGCTGCAGCTCGCGGCCGACGAGGGGCTGGCGGTGGTCGCGTCCTCGCCGTTCCGGGTGCGTCACCGGCCCGGCGTACGACGGATGGCCGAGCTGGTCGACCCGCTCGACCGGGCGCTCCGGTCGACGCGGGTGCTGGTCCGGCACACCGCCGTCGCCGCCTACCACCGCCGGCCGGTGCCCCACGCGTACGCCGTCCTCGCGCGCGAGCTGGCCGCGGCCGTCGACGAGGTCGCCGAGGAGCTCCACGCCGATCGGATGGCGGTCGCCGCCCGGCCCGCGCTGCTGGCGGTCGGCTTCGCGACCGGTCAGGTCGAGCGGTCAGCCGTGCTCTCGGCCGAGGTGGTGCTGGCGCAGATGCGCGGCGTGATCGTCGACATGCTGCTGCTCACCGGGCTCGACTCGCTCGAGGCCACGGACGCGCTGCCACCCCCGCCCGGCACGTCACCGTGACCGACCCGCGCTGGGTGCTCCACGTCGACCTCGACCAGTTCCTGGCGGCGGTGGAGGTCCTGCGCCGGCCGGAGCTGGCCGGGCTGCCGGTGGTGGTCGGCGGCCGCGGCGTGGTGACCGAGCGCGCCGTCGTCTCGACGGCGTCCTACGAGGCCCGCGAGTTCGGGATCCGCTCCGGCATGCCGCTGCGGACCGCCCACAAGCGGTGCCCCGAGGCGGTGTTCCTGCCGGTCGACTTCCCGGTGTACGAGGCGGCCTCGGCGCAGGTGATGGCCACGCTGCGCGGCCTCGCGTGGGGAGGGGTCCCGGTCGTCGTGGAGGTGCTCGGGTGGGACGAGGCCTTCGTCGGCGCGGGGGAGGGGCACGCCGAGCTGGGCGACCCGCACGCGTTCGCGGACCTGCTGCGCGCGGCCGTGCTCGAGGCCACCCGGCTCCACATCTCGGTCGGCATCGGCAACAACAAGCTGCAGGCCAAGATCGCCACCGACTTCGGCAAGCCGCGCGGCGTCTTCACGATCACCGACGAGACCTGGTTCGACCAGATGGGCGACCGCCCGACCCGCGCGCTCTGGGGCGTCGGCGCCAAGATCGCCGGACGGCTGTCGGGGCTGGGGATCGCCACGGTGCGCGACCTCGCCGGGTCCGACACCCAGGCGCTGGTCGGGGAGTTCGGGCCGACGATGGGGCCGTGGTTCCACCGGCTCGGCCGCGGGGTCGACTCCAGCCCGGTCGACGCGACGCCGTGGGTGGCGCGCGCCCACGGTCACGAGGAGACCTTCCAGACCGACCTCGAGTGGAGCGAGGTCCCCGCTGCGGTCCGCGCGCTCACCGCGCGGGCGCTGGAGTCGATCGACCGCGAGGGGCGCCCGGCCGCGCGGGTCTTCCTCAAGATCCGCTACCGCAGCTTCTTCACGCTCACCCGCTCCCGCAAGCTGCCCGAGCCCACCCGCGACGTGGACGTGCTCGGCGACGTGGCGGTCGGGCTGCTCGACAAGGTCGAGCAGGACAAGCCGGTGCGGCTGCTCGGGGTGAGGCTGGAGATGGTGCCGCCGGAGGGTGGCTACTGAGTGACCAGGTCCAGCCAGTCGAGGTGCGCGGAGCCGTCGAAGGGCGGCTCGCCGCTGCGGACGGCCGACGACACCGCAGCACAGGCCCCGAGTGCCAGGTCGACCAGGGCCGAGGGATAGCCGTACGCCTTGCGGTGGGCGGCGAACTCGTCCTCGTCGTCCACCCACACCCGGCCGGAGCGGCCGCGTACCACGTCGAGGTCGAGGTCGACGGCGCGCAGCACGTCGCCGTGCCAGGAGGCCGGGGTCGTCATGTCGACGTACAGGTCGATCGGCACCCGTGCGCCCGAGACGGGCAGGTAGCCGCCCGGTCCGTGGAAGGTCGCGAGCCAGCCGGGACGGCCGCCGTCGACCCGGGCCGGGACCAGGGCGACCTGGTCGTTGACGGCCTCGAAGCGTGCGCCCGGGCGGGAGAAGACGGTCCCGGCCGGGAAGCCGATCCACTCGCCGTGCCGGTCGCGCCCGAGGAAGCTGCCGCGGAACTGCCAGTGGGGGCGGTCGCCCCACTTCGACATCTCGCAGCTGACCGCTGTCCCCGGCTCGAACCTCACAGGATTGGTCTACACGATGGGCGGCGGCTTCACGGTACGGCTCACGCGGGCGACGACGTCCTGGTAGCGCGAGCCGGTGAGCCGGGCGAAGTGGTGCATCGCGTGGGCGTCGAGGCCGACCAGGCAGCGGGCGCGACCCTTGAGCACGGCGCCGAGGATGACCTCGGCCGCGCGCTCGGGCGTCATCCGGGCGAGCTTCTCGTCGAAGAGCCTCGCGGTCTCGTCGTGGTCCTCGTCCGCGGCGGTCCGGGCGTTGCGGGCGATCGCGGTCTTGATCCCGCCCGGGTGGACCACGGTCACGCCGACGGGGTGCCCGGCGACGAGCATCTCCTCCCGCACCGCCTCCGACATGCCGCGGACGGCGTACTTGGTCGCGTTGTACATCGACTGGCCCGGCATCGAGATCAGCCCGAACAGCGAGGAGATGTTGACGAGGTGGCCGTCGCCGGAGGCGATCAGGTGGGGCAGGAACTCCTTGGTGCCGTGGACGACGCCCCAGAAGTTGATGCCGACGATCCACTCCATGTCGTCGTAGGTCAGCGAGGTCAGGTCACCGGTGACGGCGACCCCGGCGTTGTTGACCACGACGTTGACCCGGCCGAAGTGGGCGGCCACCTCGGCGGCGTACGTCGCGAAGGCGGTGCGGTCGGCGACGTCGAGGTGGGCCGTGTGGACCTCCCGCGCACCCGCCTGCTCCGCCAGCTCCACCGTCTGCGCGAGACCGGCGTCGTCGACGTCGGAGACCGCGAGCAGCGAGCCGCGGCCGGCGAGGTCGAGCGCCAGCGCGCGGCCGATGCCGGAGCCGGCGCCGGTGATCACGACGACCTTGTCCTCCAGGCTCTTCATGCCGTCACCTTCCGTCGCGGGTCGGTCGTCCGGGCCGGTGCGACCTCGTACGCGCCGGCGTCGAACCGGGTCAGCTGGCGACGCATGGTCACTGTGGTGCGCGGCCAGAGCAGGGTGTTGCGCCCGTGCTCGTCGAGGTACCAGCTGGAGCAGCCGCCGGTGTTCCACACGGTACGACCCATCCGGCGCTGCAGGGCGGCGTTCCAGGTCCGCTGGGCGTCGGCACGCGGCTCGACCTCGGCCCAGCCTTCGGCGCGCATCGTCAGGAGCGCGTCGCGGACGTAGCTCACCTGGCTCTCGATCACGAAGACCATCGAGGAGTGGCCGAGGCCGGTGTTGGGCCCGACGATCGAGAAGTAGTTGGGGAAGCCGTGCACCGCGGACCCCTTGTACGCAGCCATGCCGGACGTCGCCCAGGTCTCGGCGAGCGACCGGCCGTCGCGGCCGTGGACCCGGTGGGCGATCGGCGGATCCGTCGTCTGGAAGCCGGTGGCGACGACGATCACGTCGACCGGACGCTCGACGCCGTCGGCCGTGACGACCGCGTCACCGGTCACCTTCGCGATCGGGTCGGTCACGAGGTCGACGTCGTCGCGGTCGAGCGTCGGGTACCAGTGGTTGGACTGCAGGATCCGCTTGCAGCCCATCCGGAAGTCCGGCGTGAGCCGCTCCCGCAGGCCGGGGTCGGAGATCTCGCGGCGGAGGTGGAGCCGGGCGAGCTTCTCGATCGGCGCGAACAGCCGTGGCTCGACGGCGAAGCCGGCGACCCAGGTCTCGCGACCCCAGTAGATCCCCGCGCGGTAGAGCTTCTGCAGTGCCGGGAACCGGCGGAACAGGCTCCGCTCGACCGCGGTGTAGGGCCGCTCGTGGCGGGGGAGCACCCACGGCGCCGTGCGCTGGTAGACGTCGAGGTGGCCGGTGACCTTCGCGACCTCCGGGACGATCTGGATCGCTGAGGCGCCGGTGCCGATGACGGCGACCCGCTTGCCGGCCAGGTCGGCGTCGTGGTCCCAGCGGGCGGAGTGGAACACCTCGCCCTGGAAGCACTCGATGCCCTCGATGTCGGGGAGCCGGGGCTCGACCAGCGCGCCGGCGCCGCTGATCAGGGTGCGCGAGACGTACGTCCCGGAGCTGGTCGTGGTGACCCAGCGCTGGGCGTCGACGTCCCAGCGCGCGTCGTGGACGTCGGCGCCGAACCGGAACCGGTCGAGGACCCCCGACTCGCGCGCGACGCGCTGCAGGTAGGCCTGGATCTCGGGCTGCGGGGAGAAGGAGCGGGACCAGTCGGGGTTGCGCGCGAACGAGAACGAGTAGAGCTGGCTCGGGACGTCGCAGGCCGCGCCGGGGTAGGTGTTGTCGCGCCAGGTGCCGCCGACGTCGGCGGCACGCTCGACGACGAGGAAGTCGTGCTCACCGGCCTCGTCCAGCTTGATCGCGGCGCACAGCCCCGCGAAGCCCGCGCCGATGACGAGGTGGTCGACGTGCCGTTCACCGCTCATGCCTCCCGAACGTATTGGCGTTATTGAACGTCTGTCAATAAGGTGGTCGGGTGACGACCGGCACAGCCAGCGGCGGCCCCCGCACCCGGCTCAGCCCCGAGCAGCGACGGACCCAGCTGCTCGACCTGGGCGTGGCGCTGCTGGCGCGCCGGACCCTCGACGACCTGACCATCGACCTGCTCGCCGAGGAGGCGGGCGTCTCGCGCGGCTTGCTCTACCACTACTTCGGCGGCAAGCAGGGCTTCCAGGAGGCGGTCGTACGCCGCGCCGTCGACGACCTGGTCGCGCAGACCGCGCCGCCCGCCGGGGGCGCGCCGCTGGACCGGCTGCTGGCCTCGATGACGGCGTACGTCGACTACGTCACCGACAACTTCGAGGGCTACGCCTCGATCGTGCGGGCGGCCCAGAGCGGCAACGAGTCGCTGCGGCGGCTGCACGAGGAGGCCCGGGGCGTCCTCACCGAGCGGATCTTCACCGAGGACGCCCAGGGCGAGGTGATCCCGGACACCCCCGCCACCCGGCTGGCGGTCCGGGGCTGGTCGGCGATGACCGAGGAGCTGGTGCTGGCCTGGGCCGCCGAGCCCGGGCCGGTCACCCGGGAGCAGCTGCTGGCCGTGGTCACCGGCTCGCTGCCCGCCCTGGTCGGCCTGCTCCCCTGAGCGGACCGCGGGCTGCAGGATTCCCCGGCTCGCCGGGGATTCCTGCACTCCCAAGGCAGTGCAACGCCTTGGAAGTGCAGGGGCTGACCGAGTGGTGTGACGGGTGCGACGTGGCAACTCGACCGGGTACGACGAAACCGGTTGCGGCGTACGAGAGAATCTCACCCGTTGTGGACATCACCTACCCGCCGGAGCTGCCGGTCAGCCAGCGGCGCGACGACATCGCCGCCGCCATCCGGGACCACCAGGTCGTCATCGTCGCCGGCGAGACCGGTTCGGGGAAGACCACCCAGCTCCCGAAGATCTGCCTGGAGCTCGGGCGCGGCGCGGGAGCGGCCCACGGGGGCGGGCTGATCGGCCACACCCAGCCGCGCCGGATCGCCGCCCGCTCGGTCGCCGAGCGGATCGCGAGCGAGCTGGGCACCGAGCTCGGTGACCTGGTCGGCTACCAGGTCCGGTTCACCGACCGGACGTCGCGGGCCGGCCGGGTCAAGCTGATGACCGACGGCATCCTGCTCGCCGAGCTGCAGCGCGACCGGCAGCTGCGGAAGTACGACACGATCATCATCGACGAGGCCCACGAGCGGAGCCTCAACATCGACTTCCTGCTCGGCTACCTCAAGCGGCTGCTGCCGCGCCGGCCCGACCTCAAGGTCGTCATCACGTCCGCGACGATCGACGTCGACCGCTTCGCCCGACACTTCGACGCCCCGGTCGTGGAGGTGTCGGGCCGCACCTTCCCGGTCGAGGTGCGCTACCGGCCGCTGCTGGAGCTGCCGGAGGACGACGAGGAGGGCGAGCCGGTCCAGCGCGACCAGACCGAGGCGATCCGCGAGGCGGTGGCCGAGCTGTCCGCGGAGGGACCGGGCGACGTCCTGGTGTTCCTGCCCGGCGAGCGCGAGATCCGCGACACCGCCGACGAGCTCGCCGACCTGCCGCGCACCGAGATCGTCCCGCTCTACTCGCGGCTGTCCGCCGCCGAGCAGCACCGCGTCTTCAGCTCGCACCCGATGTCCGTACGACGCGTCGTGCTCGCCACCAACGTCGCCGAGACGTCGCTGACCGTGCCCGGCATCCGCTACGTCGTCGACACCGGCGTCGCCCGGATCAGCCGCTACAGCTCGCGTACCAAGGTGCAGCGGCTCCCGCTCGAGGCGATCAGCCAGGCCTCGGCCCGGCAGCGCTCGGGCCGGTGCGGCCGGGTCGAGGCCGGCATCGCGATCCGGCTCTACTCCGAGGAGGACTTCGAGGGTCGCCCGGAGTTCACCGACCCCGAGATCCTCCGGACCAACCTGGCCAGCGTCATCCTGCAGATGACCTCGCTGGGCCTGGGCGACATCGCGCGGTTCCCGTTCGTCGAGCCGCCCGACCGGCGCCACGTCACCGCCGGCGTCCAGCTGCTGGAGGAGCTGGGCGCGCTGCGGGCCGCCCAGCAGGGCGACCGCCGGCTGACCCGCGTCGGCACGCGGCTGGCCCGGCTGCCGATCGACCCCCGGCTCGGCCGGATGATCCTGGAGGCGGAGCGGCTCGGCTGCCTGCGCGAGGTGCTGGTCATCGCGGCCGCGCTGTCGCTGCAGGACCCGCGCGAGCGCCCGGTCGAGCAGCGGCCGCAGGCCGACCAGCAGCACGCCCGCTTCGTCGACCGCTCCTCGGACTTCATCACCTGGCTCAACCTCTGGCGTCACCTGCGCCAGCAGCAGCGGGAGCTGTCGTCGTCGGCGTTCCGGCGGATGTGCAAGCGCGAGCACCTCAACTACCTGCGGGTCCGCGAGTGGCAGGACTTCGAGTCCCAGCTCCGCCAGGTCTGCAAGGAGATGCGGATCGAGATCGGGCCGCCCGCCGATGACCCCGACGCCGACGGCATCCACCAGGCGCTGCTGTCCGGTCTGCTCTCGCACGTGGGCCTGCTCGAGGAGCGGGATCGCAAGGAGCGGGGCCCGCGGGAGTACCTCGGCGCCCGCGGCACCCGGTTCGCGATCTTCCCCGGCAGCGCGCTGAAGGGGCAGAACCCGCAGCTCCTCATGGCCGGCGAGCTGGTCGAGACCGGCCGGCTCTGGGCGCGGCAGAACGCCGCCATCCGGCCGGAGTGGGCCGAGCGGATCGGCAGCCACCTGGTCAAGCGCTCCTACAGCGAGCCGCACTGGTCGAAGAAGCGTGCGGCCGTGATGGCCCAGGAGCGGGTGACGCTGTACGGCGTACCCCTGGTGGCCGACCGCTCCGTGCAGTACGGCCGGATCGACGCCGCGATCTCGCGGGAGCTGTTCATCCGGCACGCCCTGGTCTACGGCGAGTGGCACACCCGGCACCGGTTCTTCGCCGACAACCGGCGGCTGCTGGAGGAGGCCGAGGAGCTCGAGCACCGCGCCCGCCGCCGCGACCTGGTCGTCGACGAGCACACCCTGTTCGACTTCTACGACGCCCGGATCCCCGCAGGGGTGGTGAGCGGCGCCCACTTCGACCAGTGGTGGAAGCAGGAGCGGCGGACGCAGCCGGACCTGCTGACCTTCGACCCGGCGATGCTGACCCACGACACCGCCGCCGAGGTGAGCGAGGCCGACTACCCCGAGCAGTGGGTCAGCGAGGGCCTCACCTTCCCGATCAGCTACCACTTCGAGCCGGGCGCCGCCGCCGACGGCATCACCATCGACGTCCCCGTGGCCACCCTCAACCGGGTCGCTGCCGCCGACTTCTCGTGGAACGTCCCCGGCCTGCGTGCCGAGCTCGTGACCAGCCTGCTGCGGAGCCTCCCGAAGCACCTCCGGGTCAGCTTCGTGCCGGCCCCCAACACCGCCCGCGACTTCCTTGCCGTCGTCCCCGCCGGCGAGGAGCCGCTGCTCGACGCCCTCGAGCGGCACCTCCGGTCGCGGACCGGCGTCGCGGTCCCGCGCGAGGCCTGGGACTGGTCGAAGGTGCCCGAGCACCTGCGGCCCACCTACCGGGTGATCGACGAGCGCGGCGAGGAGCAGGCGCGGGGCAAGGACCTGGAGGAGCTGAAGGCGCCGCTGCGCGGGGAGTTCGCCGACGCGATGGCCGAGGTGGCCGCCGACACCACCGCCACCGGCCGGACCACCTGGACCTTCGGGACGGTCCCCGTCGAGCAGACCTGGCAGCGGGCGGGCCACGACGTGCGCGGCTTCCCCGCGCTCGACGACGAGGGCGCCACGGTCGGGCTGCGGGTCTGCGGGTCGGCCGCCGAGGCCGCCGCCCGGCACCGCGAGGGAGTCGCCCGGCTGCTGCTGCTCGCCCTGCCGCGTCCCGACGTGCTGGCCGGTCTCGACAACGCCACCAAGCTCGGCCTCGCCGGGTCGCCCCACGGCTCGGTCGCCGACCTGGTCGAGGACGTACGGCGTGCCGTGGTGCTGGCCGCGGTCGACGCCCGGGCCGCGGCTCGCGACCAGGCGGCGTACGACGCGCTGCTGGCCGACCTGCGACGCGAGCTGGAGCCACGGATGCGTGAGCTGCTGGACCAGGTCGGCCAGGTGCTGGCCCGCTGGCGCACCACCGACCGGTCGCTGGCCGGCCGGGCCGAGCTGGCCGTGCTGGCCTCGCTCACCGACATGCGCGACCAGCTCGGCCGGCTGGTGCACCCCGGCTTCGTCGCCGAGGCGGGGCCCGAGCGGCTGCGGCGCTACCCCGTCTACCTCGCCGCGCTCGACCAGCGCCGTGCCCGGCTCGCCGAGCAGCCGGCCCGCGACCAGCAGCTGCTCGCCCAGGTGGCCGACCTGCAGGCGGCGTACCTCCACCAGGTCGACGCGCTGCCCGAGGGTCGGCCGCCCTCGGCCGCGCTGCGCGAGGTGCGGTGGCTGCTCGAGGAGTACCGGGTCTCGCTGTGGGCGCAGCAGCTCGGCACGGCCCAGAAGGTGAGCGACCAGCGCGTCCGCAAAGCCCTGGCCGCCGCGGCCGGTCGCGACGGCTAGCCTGCCCCCGTGAGCCAACGCCCGCACCACCGGCCGTCCACGCCGGGCTCGCGCTACTTCGAGGCGATCTCGTCCGGCGTCGACCCGGCGGAGCTGCAGGAGGCTGCCGACCGGGCGGCGTCGCTGCTGGTCCGGGGCGCCCGCGACAGCGGCGACGGCGACGTCGCCGAGCGGCTGCTCCACCTCGCCGACACCGAGGGGATCGAGACCATCGCCGAGGTGTGGTCGGCCTCGCCGGGCGACTCGCTGGCCGGGTGCCTGTGGCGGCTGTTCCTGCTGCGCTCCTGGGTGTACGCCGACCCCGTCGCGGTGGCGCACCAGTACGAGGCAGGCCGGGCCGCGGCGCCGGTCGCGCGGGTGGTCGCGGGGGTGGCCGACCCGCCCGGCCCCGACGAGCTGAGGGCGATGATCGACCAGGTGCTGCGCGGCATCGTCCGGGCCGACTTCGCCGACGTGCTGTTCCGCGCGTCGGCCTTCGCCCGGGTGGTCGCGACCGGCCGGGCGTCCCTCGCGACCACCAGCGAGCAGGAGGTCGCGCGCATGCTCGCGCTGGCCGAGCAGCTCGAGGCCGCAGGACACACCGAGCTCGCTCACGGACTTGCCTGACGTACGCCCACCGGCGTCCTACACTGGCCGAGGTGTGCCGGGCCGTGGCAGCCCCGGGTCCCAACTGAAGCCGCTACGAGCGGCCACGCGCCGTGAGGCGCTCCCGGTCCGGCACACCTATTCCTCGGGACAGACCCGTCGGTCGCGCGGCTCGTCGAACGTGCGCAGCACCAGCGGCGCCGCAGCCGTGACCTGGTGCTCCCGCGCCAACGCCTCGAAGTGCACGGTCGCCCACGGGCTGGTGCTGACGTAGCCGCTGCCGTTGCAGCCGTCCTGGCGCCACCCGATCGCCACCGTGACGGTCCGGCTGGCGTGCGCCGGGACGGTCACGTCGACCTCCCAGCGCGCGTCGGGGCTTCCGGGAGCCTGGCCCACGGGGGCGGTGTCGGTGGGGAGGGAGCGTGCCTCGAGCGTGCTGTCGACGCCCACCATCCGCGCCGTCACCTCGGTCACGCGGACGTCGCGCCCGCTGTCGTTGGCGACCTGGATCTCGACCTCGCACCGCCATCCCGGCCTCGACCAGATCGCGGGCTGTCCCTCGTGGCTGCCGACCCGGTCCTCGCCGCACGCCGGCCGCCAGTCGGCCGACACCGAGGCTGCGGCCCGTGCCGAGAACGTCACCCACCCGACCGCTCCCAGCACGCCGAGCGCGGCCACCAGCGCGAGCACGAGGAGCACGACCTGGGTACGCGTCGCGAGGAGCCTGGTCACGGGCGCAGTGTGGCACCGGCGAGCCGCCGTCCTGCTCACCCTCTCCGGCGGAATCCGGGGCCCAGGAGGTCGAGGTGCGAGTGCCCCGCTGCTCACTCGAGGTCGGCGTGCGGCTCACGGGGGTTTCGACGCGGCCGACGCGCCCTCGCGAGCTCGGGCGCGGGGCTTGCTCGACCTTCGCCGGCAACGGGCCTGCGCTCGTCCCTCGCGCCGGCCCTGCCGGCTCCCTCGGTAGGCTGTGGCGACATACTCGACCGGGGAGGTTCTGCTTGCGACGCCGCGCGGCCATCGGTGCGATGCTCGCTGCGCTCGCGCTGGCCGCCTGCGAGGCCGACGTCGGTCCGACTCCCGAGGCGGAGAGCTCCGACGCGCAGCCGACCGACCGGACCCTGGAGTTCGGCGTCTACGGCAGCGACGAGGAGCTGGACGCGTACGCCTCCCTGGTCGATGTCTACAACTCGCTCTACGACGGCGCCGAGATGACGATGACCGGCTACGGCAGCCGCGAGGAGCTGATGGGGGAGATCCGGGAGACCGGTGAGGTCCCCGACGTCTTCCTCACCGACCAGCGCGACCTGGCCTGGCTGCAGGAGTCCGAGAGCCTGCAACCGGTCGACTCGATGCTGATCGAGCGCGGCGTCGACTTCGGCGACCTCTACTCCCGCGGGGCCGTGCTCGCGTTCAGCGCCGACTCCCGGCTGCAGTGCATGCCGGTCGGGATCTCGCCGATGGTGATCTACTACAACACCGAGCTCGTCGACTTCGAGGCGATGACCGCCCGCGGCCTCCCGGCGCCGACCGAGGGGCTCAACTGGAACTTCGAGCAGTTCGTCGCCGCGGCGGAGTTCGCCAGCCGTCCGAAGAGCTCGACCCGGGGCATCCACGTCGACCCGACCCTGCGCGGGCTCTCCCCCTTCATCTACGCCGCCGGCGGCGAGGTGTTCGACGACGCGGAGGCGCCGACGTCGCTCGCGTTCTCCGACGACGCCACGCAGTCGGCGCTCGGCACGATCCTGCAGGTGTTCCGCGACCCTCGGCTGACCCTCAGCCAGAAGCAGCTCGACAAGCACCCGGCGATGGAGTGGTTCAAGCGCGGCAAGCTCGGGATGATCCCCGGGTTCCGCGACCAGGTGCCGATGCTCCGGGAGGTGCCCGACCTGAGCTTCGACGTCATCCCGATCCCGGCGATCGAGCGCAACGCGACCATCGGCGGCTTCACCGGCATGTGCGTCTCGTCCGGCACCGGCAACGCCACCGCGGCCGCCGACTTCCTGGTCCACATGAACTCGCCGGTCTCGATCCGGCGGCTGGCCTCGTCCGGCCACCTGGTCCCGGCCAACCTCGAGGTCGCGCTGTCCGACGACTTCGTGCAGCCCGGCCGGGAGCCGTTGCACGCCCAGGTCTTCACCAACAGCGTCCGCAACATCGTGCTGCCGCCGCTCCTCGACAACTGGGCCGACCTCGAGGACGCCGTCCACAGCAGCATCATGACCCTGCTCATCGCCCCGGTCCTCACCGACCTGGACGCGCTGACGCAGCGGATCGACGAGCAGTCGCAGACGGTGCTCGGGCCCGACGACGAGCCGACCGACGAGGCCTCGAGCGAGTCGCCCTAGTCCCCGTCGGGTTCGGTCGCAGCGGCCGGCTCGGCCTCGGGCGCCGCCTCGGCGGCGATGATCGCCGCGACCAGCAGCGGCACCGTCAGCCCGCGTTGCCAGTCGCGGGCGCCGTAGCCCGCCAGCTGCGCGTCGACGGCGTCGGCCAGCGGCTCGGGCTGCCGCGTCGCCGGCGGGGTCCAGAGCAGCCGGCGCAGGTGGTCGGGCGTGAGGATGTTCTCCGCCGGCACCTCGATCTCGGCCGAGAGCGCGGTGACCGCGTCACGGGCCGCGGTCAGCCGGCGGGCCGCGACCGGGTCCTTCTCTGCCCAGGCGCGCGGCAGCGGGGGTCCGTCACCCCGCGGGGCCCGCGTCGGCAGCTCCTCCTCGGGGAGCGCGGCGACCTCGGTCAACGCCTCCACCCACTGCGCGGCGTACCGGGCGGCGCCGCGGCCGTGGAAGCCCTGCGTGCGCAGCAGCGACCGCCGGTCGCTGGGCATCGCGGTCGCGGCTGCGACGATCGCCGAGTCGGGGAGGATCCGGCCGGGGGTCACGTCGCGCTCCCGCGCGATCTCGTCGCGCAGCGTCCACAGCGCCCGGACCGCGCCCAGCGCCCGCCGGCCGCGCACCCGGTGCACCCCGGACGTACGGCGCCACGGGTCGACGCGGGGGACCGGCGCGAAGCCGCGGACCCATGCGAACTCCTGCCGCGCCCACTCGTCCTTGCCCTTCTCGACCAGCTCGGCGGCGAGCACGTCGCGCAGCTCGACCAGCACCTCGACGTCGAGGGCGGCGTACTCGAGCCAGGGCCGGGGCAGCGGCCGGGTGGACCAGTCGACGGCGGAGTGCTCCTTGGCGAGCCGGTGGCCGAGCAGCGTCTCGACCAGCGTGGCCAGGCCGACCCGGGGGTAGCCGAGCAGCCGGCCGGCGAGCTCGGTGTCGAAGAGCGTGGCCGGCACCAGCCCGAGCTCGGCGAGGCAGGGGAGGTCCTGGGTGGCGGCGTGGATGATCCACTCGGCGCCGTCGGCCACCTCCTGCAGGGGTGCGAGCGTCGACAGCCCGATCGGGTCGACCAGGTGGGTGCCGGCGCCCTCGCGGCGGAGCTGGATCAGGTACGCGCGCGAGGAGTAGCGGTAGCCCGAGGCCCGTTCGGCGTCCACCGCGAGCGGACCCGTGCCGGCACCCAGGGCGGCGGCGGTGGCGCGCAGCCCGTCGTCGGTGTCGACGACGTCCGGCAGCGGCTCTCGCAGCCGCAGCAACGGCACCGGGGGACCGGCGGGCTCCGGGGTGTTCGCCTCGTCGGGTGGGTCCTGCTCGGTCATCTCGGCCTCAGCGTCCCGGCCCCCGTTGACCCCGTCGGCTGGGCATGGCGGTGACGCCGTCGGGCACCGGGGGCAGGCCGGCGGCGGTGCAGAGCAGCTCACCCCAGGCCTCCACGTGGTCGCCGAGCGACGCGGGGTCCAGCGGCGTCCAGGAGGCCCGGATCTCGATCTGGGCGGTGCCGCCCTCGTCCGACATCCCGCCGAAGCTGTCGGTGGCCACCCGGGTGACGGTGCCGGACGCGGCGGTGTGGTCGGCGCCGTGGGCGTCGAGCGCCTCGACCAGCCAGGTCCACCCCACGCCCGGGAGCAGCGGGTCGGTGATCATGTCGGTCTCGATGTCCGCCCGGGCGTACGCCACGCACCGGAAGGTGCCGTCCCAGGCGTCGTTGCCGTCGGGGTCGTGGAGCAGGATGATCCGCCCGGTGCCGACGTCGGTGCCGTCGACCGTCACGTCGGCGCTGAGCGCGAACGAGTGGGGAGCGATCCGCTGCGGGGCGGGCATCTCCTCGCAGAAGACCTCGGGGCGCAGCGTCGCGGCACGCATGCTCTCGACCGCCGCCCGGAACTCGGACGGCGTCTCGCCCGCACCCGCACCCGGGCGCGTCTCCTGCCGGACGACCATGTGCTCACAGTAGGTCCGGCGCCGCGGCCCCGATGTGGGAACACGCCGGTTGACCTGCGAGGCTTCCGCCCATGGACGAGGTCACCGAGAGCCTGCTGGTGCGGGCGGCGCGGGGTGAACCCGTCGAGCGGACGCCGGTCTGGTTCATGCGGCAGGCGGGCCGCTCGCTGCCCGAGTACCTCCGGGTGCGTGAGGGCGTCGCCATGCTCGACGCCTGCATGGACCCCGGTCTGGTCACCGAGATCACGCTGCAGCCCGTACGCCGCTACGGCGTCGACGCGGCCATCTTCTTCTCCGACATCGTGCTGCCGCTCAAGGCGGTCGGCGTCGACCTCGACATCGTGCCCGGTGTCGGACCGGTCGTCGCCGCGCCGGTGCGGACCCTCGCCGACGTCGAGGCGATCCCCGACCTCGAGCCCGGCCACGTGCCGTTCGTCACCGAGGCGGTGCGCGCGCTCGTGAGCGAGCTCGGCGGCACCCCGCTGATCGGGTTCGCGGGTGCCCCGTTCACGGTGGCGTCCTACCTCGTGGAGGGCGGCCCCTCCAAGGACCAGGCCCGGACCAAGGCCATGATGTTCGGTGCGCCGGAGGTCTGGGACGCGCTGATGCGCAAGATCGCCGGCATCGCCGCGACCTACCTCGAGGTGCAGGTCGCGGCCGGCGCCGCCGCCGTCCAGCTGTTCGACTCCTGGGCCGGCGCCCTCACCACGACCGACTACGCCACCCACGTCATGCCCCACTCGGCGGCCGTCCTGCAGCGGGCGGGCCACCTCGGGGTGCCACGGATCCACTTCGGCACCGGCACCTCCGACCTGCTGACGCTGATGGGCGAGGCCGGTGCCGACGTCGTCGGCGTCGACTGGCGTACGCCGCTCTCCGAGGCCGTCGACAAGGTCGGCGACCGCGCGGTCCAGGGCAACCTCGACCCGGCCCTGGTGTTCGCGCCGACCGAGGTGATGCTGCAGCGGGCCGCCGAGGTGATCGAGGAGGGCCGGTTCGCACGCGGCCACGTCTTCAACCTCGGCCACGGGGTGATCCCGTCGACCGACCCCGACCAGCTGGCGCGGCTGACCGAGTTCGTGCAGACCTACCGGCCGCGCGACTGAGCGGTCCGGCTCAGGACTTCGCGGCCTTCTTGGCGGGGGCCTTCTTGGCGGTCGCCTTGCGGGCACGCCGCGCCTTGAGGGAGACCTCGACGTGGTTGCCCGCCGTACGGGTCTCGAGGTAGGGCTGGTCGCCGACCAGTGAGCTGAGCTTGCTGTGGCCGAAGGTCCGCGGGTCCCACGAGGGGTGGCTGCGCGCGAGGTGGTTGCCGATGGCGCCCAGGGTGGTCCAGCCGTCGTCGTCGGCCGTGGCGTTCACCGCCTTGGTCAGCACGCTCTGCAGGTTGAGCTGCGGTGTCGGCTCCTCGCTCGCCTCCACCTCCGGCGTCTCCGCGGGCCCCGACGGCTCCGCCTCGGCGGCCGCGCCACCGTTGTCGTCGTCGTGGTCGGTGCCGAGCACCTCGAGCATGATGAACCGGTCACAGGCGTTCTGCAGCGAGCTCGGCGTCTTCTTCTGGCCGAGGCCGAACACGGTCTTGCCCGACTCGCGCAGCCGCATCGCGAGGCTGGTGAAGTCGCTGTCGCTGCTGACGATCGCGAACGCCTCGACGTTGTCGGCGTAGAGCAGGTCCATCGCGTCGATGATCAGCGCGGAGTCGGTGGAGTTCTTGCCGCTGGTGAAGGCGGTCTGGTGCATGGCCCGGATCGCCCGCGCGTTGAGCTCGCGGCGCCAGCCCTGCAGCCGGGTCGAGGAGAAGTCGCCGTACGCCCGCTTGATCGTCGGCGTGCCGTAGCGGGCGAGCTCGTCGAGGATCGCCTCGGCGTACTTGGGCGAGGTGTTGTCGGCGTCGATCAGGACGGCGATCCGGACGGCGCTCGAGTCGTTCTCCACACCGCCACCCTAGGGCCGGGGCTCAGGCCTCCGTCGCCGGGCGGCGCAGCGGGTGTCGGGCGAGCCAGCGGCGGAGCAGGATCGCGACCGGCAGGCCGACCAGCAGCGCGACCACTGCGAACGGCAGCAGCGCACCCGCGATGGTCGCGAGCCCGGCCCCGAGCGCGCTCAGCGCCTGCCACCCGCCCTTGAGCCCGCCGACGAACGCGTTGTCGTCCGGCTCCTGGGTCACCGGCGCCGGCTTCTCCGGCGCCTGCTCGAGGTAGACCGTGATCGTCGAGAGTGCGGCCTGGTCCTCGAGGTAGGCGAGCTGACCCTTCAGCGAGTCGAGCTCGGCCTGGCGGCGGCTCAGCTGTGCCTCGATGGCCACGATGTCACGGATGTCCTCGGCACGGCTGAACAGCACCTCGACCCGCGCCAGGCTCTGCTCCTGCGCCCGGATCCGGGCCCGGGTGTCGATCACCTCGCCGGTCACGTCCTGGGCCTTCCGGGTCGACGCCGTGACCTTGCCGAGGTCGGCGAGGTCGGCCAGCGCCGCGTCGAAGTCGTCGCTCGGGATCCGCAGCTCGACGCGGGAGAGCCGTACGTCACCCTCGGAGCTGGCCGTCGTCTTCTCGTCGGCGATCGTCCCGCGGTAGGAGTCGACGACCTTGCCGAGGTCGAACCGGGCCCGGGCGACGTCGTCGCTCTGCACGGTCAGGGTCCCGGTCTGGATGATCGCGGGCTCCGCCGTGCTGCCGGGCTCCTCGGCGACGTCGGTGGCGCGCTGGACCGACGCTGCGTCGGCCGCCTGCCCGGCCGGCTGCTCGAGCTCTGCCTCCGTGGCGTCCCGGTCGGTCAGGGCGTCCTCGCCCTGGCCCGAGGTGGGCTCGGCGGACTCGTCCGTGGAGTCGGCGCCGCCACACCCGGCCAGGCCGAGCCCGGCGGCGAGCAGGAGCGCCGGGGCCAGCAGTCGCAGCCGCCGAGCGGTGTGGTCCCGGGTGTCGTCGATCGTGCGGTTCATGGGGCTGGGACGTCCGGCGCTGCCGACCGGTTCCCTACGCTGTCCCGGTGAGCAGCGCCGGTGGTCGGGTCGTGGTCGTGGGCGGTGGCATCGCCGGTCTCACCGCGGCCCACCTGCTCGCCGACGACCACGACGTCGTGGTGCTGGAGGGGTCGCCCGAGGTCGGCGGCAAGCTGCGTTCCGCGACCGTCGCCGGGGTCACCGTCGACGTCGGCGCCGAGGCGATGCTGCACCGGCGTCCCGAGGGGACCGACCTCGCTCGGGAGCTGGGGCTCGACGTGGTCCACCCGGCGGCCACGTCCTCCGGTGTCTGGAGCCGTGGCGGGCTGCACCGGCTGCCGCGCACGCTGATGGGGGTGCCGCTCGACCTCGACGACCTGGCCGGCTCGGGGCTGCTCGACGACGACGCGCTGGAGCGGGTACGCCGCGAGCCGACGTTGCCCCCGAGCGACCTGGCCGAGGACCGGTCGGTCGCGTCGCTGGTCGCGGAGCGGCTCGGGCCGCAGGTCGTGGACCGGCTGGTCGAGCCGTTGCTGGGCGGGGTGTACGCCGGGCACGCGACCCGGCTCTCGCTGCGCGCCACCACCCCGCAGCTGGTCGCCCTGGCCGACCGCGGCTCACTGCTGGAGGCCGCCGCCACGCTGCCGACCTCCGACGCGCCGGTCTTCGCCGGGCTGCCGGGTGGCCTGGCGTCGCTCCCGGCGGCGCTGGCCGGCAGCGGCCGGTTCGAGGTCCGTACCGCCGCCACGGTGCGCGCGCTGGCGCGTGCCGGTGACGGTTTCGTCCTCACCGTCGGCTCCGCGCACGCCCCGGAGCGCCTGTCGGCCGAGCGGGTCGTGCTGGCCTGCCCCGCGGCCCCGGCGTCCCGGCTGCTCGCCGACCTCGCTCCGGAGGCGGCCCGCGAGCTCGCCGGGGTCGAGTACGCCTCCACGGCCGTCGTCACGCACGCGTTCCGCGCGGCCGACCTCGGCGGCCTGGCCGACTCCGGGGCGTCCGGCTTCCTGGTGCCGCCGGTCGAGGGGCGGCAGATCAAGGCGGCGACGTACTCCTTCGCGAAGTGGGGCTGGGTCCGGGAGGCCGGCGACGCACTGCTGCTGCTCCGCACCTCGGCCGGGCGGCACCGCGAGGAGGCCACGCTGCAGCGGACCGACGCCGCGCTGGTCGCCGACTCGCTCGCCGAGCTGGCCGGGCTCGCCGGGGTCACCGCGCGCCCGGTCGAGAGCCACGTGCAGCGGTGGGGCGGCGCCCTGCCCCAGTACGCCGTCGGCCACCTCGACCGGGTCGCCCGGATCCGGGCCGACGTCGCCCGGGTGCCGGGGCTGGCGGTCTGCGGCGCGGCGTACGACGGGGTGGGCATCCCGGCCGTCATCGCGTCGGCGCGGCAGGCGACAATGGAGCCATGAGCAGCAGCAACGCCTCCCGGCTCAAGGAGCTCAACGAGACCATCCGCTACACGATGTGGTCGGTCTTCCGCCTCGAGACCCCGCTCGGCGACGCCGACCGCGCGGCCGAGGCGGCCGACCTGCAGGCGCTGCTCGAGGTGCTGGCCGAGGGCGACGTGGTGGTCCGCGGGATCTACGACGTGTCCGGGCTGCGCGCCGACGCCGACGTCATGGTGTGGTGGCACGCGGAGACCAGCGAGGAGCTGCAGGACGCGTACAACGCCTTCCGCCGCACCCTGTTCGGCCGGCGGCTGGCGCCGGTGTGGTCGCAGATGGCGCTGCACCGCCCGGCGGAGTTCAACAAGAGCCACGTCCCGGCGTTCCTCGACGACGAGGAGCCGAAGCGCCACGTCTGCGTCTACCCGTTCGTCCGGTCCTACGACTGGTACCTGCTCGAGGAGTCCGAGCGGCGGGGCATGCTCGCGGAGCACGGGCAGATGGCCCGCGGCTTCGCCGACGTCCGCGCCAACACCGTGGCCAGCTTCGCGCTCGGCGACTACGAGTGGATGCTGGCCTTCGAGGCCGACGAGCTGCACCGGATCGTCGACCTGATGCGCCACCTGCGGGCCTCGTCGGCACGCCGGCACGTACGCGAGGAGGTGCCGTTCTACACCGGCGCCCGGACAGAGGTCGCCGACCTCCTGACCCGACTCCCCTGAGCCGACTCTCCCACCTGCGACCCGTCACTTGTGCAGGCTCAATCCGGGCCGAGCCGTCACTTGTGCAGGTTGAGTAGGCGCCCAGCCGTCAGTTGTGCAGGGATCAAGGGCGTCAGAAGTGACGGCTCGCGGTGTTGTGAAGCCGCAGAAGTGACGGCTCGCCGGGTTTCCAACCTGCAGAAGTGACGGCTCGCGGGATTTCCAACCTGCAGAGGTGACGGGTCGGCTACTGGTCGACGGGCTCGAGGGTCAGGCTGATCGAGTTGATGCAGTAGCGGTCGCCCGTCGGGGTGCCGTAGCCGTCGGGGAAGACGTGGCCGAGGTGGGAGCCGCAGTTCGCGCAGCGGACCTCGACCCGCTTCATCCCGTGCGAGGTGTCCTCGATGTACTCGACGGTGTCGCTGATCGGCTGGTAGAAGCTCGGCCAGCCGCAGCCGGAGTGGAACTTGGTGTCCGACTCGAACAGCTTGGCCTGGCACGCCTTGCAGCGGTAGATGCCGGTGGTCTCGGTGTCGGTGTACTCGCCGGTGAACGCCCTCTCGGTGCCGGCGTTGCGCAGCACCGCGTACTCGTCGGGGGAGAGCTCCTCACGCCACTCCGCGTCCGACTTCTCCACGTCATAGCCCATGCGTCCAATCTAGTGGGGGCCCGGTTGACTTCCTGAGTGGACATGTGTTCACTCGGTTGGCATGGCAGCCATCTCGTGGGACCGGGTGCGCGAGGCGGGGTCGCGACTCACGACCCCGCTCCACCCCGACGACTACCTGCGGCTGGTCAACCCGCTGTGGACCGCACGTGAGCTGCGCGGCCGGGTCGAGCGGGTCGTCCCCGAGACCGAGGACGCCGCCACGCTGGTGATCCGGCCCGGGTGGGGCTGGCGCTGGGACCACCGGCCCGGCCAGTACATCGGGATCGGGATCCAGGTGGAGGGCCGCTACCAGTGGCGCTCGTACTCGATCAGCAGTCCGCCGCGGCGCAGCGGCCGGCACATCGCGATCACCGTCCGGGCGATGCCGGAGGGGCTGCTGTCGTCGCACCTGGTGAAGGGCCTCGAGCCCGGCACCATCGTGCGGCTCGCGGCTCCCGAGGGCGACTTCGTGCTGCCGGACCCGCCACCGGAGCGGATGCTGTTCCTGGTCGGCGGCAGCGGCATCACGCCGGTGATGGCGATGCTGCGCACCCTCGACCGGCGCCGCACCATGCCCGACGTCGTCCTCCACTACTCCTCGCCGACCCCCGAGCGGATGATCTTCCGCGACGAGCTCGCCGAGCTCGAGGAGGAGCACGACTCGCTGACCGTCCACCGGCTGCACACCGACCTCGACGGCATGCTCGACCTGGCCGACCTCGACGCCCTCTGCCCGGACTGGCGCGGGCGCGAGACGTACGCGTGCGGGCCGGGCCCGATGCTCGACGCCGTCACCGAGCACTTCGAGCAGCACGAGCTCGAGGACCAGCTGCACCTCGAGCGCTTCTCGCTGGAGCTCGGCGGCGACGGTGGCGAGGGCGGGACGATCACGTTCCGCAACTCCGGCAAGACCATCGACGCCGACGGCGCCACGACGGTGCTCGAGGCCGGCGAGGAGGCCGGCATCGGCATGCCGTTCGGCTGCCGGATGGGGATCTGCCACACCTGCACGCTCACCCTCGTCTCCGGCCGGGTCCGCGACCTGCGCAGCGGCGACGAGTACGACCAGCCCAACGAGCAGGTGCAGACCTGCATCACGGCGGCGGTCGGCGACTGCACGCTCGACATCTGATCGACGAAGGGACAGGCATGGCCATCAGTGACGTCCAGGAGTACGCCCACCTCACCGACGAGGAGGTGGAGCAGCTCGGCCGCGAGCTCGACGCGATCCGCGCCGAGATCGAGGAGTCGCGCGGTGCGTCCGACGCGGCGTACATCAACCGCATGATCAAGGTGCAGCGCGGTCTGGCGACCGCCGGCCGGGTCGTGCTGGCCGCCACGCCCCACTCGCGGCGCACCCGGCTGCCGGGCGCTGTTGCGGGAGCGGCCCTGCTCGGAGCGGCCAAGATCCTCGAGAACATGGAGATCGGCCACAACGTCATGCACGGCCAGTGGGACTGGATGAACGACCCGGAGATCCACTCCTCCAACTGGGAGTGGGACACCGCGCAGCCGGCCGAGCAGTGGAAGCACTCCCACAACTACGTGCACCACCAGTTCACCAACGTGCTCGGCCACGACAACGACATCGGCTACGGCATCCTCCGGATGGCCCGCGAGCAGAAGTGGCACCCCGCCAACCTCGGCCAGCCGGTCTACAACGCGCTGCTGGCCGGGCTGTTCCAGTGGGGCGTCGCGCTGCACGACCTCGACCTCGAGGCGATCCGGAAGGGCAAGAAGGACCCCCAGGAGATGAAGCGCCAGCTCAAGCAGATCTGGCGCAAGGGTCGCAACCAGGTGGTCAAGGACTACGTCGTCTACCCGGCGCTCAGCGGCAGGCAGTGGAGGACGACCCTGGTCGCCAACGCCACCGCGAACTTCACGCGCAACGTGTGGTCCTACATGATCATCTTCTGCGGCCACTTCCCCGACGGCGCGCTCCACTTCACCGAGGAGGAGCTCGAGGACGAGACCCGTCCGGAGTGGTACCTGCGGCAGATGCTGGGCTCGGCCAACTTCGAGGGCGGGCGGCTGCTGCACATCGCGTCGGGCAGCCTCGGCTACCAGATCGAGCACCACCTCTTCCCCGACCTCCCGAGCAACCGCTATCCGGAGATCGCGGTGAAGGTGCGCGCACTGTGCGACAAGTACGACCTGCCGTACACCACCGGCCCCCTGCCCCGGCAGTACGGCCAGGCGCTGCGCACGATCATCAAGCTCTCGGTCCCCAACAGCTGGACCAGCAGCGACCAGCCCGAGCCGCCGACCCCGTCGATCGACCGAGGACGCAAGACAGACGCCGAGCGCCCGACCCGGCGGTCCGAGCTCGGTGCGTGGTCCCGAGGGGCCGCGGAGGCGCGGGCATGACCGTGGCGACGCAATTGTTCGCCTGGGCCGACTCGCTCGACGCCCTGGTCGGCGCGCGCGTGACCCAGTGCGCGCTCAGCCGGATCTGTGGGTCCTGCGGGCGCCCGCTGGGCCGGCCCATCGCCTTCGTCGGGACAGCCGTCGAGGTCGGGCGCAACGCCTTCCACGCGCCGCCGCTGCACCTCGAGTGCGCCCGGGCGCTGCAGAGGGAGCGCGGTGACTGGGAGCTGGTGACGACCGCCGGCTTCGAGTTCGTACGACCCGGGCGCGAGGACGCCGACCGGCGGCCGACGTTCCAGCCCAACTCGCTGCTCTGACACGAGCCCCAGCGGGGCGGCTAGGTTGGCCGCATGGCGAAGTCCACGTCGGCGACGGTCCGTGCGGGCGACCGCGAGGTGCGCGTCAGCAGCCCGGACCGGATCATCTACGAGGCGACCGAGCGGACGCCCGAGGTGACCAAGCTGATGGTCGCCGAGTACTTCGCCTCGGTGGAGGACGGGCTGATGCGGGCGCTCCGCGACCGGCCGACGGCGCTCGAGCGCTGGACCTCCGGCGTGCGCGAGGGGATGAAGCTGGCCACCGGGCCGTTCGACAGGGACGCCGACGCGTTCTACCAGAAGCGGGTGCCGAAGGGCGCGCCCGACTACCTGGAGTCGGTCGAGATCACGTTCCCGTCGGGACGGACGGCCGAGGAGATCTGCCCGACCGAGATCGCGGTTCCCGTGTGGTGCGCCCACATGGGGGCGCTCACCTTCCATCCCTGGCCGGTACGCCGCGCCGACGTCGACCGGCCCGACGAGCTGCGCATCGACCTCGACCCCCAGCCGGGGACCACCTTCTCCGACGCCGTCCGGGTCGCCGGCGTCGCTCGCGAGCTGCTGGAGGAGCTCGGCCTCACCGGGTGGCCCAAGACCAGCGGCAACCGCGGCGTCCACGTCTACGTCCGGATCCGGCCGGAGTGGGAGTTCACCGACGTCCGGCACGCCGCCATCGGCTTCGGGCGCGAGCTCGCCCGGCGCGACGACCAGGTGACCGTCGACTGGTGGAAGGAGGAGCGGGGCGAGCGGATCTTCGTGGACTACAACCAGAACAACCGCGACCGGACCATCGCCTCGGCGTACTCGCTGCGGCCGCTGCTCGGTGCCCCGGTCTCGACGCCGATGACCTGGGAGGAGCTGGCCGGCGTGACCGACCCGCGCGGCTACCACCTGTTCTCCGTGCCGGAGCGGGTGGCCGACGGTGATCCGTGGGCCGGCATCGACGACGTCGCCGACGACCTCGAGCCGCTGCTGGACCTGTGGCGCGAGCAGGGCGAGGTGGAGCTCAACTACCCGCCGGACTACCCGAAGATGCCGGGGGAGCCGCCGCGGGTGCAGCCCAGCCGCAAGGTCGCGTCGCACTGGGATGACCAAGGGAACCGGGTGGAGGAGGACCGTGCCCCGAAGTGATGGGGCCCCGAAGTAATGGCCCGAAATGAGGACGGGCCCGCCTGGTAGTCCAGACGGGTCCTCCTCGACGGCATCCGTGGGCCGGCGCCGTACTGGCTTCTCGTCACCCCCCGTGACAAGACGCCTCTTCTGGTGCCCTCGAAACCCCCCGGATTCGCTGCACCCTCCCCGCGTTTCGTGCCCCCCAGCTCGATTCGCGAGATGTCAGAGACGGAGATCTGACGACATGAACGCTAGAAGTCCTGGCCCCAAATGACACCCACGCCACGACCACGCATGACCCACAGTTCGGTAACACCCGTGCGGACGGCCCCGGGGACGCGGTATCCGGACAGAGCAAGGGCCCGTCGACCAGTGGCCGACGGGCCCTCGAACCCGTGGTCGGTGACCCTGAGCCCCCCGGCACTGGTCCCGATGATGTGCGGCCGTCACCCCCCGGATCCAGCCGCTGTCAGACCCACGGGCTGACAGGCTCAACAGTACGGGGTGGGCAGAAGTCACGCACCCACGGCCGGTGACCGGGTCGGTAACAGGCTGGCTCAGAGGCCGGTGACGCCCTCGCCGCCGCCGGCCTGCTCGTCGAAGTTCTCATGCTCGAGCAGGTGGAGCACGGGGACGCCGATCTTGCGGCGCGCACGCGAGGTCCAGTCGACGTGGAAGAACTCCGCGACCACGTGGGAGCGGGTCAGGATGATCGCCTCGCGCCCGTCCACCTCCGCCACGCAGCGGGCCAGGGCCTCGACGGGCGGCTCGGTGACGACCTTGCCGTGGACCGTCGCGCCGGCCGTCTCGAGCGCCTCGACGCAGACGCCGAGGTCGTGGTCGGAGCGGTCCTTGCAGTCCTTGCGCACGGCGTCGATGTCGACGTCGCTCATGACCATCGCCGGCGAGGAGATCACCTCGCCCGCGGCCAGCGACCCCATCGCCGACTCGATCCGCGCCGCGGCGTCCTCGAGCGGGATCAGCACGTGGTAGACGACCTCCTCGTCGTCGATCCCCTCGTGGAGCGTCCGGACCTGGCGCGCGTCGGCCGCAGTCAACGCCTTCTCGACGAGCAGCACGACGTCGTAGCTCATGAGGCACCTCCACTCAGAATTCTACCCAGTTCGTAGCCCACCGGCTCCTCCAGCTGCTCATATCCGCAGGACTCCGGATCGCGGTCGGTGCGCCACCGCTTGAAGTGCGCGGTGTGGCGGAACCGGCGACCCTCCATGTGGTCGTACTTGACCTCCAGCACCCGCTCGGGCCGCAGCGGGACGAAGGAGAGGTCCTTGCCCTGGCTCCACCTGCTCTGGGTGCCGGGCACCCGTCCGGGGTTGGCGATCAGGAACTCGCTCCACTCGCCCCACGGGTGGTCCTCGATGCGGCACACCAGCGGCTGCAGCTCCTCGATCAGCTCGGCGCGACGCTTCTCGGTGAAGCTGGCGCTGACGCCGATGTGCTGCAGCACTCTGCCCTTTCCTGGGGGCTCGTCGTACAGCCCGAGCAGCAGGCTGCCGAGCAGCGGCCGCTCCGGCGTCGACGTCTTGTGCTCGCGGTAGCCGGCGAGGACGACGTCCGCGGTCCGCTCGTGCTTGATCTTGAGCATGGTGCGGGCGTTGGGCTGGTACGCCGCCGCGAGCGGCTTGGCGATCACGCCGTCGAGCCCGGCCCCCTCGAACTGCTCGAACCACTGCTCGGCCTCGTCCGGGTCGGTCGTCGTGCGGGTCAGGTGGCACGGGCCGTCGGCCGCGGCGAGCGCCTGCTCGAGCGCGGTGCGACGCTCGGAGAACGGGCGGCCGGCGTACGCCTCGTCGCCGAGCGCGAGCAGGTCGAAGGCGACGTAGCCGGCCGGGGTCTCCTCGGCCAGCTTGCGCACCCGCGAGTCGGCCGGGTGGATCCGCTCCTGCAGCACCTCGAACTCCAGCCGCGACCCGACCGCCACGAACAGCTCGCCGTCGAGCACGCAGCGCTCGGGCAGCTGCTCGCGGGCCGCCGCGACGATCTCGGGGAAGTAGCGGGTCAGTGGCTTGGTGTTGCGGCTGGTCAGCTCGACCTCGTCGCCGTCCTTGAAGACCAGGCAGCGGAACCCGTCCCACTTGGGCTCGAAGCTCCAGCCCTCGTCACGGGGCACGCCCTTGACCGACTTGGCCAGCATCGGCTGGACGGGTGGCATCACGGGCAGGTCCACGGTCACGAACGTAGTGGTGGCTCCGGGTCCTCCGCACCCTCCGGCCGCAGTCGGCGCGGCGCGAGCAGCCCGCCGGTGAGCCCCACCAGCAGCAGCGGGCCGGCGACGACGACGGCCACCAGGGGGATCCAGCCCAGCGCGTCCGCGAGCAGCCCGGCCGGTCCCGTTCTCGTGGTCGGAGGTTGAGGTGTGAGGCGCGCCAGCGCCGAGCCTCGAAACCCCGGGAGTGATGCTCGGCCTGGCCTTGGGGTCGTCCCCGGTTGGTCTCCGGCCGTGGGTGCTGCCCTGCAGCGGTGCGGGGGTTTCGAGGCTCGGGCCCTGGCGGCCCTCGCACCTCAACCTCCGGTCTGCCGCGGTGCGGGGGTTTCGAGGCTCGGGCCCGGGCGGCCCTCGCACCTCGACCTCCGGTGTGCCGGGCCCTGCGGCGGTGGGGGTTTCGAGACTCGGACGCGGTGGGCCATAACCTTGGGGGCCTATCCCCGGTTGGTCTGCCGGTAGGGCCCGCCTGACTTTGAATCAGGACTAGCGACGTAGGTTCGACTCCTACCCGGGGAGCGAGACCGGAGCGAGGGACGAGTGGAGGTCGAGCCTCCCCTCGAAGGCTGCGAGCAGACAGGATGCAGGGCATGGACGACCTCACTGTGATCGTGCTGGCCGCCGGCGGCGGCACCCGCATGAAGTCCAAGCTCCCGAAGGTGCTCCACGAGGTGGGCGGCCGCAGCATGATCGGCCACGTCCTCGTGGCGGTGCAGGCGATGCAGCCGCGCCGCGTGGTGACCGTGATCGGCCACCAGCGCGAGCAGGTCGGCCCCCACGTGCAGGGCGTGCTGCCCGAGGTGGTGCTCGCCGTCCAGCAGGCCCAGCACGGCACCGGCCACGCCGTACGGATGGCGATCGAGGCGCTCGAGGACACCCCCGGGGGCACCGTCGTGGTCGCCGCCGGTGACACCCCGCTGCTGGAGGGCGAGAGCCTGCGCGAGTTCGTCGCCGAGCACGAGGCGGCGCAGCGGGCGGTCAGCATCCTGAGCGGCATCGTGCCCGACCCGTACGGCTACGGCCGGATCGTGCGCGACGGCACCGGCGAGGTCCGCGGCATCGTCGAGGAGAAGGACGCCTCCCCGGAGCAGCGCGAGATCCGCGAGATCAACAGCGGGATCCTGGCGTTCGACGCCGGGTTCCTGGTGGGGGCGCTGCCACGGATCGGCAACGACAACGCCAAGGGGGAGTACTACCTGACCGACGCCGTCGGGATCGCCCAGGAGGACGGGCTGATGGTCGGCGCCTGGCCGATCGACGACGTCGCGCAGACCGAGGGCGCCAACGACCGTGCCCAGCTCGCCGAGCTCGGCCGCGAGCTCAACCGCAGGATCGTCACCCGGTGGATGCGCGACGGGGTCACCGTCATGGACCCGGCGACCACCTGGATCGACGCCGACGTCGTGCTCGCCCCCGACGTCACGGTCCTCCCCGGCACCCAGCTGCTCGGTGCCACCGTGGTCGGCGAGGACGCCGTCGTGGGGCCGGACTCGACGCTCAAGGACTGCGAGGTCGGCGTGGGTGCCCGGGTCGTACGGACCCACGGGGAGCTGGCGGTCGTGGGGAAGGGGGCGACCGTCGGGCCGTTCTCCTACCTGCGTCCCGGCACCCGGCTGGGCGCCGACGGCAAGATCGGCGCCTTCGTCGAGACCAAGAACGCCGAGATCGGCGAGGGCTCGAAGGTCCCGCACCTGTCGTACGTCGGGGACGCCACCATCGGCCGGGGGAGCAACATCGGCGCCGGCACCATCTTCGCCAACTACGACGGGCAGCGGAAGCACCGCACCACGGTCGGCGACGGGGCGAAGACGGGATCCAACAACACGTTCGTGGCGCCGATCAGCATCGGCGACGGGGCGATGACCGGTGGCGGCACGGTGGTGCGTGAGGACGTACCCCCGGGGGCGCTCGCGGTGTCCGCAGGGCCGCAGCGAACGATCGAGGGGCACGCCGAACGGCGGGCCGCGAGAACGGCCGCGGAGGGGTCGGTGACGGCCCGGGAGACGGTCGGTGAACGGTCGGCGGACCCCGGGGTTGGGAAGCCGACCTCGGGTGGGTCACAATCCTGAGTACACCCCCCGTCCGGCGAACCTGGAGCATCGTGACGTGACCGGAATGAAGCGGACCACCGAGAAGAACCTGATGGTCTTCAGCGGCCGGGCACACCCCGAGCTCGCCGAGGAGGTCGCCGAGCAGCTCGGGAGCGGCCTGGTGCCGACGTCGGCCTACGAGTTCGCGAACTCCGAGATCTACATCCGGTACGAGGAGTCCGTCCGGGGCTGCGACGCCTTCGTGATCCAGAGCCACACCGCGCCGATCAACGAGTGGATCATGGAGCACCTGATCATGGTCGACGCGCTCAAGCGGGCCTCGGCCAAGCGGATCACCGTGGTGCTGCCGTTCTACGGGTACGCCCGCCAGGACAAGAAGCACCGCGGCCGGGAGCCGATCTCCGCGCGGCTGATGGCCGACCTGTTCAAGACCGCCGGCGCCGACCGGCTGATCGCGGTCGACCTGCACACCGCCCAGATCCAGGGCTTCTTCGACGGCCCCGTCGACCACCTGATGGCGCTGCCGATCCTCGCGGAGCACGTCAGGGCGAAGTACGGCCACGAGAAGCTCGCCGTCGTCTCCCCGGACGCCGGCCGGATCAAGGTCGCCGAGCAGTGGTCGAGCCGGCTCGGCGGTGCGCCGCTGGCCTTCATCCACAAGACGCGCGACATCCTGCGCCCCAACGAGGCCGTGGCGAACCGGGTCGTCGGCAAGGTCGACGGTCGGATCTGCGTCCTGGTCGACGACATGATCGACACCGGCGGCACCATCGTGAAGGCTGCCGAGGCGCTGATGGCCGACGGGGCGGCGGGCGTCGTCATCGTCGCCACCCACGCGATCCTCTCCGACCCCGCCGTCGACCGGCTCAAGAACTGCTCGGCCGCCGAGGTGATCGTGACCAACACGCTCCCGATCCCCTCGGAGCGCCAGTTCGACAAGCTCACCGTGCTCTCGATCGCGCCGCTGATCAGCCGCGCGATCCGCGAGGTGTTCGAGGACGGCTCGGTCACCTCGATGTTCGACGGGCACGCCTAGCCCGGACGCTGGCTCAGCCCTGCCGGAACGTCTCCGACATCCGGCGCATCACCTCGCGCATCGGCGTCCCGCGCGGGCTGCCCCAGACGGTCCCGGGGAAGTCGAGGCCCTCCTGCACCGCCCACAGCTCGTCGTGGCGCTCCGGCGGGAACAGCTGCGCCGGGTCTCCCGCGGCGATCCAGCCGATCGGCAGCACCGTGCCCGGCTCGAGCCGCGACCTGACGTGGAGGACGCTGCGGATCCGCAGCTCCGACCCGGTGCCGGCGCGCGAGCCCGGGAACATCGAGACGCCGGTGGCCACGAACACCTCGTCCTCGACGGTGGTGCCGTTGAGGTGGGCGTGGGGGCCGACCAGGACGGCGTCACCGACGTCGACCGGGTGGTCCTGGCGGCCGCGGAGCAGGGCGTGCTCCATGACGACGACGTCCTCGCCGATGCGGACCGGACCGAGGTCGCCGTGCAGCACGACCCCGGAGAGGATGCGTGAGCCGGCGCCGACGGTCACGTCGCCGGTGAGGACGGCGGAGTCGGCGACGGTCGCGGTGGGGTGGACGGTGGCCATCCCCCGACCGTACGTCGGTCCGTGACCCGGCCGCGTCAGCGGCTGCGCGCGGCCCGCAGGTCGTCGAGGGAGTCCTCCCAGCCGCGGCGCAGGACGGTCGGCACCTCGCCGGCGAGGGCGGTCTCGAGCGCGGCGACGTGCTCGTCGAGGAGCGGCACGGCCGGGAACGCGCGGGCGACGAGGTGGCCGAACGCCTGGCCGCGGGTCCCGGCGAGGGCCAGCAGCTCGGTCAGGTACGGCTCGACGTACGGGTGGACGAGCTCGGTCTGCTCGGCGTCCCAGAAGCCCGCCGCCGTCGCCGTGAACTCGCGGTTGGACAGCATCGGCTCGGCGGTCAGCCGCTCCCACGTGACCGCCTTGGCCTCCGGCGTCGGCAGCGCGGCGAGCGCGGTGGCTGCGCCGAGGACGCCGACGATGGTGCCGTCGGAGAGCCGTTCGTCGGTGATCGCGTCGACGCCGATCTCGCCGAGGGCGGCGAGCCGGTGGACGGCCCTCCACCGCAGGTCGGGCTCGACCGGCATCCCGGTGTGGGTCTCGCGGTCGAGCAGCCAGCGCTGCAGCAGCACCGCGTCCGGGGTGGTCCGGGCCAGGCCGAGCGTCAGCGACACCGCGACCTGCTGCTCCGGCTCCGAGGCCAGCCCCGTCTCGCAGGCGGCGGCCACCCGCGCCACCGCGTCGGCCACCTCGCTGGGACCCAGGTGGCGGGGGACCAGGGTGCCGAGCGTCCACCCCAGCACGGCGTCGACGATGCCGACCCGGCGCTCGCGGGGCAGGTGGCGGGTGAGCAGCTCGAGGAACTCGGCCGCCGGCAGGTCGCCGCACCGGACCATGTCGAACGCGGTGCTCCACACGATCGCCCGGGTGTCGTCGTCGGGCACGGACGCCAGGTCGTCGGTCAGCGTGGCCCACGACTGCTCGTCCAGGCGGACCCGGGCGTACGTCTCGCCGCCGCTGTTGGGCACGACGACCGCGGCTCCGGGCAGCCGGACCGGCTCGCCGGCGAGGTCGACCAGCCCGGCGCCGAGCGGCGCGAGCGTCTCGTCGTACGTCGCGACCGTGAACCGGTGGGGGCGGGAACCGGCGCGGGTGAGGGTCACGCCGTCGGCGTCGCGGGAGGCGGTGACGGTGTCGAAGCCGGTCGTGCGCAGCCACGCCTCGACCCAGCCGCGGACGTCACGGTCGGTGGCGGCGTCCAGGGCGTCGACGAAGTCGGCCAGCGTGGCGTTGCCGAACCGGTGCCGGGCGAAGTAGCCGTTGACCCCGGCCAGGAAGTCGTCGTCACCGAGCCAGGTGACGAGCTGACGCAGGGCGGCGTTGCCCTTGGCGTAGGAGATCGCATCGAAGTTGTTGAGGGCGGAGTCGACGTCCGGCACCTCCTCGGCCAGCGGCGCGATCGGGTGGGTGGAACGCCGCTCGTCGGCGACGTACGCGTTCGCCTTGCGGCCGATCGCGAAGTCGACGAAGTTGCCGCGGAACCCGGCCGCCTCGTCGGCGACGCGGAAGCCCATGTAGTCGGCGAACGACTCCTGCAGCCAGGTGTCCTCCCACCACGTCATCGTGGCCAGGTCGCCGAACCACATGTGGGCCATCTCGTGGGCGATCACCGTCGCCCGGCGGCGGCGTTCGCCGGCGGTCGGGGTGCCGACCGGCAGGATCTCGTCGCGGTAGGTCACGCAGCCGGGGGTCTCGAGCGCGCCCCAGTTCTGCCCCGGCACGAAGGCCTGGTCGTAGGAGTCGAAGGCGTACGGCTCGGCGAACGTCGTCGTGTAGTGGTCGAAGCAGCGCTGCGGTGACCTCGCGGAGCTCGTCGAAGTCGCGGTCGAGCTGTCCGGCCAGCGAGGCGCGGGCGTGCCAGCCGAAGGGGAGGCCGGCGTGCTCCCAGGTCCGGGAGTGCCAGGGCCCCGCGCAGACCACGAACATCGGCAGCGGGATCGGGGGAGTGGTGGCGAACTCCCACTCCCCGCCCTGCTGCGCCGCGAGCCGGCCGTTGGCCAGCACCGTCCAGCCCTCGGGCGCGGTCACGGTCAGCGAGACCGGCGCCTTGAGGTCGTTCTGGTCGAAGCAGGGGAGGACCCGCTGGCAGATGTCCATCCCGACGTACGCCGACACGTACGTCTCGCCGTCGGCGGGGTCGGTGAAGGTGTGCATCCCGTCGCCGTCCGTCACGTACGGGACCCGGGCCTCGACGGTCACGGTGTTGTCGGCGGCCAGCCCCTCGAGCGCGATCCGGACCCCGTCGTACGTCGTCGCGGGGAGCCCGTCGACCAGCACCTCGCGGGCGTCGGCGAGCTCGAGGAACGTGCTCGCGCCCGGTTCGCGACAGCCGAACCGGACCTCGGCGCGGACCCCGAAGGTGTCCCGGTCGGTGAGGTCGAGGTGGAGCCGGTAGGAGACGTCGGAGAGGAGGGCGGCCCGCGCCCGGGCCTCGGCGAGGGTCAGCGACATGCCCGCGACCCTAGGGCACGGCTGCCGGTGGGTTGCCGGCTGCCGTGGGCACCGATTCGCGGACCGGGGGGCCACTGACCTAGGATCGGTGGGTTGCCTCGGCGAGGGACCCGCAGCTGCGGATCCGTGATCGACAGGGCCGGCTGTCCGCCGCGCTGTCGCGCGGCGTCTCTCGTCCCGGGGCCCGACGACTCACGAGGACGAGGAGCAGGACCCACATGGCCGCCGAGAAGATTTCCGCCGAGCAGCGCACCGAGTTCGGCAAGGGTGCCGCCCGCCGCATCCGCCGCGACGACAAGATCCCCGCCGTGCTCTACACCCACGGCGACAAGCCCCTGCACCTGACGTTGCCGGGCCACGACACGATGCTGGCGCTCAAGCACGGCGGCGCCAACGCGCTGCTCGAGCTCGACGTCGAGGGGAAGACCCAGCTCGGCCTGACCAAGCAGATCCAGATCGACCCGATCACCCGCCACATCGAGCACGTCGACTTCGTGCTGGTGAAGAAGGGCGAGAAGGTCACCGTCGACGTCCCGATCCACGTCGTCGGCGACGCCGCCCCGGAGACGCTGGTCGTCACCGAGAACTCCGTGGTCTCCGTCGAGGCCGAGGCCACCCACATCCCGGAGTACTTCGAGATCTCCGTCGAGGGCGCCCAGGTCGGCACCCTGCTGCACGCCAAGGACCTCGACCTGCCCGCCGGCACCACCCTGCTGGCCGACGAGGAGCTGCTCATCGTCAACGTCACCCAGCAGATGTCGGAGGAGGCCCTCGAGGCCGAGCTGGAGGCCGCCGAGGCCGAGGCCGGCATCGAGCGCGAGGACTCCGACGAGGAGACCGAGGGTGCCGAGGGCGAGGCCGCCGAGGGCGCCGAGGACGCCGAGGGCGGCTCCGACGAGGCTGCCGAGGGCTCCTCGGAGGAGTGACCTCCCCCTGGCTGGTCGCCGGGCTGGGGAATCCCGGCCCGGCGTACGCCGGCCACCGCCACAACGTCGGCCACCTCGTCGTGGCCGAGCTGGCCTCCCGGCTGGGTGAGTCGTTCCGCGCCCACAAGTCGGGCCGGGCCGACGTCGTCGAGGCCCGGCTCGGCGTCCCGGGCAGGCCCGGGCCCCGGCTGGTGCTCGCGCGGCCGCGCGGCTACATGAACGAGTCGGGCGGACCGGTGAAGGCGCTGGCCACCTTCTACAAGGTCGAGCCCGCCCGGGTCGTGGCGATCCACGACGAGCTCGACCTCCCGTTCGGGACGCTCCGGGTCAAGCTCGGCGGCGGCGACAACGGCCACAACGGGCTGCGGTCGATCCGCTCCTCGCTCGGCACCGGTGACTTCCACCGGGTCCGGGTCGGCATCGGCCGACCGCACGGCCGGCAGGACGTCTCGGACTTCGTGCTCTCCGACTTCTCCTCGGTGGAGCGCAAGGAGCTCCCGTGGGAGGTCGACCGCGCGGCCGACGCGGTGGAGTCGCTGCTGCTCGAGGGACTCGAGCGGACCCAGCAGCAGTTCAACTCCTGACGGTCGCCGACACCCCTCAGAGCTGTCGACGAGGTCGGCGGCGCGTCCGGCGAGCGTGGCGGTGGTGGCGAGGTCGAGGGTGCTCCAGGGCGCGCCGGAGCAGGTCCCGATGCCGCTCCTCGACCGCGGCCACGACCTCGCCCAGCGCGAGCTCCGGCCGACCGTGACCAGGTCCTGCCAGACCCACCACCGGTCGGCACCCGTCGGGGCGCCTCATCCACAGGGCGGTGCCTGCCCGGCGAGTAGGGGGCCCTCCTGGGTTGGGCGAACGTTCGCCCATCCGTCGCGTGGGCGAACGTTCGCCCACCCCCACAGGGCGGCGTGGGCAGCGACCGTGGCGCAGGGGTGGCGCACGGGGTCGCCGTGGCGCTCGTCGGCCGATGGCTAGGGTGAGGCCGTGACTGACGCATCCCTGCCGGCCGAGATCGCCACCGACGACCACGCCTTCGCGGCCTGGGCTGCCGACCGGGCCGGAGACCGGCTGCTCGCGGTCCGCGCCGAGGGGCTGGAGGGCCGGGAGCTCAAGGACGCCGGGGACGCCGCCGCCCAGGAGCTGCTCGCCGGGCTGCTCGCGGAGCACCGTCCCGGCGACAGCGTGCTGAGCGAGGAGGCCAGCGACGACAAGTCGCGGCTGCAGGCCGAGCGGGTGTGGATCATCGACCCCCTCGACGGCACCCGTGAGTTCTCCGAGCCGCCGCGCGACGACTGGGCCGTCCACGTCGCGCTGTGGCAACGGGGCGGGGGGCAACGGGGCGGGGGGCAACGGGCCGGCGAGCAGGGCGAGCTCAGCGCCGGCGCGGTCGCGCAGCCGGCGCTCGGCGAGACCTTCCACACCGGGGCGCCCCCGGAGGTCCCTGCGCGGACCTCGGACCGGCCGCGGATCGCCGTCTCGCGCACCCGGCCGCCCGCCTTCGTGCAGGCGCTGGCCGAGGAGATCGACGCCGAGCTGGTGCCGATGGGCTCGGCGGGGGTCAAGGTCATGAGCGTCGTACGTGACGTCGCCGACGCGTACGTCCACGCCGGCGGGCAGTACCAGTGGGACAACGCCGCCCCCGTCGCCGTGGCTCGGGCCGCCGGCCTGCACTGCTCCCGCGTCGACGGCTCGCCCCTGGTCTACAACGAGGACGACACCTCGCTCCCCGACCTCATCGTGTGCCGCCCCGAGCTGGCCGACACGATCGTGGAGTTCGTCCGCCGCCACGGCACCGACTGAGCGACGTCAGCGGCCGGCCTCGCGCGCCAGCCACTGGCGCACCGGGACGGGCCGCCGCTCGGAGTAGCCCTCGGGCAGCCAGACGCTGCCCGCGCGGGTCAGGTAGTAGATCGGCCACTGGTGGTAGGCGAGGTAGGTCCGCGGCCGGCGCTGCATGACCTCGGCGTACAGCGTCACCCCGCGCACGTACGCCGAGGAGTTGTTGTAGTGCAGCAGCGCGCCCGCCGGGTCGCGCGCGAAGCCGTTGGCGCGGAGCAGCCGGCCGGCGGCGAGGATCGCGTCGTGCGGGTCCTCGATGTCGCCGCCCGCCCCGTAGATGTCCCAGGTGGTGGGGATGAACTGCATCGGCCCCTGCGCGCCGGCGACCGAGGTGCCGTCGATGCGGCCGAAGCCGGTCTCGACGAGGTTGATCGCGGCGAGGTACTCCCAGTCGACCCCGAACCGGCGCTCCGCCTCCCGGTAGTAGCGCCGCAGCTCGGCGGCCGGGCGCGGCTCGACGATGCGCCACGCGGGCAGCTCGGTGGCCAGGTCGGCGTCGCGCGTCGGGTGCATCGAGCGGAACTGACGGCGGGCCGCGACGTTGGCCCGGGTGTCGCGGCGCAGCGCCCCGGGGAGCAGGTCGGCGACCCGGCGGTCCCACCCGGGACGGTCGGCCACCGCGCGGTAGGCGAGCTGCTGGGTGTGGCCGGCGGCGCTGACGACGGCGGGGCGGGTGGCCGGGTCCTGCACGGCCCGGTCGGCCGCCTCGATCTGCGACGCCGCCTCGCGGGGCGACCGCGGCGGCGCGGGCTCGCCCTCCAGGGCAGGGGCCAGCGCGGCGGCCACCTCGTCGGTCACCGGCCGCTCCCGCGCGCCCGAGCCGGAACCGTCCGAGCCGGTCCCGGGCGAGCGGTCGGAGCCGGAGGGCGACGTCCGCGACGTCGTGGGGGCCTCCGCACTCTCCGGGTCGCCCGAGCACGAGGCGAGCGCCGGTGTGAGCAGCAGGGCGCAGCCCATCGCCGCGACCACGGTCCGCTTCGCTGACTCCATCGGCCCGACGGTAGCCCGCGGCCCGTGAGCGGGTCGGCCGCGCTGCCGCCGTACGATGGGGTCACCACCCCCGCACCGCCCGGTCGGGGGCTGTCTGCGTGCGTACGAAGGGGAAGCGTGACCCTCACCCAGCTGGCCGACGAGGTGCTCGGGGCACCGGCGATCGCGGCCCTCGTCGACGACGCGCGCTCTGGCTCGGTGCGCAGCCTCGACCTCGTCGCCCCGGAGGGACTGCGCCCGTTCCTCGTGGGTGGCCTGGTCCGCGCGGGCCGTACGGTGCTGGTCGTCACCGCGACCTCGCGTGAGGCCGAGGACCTGGTCGCCGAGCTCGGCGACGTCGTCGGCCGCGACACGGTCGCCTACTACCCGAGCTGGGAGACGCTGCCGCACGAGCGGCTCAGCCCCCGCAGCGACACCGTCGGTCGCCGGCTGGCCGTGCTCCGGCGGCTGCGCCACCCCGGCGGCACCGCCGCCAACGGACCGGTCTCGGTCGTGGTGGCGCCGGTCCGGTCGGTGCTGCAGCCGCAGGTCCCCGGCCTGGGTGACCTGGAGCCGGTCGAGCTCGAGCCGGGCGACTCCCCGGGTCTGGAGCAGGTCGTGCAGGGGCTGGCCGACGCGGCGTACACCCGGGTCGACCTGGTCGAGAAGCGCGGCGAGTTCGCGGTCCGGGGCGGCATCGTCGACGTCTTCCCGCCCACGGAGGAGCACCCGGTCCGGGTGGAGTTCTGGGGCGACGACGTCGAGGAGATCCGCAGCTTCGCCGTCGCCGACCAGCGCACCCTCGAGGAGCTGGACAGGCTCTGGGCGCCGCCCTGCCGCGAGCTGCTGCTCACCCCGGAGGTACGTCGCCGGGCGGCGGAGCTCGGGCAGGCGCACCCGCAGCTCCTGGAGCTCACCGACCAGATCGCGGCTGGCATCGCCGTCGAGGGCATGGAGTCGCTCGCGCCGGCGCTGGTCGACGAGCTGGAGCTGCTCGTCGACGTGATGCCGGACGACACCCACGTGCTCGTCGTCGACCCGGAGCGGGCGCGCACCCGCGCCCACGACCTGGTGGCGACCAGCCAGGAGTTCCTCGGCGCCAGCTGGGCCGCGGCGGCCGGTGGCGGGACCGCCCCGATCGACCTCGGCGCCGCGTCGTACCGCGAGATCGGCGACGTCCGCGAGCACGCGCTCGCGCGGGACACGCCGTGGTGGACGGTCAGCCCGTTCGGCCTCGACGCCGAGACCAGCGGCGTCCGCGACCTCGCGGCGCGCCCGGTCGACCCCTACCGTGGCGACGTCGAGCGCGCGGTCGCCGACCTGGAGTCGTGGCGCAAGGACGGCTACCGCGTGGTCGTGGTGTTCCCCGGTCACGGCCCGGCCCAGCGGCTGGTCGAGACCATGGCCGAGCACGACGTACCGGCCCGGCTGGTGGACCACGGTCGCGGCGACGCAGCCGCCGGTGAGGGCGTCGTCGAGGTGACCTGCGGCATCCTCCACCACGGCTTCGTCGACGAGGCCCGACGACTGGTCGTGGTCGCCGGCGACGACATCTCCGCGCAGGGCGGCTCCACCCGCGACATGCGCCGGATGCCGGCCCGGCGCAAGAAGCAGATCGACCCCCTGGAGCTCTCCGCCGGCGACTACGTCGTCCACGAGCAGCACGGCGTCGGCAGGTTCGTCGAGATGAAGCAGCGCGAGGTGCAGGGCGCCACCCGCGAGTACCTCGTCCTGGAGTACGGCGCCAGCAAGCGCGGCGGCCCGCGGGACCGGCTCTACGTGCCGGCGGACGCGCTCGACCAGGTGACCCGCTACGTCGGCGGCGAGCAACCGAGCCTGGACCGGCTCGGCGGCGCCGACTGGACCAGGCGGAAGAACCGCGCCCGCAAGGCGGTGCGCGAGATCGCGGCCGAGCTGATCAAGCTGTACGCCGCCCGGCAGGCCACCCGGGGCCACGCGTACGGCCCGGACAGCCCCTGGCAGCGCGAGCTCGAGGACGCCTTCCCGTTCCAGGAGACCCCCGACCAGCTGAGCACGGTCGACGAGGTCAAGGCCGACATGCAGCGCGGCGTCCCGATGGACCGGCTCGTGTGCGGCGACGTCGGCTACGGCAAGACCGAGATCGCGGTCCGGGCGGCGTTCAAGGCGGTGCAGGAGGGCAAGCAGGTCGCCGTCCTGGTCCCGACCACGCTGCTCGTCACCCAGCACCTGTCGACCTTCGCCGAGCGGATGAGCGGGTTCCCGGTGACGGTGAAGCCGCTGTCCCGGTTCCAGACCGACGCCGAGGCGCGCGCCGTCATGGACGGGCTGCGCGAGGGCACGGTCGACATCGTGGTCGGCACCCACCGGCTGCTCAACCCGGACGTGCGGGTCAAGGACCTCGGCCTGATCATCGTCGACGAGGAGCAGCGGTTCGGCGTGGAGCACAAGGAGCAGATGAAGCGGCTCCGCACCTCCGTCGACGTCCTCTCGATGAGCGCCACCCCGATCCCGCGCACCCTGGAGATGGCGGTGACGGGCATCCGCGAGATGTCCACCATCACCACCCCGCCCGAGGAGCGGCACCCGGTGCTCACCTACGTCGGGGCGTACGAGGACCGGCAGGCCGCCGCGGCGATCAAGCGGGAGCTTCTGCGCGACGGCCAGGTGTTCTTCATCCACAACCGGGTCAGCTCGATCGAGAAGGCGGCCGCACGGCTGCGGGAGCTGGTGCCGGAGGCGCGGGTCGCGACGGCCCACGGCCAGATGGGCGAGCACCAGCTCGAGCAGGTGATGCTGGACTTCTGGGAGAAGCGCTTCGACGTGCTGGTGTGCACCACGATCGTGGAGTCGGGCCTCGACGTGTCCAACGCCAACACCATGATCATCGAGCGCGCCGACACCCTCGGCCTCTCCCAGCTCCACCAGCTCCGCGGCCGGGTCGGCCGCAGCCGGGAGCGGGCGTACGCGTACTTCCTCTACCCCGCCGAGAAGCCGCTCACCGAGACCGCCCACGAACGGCTCGCCACGCTGGCCCAGCACTCCGACCTCGGCGGCGGCATGGCGATCGCGATGAAGGACCTCGAGATCCGCGGCGCCGGCAACCTGCTCGGCGGCGAGCAGTCGGGCCACATCGCCGACGTCGGCTTCGACCTGTACGTCCGGCTGGTCGGCGAGGCGGTCAACGAGTTCAAGGGCGAGTCCGAACCAGAGCTGCGCGAGGTGCGGATCGAGCTCCCTGTCGACGCCCACCTGCCCCACGACTACATCCCGAGCGAGCGGCTCCGGCTGGAGATGTACAAGCGGCTGGCCGAGGTCCGCGAGGACGCCGACGTCGATGCGGTCGTCGAGGAGCTCGACGACCGCTACGGCGAGCCGCCCGAGGTCGTGGCCGCGCTGCTGCTGGTCGCCCGGTTCCGGGCGCGGGCGCGGCAGGCCGGCATCGGCGAGGTCACGATCGCCGGCCGCAACGTCCGCTTCGCCCCGGTCAGCCTGCCGGAGTCGCGCGTCGTACGGCTGCAGCGGCTCTACCCCAAGAGCATCGTCAAGACCCAGGTCGACACCGTCCTGGTCCCGCGCCCGGGCACTCCGGGGCAGACGGGGCGTCCGCTCGAGGGAGTGGCTTTGCTTGAATGGGCCCGCACCGTCATCGACTCCGTGATCGACCCGGTCAACGCCCCGCAGGAGTCCGGCCAGCAGAAGGAGCAGCAGTGAGCAGGATCCCGGTCCCGGTCCGAGCCGGCGGCGTCGTCCTGGCGGCGACCCTGCTGCTCAGCGGCTGTGCGGGGCTGCGCCCCGGCACGGCCGTGGAGGTGGGCGACGAGCAGATCACCACCAGCGAGATCGACGACGTGACGACGCAGTTCTGCGCGGCGCTCGAGGAGCCGCTCAACCAGCAGGCCCAGACGATCCCGCACGGCTACTTCCGGGGCGGCATCGCGGGCGTGCTCGCGATGCGCGAGGTCGCCACCCAGGTCGCGGCCGACTACGGCGTCGAGGCGGAGTCCGAGGAGTACCGCAAGCAGCTCGCCGACCTGCAGGACCAGATCGAGGACCTGCCGGAGTCGCAGCAGGAGGCGGTGGTCCAGGTCGAGGGCTCGCCGTTCTACGTCCAGGCGGTGCAGACCGCCGTCGGCGAGGAGCTCCTCGACGGCGAGGGCGAGGACAGCGACTTCGAGCAGGCGGGCGCCGAGGAGATGCAGCGCTGGATCGACGAGAACGGCGTGGAGTTCGACCCGTCGCTCGACACCACGATCCGCGACGGCCAGGTCGCCTCGACCGACTCCTCCCTGTCGTTCCCGGTCAGCGAGGGCGCCAAGGCCGGCCAGGAGGAGCAGCCCAACTCCGCCCTGGCCGCCCAGCTCCCCGCCTCCCAGCGCTGCGGCCGCTAGCGAGCCGGGCGTGGCCGGCGGCGACGAGGAGCTGCTGGAGTTCCTCCGGGTGATGCGCCGGCTGCGGGCCGAGTGCCCGTGGAAGGCCGCGCAGACCCACCGCTCCCTGGCCCGCTACCTGCTCGAGGAGACCCACGAGGCGCTCGAGGCCATCGACACCGACAGCGGCACGGCGGACCGGTCGCACCTGCGCGAGGAGCTCGGCGACCTGCTGCTGCAGGTCTTCTTCCACACCGTCATCGCCGAGCAGGACGGCGTGTTCACGACCGGCGACGTCGCCGCCGACATCACCGCGAAGATGCGCCGGCGCAACCCGCACGTGTTCGGGGAGCCCGCCGACCGGGCCGACGGCTCCGGACTCGACCCGGCGGGGGTCAACGAGCTCTGGGAGGCGCGCAAGGCCGAGGAGAAGCAGCGCTCCTCGGTGACCGACGGGCTCCCGCCGGGGCTGCCCGCGCTGCTGCACGCCGACAAGGTGCTCGACCGGCTGGCCCGTACCGGCGAGCCCGTGACGACCGACGCCGACGACCCGGACCTGGGGGAGCGGCTGCTCGCGCTCGTCGCCGAGGCCCGCCGCGACGGCGTCGACCCGGAGCAGGCGTTGCGCGACGCCGTACGACGCCGGCTGCCCTGACCCCTACGCCGCGTGTGCCCGAGACCGGTGCATGGACCGGGCTCAGGCACACGCCGCGGAACCGTACGGGGCTACGACACGCCCGAGGCAGGTGGCGGAACGGACCGTCCGCCGCCCGTACGCGCAGGTCAGGGGGTGTGCGCAAGGTTTTTCGGTGGCGTTGTCGAGCGGGTTGGCATTTAATTCTAGTGACTCACTACAGTTACGCCCATGCCGGACACCGTCGACCTCGAGGACGCACCCGTGGTGCGCCGCGAACGACGCACCGACGACGCCCGTCGCGTGGCCGACGTGCTGCGTCGGGTCGTCACCGACAGTGCGCCGGGCCGGCTGCTGCCGCCGGAGGGCCAGCTGGCTGCCGAGTACGGAGTCTCGCGCAACGCGGTGCGCGCCGCGCTCGACCTGCTCCGGGCCGAGGGCCTGGTCGAGCGGATCCAGGGCACGGGGACCCGGGTCACCCGGGCCGCGCTGCCCCACGGCATCGACGCGCTGCGGGGTCTGGCCGAGACGTTCCTGGGCCACGGTGAGGTACGCAACGAGGTACGCCTGGCCCGGACGGTCGCCGCGTCGGCACCCGTCGCCGCACGGCTGGAGGTCGCGATCGGGAGCGACGTCCTCTGCCTGGAGCGGCGCCGGCTCGTCGACGGCGAGCCGGTCTCGCTCGACCTGACCTTCGTGGTGCCGGACCTCGGCGAGCAGCTGCTCGACTGCGACCTGGCAGGGCGTGACGTCTTCGTCCTGCTGGAGCAGCTCAGCGGGCAGCGGCTGGGCGTGGCCGAGCTCGCGATCGAGGCCAGCACCGCCGACCACTCGGCCGCCGAGCAGCTCGGGGTGGCCCCGGGGGCGCCGCTGCTGCTGGTCGAGCGGCTCACCCGGCTCGAGGACGGTCGCCCCGTCGACCTCGAGTACCTCCGGCTCCGGGGCGACCGGATCACCTTCCGCGGCACCGCGCACCGGCTGCCGCCCGACATCCCCTGAGCACGAGGAGACCCATGCCTGACGCAGAAGTCGAGACCGGCCCGCGCGGCCGTACGTCCCGCAAGGCCGGCTGCAGCGACGGGGCGGCGACGCCACCCCCGCTGGTCGACATCCGGGTCGACGTCCCCGTCAGCGTCGACCAGTCGCTGTGCATCGAGGGCTGCAACCTGTGCGTCGAGGTGTGCCCGCTCGACGCGCTGGCGATCGACCCCGACACCGGCAAGGCGTACATGCACGTCGACGAGTGCTGGTACTGCGGCCCGTGCGCCGACCGCTGCCCCACGGGTGCGGTGACCGTCAACATCCCCTACCTGCTCCGCTGAGAGGACCCGCCATGACCCGCACCCGTCCCGTCCTGCGCCGGACCGCCGCCGCGGTCGGCGCCGGCAGCCTGGCCCTCGGGCTCGCCGGCTGCCAGCTCGCCGGAGCCGAGGGAGGTGGCACCGACGACGCGGACGTCGTCACCATCGGCTACCAGTCCAAGACCATCAACACCGTCACCGCAGGGACGCTGCTGCGCGAGCGCGGCTTCTTCGAGGAGGAGCTCGAGAAGATCGACCCCGACCTCGAGGTGGACTGGCAGGACTACGACACCGGTGCCCCGATCACGGCCCAGATGCTGGCCGGCAAGATCGACATCGGCTCGATGGGCGACTACCCGCTGCTGATCAACGGCTCGCGGGCCGGCACCGGCGAGGGCGGCGACTCGATGGTGGCCGTCACCGGCTACAACCTCGAGGGCGCGCTCAACGGCGTCGTCGCCGGGGGCGACTCCGATGTCGAGACGCTCGAGGACCTCGAGGGCGGCACCATCTCCGCCAGCGTCGGCTCCGCGGGCCACGGCACGCTCGTGCAGGCGCTCGAGAAGGCGGGGATCGATCCCACCGAGGACGTGTCGGTCGAGAACCAGGACCCGCCGGTCGGCGCCTCTGCGTTGCAGGCCGGCTCGGTCGACGGCGTCGCCCAGTTCGTCGCGTGGCCGGCGCTGCTGGCGTTCCGCGACGACGCCCGGCTGGTGTACGACGGGGGCCGGCTGGAGGTCCCGACGCTGCACGGCACCGTCGTCCGCAACGACTACGTCGCCGGCAACGAGGAGGTCGTCAAGGCCTTCCTCACGGCCCAGCAGCGCGCCACCGAGTGGCTGCACGAGCACCCGGTCGAGGCCGCCGAGATCGTCGCCGAGGAGACCGGGCTCCCGGTCGAGGTCGTCTACCTCTACAACGGCCGCGGCGGGGTCTCCACCTTCGACACCACGCTCAAGGAGGAGCAGGTCGCCGCGCTGGAGCAGGACGTCCCCTTCCTCGAGAGCATCGGCGTCCTCGAGGACCCGGTCGACGTCGGCGACTTCGTCGACGACAGCCTGGTGCGCGAGGTCTGGGGCGACGACTACGACCAGGCCGCCGGCGACACCGCGAACGCCGCCGCGATCACCGGCCGTGACGAGGTCTGCGGGACGCAGGTGAAGGACCCGGACACCGCCGGTGAGGTCTGGGTGCAGGGCGAGGACGAGCCGCGCCCCGTGGCCGACCCGGCCTGCCTGCTGCGCAACGTCGCCGCGGCCGAGGACGACGGCGAGACGGTACGGGCGTCGTACGTCCAGGACGCCACGACCGGTACCCGCTGGTTCGCCGACCGGATGATCTGGGTGCAGGACGGTGAGGAGCTGCTGCCGTTCGCGACCCGGGAGTCCGCCGACGAGTACCTCGGCAAGCAGGGCTCGGCCGAGGAGCTGACCTGGGAGCAGGCGCTGGAGGCGGCGGCGCGATGACGGCACTGCAGGAGCGGGCCGACGCGCCGGCCGCGCCGGTCCCGCCGGTCGAGGAGCCGCCCCGGATCCGGGCGCGGCGGCGGGTGTCGCCGGTGCGCTGGCTGGTCCGACTGGCGGCGTTGGCCGGGGCGGTGCTGCTGTGGCACCTGCTGACCGAGAACGACGTGGTGATGTGGCTGCGCTTCAACCGGCTCCCGGGTCCGGTCGAGGTCGCGGAGGCGTTCGCCGCCCAGCTCACCACGTCGCGCTACTACCTCGACCTGGCGCAGAGCCTGGTCCGGATCATCAGCGGCTTCGCGATCGCCTCGGTCCTGGGGATCGGGCTCGGCATCCTGCTGGCCCGTTCCCGCTGGCTCTCCGACGTGCTGCAGCCGCTGCTCGAGGTCGCGCGGCCGATCCCCGCGATCGCGCTGGTGCCGGTCGCGATCCTGCTGTTCCCGACCAACGAGCAGGGGATCGTGTTCATCACCGCCACGGCGGCGTTCTTCCCGATCCTGGTCAGCACCCGGCACGCCGTACGCGCGCTGCCGACCGTGTGGGAGGACGCCCTGCTGACGATGGGCGCCTCCCGCCGGCAGGTGCTGTCGACCGTGGTGCTGCCGGGCATCGTGCCCGGCATCTTCGGGGGGCTCTCGGTCGGCATGGGCGTGGCGTGGATCTGCGTGATCTCGGCGGAGATGATCTCCGGCGACCTCGGCCTCGGCTACCGCACCTGGCAGGCCTACACGATCGTCGACTACCCCGGCGTGATCGTCGGGATGCTCTCGATCGGCGTGGTCGGCCAGCTCACCTCGAGCTGCATCGAGCTGCTCGGCCGCCGGCTCACCCGGTGGCTCGCCTCCGAACAGAGGAACCAGTGATGACGACCACCACCACACCCGACACCACGACGGTCGCCGCCCACCCCGCGCCGGCACCCGACGTACGCCCCGCCGCGATCCGCGCCGAGCGGCTCTCGCTGGGGTACGCCGGCGAGCCCGTCGTCGAGGGAGTCGACATCGACGTGTCGCCCGGCGAGATCCTGGTCGTGCTCGGCCACTCCGGCTGCGGCAAGTCCACCCTGCTGCGAGCCTTCGCCGGCCTGCTGCGGCCGCTGGCCGGGCGGATCGTCGCCGACGGCGCCGACGTGGCGGGCCCGGACGCGGAGCGCGCCCTGGTGTTCCAGGACGACGCCCTGCTGCCGTGGCGCACCGCCCGGCGCAACGTCGAGCTGCCGCTCAAGCTGCACGGCGTGCCACGACGGGAGCGGCGCCGGGTCGCCGGCGAGTGGCTGGAGCGGGTCGGCCTCTCCCGCTACGCCGAGCGGCTGCCCGGGCAGCTCTCGGGCGGGATGCGGCAGCGGGTGCAGCTCGCCCGTGCGCTCGCCGGTTCGCCCGGCCTGATCTGCATGGACGAGCCGTTCGGCGCGCTCGACGCCCAGACCCGCGGGTCGATGCAGCAGCTGCTGGTCGAGACCTGGGCGGCGTCCGGCTGCACCGTCGTCTTCGTCACCCACGACGTCGACGAGGCGCTGGTCCTGGCCGACCGGGTCGTGGTGCTGGGCCGCCACGGCGTCGTCGCCGAGCACCGCATCGAGCACCCGCGCGACCCCGCGCGGCCCCCGGCACCGGAGCAGCGCTCCGAGATCCTCGCGGCCCTCAGCCGGACCCAGTCGCTGGCTCCGGTCAGCTCCCGTACCGACCCGACCAAGGACGTGGCATGACTCCCCGCCCCAGCCAGACCGTCGACCGACCCACCCCCGTCGGGCGGACCACCACCCGCTCGGCCCCCGTGGCGATGGAGGTCCCGCCGCTCGCGCCGGCCCGGGAGCTCACCTGCGACGTGCTCGTCGTCGGCGGCGGCACCGCCGGCACGATGGCGGCGATCACCGCGGCCGAGGCGGGCTCCGACGTGCTGCTGCTCGAGAAGGCGCACGTGCGCCACTCCGGTGCGCTCGCGATGGGCATGGACGGCGTCAACAACGCGGTCATCCCCGGCAAGGCCGACCCCGACGACTACGTCGCCGAGATCACCCGCGCCAACGACGGCATCGTCAACCAGGCCACCGTCCGGCAGACGGCCACCCGCGGCTTCGACATGGTGCAGCGCCTGGAGAAGTACGGCGTGAAGTTCGAGAAGGACGAGTACGGCGACTACCACGTGCGCCGGGTGCACCGGTCCGGCTCGTACGTCCTCCCGATGCCGGAGGGCAAGGACGTCAAGAAGGTGCTCTACCGGGTGATGCGACGTCGCGAGATCCGGGAGCGGCTGACGATCGAGAACCGGCTGATGCCGGTCCGGGTGCTCACCTCGGGCGGCCGCGCGGTCGGCGTCGCGGCGTTCGACACCCGCAGCGGCGAGTTCGTCACGGTCAGCGCCAAGGCGGTCATCCTCGCCACCGGCGCCTGCGGCCGGCTCGGCCTGCCGGCCAGCGGCTACCTCTACGGCACCTACGAGAACCCCACGAACGCCGGCGACGGCCACGCGATGGCCTACCACGCGGGTGCCGAGCTCAGCGGGATCGAGTGCTTCCAGGTCAACCCGCTGATCAAGGACTACAACGGCCCGGCCTGCGCGTACGTCGCCAACCCGTTCGGCGGCTACCAGGTCAACTCCGAGGGGGACCGGTTCGTCGACTGCGACTACTGGTCGGGGCAGATGATGGCCGAGGTCAAGGAGGAGATCGACTCCGCGCGGGGCCCGATCTACCTCAAGCTCAGCCACCTGCCCGACGAGACGATCACCCAGCTCGAGGGGATCCTCCACCACACCGAGCGGCCGACCCGCGGCACCTTCCACGAGGGCCGGGGCCACGACTACCGCACCCACGACGTGGAGATGCACATCTCGGAGATCGGGCTGTGCGGCGGCCACTCGTCCTCGGGCGTCTGGGTCGACGAGCACGCGCAGACCACGGTGCCCGGCCTGTACGCCGCCGGCGACCTGGCGTGCGTCCCGCACAACTACATGATCGGCGCGTTCGTGTTCGGTGACCTGGCCGGCGCGCACGCCAGCGGGCACCTGCCCGAGGAGCGGCTGCCGCTCCCCGCGGACCAGCTGGCCGACGCGCACGAGCTGATCTACCGTCCGCTGCGGCACCCGGACGGGCCGCCCCAGCAGCAGGTCGAGTACAAGCTGCGCCGCTTCGTCAACGACTACGTCGCCCCGCCGAAGACGGCCCGCAAGCTGGAGATCGCGGTCGAGACGTTCGACCGGATGACGGGCGAGATCGCGCTGATGGGTGCCCGGACGCCGCACGAGCTGATGCGCTGCGTCGAGGTCAGCTTCATCCGCGACTGTGCCGAGCTCGCGGCGCGCGCATCGATGGTGCGCGAGGAGAGCAGGTGGGGGCTCTACCACGCCCGGGCGGACCTGCCGCTCCGCGACGACGACGCGTGGTTCTTCCACCTCAACGTGCGGCGCCGGGGCGACGGCGCGACGGAGTTCGTGCGCCGGCCGGTCAACGACTACCTGGTGCCGCTGGAGGACCTGCAGATCCCCGAGGGTGCGCCGCAGGACGTCGCCGTCATCGCCGTGGCCGAGCCGCGGCACGTGGCCACCGGCGGGCCGGTCGAGGAGGACCGGGTCGCGGAGGCCGGCGAGACCCGGTCGCCGCGGATCCTGGAGCTGCTCGAGCTGACCGAGGCCGGGGCCGACCTCGACGCGCTGGCCGGCTTCCTCGCCGACCGGGACGCCCGGGTACGTCGGGCCGCCGTGGCCTCCGTCACCGAGCTGGTCCCCGAGGGCACCGGCCCCGCGCTGGCGGCCGCGCTGTCCGACGACGACGCCGACGTACGGCGGGCGGCCGGGGACGCGCTGCGCGAGCTGGTCGAGGTGCTGCCTGCCTCGCCGGAGCTGCAGGCGGCGCTGGTCGCCTCGCTCGGCACGGGCGACCCGCTCGCCCGGGCGGCGGTCGTCGACGTGCTGCGCGCGCTCAAGCTCGGCGACGCCGAGCGGTTCCGGGCCGCGGTGGCGGACACGGACGCCCGGGTCCGGATCCAGGGCGTCCGCGGGCTGGTGTCGCTCGACCACACCGAGGGGGTCGCGGCCGCGGCTGCCGACGAGGTGCGCGAGGTCCGCGTCGTCGTCGCGCACGGACTGGGCACGATCGGCGACCAGGCGTCGGCGACGACCCTGGAGCGGCTGGCCGGCGACGCCGACCTGCTGGTGCGCGCCGCCGCCCTCGAGGCGACCGCCGGGCTGGAGGAGGCGACCCGGCTGTGGGCGCGCGCCGCGGACTCGGTCGAGGACGCGGCCTGGCAGGTGCGGGTGGGGGCCGCTCGCGGCCTGGCGGCCGCACCCGACGCGGTGGCGGTGGCGCCGCTGCTGACCGCGCTGGGGGACCACCACGCCGACGTACGCAAGGCCGCGGTGCTCTCGCTGGCCGGCCGCACCACGGACCCCGAGGTGCGTGACGCCGTCGAGCGGGCGACCAAGGACGCCGACGCCGACGTACGCGGCTACGCCCGGCGCGCCCTCTGACGCCGCGTGTGCCTGAGACCGGTCCATGCACCGGTCTCAGGCACACGCCGCGGAAGGGGACGGGGTCAGAAGCCGAACAGCTGCCTGGCCTGGTCCCAGAGCAGGATCACCGAGAAGAAGCCGTAGAACAGGCACGCCCAGATCGCCGCGCCGTAGCGCACGCCGGTCATGCCGATCGCGCGCGGCAGCACACCGCGGTTGAGCTTCACCAGCAGCAGCGAGTAGACGAACATCACGACGCCGTTGAGGGCCGAGGCGATGACCAGCAGCACCAGCGGCTGGTCGACGCCGGAGAGCAGGATCCCCGAGCCGACGGCGATCATCAGCCACACGGTGAGGAAGTAGAGCCTGCTCTCGCTCCAGCGGGTGTTGTCGCGCAGGGCGCCGGTCTTGAGCACGTCGGCGGTGAGCCGGGCGACCATGTCGAGCACCGTCAGGTTGGTCGAGTACAGCACCACGCTCCCGATCAGCCAGAACGCGGTGCTGAGCCAGGTGCCGTACTCGGTGGCCAGCGCGTCGCCCTGGATCTCGATGAAGTCGAAGCTCTCGGCCTGGCCGCCGATGCCGACGGTCACGTACGTGAGCGTCATGAAGACGAGCAGCGTGATCCCGCCGATCAGCAGGAACGTGCACTTCTGCTCGGTGTCGGCGACCTTCCACCAGCCCTTCCAGCGACGCATGTTCTCCTCGTCGCGGCGGAAGAAGTAGCCGGTCGTCGGCGCGGCGACCTCGTCGCCGGTGAACGGCGAGACCACCTTCGGCAACCGGGCCCCCATGCCGAGACCCTTGTCGCGCACCCAGTTGGACTGGACGAGGTTCATCACGCCGCCGGCGCCGGCGAACGCGATCGCACCCATCAGCACCGCGATCGGGATGTCGCTGACCGCAGCCGGGATCTCCTGCACCTCGACGAAGCCACGGCCCAGCGCGGCGTAGCCACCGGTGCCGAGCAGCGCGAGCGCGGCGTACGCGACGAACAGCACGATCAGGGCGACCATGAAGAACTGGATCTTCTCGACCGTCTTGTAGACGACGGGGGAGACCGTCAGCACGACCCCGATCAGCAGCAGCACCCCGATCGTGACGTACGGGACCGCGTCCTCGGAGAAGCCGAGCGCGAACGAGAGCGTGGTGGTGCCGCCGGTCGCCCAGCCCGGCCACATCCAGGCCCCGAACGCCATCACGATGAACAGCACCCCCCACGGCTTCCAGAGCCGGGTGAAGCCGGTGACCGCGGTCTCGCCGGTGGCCAGGGTGTAGCGCTCGATCTCCATGTTGAGGAAGTACTGGGTCGTGACACCGATGACGACCAGCCAGACCAGGGTGAGCCCGACCTGGGAGGTGATGTAGGGCCAGAGCACGAACTCGCCCGAGCCGATGGCGCCGGCGAGCAGCAGGACGCTGGGACCCATGACCTTGCCGAGCGACTCCGGCTCGGGCAGGTCCGCGTACACGACGGGTGGGACGTTCTTGGCGGGGATCTCGGTGGCGGGCTCGCCGCGACCGGTGACGTCGGTCATCAGGACTCCTCTGTCCGACACGCGGCTCGGGTGCAGCCCCCGTCGCCGGAGGACACCGAGCCGCGTGGTGGCGGGGTGGGAGGGACCTCCGACGTTTCGGTGGCATGAAATTTAGTGGCGTGCGTCACACCCGGTCAACGATCCGCCGGTCCGGCGCGGAGCCGGCAGCGGCGCGGGCTTACGCCGGGGGCAGGTCGACCAGGGCCAGCACGTTGGACGTCGCGGCCGACACCGGCTCGGTGTGCCAGCCGGTACGGTCGTCGACCCCGCACAGCTGGCGATCCCGGGGGGCGTCGACGCACACCAGCGTGTGCACCACGGCGCCGCGTACCTGCACCACCGTCGGCGCCGACGCCAGGGCGCCGGACGCCGCGGGCCGTAGCGACAGCGTGGCCCGGCCGGGCGGGGCGGTCTCGCTCCGCTCGTCGGCGTCGACGACGCGGTAGCGCAGCTCCAGGGTGGTGGTCGGCCGCGACAGCGCCACCTGCAGCGGCTCGCCGACCTCGCCAGGCCCCACGACGGGGATGGCCGTGTCGTCAGCCGTGACCCGGAGGTCGACCAGCCGGGCCGGTGGACCGTCGTCGCCGGGCGCCGCCGGTGGCGCCGCCAGCGGGAGCACCCAGATCGGTCGGGGCGTGATGATCCGCTCGACGACCTCGACGTCGCCCGACTGGTCCGGGAGGGCCCGGAGGTGGATCCCGGGCCGGCTCAGCCCGGGCCCCCCGGGGTGGCCGGCCTGGCGCCGGGTCGAGGAGGCCTGCTCGGCCCGCCCCGTGGCCGCTCCTCCGGGGTCGCCGGAGCCGTCGTCGTCGGCGATGCGTACGCCCGAGGCGATCGCGGCGCCCACCACGAGCACCGCAGCGGCGACCACGGCGACCCGCGCGGGGTGGTGACCCCGCACCGCCCGGCCGACGGATGCGCCGACCCGCGCGACCCCCGCGCCGACGGTGGAGCCGAGCGCGCCGAGGCGGCGTCGGGTGCCGGAACCGAGCCCCCGGACCCGGCCCGCGGACCGGTCCCGGAGCGCGGCCAGCCGAGTGGCGACCACCCCGGGTGCCTGCGGCCGTGCCGACGAGGCCGCCCGCTCGCGACGCTGACGCGAGCGCTGGCTCGAGCGATGTCTCCAGGCCTGGGACCGGCCCCGCGCCCAGGCCTGCAGCCGGCGGCTGGTGGCGACCCAGGGGGCGGCCAGCCCGTGCCCCACGCGTGCCGTGGACCGCCGGAGCCGACGGGTCCGGCGCCGTACGCCGTGGCCCACGTCGTACCACCGGTCACCGAGCGCGGCGCCCACACGGTGTGCGAGCACGGGCAGCCCGCGCCACGGCCGCCGGCGGTCGCGCCACCACTCGACCTGCTCGAGCCACCAGTAGCCCACGTTGTCGCGGCTGCGCCTGGTCGCCCTCGCCAGCCGACGACGTAGTCGTCCCAGCATCGTCGTGCCACCCCCCGATGGACGATCCGGACCGCCCACCCGCGGGGCGCCCCGATCGCACGCTACCTCCGGATCCGCAGATTTGAACCCTCCGAGGGGTCCCATTTCGCCGCCGGGTATGCATACTGCTGGTCAGGCGGTGAGGGGTTTCCGCTCACATGGGGTTGGAATCGGGGGGTTCCTGTCATGCGTGTTCGTCATGCTCTCGCGGCCGTGCTCGGCGCCGGTCTGCTCGTCCCGGCGGTGGTCTCGGCAACACCGGCCGGCGCGGCTCCCGGCCGGACCGGCGAGGTGTTCCTGGTGCAGGGGGTCGTCGGCACCACCTGGGACTTCAGCGTCGACGGGGAGGTGGTCGGGGAGGACGTCGAGGCCAAGGAGATCCTCGGGGGACTCGACCTCGACCCGGGTCGGCACGCGGTGTCGGCCACCGCCGACGACGGCACGGAGGTGGAGGCGATGGTCGGCGTACGTCCCGGCCAGAGCCTCGACGTCGTGCTGCACCTGCCGGTCGACGCGCGGCGGCCGGCCGTGCTGACCAGCTTCGTCAACCACCGGTCGCCGGTCCCCGACGGCAGCACCCGACTCTCCATCGCGCACACGGCGGCCGTGGGTCCGGCCGACATCAGGGTCGACGGCGAGGTGCTGTTCTCCGACGTCGCCAGCGGCGAGGAGCTCACGGTGGTGGTGCCGGCCGACACCTACCGGGTCGCCGTGGTCCCGTCGGCCACCGACGACCCGCCGGTGCTCGGGCCGGTGGACCTGCCCGTCCCTCCGGGCAAGGCGGTCCGGGTCTACGCGGTCGGCGTGGCGGAGCGGGGCACGATGGACGCGATCGTGCACGCGGTGCCGGTGCCGGTGACGGGCTCGGACCAGGCCCCTGCGGGGGTGCCGGGCGGCACCGGGGGACAGCACGACCGGGCCACGGCCACCTGGTCGCCCGGCCTCACGGGGGGCGGGCTGGTCGCCCTCGCGCTCTCGGCGGTGCTCGTCGCCACCGGCCGTCGGAGAGCGGCCCTGGACCAGGCGTGAGCATGCGTCCGCGGCACGCCGTCGGAGCGGTGGTCGCGGTCGTCGGCGTCACGCTGCTCGTGGCCGCCTCCGTACGGGGGACGCCCGCGCCGGAGCGGCCGCCGCCCGCGCGGGTCGGCGACGCCCCGAGCCGCGCGGCGGAGCGCGGTGCGGGACTCCGCGCGTCCGTCCCGCGACCGGCCGAGGGGACGTCGGCCGGGCCCTCGGCGGGGCCCTCGGCGGGGCCCTCGGCGGGGCCTTCTGCGGGGGCGCCGTCCGACGGCGATGATGCCCCGGCCCCGGTCGCGCTCGGCGACCCGCTGCCTCCGCAGTGGCCGGAGTTCCGGCCGACCCGGGTCGTGCTCCGCCCCGGGGCGGGCGGCGGCGGCGCACCCGTGGACCCGGTGGGCGTGGTCGGCGGCAGCCTGCAGCTCCCCGACGACGCCGACCGGGTCGGCTGGTGGCGCGGCGGCTCCCTGGCCGGCACCCCGTTCGGCACCGTCGTGGTCGCGGGCCACCTCGACTCCGCGACCGACCCGGCGGGCTTCCTGGCCGGTCTCGCCGGGCTGGTGCCCGGGGACCTCGTCGATCTCGCGTCCGACGACGAGCAGCAGCGCTACCGCGTGGTCGGCAACTACCTGCTCCCGAGCGCCGACCTGTCCCGTCGCTCCGACCTGTTCGAGCAGCGCCGGCGGCACCGGCTGCTGCTCATCACGTGCGGCGGCCCGTACGACCACCTGCGTGGCCGCTACCGCGACAACCGCATCGTCGAGGCGGTGCCGGTGAGCCCGTGAGCGCTCAGCGAGGAGGGGCGACGCAGACCCGGTGGCACAGCACCGCGTCGAAGAGGTAGCCGTCGTCGTTGTCCGCGGCCCGCTCCGGCTGGATGCGGCCGGTGGTGTCGGTGGCCCGCACCCGGACGTCGTGCTCGCCGGCCGCCTCGGGGGTCCAGGCCAGCTCCCAGCGGGTCCAGGCGTTGCGGCTGTTGTCGCCGTGCAGCTCGGCGGACCGCCAGGTCGCGCCTGCGTCGGTCGAGACCTCGACCTGCTCGATGGCGGCCTCGCCGGCCCAGGCGCGCCCCGCGAGCCGGGTCTCGCGGCCGGCGACCGGCTCGCCGGTCTCGTCGAGCACGCTCTTGACGGGCAGCCGTCCGAGCTCGGCGGCGTCGCCGTCCCAGCCCTCGCCGTGCATCCGGTACCAGAGCGTGTTCCACGGCGAGTCGACCTCGGTCCGGGTCACCCGCAGCTCGCCGAGCCACTTGATGCTGGCGATCCCGACCCAGCCGGGCACGACCAGCCGGGCGGGGAAGCCGTGGTCGGCGGCGAGCGGCTCGCCGTTCATCTCCAGCGCGACCAGGCAGTCGTCGAGCGCCTTGCCGAGCGGCAGCGGGCGGCGTACCCGGCCGTGGTCGACGCCGTCGACGACGTAGCGGTCGTCGAGCCCGACGGGGGTCACCTGCACCGCGTCACGTCGTACGCCGGCGTGGTCGAGCAGCAGCGAGAGCGGTACGCCGCTCCACTGCGCGACGCCGATGGCGCCGAACCGCCACGGGGTGCCGGGCCGCGGCGTGCCCTGCTGGTCGCCGAAGAGGCGACGGCCGTTGCCGGTGCACTCGAGGGCGGTCTCGACGGTGACCGAGGCGAGCCGGCGCAGCTCGGCCAGCGACCAGACGGTCTCCCGGGCGACGCCGTCGCCGGTGACCAGCAGCCGCCACGACCCGGCGTCGATCGCGGGGGCCGAGGTGTGGTTGCGCACGAAGAAGCGCTCGGTGGGGGTGACCCGGGGGACGCGGCCCTCCCAGCGGGTCTCGACGTCGGCGCCCGTCTCGTGGTGGTGGAAGTCGAACCAGTCACCCCGCGGGTGGCCCTCACGGTCACGCAGCATGGGCTATGTCTATCAAACTCATACGATTAGACGCACATCGACGCGGCGCGCGGGTGATCGTTCCGGCGGTCCTCGTGTGCACGGGCCCAATGTGCCAGAGACCGCGCGCCTCCGCCGACTCGACGACGCCCGACCGGGTTGGATAGTCCGCCGCCCGATGCGCCACGTCCCGACTCCGGGAGGCGCATCCGGCGGCGGACTATCCACTCGGCCGAGGCACCCCTCCGCGGACGGGCCGCTGACCTACCGACGGGTCGCCGCTAGGGTGCGAAGTGCCTCGTCCCCGAAGCGTCAGGAGCACACCGTGGCTGTCATCCAGGCCGTCGCCGCCCGCGAGATCCTCGACTCCCGCGGCAACCCGACCGTCGAGGTCGAGGTGTTCCTCGACGACGGGACCGGCGCCCGCGCGGCCGTCCCCAGCGGGGCCTCCACCGGCCAGTTCGAGGCGGTCGAGCTGCGCGACGGCGGCAAGCGCTACGGCGGCAAGGGCGTGGCGAAGGCCGTCGAGGCCGTCACCCGCCAGATCGGGCCGGCCATCGAGGGCCTCGACGCCGACGAGCAGCGGCTGGTCGACCAGGCGATGCTCGACCTCGACGCGACCCCCAACAAGGCCAAGCTCGGGGCCAACGCGATCCTCGGCGCCTCGCTCGCCGTGGCCCGGGCCGCGGCCGACTCCTCGGGGCTGCCGCTCTACCGCTACGTCGGCGGGCCGACCGCCCACCTGCTCCCCGTCCCGATGATGAACATCCTCAACGGTGGCGCCCACGCCGACACGAACGTCGACGTGCAGGAGTTCATGATCGCGCCGATCGGCGCGGCGACCTTCCGCGAGGCGCTGCAGCAGGGTGCCGAGGTCTACCAGGCGCTCAAGTCGGTGCTGAAGAAGAAGGGGCTGGCCACCGGCGTCGGCGACGAGGGCGGCTTCGCGCCCGACCTGCCGTCCAACCGCGACGCGCTCGACCTGATCGCCGAGGCGGTCAAGGCGGCGGGCTTCAAGCTCGGCAAGGACATCGCGCTCGCCCTCGACGTGGCCGCCAGCGAGTTCTACGAGAAGCGGAAGTACGTCTTCGAGGGCCAGAAGCGCTCGGCCGACGACATGACCGCCTACTACGCCGACCTGGTGGCGTCGTACCCCATCGTCTCGATCGAGGACCCGCTCGACGAGGAGGACTGGGCCGGCTGGAAGACCATCACCGACGAGCTCGGCGACAAGATCCAGCTGGTCGGCGACGACCTGTTCGTCACCAACGTCGAGCGGCTGCAGCGGGGGATCGACGGCGGCCAGGCCAACGCGCTGCTGGTGAAGGTCAACCAGATCGGCTCGCTCACGGAGACCCTCGACTCGGTCGACCTCGCCCACCGCAACGGCTTCCGCTGCATGATGAGCCACCGCTCGGGCGAGACCGAGGACACCACGATCGCCGACCTCGCCGTCGCCACCAACTGCGGCCAGATCAAGACCGGTGCGCCCGCGCGCTCCGAGCGGGTCGCCAAGTACAACCAGCTGCTGCGCATCGAGCAGGAGCTCGGCGACGCGGCGCGGTACGCCGGCGCGGGCGCGTTCCCGCGATCGGGACGCTGACCGCACTACGCTGGGGCCGGTGAGCGAGCGACGCAGCGGCACGGCAGGCGGGGGGTCCGGCCCCGGTGGGCCGCGCCGTCCCGGCCGGGGGACGCCGACGTCCCGCACTCCGCGACCGCGCACCGGCCTCGCCGACGAGCTCGCCGACGCGAAGCCCTCGCGGCGCCGGCCGCGACTGACCGGCCGGTCGCTGATCCTGGTGCTGGTCCTCGCCGTCCTGGCCGTCTCCTACGCCTCGTCGATGAAGGCCTACCTCCAGCAGCGCGCCCACATCGCCGCGCTGAAGGAGCAGATCGCGGAGCGGTCCGACGACATCGATGCGCTGGAGCGCGAGAAGCGCCGCTGGGACGACGAGGCGTACGTGCGGGCGCAGGCCCGGGACCGGTTCGGCTACCTGATGCCGGGCGAGACGGCGTACGTCGTGCTCGACGAGCACGGCGAGCCGCTCGAGAGCCGCTCCGAGCTCCACGACCCCGGCCAGGTGCTGCGCGAGCCGCCGGTGGCGTGGTGGCAGGACGCGTGGTCCTCCGTCGAGCTCGCCGGCAACCCGCCCAAGGAGCGGGGGCTGGCCCCGGCCAGCGAGCTGGACGCACCCGGGGAGTGACCGGAGCAGTGAGCCCCGAGCCCGCCGGCCCGGCCGACGAGGCGGCGATCGCGCAGCAGCTGGGCCGCGCACCCCGCGCCATCGCCGGGATCGGCCACCGCTGCGGCTGCGGCCTGCCCGACGTCGTGACCACCGCGCCGCGGCTGCCGGGCGGGACCCCGTTCCCGACCACCTACTACCTCACCTGCCCGCGCGCAGCGTCGCGGATCGGCACCCTCGAGGGCTCCGGACTGATGAAGGAGATGGAGGCGAGGCTCGGCACCGACGCCGAGCTCGCCGTTGCCTACCGCGCGGCCCACGAGGCCTACCTCGCCGACCGCGCGGCGGTGGCCGCCTCCGCCGGGCAGGACGTGCCGGAGATCGAGGGCATCTCCGCCGGCGGGATGCCCGACCGCGTGAAGTGCCTGCACGTGCTGGCCGCCCACGCCCTCGCCGCCGGTCCGGGCGTCAACCCGCTCGGCGACGAGGTGCTGGCGCTGCTCGGTGACTGGTGGGCACCGGGGCCCTGCGTCGAGACGGACGCTCCCGGTGGGTGAGCCGGTCGCCGCGCTCGACTGCGGGACCAACACCGTCAAGCTGCTGGTGGGCTCGTTCGTCGACGGCGCGCTGGACGTCCTGGTCCGGGAGTCCCGGATGGTGCGGCTCGGGCAGGGCGTCGACCGGACCGGGCGGCTGGCCGACGAGGCGCTGGAGCGGGCGTTCGCCGCGATCGACGAGTACGCCGCGATCCTCCGCGACCACGGCGTACCCCCGGACCGGACCCGGTTCTGCGCCACCTCGGCCACCCGCGACGCGGCCAACGGGTCGGTGTTCACCGACGGCGTCCGTGACCGGCTGGGTGTCACGCCGGAGGTGCTCAGCGGAGACGACGAGGCGGCGCTGGCCTTCGCCGGGGCGATGCGCGGGCTGGCCGATCAGCCGCCGGCGCCGGTGCTCGTGGTGGACGTGGGGGGCGGCTCGACGGAGGTGGTGCTCGGCGACCGGGACGGCGTCCGCACCGCCCGGTCGATGGACGTCGGCTCGGTCCGGCTGCACGAGCGGCACGTACGCCACGACCCGCCGACCGAGGCCGAGCTGGCCGCGATCGCGCGCGACGTCGACTCCGCGCTCGACGGCTGCGGGGTCCCGCTGGCCGAGGCCGCCACGGTCGTCGGCATCGCCGGCACCTGCACCACGCTGGGGGCGGCCGTCCTCGACCTGCCGGCGTACCTGCCCGACGAGATCCACGGCTCCGTCCACGACCTCGCCGACGTGCGCGACGCGATCCGCGCGGTCGTGAGCCGTACCGTCGAGCAGCGGCGCGCGCTGCCCTACCTGCATCCCGGCCGCGCCGACGTGATCGACGCCGGGTTCGTGATCGTCGAGCGGGTCCTGGCCCGCACCCACGTCCCGTCCCTCATCGTCTCCGAGTCCGACATCCTCGAGGGCATCGCCTGGTCGTTGGCGGGTAGTTCGTGACGGAACCGCCCTCGACACGCCGCTCGCAGGGGCGGAAACGTCACGAACTACCGCCCCCGCTGCCGCACCCCCTGACGGGGGAGCCGTTCGCCTCGCCGGTGCCGCCCGGGACGGGCTGGCCCGACGACCCGGCGACCCCGACGACTCCCGTCGCGCGCACCCCGGCCGGCGTACGGAGGCTCGCGGCCACCGACGACCTGGCCGAGCTCGACGCCCGGGTCTCGGTGTGCGCCGCGTGCCCGCGGCTGGTGCGCTGG
>CAVRTX010000008.1:0-100624 GCA_963724225.1 uncultured Actinomycetota bacterium | reverse complement strand
CGCCATGAGTCCCCGCGCGAGCCGCTACGGCCGCTACCACGGCGGCGACCCGCTGGCGCCCCCGGTCGACCTGGGCGAGGCGCTCGACGAGATCGGCCAGGACGTCATGGCCGGCTACAGCCCGGAGCGCGCGATGCGGGAGTTCCTGCGGCGGGGCGGCCGCGACCAGGCGGGTCTCGACGACCTCGCCCGGCGGGTCGCCGAGCGGCGGCGCGACCTGCTGCGCAACCACCAGCTGGACGGCACCCTGCAGGAGGTGCGCGAGCTGCTCGACCGGGCCGTGCTCGAGGAGCGCAAGCAGCTCGCCCGCGACGTCGAGATGGACGACGGGGACCGGGCGTTCCGCGAGCTCCAGCTCGACCACCTGTCGCCCAACACGGCGGCGGCGGTCACCGAGCTGTCGTCGTACGACTGGCAGAGCCGGGAGGCCCGCGAGGCGTACGAGCAGATCAAGGACCTGCTCGGGCGCGAGCTGCTCGACCAGCGGTTCGCCGGCATGAAGGACGCGCTCGAGAACGCCACCGACGAGGACCGGGCCGCCGTCAACGAGATGCTGTCCGACCTCAACGACCTGCTCGAGAAGCACCAGCAGGGCGACCGACACGCAGGCCGACTTCGACGAGTTCATGGCCAGGCACGGCCAGTTCTTCCCGGAGAACCCGCAGAACATCGACGAGCTGCTCGACGCGCTCGCCCAGCGGTCGGCTGCCGCGCAGCGGATGCTCAACTCGATGTCGCCCGAGCAGCGGCAGCAGCTGATGGAGCTCTCCCAGCAGGCCTTCGGCTCGCCCGCGCTGATGGAGCAGCTGGCCCGGATGGACGCCAACCTGCAGGCGCTGCGGCCCGGCGAGGACTGGGGCGGCTCCGAGCAGTTCGAGGGCGGGGAGGGCCTGGGGCTCGGCGACGGCACCGGCGTGCTGCAGGACCTCGCCGAGCTCGACGACCTCGCCGACCAGCTCGCCCAGTCCTACGACGGCGCCAGGCTGGACGACGTCGACCTCGACGCGCTGGCCCGCCAGCTCGGCGACCGCTCGGCGGTCGACGCCCGGACGCTGCAGGAGCTCGAGCGGGCGCTGCGCGACAGCGGCTACCTCCACCGCGGCTCCGACGGCCAGTACCGGCTCAGCCCGCAGGCGATGCGGCAGCTCGGCAAGGCACTGCTGCGCGACGTGGCGCAGCGGATGTCCGGGCGGCAGGGGCAGCGCGAGCTCCGCTCCGCAGGCGCGGCGGGCGACCTGTCGGGGGCGACCCGCGAGTGGCAGTACGGCGACACCGAGCCGTGGGACGTCACGCGCAGCATCGGCAACGCGGTGCGGCGGACCGTCTCCGAGGGCGGCGACCCACGAGCCGGCGTACGGCTGGAGATCGGGGACGTGGAGGTCCAGGAGACCGAGTCGCGCACCCAGGCGGCGGTCGCGCTGCTGGTCGACACGTCGTTCTCGATGGCGATGGACGGCCGCTGGGTGCCGATGAAGCGCACCGCGCTCGCGCTGCACACCCTGATCCGGTCGCGGTTCCGCGGCGACGCGCTGCAGCTGGTGGCGTTCTCGCGGCACGCGCAGGTGATGGAGATCGAGGAGCTCACCGGGCTGGACGCCCGCTGGGACAAGGGCACCAACCTCCACCACGGGCTGCTGCTCGCCAACCGGCACTTCCGCAAGCACCCGCAGGCGCAGCCGGTGCTGCTCGTCGTCACCGACGGCGAGCCGACGTCGCACCTCGAGCCGGACGGGGAGGTGCACTTCTCCTACCCGCCCCACCCGCTGACGATCTCGTACGCGGTGCGCGAGCTCGACAACGCGTACCGGCTGGGGGCGCAGACGACGTTCTTCCGGCTCGGCGACGATCCCGGGCTGGCACGCTTCATCGAGTCGATGGCGCAGCGGGTGGAGGGCCGGGTCGTGGCGCCCGAGCTCGACGACCTCGGCGCCGCCGTCGTCGGGTCCTACCTCGGCGACCGCTCACCGGGGTCGTCGTACCGCGACCACTTCGGTGACTGGATGGGCGGCGGCCGGGGGTTCTGGGTCGGCTGACCCCCCTCGTGTCGCGGCGTGTGCCCCACGCCGACGCATGCACCGTTCTCAGGCACACGCGGCGTCAGGACGGGGGGTGCAGGATCGCAGCCAGCTCCTCGACGCCGTCGACCAGCCGGGTGCCGGGGCGCGCCCAGGCGGCGTTGGCGTCGACCGGGTGGACCGGTACGCCGGCGGGCAGCCGGCCGGAGCCGACCAGCTCGTCGGCGAGCGCGGTGGCGCCCGCGAGGTCGTAGCCGCACGGCGCCACCACGAACACCTCCGGGCCGGCCGCCTCGATCGCCTCCCACGTGACCCGCTCGGACTTCGCGCCGGCGGTGCCGAGCAGCGGCTCGCCCCCGGCGGCCGCGATCATCTCCGGCACCCAGTGACCGGGGGCGAACGGCGGGTCGGTCCACTCCAGCAGCATCACCCGCGGCCGGGGCAGCCCGGCGACCCGCTCGCGCACCGCTGCCAGCCGCCGCCGCTGGCCGGCGACCAGCGCCGCGGCCTCGGCCTCGTGGCCGGTCGCCTTCCCGAGCGTCCCGATGGACGCCAGCACCTCGTCGAGGGTGTGCGGGTCGATCGTCAGCACCTCCGCCGTGCACCCGAGGTGGGCGAGCGCGTCGTCGACGACCGAGACGTCGACGGCGCAGACCGCGCACAGGTCCTGGGTGACCACCAGGTCGGCGTCCAGGCCGGACAGCGCCCCCGCGTCGAGGTGGTAGAGGTCCTCCCCGCGACGCATCGCCCCTGCGACGTACGCGTCGATCTCGGCCGGGGCCAGTCCCTCGGGCATCGCCGAGGTGGACACGACCGTCCGCCGGCGTGCCTCGGCGGGGTGGTCGCACTCGAAGGTCACCCCGACCACGTCGTCACCCGCCCCGATCGCGAACAGGATCTCGGTCGTGGAGGGGAGCAGGGAGACGATGCGCACCCGACCGACTGTACGGTCGCCCGGTGGCCGACCCCGACCTGACCGTGCTGCTGCTGCTCGCGCTCGCGGCGCTGGCCGCCGGCTTCGTGGACGCGGTGGTGGGCGGCGGGGGACTGGTGCTGCTGCCGGCGCTGCTGATCGGGCTGCCGGGGGCCACGCCCGTGCAGATCCTCGCGACCAACAAGCTCGCCGCGATCTGCGGCACGACGGTCAGCAGCGCGACGTACTACCGCCGGGTCCGGCCCGACCCGCGCACGTTCCTGCCGCTCATGGGGTTCTCGTTCGTCGGGGCGGTCCTCGGCGCGCTGGCGGCCACCTTCATCCCCGTCGAGGCGTTCGACCCGATCGTGCTGGTGGCGCTCGTGGTGGTGGGCGCGTACGTCCTGCTCAAGCCGGACCTCGGCGACCGCACGGCGCTGCGGTTCAGCGGCCGGCGGCACCTCGGCCTGGCGATGCTGACCGGGCTGGCCATCGGCTTCTACGACGGCGCGCTCGGCCCCGGCACCGGCTCGTTCTTCGTCTTCACGCTGGTCGGGCTGCTCGGGTACTCGTTCCTCGAGGCCAGCGCCAAGGCCCGGCTGGCCAACTGGACCACCAACCTCGGCGCGCTCGTCGTGTTCGTGCCGATGGGGGCGGTGATGTGGAAGATCGGGCTGGTGATGGGCGCGTGCAACCTCCTCGGCGGCTACCTCGGCGCCCGGGTCGCGATCTCGCGAGGCAGCCGCTTCGTACGGGTCTTCTTCCTGCTCGTCGTCTCGGCGTTCGTGGTCCGGATCGGCGGCGACATCCTGGGCGTGTGGTGAGCCGGGTGGTCAGGGCTGGGTGACCAGCGCCAGCGACCCGGCCGGCCGGACCTCGGTGGCCCGCGACACGGTGCCGTCGAGGTCGACCCGGAGCAGCGACTCGTCGCCCCCGTCCACGGCCACCGCCAGCAGCCGGTCGTCGGACTCCCAGGCGACCCGGTCGTCGAACGTCCCCGCGTCGGTGGCGGCGACCAGCGCGCCGGTCTCGGCGTCCAGGATCTCCAGCCGGCCGTCGGACAGGCTGACCGCGGCGACGTGCTCGCCGTCCGGGCTGAACGAGACCGCCCGGCTGGGCAGCTCGGTCCGGACCTCGCCGGTGTCGGCGTCGGCGACGACCTCCCGCCCGTCGCTCGTGGTGCCGGCGACCCAGCCGCCGTCGAGGGACACGTCCACCACGACGCCGAGGCCGGGGATCCGCTCGGGCGGCCCGAGCCCGGTGACCAGCCGGTAGGCGCCCGGCTTCCGGCCGTCGAGGTCCGCGGCGTTGTAGTAGGTCAGGTCGCCGCGGACCGCCACGGGGTCGGTCGTCATGTCGGTCGGCATCGTCAGCAGGTCGTCGCCGGGCTGCGGGCTGCGGACGTCGCGCCACTCGAAGGAGGCGCCGCTCCAGCGCGGGCTGCACTCGTACACGGCGAGCGACAGCGCGACCTCGCCCGCCTCGTCGAGCCCGAGCCGCGGCGACCCGCACTCGTCGGAGCCGACCGTGCCGTCGGGGTCCAGCGTCACGACCCGCGACTGCCCGTTCGGCAGGTCGTCCCGCACCGTGGCGAGCAGCCCGCCGCGGTACGGCAGGAACTCCTGGATTCCGGTGACCCCGATCGTCGAGGTCTGGCCGTCGGCGGAGTGGTAGCGGTCGCCGTCCACCCAGGCCACGGTCGGGCCGTACGACTCCCGCAGCGAGGCGAACGGCTGCGGGGCGGGGGCCGGGTCGGTGGCCAGCAGGCCGGGCACGATCAGCGCCACCGGGGCGGCGACCGCTGCGGCGGCGACGAGCGACACCGCCGCCACGCGGGCGCGGCGCGTGCGGCGCACCGACCGGGCGCGCCAGGCCACCTGCTCCAGGGGCGTCGGCTCGTGCTCGGTCCGCGCCGCCTCCGCACGCAGGCTCTCGCGCAGCAGATCCTCGACGTTCACGAGGCACCTCCCTCGATCTCGGGGTGGTTGGCCACCCTCGCCCGGAGCGCGGCGAGCGCGCGGTGGGCCTGGGACTTCACGGTTCCGACCGAGATGCCGAGCAGCTCGGCGACCTCCGGCTCGGTGAGCTCCTCGTAGTAGCGGAGCACGATCACGGCGCGCTGCCGCGGCGGCAGCGTGCACACGAACGCCCACACCGCGTCGCGCGCCCCGTCGTACTCACGGGCTGCCTCGCCGCGGTCGGGCGGGGCGTCGGTGGTGACCTCGCGGCGGCTGGAGGCCTTGCGCCAGGTGGACCGGTGCTCGTTGACCAGGATCCGGCGTGCGTACGCGTCGACGTTGTCGCGGTCGGAGATCCGGTCCCAGGCGAGGTAGAGCTTGGCCAGCGTCGTCTGCACCAGGTCCTGGGCCGCGTGCGTGTCGTGCGTGAGCAGCCGTGCCGTGCGGTGGAGCGAGCCCTCCCGGGCCAGCAGCCACTCCTCGAAGTCCGTCCGTGCGGACACCACCGTCGCGATCACACCCCCTACACGGCTTGCGGGCGCCTATGGTTGCATCGCTGGCATGCATCAGGTGAGAGCAGTCGTCGCCCGTACGAAGGGCGCCCCCGTCAGCATCGAGACCATCAACGTGCCCGACCCCGGTCCGGGCGAGGCGCTCGTGCAGGTCCAGGCCTGCGGGGTCTGCCACACCGACCTCCACTACCGCGAGGGCGGCATCAACGACGAGTTCCCGTTCCTGCTGGGCCACGAGGCCGCGGGCGTCGTCGAGTCGGTCGGCGAGGGCGTGACCGGCGTCGCCCCGGGCGACTTCGTCGTCCTCAACTGGCGCGCCGTCTGCGGCGACTGCCGCGCCTGCAACCGCGGCGAGCCGTGGTACTGCTTCGCCACCCACAACGCGACGCAGAAGATGACGCTCGCTGGAGAGGGAGCCGGGACGCCTCTGACTCCGGCGCTGGGCATCGGCGCCTTCGCCGAGAAGACGCTGGTCGCCGCCGGCCAGTGCACCAAGGTCGACCCGGAGGCGCGCGCCGCCGCCGTCGGCCTGCTCGGGTGCGGCGTGATGGCCGGCCTCGGTGCCGCGATCAACACCGGCAACGTCGGCCGCGGCTCCTCGGTCGCGGTCATCGGCTGCGGCGGGGTCGGCGCGGCGGCGGTCGCGGGCTCCGCGCTGGCCGGCGCGGCCCGGATCATCGCCGTCGACATCGACGACCGCAAGCTCGAGGGCGCGCGGCGGCTGGGCGCGACCCACACCGTCAACAGCTCCGAGACCGACCCGGTCGAGGCGATCAAGCAGATCTGCGGTGACGACGGGAGCGAGGGTGCCGACGTCGTGATCGACGCCGTCGGCCGCCCCGAGACGTGGAAGCAGGCGTTCTACGCCCGCGACCTCGCCGGCACGGTCGTGCTGGTCGGCGTACCGACCCCCGACATGAGGATCCCCGACCTCCCGCTGATCGACGTGTTCGGACGCGGCGGCGCCCTCAAGTCCAGCTGGTACGGAGACTGCCTGCCCAGCCGCGACTTCCCGATGCTGGTCGACCTCTACCGGCAGGGGCGGCTCGACCTCGACGCGTTCGTCAGCGAGGAGATCGCCCTCGACGACGTCGAGGCGGCGTTCGAGAAGATGCATTCCGGCGACGTGCTGCGCTCGGTGGTGATCCTCTGATGGCCGTACGTGTGGACCACGGCGTCGTCAGCGGCACCTTCTCCCTCGACGGGGAGACCCACGACGTCGACAACAACATCTGGGTGGTCGGCGACGACGAGGAGTGCGTGGTGATCGACGCGCCCCACGACGTCGACGCGATCCTCGAGGTCGTGGCCGGCCGTACGGTCAAGGCGATCATCTGCACCCACGCCCACGACGACCACGTACGGGTCGCGCCCGAGCTGCGCGAGCGGGTGGGCGCACCGATCCTGCTCCACCCCGATGACCGGCCGCTGTGGGAGCTGACCCACCAGGACCACCTGTGGGATGTGGACCTCGAGGACGGCCAGACGATCAAGGTCGGGGGAGCGGCGGTCAAGGCGATCCACACGCCGGGGCACGCGCCGGGCGCGGTCTGCCTCTACGTCCACGACCTCGGCTGCGTCTTCACCGGCGACACCCTGTTCCAGGGCGGCCCGGGCGCCACCGGGCGGTCGTACAGCGACGAGGAGGTCATCGTCGAGTCGATCCGGCGCCGGCTCTTCGAGCTGCCGGACGAGACGGTCGTCCACACCGGCCACGGCGACGACACCACGATCGGGGCGGAGCGGGAGCTGCTGGGCTGAGCGCGCGGCGGCCTCGCCACATCGGTCACGGGGCTCGGGCGGTTCATGCACTTCCAAGGCGGTGTTCCGCCTTGGAAGTGCATGAATCCCCGGCGAGCCGGGGAATCCTGCAGGCCCAACGACTCAGCGCGTGGACGACGTCCACCGAGGCGCGGAGCCCCGGCCGTCAGCGGACGGCCAGGGCCGCCAGCTCGGTCAGGCCCATCACGACGATGCTGGCGCAGAGCGCGGCGGCCCAGCCCCCCAGCGCGGAGCGCTCCGAGCGCAGGCCGACCCGGCCGCGGTAGCGGCTCCGGCTCTCCGCCAGCACCCAGCCGCACAGCCCCAGCGACACGACGAGCGTCAGCAGGGCCCAGGCGCCGAGGTCGCCGTAGGTCAGCCGCGCCAGGATCGCCGCGGCGACGGCGACGGAGAGCCCGGTGCGCTGCCAGGCGAGCGCCGTCCGCTCGGCCTGCATCCCGTGGACCGGGTTGCTCACAGGGCCACCAGGACCACGACCCCGATCGCGATGGTGCCCAGCGCCAGCACCAGCCCGAGCAGGGGGGAGGGAAGCGGGTCGCGCTTCCGGATCGCCCGCTCGGCGCTCGCCCAGCGCCACCAGGACGCGGCCGCGCACACGACGCCCAGCAGCACCAGGAACGCCGCCAGTGCGAGCTGGACCGTCTCGTCCATCGCCAGCGTGATCTGGTCGAGGGCGACGCCGGCGGCGAGCAGCGCCAGCGCCGTACGCAGCCAGGCCAGCAGGGTCCGCTCGTTGGCGAGGCTGAACCGGTAGTCCGGTTCCTCGCCCTCGGCGTACACCCACCCCGGCCAGCGCCGTTGCTCGCTCATGGGGTGAGCCAACCACAGTCCGGGGCCCCCACGACCGGTCCTCGCGATTGGCTGCACCCCCCGCCCCCCGTGCCACGATGGAAGGCGTGTCCGCACCCGCCCGCCCCCGCCTGCCCCGCATGGTCACGGGCGCCCTCACCGTCGTGCTCCTGGCCGCCACCGGCTGCCAGGGCGACAGCGGCGAGCCCGCGACGTCCGGGGAGCCGGACGGGACTGCGTCCGCCGCGGGCTCCGAGCCCCAGCCGCCCGGACCGGCGGAGCAGCTCGGGCTGCGCCCCGGCTGGGGACCCACCGAGGGCGAGCTCGACGACGCCGTACGGGAGGTGCGGCAGCTGCCGCTGCCGGCCCTGGCGGGGCAGGTCATCGTGGCCTCGTGGTCAGGGACCGGAGCGCCGGTACGGCTGGTCCGCGACCTCGACCTCGGCGGCGTCATCGCCTTCGACGAGAACCTCACCTCGCCCGGCCAGACGCGGAAGCTGATGACGACGCTCCGGCGCCAGGTGGACCGGCGCTGGCCGCTGTTCCTCTCCGTCGACCAGGAGGGCGGGATCGTCGAGCGGGCGGCCACGACGTCGTTCCCCGCGTTCATGAGCGCGGGCGCCGCCGGCGACCCGGAGCTCACCACCCGCGTCTACCGGCAGTACGCCGCCGAGCTCGCCGGCCTCGGGTTCACCGTCGACTTCGCCCCGGACGCCGACGTCACCAGCGGTCCGTCCGACCCGACGATCGGATCCCGGTCCGCGGGCTCCGACCCGCGGCTGGTGGGCCAGCAGGCCAGCGCCGCTGCGAGCGGGCTGCAGGACGGAGGCGTGGCACCGGTGCTCAAGCACTTCCCGGGCCACGGCTCGGTGCCGGCCGACAGCCACCTCTCGCTGCCGGTGCAGCACCGGTCGCTGAAGGAGCTGCGCCGGGTCGACCTGGCGCCGTTCGCTGCGGCCGTCGACGACGGCGTCCCGGCCGTGATGACCGGGCACCTGGACATCCGCGCCGTCGACCCGCGGACCCCCGCGACCCTGTCGCGGCCGGTGGTCACCGGCCTGCTGCGCCGGGAGCTCGGGTTCGAGGGGCTGGTCGTCACCGACTCGCTCCAGATGGACGGCGTCACGGCCGGCCGCAGCGCCGGCGAGGTCGCCGTACGGGCGCTGGCCGCGGGCAACGACGTGCTGCTGATGCCGACCGACCCCGCTGCCGCGCGCAGCGCGATCGTCCGCGCGGTCCGCTCCGGCACGCTGTCCCGTACCCGGCTCCTGCAGTCCGCCGCCCGCCAGGTCGCCCTGCTCGAGCACGTCCGCGGCGACGCCGGCGCCCCCGTCGGCTCGGCCCGCGACGCGTCGCGGGCCCTGTCCGCGGCCGCCGTGACCGTCGCCTCCGGGCCGTGCGACGGCGCCGTGGTCGACGGAGCGGTCGTCGCCAGCGGTGACGCCGAGGCGGTCGCCGCCTTCGGTGGCGCCGCCCGCGCCGCAGGCGTCGACGTGCTCACGCCGCGCTCCGCCCCGGCCCGCCTCGCCTCCGGCCGCGACCGTCCCGACCGCGGCCGCCGGGAGCCCGCGGGGGACTACCGGCAGCGGCTCGCACGCTGGCGCACGGCCGAGCAGCGGCGGCGCAGCGCGTTGGCGGACTGGCAGGCCGCCGAGGACCGGAGGCTCGCCGGCGCCACCAGCGTCGCGTTCGCCGGCTACGGCGACGGGCCGGTCTCCGGGGAGGTCGCGGTCGCCACCGACACGCCGTACGTCCTCGGCGGCTCCGACGCTCCCGTACGGATCGCGACGTACGGCACGACGCCCGGCGCGATGTCCGCCCTGGTCGACGTGCTCACCGGGAAGGCCGCTGCGACCGGCCAGCTCCCCGTCCGGGTCTCCGGCGTCGAGCGGCGCGGCTGCCCGACCCGCTGACCGGGCGATCCCTGGTCCCCCCAACCCGGGGCGATCAGCGGCGCACCGGGTGACCGGTCAGCGGGGTGGGGTCGGGGTCAGAAGGGCTCGACCAGCAGGGCGGCGCCCCGGCCGGCGACCCGGGTGAGGACCAGGGTGGCGGTCCGGTCGCCGCGCAGCGAGAGCCGCTGGCGCAGCTCGTCGGGGGCGATCGAGACGCCCCGCTTCTTGATGGTGAGGGTGCCGATGCCGCGCTCGCGCAGTGCGGCGCGGAGCTGCTTCTCGCGGTACGGGAGCCGCTCCAGCACGCGGTAGCCGCGCGCGAACGGCGTCCGGAACGACGCGTCGCTGGTGACGTACGCGATGTGCTCGTCGACCAGCCCGCCGTCGACACCGGCGGCGACCGCCGTGACCAGCCCGGCGCGGATGACCGCCCCGTCGGGCTCGTAGAGGTAGCCGCCGACGCCGCGGGTGCGGGCGCCCGGGTCGTCCTCGTCGGTCAGCGTGGCGAGTCCGCCGTCGCCGATGACGGTCGCGCGCCGCGCGGTCGTCGCGAGCCGGCCCGACCACAGCGCAGCCTCCTTCACCTCACCGTGGTCGCTGACCCACTCGACCTCGACGCCGTCGGGCACCAGCTCGTGGGGGATGCCCGGCGCGACCTTGACGCACGCGTCGCGGCGCAGCAGCTCCTCGACGAACGACCACGACGGCTGCCAGTCGTCCACCGACCAGATGCGGCCCCGGGCCGAGCGCCGCGCCGGGTCGGCGTACGCGACGTCGAAGGGCGTGGTGTCGACCCTCGTCGCGTCGGCCACCATCACGGCACCGGGGAGGCCGAGGGCGATGAGGTTGGCCTCGGCCACGGCCACCCGGAGCGGGTCGAGGTCGATCCCCGCGGCCGTGATGCCGACCTCCGCGGCGGCCAGGAGGTCGCCACCGATGCCGCAGCCGAGGTCGACCAGGGTCGCCGTCGACGCCGCGGCCAGCCGCGCCGCCCGGTGCCGCGCGACGGGGAGCCGGGTCGCCTGCTCGAGGCCGTCGGGGGTGAAGAACATCCGCGCGGCCAGGTCACCGAACTTCGCCGCCCCGCGCCGCCGCAGCTCGACCTGGGTCAGCGCGGCCGCGACCTGCTCCGCCGACGCCTGCCGGCGCAGCGTCCGCTGCGCGGCCAGCTCGTCGCCGCCCGACACCGTCGCGGCCGTCGCGAGCAGCGCGTGGCCGTCGTCGGTGAGCAGCCAGCGGAAGGCGTCGAGGTCCACGCCGTCGATCTTGTCAGAGGATGGGAGACACACAGGGGCGTGTCTCCCCACCCCCTGGCCTGCTGCGCGCCACCCCGTACGCACGCTGGCTACGTTGTCGTCACTCGACGGGGTGTCCACCCGGCCTTCGCTCCTCCGCCTTGCCATCGCACGCACGGGACGACGCTCGCGACGGCCGAGGGTGGGGAGACACACCCCCTTGCTGGCACTCCCACAGGGGGAGTGCTAGCGTCGGCATTGGCACTCTCGCCCTGAGGGTGCCAGCGCTTGCGACGACGTACGGCTCCCGCGACGGCGTACCGAATCCGCAGGCTCACTCGTCCCAGGAGCCGCTGGCTCCACCAGAGGTTGAAGAGAAAGTGGAGGTTGATCTGAAGTGTCGGTCAACATCAAGCCCCTCGAGGACCGGATCGTCGTGAAGCCGCTCGACGCCGAGCAGACGACCGCTTCCGGCCTGGTCATCCCCGACACCGCCAAGGAGAAGCCCCAGGAGGGCGAGGTCCTGGCGGTCGGTCCCGGTCGCATCGACGACAACGGCAACCGCGTCCCCGTCGACGTGACCGTCGGCGACAAGGTCATCTACAGCAAGTACGGCGGCACCGAGGTCAAGTACGCCGGCGAGGAGTACCTCATCCTCAGCGCCCGCGACGTCCTCGCTGTGGTCGGCTGATCACCGCAACTTCCCGATAGTCCGTCACGGGATGGTCGTGATTCCTCCGGAGTCCGCCACCATTCCGTGACGGGCTATCTCCCTTTCACAAGGAGTTCACATGCCCAAGATCCTGGAGTTCGACGACTCCGCCCGCAAGGCGCTGGAGCGCGGGGTCGACGCCCTGGCCAACACCGTCAAGGTGACGCTCGGCCCCAAGGGTCGCTACGTCGTCCTCGACAAGAAGTGGGGCGCGCCGACCATCACCAACGACGGTGTGACCGTCGCCCGTGAGGTCGAGCTCGACGACCCGTTCGAGAACCTCGGTGCCCAGCTCACCAAGGAGGTCGCCACCAAGACCAACGACATCGCGGGTGACGGCACCACCACCGCGACGGTCCTGGCCCAGGCGATGGTCCACGAGGGCCTGCGCGCGGTCGCGGCCGGCATCAACCCGATGGGCCTCAAGCGCGGCATGGACGCCGCCGCCGAGGCCGTCGGCGACGCCCTCAAGGAGGCCGCCCGCGAGGTCGAGACCAAGGAGGACATGGCCTCGGTCGCGACGATCAGCTCCCGCGACGCGGTCATCGGCGACCTGCTCGCCCAGTCCTTCGACAAGGTCGGCAAGGACGGCGTGATCACGGTCGAGGAGTCCAACACCATGGGCACCGAGCTGGAGTTCACCGAGGGGATGCAGTTCGACAAGGGCTACATCTCGGCGTACTTCGTCTCCGACCCCGAGCGGATGGAGGCGGTCCTCGACGAGCCGTACATCCTGCTGGTGCAGGGCAAGATCTCCTCGGTCCAGGAGCTGCTCCCGGTCCTCGAGAAGGTCATGCAGTCCGGCAAGCCGCTCTTCATCCTGGCCGAGGACGTCGAGGGCGAGGCGCTGTCGACGCTGGTCGTCAACAAGATCCGCGGCACGTTCAACGCCGTCGCGGTCAAGAGCCCCGCCTTCGGTGACCGTCGCAAGGCGATGATGCAGGACATCGCGACCCTGACCGGTGGTCAGGTCGTCGCCCCCGAGGTCGGCCTCAAGCTCGACCAGGTCGGGCTCGAGGTGCTCGGCCAGGCCCGTCGCGTGGTCGTCACCAAGGACAACACCACCATCGTCGACGGCGCCGGTGACACCGCCGCCGTCGAGGGTCGCGTCAACCAGATCAAGGCCGAGATCGAGAACACCGACTCCGACTGGGACCGCGAGAAGCTCCAGGAGCGGCTCGCCAAGCTCGCCGGCGGCGTGTGCGTGATCAAGGTCGGCGCCGCCACCGAGGTGGAGCTGAAGGAGAAGAAGCACCGGATCGAGGACGCCGTCTCCGCGACGCGCGCCGCGATCGAGGAGGGCATCGTCCCCGGCGGTGGCTCCGCGCTGGTCCACGCCGTGTCCGTGCTCGACGGTGACCTCGGCCTGACCGGCGACGAGGCTGCCGGCGTCCGGATCGTCCGCAAGGCCGCCGACGAGCCGCTGCGCTGGATCGCCGAGAACGGCGGCGTCAACGGCTACGTCGTCGTCGCCAAGGTCCGCGAGAACGGCGTCGGCGCCGGCTACAACGCCGCGACCGAGGAGTACGGCGACCTGGTCGCCCAGGGCGTCCTCGACCCGGTCAAGGTGACCCGCTCCGCGCTGGTCAACGCCACCTCGATCGCCGGCATGCTGCTGACGACCGAGACCCTGGTCGTCGACAAGCCCGAGGAGGAGGAGCCCGCCGCGGCCGGCCACGGCCACGGTCACGGCCACTGAGCCAGTGGCGCACTGAGGCACTCCGACGAGGCCCGTCCCGGATCATCCGGGACGGGCCTCGTCGCGTCACGGGTCGACCAGCTCACCCAGCCACTGCGTGGCGCCGTGGCCCCGGTTGACCGGCGTGTTCCAGAGGACCTGGTCCTCCTGCACCGGACCGCCCGTCGCCCAGCCGGCGACGTCGTCGGTGAGCCGCAGGAACCGGTCGGCGGAGAGGTCGTAGACGTACGTCCCCGCCGCCCCGCGCTGGAAGGACGTCATCGTCACGACGTCGCTGCCCACCCCCAGGTCGCCCTCGATGTCGCTGTCCTGGACGGTGACCACCTGGTCGCCGTCCGTGCTGAGCACCTGCACCCGGTCGTCGCGGACCCCGTCGTAGGTGCCGCAGTACTGCCCGAGCACGATCCGGTCCGCCACGGCGCCGAACGTCAGCAGGTTGCAGCGCGCACCCGACCCCGGGTCGAAGGAGTGCTCCTTGCCCGTGGTCAGGTCACGGACGTGCACCCGCCCCATCTCGCCGTTGGTGGCGTCGGTCCACACCATCGCGGTGTCCGTGAACGCGACGTCGCCGACCGTGAGGCCCTCGTCGCGCACGTCGTTCCCGTCGTCGATGGAGGCCGACCAGAGCCGGTAGGTGTCGCCGTCGGCGTTCGCGTCGTCGGCCTCGCCGTCCGGTCCGGTCGGCCAGCCGCCCTCCGGCGGTTGCCCCTGGGTGGCGGGAACGAGGACGTAGAGCCGGTCGTCGGGGCCGAGCACCGCGCGTCGCTCCTCCGACGGCGGCAGGTCCGGCCACTTCATCGCGCTCCACCGGCCGCGCTCGCGGTCGTAGTCGTAGACGGCGAGCGGTGCCGAGGTGCCGCTGTCGTCCAGCGCGCCGAGGAACCGCAGCCGGTCCGCGCCCAGCTCGAGCGGCCGCAGCTGGGACGCCGCCGCGTTGCTGTCGGGGAGCCAGTTCTTGGCCCCCGTCGCCGGGTCCATCAGGGCCAGCCGCGACCGGGACAGCTCCATCCGGGGGCCGTCGCGGAACAGCAGCAACCCGTCGTCGGTCACGCCGTCGACGTACTGCCCGTTGTCCGCGTCGAGGTCCTCGTTGGTGTACGACGCGAGCACCCGGTAGTCGCGCCCCTGCACCGCCTGGTGCGCCTCGTCGAGCCGCAGCGTCGGCGCGTCCGGGGTCGGCACGCCGGCCGCGTCGAAGTCGGGCGGCGACGGCCGTACGACCGAGAAGATCCCGACCACCGCGGCCGTGGCGAGGGCGGTGCCGCCCACGACCGTGAGCCGCCGGCGCCGGACCCGGCGCCGTCCGGCGCGCAGGACGACGGAGAGGTCGCGGTCGTCGGCCGGGGCGGTGTCGGCGGTGTCGCGCATCAGCGCGCGCAGCTCGTTCACCATGAGGTGGCTCCTTCCGTGACCAGCTCGCCGAAGGGCGAACCGTCGAACATCGAGCGCAGCGAGCCCAGCGCCTTGGACGTCTGGCTCTTGACCGTGCCCTGCGAGCAGCCGAGGGCCGCGGCCGTCGCCGCGACGTCGAGGTCCTCGAAGTAGCGCAGCACCACGCAGGCCCGCTGCCGTTCCGGCAGCTGCCGCAGCGCGGCCAGCAGGGCGGCCCGCGCGGTGACGCTGGACGCCAGGTCCTGCCCGGAGCGCCTCGCGAGGGCCTCGCTCGGCACCTCGGTGCTCGAGCGCTTGCGACGGGAGTCGAGGAACGCGCTCACCACCGCCTTGCGGGCGTACGCCAGCTCCCCGCCCTGCCGGGTCAGCCGCGGCCAGGCCACGTACACCCGGATCAGCCCCTCCTGCACGTGGTCGGAGGCCAGGTGCCAGTCGCCGCACAACAGGTACGCCGTACGCCGCAGCCGCGGCCGCGCCGCCTCGGCGAACGAGACGAAGGCAGCCTCGTCGGCGGGCTTCACCGCGGGTCCGTCCGGTCCATGCTCTGAGAACGTGCTGGGGGCCGGATCGGTTGCCTCGGCACCCGAAGTCGTCCGATCGGCTCGACGGGGGAGGGGCGACACGGTGTGGAAGGCTGCACGCTGAGATGACCAGCTCGCCCGACCGCCGCCTGCTCTGGCTGCTCCCCGTCATCCTGGCCGGGCTCTCGATGCTCGGTCCGTTCAGCATCGACACCCCGTTCCCGGCGTTCCGGCAGATGGGCGCCGACTTCGACGTCGCGAGCGACGAGATGCAGCTGGTGGTGTCGGCGTACCTCATCTCGTTCGGGCTGATGAGCCCGTTCCACGGCCCGCTCTCCGACGCGCTCGGGCGCAAGCCGGTGATCATCGGCGGCGTCACCGTCTACGTCCTGGCCTCGGTCGGCTGCGCCCTGTCGCCGACCCTCGAGAGCCTGCTGGTGTTCCGGGTGCTGCAGGGGCTGAGCGCCGGGGGCGGGGTGATCGTGAGCCGGACCGTCATCCGCGACGTGTTCGAGGGACCGGCGGCCCAGCGGCTGATGAGCCGGGTGATGATGATCTTCTCGCTGGCCCCGGCGATCGCCCCGGTGATCGGCGGGGTGCTGCTGCAGGCGGGCCCGTGGCCGATCACGTTCTGGTTCATGGCGGTGGTCGCGCTGCTGCTGGTCGGCGTGGTCGTGGTGTGGCTGCCCGAGACCCACCCTCCCGAGCGCCGGATCCCGCTGCGCGTCGGCGCGCTGGTGCGCGGGCTCACCGACGTCGCCCGCAGCGCCCGCTTCCACCGGGTCGCGTGGGCCGCAGCCCTCACCTTCGGTGGGCAGTTCATGTACGTCAGCGCCGCCTCGATCATCGTGGTCGACCTGCTGGGCCTCGGCGAGCTGGACTTCTGGGTGCTGTTCGCGCCGCTGGTCGGCGCGGTGCTGGTCGGGTCGCAGATCAGCAGCTGGGCGGCGGGTCGGGTGTCGGGCAACCGGCTGGTCACCGTCTCGCTGGTCTTCTGCGTGGCCGCTGCCGTCGTCAACGCCGCGGTCGCCGCGGCGCTGGGCCCGGTGCTGCCCTGGGTGGTGCTGTGCCCGGCGCTGCTCGCCCTCGGCACGGTCGCCGCCTACCCGACGATGCAGCTGATCCTGCTCGACATGTTCCCGGCGGGCCGCGGATCGGCGGTCTCGCTGTTCACCTTCTTCACGCTGCTGCTCAACGGCCTGGTCGCGAGCCTGCTCGTGCCGCACGTGACCGGCTCGCTCCCGGAGCTGGCCGTCGCGTCGGCGGTGATCGTCTCGGCCGGGCTGGCGTGCTGGCTGTGGCACCTCGCGCTCACGCTGCGCACCTAGAGCTGGCCGAGGCCGGCGTACACGAGGAACGCGCCGGTCAGGAGCATGACCACGGCCGTGACGAGGGGTCCGTTGGTGGACACCCAGTCACGGGTCGCGACCAGCCGTGGGCCTGCCCGCTCCGGGGCGACCAGGGCGAAGAGGATCGGGAACACCACGGTCGAGGTCGCCACCACGATGAAGAAGGCCATGGCGAGCGCGGTGCCCTCGATGCTCAGCGAGGCGCTGCGGAGGAGCAGGCCCGCGGCGGCGACGAGCAGCAGCGCCTTGGGCCGGACGTTGAGGGCCAGGCCGAGGCCGAAGGCCTGCCCCCGGCGGATCGAGCCGATCCGGTCCATCCAGGCGGGCATGTGACCGGCACCGTCCTCGGACCTCGGACGACGCACCGCGACGAAGCCGACGACGACCAGCGCCAGGCCGATGAGGATCTCGAGCGTCCCGACCCAGGTCTCGTGGCGGCGCGGCCGGCCCTGGGGCGCGGAGTGGGCCAGGAGGGTGGCGAGGACGAGGATCGTGGTGGCACCGATCACCCACCCGGCCAGGAACGGGATGGCGGCCTCGTCGCGGTGGTCGGAGAGCAGGATCAGGACCGTCGCCATGATCGGCACCGAGCTCACGGCGGCCGCGATCGCGAGCGGGAGCAGCTGACCTATGGCCTCCCACATGTCGCGTCCGATCCTTCCTCGTGGTGCCTGCCGACCCGCATCGTGCAGGGTGCCGTCAGGGGCCGGGCGCGGGCCCCGGGGACACTGTGCCGGTCTCGGCGGTGTCCTCACCCTGGTAGCGGCTCAGGAGCTCCTGCTCGGCCTCCCTGCGCGGGAAGCAGAAGAAGACGAGCACGGCGCCGGCCAGCACTGCGAGGGCGCCGGCGGAGTAGGCCCAGTCGTCGCCCTGCAGGAACGAGGACTTCGCCGCGGCGGTGATCTGGTCGGCGTACTTCGGGTGCCGCTCGGCGACCTGCTCGGCGCTGGCGAACGACTTGGTCAGCTCCGACTGCACCTCGGAGGAGACGCTCTTCGGCGCGCCCGCGAGGGCCTTCGTGAAGGCGCTCGCGTAGCCCGCCGTCAGCAGGGCGCCGAAGGCGGACTGCATGATCGCACCCCCCAGGTCGCGCTGCAGGTCCGCGGTTCCCGAGGCCATGCCCGCCCGGCGGACCGGCACCGAACCGGTCAGCGAGTGCGAGGCCGGTGTGCCCGCCAGCCCCACGCCGATGCCGAGGAAGGCGTACGCCACGCCGATCTGCCAGTAGGCGCTGTCCTCCTCCCACAGCAGCAGCATCCACAGGAAGCCGAGGAACAGGAAGACGTACCCGCTGAGCAGGGTGGTGCGCGCGCCGCGGGTCTCGATGAGCCTGGCCGACCGCGGGGCCACCAGCACCATGAACACGATGGCCGGCAGGAAGGCGGCGCCGGCCTCCACGGTGTCGTAGCCGACGACGTTCTGGAGGTACTGCTGGCTGATGAACATCGACCCCATCAGCGAGCCGAAGACGATGATGCCGGCGCACGCCGCGACCCAGAAGACGCGTCTCCCGGCGATGTGCAGGTCGTAGAGCGGGTTGGCGGCACGGCGCTGCTGCCACACGAAGGCGGCCGTGGCCGCGAGGGCGATCAACGTCAGCCCGGCGACCAGGGCTCCCTTGCCGGGCACCGGGGCGAAGTTGATCGCGAGCACCAGCCCGGCCACGAGCACGACCGAGAGGATCCCGCCGAGGTTGTCGACCGGCTCGGTCGACTCGTTGACGTGCGAGGGGACCAGCCACCACGCCATCAGCAGCGCGACCACCGCGAGCGGGAGCGTGATCAGGAAGACCGATCCCCACCAGAAGGACTCCAGCAGGAAGCCGGCGGCCAGCGGTCCGAGCGCGGCGATCGCACCGCCGAGGGCCGACCACAGCGCGATCGACTTCGTACGGCCGGGACCGGACCACAGCGCGGTGATCAGCGCCAGCGTCGTCGGGTAGGCCATGCCGGCCGACAGGCCGCCGAGGACCCGCGCGCCGGCGAGCACCCAGTCGTCCCAGGCGTACGACGCGAGCAGGCAGGCCGGCACCGAGAGCAGGATGCCGAGGATCAGCATCATCTTGCGGCCGTGGCGGTCGCCCACGGCGCCGAGGTAGAGCACGGACGCGGCCAGGCCCAGGGAGTACCCGACCGCGATCAGGTTGAGCGTGGTCTGGGAGCTGTCGAAGGCCTTGCCGATCGAGGGCAGGGCGACGTTGGCCACGGACAGGTTGAGGTTGGCGACGGCCGCCACCAGGATCAACGCGGTCAGCACCAGCGGAGCCCGCTCCGGTGCCTTCGAGACGTCAGCCTGTGCTCCGGACATCCGGACCTCCCCCAGTCGTCGCGCCGACCGACCTCGTCGACCCTCCGACGCTAGTCGACCGGACCGGCTTCCGGCAGGGCCTGTTCCGGGGGGTCTGCGGCGTCGGGACGCTGCAGGAGCGCCGCCCCCAGGGGGAACAGCAGCACCGACAGGACACCGGCACCCACGATGGCGGCAGCGTTCTCGCTGAGCATCGTGCCGTTGTCCACCCCGATCTGGGCGAGCGCCACCAGCAGCGGGAGGGTGGTCGCGGTGCAGAGCATCAGCTGGGTGCGCTCCCGGATCGCGAGCTCCCGGCGGTAGACGGCGAGCACCGGGAGGCCGCGGACGAGCAGCAGCAGCACCAGGAACACCAACAGCCGCGACGGGGACTCCCGGATCGACGCCACGTCCACGCCCATGCCGGCGACCACGAAGAAGATCGGGATGAAGAAGCCGTAGCCGATCGCGTCGAGCTTGCCCTCGAAGGCCTCGACCTCGCCCGGAGCCCAGTGCCGCAGCACCGCCCCGGCGAGGAATGCGCCGAGGACGACGTCGAGCCCGAACTCGCCGGCGATCACCAGCAGGCCGACCAGCAGCATGACGGTCCACCGCAGCGTCGTCTGACCGGTGGAGTCGGCTCCGCCGGCGACGATGCGCAGGATCACCCGGCCCTGCAGCACCCGGGCGGCCACGACCAGCACGAGCGCCACCGTTCCGATCGCCGCGATCGAGGCGAGCGCCGAGAGCCGGCTGTTGACGCCCAGGAAGATCGCGATCGCCAGGATCGGCAGCAGCTCCCCGACGGCGCCCGAGGCGAGGAAGTGGCGGCCGAACGCGCCTCCGAGCATGCCCTGCTCGCGCAGCGTGGGCAGGACCGTGCCGAGCGCCGTGGTGGTCAGCGCCAGCGCCACCGGCACGAACGCGTCGACGTACCCGATCGCGTCCAGCCCGCCGACGATCGCCACCGAGGCGGCCGCCGCGACCACCCACGCCGTCAGGGCCAGCCTGCCCGCACGGGCGACCATGATCCGGGGGTCGATCTCGTAGCCGGCGAGCAGGAAGACGAACCCGAGCCCGACGTTGGCGATCAGCTCGAGCTCGTCGTTGGGCTTGATGCCGAGGCCCTGCGGCCCGACGACGATGCCACCCAGCAGCAGCAGCACCAGCTGCGGGATCCGCTGGCCGGGGATCAGGGCGGCGAGCAGCGGCGCCAACGCGGAGATCGCCGCGACGACGAACAGCTCTTCCAGACCGGTCAGGACGTCCATGGTGAGAGCCAGTGTGGCGGGTACGGCCGGGGACCGCTCCTGCGTGACCGGCCAGCGCGCCTCGCCGGGGCCGTACGCCACCCCGCGGGCACCGGCCCGCATGGGACGGGGACCCGGCGCCGACTACGATGTGCGGGTGGAGGTCCCTGAGAAGTTCGCCGCCCTCGGTCTCACCTACGACGACGTGCTGCTGCTGCCCGGTCACTCCGACCTGGCGCCCACCGACATCGACACCACGACCCGGCTGACGCGTGGCCTCACGCTGCGCGCACCGCTGGTCAGCGCGGCCATGGACACCGTCACCGAGTCCCGGATGGCGATCGCGATGGCCCGGCAGGGCGGGCTCGGGGTGCTCCACCGCAACCTCTCGCTCCAGGACCAGGCCTACCAGGTCGACCTGGTGAAGCGGACCCAGACCGGGATCATCTCCAACCCGGTCACCATCGGGCCCGAGGCGACCCTGGAGGAGCTGGACCGGATCTGCGGCGAGTACCGCGTGTCCGGGCTCCCGGTGGTCGGGGTCGACGACCAGCTGCTCGGCATCTGCACCAACCGCGACCTGCGGTTCACGCCGGTGGCGGACTGGGCGACCACCAAGGTCGACGAGGTGATGACCCCGATGCCGCTGGTCACCGGCCACGAGGGCATCTCCCGCGACGACGCGACCGCGCTGCTGCGCAAGCACAAGCGCGAGCGGCTGCCGCTGGTCGACGGCCAGGGGCGGCTGCGCGGGCTGATCACGGTCAAGGACTTCGTGAAGTCCGAGCAGTTCCCCCACGCCTCCAAGGACGCCCACGGCCGGCTGCTGGTCGGTGCCGCGATCGGCTACTTCGGCGACGCCTGGGAGCGGGCGACCACGCTGGTCGAGGCGGGGGTCGACGTGCTCGTCGCCGACACGGCCCACGGCAACGTACGGATGCTGCTCGACATGGTCCACCGGCTCAAGACCGACCCCGCGACCCGCGACGTCCAGGTCATCGGCGGCAACGTCGCGACCCGCGAGGGCGCCCAGGCCTTCGTCGACGCCGGTGCCGACGCGGTCAAGGTCGGCGTCGGGCCGGGGTCGATCTGCACCACGCGGGTCGTCACCGGGGTCGGCGTGCCGCAGGTGACCGCGGTGTACGAGGCGTCGCTGGCGTGCAGGCCGGCCGGCGTTCCGGTGATCGCCGACGGCGGCATGAAGCACTCCGGCGAGATCGCGAAGGCGATCGTGGCCGGCGCCGACGCCGTGATGGTCGGCTCGCTGCTCGCCGGGTGCGAGGAGTCGCCGGGCGAGCTGGTCTTCGTCAACGGCAAGCAGTACAAGTCCTACCGGGGCATGGGCTCCCTCGGCGCCATGAGCAGCCGGGGCAAGAAGTCCTACTCCAAGGACCGCTACTTCCAGGCCGAGGTCGCCAGCGACGACCAGATCGTGCCGGAGGGCATCGAGGGCCAGGTCGCCTACCGCGGCCCGCTGTCCGCCGTGGCGCACCAGCTGATCGGCGGCCTCACCCAGTCGATGTTCTACGTCGGTGCGCGGACCGTCCCCGAGCTGCAGGAGAAGGGTCGCTTCGTCCGCATCACGTCGGCGTCGCTCACCGAGAGCCACCCCCACGGCGTCCAGATGACCGTCGAGGCCCCCAACTACTCCGGCCGCTGACCCCCGCCCGCCGAGACGTCCCGGCCCACGCCCCCGAGCGCACGGTGCAGTCCTATCCTGCGAGGGTGACGACGAAGCGGCGTTACGACACGACCCGGCGCCGCGCCGCTGCCGAGGAACGGCGCGCCCGGGTGGTCGTGGTCGCGGCGGAGATGTTCGCCCGCCAGGGCTGGTACGCCACGACCATCTCCCAGGTGGCGGCGGAGGCCGAGGTCTCCCCGGAGCTGGTGTCGCAGGCGTTCGGCGGCAAGCCTGGCCTGATGATGGCGGCCTTCCGGCACGCGACGCTCGGCACCCCGGGTACGCTCCCGGAGGCGTTCGCGGCGCTGCACCTCGAGCGCGAGCCCGATCCCGAGGTCAGGCTCGACCGCTTCGTCGGGTTCGCCTGCGCGACGCTGGAGCGGATGGCGCCGCTGGTGTCGGTGCTGGCGCTGGGGGCCGACCAGGACGAGGAGCTGCGGGAGCTGGTGACCGCGGCGGAGCAGCGCCACGCGGACACCGCCCGGGCGGCGCTGCGGCTGCTGGCCACCGGCCCGGTGCCCGACGACGCCGTCGACGAGATCTACGCGCTCACCCGGGCCGAGGTCTACCTCGCGCTGGTGCACCAGCGCGGCTGGTCGAGGGAGCGGTACGCCGCATGGCTGCGCCGGGCGCTCGGGGCGGCGCTGACGCGGGATCCGTAGGGACGCGGTGTCAAGGGGCGGGAAGCCTCTCCGGTCGCGAGATCGTTTCGTTACTGTTCGGCCGTAGCCAATCGGCGCCGCGCCCGCGTTCGTGGGGCCGGGGGCGGTCGCCGTGGCTGCGGTCCGCGTGGTCAAGTCGCGGGACGCGTGGATCGAGGGACCGGCACCGTCCGGACCTCGCCAGATCCGCCGGTGGCGCTGGTCGGCGGGGGAGGTCGGCGCCACCGGCCCGGCGCCGGGTCAGCCGCGGTCGAGGTAGAGGCAGAACGGGTGGCCCGCCGGGTCGAGCATCACCCGTACGTCGTCCTGCGGCTGGAACCCGGCCTCGCGTGCCCCGAGCGCCGCCGCCTCCGCGACCGCCTCGGGGACCGAGGTCACCCCGACGTCGAGGTGGACCTGCATCTGCTGGTCCTCCGCGCCGGCGGGCCACGCCGGCGGCACGTGGTCGGGCTCGAGCTGGAAGGCGAGGTTGGTCGTGTCGGTCGGCCGTACCAGCAGCGTCACGAAGGTCGGGTCGCCCTCGTCGAGCTCGCCGCCGAGCAGCCCCTGGTAGAACCTGCCGAGTCCCACCGGGTCCGGCGCCCCGAGGACGGTGCCGAGCCAGCCCGTGAAGCCCGTGATCCCTGCCATGGCCCCCAACCTCGCCCGCGGCGGCTACCGCCGTCAACCGCCCCGATAGCCTGACGGGGTGAGCACCCCACTCCGTTCCTCGTCTCCCCCGCTGCGCTCCTCCGCCGAACAACGGAGCGGGGACCCCGCATGACCGAGATCGAGATCGGCCGGGCCAAGCGGGGCCGGCGGGCCCATTCCTTCGACGACATCGCCATCGTGCCGTCGCGGCGCACGCGCGACCCCGAGGAGGTCAGCGTCGCCTGGCAGATCGACGCCTACCGCTTCGAGCTGCCGGTGCTGGCCGCCCCGATGGACTCGGTGATGTCGCCCGCGACTGCGATCGCGTTCGGCCAGATGGGTGGGCTGGGGGTGCTCAACCTCGAGGGGCTCTGGACCCGTTACGAGGACCCCACCGACCTGCTCGACGAGGTCGCCGGGCTCGAGGGCGCCGACGCCACTCGCCGGATGCAGGAGATCTACGCAGAGCCGATCAAGCCCGCGCTGATCACGGCGCGGCTGCAGCAGATCCGCGAGTCGGGGGTCACCGTGGCGGGCTCGCTGTCGCCGCAGCGGACCAAGGAGTTCGCCAAGACCGTCGTCGACGCCGGGGTCGACATGTTCGTGATCCGCGGTACGACGGTGAGCGCGGAGCACGTCTCCAGCCAGTCCGAGCCGCTCAACCTCAAGGAGTTCATCTACGAGCTCGACGTCCCGGTGGTCGTCGGGGGCTGCGCGACCTACCAGGCCGCGCTCCACCTGATGCGTACCGGCGCGGCGGGCGTCCTGGTCGGCTTCGGGGGCGGGGCTGCCCACACGACCCGGACGGTGCTCGGCATCGAGGTGCCGATGGCCAGCGCGGTCGCCGACGTCGCCGCCGCGCGCCGCGACTACATGGACGAGTCCGGCGGCCGCTACGTGCACGTCATCGCCGACGGCTCCATCGGCCGCTCCGGGGACATCGCCAAGGCGGTGGCCTGCGGCGCCGACGCGGTGATGGTCGGCTCGCCGTTCGCGCGGGCGACCGACGCCCCGGGCCGCGGCTTCCACTGGGGCGGCGAGGCGCACCACGCCGACCTGCCGCGCGGCGAGCGGGTCGCGTTCGCGCCCGTCGGGTCGCTGCAGGAGATCCTGTTCGGCCCCTCCCGGGTCGCCGACGGCACCATGAACCTGATCGGCGCCCTCAAGCGGTCGCTCGCCACCACCGGATACACCGAGCTCAAGGAGTTCCAGCGGGTCGAGGTCGTCGTTCGCTGATGGCCACCTTCTCTCGGACGCGACGCGACGTCGCGGAAGTCCCCCACCCCGTCGACGCGGTCTGGGCGCTGCTCGTCGACCCCGCGGCCGTGGCCCGGCTCACCCCGCTCGTCGCGTCGATCGACGTCGACGACGACGGACGCTGGGTCTGGTGCCTGCAGCGCGTGCCGCTCCCGGGACGGCGGCTCGACCTGACCATGACGGAGGAGATGACCTTCACCCCGCAGTCCCGCATCGACTTCACGCACAGTCCGCTCGGACAGGGTGTGAAGGCCGGGGCGGACGGGTACTACGAGCTCGAGCCCCTGGGTGACGACGCGACCCGGCTGGGGATCGAGCTCACCGTCACCGCCCAGCTCCCGCTGCCGGGCGTGGCCCGACGAGCCGTGGAGGCAGCGATGCAGCAGGTGCTGAGCCAGATGGGCAACCGGTTCGCGCACAACATGCTGCGCGAGCTCGGGGGCAGCCGGTGACCGGCAGCACGGGTGGTGCCCGGACCGTCCTGGTCCTCGGCGCCACCGGCTACGTCGGCTCGCGGCTGGTGCCGGCGCTGCTCGCGGCCGGGCACCAGGTGGTGGCCTCGTCCTCCCGGGCGCCCGCCCCGTCGGCGTACGAGTGGGGGCACGCGGTCGAGTGGCGCCGCTGCGACGCGACCGACCCCGTCCAGGTGGCCCGGGCCCTGGAGGGCGTCGACACGCTCTGCTACCTCGTCCACTCCCTCGACGAGCCGCAGTTCGCCGACCGCGACCGGGTGGCGGCCCGGACGACCGCGGAGGCGGTCGCCGACTCCGGCGTACGCCGCGTGGTCTACCTCTCCGGGCTGGTCCCGGACTCCACCGGGCGGCCGCTGTCGGACCACCTGGCCTCGCGGCACGAGGTCGAGGGGCTGCTGGCCGGATCGGGACGCCCGACCCTCGCGCTGCGCGCCGGCGTCGTGATCGGGGCCGGATCGACGTCCTTCGAGATCGTCCGGCAGCTGGCGACCCTGCTCGTCGTGCAGCCGGTGCCGCTGTGGATGGACCGCCAGGTGCAGCCGGTCGCGGTGAGCGACGTGGTCCGGGCGCTGGTGGAGGCGGTCGCCGACGAGGAGGTGACCGGCAGCCTCGACGTCGGGGGACCGGACGTGCTGAGCTACCCCGCGCTGCTGAAGACCTTCAGCCGCTGCGCGGGCCTGGTGCGGCTCCGGGTGCCGGTGCCGACGGCCCCCAGCACCGCCGTGGGCATGGGCATGGCCGCGCTCTCCGCCGCGCCGCCGCGCACCGCGCTGGCCCTGGCGCACAGCCTGCGTGACGACATGGTCTGCCGTCCGGACCGGACCTGGGTGCCCGCTGACGGCGTGCCGCTGCTCGACGCCGAGGCGGCGATCCGGCGTGCCCTCGACGGCGACGAGGCCGACCCCGAGTCGCCCCGCGCCGGAGACGCCCGCTGGACCCGGCGGCTGCCGCTGTTCGAGTCGGTGCCCTCGCCCGCCTCGGTGCGCGCCGCCGGCGCGCTCACCGTACGGCGGCTGCGGGAGGCGGCCGTCCGGGCCCGGCGGACGCTCCCCGAGGCCGACCGGTCGGTCCCGGACTCCTGAGACGATGACGCCATGACCAGCGCGCTCAGCCCGGCGGCCCGCGGGGCCGCCCTCGACGCGCTGGCGCTGACGACCGCCGCGGACCCGCTCGACGTGCTGGTCGTCGGAGGCGGGATCACCGGCGTCGGCATCGCCCACGACGCCGCCACCCGCGGCCTGTCGACGGCCGTGGTCGAGCAGCGCGACCTCGGCTCCGGCACCAGCAGCCGCAGCTCCAAGCTGCTCCACGGCGGCCTGCGCTACCTCGAGATGCTCGACTTCGGGCTGGTGCGCGAGGCGCTCCAGGAGCGCGGCCTCCAGCTGACCCGGCTGGCTCCGCACCTGGTCCGGCCGGTCCCGTTCCTGTACCCGCTGCGGCGCCGCTGGGAGCGGCCGTACGTCGGCGCCGGTCTGGCGCTCTACGACGGGATGGCGACCTTCGGGAAGTACGAGATGGGCGTGCCGCGGCACCGGCACCTGTTCCGGCGCCAGGTGGAGCGGATCGCCCCCGACCTCCGCACCGAGGACCTCGTCGGCGCGATCCGCTACTACGACTGCCAGGTCGACGACGCCCGGCTGGTGGTCACGATCGCGCGCACCGCCGCCTCCCACGGCGCCCACGTCGCGACCCGCACCCGGGTGACCGGCTTCCTGCGCGAGGACGACCGCGTCGTGGGCGTCCGCGCGACCGACCTGGAGTCCGGTCGCGAGCTGGAGGTCAGGGCGCGTGTGGTCATCAACGCCGCCGGGGTCTGGACCGACGAGATCCAGGACCTGGCCGGCACCGGCCAGCTCCGGGTGCAGGCCTCCAAGGGGATCCACCTGGTCGTCCCGCGCGACCGGATCCGCTCCGAGTGCGGCCTGATCACCCGCACCGAGACCTCGGTGCTGTTCGTGATCCCCTGGGGCGCCCACTGGATCATCGGCACCACCGACACCGCCTGGGACCTCGACAAGGCGCACCCCGCAGCCAGCCGCACCGACATCGACTACCTGCTCCACCACGTCAACGCGGTGCTGCGCGACCCGCTCGACCACGACGACGTCGAGGGCGTGTACGCCGGGCTCCGGCCGCTGCTGACCGGCGAGTCCGAGCCGACGTCGCGGATCTCCCGCGAGCACACCGTCGCGGTCCCGGCGCCCGGCCTGGTCCTGATCGGTGGTGGCAAGCTCACCACCTGGCGGGTGATGGCCCGCGACGCCATCGACGCGGTCGTGGACCAGCTCGAGGACACCCAGGCGCCGGTCCGGTCCTGCATCACCGACCGGGTGCCGCTGGCCGGGGCCGCCGGGTTCGAGGCCCGGACCAACCAGCGGGTGATGCTGTCGCGGCGCTCCGGGCTCAGCCTGGCGCAGGTCGACCACCTGCTGGGGCGGTTCGGCGGCCTGGTCGACGAGCTGCTCGAGCTCGTCGCGCAGCGGCCCGAGCTCGGCGAGCCGCTCGCCGGCGCCGAGGCGTACCTCGCCGTCGAGGTGGTGCACGCGGTCACCCACGAGGGCGCCCGCCACCTCGACGACGTCCTGACCCGTCGCACCCGGATCTCCATCGAGACCTTCGACCGCGGCACGCAGTCGGCCCGGGCGGTCGCCGCGCTGATGGCGGGCGAGCTCGGCTGGGACGACGCCCGCCGTGACGACGAGGTCGACCACTACCTGCGCCGGGTCGAGGCGGAGCGGCAGTCGCAGCTCACCGCCACCGACCAGGAGGCCGACGAGGCCCGGGTGCGGGCTCCCGACATCGTCTGATCGGTGCCATAGTCCCGCCATGAGCGCGCATGGGGGAGTGGCTCGCGACGACCGGACCTGGCCCCGGGGGGCGGGTGCCTTCTCGGCACTGGTGCTCCTGGGGGCGGTGGTCGCCGCGGGCTGGGCGATCGCGACCGCGGCGCAGGGCAGGACCGGCGTCGTGGGCGTCGGGGTGGGGTTCCTCGCCGTGCTGGCGCTGTCGCTGTGGGCGTTCGTACGGGCGTTCAAGGCCCTGCTCGGTGGCGGCCGGCAGCCGGGCTGGGTGGTCGTCGCCCAGCTCGTCCTCGTCCTGGCGGGGTTCGTGGCGCTCTCCTACGACCCCCACCTCGGGACGGCCGTGCTGGCGGCCCTGTTCGGCGCGATGTTCGGCGTCAACCTGTGGGCGATGCGGGCGGCCCGTGGCAACCGGGCGGCCGTGGACGCCCAGGAGGCCCGCGCCGAGGAGACCCGTGCCCGGGAGCGGCAGGTCGTCGCGCAGGCGCCGGTCCGCGACTCCCTCCCGGCGGTCGACGTGGGAGGTGTCCTGGACACGGCCTGGCGCGACGTGGGGCGGCGCTGGGTGGCGTGGCTGGTGGCCGGCGCCGTGGTCGCCGGCGCCGCGGCGCTGCTCACCGACTCCGGGCCCGCGCTGTTCATGGTCCTGTTCATGACCGGCGCGGTCCTGCTGTGGGTCGGCCGGGCGGCGTGGTCGGTGGGGCTGGCCCGGCGCGACTTCCGCGCGGCCCGGACCGCCCCCGAGCGCGCCTGGGTGGTGCTGCTCCACGACCCGACCCCGCGGATGATCCGGCCGCTGCTCGGGGTGTGGGCCGAGGAGCCCGTCGTACGGAGCAGCGTCTTTCCCCGCCCCGACGTGGTGTTCCGCTGCGACGACGACCACGACGACCTGCTCAGCCACCAGGGCGAGGCGGCCGTCCACGAGGCGTGGGTGGACACCTCCCACCGCGGGATCCGGGGCGCCCGGTGGGTGGCCGCCGACGCGGGCGTCGCGCTCCCGCACCGGCGGGCGCTCCTCGGTCGCTGGTTCTTCGCCTCGCTGACCCGAGCCGAGCGCCCGGACGTCCCCAGCCCGCTCCGCTCGGCGCGGCCCGGACCGGACGCCCCGCGTGACGCCGCGGTGCCCCCCGCGTCCGGGGGGCCCGGGCTGGTGCCCCGGCTGCTGTGGCGGATCGGTGCCCTCACGGCGCTCGCGGTGGTGGTGCAGCTCCTCGCGTGATCCGCCGGCGACGCCTCAGGCGAGCTTGCGCCGATAGCTGGCCATCGCGCCGGCGTACGCGACCACGAGGATGCCGAAGCACCACGCGAGGGCGACCCAGATGTCGCTGCTGACCGGCTGCTGGGTGAACAGGTCGCGGATCGTGTCGACGATCGGCGTCACGGGCTGGTTCTCGGCGAACGCACGCACCGGGCCCGGCATCGAGTCGGTCAGCACGAAGGCCGAGCTGATGAACGGCAGGAAGATGATCGGGTACGAGAACGCGCTCGCGCCCTCCACGGAGCTCGCGGACAGCCCGGCGACCACGGCGATCCACGTGAGCGCCAGGGTGAACAGGACCAGGATGCCGGCGACGGCGAGCCACGCCTGCAGCCCCGCTCCCGAGCGGAACCCCATGAGCACGGCGACGAGCACGACGACCACGAGCGAGACCAGGTTGGCGACCAGCGAGGTCAGCACGTGCGCCCACAGCGCGGCGGACCGGGCGATCGGCATCGACTGGAAGCGTTCGAAGATGCCGCTCTTCAGGTCCAGGAACAGCCGGTAGCCGGTGTAGGAGATGCCCGAGGCGATCGTGATCAGCAGGATCCCGGGCAGCAGGTACGTCACGTAGTCGCCGGACCCGGTGTCGATCGCGCCGCCGAACACGTAGACGAACAGCAGCATGAAGGCGATCGGCATGATCGCGGTGGTGATGATGGTGTCGGGGCTGCGCGCGATGTGGCGCAGGGACCGTCCCAGCAGGACGGCGGTGTCACCGAAGAAGTGCGTGTTCATCGTGGTTCCTCACTCTGTCCGTGCCGACGCGGTGGCCGGCGTCGGGTCCGTGCCCTCGTCGCCGACGATGGCGAGGAAGACCTGTTCCAGGGTCGGTTGCTTCTCGACGTACTCCACCTCGGTGGGCGGGAGCAGCCGCTTGAGCTCGGCGAGCGTGCCGTCGGCGATGATCCGGCCGTGGTGGAGGATCGCGATCCGGTCGGCGAGCTGCTCGGCCTCGTCGAGGTACTGCGTGGTGAGCAGCACGGTGGTGCCCTGCCCGGCCAGCTCGCGGACGCAGCTCCACACCTCGATCCGCGACTGCGGGTCGAGCCCCGTGGTCGGTTCGTCCAGGAAGATCACCGGCGGGTTCCCGATCAGGCTCATGGCGATGTCCAGCCGGCGACGCATGCCCCCGGAGTACGTCGCCACCCTGCGGCTGCCCGCGTCGGTGAGCTGGAAGCGGGCCAGCAGGTCGTCCGCGATCCGGCCGACGCCCTTCAGGTGCCGCAGCCGGGCCACCAGCACCAGGTTCTCGCGCCCGGTGAGGGTCTCGTCCACGGCGGCGAACTGGCCGGTCAGGCTGATCGCCGCCCGGACGTCCGCGGGATGCGCCGTGACGTCGAGGCCCTGGACGGTGGCGGTCCCGGCGTCGGGCCGGAGCAGGGTGGACAGGATCTTCACGACCGTCGTCTTGCCGGCCCCGTTGGAGCCGAGCAGCGCGACGATGCTGCCCGGCGCCACGGCGAGGTCCACGCCGCGGAGCACCTGCAGGTCGCCGTACGACTTCTCGAGCCCCTGCACCCGGATGGCTGCCTCGGTGGTCATGCCTGCTCACCCCGCTCCGCGTCGCGCACGGCCCTGGTCAGGCGCTCGCGCTCCTTGTCGATCCACTGCCTGCCGGAGTAGGAGTGGACGAAGGTCTCGCCGAACTCGACCGGGTCGTCGCCGACGATGGCGTGCACCGGCGTCCCGTCGGCGGCGGCCCGCTCCCACAGGTCGGCGAAGTCGCCCAGCATCGTGATCAGCGTGTCGCCGTCGGTGATGCCCCCGTAGTACATGAAGTACCGCTCGTACGCCTTCGCGGTCGCGGCGTAGGGCTCGGGCAGGGCCTCCATGCGTGCCTTGTTCTGCTTGTACTGCTTCTTCTGCTCGAGGGACCCGGTGAGGGTCTCGATCCACTTCGCTGCCATGTCAGTCTCCTCCTTCGCGGAGCTGTTCGAGCCGATCCGAGAGGAAGCTCCAGGTCCTCCAGAACTCTTCGAGGTAGTCCTGCCCCTGCGCGTTGAGGGAGTACACCTTGCGTGGCGGCCCCTTCTCGGAGGGCACCTTCTCCACGTCGACGAGGCCGCGCTGCTCGATCCTGATCAGCAGTGCGTAGACGGTCCCCTCGGCGATGTCGGAGAAGCCCTTGTCGCGCAGCCAGGCGGTGATCTCGTAGCCGTACGCGGGACGGCCGGCGAGGATCGCGAGGACGATCCCCTCCAGCGTCCCCTTCAGCATCTCGGTCACCTGCTTGCCCATGGAGCACCTCCTCCTTCCAACTACTCAGTGTCAGTGACTACTGGTAGATAGTAACACTGAATAGTGGTCGCGCAAGTCCCTTCTGCCGGAGGCATGAGGTGGTGTGGATGTGTCGCCCGTCTCAGTGGCTACCGAGGGGTAGCCGGTGAGGTGGGGGTCACATACTCTCGGAAGGTATGAGCTCCCAGCAGCCCGGTGGCCCCCTCGTCGACGGACCGGCGGACCCGGAGCACGACCCGGCCGCGAGCTACGGGCTCGAGCCGGACTACGTACGACGGCTCACCGACCGGATCGTGTCGACGTCGGGCGAGACCGCCCCGACGTACTCCCCGATGAGCGGGCAGCCGCTCGCCCACGTGCCGCAGTCGAGCGACGCCGACGTCGCGGAGGCGTTCACGCGCGCCCGGCGCGCCCAGCAGGAGTGGGCGCGGACCGACCTCGACGAGCGCGTCGCGATCCTGCTCCGGCTGCACGACCTGGTGCTCGACCGCCAGGACGAGATCATCGACCTGATCTGCTGGGAGTCCGGCAAGGCGCGCAAGCACGCCTTCGACGAGCCGATGCACATCGCGCTGACCGCGCGCTACTACGGCCGTACCGCCCACGAGCACCTCGACACCCGCCGCCGGCTCGGCGTCGTCCCCGGCCTGACCCGGGTCGAGGTCAACCGGCTCCCCAAGGGCGTGGTCGGGATCATCTCGCCCTGGAACTACCCGTTCACGATGGCGATCTGCGACGGGTTGCCCGCGCTGCTCGCCGGCAACGCCGTCGTCACCAAGCCGGACTCCCAGACCATGCTCACCGCGCTGCTCGCGGCCGAGCTGCTCGAGGAGGCCGGGTTCCCGCGCGACCTCTGGCAGGTCGTGGCCGGGCCGGGCTCCCGGGTCGGGACCTCGATCGTGCAACGCGCCGACTACGTGTGCTTCACGGGATCGACCGCGACCGGCCGGCTGATCGCGACCCAGTGCGCGGAGCGGCTGGTCGGCTGCTCGCTCGAGCTCGGTGGCAAGAACCCGATGCTGGTGCTGCGCGACGCCGACGTCGAGAAGGCCGCCGAGGGCGCCGTCCGGGCCAGCTTCTCCAACGCCGGCCAGCTCTGCGTGTCGATGGAGCGGCTGTTCGTCGCCGACCAGGTCTACGACCGGTTCGTCGATCGGTTCGTGGCCCGGACCGAGGCGATGACGCTCGGTACCACGCTCGACTGGGGCACCGACATGGGCTCGCTGATCTCGCAGGCCCAGCTCGACACCGTCACCGCCCACGTCGAGGACGCCGTCGCCAAGGGGGCGCGGGTGCTGACCGGTGGCCGGGCGCGGCCGGACCTCGGGCCGTACTTCTTCGAGCCGACGATCCTCGAGGGCGTGACGCCCGAGATGTCCTGCTTCGGGGACGAGACGTTCGGGCCGGTGATCGCGCTCTACCGGTTCCACGACGAGGCGGACGCGGTCGCGCGGGCCAACGCGGGGGAGTACGGCCTGAACGCGTCGATCTACAGCCAGGACGGTGCCCGGGCGCGGCTGGTCGCGCGGCACGTGCTGTGCGGGACGGTCAACATCAACGAGGCGTTCGGCGCGACGTTCGCCAGCATCGACTCGCCGATGGGCGGGATGCGGCAGTCCGGCATGGGGCGGCGGCAGGGCCCGGAGGGGATCCACCGCTACACCGAGTCGCAGGCGGTCGCCACGCAGCGGCTGATCCGGTTCGCGCCGATGTACGGCATGTCCGACCGGGCGTACGCCCGTGTGATGAACGCGCAGCTGCGGCTGATGAAGAAGCTCGGGAGGCCGTGACCCGTGCACTACGACGTCCTGGTGATCGGGTCGGGGTTCGGCGGCTCGGTCACGGCGCTGCGGCTCACCGAGAAGGGCTACCGCGTCGGGGTCCTCGAGGCGGGTGACCGGTTCGACGACGCCGACTTGCCCGCGACGTCGTGGGATCGCAAGAAGTACCTGTTCGCGCCGGCGCTGGGTATGTACGGCATCCAGCGCATCGACATGGTCAAGGACTGCATGATCGTCGCCGGTGCGGGCGTCGGCGGCGGATCGCTGGTCTACGCCAACACGCTGTACGAGCCGCTCGACGCCTTCTACCGCGACCCGTCGTGGGCGCACATCACCGACTGGAAGACCGAGCTCGCGCCCTACTACGACCAGGCGAAGCGGATGCTCGGCGTCGTCGACAACCCGGTCCGCACGCCGTCGGACGAGGTGATGGAGAAGGTCGCCGGCGACATGGGCGTCGCCGAGACGTTCCACCCCACGCCGGTCGGGGTGTTCTTCGGCGGGCCCGGCGCCGACCCGGACCAGCAGGTGGCCGACCCGTACTTCGGGGGCGTGGGGCCCGACCGCAACCCGTGCCGCAACTGCGGCGAGTGCATGACCGGCTGCCGCCACAACGCGAAGAACACCCTGGTCAAGAACTACCTCTGGCTCGCCGAGCAGCACGGCGCCACCGTCCACCCGCTCACGACCGCCACCCGGGTCCGGCCGCGGGAGGGTGGCGGCTACGAGGTGCAGGCCCGCTGGACCAAGGCCAAGCTGTCGCGGCGTACGGCGGTGACGACGTTCACGGCCGACGAGGTGGTGTTCTCGGCGGCCTCGCTCGGCACCCAGAAGCTGCTCCACCGGCTCAAGCTGGAGGGCGACCTGCCGCGGCTCTCGGACCGGCTCGGCCACCTCACCCGTACCAACTCGGAGTCGATCCTCGGGGCGATCGCTCCCGACACCTCGGTCGACTACAGCACCGGCGTCGCCATCACCTCCTCCTTCCACCCCGACGCCGACACCCACATCGAGCCGGTGCGATACGGCCGCGGCTCCAACTTCATGGCGCTGATGCAGACCGTGCTCACCGACGGCGACGGTCCGCTGCCGCGCTGGCGGTCGTGGCTGCGCGAGCTGTGGGCGCAGCGCCGCAACGCCCGCTCGTTCTACGACTTCCGGCACTGGTCGGAGCGGACCGTGATCGCGCTGGTCATGCAGTCGCTCGACAACTCGATCACGACCTACCTCACCCGGACCCCGGCCGGCTGGCGGCTGACGTCGCGGCAGGGCCACGGCAGGCCGAACCCCACCTGGATCCCGGCCGGCAACGAGGCGGTACGCCGGATGGCCGAGGCGATGGGCGGCACCGCCGGCGGGTCGATCGGCGACCCGTTCGACCGGCCGCTGACCGCCCACTTCATCGGCGGCTGCGCGATCGGCGACTCGCCGGAGTCCGGCGTCGTCGACGCCTACCAGCGGGTCTACGGGCACCCCGGCCTGCACGTCGTCGACGGGTCCGCGATCTCGGCCAACCTCGGGGTCAACCCCTCGCTCACGATCACCGCCCAGGCCGAGCGCGCGATGGCGTACTGGCCCAACCGCGGCGAGGCGGATCCGCGCCCCGCGCTGGGGTCGGCGTACGAACAGATGGAGCCGGTCGCACCCCGCTCGCCAGTGGTCCCGGACCACGCTCCGGCGGCGCTCCGGCTGCCCATCGTCGACGTCACGTGAGCCCCGCGAAAAAACTTCTGGAACTCGCGTAACCCCCCTTCAGAGGCCTCGTTGCACCAGCAGGACCCGGTCGACACATGCTCCCTCCGTGAACCGGGTCGGATGGGTCCACGTGCTGCCCCTGCAGGTCACGTGGACGACTCAGGGCCCGGCCACCCTCCCTCCCCGGCCGGGCCCTGACCCATCTCCGGGCCGACCCCGGTCGCCGCCCTGCACCGCTTCCGGGGTTTCGAGGCTCGCTGCGCTCGCACCTCAACCTCCGGAGCCGGAGGTTGAGGTGCGAAGGCCGCCAAGGCCTGAGCCTCGAGACCCCCGCACCTGTGCAGGGCCTCGGTCACCGCCCTGCCCAAGGTCCCGGGGTTTCGAGGCTCGCTGCGCTCGCACCTCAACCTCCGGAGCCGCCGGAGGTCGATCGTGCGTACCTCAACATGCGGAGCCGCCGGAGCCGCCGGAGGTCGATCGTGCTCACCTCAACATCCGGAGCCTCTGGGGCCGCGGGAGGTCGATCGTGCGCTCGACCTCAACCTCCGGGGCCGCCGGAGGTCGAGGTGTGAGGGCCGCCAGGCCCGAGCCTCGAGACCCCCGCACCCGTGCAGGGCGCCGCCCAGTGGCCCCGGATAGGCTGCGGTCATGTCGGACGCTCCCGAGCACGACCTGGTCCTGGTGGTCGACTTCGGTGCCCAGTACGCCCAGCTGATCGCCCGGCGGGTACGTGAGGCCAACGTCTACTCCGAGATCGTGCCCCACACCATGCCGGTCGCCGAGATGCTCGCCCGCGAGCCCGACGCGATCGTGCTCTCCGGCGGCCCCTCCAGCGTGTACGCCGAGGGCGCGCCGGGCATCGACCCGGCCCTGTTCGAGGCCGGCGTCCCCGTGTTCGGGATGTGCTACGGCTTCCAGCTGATGGCCCGCGGCCTGGGCGGCGAGGTGTCCGCGACCGGTGCCCGCGAGTACGGCCGCACCCGGGTCACGATCAGCCGCGACGGCACCCTGCTCGACGGCCTCCCGGAGGCCCACACCGTGTGGATGTCCCACGGCGACTCCGTGACCGGCGCCCCGGCCGGCTTCGACGTGCTGGCCTCCACGGCCGTGACGCCGGTGGCCGCCTTCGAGGACGTCGGGCGCCGGATGGCCGGGGTGCAGTGGCACCCCGAGGTGATGCACACCGAGCACGGGCAGCGGGTGCTCGAGCACTTCCTGCTCGAGATCGCCGGCTGCCGCCCGACCTGGACGATGCTCAACATCATCGACGAGCAGGTCGAGCGGATCCGCGAGCAGGTCGGCGAGGGCCGCGCGATCTGCGCCCTCTCCGGTGGCGTCGACTCCGCCGTCGCGGCGGCGATCGTGCAGCGCGCCATCGGCGACCGGCTCACCTGCGTCTACGTCGACCACGGGATGATGCGGCACGGCGAGACCGAGCAGGTACGGCGCGACTTCGAGGCGGTCTTCAGCGACCTCGACGTGGTCGACGCCGCCGACCAGTTCCTCGACGCGCTCGACGGGGTCAGCGACCCCGAGGAGAAGCGCAAGATCATCGGCCGCGAGTTCATCCGTACCTTCGAGGCCGCCGAGGTACGCGTCTTCGGCGACCTCGCCTCCGGTGCGCAGGCCACCGCCTACCTCGTCCAGGGCACGCTCTACCCCGACGTGGTGGAGTCCGGCGGCGGCGCCGGCACCTCCAACATCAAGTCGCACCACAACGTCGGCGGGCTGCCCGACGACCTGCAGTTCGAGCTGGTCGAGCCGCTGCGCACCCTGTTCAAGGACGAGGTCCGCGCCGTCGGCGAGCAGCTCGGGCTCCCGCCCACCATGGTGTGGCGGCACCCGTTCCCCGGCCCCGGCCTCGGCATCCGGATCATCGGCGAGGTCACCCGCGAGCGGCTCGACATCCTGCGCCGCGCCGACCTGATCGCCCGCGAGGAGCTCACCGCCGCCGGCCTCGACCGCGACATCTGGCAGTTCCCGGTGGTGCTGCTCGGCGACGTCCGGTCGGTCGGCGTCCAGGGCGACGGCCGGACGTACGGCCACCCGGTCGTGCTGCGTCCGGTCACCTCCGAGGACGCGATGACCGCCGACTGGGCGCGGCTCCCGTACGACGTGCTCGAGACGATCTCGACCCGGATCACCAACGAGGTGGCCGAGGTCAACCGGGTCGCCCTCGACATCACCAGCAAGCCGCCCGGCACCATCGAGTGGGAGTAGGCCGGGTCGCCTGCTGCCCGATCGCAGGTGGCGGTCCCTTCCGCCGCGGGGCACGATGGTGACCCGGACCAGGTGCATGCGGAGGGATCAGGATCGTGTCCGAGGAGAAGATGGTCCAGACCGTCGAGACCGCCCTGCGCGATCTCGGGGTACCCGAGAACGTGATCGCCGCCGGTCAGTTCATGCCGCGCGGCCACACGGGGAGCATGTTCGCCGGAGGACTCGTCGGCGACAGCCTGACGGGGTCGTTGGGCGGGCTCGCCGACTCCGTCGGGACGGCCGGGGGAGCACTCGCCGGAGCGCATGTCCACGACGCGGCGTCCGGGCTCCCGGGCACCATGCTCGTCGGAGTCACCGAGACGCACGTCTGCGGCTTCGCGGCGGCCACCCGGCACAGTGAGGCCGGCGCCATCGTGTTCCGCCTGCCGCGCTCCGGCGTGGAGGCGAAGGTCCACCAGCGGGTCAACGTCCGCGTCCTGGAGCTCGTCGACACCGCGAGCGGGTCGCGCATCGAGCTCGAGGGGAACCGGATCCCGCTGACCCACAGCAAGGACGTCATCGACGCCCTGACCGAGTGACGTCGAGGAGCGCCGCTCAGACCGCCTCGCTGCGCCGCTCGAGCAGCACCGTGTCGCGCCACACCCCGTCGAGCCGCGCGATCCGGGTCCGGACCGCGAGCGTGCGGTAGCCGGCCGCGTGGTGCAGCGCCAGGCTGGCGCGGTTCTCGGGGAAGATCGAGGTCTGCAGCGTCCACAGCCCCGCGGCGTCCGCCTCGTTGACCTGGGTGTGGAGCAGCGCCGTGCCGACCCCGCGGCCCCACGCGGACTCGGCCACGTAGACCGACGTCTCGCCGACCCCCGAGTAGCACGCCCGCGTCGACGTCGGCACCACGGCGGTCCACCCGACGACCGCCCCGTCGATCTCGGCGACCCAGGCCAGGTCCGGCAGCCACTTCGCCCGCAGCTCGGCGGCGGTCGGCAGCTCGGTCTCGAACGTCGCGTTGCGCGTCGCGAGTCCCTCGGCGTAGATCGCGAGCACCGCGTCCATGTCCGCGTCGGCGACCGGGCGTACGTCGACGCCGCGCGCGTCCGGGTCGGAGGTCATCGGCTCAGCCACTCGCGATCCCGTCGAGCACCAGCCGGGTGAACTCCTCGGTCCCGGCCGTGCCGCCCAGGTCGCGGGTGCGCGGGCCGTCGGCGGCGAGCACCGACGCGAACGAGTCGAAGACCTCCGCGGCCGCCTCGGGGTGGCCGAGGTGGTCGAGCATCATCGACGCCGACCAGATCGCGCCGAGCGGGTTGGCGACGCCCTGGCCCGCGATGTCGGGGGCGGAGCCGTGCACCGGCTCGAACATCGACGGGAAGTCGCGCGACGGATTGAGGTTGGCCGCCGGGGCGATCCCGATGCTCCCGGCGACCGCGCCGGCGAGGTCGCTCAGGATGTCGCCGAACAGGTTGGACCCGACGATCACGTCGAACCGGGTCGGGTCGAGCACGACCTTGGCGACCAGCGCGTCGATGTGCTCCTGCCGCCAGCTCACGTCGGGGTAGCGCGCGCCGGTCTCGGCCGCGATCTCGTCCCAGAACGGCATCGTGTGGATGATCCCGTTGGACTTGGTGGCCGAGACCACGGAGCCGTTGCGCTCCCGGGCGGTGTCGAAGGCGTACGCCATGATCCGCTCGGTGCCGGCCCGCGTGAACACCGACTCCTGGACGGCGATCTCGGCCGGGGTGCCGCGGTGGAGCCGGCCCCCGATCTCGGAGTACTCGCCCTCGACGTTCTCGCGGACCACGACGAAGTCGACCTCCGACGTGCCGCGCACCAGCGGGCTGGGCACGCCCTCGAGGACCTTGATCGGCCGCAGGTTGACGTACTGCTGGAACTCGCGGCGGATCGGGATCAGCAGCCCCCACAAGGACTCGTGGTCGGGGACGCCGGGCCAGCCGACCGCGCCGAGCAGCACGGCGTCGTGGCCCTTGATCCGGTCGAGGCCGTCGGCGGGCATCATGGCGCCCTCGGCGAGGTAGCGCCGGCAGGACCAGTCGAACTCGTCGTAGTCGAACTCCAGTCCGTGGCGGCGGCCGACGGCGTCGAGGACGGCGCAGGCGGGGGGCAGCACCTCGGTGCCGATGCCGTCCCCGGGGATCAGGGCGATGCGGTGGCGGGTCGTCATGCCTCCATGCAACCCGTCGTGCCGCCCACCGTGCAACGCGGGTACGGGACTAGAGTCCCGGGGCATGGACCTGGACGCGCTGACGGCCGAGCTCGACGAGCTCCTCGCCGACGCCGACGAGTCACTGGCGCGGCACTACCCGGGCGAGCGCCCCGGCCGCCAGCCCGTGCAGACGCTCTACCTGCCCGCCGACCGGTTCCACGAGCGGACCGTCCACGACGTCGGTCGTGAGGCCGAGCAGGTGGTCCTCGAGCACGCCGAGGAGTTCCTCGACGTGATCGGAGGCGACGAGGACGTGATGGCGCTGGTGCTCGCCAAGCTCGACAGCGAGCCGGTCGAGGACCTCCGGATCGACTTCGAGGACGGCTACGGCGTCCGCGACGACGAGGAGGAGGACCGGGCGGCCAAGGCGGCCGGCGAGGCCCTCGGCGCCGCCTTCGACGACGGCAGCGCCCCGCCCTTCACCGGCATCCGGATCCGCAGCTTCGAGCCGGCCACCCGGCAGCGGGGCCTCCGGACCCTGGTGCGCTTCCTCGAGGCGCTGGGCCGGGTCCCCGACGACTTCGTCGTCACCCTCCCCAAGGTCACCTCGCCCGACCAGGTCGAGGCGATGGCGCTGGCGTGCGACCACGTCGAGAAGGACCTCGCCGGCCGGCTGCTGTTCGAGGTCCAGGTCGAGACGCCGCAGTCGGTGCTGGGCGCCAAGGGCCAGGTCCCGCTCTCCCGGATGATCCGGGCGGCGGACGGCCGGCTCACGGCCTTCCACTACGGCACCTACGACTACAGCGCCGCCTGCGGCATCGCCGCCGGCCAGCAGGCGCTCGACCACCCCGCCGCCGACCACGCCAAGACCGTGATGCAGGTGGCCGCCGCCGGCACCGGCGTCCGGCTCTCCGACGGGTCCACCAACCGGCTGCCGGTGGGCGACCAGCTGCTCCCCGCGTGGCGCGAGCACGTACGGCTGGTCCGGCGCTCGCTCGAACGCGGCTTCTACCAGGGCTGGGACCTCCACCCGGCCCAGCTGCCCACGCGGTACGCCGCGACGTACGCCTTCTTCCGGGACGGCTTCGAGGCGGCCGCCGACCGGCTCCGCGCCTACGTCGGGCGCGAGGACTCCTCGATCCTCGACGAGCCGGCGACGGCGCGCGCGCTCTCCGACTACGTCGTCCGCGGCCTCGACTGCGGGGCGTTCTCGGAGGCCGAGGTCGTCGCCGCGACCGGGCTGGAGCCGGGGACGCTGATGGTGATGGCACGCCGGCCGGGGGACGGGCACTGACCGTGGGGATCCGGCTGGGGGCCAACCGCTACGGCAAGGCCGAGACCCGCGTCGTCCGCATCGTGCGCGACACCGACCGCCACGAGATCCACGACCTCAACGTCTCGACGTCGCTGCGCGGCGACTTCGAGGCCGCCCACGTCGACGGCGACCAGTCCGCGGTGCTGCCGACCGACACCCAGAAGAACACCGCCTTCGCCTACGCCAAGCAGCACGGCGTCGGCTCGATCGAGGACTACGCGCTCGCGCTCGGGCGACGGCTGCTCACGGCCACCCCGGCCGCGACCGGCGCCCTGGTCCGGGTCGAGGAGCACGCCTGGGACCGGATCTTCGTCGGCGGCGACACCTGGGAGGGCCACGACCACGCGTTCGTCCGCCGCGGTGGCGAGGTGCGGACCACCGAGGTCGACGTCACCCGCGACGCGGCGACCGTCGCCTCCGGCCTCACCGACCTGGTGGTGCTGAAGTCGACCGGCTCGGAGTTCCGGGGCTTCCTGAAGGACGAGTTCACCACGCTCCCGGAGGCCGACGACCGGGTCCTCGCCACCTCGCTGACGGCCGGCTGGACCTGGTCGGCGACGGCTCTCGAGGCGGGCGTCGACTGGAACGCCGCGTACGGCGAGGTCCGGTCGACGCTGCTCGAGTCGTTCGCCACGACCTACAGCCGGGCGCTGCAGGAGACGCTCTGGGTGATGGGCCGCACGGTGCTGGAGCGGCAGCCCGGCGTGGCCGAGGTCTCGTTCGTCGCGCCCAACAAGCACCACCACCTCGTCGACCTCTCGCCGTTCGGCCTCGCCAACGACGGCGAGGTCTTCATCGCCGCCGACCGCCCGTACGGCCTGATCGAGGCGACCGTCGCCCGGGACGACGCGTGACCGGGCCGATGCCGCTCGAGGAGTTCAACGCGCTGCCGGACCCGGCGGCCTGCGAGCGGCTGGCCGCCTGTCTCGACGTCGAGCGCTGGGTCGACACGGTCCTGGTCGGCCGCCCGTACGCCGACACCGGCGCGCTGACCCACGTGGCGGCGACCGCCGCCGGGTCGCTCTCCGACGACGAGCTGGCCTCGGCGCTGGCGCGCCACCCGCGGATCGGCGAGCGCGCCGGCGCCGGGCACGACGCCGCCCACTCCGCCCGCGAGCAGTCCGGGGTCGACCACGGCGACTCCGGCGTCACCGCCCGGCTGGCGGAGGGCAACCGGGCGTACGAGGCGCGCTTCGACCGGGTCTTCCTGATCCGCGCCGCCGGCCGCGACGCCGAGGAGATCCTCGCCGAGCTGACCCGGCGCCTCGACCACGACGACGCCACCGAGCGCGAGGAGACCGTGACCCAGCTGCGCGAGATCGCGCTGCTGCGGCTCGAGGGGATGGTGCAGTGATGGCCACGCTGAGCACGCACGTCCTCGACACCGCCGCCGGCCGGCCGGCCGGCGGCATCCCGGTCTCGCTGCTCGACGCCGACGGGGTGTCGCTGGCCGAGGGCGTGACCGACGACGACGGCCGGGTGGGCTCGCTGGGTGGTGACCTGGCGACGGGGACCTACCGGCTCCGCTTCGCCGTGGAGGGGCCGTTCTACCCCGAGGTCGTGATCGCCTTCTCGATCCGGGCCGACGAGCACCACCACGTACCGCTGCTGCTGAGCCCGTACGGCTACTCGACCTACCGTGGCAGCTGACCACGACCTCGTCGTCCGCGCCGCTCGTGCGGTCGTGGGCGGCGTCGAGCGCCCGGTGGCGATCGGGGTGCGTGAGGGCCGGATCGTGACGCTCGACGCCGACCCGTCGGCCACCGCGACCCAGACCGTCGAGCTCGCACCGGACGAGGTGCTGCTGCCGGGCCTCGTCGACACCCACGTCCACGTCAACGAGCCCGGCCGCACCGAGTGGGAGGGGTTCGACTCCGCGACCCGGGCGGCGGCTGCCGGGGGCGTGACGACGGTCGTCGACATGCCGCTCAACTCGGTCCCGCCGACCACCACGGCCGGTGCGCTGCAGGTCAAGCAGGACGCCGCCCGCGGCCGGGTCCACGTCGACGTGGGGTTCTGGGGTGGCGCCGTGCCCGGCAACGTCCCCGACCTCGCCCCGCTGCACGACGCCGGGGTGATGGGCTTCAAGTGCTTCCTGCTGCCGTCCGGGGTGGAGGAGTTCCCGCACCTCGACGACGCCGGGCTCCGCGAGGCGCTGGCCGAGCTGGCCCGGCTGGACGCGCTGCTGGTGGTGCACGCCGAGGACGAGGGCGAGATCGACCCCGCCCCGCTGCACAGCCGTGCGTACGCCGACTTCGTCGCCACCCGCCCGCCGCGTGCGGAGCTGGTGGCGATCGAGCGACTGGTGGCCGCCGCCGCGGACACCGGCGCCCGGGTCCACGTTGTCCACCTCTCGGCCGCCGACGCGCTGCCGACGATCCGCGCTGCACGCGAGCGGGGCGTGCGGCTGACCGTGGAGTCCTGCCCCCACTACCTGGCGCTGACCGGCGACGACGTCGCCGACGGCCACACCGAGTTCAAGTGCTGCCCCCCGATCCGCGACGCCGGCAACCGCGACCTGCTGTGGGCCGCTCTCGCCGACGGCACCCTCGACCTGGTGGTCTCCGACCACTCGCCGTGCACCACCTCGCTGAAGCGCCTCGACAGCGGCGACTTCGGGGACGCCTGGGGCGGCATCGCGTCCGTCCAGCTCGGGCTGCCGGCGGTGTGGACCGAGGCCCGGCGCCGCGGCCACGGGCTCGCCGACGTCGTCCGCTGGATGTGTGAGGGGCCGGCCGACCTGGTCGGGCTGCGGCGCAAGGGCCGGCTCGCCGTCGGCCACGACGCCGACCTCTGCGTGCTGGCCCCCGAGGCGTCGTTCACGGTCGATCCGGCGACGCTCCACCACCGCAACCCCGTCACCGCGTACGCCGGGCGTACGCTCACCGGCACCGTGCGGCAGACCTGGCTGCGCGGGGTGCAGGTGGAGGGGAGTCGGCCCACGGGCCGGCTGCTGCGGAGGGGAGAGGCATGAGCTACTACGTGCCCCGGGGCGGACTGCCCGGGCAGGACGAGCTGACGACCGACCGGGCGGTGTTCACCGAGGCGTACGCCGTCCTCCCGCGCGGCACCATGCGCGACATCGTCGCCAGTCGGCTCCCGCACTGGGACGACACCCGCGCCTGGGTGCTGGCCCGGCCGCTGTCCGGGTTCGCCGAGACCTTCAGCCAGTACGTCGTCGAGGTCGGTCCCCGCGGCGGCAGCGACCGTCCCGACGACGACGTCCGTGCCGAGTCGGTGCTGTTCGTGGTGGACGGCGACCCGGTGCTGCGGATCGCGGGCGACACCCACCGGCTGCGGCCCGGCAGCTACGTCTACCTGCCTGCCGCGACCGACTGGTCGCTGCGCAACGCCGGGGACGCCACGATGACCTTCCACTGGATCCGCAAGACCTACGAGCCCGTCGACGACCTCGAGGCTCCCGAGCCGTTCGTCACCCACGAGGACGACGTCGCGCCCGAGCCGATGCCCGGCACCGACACCTGGGCCACCCAGCGGTTCGTCGACCCAGGGGACGTACGCCACGACATGCACGTCAACATCGTGAGCTTCGAACCCGGCGGCTCGATCCCGTTCCCGGAGACCCACGTGATGGAGCACGGGCTCTACGTCCTGGAGGGCAAGGCCGTCTACCTGCTCAATCGCGACTGGGTCGAGGTGCAGGCCGGTGACTTCATGTGGCTGCGCGCCTTCTGCCCGCAGGCCTGCTACGCCGGCGGGCCGGGCCGGTTCCGCTACCTGCTCTACAAGGACGTCAACCGGCACGCCCGGCTCACCGGGTCGCCGATCCTGTGACTCCTCAGCTGATCAGCTCGTCGAGGCGCGCGTAGGCCGAGGCGTCGCCCAGCAGCACCTCGCTGCGCCGGCCGTCGACGGAGACCGGGATGTCGCCGGCGACGGTGATCCGCCGCATCTCGCGGGGCTCGGTCCCGAAGTCGGCGACCCCGTAGTGCTGCGTCGCGCGGTTGTCCCACATCGCGACGTCGCCCGGCTCCCAGGTCCAACGCAGCGTGTTCTCGAGCTTGGTGACCCGGTTCTGCAGCAGCTGGAACAGGGTCGCGGACTCCGAGGAGGTCAGACCGTCGAAGCTCTTGAGGAAGTGTCCGAGCACCAGCGTGCGCTCGCCGGTCTCGGGGTGCACCCGGACCACAGGATGGCGGGTCTCGAACAGCTGCGAGGTGAAGTCCTCGCGCGTGTAGTGGGCGTCCGGCTGGTCGTGCTCCTCGTCGCGCTGCGCGTAGTCGTAGCTGTTGGTGTGGACCGCCCACAGGTTCTCGACCAGCGCCTTCAGCGGCGCGGGCAGTCCCGCGTACGCCGCGGCGGTGTTGGCCCAGACGGTGTTGCCGCCGTACGGCGGGATCGTGATGCCGCGCAGCACGCTGATCGCCGGCACCCGGTCGACGAAGGTCACGTCGGTGTGCCAGGCGTTGGCGGCCATGCCCTGGTTGGCGGTGAGCCGGAGCACCCGGGCGCTGCCGGTGTTGACGGTCGGGTGCGCGGAGGTGAGCGGCCCCATCAGCTCGGCGAAGTCGGCGTGGCCGTCGTCGTCGAGGTGGTGCTGGCCGCGGAAGAAGACGACCTTGTGGCGCAGCAACGCGTCGCGGACCTGGGCGACCGAGGCGGGGTCGAGGTCGCCGCCGAGGCGGACGCCGTCGATCCGGGCGCCGATCCGGCCGCCGAGGGGGCGGACCGTGACGGTGGTGTCGAAAACCGGGTGGGTCAGGGTCATGGTGCTGCTCCTCGCGGTCGATCCAAAGGCAAGTGAAACTATACAAATAGTGTGGTTAAACGCGACGGTGACGCGTCGACCGGCGCGTCCGTGGCTGTGACGCCGCTCACGTAGACTGCGAGGTGCGGGCCGTCGTTCGGCATGGATAACCGACTCCCGCGGTGTGCCCGAACCATGCGCCGGAGCCGACCTGCCTGCGTGGAGGAACCTTGATGAGCCGGACGCCGACGATCACCGTCAACGGCACGCCGCGACCGCTGGCCGGCACCCGCGTCCACGCGAGCCTGCTCGACTTCCTGCGCGACACCGGCGCGACCGGCGCCAAGGAGGGGTGCGCCGAGGGGGAGTGCGGCGCCTGCTCGGTGATGGTGGCGCGGCCCGACGGTCGTGACCACCGCGACGGCACGCAGTGGACGGCGCTCAACGCCTGCCTGGTGCCCGCGGCGGCGTACGACGGGCAGGAGGTCGTGACGGCGGAGGGGCTCGGCAGCCCCGACGACCTGCACCCCGTGCAGCGGGAGCTGGCCGAGCGTGGCGGCTCCCAGTGCGGCTACTGCACGCCCGGCTTCGTGTGCAGCATGGCCGCGGAGTTCTACCGGCGGGACCGCGCTCCCGGGGACCCCGACCGCGAGCACCCCGGTGAGCAGGGAGCCAACGGCTTCGACCTGCACGCGCTCGGCGGCAACCTGTGCCGCTGCACGGGCTACCGTCCGATCCGCGACGCCGCGTGGGCGTTGGGCGACCCCGACCCGGCCGACCCGCTCGCGACCCGGCTCGCCGAGCCCGCCCCGGACGTCGTCGCCACCCGGCTCGAGGCACGCGACGGCGGCTTCGCCCGGCCCGCCGACCTCGGCGAGGCACTGGCGCTGCTGGCCGAGCGCCCCGACGCGGTCGTCGTCGCCGGCAGCACCGACTGGGGGGTCGAGGTCAACCTCCGCGGCCGGCGGGCGGCGACGGTGCTCGCCGTCGACCGGCTGCCGGAGCTCCGGGGCTTCGAGGTGACCGGGGAGTCGGCCACGCTCGGCGCGGCGCTCACCCTCTCCGAGCTGGAGCGGCTGCTTGCGGGTCGGCTCCCGCTGCTGGACCAGATGTGGCCGCAGTTCGCCTCCCGGCTGATCCGCAACGGTGCGACCCTCGGCGGCAACCTCGCCACCGCCTCGCCGATCGGCGACACCGCCCCGGCGCTGCTCGCCCTCGAGGCGGCCGTGGTCCTGGTCTCCGAGCGCGGCGAGCGGGAGGTGCCGCTGGCTGAGTTCTTCACCGGCTACCGGCAGACCGTGCGCGAGGCCCACGAGCTCATCCGGGCCGTACGCGTCCCGCTGCCGGCGAGCCCGGTCGTCGGCTTCCACAAGATCGCCAAGCGGCGCTGGGACGACATCTCCAGCGTCGCCCTCGGGTTCGCGCTCGACGTCGTCGACGGCGTCGTCGTCCGGGCGCGGATCGGGCTGGGCGGTGTCGCGGCCACGCCGGTGCGGGCGCGGGCGACCGAGCGGGCGCTCGAGGGTCGGCCGTGGACCGAGGAGACGGTGGCGGCCGCCGCCGAGGTGTTGCGGAGCGAGGGCACCCCCATCGACGACATGCGCGCCAGCGCCGCCTACCGGACCGCCATGCTCGGCACGGCGCTGCCGCGCCTGTTCGCGGAGGTGACGTCGTGAGCGTGGTCGTGGCTTCGGAGGTCGAGGTGCGAGCGGAGCGAGCCTCGAAACCCCGCGACTGTGGGCAGGGCCGGCACCACCGCGGTCACCGCCCTGCGCGGGTGCGGGGGTTTCGAGGCTCGGCGCCGGGGCGCCTCGCACCTCAACCTCCGGCAGTGGTGGAGCCCCTTGCTCCTCAACCCCGCGACTGTGGGCAGGGCCGGCACCACCGCGGTCACCGCCCTGCCCCCGGTTCCGGGGTTTCGAGGCTCGGCGCCGGGGCGCCTCGCACCTCAACCTCCGGTGCGCGCCGGAGTCGGAGGTTGAGGTGCGAAGGCCGCCAAGGCCTGAGCCTCGAAACCCCCGCAGCGGTGCAGGGCGCTGACCACCGTGGCTCCGGAGGAGGGGGGCCCCGATGAGCACACCGCTGTCGGAGCGGCCGGAGGGGGCCGTGGTGGGGGAGCAGCTCGCCCACGAGAGCGCCGCGCTCCACGTCACCGGCCACGCGTTGTACACCGACGACCTCGTGCAGCGCACGCCCCACGTCCTGCACGCGCAGCCGGTCTGCTCGCCCCACGCCCACGCCCGGGTCACCGGCCTCCGGGTCGGGCCGGCGTACGACGTCGAGGGAGTGGTGCGGGTGCTGACCGTCGACGACGTGCCCGGCGTCAACGACGCGGGGGTCAAGCACGACGAGCCGCTGTTCCCGGACGAGGTGATGTTCGTCGGCCACGCCGTCTGCTGGGTGCTCGGCGAGTCCGCCGAGGCGGCCCGGCTGGGCGCCGCGGCCGTCGAGGTCGACTGGGAGCCGCTGCCGTCGGTCGTGGGGCTGCGCGAGGCGATCGCCGCGCACTCCTTCCAGGGCGGCCAGCCGACGGTCGAGCGGGGCGACGTCGAGACCGGGATCGCCGGGGCGAGCCACGTCTTCAGCGGCGTGACCGAGATGGCGGGGCAGGAGCACTTCTACCTCGAGACCCACTGCTCGCTGGCGCTGGTCGACGAGGCCGGGCAGGTCTTCGTGCAGTCCAGCACCCAGCACCCCACCGAGACCCAGGAGATCGTCGCCCACGTCCTCGGCGTCCCGAGCCATGCGGTGACCGTGCAGTGCCTGCGGATGGGCGGTGGCTTCGGCGGCAAGGAGATGCAGCCCCACGGCTTCGCCGCGGTCGCCGCGCTGGGCGCGACGCTGACCGGACGACCGGTGCGGCTCCGGCTCTCCCGCCAGCAGGACATGACGATGACCGGCAAGCGGCACGGCTTCCACGCCGAGTGGCGGGTCGGCTTCGACGCCGAGGGGCGGCTGCAGGCGCTGGACGCGACGCTGACCTCCGACGGCGGCTGGAGCCTCGACCTCTCCGAGCCGGTGCTGGCGCGGGCGCTGTGCCACGTCGACAACGCGTACTGGATCCCGCACGTGCGCGTCCACGGCCGGGTCGCGCAGACCCACAAGACCTCGCAGACCGCGTTCCGCGGGTTCGGCGGCCCGCAGGGGATGCTCGTGATCGAGGACGTGCTCGGCCGGTGCGCGCCGCTGCTGGGCCTCGACCCGGTCGAGCTGCGGCGGCGCAACTTCTACGTCGACGGGCAGGACACGCCGTACGGCCAGCCGGTGCGGCACGCCGACCGGCTCGCCGTCGCCTGGGAGCAGCTGCTGACCGGTGCCGACGTCGCGCGCCGGCGGCGGGAGGTCGCGGCGTTCAACGCCGGCCACCCGCACCGGAGGCGCGGGCTCGCCCTGACGCCGGTGAAGTTCGGGATCTCGTTCAACTTCACCGCCTTCAACCAGGCCGGTGCGCTGGTGCACGTCTACAAGGACGGCTCGGTGCTGGTCAACCACGGCGGCACCGAGATGGGCCAGGGCCTCCACACCAAGATGCTGCAGGTCGCCGCGACCGCCCTGGGGGTGCCGCTGGAGCGGGTACGGCTGGCGCCGACCCGTACGGACAAGGTGCCCAACACCTCGGCCACCGCTGCGAGCTCCGGCGCAGACCTCAACGGCGGTGCCGTCAAGGACGCCTGCGACCAGGTCCTGGCGCGGCTGGAGCGGGTGCGCGCCGGGCGCGAGCTGCCCTGGGAGGAGCTGGTGCGCGAGGCGTACTTCTCGCGGGTCCAGCTGTGGGCGGCCGGCTTCTACCGGACCGAGGGGCTCCACTGGGACTCCACCGTGATGCGCGGCCACCCGTTCAAGTACTTCGCCTACGGCGTCGCCGCGACCGAGGTCGAGGTCGACGGGTTCACCGGCGGCTACACCACCCGCCGGGTCGACATCGTCCACGACGTCGGCGACTCGCTGTCACCGCTGGTCGACCTCGGCCAGATCGAGGGCGGGTTCGTCCAGGGCGCGGGCTGGCTGACGCTCGAGGACCTGCGCTGGGACGAGTCCGACGGCGACTCCCGCGGCCGGCTGACGACCCAGGCGGCCTCGACCTACAAGCTGCCGGCGTTCTCCGAGATGCCCGCCGAGCTCAACGTCGCGCTGCTCGACCACGCCCACGAGGACGGGGTCGTCTACGGCTCCAAGGCGGTCGGGGAGCCGCCGCTGATGCTCGCCTTCTCCGTACGCGAGGCGCTGCGCGAGGCGGCGGCGGCCTTCGGGCCACCGGGCACCAGCGTCGACCTCGCCTCGCCCGCGACCCCGGAGCAGGTCTGGTGGGCGATCGAGCAGGCCCGGGCGGGCGGTCGCCGGCCCACCGAGGGTGCTCCGGGCGTCGAGCCGGAGCAGCCGGACGCGGACCGGCCGCTGCTGCGGCCGCGGTCGGAGCACGCTGCCGCCACCACCAGCCGGGCCGCGGGCGAGGGGGACTGAGATGCACTGGACCGAGGCCGTCTCCCGGCTGCGACGCGAGCGGGTCGCCGGGGTGCTGGTGACGCTCGCCGACGTACGCGGTCACGCACCCCGCGCGGCGGGCGCCAAGATGGTCGTCTCCGCGCGCGACACCTGGGGCAGCGTGGGCGGCGGCAACCTGGAGGAGACCGCGGTCGCGCGAGCACGAGCGACGCTCGACTCCGGGGCGACGACGCCGGAGTCGCTGGTGGTCGCGCTCTCCGACAAGGCTCGTGCGGACCACGGCCGGCAGTGCTGCGGCGGTGAGGTGACGCTGCTGCTGGAGCCGTTGCCGGTGGTGCCCGCGGTCGCCGTCTTCGGCGTCGGCCACGTCGGGCTCGAGCTGGCGCGGGTGCTGGCCCGGCACGACCTCGAGCTGCACCTGGTCGACTCCCGCGCCGACCAGCTCGCCGACGAGCGGCTGGCGTGCCTCGACGACGCGCTGGCCACCGTCCACGTCCACCACGCGCCGGTGCCCGAGCTGGTGCTGGGCAGCGTCCCCGCCGGCACCCGGGTGCTGGTGCTGACCCACGACCACGCCGAGGACTTCGCGCTGTGCGACGCGGCGCTGCGCTGCGCCCACCTCGGCAGCATCGGGCTGATCGGCTCGGCCGCGAAGTGGGCCCGCTTCCGGCAGGGGCTGCGCGTCGAGGGCCACGCCGAGGAGGAGATCGACCGGATCACCACGCCGATCGGCGATCCCGGCCTGGTCGGCAAGGAGCCCGCGGTCATCGCGCTCGCCGTCGCGTCCTCGCTGGTCGCCTCGTTCGCCCCCGCCGTCGGCGAGCGGACCCCTCGGTGACGACCTACCGGGCGCGGGTCCTCGACGTCCCGGACGACCCGTTCACCGGCGGTCTGCTGCGCAGCTCCGACGACTGCGCGCTGGTGGTGGTCGACGGGGTGATCGTGGCGCGCGGACCGCTCTCCGACGTACGCCACCACGACCCGGACGGCCTCGTGGTCGACCTGCGTGACGGCTGGCTGCTGCCCGGGCTGGTGGACACCCACGTGCACTACCCGCAGGTCCGGGTCATCGGCGCGCTGGGCATGCCGCTGCTGGAGTGGCTCGACCGGTGCGCGCTGCCGGAGGAGCAGCGGCTGGCCTCCGACGACTACGCCGCGGTCGTGGCCGAGGAGTTCTGCCAGAGCCTGGTCGCCGCCGGCACCACCACCGCGCTGGTCTTCGGCTCCCACTTCGCCGGCGCGGTCGACCAGCTGTTCACCGTCGCGCAGCGCCACGGGCTGCGGATCACCAGCGGCCTGGTCGTCAGCGACCGCGGCCTGCCCGAGCCGCTGCTGACGACCCCCGAGCGCGCCCACGAGGAGTCGCTCGCGCTCGCCTGCCGCTGGCACGGCGACGGTCGGGTCCGCTACGCGGTCACGCCCCGGTTCTCGCTGTCGGCGAGCGAGGCGATGCTCGAGGCGTGCGCGGCCGCGGTGTCCGACATCGGCGGCGCGTGGTTCACCTCCCACGTCAACGAGAACCTCGCCGAGGTGGCCGAGGTGCGCCGGCTCTTCGGCTCCGACGACCACTACACCGGCACGTACGACCGCCCCGGCCTGCTCGGCGAGCGCTCCGTCCTCGCCCACAACGTGCACGCCTCCGACGTCGAGCTCGACCTGCTCGCCGCGCGCCACACGGCCGTCGCCCACTGCCCCTCGAGCAACTCCGCGCTCGGCAGCGGACTGTTCCCGCTCACCCGCCACGTCGACCACGGCGTCCCCGTCGCCCTCGGCTCCGACGTCGGTGCCGGCACCGGCTTCTCGCTGTTCAAGGAGGGGCTGCAGGCGTACTTCATGCAGCGCCTGCTCGGCCCCGACGGGCTGCCGCTGACACCCGCCCACCTGCTCCACCTGGCGACCGCCGCCGGCGCCCGCGCGCTGGGACTGGCCGACCGGACCGGCGACCTCTCGGTCGGCAAGGAGTTCGACGCGATCTGCCTGCGGCCGGTCCGCGGGACCGAGCTCGACATCGGCCTGCGCCACACCGACTCCGCCGAGGAGGCCCTCGGCAAGATCTTCGCGCTGGCCTCCGACGCCGACGTCGCGGACGTGTGGGTGGGCGGCCAGCAGATCGCCTCCGGCGGGTTCGTGCGGGGCGTGACGCCGGCCGGCTGAGCGGCCGGACGACTCAGTCGGTGCGGACCGGGATGCCGTACGTCGTGGTGCGCTCGCGGACCGGGCGGCCGATGCCGGCGGCGATCTCGGTGAGCTCCTCGACGGTACGGGCCGAGCCGTGGGCGGAGCCGGCCATCCGCGAGATCGTCTCCTCCATCAGCGTCCCGCCGAGGTCGTCGGCACCGGCCTGCAGCATCGAGCGGGTGCCGTCCGTGCCGAGCTTGACCCAGCTGGTCTGCACGTGGTCGATCGCGCCGTGCAGCATGATCCGGGCGAGGGCGTGGACGGCCCGGTTGTCGCGCAGCGTGGGGCCGGGCCGGGCGACGCCGGCGAGGTAGATCGGCGAGGAGGTGTGGACGAAGGGCAGTGGCACGAACTCCGTGAACCCGCCCGTCTCGTCCTGGATCCGGCGGAGCACCCGCAGGTGCTGGACCCAGTGGCGCGGGTGGTCGACGTGGCCGTACATCATCGTCGAGCTCGAGCGCAGCCCCACCCGGTGGGCCGTGGACACCACGTCGACCCAGGTGCTGGCCGGGAGCTTGCCCTTCGTGAGCACCCACCGCACCTCGTCGTCGAGGATCTCCGCGGCGGTGCCCGGGACGGTGTCGAGACCGGCCTCGCGGGCCTTGACCAGGAAGTCCTCGACCGACAGGCCGGTACGGCTGGCGCCGTTGACGATCTCCATCGGCGAGAACGCGTGGACGTGCATCTCCGGCACCCGGCGCTTCACCGCGGCGACCAGGTCGAAGTAGGCGGTGCCCGGGAGCTCGGGGTCGATGCCGCCCTGCATGCACACCTCGGTCGCGCCGAGCTGCCAGGCCTCCTCGGCCCGGTCGGCGACCTGCTCCAGCGACAGCGAGTACGCGTCGGCGTCGGTGCGCCGCTGGGCGAACGCGCAGAACCGGCAGCCGACGTAGCAGACGTTGGTGAAGTTGATGTTGCGGTTGACGACGTACGTCACCTCGTCGCCGACGGTCTCCCGGCGCAGCTGGTCGGCCAGCCGGCACACCTCGTCGAGCAGCTCGCCGTCGGCCGTCATCAGCGCCAGCGCCTGCTCGTCGGTCAGCCCCGCCGGGTCCCGCTCCGCCGCCCGCAGCGCGGCGGCACCCGCGATGGTCGAGGTGCGAGCACCGCCGGAGGTTGAGGTGCGAAGGCGCTCTGGCGCCTGAGCCTCGAAACCCCCGGACGTGGCCGCCGCATCCTCGCGCACCGCGTCCCAGTCGCCGTAGACCGAGTCGAAGTCCGAGCGCCGGTCGTCGGTGCGACCTGACGTGTCGACCTCGCTGTGCAGGTCGGTCCGGCCGACGGCCTCGAAGCCGCCGTCCGGCTCCTGCCACGGCAGGCCCACGGGTCGTACGCCGACCTTCGCCAGCCCGTCGTCGGACGCCAGCGCCGCCACGTGGGCCGAGATCCGGGGGTCGAGCCACGGCTCACCTGCCCGGACGTACTCCGGGTGCACCGTCAGCCGCGGCCGCAGCTCCAGCCCGGCGGCCGCCGTCAGCGACGCCAGCCGCTCCAGCGAGGGCCACGGCCGCTCCGGGTTGACGTGGTCGGGGGTCAGCGGCGAGACGCCGCCCCAGTCGTCGATGCCGGCCCCCAGCAGCGCAGCGCACTCGGAGCCGTCGACCAGGTTGGGCGGCGCCTGCACCCGGGCACGCGGACCGAGCACCAGCCGGGTGACCGCGATCGCCGCCCGGTAGTCGTCCAGCGGCAGGTCGTCGGCGTGGCGCATGGCGGTGTCGGGCTTGGCGCGGAAGTTCTGGACGATCACCTCCTGCACCGCGCCGTAGCGGCGCATCGTCGCCCGCAGCGCGAAGATCGTGTCGGCCCGCTCCTCCAGGGTCTCGCCGATCCCGACCAGCAGCCCGGTGGTGAACGGCACAGCCTGGCGCCCGGCGTCCTCCAGCACCCGCAGCCGGACCTCCGGGTCCTTGTCGGGCGACCCGAAGTGCGCGAGCCCGCGGGTCTCGTGCAGCCGCCGCGACGTGGTCTCCAGCATCATCCCCATCGACGGGGCGACGGGCTTGAGCCGGCCGATCTCCTCCCAGCTCAGGACCCCGGGGTTGAGGTGCGGCAGCAGCCCGGTCTCCTCCAGCACCCGTACCGCCATCGCCCGGACGTACGCCAGTGTCGAGTCGTAGCCCTGCGCGTCCAGCCACTCGCGCGCCTCCGGCCAGCGGTCCTCGGGCCGGTCGCCGAGCGTGAACAGCGCCTCGAGGCAGCCCAGCTCGGCGCCGCCGCGGGCGATGTCGAGGATCTCGTCCGGGGAGAGGTACGGCGCCTCCAGCTTGCCCGGCACCGTGACGAACGTGCAGTAGTGGCACCGGTCGCGGCACAGCCGGGTGACCGGGATGAAGACCTTCGGCGAGTACGTCACCACGCCCGGCCGCCCGGCCGCCACGAGCCCGGCGTCGCGGACCCGTGCGGCCGCGGCACACAGCCGGTCGAGCGACTCGCCGCGTGCGGCCAGCAGCGCGGTGGCCTCGGCGGGGTCGAGCGCGGCACCGCGCTCCGCGCGCGCGAGGGCGCGCCGGACCTGCTGTGGCGAGATCGGTGGGGGCGAGATCGGTGGGGGAGCCATCAGATCCCCAGACTACGACCGATGATCTCCTTCTGGATCTCGGTGGTCCCTCCGTAGATGGTCGAGACCCGGCTGTCGAGGTAGGCCCGCGCGATCGGGTACTCGGTCATGTAGCCGTAGCCGCCGTGCAGCTGCACGCCCTGGTTGACGATCTTGTTCTGGAGCTCGGTGGCCCACCACTTGATCATCGCGGCGTCGACGGCCGTGAGCTCGCCGTCGAGGTGCCGCGCGACGCAGTCGTCGAGGAACGCCCGCGCCACCCGCGCCTCGGTCGCCATCTCGGCGACGAGGAACCGGTTGTGCTGGAACGTCCCGATCGGCCGCCCGAACGCCTCCCGGGTCCTGGCGTGGTCGAGGCACATCTCGACCACGGCCTCGATCGCGGCGACCGCCTGGGCGCCGATGATCAGCCGCTCCTGGGGGAGGTTCTGCATCAGGTAGAGGAAGCCCTGGCCCTCCTCGCCGAGCAGGTTCTGCTTCGGGACGCGTACGTCGGCGAACGAGAGCTCGGCGGTGTCCTGGGCGTGCAGCCCGATCTTGTCGAGGTTGCGGCCGCGCTCGAAGCCCTCCATCCCGCGCTCGACCACCAGCAGGCTGATGCCCTGGTGTCCGGCGTCGGGGTCGGTCCGCGCGACGACGATGACGAGGTCGGCGTTGATGCCGTTGCTGATGAAGGTCTTCGACCCGTTGACGACGTAGTGGTCGCCGGCGTCGGTCGCAGTCGTGCGGACGCCCTGGAGGTCGGACCCGGCGCCCGGCTCGGTCATCGCGATGGCGGTGATCGTCTCGCCGCTCACGCAGCCCGGCAGCCACCGCTGCTTCTGCTCCTCGGTCCCGAGCGAGCTGAGGTAGGGGACGATGATGTCGCTGTGGACCGAGAAGCCGGGTCCCGAGGCGCCGGCGCGGGTCTGCTCGTCCGAGAGCACGACGTTGAACCGGAAGTCGTCGATCCCCGCCCCGCCGTACGCCTCCGCGACGTCGAAGCACAGCAGCCCGGCCGCGCCGGCCTTGCGCCACAGCTCGCGCGGCACGATCCCGTCCTGCTCCCACTGCGCGTGGTGGGGCACGACCTCGCGCTCGAAGAAGGTACGGGCGGACTTGCGGAAGTCCTCGTGCTCAGCCTCGTAGAGCGGGGCGCGGCTCATGCGGTGGCTCCTTCGTCGTGCGGGGCGGGTGCGGGGCAGGTCCGGTCGAGCTGGTCGAGCATGGACGCCGGGCCGAGGTCGGCCGGCCGGTGTCCGTGGAGGTAGGTCGTCGCCCGGTGGCGGTACGGCGTGCGCCGTGGCGGCGCCAGCCGAAGCAGCCGGCCGCCCTGGGTGTAGTCCCAGGGAAACTCCAGCCGCGCGGTGATCCGGAGGACCTCGTCGTGGTCCTGCTCCGGGTCCAGGCGCCGGATCCGCTCGAGGTCGCGGTACCTCGCCGGGTGGTGGACACCGCGGAGCATGCCTAGGACACCCACTCCTTGACCTGGGCCACGGTCGCGGCCGGGTCGTCGCTGGCCGGCATCACGGTCAGGTGGGTGACACCGGCCTCGCGGAACGCCTCGATCCGCTCCCGCACGTACGACGCGGGGCCGACCAGGTTGGCCGCCTCCAGCCACTCCTGCGGCACCAGCGCCTCGGCCTCCTTCTTCTGGCCGGAGAGGTAGAGCTCCTGGATCTGCTCCGCCTCCTGCTCGTAGCCGTAGGCGCGGGCGACGTCGTTGTAGAAGTTCTTCCCCTTGGCACCCATCCCACCGACGTAGAGCGCGAAGAGCGGCCGTGCGAAGTCGAGCAGCGCCTTGGTCTCCGGGCCCTCGCCGATGGCGACCATGCCGCCCGCGGTGACCTGCAGCGGGTCGAGGTCGGCGGAGCGCTGCTTGGCGCCCGCGGCCAACGCATCGCCCCAGACCAGGTGCGCCTTCTCGGGGTGGAACAGGTGGGGGATCCAGCCGTCGGCGATCTCGGCGGTCTGCTCGACCGACTTCGGGCCGAGCGCGGCGATCCAGATCGGGATCCGGTCCCGCTCGGGCCGGGTCAGCAGCTTCAACGGCTTGCCGAGGCCGGTGACGGCGCCCTGCTCCTTCGTGAGCGGCAGCTGGAACAGCCCGTCGTGGGTGAGCACCTCGCGTCGCAGTCCGCGCCGGACCAGGTCGACGATCTCGGCGGTGCGGGCCAGCGGCTTCGCGTACGGCACGCCGTGGAAGCCCTCGATCACCTGCGGTCCCGACGCCCCGAGGCCGAGCACGGCGCGGCCGCCGGAGACGTTGTCGAGCCCGGCGGCGGTCTGCAGCAGGGCGCCCGGGGTGCGGGAGAAGATGTTGAGGATCGCCGACCCGATCTCGACGGTCTCCGTGCGAGCGGCGAGGTAGCCCATCAGCGTGGGGGAGTCGAAGCCGTACGCCTCCGCCACCCACACCACGTCGATCCCGGCCTGCTCCAGCCCCGCCACCTGGTCGGCGGCCGTCCGCGGGTTGCCGTCGTACATCAGGGAGTAGGAGAGCTTCACGTCCGTCATCGTGACAGTAACGCTGTCACGATGACAAGGAGTCCTGCGCCAGCTCGGGCCCTGCACCGGAGGTTGAGGTGCGAAGGCCGCCAGGGCCCGAGCCTCGAAACCCCCGCACGGATGCAGGGCGAGGTCCGGCTCTCGCCGCCCTATGAACAGTTGTGGGGTTTCGAGGCTCGCTCCGCTCGCACCTCGACCTCCGCCGGCGCTCAGCCGGCGAGACCCTCGACGACCTCGGCGCGGGGCAGCTCGCCCAGCAGCGGGCCGGGCAGCAGCAGCTTGGAGCGGCGTACGCCGGAGCCGATCAGCGCGAGGTCGAGCTCGGCGGCCCGGGAGTCGACCAGCAGCCGCCAGTGTTCGGGCAGGCCGACGGGGGTGATCCCGCCGTACTCCATGCCGGACTCCTCGACCGCCCGGTCCATCGACAGGAACGAGCACTTGCGGACGTCGAGCATCCGCTTGACCAGGTTGTTGACGTCGGCCCGGGTGTCGGCACGGACCACGCAGGCTGCCACCCGCTCCTCGCCGTCGCGCCTGCCGGCGACCACGACGCAGTTGGCGCCCGCCTCGAGCGGGACCTGGTACGCCTCGGAGCAGGCGGCGGTGTCGGCGAGGCCGGGGTCGATCTCGGCGACCCCGACCCGCGCGGCGTGCGGCCACCCGGACAGCACCGCACGGACCGGCTCGGCGAGCAGGTCCGTGCGGGTGGTGGCGGGTTCGGTACGGAGCGTCCCCAGGGTCGGCAGGTCCATCCAGCCACCCTAGGGTCACGGCTCAGCGGCGGCGCCGGGCGGCCAGCGCCATCGCGACCAGGCCGACGATGCCGGCGCTGACCCACGGGATCGGCATCAGCCAGCGGATGTCGTCGTCGTCGACGGCGTCGCCGGTGACCAGCGCCCAGACCAGGACCATCCCGGCGAAGGCGATGCCCATGACCAGCTGGCCGACGTTGACGGGGTGGCGCCACGAGGTGGTGGTGGTCTCGCTGTCCTCGGTGGGCAGCTGCTCGGTGTCGTAGTAGTCGTAGTCGCTCATGGTGGTCACTCCGTCCTGACGGTGATCTCGCCGACCCCGAGGGTGGCGTCGATGGTCATCGAGGGGGCGTCGGTGCCCCCGTCGTGGGTGGCGGTCTGGTTCCAGTCGATGCCGCCGCCCTGCCTGCCGAACAGGTCGTAGCCGCCCGGACCGTCGACGTCGGCCTCGACCGTGACGTCGACCCCCTCGGGCACCACGACCTCGATCCGACCGGCGTCGCCGCTCACGGCGAGGTCGTGGCCGTCGAGCTCCTCGGGGTCGGTCACGTCGCTCAGGTCGACGACCAGCTCACCGGTGGAGAGGGAGTAGGACGAGGCCACGTCGGAGGCCGAGGTCGGGGCGACGAGCACGCGGTCGCCGTCCCAGCGGTCGGCGGCGGTCGCCCCGACCAGGCCCAGGCTGGTGATGAGCCCGAGGGCGATCAGGCCGCCGGCGCGTCCGACGACGGAGCCCAGGATCAGCATCGTCGCGATGACGCCGACGGCGACCGCGGCGTACGCCGAGTCGACGACCGGGGCACCCCAGAGGTCGACGATCCCGAGGACCCCCTCGGCGACGGCGATCAGCAGCAGCGTGAACCAGAACAGGATCGGGCCGCGCTTGCGCGGGTCGCGCGGCCGCGGGGCGACGTACGCCGGCGCCGGGCCGTAGCCGGCGGGGCCCGCCGGGACTGCCGGGTCGGTGCTGTCCTCCCAGCCGGTGGGCTCGGGCGCGGTGCGGTCGCGCCCGCTGCGGCTGAGCCAGACGAACGCGATCACGCCGATGATGGCCAGCGGCCACGGGAACCAGAAGGCGCCCCAGCTGTCGCCGACCAGGGCCAGCGCGGCGATCACGCCGAGGGCGACCAGCGCGACGGTACGGCTGCGCTCGTCGAGGTGGACCGAGGCGCGGTCGGTGTCGTCCTCGGGCACCAGCGCCCAGATGGCGGCGTACAGGATCAGGCCGGCGCCGCCGAAGAACGCGAGCACGACGAAGCCCACCCGCAGGATCAGCGGGTCGATGTCGAGGTGCCGGGCGAGGCCGCCGGCCACGCCGGCGACCTTCCGGTCGGTGGTCGAGCGGCGTAGCCGGGAGAGGTCGCGGACCTCGGCGCCGGTCACGCGGGGCCCGTCGTGGGGCCCGTCGTGGAGCCCGTCCGGCGGGCTGTCGTGGGAGCCCTCGCCGGTCGGGTCGACCGGGGACTCGGCCGACGAGTGGGCCGATGAAGGAGGAGGTGTGGTGGTCATGGCTCCAAGCGTGGTGCGGATCAGGCGTCGGGACCATCGGGGACGACCCTGATCATGCCCCGTCCCGCGCCCGTTCCGCGTCGGGTGCGGCTCAGGGTCGGGCCGGGGTTTCGCCTCATGGTCCGGCCCCCTGCGCTGTGTGACGATTGACCCGAGATGAGCACCACTGCCCCCGACGCCGCGGCACCCGCCGTGCGCGACGTACGCCGCGCCACCCGTGACACCCAGGAGCCGATCATCGGCGGGGTCGCGGGCGGACTGGCGCGCCACCTCGGCCTCCCGGTGCTGTGGGTGCGGGCCGGCTTCCTCGTGCTCACCAGCTTCGGCGGCCTGGGCGTGTTCCTGTACGCCGGGCTGTGGCTGGTGCTCCCCGCCGACAGCGCGTTCGAGACGGCGGCCCCCGGCATCGAGGGCGCGAGCCGCGGCGGCCGCCGGCCCGGCCGGATCCGGCGGCTCACCGACGTGGGTCCCGCCGTCGTGCTCGCGGCCCTCGGCGTCGGGGCGGTGCTGCTCGTCGACGCCGTCGTCGGCCAGGGCGCCGTGTTCTGGGCGGCGCTGCTCGGCCTCGGCGGCATCGCACTGCTGTGGCGGCAGGCCGACGAGGCGCAGCGCGAGCGCTGGCTCGACACCACCGGCAGGGTCGATCCGGTCCGGGTGGTGCTCGGCAGCGGCGGCTGGGCGTCGTACGTCCGGCTCGTCGCCGGGGTCGCGCTCATCGTCGGCGCGCTGGTGCTGCTCTCCGTGCGGGACGGCGGCTCGTTCGGGCTCGCCGGCGACGTCGCGATCGTGTCGCTGCTCGCCGTCGCGGGGATCGGCATCGTGGTCGGCCCCTGGATCTACCGGCTCGCCGCCGACCTCACGGCCGAGCGGGCCGAGCGGGTGCGGACCCAGGACCGTGCCGACGTCGCGGCCCACCTCCACGACTCGGTGCTGCAGACCCTGGCGCTGATCCAGAAGAACTCCCACGACGCGCCGCTCGTCGCCCGGCTGGCCCGGTCGCAGGAGCGGGACCTGCGCGCCTGGCTCTACTCCGAGGAGTCCACCGACGAGAGCACCGTCGCCGGGGCGCTGCGCGCGATCGCGGCGAGCGTCGAGGACGCCCACGGGGTGGCCGTCGAGCTCGTCGTCGTCGGTGACCTGCCGTACGGCGAGCCGCTGACCCCGGTGGTGCGGGCCACGGGCGAGGCGATCACCAACGCCGCCAAGCACGCCGGCGTCGACCGGGTCGACGTCTACGCCGAGGTCACCGACGAGGCGGTCGACGTGTTCGTGCGCGACCGCGGCGTCGGGTTCGACCCGTCGGCGGTGCCGGACGACCGCTACGGCGTACGCCACTCCATCCGCGACCGGATGGTCCGCCACGGCGGGACCGCCGAGATCCGCTCCGAGCCCGGCCAGGGCACCGAGGTGCGGCTGCACCTCTCCACGCTGCACCGCACGAAGTCGGGAGACGACGATGACCAGTGACACCAGCCCGGCGAGCCCCGGACCGATCCGGGTCGTGCTCGTCGACGACCACGCCATGTTCCGCTCCGGCGTACGCGGGGAGCTCGCCGGCTCCTCGGTGGTCGAGGTGGTCGGCGAGGCCGGCGACGTCGACGCGGCCGTCCGGGCGGTCACCGAGCACCGCCCCGACGTGGTGCTGCTCGACGTCCACCTGCCCGGGGGCGGCGGCGCGACCGTGATGAAGCGGGCCACCGTCCCCGACACCCGCTACCTCGCGCTGAGCGTGTCCGACGCCGCCGAGGACGTCATCGGCACGATCCGCGGCGGGGCCCGCGGCTACGTCACCAAGACCATCACCGGCCCGGAGCTGGTCGACGCGATCCGCCGGGTGGCCGACGGCGACGCCGTCTTCTCCCCCCGGCTCGCGGGCTTCGTGCTCGACGCCTTCGCTGGCTCGATCGACGTCGCCGCGGTCGACGAGGACCTCGACCGGCTGACCGAGCGGGAGCGCGAGGTGATGCGGCTGATCGCGCGCGGCTACGCGTACAAGGAGGTGGCCCGCGAGCTGTTCATCTCCATCAAGACGGTCGAGACCCACATGTCCTCGGTGCTGCGCAAGCTGCAGCTGTCCTCGCGGCACGAGCTGACCCGCTGGGCCTCCGACCGGCACCTGCTCTAAAGGGTGAGGTCGGGGCCAACAGCGGGTGAACCGTTGACAACGCCGGTCGAGTCCGATTCGGTGGGGTCGCCCGGTACCCCTCCTCGGAAGTGAGCCCTCGTGGCCGACACCAGCGCCCCGATCACCAGCGAGCAGGACGAGGGTGGGCTCAAGCGGTCCATCACCGGACGGCTGCTCTTCTTCTACGTGCTGGGCGACGTGCTCGGCTCCGGCATCTACGTCCTGATCGGCGCCGTGGCCGGCGAGGTGGGCGGGGCGTTCTGGGCCGCCTTCGCCGTCGGCGTCACGGTCGCGGCGTTCACCGGCCTCGCGTACGCCGAGCTGGCCACCAAGTACCCGCAGGCGGCGGGTGCGTCGCTCTACGTCAACAAGGCCTTCGGCAACAAGCCGCTCACCTTCCTGACGACGGTGCTCTACCTCTCGGCCACGTTCGCGGCCGCGGGCTCGCTCGCCGCCGGGTTCTCCTCGTACTTCGCCGAGGTCTGGGCGGGCGTCCCCCCGCTGGCGGTGATGATCGGCTTCATCCTGGTGCTGGCGTTCCTCAACTTCATCGGCATCACCGAGTCGGTCGTCGCCAACATGCTGATGACCCTCGTCGAGGTCACCGGCCTGGTGATCGTGATGGCGATCGGCGTGATCTTCGTCGGCCAGGGCAACGCGGACTTCAGCGTCCTGACCTGACTTCAGCATCGGCGACAACATCATCTTCGCGATCATCGCCGGCGTCGCGCTCTCCTTCTTCGCGATGACCGGCTTCGAGAACGCCGCCAACGTCGCCGAGGAGACCATCGACCCGCACAAGAGCTTCCCGCGCGCACTGATCGGCGGCATGGCCACGGCGGGTGTCATCTACGTGCTGGTCTCCATCGCAGCCGGCGCTCACCGTCCCCGTCGACACGCTCGCCGACTCCGACGCGGCGCTGCTCGAGGTCATCAAGGCCGGGATCCTGCCGTTCTCGGTCGCCGCGATGAGCCTGATCTTCGCGTTCATCGCGATGATCGCGATCACCAACACCACGCTGGTCCAGGTGGTCACCCAGTCCCGCATCCTCTACGGCATGGCCAGCGAGGACGTCGTGCCCGGCATCTTCGCGAAGATCCACTCCTCGCGGCGCAGTCCGTGGGTCGCGCTGGTCTTCAGCGCGATCGTCGTCGTCGGCCTGGTGGTGGCGGGCGACGTGCTGAACCGCGCCGGGCTCAACATCGACATCGTGGAGCGGCTGGCCGCCGTGACCGTGGTGCTGCTGCTCGTGGTCTACGCCGGCGTGATCATCTCCTGCTTCAAGCTGCGCGGCCAGGACGAGAGCGACCAGACCTTCCGGGCCAACAGCGCGCTGCTCGTGGTCGGGCTCGTCGGCAACCTCGTGCTGCTCTACTACGTCATCAGCACCGACCCGGCCTCGCTGCTGTGGTGTGCCGCCCTGATCGCGATCGGCGGGGTGCTGTTCGTCGCTCGAGCAGATCTTCGGCAGCCCGGACCCGGCCGCCGGGCGTGGAACGGGGCGACCCCGGCGACCACACCAGCGAAGGAGCCTGAGCCATGCACGTCATCGTCGCCACCGACGGGAGCCAGCAGTCGCTGCGGGCCGCCCGACAGCTGAAGTCGTTCGCCGACCCGGCCAAGATCGAGGAGATCTCGGTGATCGCCGTGGTCCGGCCGCTGGCGGCGGTCGCGTTCGCCGACGACCTCTCGCCGGTCGGAGCGCCGCAAGGCACGACCTGGAGTCGGGCGGGCTTCCGCAAGGCGGCCGAGTCGGCCGTGGCGACGGTCGCCGACGTGTTCGACGGCTGGGGACCCAAGGTGAACCAGAAGGTGCGCTCCGGGTCGCCGGCCAACGAGATCATCAAGGCGGCCTCTCAGCTCGGCGCCGGCCTGGTTGTGGTGGCGTGCCGGCGGTCGCGGGATCAGCGACACGGTGCTGGTCGGCAGCACCGCGCAGCGGGTCCAGCACTACGCGCCCTGCCCGGTGCTCGTCGTCCGGCCGGCCAAGCGGCGTACGAAGAAGTGACGCGGTCGCCCGCTCGCTAGGGTTTCCGCATGGAGCTCGCTCGGCTGGTCCTGCTGTTCGTGCACGTCCTGGGCTTCGCCGCGCTCCTCGGCGGGCTGCTCGCCCAGGCGAGGGAACCGGAGAAGCGGGTGAACGCCGCGATGCGCGACGGCGCGGGCACCGCCTTCCTCGCCGGTCTGCTGCTCGTCGGCGTGCTGGAGGCCGGCGACGGCGACGTCGACCGGGTCAAGATCGGCGTGAAGTTCGCCGTCGGCCTGGTGATCCTGGTGCTGGTCATGGCCAACGCCCGCAAGCCCCGCATCCCGCAGGGCCTGTGGGTCGGGCTGCTGCTGCTCACGGTCGCCAACATCGCCGTCGCCGTGTTCTGGAGCCCGGTCCACACCTGAGCCGGAGCGTGGCCGGCCTCGCACCTCGACCTCCGGCGGCTACCACCGGAGGTTGAGGTGTGAGGAGCGCGAGCGACGAGCCTCGAAACCCCGGCAGGTGGATGGGGCCCTGCGTGGGTGCGGGGGTCTCGAGGCTCGGCCGTGGCCGGCCTCGCACCTCGACCTCCGGCGGCTACCACCGGAGGTTGAGGTGTGAGGAGCGCGAGCGACGAGCCTCGAAACCCCGGCAGGTGGATGGGGCCCTGCGTGGGTGCGGGGGTCTCGAGGCTCGGCCGTGGCCGGCCTCGCACCTCGACCTCCGGCGGCTACCACCGGAGGTTGAGGTGTGAGGAGCGCCAGCGACGAGCCTCGAAACCCCGGCAGGTGGGCAGGACCTCGCACCTCGACCTCCGAGGGGGCGCTCAGCCGGTGTGGTGGACCTCCTGGAGGCCGTACACCGGGGTGTCGATGCCCTCGTGGCGGGCCTTGAGCTGCAGCGCGAGGTAGAGCGAGTAGTGCCGCGACTGGTGCAGGTTGCCGCCGTGCATCCACAGGTGCGGGACCTGGGTCGGCTTCCACATGTTGCGCTGCTCGCCCTCCCAGGGGCCGGGGTCCTTGGTGGTCTCGGACCCCAGGCCCCAGCACTTGCCGAGCCGGTCGGCGGTCTCCTGGTCGATCAGGTCGGCGACCCAGCCGTTCATCGAGTTGTAGCCGGTCGCGAAGACGACCACGTCGGCCGGCAGTGTGGTCCCGTCCTCCAGCACCGCAGCGTCCTCGGTGAGGTGGTCGATCTGGCCCTGGACCAGCTTCACGTCGCCGTTCGCCACCAGGTCGGCAGCGCCCACGTCGATGTAGTAGCCGGAGCCGCGCCGCAGGTACTTCATGAACAGGCCGGAGCCGTCGTCGCCCCAGTCGTGCCGGAAGCCTGCCTGCTCCAGCCGGTCGTAGAAGTCCTTGTCCTGCTCGGCCATCTGCTGGTACGCCGGGATCTGGAAGGTGTGCAGGATCCGGTAGGGCAGCGAGGCGAAGATCAGGTCGGCCTTCTCGGTGGTCACCCCGGCGGCGAGCGCGCGCTCGGAGTAGAGGTCGCCGAGGCCGATCTCCATCAGGCTGTCGCTCCTGACGATGTGGGTGGACGACCGCTGCACCATCGTGACGTCGGCGTCGTTCTCCCAGAGTGCTCCGCAGATGTCGAACGAGGAGTTGTTGCTCCCGATCACGACCGCCTTCTTCCCGGCGTACGCGTCGGGTCCGGGGTGCGCCGAGGAGTGGTGGACGTCGCCGCGGAAGACGTCGGTGCCGGGGACGTCGGGCATCCGGGGCTTGCCGCTCATCCCGGTCGCGAAGACCAGCTGCTTCGGGCGCAGAGTCAGCGGCCGGCCCTCCCGCTCGACCTCCACCGTCCACTCCTGGGTCTCCTCCGACCAGGTGGCGCCGGTGGCGACGGTGCTCGACCAGTACGGCACCTCCATCACCTTGACGTACGACTCGAGCCAGTCGCCGATCTTGTCCTTGGGCGCGAAGACCGGCCAGTTGTCGGGGAACTTCAGGTAGGGCAGGTGGTCGTACCAGACCGGGTCGTGCAGGCACAGCGACTTGTAGCGGTTGCGCCACTGGTCACCCGGCCGCGGGTGCTTGTCGATGACGAGCGCGGGGACGTCGAGCTGCCGCAGCCGCGAGCCCAGCGCGATCCCGCCCTGGCCGCCGCCGATCACGAGCACGTACGGCTGCGTCGTGCTGCCGAGGCTCTCCGCCTCCTGCTGGCGGCGCTCCTTCCAGGTCACCCGGTGCTTGGAGGCGCCGTGCTGGGCGCCCATCGGGCGGTGCGTGCCCCGCGGCTCCTCGTGGCCCTTCAGCTCGTACAGCGCGGTGAGCAGGGTCCACGCCCGGTCCTGGCCGTCCTCCTCGACCAGCCGGAGCAGGCCGTTGCCGCGGCCGGTGGCGGTCTCGAAGACGATCCACGCCGTGACCACGCCGTCGGCCTCGTCGGGCGGCTCGCTCGTCCCGAAGCCCGATGCGCCCGCCCCGGCGGCCGCCGCTCCGACCAGGTCGGCCACCTGGTCGCGGCCCTCGACGGTCGTGATGTTCCAGGTGAACGACACCAGGTCGCGCCAGTAGCACTCGGTCGCGAACAGGTCCGCCGCCGCCGTCGCGTCGCCGGCGGCGAGCGCCGACTCGAACCGGGCCAGCCAGGCGTCGGTGCGCTGCTGGGGGTCGGTACGGGTCTGCGGATCCACGGTCTGGGTCATGGCGGCTCCCCTTGCTCGATCGGCGCTCCCTGCCTACCGCGGCGTGGGTTGGAAACAGGTTGTCCCCCGGGGATCGCGAGACCCGGTCGCGGGGGGCCGGGCGGGCGGCCCCTCCGGGCGGGTGGTGACGCCCCCGGTCGGTGGTGGTGGGATGGCCCTGTGGCCGTCGACTTCGTGAGATCGCCCCGGCCGACGGTCGGCGTCGAGTGGGAGTTCGCGCTGGTCGACCGGGACACCCGCGACCTCTCCAACACCGCCCACGAGCTGTTCGAGGCGGTCCACCGGCGCGGCGGCGGGGCCGTCGACGAGTCCAAGCTCCACCGCGAGCTGCTGCGCAACACCGTCGAGGTCGTGACCGGCATCTGCGAGGACGTCCCGGAGGCGATGGCCGACCTGGCCGACACCGTCCGCGTCGTACGGCGGACCGCACGCGACCTGGGGGTCGAGCTCTACGCGGCCGGCACCCACCCCTTCGCCGAGTGGTCGGTGCAGCAGCTCACGCCCGGGCACCGCTACGAGGAGCTGATCTCGCGGACCCAGTGGTGGGGCCGGCAGATGCTGATCTGGGGGCTGCACGTCCACGTGGGCATCGGCCGCAAGGAGCACGCGCTGCCCATCGTCAGCTCGCTGCTCAACCACTTCCCGCACCTGCAGGCGCTCAGCGCGTCGTCGCCGGTCTGGAGCGGCACCGACACCGGCTACGCGAGCAACCGCGCCATGATGTTCCAGCAGCTGCCGACGGCCGGGCTGCCGTTCCAGTTCCAGAGCTGGGAGGAGTACGAGGCGTACGTCGCCGACGCCTTCCACACCGGCGTGATCGAGCACATCAACGACATCCGCTGGGACGTCCGGCCCGCCGCCGCGCTCGGCACCGTCGAGGTCCGGATCTGCGACGGCGTCTCCAACCTGCGCGAGCTCGGCGCGCTCACGGCGCTGACGCACTGCCTCGTCGTCGACCTCGAGCGGCGGCTGGAGTCGGGGGAGCGGCTCCCGGTGATGCCGCCCTGGCACGTGCAGGAGAACAAGTGGCGGGCCGCGCGCTACGGGCTGGACGCCGAGATCATCCTGGACGCCGCGGGGACGGAGCGGCTGGTGACCGACGACCTCGCCGACCTGCTCGAGCGGCTGACCCCGCTGTCCCGTGAGCTCGGGTGCGAGGACGAGCTGCGCGACGTGGCCCGGATCCCGGTCGAGGGGGCGTCCTACCAGCGGCAGCGCCGGGTGCTCGAGCGCACCGGGGGCGACCTGGTCGCGGTGGTCGACTCCGTGGTGGCCGAGCTCGAGGAGTGACCTCAGCCGGCGCCCGGGACTGGAGCCGGGTACGCCGCCACGATCCCCGTCGGCCCCGCGGGCGCGCCACCGAACTGCTGCCCGACGACGAACAGCCGCGGCCTCTCGGTGTCGCGGCTGAGCGTGCAGGAGAACGCGCCCCGGTCGAGGTCGACCGTGGCCAGCACCTCGCCGCCCTCGGCGACCCGGAGGCAGTGCTCGCGTCCCACGTCCGCGACCCAGAGCGCGCCCTCGGCGTCGGCGCAGATCCCGTCGGGGTGGTCGCCGGGCGTGGCGGCCCACACCCGCCGTCCTGACAGCGTGCCGGCGTCGCCGACGTCGAAGGCGGTGACGCACTCGGCGTACGACTCCGCGACCAGCAGCGTCGCGCCGCCGTCGACGACCGCCAGGCCGTTCGGGAACGCCAGCCCCTCGGCCACCACCCGGGCGGTCCCGTCGGCGGCGACGTGGACCACGGTTCCCGGCGAGAACTCGTCCTCCGGGAAGGCGAACCCGATGTTGTCGAGGAAGCAGCCACCCCGGGAGTCGGAGACGATCTCGTTCCACGGCGTGGTGGCGAGCCCGCCGAGGTCGGCCCAGGGGACGAGCGCCCCGTCCGGCTCGCGCCGCAGCACCTGCCGGCCGGCGTTGTCGAGGAGCAGCAGCCGGCCCTCGCCGTCGAAGTCGAAGCACAGCGGGAACGACGCGACGGCCGCCTCCAGCCGCGGGTCGCCACCGTCGGCGGCGCAGGACCAGACCTGTCCCTGCGCCCAGTCCGCCACCCACACCCGCCCGTCGTGCCAGCGCAACGACTCCCCGAACGTGAGCCCCTCCATCACGATCTCCATGCCATGCAGACCGCTCCGGCGGCGGGAACTCATCGACGAGCCACCACTGCGGAGCCGTCGGGATCGGTGTCGGTCGCGCGCCGTAGGCTGGGGACGACATGAGCAACCCGTTCCCGATCCCCGATCTCGAGGCCGCCGCCGACCAGCGACCCGCCCGCCGGGGCCCCTCGGCCGACGAGCTCCTCGAGGGCCTCAACGAGCAGCAGCGGGCCGCGGTCGTCCACGCCGGCCACCCGCTGCTGGTGGTGGCCGGGGCGGGCTCGGGCAAGACCCGGGTGCTCACCCGCCGGATCGCGTGGCTGGTGTCCGAGCGGGGGGCCCACCCGGGCTCGATCCTCGCGATCACCTTCACCAACAAGGCGGCCGCCGAGATGAAGGAGCGGGTCGAGGCGCTGGTCGGCCGGCGGGCCCGGGTGATGTGGGTCAGCACCTTCCACTCGGCCTGCGTCCGGATCCTGCGCAAGGAGATCGACAAGCTCGGCTACAAGTCCAACTTCTCGATCTACGACGCGGCCGACTCCAAGCGGCTGATGACGATGGTCGCCAAGGACCTCGACCTCGACCCCAAGCGCCACCAGCCCAACGCGCTGCTCAACTGGATGTCCGACCACAAGAACGAGCTGCGCGACCCGGAGGAGGCGACCCGCGACGCGCGCAACGGCTTCGAGGAGTCGGCCGCGGCCGCGTACACGAGCTACCAGAAGCGGCTGCGCGAGGCCAACGCCCTCGACTTCGACGACCTGATCATGACCACGGTCCACCTCTTCCAGGCGTTCCCCGACGTCCGGGAGAACTACCGCCGCCGGTTCCGCCACGTCCTCGTCGACGAGTACCAGGACACCAACCACGCCCAGTACGCCCTGGTCCACCAGCTGTGCGCCGACGACCCCGAGGACCTCGACCCCGAGGCGGAGCGGGTCGCGCCCAGCGAGCTGATGGTGGTGGGCGACGCCGACCAGTCGATCTACGCCTTCCGCGGCGCCAGCATCCGCAACATCCTCGACTTCGAGCAGGACTTCCCCGACGCGGCGACGATCCTGCTGGAGCAGAACTACCGCTCCACCCAGACCATCCTCAACGCCGCCAACGAGGTGATCGGCCACAACCGCGGCCGCAAGCCCAAGCGGCTGTGGTCCGACGCCGGCACCGGCGAGCGGATCGTCGGCTACGTCGCCGACGACGAGCACGACGAGGCCCGCTTCGTCTCCCAGGAGATCGACCGTCTGGTCGACGAGACCGGCACCCGGCCCGCCGACGTGGCGGTCTTCTACCGCACCAACGCCCAGTCGCGGGTCTTCGAGGAGGTGTTCATCCGCACCGGCCAGCCGTACAAGGTCGTGGGCGGGGTGCGCTTCTACGAGCGCCGCGAGGTGCGCGACGCGCTGGCCTACCTGCGGATGCTGGTCAACCCGGCCGACGAGATCTCGCTGCGCCGGGTGCTCAACACCCCCAAGCGCGGGATCGGCGACCGCGCCGTGGCCTGCGTGACCGCGCTGGCCGAGCGGGAGGGGCTGATCTTCTGGGAGGCGCTGCGCCGGGCCAAGGACGCGGTCGGCCTCGCGTCGCGGTCGCTCAACGCCATCACCGGGTTCGTCGGCCTCGTCGACGAGCTGCAGTCGATGGTGGACGGCGGCGAGCGTCCCGACGTGGTGCTCGAGACCGTGCTGGAGCGCACCGGCTACCTCGCGGAGCTCGAGGGGTCCGACGACCCGCAGGACCAGACCCGGGTGGAGAACCTCGCGGAGCTGGTGGCAGTGGCCCGCGAGTTCGCCGACGACCCGGTGGCCGGGCCGAGCGCCGACCCCACCGAGCCGGGTGACACCGTCGCGGGCGCGGAGACGCCCGGCCTGGCCGACTTCCTGGAGCGGGTCGCGCTGGTGGCCGACACCGACCAGATCCCGGACAGCCCGGACGGCGACGACTCCGGGGTCGTCACGCTGATGACCCTCCACACCGCCAAGGGCCTGGAGTTCCCGGTCGTGTTCCTCACCGGCCTCGAGGACGGAGTGTTCCCGCACGCCCGGTCGCTCGGCGACCAGCCCGAGCTGGAGGAGGAGCGCCGGTTGGCGTACGTCGGGCTCACCCGTGCCGAGCAGCGGCTCTACGTCTCCCGCGCGGTCGTCCGCTCCGCATGGGGTGCGCCGTCCCACAACCCCGCGTCCCGGTTCCTCGACGAGATGCCGATCGACCTGGTCGACTGGCGCCGGACCGAGGCCGCCCAGACCCAGTGGGGCCGCCCCGACCTCGCCTCCGGGAGCCGGGCCCGGCTGGGGGCGCCGACCGCTGCCGGTCGCCGCAACTTCTCCTCCGCCGCTGCCCGTGCCGACGCCGCCGCCAAGTCGCGGCCCACCCGCGAGATCCCCTCGCTGGACCCGGGCGACCGGGTCGTCCACGACTCCTTCGGCATGGGCACCGTCGTCGCGCTGGAGGGCGTGGCCGACAAGACCGTCGCCTCCATCGACTTCGGCAGCGAGGGCGTCAAGCGGCTGTTGCTGCGCTACGCACCGGTCGAGAAGCTCTAGTCAGCCGACCCGGGTCCGGCGCCGCAGGACGACGGCGAGGGCCGCCGCGACGAGTCCCGCCCCGAGACCGGCGAGCAGCCAAGCCGGGTCCGGCCGCCCGGCCCCTGCGCCCGGCAGGGGGGCCTCGGCGTCCACCGAGCCGCCGTCGTCGGCGGTCGAGAAGTCACGGGTCGGCCGATCCGTGCTCGCGAGGTCGGTGGCGAAGCTGAAGGTGCTGTCGGTGCCGGCGGCCTCGATCGTGGCGGCGAGGTTGGACGTGACGTCGGGACCGGACAGGTCCAGCACGGTCAGGTGGGCCTCGTCGCCCTTCTGCACCTGGGCCAGCGCGTGACGCCGGTCGATCCACCCGAGCAGGTCGACGCGGACGGGGGTGAGGTCGAGCCGCAGCCGCTCGACCGCGCCGGAGCGGAGGTCGACGGCCAGCAGCCGGCTGCTCGGGGCCCGGGTCTCCAGGAGCAACCGGCGCGAGCCCTCGACGAGGCCTGCCGTGTAGGGGGACTCGCCGACCGCTCCACCCGGCAGGCGGGGTCCGTCGGTGTAGCGGTCGCCCGGTGCGGCCGTCGTGACCGTGTTGTTGACGCCGACCGTCCACAGCGTCCCGTCGTCGCCCACCGTCGTGGGCGACCCGGTCCACCAGAGGGCGCTGAGCCAGAACTGCTCATCGCCGAAGCGGGTCTGCCGGACGTCGTGACGCGCCCCCGTCGCGGTGTCGTAGACCGAGCCGCCGCTGGCCAGGAAGGCGTGGTCGTAGGCGTCAGCGAGCTCGTCCCCCCAGTCGAGGCTGCTGGTTTCCTCGGTCGCGATCGCCGCCCACACCACGTCGTAGCCGAGGTAGCGGCCGTCGGCCGACCAGCGCAGCCCGTACGGGACCCGCCCCCACGGGAATCCTTGGTCCTGGGCGGACAGGTTGAACTCGCCCGGTGGGGCGCGGTCCTCGGGCACGTCCCGGACCCGCCCGGTGCCGAGGTCGAGGATGCGGACGCCGCTGGGCACGAACCCGTGCTCCTGCCCGGTCTTGTCGGGGAGCGGTGCGTGCCAGCCGTACGCGAGCCGGCTGCCGTCGGGCGACAGGCTGAGACCGACCATGCCGGTCCGCCTGACGTCGGACACGTCGTACACGCGCGCGTCGAAGCCGGGCAGGTCGAGCCGGTGGTAGGCCCCGTCGTCGGCGGTGACCACGAACGCGCCGGTCGGGTTGGCGATCGCGACCGAGGCCGCGCCGACCGCGAGGTCGGTCTCGAGCTCGAGGCTGCCGGTGCCGACCACGCCCCGGACGAGCGACGGGATGCCTTCGCGGTCCGTCGGCGCCGGGTCAGGACGGTCCGGGGACGGCTGCACGAGGACACCGACGGTGGCGACGAGCGCGAGCACGGCAGCACCCACGGCGGAGGCGGCGACGAGGTCGCTGCGGCGCCGGGACCGGCGGGCGCGCGACCAGAGCGTGGGGTCGGCCGGGGCCGGCTCGGCCTGGTCGGCGATCCGGGTGAGGGTGTCGCGCAGCTGGTCAGTCATGGTCGGCTCCGATCAGCTCGCCGAGGTCGGGGGAGAGGGTGCGCAGCCGGGCGAGCGCCTGGCGGTGGATCGACTTCACGGTGCCGACGCCGATCCCGAGCAGCCGCGCGGTCTCGGTCTCGGTGAGGTCCTCGTAGTAGCGCAGCACCAGCACCGTGCGCTGCCGGACGGTGAGCCGGCCGAGCGCGCGCTCGAGCGAGAGGTGGACGTCGGGGTCCGGCCCGGTCGCGGCGGGCGCGTCGTAGCCGGTCGGGTACGTCTCGAGCAGGTGTCGGCGGCGCCGCCACCGGGAGATGTTCTCGGTGTAGAGGATCCGCCGGACGTACGGCTCGGGCTCGCCCTCGATCCGGTCCCAGGCCCGGGCGGCCTTGAACAGCGCGGTCTGGACGAGGTCCTCGGCGAGCTGGTGGTCACGGGTGAGCAGGAAGGCAGCCCGGGTGAGGGCCGGCTTGCGTGCCTCGACGAAGTCGTTGAACGACGTCTCGTCGGCCATGGGTGCCATGGGTGTGCCTCCCGCCCGTGTCACCCATGATGACGCCACGGAGGGGCGCGGCGGAGGTCAGTCGACGGAGAATCAGGCACGACTCGAGCCGAACGAGGCACGACTCGACCGGTGGGGGCTACGGCGTCAGGCCGTGGACGACGAACGCCTCGCGGGGGTCGACCGGGTCGCCGCCGCCGGGGCGCACCTCGAGGTGGAGGTGGGACCCGGTGACGTTGCCGGTGGAGCCGATGGCACCGATGACCTCGCCGGCGCGCACGGTGTCGCCGTCGGCGACGCCGAACGAGCTCTGGTGGCAGTACCAGATCTCGGTGCCGTCATCGAGGGTCACCACGGTCTTGTTGCCGTAGGAGCCGTCGTAGCCGGCGGAGGTGACGACGCCGTTGGCGACCGCCATGATCGGCTGGCCCTCGGAGCCGTTGAAGTCGAGACCGGTGTGGTAGCTGGCCCAGAGCCCGTAGTCGCCGAACTCGGCGGTGGTGACCGCCGGGGTCACCGGCAGCACCCACTGGTTGAGCGCGAGCTTCTTGGACTGCGCCTCGGCCTGCTGGGCGAACCGCGCGAGGGCGGCGTTGCGCTGCTCGGTCATCGCCTCGGCCTCGGCGACCAGGTCGGCGTCCGCCGCGTCGTCGAGCGCGTCGCGGCGCGAGTCGCGGGAGACCACGACACCGCGGCCCTCGAGCAGGTCGCTGCTGGACTGGCCGCTGGCCCCGCTCAGGGCGTTGGCCGCGACCAGGCGCTGGTCGTCGGTGCCGGAGAGCAGCTGCTGGTCACCCGCGGTGAGCGCGCCGCCGGCCGAGACGGCCAGCGCGGCGATGCCGACGAGGACGGGGATCGAGGGGAGCCCGCGGAAGAGGGCACCCCGCGAGCCGGAGTGCTGGGAGGCACGGCGACGCCCGTTGTCGGACGGGGCCACACGGGTCGCTGACGCCGAAGAGCGTCGGCGTACGGGGCCGCGACGATCCGCGCGATGGTGACCCATAGGTGTGCGTGCTCCCGATCGGGGGTGGAGAGGCAACGAGGAAAGACTGTAACGGATGTGCAACGGCCGCGGAAATCCCGTCACACCTCCCTGTGGACGCGAGGTGACGTACGGCGGCCGCTCAGGGCGGGGGACGGGCCCGCGGGGTGGCAGGGATCACGTCGGCTAGCCTGCCGCCATGAGCACGTCCAGCACGGGCAGCGGCCCGGGGACCACCACCGGTGGCCGGATCCGGATCGTCGTCGGCAAGCCCGGCCTGGACGGCCACGACCGCGGCGCCAAGATCGTCGCGCGGGCGCTGCGCGACGCCGGCCACGAGGTCATCTACACCGGGCTCCACCAGACGCCGGAGCAGATCGTCGAGACCGCGATCCAGGAGGACGCCGACCTGATCGGGCTCTCGGTCCTCTCCGGCGCCCACATGACGCTCTTCCGCAAGCTGGTCTCGCTGCTCGCCGAGCGCGACGCCTCCGACATCGTCGTCTTCGGTGGCGGGATCATCCCCGAGGAGGACATCCCGGTCCTCCAGGAGCTCGGCGTGGCCAAGGTGTTCACCCCCGGCGCGCCGACCCACGAGATCACCGGCTGGGTCGCCGAGCACTTCGCCCAGGACGCCGCCGACCAGTCCTGAGCCGCTCCGGAGGGCGGGCCCGGCCCGTGACGGTCGCATCACCCGCGCGCAATCGGGCACGGGCGCCCCATGGCGCTGACATCGGTGTGGGAGGACGGGCTCGAACCGGGACCCCGGGCAACGCCCGTCGAGGGGCACCAGGACGTCATCGTGGTCGGGGGTGGCCTGACCGGCGTCACGACTGCGCTCCTGCTGGCCTCGGCGGGCCGATCCGTGCTCGTCGTGGAGGCTCGTCACGTCGGCGCCGGCACCACCGGCGGGAGCACGGCCAAGGTGAGCGCGCTCCAGGGGACTCGCCTCTCACGCATCAGCCGTCGACACCCGGACCACGTGGTCCGGCACTACGTCGCCGCCAACGAGGAGGGCCGCGACTGGCTGCGTCGCTTCGCCGACGAGCACGCCGTCGCCACCCAGTCGCGCACCGCCAGCACGTACGCGACCACCGAGCAGGGCGCCCGGGCCGTCCGGCGCGAGCACGACGTGGCAGCCGCCGCCGGGTTGCCAGTGCGGCTCGCGTCGGAGATCGAGCTGCCGTTCCCGGTGACGGCCGCGGTCGAGCTCGACGACCAGGTCCAGCTCGACCCGCTGGAGCTGGTCCGGGCCCTGGCCCGCGAGGCGGTACGCCGGGGAGCGCGGATCGTGGAGGGGGTCCGCGTGCGCGGGGTGCACGCCGGTGAGCCGTGCCGTGTGGACACGCCCACCGGGACCGCCACTGCCGACACCGTCGTCGTGGCCACGAACATGCCCGTCCTCGACCGTGGCGCCCACTTCGCCCGGCTCAAGCCCCAGCGCTCGTACTCAGTCGCGTTCGAGGGTGACGGCGTTCCCGAGCTGGGCGGCATGCACCTCTCGGCCGATCCGCCGGGCCGATCGGTACGCGACGCGATGGTCCGGGGCCGTCACCACCTACTGGTCGGTGGCGAGGGGCACGTGACCGGGCGGGGCGCGCCCACCAGCGGGCGGCTCGAGGCGTTGCGGCAGTGGACGGCCGAGCACTTCGGCGACCTCCGGGAGACGCACGCCTGGTCCGCGCAGGACTACCAGCCGGCCCACGAGCTGCCACTGGTCGGACCCGTGGTGCCCGGCAGCGACCGGCTGCTGATCGCCGGCGGCTACGCCAAGTGGGGCATGTCGTCAGGCGCAGCCGCGGCACTGGCGCTGTCCAGCCGGATCCTGGGCGGCCACACGGAGTGGGCGGACGCCATGGCCGCGTGGTCGCGACGCGAGCTGACGGGGCTCCCCTCGGCGGCCCTGTTCAACGCCGAGGTCGGCGCCGAGATGGCCAGGGGGTGGTTGGCGCCGCTCACGCGCGTCGGGAGCAGGCCCGCGGAGGGGGAGGGGCTGGTGCGTCTGGACGGGCTGCGCGGCCCGACCGCCCTGTCCCGGGTCGAGGGCGAGGAGCACTCCGTGTCCGCCGTGTGCACCCACCTCGGTGGCGTGGTGCGCTGGAACGATGCCGAACGGAGCTGGGACTGCCCGCTGCACGGTTCCCGCTTCGGTCACGAGGGCGAGGTGCTGGAGGGTCCGGCGACCTGTCCGCTCGTCCGGCGCTGAGCCGTACGACGTCGTGCGCAGGGCGCCGGGACGGCTGCCCGCCGCGTCCCGAGCCGCAGCACCCACCCTCGTCGTGGCCCCCGACACGGGGCTAGGGTGCGAAGCGCGAAACCCCCCGAGACTTGTCGAACAGAACAAAGGACTGGGCGAACAGTGGACTTGATGGAGTACCAGGCGAAGGACCTCTTCGCCAAGCACGGAGTGGCCGGAGCACTCGGCAAGACCGTCGAGACCCCCGAGGACGCTCGCGCGGCCGCGGAGGAGATCGGCGGGGTCGTCGTCGTCAAGGCCCAGGTGAAGGCCGGCGGCCGCGGCAAGGCCGGTGGCGTCAAGGTCGCGAAGTCCCCCGAGGAGGCAGAGCAGGCCGCCCGGGCGATCCTCGACCTCGAGATCAAGGGCCTCCCGGTCAACCGGGTGCTCGTGGTGCCCGGCGCGTCGATCGAGGAGGAGTACTACTTCTCCTTCCTGCTCGACCGCTCCAACCGCTCCTACCTGTGCATCGCCAGCGTCGAGGGCGGCGTGGAGATCGAGGAGGTCGCCAAGACCAACCCCGACGCCGTCAAGCAGATCCCGATCAACGCCGGCACCGGCGTGGACGCCGCCAAGGCGGCCGAGATCGTGGACGAGGCCGGCTTCCCGGCCGAGCTGCGCGACCAGGCGGTCGAGATGGTCCAGCAGCTGTGGACGGTCTTCACCGAGGAGGACGCCACGCTGGTCGAGGTCAACCCGCTCGCCCGGCTGAGCGGTGACAAGCTCGAGGCGCTCGACGGCAAGGTGTCGCTCGACGACAACGCCGACTTCCGCCACGAGGACCACGCGCGGTTCGTGATCCGCGAGGAGTCCGACCCGCTGGAGGCGAAGGCCAAGGACAAGGGCCTCAACTACGTCAAGCTCGACGGCGAGGTCGGGATCATCGGCAACGGCGCGGGCCTGGTCATGTCGACCCTCGACGTCGTCGCGTACGCCGGTGAGAAGCACGGCGGCGTGAAGCCGGCCAACTTCCTCGACATCGGCGGCGGCGCCAACGCCCAGGTGATGGCCGACGGCCTCGACGTGATCGTCCACGACACCCAGGTGAAGTCGGTGTTCGTCAACGTCTTCGGCGGCATCACCGCCTGCGACGAGGTCGCCAACGGCATCAAGGGCGCGCTGGAGATCCTCGGCGACGAGGCGACCAAGCCGCTCGTCGTACGCCTCGACGGCAACAACGTCGAGGAGGGCCGCCGGATCCTCGCGGATCTCGACCACCCGCTGGTGACGATGGCCGACACCATGGACGGCGCGGCCGACAAGGCCGCCGAGCTCGCCCACGGCGCCTGAGGACGGAGAGAACAAGCTATGTCGATCTACCTGAACAAGGACTCGAAGATCATCGTCCAGGGCATGACCGGTGGGATGGGCTCCAAGCACACCACCCTGATGCTCGACGCCGGCTCCCAGATCGTCGGCGGGGTCAACGCCCGCAAGGCCGGCACCAGCGTCGAGCTGGGCGGCCAGGAGCTGCCCGTCTACGGCAGCGTCAAGGAGGCGATGGCCGAGACCGGCGCCGACGTGTCGGTCGTGTTCGTGCCGCCGGCGTTCACCAAGGACGCCTGCATCGAGGCCATCGACGCCGGCATCGGCCTGCTCGTGGTCATCACCGAGGGCGTGCCGGTGCAGGACTCCGCCGAGGTGTTCGCCTACCTCGAGGGCAAGTCCACCCGGATGATCGGCCCCAACTGCCCGGGGATCATCACCCCCGAGGAGTCGCTGGCCGGCATCACGCCGCACACCATCTGCGGCAAGGGCCCGATCGGGCTGGTGTCCAAGTCGGGCACGCTGACCTACCAGATGATGTACGAGCTGCGGGACCACGGCATGTCCACCGCGATCGGCATCGGCGGCGACCCGGTCATCGGCACCACCCACATCGACGCGCTCGAGGCCTTCGAGAACGACCCCGAGACCAAGGCGATCGTGATGATCGGCGAGATCGGCGGCGACGCGGAGGAGCGTGCGGCGGCCTACATCAAGGACCACGTCACCAAGCCCGTCGTGGGCTACGTGGCCGGGTTCACGGCGCCCGAGGGCAAGACCATGGGCCACGCCGGCGCCATCGTGTCGGGCTCCTCCGGCACCGCGCATGCCAAGAAGGAGGCCCTCGAGGCCGTCGGCGTCAAGGTCGGCAAGACGCCGTCGGAGACCGCCGAGCTGATGCGGGAGATCGTCAAGAACCTCTGACGGGTCCCACTGGACACCGACCGTGCCGCCCCACCTGCTCGTCCTGCCCAGCCCGTTCCTCGGGCCGGAGCCGTACCGGCCGGTGGTGGCGGCACTGTCGTCCCGGGGGTACGCCGCCTCGGTGGCGCCCTCACCCGGCTCGCCGGTCGCCGGCGACCTGCTCGCGGCGTGGAGCGCGCTCGCTGCGGAGCTCGACGACGTCGTGCTGCTGCCGCACAGCAACGCCGGTTACGTGGCGCCTGCGGTGAGCGCCGCGGCGGGCGCGCCCGTGGTCTTCGTGGACGCGGCGCTGCCGGCGGCTCCGGGCGCGACCCGGCTGGCGCCGCCGGCGTTCCGGTCGCACCTGGCGACGCTGGCCGGTCCGGACGGCCGGCTGCCGCGCTGGACCCGCTGGTGGTCGCGCGAGGACCTCGCGGCCGTGCTCCCGGACGCGCTTTTCGACCGGGTCGACGCGGTCCTGCCGGAGGTGCCGCTCTCGTACGTCGACGGCGAGGTGCCGGTGCCGACCGGGTGGCAGGCGGGCCGGTGCGCGTACCTGGCGTTCGGGTCGACCTACGCCGAGGAGCTGGAGCTCGCCGCACGCCACGGCTGGCCGCACCGGCGCCTGGCCGGTGCCGGCCACCTGCACCTGCTCGTCGAGCCGGACGGGACCGCGGCTGCGGTCGCGGACCTGGTCGACCTGGTCGTGTGACGACGGGTCTGGCAACGGCTAGCGACGCGGCAGGTACGACAGCCGCTCGCCGGCCCGCAGCAGCAGCTCCTCGAACGGGTCGGGGCCGATGGTGATGTCGCGGCCGGGGACGAAGCCGATCTGAGCGACCGTGCTGCCACGGCGTACGACGCCCATCAGGTAGGTCACGGACTCCTGGTCGCTGATCTCGACGGTGACCCGCCAGACCGCGTGCTCGCCGTCCTTCTCCTCGGAGGAGCCGAGCCCGGTCACGTCGGCACCGAGGTCGCGGTCGGAGCAGGAGTCCATCTTGCGCCGGATGGTCGCGACGAACGCGCGGGCCTGGGCGTCGGAGGGCAGCGTCCCGGCGGTCTCGGTGACCCCGAAGGTCGCCGGGAGCCGGGCGTCGGGGATCAGGAAGGTCCGGGTGACGTTGCTGCGCACCGGGTCGACCGCGAAGTCGGTCCGGTCGCAGGTCGTGGCGGCGACGTTGTCGCGGGCCTCGCGGGCCTCGGTGCCCACCCACGGCCGGCTCACCTTCGGCACCATCGGCAGGTCGACGCTCGCGAGCAGGCCCGGGACCTCCCCGACGGGGACCGGGGCGACCTCCTCGGTCTCCGGGGTGGTGGCGCAGCCGTCGCCCTGCGGGGTCGGGCACATGCCGTTGACCGCCAGGACCAGCATCCGGGTGGCCCCGGCGACGTCGGGCTCGGTGTTGTCGTCGGTCCGGTAGAAGGTCGTGGTGGTGATCCGGCCGGTGCGCGCGACGCCGGCGAGGTAGGTGCGGCCCTTGCTCCAGTCGCGCAGCCGGACCAGCATCGCCTCGTCGCCGACCTCGGCGACCCGCATCGTCGTCCCGAGCTGGACCTGCGGGGCGGTGCAGCCGGCGTACCAGGCCACCGACTGGTCCCACGTCCTCCGCGCCGCCTTGACGTTGCCGGACAGCTCGGCGGTCTGCACGGCCGAGACCTGGGGCTCGCCCTCCGTGGGCCGGGTGGTGAAGGAGCGGACGAGGGCGGCGCGGGCCCGGGGGTCGGCGTAGCGCCGCTCCTGGCAGGGGGTGGCCAGGCCGTCCCCCGCGCGGTTGTCGCTCGTACGGGTGGCGCGCCAGCCGGTCCCGTCGACCGCCAGCCCGAGCTCCTCCTCGCCCACCAGGGCGTCGGCGTCGAACTGTGCGGGCTGCTCCGGCTCGGCGTTGACCGAGCGGCCGGCGCCGAGGTCGGCCTGCGGCAGCTTCGTCGGGCCGTGGGTGCCGTCGACCGCGAAGCCCGTGGCGACGAGGGCCGCGAGCGCGGCCACCGCGCCGACGAGGGTGTGCGTACGACGCCGGGCGGCGCCGGAACGCCGCAGGATCGAGCTGCGCGGCCACGTGGAGTCCTCCACCTGCGCGTGCAGCGTCTCGAACAGCGGGGGGAAGCCGGCAGGGTCGACCTCGCGCAGGCCGGCGAACCGCTCGACCGCCGTCCGGGTCTGCCGCTCGGCCTCCGGGCGGGTCAGGCCGAGCTCGCGGGCTCGCTCGGCGAGCGGCAGCGTGGTGAGGGTCTCGAGCAGCAGCGCCTTGCGCTGGCCGACCGACAGCTTGCCCAGCGACTCCAGGGTCCGGGCCGCCTCGGGGTCGAGGTTGCGGTCGCGGTGCCAGATCCGGGCCGTGTGGCGGCGCTGGGCCTGGGCCCACGCGTGGGGGCGTACCCACGACTCGGCGTCGGCCAACCGGCTCACCTTCCGCCAGTGGTGCCACGTCACGACGAAGGAGTCGCGGACCGCCGCACGGGAGGCGGGCAGGTCGCCGGTGAGGGCGTAGGTCTGGAGCAGCAGCCGGGTCCGGGCACTCCTGTAGAAGGCGTCGAACTCCTCGGGCTGCTTCATGACCGACCCACCATAAGGGTGAGGTGGCGCCCGGAGCACGTCGGCGTGGCAGCGCCGAACCCGGCCGTCGCCGCGCGAGGATGGCCGGGCCATGACCTCGCTGCTCTCGGCTCCCGACCGCCCACTCGTCACGGCCGACCTCCGTCACCGCCGACCGCTGCTGCCGGTCGCGACGCTCGGCGGGGTCGCCGCCGCAGGCACGCTGCTGGTCGTCTGCCTCGCGCTCGGCGTCACCGGCTGGTTCCTCGCCGACGCCGGCTCCCACGGCCAGCCGCGCGACGCGCTCCGGGTCGGTGCCCTGGCGTGGCTGATGGCCCACGGCTCGGGGGTGGTGGTGGCCGGCGTCACCGTGACCGCGGTGCCGCTGATGCTGACCCTGGTCTCCGGCTGGCTGGTCTGGCGGATCGGTCACCAGGTCGGCGACTCGATCTCCGGCCACGGGCCGGACTCCGACTCGATCTCCGACGGCGAGCGCGACTGGACCGTCCCCACGGCCACGGTGGCGTTCGCGGCCGGCTACCTCCTGGTGACGGGTCTCACCCTGGCCCTCGCCGGCACGCCCGAGACCGCGCCGTCGGCCCCCCGCGCGCTGGGCTGGTCGCTGCTGCTGGCGGTGCTGGTCGGCGGGTCCGCGATCGCCGTCGGCAGCGGGCGGGCCGCGATCTGGGCGGCCGCCGTACCGGCCCACCTGCGGGGGGCGGCCGCCACGTGCGCCGCGATCGTCCGCACCTTCCTGCTCGCCGCGCTGGTCGCTCTGCTCGCCGCGCTCGTCGTCGACTTCGGCACCGCCGCCAACGTGCTCTCCGGGCTCGGGCTCTCGGGCGGGGAGACCACGGTGTACGCCGGCCTCTCGACCCTGCTGCTGCCCAACGCCACGGTCTTCGCCGGCTCCTACCTGCTCGGCCCCGGGTTCGCGGTCGGTGCGCAGACGCTGGTCTCGCCGACCGTGGTCGTCACCGGGCCGCTGCCGGCCTTCCCGCTGCTGGCGGCCCTCCCCGACAGCGGCCCGACGCCCGCGTGGACGGTCTGGCTGGTCGCCGTCCCCGCCCTGGTCGCGGCGTTCGCCGCGGCCCGTGCGCAGCGGCGCCGGCCCACGCTGCGCTGGGACCGCGGTGCGCTCCGCGGTTGCCTGGGCGGGGTGGCCGCCGGGTTCGTGCTCGCGCTGCTGGCCGTCCTCGCGGGCGGCGCGGTCGGGCCGGGCCGGATGCAGGAGGTCGGGCCGCAGCCGGGCGACGTGCTGGTCCACGCCGTCACCTCGTTCGGCATCGGCGGCCTGGTGGGCGGGCTGGCGATGACCTGGTGGCAGCGCCGGGCCCGCACCCGTACCTCCTAGGCTGCGGGCGTGCGCCTCGTCGTCCTGGTCTCCGGCACCGGCACCAACCTGCAGGCCCTCCTCGACGCCTGCGCCGACCCCGGCTACGGCGCCGAGGTGGTCGCCGTCGGTGCCGACCGCGACGGCATCGAGGGGCTGGCGCGGGCCGAACGCGCCGGCGTCCCCACCTTCGTACGACGGGTGCGCGACCACGCCTCCCGCGAGGAGTGGGACCGGGAGCTGGCCGACACCGTGGTGGGCCACCGGCCCGACCTGGTCGTCTCCGCCGGCTTCATGAAGCTGGTCGGCCGCCCGCTGCTGTCGCGGGTCCCGATGGTCAACACCCACCCCGCGCTGTGCCCGGCCTTCCCGGGGATGCACGGCGCCGCCGACGCGCTCGGCTACGGCGTGAAGGTCACCGGCGCCACCCTGTTCGTGGTCGACGAGGGCGTCGACACCGGACCGATCGTGGCGCAGGTGCCGGTGGCCGTGGCCGACGACGACACCGCCGAGTCGCTGCACGACCGGATCAAGGTCGCCGAGCGCGCGATGCTGGTCGAGAGCATCGGCCGGATGGCCCGGGAGGGATGGTCGGTCGACGGCCGACGGGTCCGGCTAGGCTGACCGCACACGACTGGCGAGGGTGGGACACCACCGGGGAGTGAACGCTTGCAGCATCGTCCGCCTGGGTGCTGCGCTCCACAGCGATCGAGGAGTCGTCCCGTGTCAGCACTGCCCGCTTCTGGCCGTGTCCCCATCCGGCGAGCGCTGGTCTCCGTCTACGACAAGGCGGGGCTCGACGAGCTGGCCCGCCGGCTCCACGACGCCGGGGTCGAGCTGGTCTCGACCGGCGGCTCGGCCGCGCTGATCGAGGGGCTGGGGCTGCCGGTGACCCGGGTCGAGGAGCTCACCGGCTTCCCGGAGTGCCTCGACGGCCGGGTCAAGACGCTGCACCCTCGCGTGCACGCGGGGATCCTCGCCGACCGCCGGCTCGACACCCACGTCGCGCAGCTCGCCGACCTCGGCGTCGAGCCGTTCGACCTCGTGGTGTCGAACCTCTACCCGTTCACGCAGACCGTGGCGTCCGGCGCGTCGCCCGACGAGTGCGTCGAGCAGATCGACATCGGCGGCCCCTCGATGGTCCGCGCCGCCGCCAAGAACCACCCCTCGGTCGCGATCGTGACCTCACCCGACCGCTACGCCGACACGCTGGAGGCGGTGGCCGCCGGCGGCTTCACCCTCGAGGAGCGGAAGCGGCTGGCCGCCGAGGCGTTCGCCCACACCGCGGCGTACGACGTCGCGGTCGCCGGCTGGATGGCCCAGGAGCTCGCGGGGGACGAGACCGGCTGGCCGGCCTTCGCGGGCCTCGCCCTGCAGCGGTCCGCGGCGCTGCGGTACGGCGAGAACCCCCACCAGCGGGCCGCCCTCTACGTCGCGCCGGACGCGGGCGAGTCGCTCGCCACGGCCGAGCAGCTCCACGGCAAGGAGATGTCGTACAACAACTACGTCGACACCGACGCCGCACTCCGGGCGGCCCACGAGCAGGGTGACGTGGCGACCGTCGCGATCATCAAGCACGCCAACCCGTGCGGCATCGCGGTCGGCGCCGACGTCGCCGAGGCGCACCGCCGGGCCCACGAGTGCGACCCGGTCAGCGCGTTCGGCGGCGTGATCGCCGTCAACCGGCCGGTCTCGGTGGCGATGGCCGAGCAGGTCGCCGAGGTGTTCACCGAGGTGATCGTCGCCCCGGCGTACGACGAGGGCGCCGTGGCGGTCCTCCAGGGCAAGAAGAACATCCGGATCCTGCGCACGTCGGGCCGTGGCGGCGTGGGCGTGGAGTTCCGCCAGGTCTGCGGAGGCGCGCTCGTCCAGGTCGCGGACACCATCGAGGCCGAGGGCGACGACCCCACCTCGTGGACCCTCGCCTCGGGCGCACCCGCCTCCGAGGAAGTGCTGGCCGACCTCGCCTTCGCCTGGCGCGCCTGCCGGTCGGTCAAGTCCAACGCGATCCTGCTGGCATCCGGCGGCGCGTCGGTCGGCATCGGCATGGGACAGGTCAACCGGGTCGACTCCTGCAAGCTCGCCGTCGAGCGGGCGGGGAAGCGGGCTGCGGGGTCGGTGGCCGCCTCCGACGCGTTCTTCCCCTTCGAGGACGGCCCGCAGATCCTCATCGACGCCGGCGTGACCGCGATCGTGCAGCCCGGCGGCTCGGTGCGCGACGAGCTCACCGTCGCCGCCTGCGAGGCCGCCGGCGTGACGATGTACTTCACCGGCACCCGCCACTTTGCGCATTGAGGCCCGGCGGAGTCCCCGCGGACCGCAACCCGTGAGGTGAGAGGATCCGACCCGTGACTGCGCAGACCCTCGACGGAGCCGCCACGCTGGCGGCGATCAAGGCCGAGCTGACCCAGCGGGTCGCCACGCTCAAGGAGCAGGGGATCGTGCCGGGACTCGGCACCGTGCTGGTGGGTGACGACCCCGGCAGCCACTGGTACGTCGGCGCCAAGCACAAGGACTGTGCCGAGATCGGCATCACCTCGCTGCGGCGCGACCTGCCCGCCACGGCCACCCAGGCCGAGGTGGAGGCGGTGATCGACGAGCTCAACGCCGACCCGGAGTGCACCGGGTTCCTCGTGCAGCAGCCCACGGGGCTGGACGAGTTCGCGCTGCTCTCGCGGGTCGACCCCGACAAGGACGTGGACGGGCTGCACCCCGTCAGCCTCGGCAAGCTGGTGCTCGGCGAGCCCGGCTCGCTGCCGTGCACGCCCGTCGGCTGCCTCGAGCTGCTGCGCCGCCACGGTGTCGAGCTGGCCGGTGCCGAGGTGGTCGTCGTGGGGCGCGGGATCACCGTCGGCCGGCCGCTCGGGCTGCTGCTGACGCGGCGTACGGAGAACGCGACCGTGACCCAGTGCCACACCGGCACCCGCGACCTGGCCGCCCACACCCGCGACGCCGACATCGTCGTCGCGGCGGCCGGGGTGCCCGGCATCATCACCGGCGACATGGTCAAGCCCGGAGCGGCCGTCCTCGACGTGGGGGTCTCGCGGGTCGACGGCAGGATCGCGGGCGACGTCGACGCCTCGGTGTGGGACGTCGCCGGCTGGGTCTCGCCCAACCCGAAGGGCGTCGGCCCGATGACCCGGGCGATGCTGCTCTCCAACATCGTCGAGATCGCCGAGCGGTCGCTGGGGTGATCGTGGACGATCGGCCCACCGCCGGGATCCCGATCCCGCCGCCCGAGGAGGCGCCCCGGCGATACCCCTCGACGATCGGGGGCGGGCTCTACCTCGTCGCCCTGCTCGGGGTGGGGGTCGGGCTGGTGGTCGTGCTGATCGGCGACTGGAGGTTGGGGATCAGGTTCGCCGGTGGCTCGTTGCTGTTCGCCGCGGTCTGCCGGCTGCTGCTGCCGTCCCGGCACGCCGGCATGCTGGCCGTACGCAACCGCTGGTTCGACACCGGCCTGCTCACCCTGCTCGGCGTGGCGCTGATCGTGCTGGCCGGGTCGATCCCCAACCAGCCGTTCTGAAGCGAGCAGGGGGTGTGCGAGGAACGAGCGGAGCCCCGTCGCTCGCGCAGGTTGAGCAAGCGCCGCGAGCGAGCCTGCGAGCCGCGATGCGCGCGTCGAAACCCCGGGACTGCGGCAGGGCAGCAGCACCGTGGTCACCGCCCTGCACGGGTGCGGGGGTTTCGAGGCTCAGGCCTGGCGGCCTTCGCACCTCAACCTCCGGTGGTGCACCTCGACCTCCGGGGCCTTCGCGCCTCGACCTCCGACGGAGGCAGTCAGATGAGACCCAGTCCGGTGACGGCCGTCCGCTCGTCCTCGAGCTCGGCGGCGGTGGCGTCCATCCGGCCTCGCGAGAAGTCGTCGATCTCCAGGCCCTGGACGATCTCCCAGTCGCCGTCACGCGTGGTGACGGGGAACGAGTAGACCAGCCCCTCGGGGATGCCGTACGAGCCGTCGGAGCGGACCGCCATCGACACCCAGTCGCCCGCGGCGGAGCCGTGCAGCCAGTCGTGGGCGGCGTCGATCGTCGCCGAGGCGGCGGAGGCGGCCGAGGAGGAGCCCCGGGCCTCGATGATCGCGGCGCCGCGCTTGGCGACGGTGGGGATGAAGTCGTTCTCGATCCACGCCTGGTCATCGACGACCTCGGCGGCGTTGCGGCCGCCCACCTCGGCGTGGAACAGGTCGGGGTACTGGGTCGCGGAGTGGTTGCCCCAGATCGTCATGTGCCGGATGTCCGTGACGGAGGCGCCCGTCCTGGCCGCCAGCTGCGAGATCGCCCGGTTGTGGTCGAGCCGGGTCAGCGCCGAGAACCGCTCGGTCGGGATGTCGGGGGCGTTGGTCATCGCGATCAGGGCGTTGGTGTTGGCCGGGTTGCCCGTCACCCCGATGCGTACGTCGTCCGCCGCGACGTCGTTGAGCGCCTTGCCCTGCGCGGTGAAGATCGCGCCGTTGGCCTCGAGCAGGTCGCCGCGCTCCATGCCGGGCCCGCGCGGCCGGGCGCCGACCAGCAGCGCGAGGTTGACGCCGTCGAAGATCTTGGTCGGGTCCGACCCGATCTCGACGCCCGCCAGCGTCGGGAAGGCGCAGTCGTCGAGCTCCATGACGACGCCCTCGAGCGCCTTCAGGGCGGGCTCGATCTCCAGCAGCCGCAGCTCCACCGGGCGGTCGCCCAGGGCGCCGCTCGCGAGGCGGAACAGCAGGCTGTAGCCGATCTGGCCGGCGGCGCCGGTGACGGCCACCTTGAGGGGCTGGGGAGAGCTCACGACGTACTCCTTGTGCGGGTGCGGGTCGGGCGGGGTGGACCGCGTCCGACGCTAGCAGCGGTGCGACATGCTGTGCCCATGCCCCCATGTCGTGCGAGGACCCTGTCGGTCCTGCCCTCGCTCGCCGTCGTGGCCTCGCTCGGGCTCGCGGGCTGCGGCGCCGCGGGCGACCCGCCGACGGTCTCGCCGGCCGGCGTCGACATGCTCGAGATCCCGACCCCGTCCCCGGACCCCGGGGACTTCGTGGTGCGGATCGACAACCCGTGGCTGCCGCTGCTGCCGGGGGCGGAGTGGGTCTACGAGTCCACGGAGGGCGAGACGATCACGGTGACCGTCACCGAGCGGACCCGGGAGGTCGCCGGCGTCACCACCACGGTCGTCCGCGACGTCGTCACCGACGAGGACGGCGAGGTGGTCGAGGAGACCGACGACTGGTACGCCCAGGACCGCGCGGGCAACGTCTGGTACTTCGGTGAGGACACCGTCGAGTACGGCGGGCCGGACCGCCGTCGACCGGACACCTCGGGGTCGTGGGAGGCCGGCGTCGACGGAGCCGAGGCCGGGATCGCGATGCTGGCCCGGCCGCGCCGCGGGGACGGCTACCAGCAGGAGCACGCCGAGGGCGAGGCCGAGGACCGCGCGACGGTGCTGGAGCTCGACGGGTCGCTCGACCTGGAGCGCGACTCCTGGGACGGGCTGCTCGTCACCGAGGAGACCACGCCGCTGGAGCCGGGCCTGGTGGAGCAGAAGCACTACGCCCGCGGCACCGGCCTGGTGTTCGAGGAGACGGTGTCGGGAGGTACGGGGGAGGCGGAGCTGGTCGGGTTCACCCCCGGTGCGGCAGCACGATAGTTTCGGGGGCGTGACTGACGCAGACGCCCCCGCCGGCTCCAGGATCATCTACACCCTCACCGACGAGGCGCCGCTGCTCGCGACGTACTCGTTCAAGCCGATCATCGAGGCGTACGCCGCGAAGGCCGGTGTCGGGGTCGAGACCCGTGACATCTCGCTGGCGGGCCGGATCATCGCGCAGTTCCCGGACCGGCTCACCGAGGAGCAGCGGATCGACGACGCCCTCGCCGAGCTGGGCGAGCTCGCCACCAGGCCCGAGGCGAACATCATCAAGCTGCCCAACATCTCCGCCTCCATCCCGCAGCTCAAGGCGGCGGTCAAGGAGCTGCAGGAGCAGGGTTACGACCTGCCCGACTACCCCGAGAACCCGCAGTCCGACGACGAGCGCGAGGCCCGTGCCCGCTACGACAGGGTCAAGGGCTCGGCGGTCAACCCGGTGCTGCGCGAGGGCAACTCCGACCGCCGCGCGCCCGCGTCGGTCAAGAACTACGCGAGGAACCACCCGCACCGCATGGGTGCCTGGTCCGGCGACTCGAGGACCGCCGTGGCCACCATGGGCCAGCACGACTTCCGCTCCAACGAGAAGTCGGTCGTGGTCGACGGCGACGACACCCTCCGCATCGAGCACGTCGCGGCCGACGGCACGACCACGGTGCTCAAGGAGGAGGTCCCGGTCCTCGCCGGCGAGGTCGTCGACGCCACGTTCATGGACGTCGCGGCGCTGCGCCGCTTCCTCACCGAGCAGATCGCGCGCGCCAAGGCCGACGACGTCCTCTTCTCGCTCCACCTCAAGGCGACGATGATGAAGGTCTCCGACCCGATCATCTTCGGCCACGCGGTGCAGGCCTTCTTCCCGACGCTGTTCGAGCAGTACGGCGAGCAGCTCTCCGGTGCCGGCATCTCGCCCAACGACGGGCTCGGGGCGCTGCTCACCGCGACGGCGGACCTGCCCGACGGCGACGCGGTCAAGGCGGCGGTCGAGACCGGCCTCGCCGACGGCCCGCGGCTGGCGATGGTCGACTCCGACCGCGGCATCTCCAACCTGCACGTCCCCTCCGACGTGATCATCGACGCCTCGATGCCGGCGATGATCCGCGGCGGCGGCCACATGTGGGGCCCCGACGGCGAGGAGGACGACACCCTCGCGGTGATCCCCGACTCGTCGTACGCCGGGGTCTACCAGGCCGTGATCGACGACTGCCGCACCCACGGCGCCCTCGACCCGGCCACGATGGGCACCGTCCCCAACGTCGGGCTGATGGCCAAGGCCGCCGAGGAGTACGGCTCCCACGACAAGACCTTCGAGATGCCCGCTGCCGGCACCGTCCGGGTCGTCGCCTCCGACGGCACGGTGCTGCTCGAGCACGACGTGCAGCCGGGCGACCTCTGGCGCGCCTGCCAGACCAAGGACGCCTCGATCCGCGACTGGGTCAAGCTCGCCGTGACCCGCGCCCGCGCCTCCGGCACCCCGGCCGTGTTCTGGCTCGACGAGACCCGCGCCCACGACGCCCGGATCATCGCGAAGGTGGAGGAGTACCTCGCCGACGACGAGCTCACCGGCGGCACCGACGGCCTGACGATCGAGATCATGGCGCCGGCCGAGGCGACGACGTACTCCCTGGAGCGGATCCGCAAGGGCGAGGACACGATCTCGGTCACCGGCAACGTGCTCCGCGACTACAACACCGACCTGTTCCCGATCCTCGAGGTCGGCACGTCGGCCAAGATGCTCTCGATCGTCCCGCTGATGAACGGCGGCGGCCTGTTCGAGACCGGCGCCGGCGGCTCGGCCCCCAAGCACGTCCAGCAGCTGATCAAGGAGAACTACCTCCGCTGGGACAGCCTGGGCGAGTTCTTCGCGCTCGCCGCCTCGTTCGAGCACCTCGCCGACCGCGAGGGCAACGCGCGGGCGCAGGTGCTCGCCGACACCCTCGACCGGGCCACCGGGACGTTCCTCGAGCAGGACAAGTCGCCGACCCGCAAGGTCGGCGGGATCGACAACCGCGGCTCCCACTTCTACCTGGCGCTCTACTGGGCCCAGGAGCTGGCGCGGCAGACCGAGGACGCCGAGCTCGCCTCGGCCTTCGGCGACCTCGCGGAGACGCTGTCGTCGCAGGAGGACACCATCGTCGGCGAGCTCAACGCGGTGCAGGGCGAGCCCGCCGACATCGGCGGCTACTACCGCCCCGACGGCGAGAAGGCGTCGCGGGTGATGCGGCCCTCGCAGACCCTCAACGACGCGCTGGCGTCGCTGTAGCGGCGACCCCCGGCGACCGGGAGCGCCGCAGCCCCGGCACCAGCGCCACGCTGACCAGCAGCGAGGCGGCCGCCATCACCGCCATCGCGTGGCCGGCCGCCTCGGAACCGACGCCCAGCAGGTCGGCCGTGGTGCCGGCCAGCAGCGCCCCGACCGCCTGACCCGCGCCGAGCCCGGCCGCCCGGAGTCCGAGCGCCTGGCCGAGCGTGTCGTCCGGCGTGTGGGCCACCAGCCGCTCCTGCAGCGGGAGGCTGTCGGCGTACCCGACCGCGGCCACCAGGCCGAGCGCCATCGCCGCCCCGATCGACGGCTGCCACCAGAACGCCAGGAACGGGACGGCCAGCAGGAAGCGCAGCGGGTTGACCAGCCGGTCCCGCACGTGGTGCGGGACGAACCGGCCCACCACGATGTCGCCGCCCAGCATGCCCGCGGCCGTCGCGGCCAGCAGGTAGCCGGCCTGCTGGCCCGCGTACGGGATGTAGAGCGCCTCGCAGCCGACGATCAGCCCGTTGGGGACCCACGAGGAGAGGTAGAGCGGCCGCAGCACCCGCGAACCCAGGAGCAGCCGGTTGACCTGGTGGGTGCGCCGGACCACCGGCCCCTGCGCGCGGGCCTCCCGGTCGGAGAGCCGGGTGCGCAGCAGGACGGCCGCGAGCGCCGAGCAGCCGGCCGCGACGAGGAACAGCCCCTCGGGGGAGAGCGCGAGCAGCAGCAGCCCGCCGACGCCGTACGCCACCACCTGCATCGAGCCCACGGCGATGTTGAGCGTGGAGCGGCCCAGCACGAACGCCTCGCTCGGCAGCAGCTCGGCCATCAGCGCCGTGCCCGCACCTGCGGCGGTGGAGAGCACCAGCCACACCAGCGCCAGCAGCGCGAACCGGGCCGGCCACGGCATGCCCGGGAGCGCCTGCAGCAGGTTGGCGACGGCCACGGCGACCGCCACGGTGGTCAGCGCCCGGCGCGGCCGCACCGTGTCGGACGCGGCCAGCACGAAGGACGACGCGAGCAGGGCCACCAGCGGGCCGCCGAACATGCTGAGCCCGGTGAGCAGGGCCGACCCGGTCTCGGCGTGGACGATGGTGCCGAGCGCCAGGCCCGACGTCGCGCCGGCGGCCATGGTCAGGCACTGGGTGACGAACAGGGTCCGGAACTCCGCGACGCCGAACAGCTCCCGGTAGGTCCGCACGCGGCCATCGTGGTGGGCGAGGGCGTACGTCGCCTAATGTTTCGCGAGGAGGCGAAACATGGGTGACTGGCGGATGTCGGCGGACCTGCTGGCGCGGGCCCGGTTCGTGGTCTCGCCGATGGCCGACGTCGTCGCCGCGCTGGGCGCGCTGGCCCAGCCGCGGGACCCGACCGAGCGGGCGACGGCCGCCCTGCACGGGGCAGCCTTCGCCGGCATGCTGGAGGAGCACCCGCAGCGCGCGGCCGTGCTGCGCTGCTCCGCCCGGCCCGGGTGGCGCGCGGACTTCCTCGGCATCCCGCCGGTCGGTGACCCGACGACCTTCGTGGACGAGCTCGCGCTGGTGGCGGCGCTGGGGGACGAGCGGATCCGCGCCGACCTGGTCGAGACGGTGGGGGACCCGCTGCCGACCGTGCTGCTCCGGCCGGGGGTCACGGCGGCGACCACCGGGCTGCTCGACTGGGTGTGGACCCGCGTGGTCGCCAGCGACTGGCCGCGGCGGGAACGGGTGCTCCGTGCCGACATCGTGGCGCGTACCGCCCGGCTGGCCCGGTCCGGCTGGGAGGCGGTGCTGCCGGACCTCGGCCGGGACCGCGCCTGGCTCGGCGACGGCCGGCTGCGGATCAACGTCTTCGACAACCCCACCCGCGACCTGGGGGACGCCCACGAGCTGTCGTTCGTCCCGCACCACGGTCGCGGGAGCCACGTGGGCTGGGAGCTGCCGACGCGCTACGCGCTCTACTACCCGGTCGCCGGGGTGCTCGCCGACCACTCGTCGTCGGACCGTACGTCCGCCAGGGCCGGTGGCGCCTCGCCCGCCGCGCGGCTGATCGGCGGCAACCGGGCGCGGCTGCTGGGGGCGCTGGCCGACCCCGCGAGCACCACCGGGCTGGCGGCGCTCACCGGGCTCCCGCTCGGGTCGGTCGGCGGGCACCTGCGGGTGCTGCTGGACGCCGGGCTGGTGCAGCGACGGCGGTCCGGCCGCGAGGTCCTCTACTGGCGCACCGCGCTGGGCGACGCCCTCGCGGACGTGTGACCGCCCCGTGAGAGCCATCTGACACCAGGTGTCGGAATCAACCGGCCCGGCGACTCGTTGCAGCACGTCGTGACCCTCACCGCCCCCCAGCCCGAGCTGGCACCTGCCCGGACCCGCCACGTCGCCGTCGCCCTGACGGCACTGGCGATGGGCGGCTTCGCCATCGGCACCACCGAGTTCGTCTCGATGGGCCTGCTGCCGCAGCTCGCGCGCGGGGTCGAGGTCGGCATCCCGGCCGCCGGCCACGCGATCTCGGCGTACGCCCTGGGCGTCGTGGTGGGTGCGCCCACCATCGCCTTCCTGGCGGCCCGGCTGCCGCGCCGGGCGCTGCTGGTCGCGCTGATGACCGCCTTCGCGGTGGGCAACGCGGCCTCCGCCCTCGCCACGTCGTACGGCGCGCTGCTGGTCGCGCGGTTCGCGGCCGGCCTGCCGCACGGCGCCTACTTCGGCGTCGCCTCGCTGGTCGCGGCCAGCCTGGTCCGGGCCGACCGCAAGGGCCGGGCGGTGGCCTCGGTCATGCTCGGCCTCTCGGTCGCCAACGTGGTCGGGGTCCCGGCCGCGACCTGGCTGGGCCAGAGCCTCGGCTGGCGGGCGGCGTACTGGCTGGTGGCGCTGCTCGGGCTGGCCACGGTGGCGCTGGTGCTGGCCTTCGTGCCGGGCTCGCGCGGCGACAGCGACGCGACCTGGAAGCGGGAGCTGGCCGCGCTGCGGCGTCCGCAGGTGCTGCTGACGCTGGTCGCGGGGGCCGTCGGGTTCGGCGGCATGTTCGCGGTCTACACCTACATCGTCCCCACGATCACCGAGGTCGGCGGGCTCTCGGAGTCGGTCGCACCGTTCTTCCTGCTCGCCTTCGGCCTCGGCATGGTCGCCGGCACCTGGGTGGCCGGCCGGATGGCCGACTGGTCGGTGATGCGCTCGATGTTCATCGGCGGCACCGGCCAGGGCCTGCTGCTGCTCGTGTTCAGCCTGCTGGCGCCGGCCGGGTGGTGGACGCTGCCGGTGCTCTTCGGCATCACCCTCACCGGCTCGGTGCTCGTCGTGGCGCTGCAGCTGCGGCTGATGGCCGTGGCCGAGGAGGCGCAGACGATGGGCGCCGCGATGAACCACGCCGCGCTCAACGTCGCCAACGCGCTCGGCGCCTGGCTCGGCGGCCTCGTGATCGCCGCCGGCTGGGGCTACCGCGCCCCGGCGATCGTCGGTGCGGCGCTGGCCGGGCTCGGCCTGCTCGTGCTCGCGTGGTCCGCGACCCTGCGCCACCGGCACGGCTGAGCCGACCCCGTCCAGCCCGGCCCCGCCGCGCGGCACGGGCGAGGCGCTTTGACAGAATCGCCGCATGCCAGCCGTGACCGAGCCGCAGCCCGTCGGGACCGCGACGGGCGGCGCCCGTCCACGGGTGCTGTCCGGCATCCAGCCGACCGCCGACTCCTTCCACTTCGGCAACTACCTCGGCGCGCTGCGGCAGTGGGTGGACCTGCAGGAGGAGCACCGGCCGTTCTTCTTCATCGCCGACCTCCACGCGATCACCGTCGAGCAGGACCCGAAGCAGCTCCACGACCGGACGCTGCGGGCCGCCGCCCAGCTGCTGGCGATGGGGGTCGACCCCGAGCGCTCGGCGATCTTCGTGCAGAGCCAGATCCCCGCGCACGCGCAGCTGGCGTGGGTGCTGCAGGGCCTGACCGGCTTCGGCGAGGCCCGCCGGATGACGCAGTTCAAGGACAAGTCCGCGAAGGGCGGTGAGGGTGCCGCCAGCGTCGGCCTGTTCACCTACCCGATCCTGCAGGCGGCCGACATCCTGCTCTACCGGCCCCACTACGTGCCGGTCGGCGAGGACCAGCGCCAGCACCTCGAGCTGACCCGCGACCTGGCGCAGCGGTTCAACCACCGCTACAAGAAGACCTTCCGGCTCCCCGAGCCGTACATCCTCAAGGCCACCGCCAAGATCACCGACCTGCAGGAGCCGACCGCGAAGATGTCGAAGTCGGCGTCCTCGCCGGCGGGCATCGTCGAGCTGCTCGACGAGCCGCGGGTCAGCGCGAAGAAGATCCGTTCCGCGGTCACCGACTCCGGCTCCGAGATCCGCTTCGACCCCGAGGCGAAGCCGGGTGTCAGCAACCTGCTGACGATCTACGCAGCCCTCACCGGGCGGCCGGTGGCCGACCTCGAGGCGGCGTACGACGGTCAGGGCTACGGCGCGCTCAAGACCGACCTCGCCCACGTCGTCGTCGAGTTCGTGACGCCCTTCCGCGACCGCACCCTGGAGCTGCTCGACGACCGCACCCACCTCACGGACGTGCTCCGGCGGGGTGCCGAGGAGGCGGGCGCGATCGCCGAGGCCACGCTCGCGGACGTCTACCAGCGGGTGGGGTTCGTGCCCGCGTCCGCCCGCTAGGGTCGAGGAATGCCCACGATCGGCGTCGCCCTCGCCATTCCCGAACCCTGGGCGACCCAGCTCCAGGACTACCGGACCGCGCTCGGCGACGAGACCGCGACCCGGATCCCGACCCACATCACGCTGGTGCCGCCGACCGAGGTCGCCGACGAGGACCTGGCCGGGATCGACGACCACCTGCTGGCGACCGCCGCGCGCTTCCCCGCCTTCGACATCCACCTGCGCGGCACCGGCACCTTCCGGCCGGTCTCGCCCGTGGTGTTCGTGACCCTCGCGGAGGGGATCGCGGGCTGTGAGCAGCTCGCCAAGGCCGTACGGCGCGGGCCGCTCGAGGTGCCGCTGCAGTTCCCCTACCACCCCCACGTGACCATCGCCCACCACCTGCCGGAGGGCGCGCTCGACCGTGCCTTCGAGGAGCTGGCGAGCTTCGAGTGCGTCTTCCCGGCCGACGAGTTCCACCTCTACCGGCACGAGGAGGCGGACGGCTGGCGGCCGAGCCGTGACTACCCGATGGGCGGCGGTGCCTGATGCCCTCCCCCCAGGAACGAGTGGCCGAGGTCCGCCGGAAGCGACCGTTCGTCGACCACGTGGTGCGGATGGTCGAGCACTACGGGACCGTCAAGGGCAACCTGCAGGCAGGGGCGGTCACCTACTTCGCGTTCCTGTCGTTCTTCCCCGTGCTGGCGCTCGGCTTCGTGGTGGTCGGCGCCCTGTCCGCCGTCTTCCCCGGCGCCGAGGACGCGCTCTCCAGCGCGCTGGAGTCCTTGCTCCCCGGCATCTTCGGGACCGACGAGGGCGAGCTCTCGGCGGACACCTTCGAGCAGGGCGGCACCGGGCTCGTCCTGGTCGTCAGCCTGCTCGGCCTGCTGTACGCCGGCCTCGGCTGGCTCTCGGCCATGCGCGACGCGCTGATCGTGATGTTCGAGATGCCGGCGCGCGAACAGCCCAACTTCGTGTTCGGCAAGCTGCGCGACCTGGCCAGCCTGGCGATCATCGGCGTCACCCTGGTGCTGAGCGTCGCGGTCGCCGGGTTCGTCAGCGGCTTCGCCGGTGACATCCTCGAGTGGGTCGGGCTCGGCGAGGAGCTCGCGCCCGCGCTGCAGCTCATCTCCGTGGCTCTCGGCTTCGCCGCCAACGTCCTGCTGTTCTTCATCCTCTTCAAGCTGCTGGCCCAGCCCCACACGCCCGCCCGGTCGCTGTGGTCAGGGGCGCTGCTGGGCGCGATCGGCTTCGAGGTGCTCAAGCGGCTGTCGTTCCTGCTGCTCGGGGCCACCCAGAGCTCGCCCGCGTTCCAGGTCTTCGGCATCGCCCTGATCCTGCTCGTCTGGATCTACTACTTCTCGCGCGTCGTCATGTACTCGGCGGCGTGGGCCCACACCGCGGTCGCGGCCCGGGCGCAGCGCGAGCGCGAGGCCCTCTTCGCCGACCGCACGGACGAGCAGATGAAGGAGCTGGTCGAGGTGCCGCTGCGGGAGACGGCCGCCCGCCGGTCGAGGCTGTCGCCCACGGCGGCGTTCGCGGCCGGGGGAGCCTCGATGCTCGGCCTGGTGGCCGTGGCGCGACGCCGGAAGGACCGGTCGTGAGGTTCGAGCGCCGGCACGGCGTGCTGCTGCTGGCGGTCGCGGCGTGGAACGTCCTCACCTTCGGCATGTTCGCCCGCAACCTGTGGGCGGCGTACGCCACGGGCGAGGACCGTGCCACCGGCTACTGGGTGGCCCACTCGGTGCTGATCGTCGTCAACTTCGTCATCGCCGCGGTGCTGGGCTCGCTCGGCTGGAAGGCGCTGCGGTCGTCCCGCTGACCGGCTCGCGCTGATCGCGGTCAGGCGGCCATCTCGACGAGAAGCTCCCGGATCGTGGCGAGGACGTATCGGGGCGACGACATCACGTGCTCGTACGTGAAGCGCAGCACCCGCCGGCCCGTCGCCGTCAGGGCGTTGTAGCGCACACAGTCCCGGTCGTGGTCGTCCCGCGAGGCATGGAACCCCCAGGAGTCGGCTTCCAGCACGATCCCGCTGAGGGGGTCGACGAGATCGGGATGGAGGACCAGACCGCGCGTGCGCGGACCTCGAACTGGGGGATGACCTGGGCTCCCGCGCGGATCGCCAGGGCCCGCAGCATCGACTCGAACGGGTTGGCGGCCCGGTGGTCGGCGTGCGCGACGACCCGGCGCGCGTGCTCGGGCCAGGCAGCAGCGGCCGCGACCAACGTGTCGTGGTCGACGCCGCCGTGGCGCAGGCACGAGTCGGCCACCGTCAGCGCCTCGTCGAACGGCAGGTCCCGGGCACAGAGCAGGACCGTCAGCTGGGGGCCGGTCACCAGGCCACGTACGTCGGCCCGCGTCACCGCGTGCCGACGTACCTCTGCCTCCGCGAGGTGCGCCGGGAGCTCCCGGTGCCGGGGCACGACGACCTGGGGCAGCGAGGGCTGCCGGGCGATCTCCCAGCAGAGCTCCGCCGCCGCGCACAGGTGGGAGGCGTACCCGCCCCACCGAGCCGCCAGCTCCAACGCCGGCCTCGCCGTCGGAAGTGCGTAGCGGCCGGAGGCGACGCGGCGCACCCGACCGTGCGCCTCGGCCGTCCTGATCCGCGATCGCGTGTCAGCTCCAGCAGGTCGTCCAGACGCGCTACGCCGCCGAGGCGCGTGAGCGCGTCGACCGGGTCCACGGTGTCAGTGTGGTCCGGCCGGCGGGCTCGTGCGCGGCGTCATCCACAGCCGCGCACCGCCAGGTCGTCACACCTCGGCTCAGGGACACGCCGGTGACCGTCGGGTGGGACGTCGTGGCGAAGCGGACCTGCCGACTCGCGCGCTGCCCGGTCAGAGGGGTTGCTCCAGCCCGCCAGGTCGTCCCGCTGGACGACCAGCTCCCGCTCGGGTCCCGTCGTCTCGATCAGGAACTCCAGCCCCTCCAGGGCGAGCGCGCGGTCGTCGTCCGGGAGCCGCCCGGTCAGGCGGAGGAGGGTGAACGCGGCGCCGATGAGGAACTGCGCCGTCTCGATGCCGCCGACGCCCTCCATCGGCCCGGCCACGGTGCGGACGTCGTCGGTCGCCAGGACGGTCTGCAGGTCGCCTGTCGCGTCGAGCTCGTCGCGGCGGTCGCCCCACTCCGTCACGAGCTCCCAGCCCGCGTCGTTCCCGAACGGCCCGGCATCGGCGCCCGGGTCGTCGTACACCGGGTCCGTGAAGTGGGCGCGGAACGACGGGTGGGCCTCGGGCAGTGGCATGTGTCCTCCTCCGCTCGGCAACCGGCCGACGGTGTGACGGGAAGCGTCAGTGGCCGTGGCGCATCGCGGCGTGCAGATCCCAGTTGAGGCGGGAGATGACGTCGAGCGGGATCTCCTTGGGGCAGGCGGCGGTGCACTCGCCGATGTTGGTGCAGCCGCCGAAGCCCTCGGCGTCGTGCTGGGCGACCATGTTGACCACGCGGGTGTCGCGCTCGGCCTGTCCCTGCGGCAGCTCGCCGAGGTGGGTGATCTTGGCGCCGAGGAACAGCGAGGCCGACCCGTTGGGGCAGGCCGCGACGCAGGCGCCGCAGCCGATGCAGGTCGCCACGTCGAAGGCCCGGTCGGCCTTGTCCTTCGGCACCGGTGTCGCGTGGGCGTCGGGAGCGGCGCCGGTGTTGACCGAGATGTAGCCACCCTGCTGGATGATCCGGTCGAAGGCGGAGCGGTCGACGACCAGGTCCCTGATGACCGGGAACGCGTCCGCGCGCCAGGGCTCGACCGTGATCGTCTCGCCGTCGGTGAACGAGCGCATGTGGAGCTGGCAGGTCGTGGTGACCTCCGGCCCGTGCGCGTCGCCGTTGATCATCAGCGAGCAGGCGCCGCAGATCCCCTCGCGGCAGTCGGAGTCGAACGCGACAGGCTCCTCGCCCTTCTCGTTGAGCTCCTCGTTGAGGACGTCCAGCATCTCCAGGAACGACATGTCGGGGGAGACGTCGTCCACCTCGTAGGTGTGGATGCCGCCCTTGTCGGACGTGTTCTCCTGACGCCAGATCTTGAGGGTCAGCTTCATCGGACGGTCCTCACGAGGGTGTGGGGTGACATCACTTGTACGACCTCTGCTTCATCTCGACGAACTCGTAGGTCAGGTTCTCCTTGCGCAGGACCGGCTTCTCGCCCTCGCCCGCCCACTCCCAGGCGGCGACGTAGGAGTACTGGTCGTCGTGCCGCAGCGCCTCCCCGTCCTCGGTCTGGGACTCGCCGCGGAAGTGACCGCCGCACGACTCGCGCCGGTTGAGCGCGTCGATGCACATCAGCTCGCCGAGCTCGAGGAAGTCCGCGATCCGGCCGGCCTTCTCGAGCGACTGGTTCATCGAGTCCGCGGTGCCGAGCACCTTCACGTTGCGCCAGAAGTCGTCGCGGAGGGTACGGATCAGGTCGATCGCCTTCCTCAGGCCGTCCTCGGTCCGCTCCATGCCGCAGAACTCCCACATGATGTTGCCGAGCTCACGGTGGTAGGAGTCGACGCTGCGGGTGCCGTTGTTGTTCATGAAGTGGTCGATCCGGGACTGCACCGACTGCTGGGCCTCGACCACCGCGGGGTGGTCCTCGGGGACCCGGTCGAACGGGCCGTCGGCGAGGTAGTCGCGGATCGTGTTGGACAGCACGAAGTAGCCGTCGGCGAGCCCCTGCATCAGCGCCGACGCGCCGAGCCGGTTGGCGCCGTGGTCGGAGAAGTTGGCCTCGCCGGTGACGAACAGGCCCGGGATCGTCGACTGCAGGTCGTAGTCGACCCACAGCCCGCCCATCACGTAGTGGACCGCCGGGTAGATCCGCATCGGGACCTCGTAGGGGTCCTCCCCGGTGATCCGGGCGTACATGTCGAAGAGGTTGCCGTACTTCGACTCGATCGCCGACCGACCGAGCCGCTCGGTGGCCTCGGCGAAGTCGAGGTAGACCCCGCGCCGTACGCCGTCGACCTCCGGGCCGACCCCGCGACCCTCGTCGCACATGTTCTTGGCCTGGCGGGAGGCGATGTCGCGAGGGACCAGGTTGCCGAAGGCGGGGTAGATCCGCTCCAGGTAGTAGTCGCGGTCCTCCTCCGGGATGTCGCGCGGGTCCTTGTCGCAGTCGGCCTTGTTCTTCGGCACCCAGATCCGGCCGTCGTTGCGCAACGACTCGCTCATCAAGGTGAGCTTGGACTGGTGGGCGCCCGAGACCGGGATGCAGGTCGGGTGGATCTGCGTGTAGCAGGGGTTGGCCATCAGGGCGCCCTTGCGGTGGGCCCGCCAGGTGGCGGTGACGTTGCAGCCCATGGCGTTGGTCGAGAGGAAGAAGACGTTGCCGTAGCCGCCGGAGGCGAGCACGACGACGTCGGCGAAGTACGTCTCGAGCTCGCCGGTGACCATGTCGCGCACGATGATCCCGCGGGCCCGGCCGTCGACGACGATCAGCTCGACCATCTCGTGGCGGGTGTAGCAGCGCACGGTGCCGGCGGCGACCTGGCGCTCCAGCGCCTGGTAGGCGCCGATCAGCAGCTGCTGGCCGGTCTGGCCGCGGGCGTAGAAGGTGCGGGAGACCTGGACGCCGCCGAACGAGCGGTTGTCGAGCAGGCCGCCGTACTCGCGGGCGAACGGGACGCCCTGCGCGACGCACTGGTCGATGATGTTGGCGCTGACCTCGGCCAGGCGGTAGACGTTCGACTCGCGGCTGCGGTAGTCGCCACCCTTGATGGTGTCGTAGAAGAGCCGGTAGGTGGAGTCGCCGTCGCCCTTGTAGTTCTTGGCCGCGTTGATGCCGCCCTGCGCGGCGATCGAGTGGGCGCGGCGGGGGGAGTCCTGGTAGCAGAACGACTTCACGACGTAGCCCGCCTCGCCCAGCGTGGCGGCCGCCGAGGCGCCGGCCAGGCCGGTGCCGACGACGATGATCGAGAGCCGGCGGCGGTTGGCGGGGTTGGCGATCCGGGCCTCGAACTTGCGGGTCTGCCACCGCTCCTCGAGCGGTCCGCCCGGCGCCTTCGTGTCGGCGATCGGGTCGCCGGGGGTGTAGTAGCCGGCGGCGTCGTCGTACTCCTCGGGTGCCGAGGTGGTGTGGGAGGAGTCGAAGGTGTTCGTCGTGTCGGGCATGTCGGTCATGGCTGCAGCACCCTTCAGTCGATGACGCCGGCGAGGACGAAGATCGGGACCAGCGAGAAGCCGCCGGCGATCACCACGGCGACGATGGCGCCGAGCGCCTTGGCGTTGGCACGGGCACGGGAGTTGTTGGTCAGGCCGAGGGTCTGCGCCGAGCTCCAGACACCGTGGTGGAGGTGCATGGCGAGCGCGGCCATCGCGACCAGGTAGATCAGCGTCATCCACCACACCTGGAAGGTGTCGACCAGCAGCAGGTAAGGGTCGGCTGAACCGACGTCGCCGGTCCTGGGATTCACCTTGACGATCGTGAAGTTCAGCAGG
>CAVRTX010000007.1:0-51413 GCA_963724225.1 uncultured Actinomycetota bacterium | reverse complement strand
GGGGACGCCGAGCTCCTCGGCGCGCAGGCCGACCGGGCTGGCCACCAGCTTGCGGCCGCGGCCCGACGGGGCGTCCGGCCGGGTGACGACGCCGACCAGGTCGTGGCCGCTCGCCGCCACTGCCTCCAGGGAGGGTACGGCGACCTCGGGGGTGCCGGCGAAGACGACGCGCATCAGAGCCCGAGCCCGTGCGTCGCGTGCGGGCTGACCTTGACCGTGGGCGGCTGCAGCCCGAACCAGTCGGACTCGCGGATCGCCTTCATCGCCGCCTTCCGGGTCTCGGTGTCGAGCCGGTCGAGGAAGAGCACGCCGTCGAGGTGGTCGGTCTCGTGCTGGATGGCCCGGGCCAGCAGCTCGCTGCCCTCGATCGTCACCGGTTCGCCGTGCATGTCGTACCCCTTCGCGACGACGGAGAGCGCCCGACGGCAGTCGAAGCGCAGCTCGGGGATCGACAGGCAGCCCTCCGGACCGAGCTGCTCCTCGGCGGAGAGGTCGAGCACCGGGTTGACCAGGTGGCCGAGCTCGCCGTCGACGTGCCAGGTGAAGACCCGGAGGCCGACCCCGATCTGTGGTGCGGCGAGACCCGCTCCGGGCGCCTCCAGCATGGTGTCGGTGAGGTCGGAGACGAGGGTGCGCAGCTCGCGGTCGAAGTCGACGACCTCGACGGCACGCTGCCGCAGCACGGGGTCGCCGAAGAGCCGGATGGGTTGGATGGACACCGGGGAAGTCTAGTGAGCGCCCCCGCTGCGATCAGCAGGCCCGCCCGCGGCCCGCCGGCTCAGAGGGAGAACGGGTCGACCTGCACGCGTACTGCCTCCAGCTTGCGGGCGGAGCGGACCCGCTGCACCTCGCCGAGCGCGGCGGACAGCTCGACGCCGAGCCGCCGGGGGACGCGGACCACGGCGCGCACCTCGCCGTCCCCGTCGCGTGGACCGTCGACGGGGACCGGGCCGAGCACCTCCGTGCCGTCGGGACCGTCGAGCAGGGTCAGGACGTCGTCGACCGCCCCGGGCGTGCCGGTCACGGTGGCCAGCCGCGACGCAGGTGGGAGGTGGGCCTCCGCCCGCTGCGCCGACTCCCGCTCCGCGAACCCGGCGGGGTCCCAGCGGACCAGCGCCTGCAGCGCCGGGTGGTCGGAAGGCCCGACGGCGAGGACCCGACCACCGGGCCGTACGCCGCCCGCCGCGCCCAGCCACCGGCGCAGCGCCTCCTCCTCGGCGCGGAGCTCGGCGCGCGCGAGTGGGAGCCAGGTGTCGAGCAGCACGACCGCGGCGTACCCACCCTCGGCCACCGGCTCGGCGCCCGGGGTCGCCACGACGATCGCGGGCTTGTCGGGCACGGTCGCCCGGGCCTGGTCGCCGGTGGAGGTCAGCACGGGGACGCCGGGGTGGGACCGGCCGAGCTCCTCGGCGGTGCGGGTGCCGCCGAGCACCGGGGCGCGCAGGCCGCGGTGGCCGCACGTCGGGCACGCCCAGTCGGGTGCGGAGGTGCCGCACCAGCGGCAGCCGGGCGGCTCGGTCGGGGAACCGAGGGCGAGCGGCCCGGAGCAGACGGCGCAACGGGCCGGGGTCCGGCACCGCTCGCACGCCAGGCTGGGCGCGTAGCCGGACCTGGGCGTCTGCACCAGCACCGGTCCCTCGGCCGCGGCCCGGCGGAGCAGGTCGTAGACGGCGCGCGGCATCCGGGTGCCGTGCTCGCGCTCCCCCGCCTCGGCGACCGAGACCTGGGCCCGGGCGCGCAGCACGTCGCGCGGAGCGGAGATCTCGCGGGCCCAGCCGGCCCGGAGCAGCTGCTGCGCCTCGACACTGCGGGCGAAGCCGCCCACCAGGGCCGCGCAGGACTCGTCCTCGGCCCGCAGCAGCAGCACCTCGCGGGCGTGGGGGTAGGGCGCGCGGGGCTCGGCGAGCAGGTCGTCGCCGTCGTCCCAGATCGCCACCAGGCCCAGGTCGTGCACCGGCGCGAAGGCGGCGGCGCGGGTGCCGAGCACGATCCGGCGAGCGCCGCGCGCGACGGCGAGGAAGTCGCGGTAGCGGGCGGCCGGGCCGGAGTCGGCGGTCAGCGTGACGTGGTGGCCCTCGCCCAGGGCGTCGGTCAGGGCGGCGTCGACCCGGGCGACGTCGCGGCGGTCGGGGACCACCAGCAGCGCGCCCCGCCCCGAGGCGTACGTCGCCGCCGCCGCGTCGGCGAGCGCGGCCGGCCAGTCGGTGCCGGGAGCGGCCGCCCAGACCGCCCGGGGCGAGCCACCCTCGGCGAGGTGGTCGAGGAAGGCCGCGGCGGGCTCGTGTCCGGCCCAGGCGACCGGGTCGCGCCGTGGCGGCGGAGACCCGGCGGCGGGTGAGGGCTTCGCCTCGGTCGTGGCGTGCCGGGGCGGGACGGCGAGCCGGAGCACGTCGGCCCGCGAGCCGGCCCACCGCTCGGCCACGGCCCCCGCGAGGCGGGCGACGACGGGTGACAGGACCGGCTCGGGGCTGACGACCCGCCGCAGCGGCGCCAGCCTGCCGGTGTGGTCGGAGCCCGCCGCCCGCTCGACGAGGTAGCCGTCGACGTCCTGGCCGGCGAAGCGCACCTTGACCCGGGCCCCCGGGACGGCGGCGTCGGCGTCCTTGGCCGGGACGAGGTAGTCGAAGGTCCGGTCGAGGTGGGCCAGCGGCAGGTCGACCAGCACCCGGGCGACCGGGTCGGTCGGCGCCGGCTCGGCCTCGGCGGCCTTGCGGCGACGGGTCGCGGCCGCCTTGGCGCGGGAGTCGGCGACGGTCGCCCGGAGGCCGGGCAGCATCTCCGGCTCTCCGTCACGGCTGGGCATGGCAGTTGTCTACCAGCGCGCGGTGACGTCGAGACCGGTGGCGTACTGGTGCACCGAAATGCGTGCTGGTGACCCGATACTTCAGGGCACCAGCACGCATTTCACCGGCTGGCCGGTGAAATGCGGGCCAAACCCCTCAGCGCGCCACGGCCGCCTTGAGGGCGTCGGCCCGGTCGGTGGCCTCCCAGGTGAACTCGGGCAGCTCGCGGCCGAAGTGGCCGTAGGCGGAGGTCATGGCGTAGATCGGGCGCAGCAGGTCGAGGTCGCGGATGATCGCGGCCGGACGCAGGTCGAACACCTCGAGCACGGCCCGCTGGATCTCCTCGTCGGAGACCACGCCGGTGCCGAAGGTCTGCACGAAGACGCCGACCGGCGCGGCCTTGCCGATCGCGTACGCCACCTGCACCTCGCAGCGGCGGGCCAGCCCGGCAGCCACGACGTTCTTGGCCACCCAGCGCATCGCGTACGCCGCGGACCGGTCGACCTTCGAGGGGTCCTTGCCGGAGAACGCGCCGCCGCCGTGCCGTGCCATGCCGCCGTAGGTGTCGACGATGATCTTGCGGCCGGTGACGCCCGCGTCGCCCATCGGTCCGCCGACCACGAACTTGCCGGTCGGGTTGACCAGCAGCCGGTAGTCCGAGGACGGGATGTCGAAGGTCTCGAGCACGGTGTCGATGACGTGCTTCTTGATGTCGCCCTCGAGGGTCGGGTGGTCGACCTCGTCGGAGTGCTGGGTGGACAGCACGACCGTGTCGACGCGCACCGGGCGGTCGTCGGCGTCGTACTCGATGGTGACCTGGGTCTTGCCGTCGGGACGCAGGTAGTCGAGCGTGCCGTCCTTGCGGACGTCCGAGAGCCGCTGCGACAGCCGCTGCGCGATCACGATCGGCAGCGGCATCAGCTCGGGGGTGTCGTCGCTCGCGTAGCCGAACATCAGCCCCTGGTCGCCCGCGCCGCGCTTGTCGAGCTCGTCCTCGGAGGAGCCCACCCGGGCCTCGTGGCCGTCGTCGACGCCGGCCGCGATGTCGATGCTCTGGGCGCCGATCGCGACCTGGACGCCGCAGGTGGTGCCGTCGAAGCCCTTGTCGGAGGAGTCGTAGCCGATGTCGAGGATCGCCTGCCGCACCAGCTCGGCCACCGGCGCGTACGCCGTCGTCCGGACCTCACCGGCGACCACGACCAGCCCGGTCGTGAGCAGCGTCTCGACCGCCGTCCGCAGGTTGGCGGGGTCGGCGTCGTGCTCCATCAGGTAGTCCAGGACGGTGTCGCTGATCCGGTCGGCGATCTTGTCCGGGTGACCCTCGGTCACGGACTCCGAGGTGAAGAGGCGTCCAGGCACGTGCAGCTCGCTCTCTGGTGCAGGTCTTGGCGGGAAAGCTTTGTCCACCCTACTGGTGGACCAGCATGCGGGATCGCGGTCTCAGGCCCCGAATCGCCGCGCGACCTCGTCCCAGACCACGTGGGCGAGGGCCGACTTGGTGCCGAGCGGGACCTCCACCGCAGCGCCGTCTGCCGCCAGGATCACCGCCTGGTTGTCGTCGCTGCCGAAGACCGCTCCCCCGCTCACGTCGTTGACGACGAGCAGGTCGCAGCCCTTGCGGGCCAGCTTGTCGCGGGCGAGGTCGAGGACGGATGCCGGTGTCGTCGCCGGTCTCGGCGGCGAAGCCGACGATCACGCTGCCGGGGCGGACCCGGTCGTGGGAGATCCCGGCGAGCACGTCGGGGCTCTGCTCCAGCTCGAGCGTCGGCGCGCCGTCGCCGGACTTCTTGATCTTGGACTCGCGGACCGCCGTGGGTCGGAAGTCGGCCGGGGCGGCCGCCATGACCACGGCGTCGGCGGTGGCCGCCGCGCCGACGACCGCGTCGCGCAGCTGGCCGGTGGTCTCGACCCGGACGACCTTGACGCCCGCGGGGTCGGGGAGGGTGACGTTCGCGCTGACCAGGGTCACCTCGGCGCCGCGGGAGGCGGCGGCCCGGGCGAGGGCGTAGCCCTGCCGCCCCGAGGACCGGTTGCCGAGGAAGCGCACCGGGTCGAGCGGCTCGCGGGTGCCTCCGGCGGAGACCACGACGTGGCGGCCCGCCAGGTCGCGCAGCGCGGTCGAGCCGGTGGCGGCCCGGCCGAGCACCTCCATCGCGAGCTCGAAGATCTCGGCGGGGTCGGGCAGCCGTCCCTTGCCGGAGTCCGCGCCGGTCAGCCGGCCCTCGGCGGGCTCGACGACGACGACACCGCGCCCGCGCAGCGTGGCGACGTTGGCGGTGGTCGCGGCGTGCTCCCACATCTCGGTGTGCATCGCGGGGGCGAGCACGACCGGGCAGCGGGCGGTGAGCAGGGTGTTGGTGAGCAGGTCGTCGGCCAGGCCGTGGGCGGCCCGGGCCATCAGGTCGGCCGTCGCGGGCGCCACCAGCACCAGGTCGGCGGACTGCCCGAGGCGTACGTGGGGCACCTCGTGGACGTCGTCCCAGACGCCGGTGCGGACCGGGTTGCCCGAGAGCGCCGCCCACGTGGGGGCGCCGACGAACTCCAGCGCCGCCCGGGTCGGGACGACGGTCACGTCGTGGCCGGACTCGGTGAGCAGCCGGAGCAGCTCGCAGGCCTTGTAGGCCGCGATGCCGCCGGAGACCCCGAGGACGATGGTGGCCAAGACGGGACCGTCAGGTCACTCGGCGGCGGAGGTGCCCGGGGTGCCGGAGCCGAAGGACGCCTCGAGCGAGGCCTGCTTGCGGGCCTCCTCCTCGGCGGCCAGCTCGGCCGGGTCGACGTCCTCGCAGGTCAGCAGGTCGTCGTTGATCTCGCGGAGCGCGATCGAGAGCGGCTTCTCCTGCACGTGGGTGTCCACGAGCGGGCCGACGTACTCGAGCAGGCCCTCGCCGAGCTGGGAGTAGTAGGCGTTGATCTGCCGGGCGCGCTTGGCGCTGTAGAGGACCAGCTTGTACTTGCTGTCGGTCTTGGTGAGCAGCTCGTCGATCGGGGGGTTGGTGACGCCCTCGGCGGCGATGTTGGGTGCAGACACGCGTGAAGCCCTCGCTGGGTCTCGGTGGGGATCAGGAGCGCTGATCAGGATCTTGGCGGCTCCTGGTGAGTCGTCATCAAGGTTACCAACTCCTCCGCAGCAGCGTGAACTTCGTGGTTGACGATCGTCACGTCGAACTCCGCCTCGGCGGCCAGCTCGTCCTGCGCGGTCTCGAGCCGGCGGGCCTGCTCGTCGGCGGTCTCGGTGCCGCGACCGGTGAGCCGGCGGACCAGCTCCTCCCACGAGGGCGGCTTGAGGAAGACGAACAGCGCCTCCGGCATGGTGTCCCGCACCTGCCGGGCGCCCTGCAGGTCGATCTCCAGCAGCGCGGGCCGGCCGGCGGCCAGCGCCTCGTCCACCGGGCCCCGCGGCGTGCCGTAGCGGGCGGCGCGGTGGACCACGGCCCACTCCAGCAGCTCGCCCCCGGCGACCATCCGGTCGAACTCGTCGTCGGAGACGAACCAGTAGTGCACCCCGTCGACCTCGCCGGGACGTGGGGCCCGGGTGGTCGCGGAGACGGAGATCCAGACCTCGGGGTGGTGGGCGCGCACGCTCGCGGCGACCGTGCCCTTGCCGACCGCGGTGGGGCCGGCGAGCACGACCAGCCGGGACCGGCTCCCGCCGGCCCCGGTCACCTGCCGGTGTCCCGGGTGCCGAACTCGCGCTGCAGCGCCGCCACCTGCTTGGTCCCGAGACCGCGTACGCGACGGCTCTCCGCGATCCCGAGCCGCTCCATCACCTGGCGGGCGCGGACCTTGCCGAGACCCGGCATCGCCTGCAGCAGGTCGAGCACGCGCATCTTGCCGATGACCTCGTTGCGCTCACCCTCGTCGAGCACCTCCGAGATCGAGGCGCCGGAGTGCTTGAGCCGGCTCTTCACCTCGGCTCGTTCCCGCCGGGAGGCCGCGGCCTTCTCGAGGGCCGCGGCGCGCTGTTCAGGAGTGAGAGGAGGCAGGGCCACGAGTCAGGTGTTCCTTCGCAAGGATCGGCGGTCAGGTGGGTCAATCTAGCCATCTCCGCTCGCGACCTGCAATCGGCGGCGAGCCTGTCCGGCCTCACTGGAACAGCGGGGTCTGGCACACGTCGCGGGCCTGCTGGTCGACGGCCGCGACCGCCTCCTCGGTCCGGGGGTTCAGCAGCTCGGCGGCGGCCCGCTCGATCGCCTCGCGCTGCTCGTCGGTGAGGTCGGACGGGGGCTTCTCCGGGTCGTACGACGCGGGGTCGACGCCCGCGTCGGCCAGCGCCTGGTCGAGCCCGTCGATCGCGTCGAGCAGCACGTCCCAGTCGTCGGCGATGTCGCTCGGGGCCTCGGCGGCCAGGTCGCGGAAGATCGACTCCGCCTCGAGCAGGGCGGTCGGCGAGCGGTCGGCGAGCCGGTCGCTGAGCGCCCGCTGCTGCTCCTTCACCGTCCGGCAGTAGTCGGTGCGGACCTCCTCGGCGCTGGGCTCGCCGCACCCCGCCAGCAGCAGCGGGGCGGCGAGCAGCGCCACGAGCGCCCGTCTCACCCGAGCGCCTCCGCGAGCTCGTCGCCGGCGCGGCGGCAGGCGTCGGCCATCGCCCGCGGGTCCGGGCCGAGCCGCAGCACCTCGCGCGAGGTGCTGGGGAGCACCGCCCGGGCGGCGGTGCCGAAGATCCGGCGCAGGTCGGCGGCGGTGCCGCCCTGGGCGCCGTAGCCGGGCGCGAGCAGCGGCCCGTGGACGTCGAGGTCCTCCTCGGTGGCGCCGATGGTCGCACCCACCACCGCGCCGAAGGAGCCGAGCGGCTCGCAGCCCTCGTTGAGCCGGCGCAGCCGGTCGAGCACGGTGCCGGCGACCGTACGACCGTCGGCGCCGACGGCGTGCTGCACCTCGGGGCCCTCCGGGTTGGAGGTCAGGGCGAGGACGAAGACCCCGCCGCCGTGGCGCCGCGCGGTGTCGAAGAGCGGGTCGAGCGAGCCGACGCCGAGGAACGGGCTGGCGGTCACCGCGTCGGCGCCGAGCGGGGACGCGGGGTCGAGGTAGGCGTCGGCGTACGCCTGCGTGGTGGATCCGATGTCGCCCCGCTTGACGTCGAGCAGGACCAGCGCGCCCGCCTCGCGGGCGCGGGCCACCACCTGCTCGAGCACGGCGACGCCGCGGCTGCCGAAGCGCTCGTAGAAGGCCGACTGCGGCTTGACGACCGGGACGACCGGGGCGACGGCCTCGACGGCGCCGAGCGCGAACCGCTCCAGCCCGCCGACGTCGTCCGGCAGGCCCCACTGAGCGAGCAGCGCGGCGTGCGGGTCGATCCCGACGCAGAGCTGGCCGCGCTCGGCGGTGACACGGTGGAGCCGGGCGCCGAACGGCTCGGGCTGCGGTCGGTCGGTCATGCGGCGTCCTCCTCGATCTCGGCGAGCAGCCGGTGGGCGGTCGTGGGGTCGTGGAGCAGCGCGGTGCCGACCTGGACGGCGCTGGCCCCGTTGCCGAGGGCGGCACGGACGTCGTCGGCGGTGGTGATGCCGCCGCAGGCCACCACGGTCGCCTCCGGCACCGCGGCGGTGACCTCCACCAGGCAGCGCAGCGCCAGCGGCCGGGTGGCGGGGCCGCTGAGCCCCGCCGGACGGCCGTCGGGCATCGCCGCGGGCAGTGCGTTGCCCACCACGACCGCGTCGGCGCCGGCGTCGAGCACGGCCCGGGCACCCTCGGCGACGCGGAGCACGTCGCTGCGCAGCTTGGCCAGCACCGGCGTCCCGCGCGGCAGGTCGCGGTGGACGGCGGCGATGACGGAGGCGGCGTGGAAGGGCTCGCGGACGTCGAAGATGCCGGCGCCGGCCGCGTCCGGCGGTGCCAGGTTGACCTCGATGCCGGAGACCCCCGGCGTCCGGCCGAGCCGGCGGGCCAGCTCGGCGTACTCCCCCAGCGATACGACCGGCGATCGAGACGAACACCCGAGCCTCCTGCTGCAGCAGCCACGGCAGCTCCAGGGCGAGGAACTGGTCGATGCCGGGGTTCTGCAGGTCCACCGCGTGGACCAGCCCGGAGGGGGTCTCGAGGATCCGCGGGGCCGGGCCGCCGTTCCGGCCGGTGATCGTGATCGAGCGGGTGACGAACCCGCCGAGCCGCGACAGGGGGCCGTACGACGCGAGCTCGCGGCCGGTGCCGCCGCAGCCCGCGGCGACCATGACCGGTGCGTGGAGGTCGAGGCTCACCGGGCGACCAGCTCGTCCCAGACGACCCGGTCGCCGCGCAGCACGGGGCCGTCGGCGCAGGCCCGGACCAGCCGGTGCGCACCGCTCTCGGCGACCACCGGGACCGGGCAGCCCTGGCACAGGCCGGTGGCGCAGGTCAGCGGCTGCTCGAGGGCGACCTGGCTCCAGGCGCCGGCCGCCTCGGCCGCCTCGGCGACGGCGTGCAGCGTGGGCACCGAGCCGGCGGCGTACACGACGGCGGCGCCCGAGCGCTGCAGCACCTCCCCGACCACGTCGGCGACGCGTGCCGCGCTGCCCGACCGACCCGTCGCCGGTCACGACCGTGACCGCCCGGGCCGAGCGCCGCGCCTCCAGCGCCGAGAGCAGGTGCGCCTCGTCGGAGCCGGCGACGAGCAGGCTCACCGCGCAGTCGCGCTCGCGCAGCCGCTCGGCCAGCGGGAACAGCGGCGCGGCGGCGTACCCCTCCCCGACCAGCAGGCACGGCACCGCCTCGGCCGGTAGGGCGAACGGGCGCCCGAGCGGTCCGGTGACCTGCAGCGGGGTGCCGGGGGTCTGGGCGGCCAGCCAGCGGGTGCCCGCGCCGCGGACCTCGACGACCAGCTCCAGGGTGGCGCCGTAGCCGCCCGAGGTCTTCACCCGGTGGATCCAGAACGCCCGCCGCGCCAGGCGTTCGGCACCCGTCGACACGGCCACGAACGCACCGGGCCGGAACCGCTCGGCCACGCCGGGCGCGACCACCGTCAGGTGGTGGAAGGCGCCGATCCGGCGGGTCGCGAGCAGCTCGCCTGCGACGTGCAGCGGCGTACGCTCCGGGGCGCCCGCCGTGACTCGGGTGGTCATCCCGCTCCCTGCAGGCTGCGGACGACACGGCGCGGCCACCACGGGCCCTGGTAGACGAACGCGGTGTAGCCCTGCAGCAGGGTCGCGCCGGCCGCGAGCCGCTCGCGGGCGTCGTCGGCGGTGGTGATGCCGCCGACCCCGACGAGGGTGAGGTCCGGGCCGACCCGTTCGCGCAGCATCCGGACCACCTCGGTCGCGCGGGACCGCAGCGGCCGGCCGGACAGGCCGCCGGCCCCGACCCGCTCCACCTCGGCCGGGTCGCTGGTGAGGCCGTCGCGGGTGATCGTGGTGTTGGTGGCGATGATCCCGTCGAGGCCCAGCTCGAGGGCGAGGTCGGCGACGGCGAGCACGTCGGCGTCGGCGAGGTCGGGCGCGATCTTGACCAGCAGCGGCACCCGGGCCTGCCGGGCGCTCGCCGACCCGTCGGCGGCGTCCCGCACCGCCTCCAGCAGCGGGCCGAGCCGCTCGACCGACTGCAGGCTCCGCAGCCCCGGGGTGTTGGGCGAGGAGACGTTGACGACCAGGTAGTCGGCGTACGGCGCGAGCAGCGTGGCGCTCTTGCGGTAGTCGCCCTCGACGGCCCCCTGGTCGTCGTCGGGCACCAGCTTGGTCTTGCCGATGTTGACGCCGAGCACCGGGCCGGGCCGGTCGCCGCGGGCACGCTGCCGCTGCTCGAGCCTGCGGGCGACCACCTCGGCACCGTCGTTGTTGAAGCCCATCCGGTTGACCACCGCGCGGTCGGCGGGGAGCCGGAACAGCCGCGGCTGCGGGTTGCCGGGCTGCGGCTCGCCGGTCACGGTGCCGACCTCGACGTGGCCGAAGCCCAGCGCGGCCAGGCCGTCGATCCCCTCGGCGTTCTTGTCGAAGCCGGCGGCGAGGCCGAGCGGGTGCGGGAACGTCAGCCCCAGCGCGGTCACCGGCGCCGCCGGGCGGCGCAGCCGCTCCAGCACCGGCCGGCCGGCGCGCACCGCCCGGAAGCCGACGCGGTGCGCGCGCTCGGGTTCGACCCGGGTCAGCGCGTGCCGGAAGAGCAGGTCGTACGCCGTCAACGGGCCGCCCAGTCCTGCAGCGACCGGACCCCGATCTCGCCGGCCCGCATCGCCTCGATGCCCTGCACGGCCGCGCCGAGCCCCTGCACCGTGGTGATGCACGGGATGTTGGCGAGCACCGCGGCGGTGCGGATCTCGTAGCCGTCGGTGCGGACCGAGCCGCCGGTGCCGCCGTGGGGGGTGTTGACGATCAGGTCGATCTCGCCGGCGGCGATCAGCTGCACGGTGGTCTGCTCGCCGTCGGGTCCCTCCCCCTCGAAGTGCTTGCGGACGACGCGCGCGTCGATCCCGTTGCGCCGCAGCACCTCGGCGGTGCCCTGGGTGGCGAGCACCTCGAAGCCGAGGTCGGCCAGCCGCTTGATCGGGAAGATCATGGTCCGCTTGTCGCGGTTGGCCATGCTCGCGAAGACCCGGCCCGTGGTCGGCAGCGGTCCGTACGCCGCCGCCTGCGACTTGGCGAAGGCGCGCCCGAAGATCCGGTCGAAGCCCATCACCTCGCCGGTCGAGCGCATCTCGGGCCCGAGCACGGTGTCGACGGTCTGCCCGTCGGGGGTCTTGAAGCGGTTGAAGGGCATCACCGCCTCCTTGATCGCGATCGGGGCGTCCGGCGGCAGGTCTCCCCCGTCGCCGTCGGCCGCGAGCACGCCCGCGTCGCGCAGCGAGGCGATCGACTCGCCCAGCATGACCCGCGCCGCGGCCTTGGCCAGCGGCACGGCGGTCGCCTTCGAGACGAAGGGCACGGTCCGCGACGCGCGCGGGTTGGCCTCCAGCACGTAGAGCACGTCGGAGCCCAGCGCGAACTGGATGTTGATCAGGCCGCGCACGCCGACGCCCCGGGCGATCGCCTCGGTGGCCTCGCGGATCCGGCGGATCTCGGTGGCGCCGAGCGTGATCGGCGGCAGCGCGCACGAGGAGTCGCCGGAGTGGATGCCGGCCTCCTCGATGTGCTCCATGACGCCGCCGAGGTAGAGCTCCTCGCCGTCGTAGAGCGCGTCGACGTCGATCTCGACCGCGTCGTCGATGAACCGGTCGACCAGCACCGGCCGATCCGGGCTGATCGACGTCGCCCGGGCGATGTAGGACTCCAGCGCCGTGTCGTCGTAGACGATCTCCATCCCGCGTCCGCCCAGGACGTACGACGGCCGCACCAGCACCGGGTAGGCCACCTCGTGGGCGATCGCCTGCGCCTCCTCGAACGACGAGGCCATGCCGTGCTTGGGAGCGGGCAGACCCGCCTCGGCCAGCACCCGGCCGAACGCACCGCGGTCCTCGGCGAGGTGGATCGCCTCGGGCGTCGTGCCGACGATCGGGACCCCGGCGTCGGCCAGCCCCTGCGCCAGGCCGAGCGGCGTCTGGCCGCCCAGCTGGCAGATGACGCCGGCGATCGGGCCGGCCTGCCTGCTCGGCGTGCACCACCTCGAGCACGTCCTCGAGCGTCAGCGGCTCGAAGTAGAGCCGGTCGGAGGTGTCGTAGTCGGTCGAGACCGTCTCCGGGTTGCAGTTGACCATCACCGTCTCGTACCCCGCCTCGCTGAGCGCGAGCGACGCGTGCACGCAGGAGTAGTCGAACTCGATGCCCTGGCCGATGCGGTTGGGCCCGGAGCCGAGGATGATCACGGCCGCCCGCTCGCGCGGCAGGACCTCGCTCTCCTCGTCGTACGACGAGTAGTGGTACGGCGTCGCCGCGGCGAACTCGGCGGCGCAGGTGTCGACGGTCTTGTAGACCGGCCGGATCCCGAGCGCGTGCCGGACCCCGCGGGCCACGGCCTCGTCGAGGTTGCGGATCCGGCCGAGCTGGGCGTCGGAGAAGCCGTGCCGCTTGGCCAGCCGCAGCAGCCCGGGCGTCAGCTCGGCGGCGCTGATCAGCTCCTGCGCCACCTCGTTGAGCAGGCACAGCTGGTCGACGAACCACGGGTCGATCCCGGTCGCCCGGTGCACCTCGTCGGGGGTCGCCTCCGCGCGGATCGCGTCCATCACGACGCGCAGCCGCCCGTCGTGCGGGGTGGCCGCCTCGGCCAGCAGCCGTTCCTTGTCGAGCTCGATGTGGCGGTGGCTCCAGTCGAACGGCGCGTCCTTCGACTCCAGCGAGCGCAGCGCCTTCTGCAGCGCCTCGGTGAAGTTGCGGCCGATCGCCATCGCCTCGCCCACCGACTTCATGTGGGTGGTCAGCGTCGGGTCGGCGCCGGGGAACTTCTCGAACGCGAACCTCGGCACCTTCACCACGACGTAGTCGAGCGTCGGCTCGAAGCTGGCCGGCGTGCTCTGGCCGTCCTCGCGGGTCGTGATGTCGTTGGGGATCTCGTCGAGGGTGTAGCCGATCGCGACCTTGGCCGCGATCTTCGCGATCGGGAAGCCGGTGGCCTTCGACGCGAGCGCGGACGAGCGGGACACCCGCGGGTTCATCTCGATGACGACCACCCGGCCGTCGTCCGGGTTGACCGCGAACTGGATGTTGCAGCCCCCGTGTCGACCCCGACCGAGCGGATGATGCCGATCGAGAGGTCGCGCAGGTACTGGTACTCGCGGTCGGTGAGCGTCATCGCCGGGGCGACCGTGATCGAGTCGCCGGTGTGGACGCCCATCGGGTCGAGGTTCTCGATCGAGCAGACGATGACGACGTTGTCGGCCTGGTCGCGCATCACCTCGAGCTCGTACTCCTTCCAGCCGAGGATCGACTCCTCGAGGAGCACCTCGCTGGTCGGGGACGCCGCCAGCCCGCCGCCGCCGATGCGGCGCAGGTCGGTCTCGTCGAAGGCCATCCCGGAGCCGGAGCCGCCCATCGTGAACGAGGGGCGTACGACCACCGGGTAGCCGAGCTCGTCGGCCCCGGCGAGCAGCTCGTCCATCGTGTGGCAGATGACCGACGTCGCGACCGAGCCGCCGAGCTCCTCGACGATCTGCTTGAACGACTCGCGGTTCTCGCCGCGGTTGATCGCCTCGATGGAGGCGCCGATCAGCTCCACGCCGTACTTCTCCAGGACGCCGGCCTCGTCGAGCGCGATCGCGGTGTTGAGCGCGGTCTGCCCGCCCAGGGTCGCGAGCAGCGCGTCGGGCCGCTCCTTCTCGATCACCTTCTCGACGAAGTCGGGCGTGATCGGCTCGACGTACGTCGCGTCGGCGAACTCCGGGTCGGTCATGATCGTCGCCGGGTTGGAGTTGACCAGCACCACCCGCAGCCCCTCCTGCCGCAGCACGCGACAGGCCTGGGTCCCGGAGTAGTCGAACTCGCACGCCTGCCCGATCACGATCGGCCCCGACCCGATCACCAGCACGCTCCGGATGTCCTCCCGCCGCGGCATCAGCAGCACTCCTTCCGAGACACACCGTGCCGACGCCTCGAGCAGCGCCCGCCGCGAGCCGGGAGACCCACGTGGAGGGGCACGTTGATTCGTGTCTCGTTGCGTCCTGGGACATGAACGAGGGACGACTGACCCGCAACGAGGCACGAATCAACCCCCGCGCCACACCGAACCAACCCGAACAGGACACGACTCAACCCGCATCCGGCACGACTCGACACGAACCAGGCACGACTCGACACGAACCAGGCACGAATGAACCAGCGCGCTCATCGACGACCCTCCATCAGCTCACAGAACCGGTCGAACAGGTACGCGGCGTCGTGGGGACCGGCGGCGGCCTCGGGGTGGTACTGCACCGAGAACGCCACCAGCCGATCGTCGCGCCGCAGCTCCAGACCCTCCACCACCCCGTCGTTGAGGCAGACGTGCGACACGGTCGCCTCGCCGTACGGCGTGGTGGTGGCGCCGTCGACCGGGGCGTTGACGGCGAAGCCGTGGTTGTGGGCGGTGACCTCGACCTTGCCGGTGGTGCGGTCCATGACCGGCTGGTTGATGCCGCGGTGGCCGTAGGTGAGCTTGTAGGTGCCGAAGCCCAGGGCGCGGCCGAAGAGCTGGTTGCCGAAGCAGATCCCGAAGTACGGGATGCCGGCCGCCAGCGCGGCCTCGAGCAGCGCCACCTGCGAGGTGGTCGCCGCCGGGTCGCCCGGCCCGTTGGAGAAGAACAGTCCGTCCGGCTGCACGGCCTGCACCTGCTCCAGCGTGGCCGTGGCGGGCAGGACGTGCACGTCGATCCCCCGCTCGGCCATCATCCGCGGGGTGTTGGCCTTCAGCCCGAGGTCGACCGCCGCGACGGTGAACCGCCGCTCGCCCTGCGCCGGGACGACGTACGGCTCGGCGGTGGAGACCGCGGAGGCCAGCTCCGCGCCGGCCATCGGCGCCGAGCCGAGCACCCGGTCCAGCAGCGCGTCCGGGTCGGTCTCGGTGGACGAGATGCCGACCCGCATCGCGCCGCGCTCCCGCAGGTGGCGGGTCAGGGCGCGGGTGTCGATGCCGGAGATGCCGACGACCCCCTGGTCGCGCAGCGAGTCGTCGAGGCTGCGGCGCGAGCGCCAGCTCGACGGCAGCCGGGCGGGGTCACGGACGACGTACCCGCTCACCCAGATCCGCGAGGACTCCGGGTCCTCGTCGTTCATCCCGGTGTTGCCCACGTGGGGGGCGGTCATCACGACCACCTGCCGGTGGTAGCTGGGGTCGGTCAGGGTCTCCTGGTAGCCGGTCATGCCGGTCGAGAACACGGCTTCGCCGAAGGTCTCGCCCTCGGCTCCGTAGGAGTCCCCGTGGAAGGTGCGGCCGTCCTCGAGGACGAGCAACGCTGGGTGCGGCGGCGCAGGGAGAGTCAACTGCGTCCAACCTCCTTCTCCGCCTCACGGGACGGATCGTTAAAGGATGTCGAGCACTCGCGACCCTATCAGCGTCGGGGGACTTCCCCGGGCAGGGCTCGTGGAGGACAGTGGAGCCACGATCGCCGTACACAAGGGGAGACGTGGCATGGGCGGACACACGACGGCTCAGCGACTCGGCGCCGAGTTCCTCGGGACCTTCTTCCTGGTGTTCGGGGGGTGTGGCAGCGCAGTGCTGGCGGCCGGCATCCCCGACGTCGGGATCGGGTTCCTGGGCGTGGCCCTGGCCTTCGGCCTCACGGTGCTGACGATGGCGTACGCCGTCGGGCACATCAGTGGCGGCCACTTCAACCCGGCGGTGACGGTCGGGCTGGCGACCGCACGGCGGCTCCCGTGGAAGGACGTCCCGGGCTACGTCGTGACCCAGGTCGTCGCGGCGATCGCGGCCGCGGCGGTGCTGTGGGTCGTGGCCGACGGTGTCCCCGGGTTCAGCGCGCAGGAGTCGGGCTTCGCCACCAACGGCTACGCCGACCGCTCGCCGGAGGGCTACTCGCTGCTGTCGGTGCTGGTGATCGAGGTCGTGCTGACCGCGTTCTTCCTCTACATCATCCTCGGCGCCACGGACACCCGCGCGCCGAAGGGCTTCGCCCCGATCGCCATCGGCCTCAGCCTCACCCTGATCCACCTGGCCAGCATCCCGGTCAGCAACACCTCGGTGAACCCGGCCCGCTCCACCGGTCCGGCGCTCTTCGCCGGGAGCGAGGCGATGGTGCAGCTCTGGGCGTTCTGGCTGGCCCCGCTGGTCGGGGCCGTGATCGCCGGGGTCAGCTACGCCATGCTGCTCGGCAGCGGCGAGGCCGCCCCGCTCACGGAGGCCACCGAGGCCTGAACCGGGGTGTGCCCGACATCACCGGGGCCGGGAGCGACACGGACGGGCACGTCGCATACTGTCGGTATGCATCCGCGTCCCGACCCCCGGAGGTTCCCGTGTCGTCCGCCCGCCGTCTCGTCGCCCTCGGCGCGAGCCTGCTCGTCGCCCTCGGCCTGACCTCGGCACCGGCCGAGGCGGTCCTGCCCGTCCCGGTCAACTGTGCGCAGAGCCCGGTCGAGCTCACCTACGACAACGTGACGTACGACCTCAACGGCACGTGCGGCGTGGTCAAGGTGCTGGCGGACGACGTGACGGTGCAGATGCCCACCGCCACCCGGCTCGTCGTGCGGGGGCACCGCAACACCGTGGTCGCCAGGCCGGTCGGCACCCTCGTCGTGCGCGGCGGCGACCACGAGGTCCGTACGCCGTCGGTCCGGTCGCTGACCGTCGCCTCGCCCGGCACCCGGGTGGCCGTCGCCGGGCTGGCCGAGCGGGCGCGCCTCGCCGGCCGCGGGGCCGTCGTCACCGCCGACCAGGTGCTGACCCTGCGGGCGCCGGGCCGGCGCAACGAGCTGCGGGCCGGGCGCGGCGTCGACGCCATCGTCGGCGGCGACGCCAACAGCGTCCACTACCGCCGGCTCGACTCGCTGGTCGTGACCGGGGACGACAACTCCGTCCGGGTCCGTCGCGGCGAGACCGGTGTCCGCGACGACGGCCGGGACAACCGGATCACGGTCGCCCGTCGGGGCTGAGCGGCACCGCCGCGGAACCGCCCCCTAGAGCACGGCCTCCAGGAAGGCGCGGGTCTCCGGATGGGCCGGCGAGGCGAGCAACGTGCTCGGCGGACCCTCCTCGAGGATCCGGCCCTCGTGGAAGAACGCCATCCGGTCCGCCACCTCGCGGGCGAACCCCATCTCGTGGGTCACCACCAGCATGGTCATGTGCATCTCGGTGGCGAGCGACTTCATCACCGCCAGCACCTCACCGGTGAGCTCGGGGTCGAGGGCCGACGTCGGCTCGTCGAAGAGCATCACGTCCGGTTCCATGGCCAGCGCCCGGGCGATCGCCACCCGCTGCTGCTGGCCGCCGGAGAGCCGGATCGGGTGCTCGGCCGCCTTGTCGGCCAGGCCGACCCGGTCGAGCAGGTCCGTGGCCCGCTGGAGGATCTGCTTCTCGTTGCCGCGTCCGGCGCAGCGCGGCGCGCACGTGACGTTGTCGAGCACGGTCATGTTCGGGAACAGGTTGAACTGCTGGAAGACCATCCCGACGTGCAGCCGGAGCTGACGGATCTGCTCGCGCTTGCGCCGCGTCCGGTACCCGCCCTCCAGCCGGATGCCCGCCACCTCGACGGAGCCGGCGGTGGGGTCCTCGATGAAGTTGGTGCACCGCAGCACCGTCGACTTGCCCGATCCCGAGCGCCCGAAGATCACCACCACCTCCCCGCGGTGCACCTCCAGGTCGACGTCCCGGACGACCTCGAGACGCCCGAAGGTCTTGTGCAGCCCCTCCAGCCGGACGACGACGTCGCGGGTCATCAGTGGGGCTCCGTCGCCTGCATCGCCCGCACCACGTGCTCGCGGTCGTAGCCGCGGCCGATCCGGGCCTCCAGACGGCTCTGGAAGAACGTGAACAGCACGGTCAGGCCCCAGTAGATCAGCGCGACGGCGACGTACGCCTCGAGGTTCTTGAAGTCCGCCTTGCCGACCAGCTGGGAGCGACGGAAGATCTCGGCACTGGCCGCGGTCACCCCCAGGAACGACACCAGCGCGGTGTCCTTCATCATCGCGATGAACTCGTTGCCGGTCGGCGGGATGATCACCCGGAACGCCTGCGGCAGCACCACCCTGCGCATCTTCTGCCCGTACGTCATGCCGAGCGCGTCGGCGGCCTCGCCCTGGCCGCCGGCCACCGACTGGATGCCGGCCCGGAAGATCTCGGTCATGTAGGCGCCGTAGTTGAGGCCGAGGGCGATGGTGCCGGCGGTCGCGGCCTCCAGGATCAGTGCCTCGTCGAACCCCTCGGGCAGCCAGGTGTACTGGTCGGCGAGGTTCTGCCCGACGGGTGGCAGCGCCAGGTAGAGCAGGAACATCTGCACGATCAGCGGCGTGCCGCGGAAGAACGAGACGTAGAAGCCGGCGACGGCGTACGGGACCGCGCTGCGCGAGAGCCGCGCCAGCGCGCCGAGGAGCGCCAGCACGATCGCCAGCGCGATGCCGCCCACCGCGATGGCCGCGGTGTAGGGCAGCCCCCCGAGGATGTAGCGGAAGTTGTCCTGGATCCACTGGACGTCGAAGCCGGCGACGCTGCCGAAGAAGCCGAGCAGGGCGAAGAGCACGACCCAGACGGCGGCGTTCTTCGCGCGGAACGGGATCCGCGCGGAGGCGAGCTGGAACCGCTCCCAGAGGTCCTTCATCGCGACCCGGCGGGTCCTGGCTCCCCCATGTCCATGACGGGTGCCGTCACTCCTGCGTCGTGGTGTCGATGCCGTACCACTCCTCCGCCATGGAGGACAGGGTGCCGTCCTCGTGCATGTCGGCGACGATCCCGTCGACCGCCTCGTAGAGGCTCTCCGACGAGGGGTCCGAGCTCTTGTCGAAGCCCACCGACAGCGGCTCGTTGAACACCGGGTCCCCCACGATCTTCACCGGGTTGCCCTCGTCGATGTAGCCCTGGGCGGTCGTCACCGAGGTGATCACGGCGTCGACGCGCCCGTTGGCGAGGTCCTGCAGGGCCGTCGTGTCCGTGTCGTACCCGGCGACCTCGGCGTCGTCGATCACGAAGTCGAAGGTGTAGCCCTCGATGTTGAGGTCCTGGTTCAGGAACTGCTCGTAGGTGCAGCCGCTGCAGACCCCGATGGTCGCCCCGTCGAGGTCGGTGCTGATGTCGGTGACCTCGTCGTCGTCCTCGCGGACCACGACCACGGCCGGGACGTAGTTGTACGGCTCGGTGAAGTAGAGGACCTCCTGCCGGTCGTTGGTGGGTGTCATCGAGCCCACCGTGGTGTCCCAGCGACCGTTCCAGCTGCCGGCGGTGATGACGTCCCAGCTCGGCGTCTCCCAGGCGACGTCGACGCCGAGCCGGTGGGCGATCTCGGTGGCGACGTCGATGTCGAAGCCCTCGTACTCACCCGTCCGCTCGTTCAGCTTGGACTGCGGCGGGTACGCCGCGTCGGTGGACACCGTGAGCACCCCCGCTTCGCAGACCTGGGCGAGGAGGTCGGTGGTCTCGCCCGCGCACACACCGCCCGACGCGGGGGCACCACCGGCGTCGTCGTCCGCCGTTCCCCCGCTGCCGCCACCACCGCAGGCCGTGAGTCCTGCGAGGACCAGGACGAGGAACAACGACTTCGAACGCATGGCGGACCCCCCGGGCAGCTTCTCCCCGCAGCATGGCACGTGCCGGGCCCGTCGTCAGCAACAGCAGCCCTACAGGTCGAGGTCGGCGGGACCTAGGGTCGACCCATGGCTCACGGGACGCACGACCATGCCGACGACCCACGCAACGCCGAGATCCTGATCTGGGTCAACGGCGAGCTCCGGCCCCGTGCCGAGGCCGTGGTCTCGGTCTTCGACTCCGGCTTCGTGCTCGGCGACGGCGTGTGGGAGGGGCTGCGGGTCCACGACGGGCACCCCGCGTTCCTCGAACGGCACCTCGACCGGCTGTGGCAGGGCGCGACCGCGATCATGATGGACATCGGGATGTCCCGCGAGGAGCTCACCCGGGCGATCTACGCGACCCTCGCCGCCAACGACATGCGCGACGGCGTCCACGTCCGGCTGATGGTCACCCGCGGCGTGAAGTCGACGCCGTACCAGGACCCACGCGTCACCGTCGGTCCCGCGACGGTCGTGATCATCGCCGAGCACAAGGAGCCGATGCCCTCGACGGTGACCGAGGGGATCACGCTGTTCACCACCCACGTCCGCCGCGCGACGCCCGACACGCTCGACCCGAAGCTGAACGCCCACAGCAAGCTCAACGACATCGCCGCCTGCATCCAGGCGTTCACGGCCGGGGCCGACGAGGCGCTGATGCTCGACCCTCACGGCTTCGTGGCCACCTGCAACTCGACCCACTTCTTCGTCGTGGTCGGCACCCCCGAGGAGCCGGAGGTGTGGACCTCCGACGGCCGGTTCTGCCTCGGCGGCATCACCCGGGGCAACGTCCTCGACGTCTGCCGCGGCGCCGGCATCGCCGCCCGCGAGACCACGTTCAGCCTGACCGACGTCTACTCCGCGCAGGAGGCCTTCGTCACCGGCACCTTCGCCGGGCTGGTCCCGGTCCGCAGCGTCGACGGCCGCACCATCGGGTCCGGCGGGCGCGGCCCGGTCGTCGAGCGGCTGCAGAGGTTGTACGCCGACCACGTCGTCGCCGACGTCGCCGGGCGGGCCGCGCCGTGACCGACGCCGGGGTGACCCGGGTCGCGATGTGGTCGGGTCCCCGCAACATCTCGACGGCGATGATGCGCGCCTGGGAGAACCGGCCCGACACCGTCGTCGTCGACGAGCCGTTCTACGCGGAGTACCTCCTGCGCACCGGGCTCGACCACCCCGCGCGCGAGGAGGTGATCGCCTCGCAGCCGACCGATGTCGACCGCGTGGTGGACGACCTGCACGCCCCGCTGCCCGCCGGCCGCACGGTCCACTACGCCAAGCACATGACCCAGCACCTGGCCCCGGGCCAGGACCTCACCTGGATCCGCGACTTCCGCAACGTGCTGCTGGTCCGCGACCCCGCGGAGGTCGTGTCGTCGTACGTGAAGTCCCGTGAGTCGTGCGAGCCGGAGGACATCGGCCTGCTCCAGCAGCTCGACCTGCTCGACCAGCTCGAGTCCTCCGGGGAGCCGCCGCCGGTCATCGACGCGGCCGACTTCCTGCGTGATCCCGGCGCCCACCTGCGGTGGCTGTGCGAGTGGCTCGGGATCCCGTTCACCGACCGGATGCTGGCCTGGCCCGCCGGGCCGCGCGACTCCGACGGTGTCTGGGCGCCGCACTGGTACCACGCGGTGTGGGCCTCGACCGGCTTCGCGCCGTACCGGCCCCGCGAGGTCGACCTCTCGCCGCACGACGCGGCTGTCGCGGAGGCGTGCCGCCCGGCGTACGAGCGGCTGCGCGCGATGCGGCTGGTGCTCCCGGCCCAGTAGTCCAGGCTCAGTAACCCGGTCCGCCGCCCCGGAGCGGCCCCGGCCGGCCGTCCGGGTCGTGCAGGATCTCGAGCGGCATCTTCGCCCACCGGCTCGTGAACCGGCCCAGCGGCGGCAGCGGCAGCCGCCGCAGCCGGCCCGGGGGACGCTCGCCGGTCCTCCCCTGCGCGTGCCAGGCGTCGAGCCGGTCAGCGCTCTCGCCGTACGCGTCGAACAGGCCCACCGGGTCCACGCAGTCGGACATCACCTGCTCCAGGCCGTCCGCCTCGACCTCCGCCAGCCGGTCGAGGTGCTCGGCGGCCAGCGTCAGCCGCAGCGACCGGGCGTAGCCGGTGTCGAGCACCACGCACGACAGCTCGGAGTCGTGGGTCCACGAGCGCCGGTTGAAGTTGTCGGACCCGACGCTGGCCCAGGTGTCGTCGATGACGCACACCTTGGCGTGCACGTAGACCGGCGTGCCGGCGTGGTTCTCCAGCCCGTACGCCGCCACCCGCCCCGGCGCGGCCTCCATCACCGCCCGGAACGCCCGGTTGCGCCCCAGCAGCTCCGGCACCCGGGACAGGCCGGTGACGTCCGGGTGGAGCGGGATCACCACCACCATCCGCAGTCCCGGGTGGTCCCGCAGCGTCGTCAGGAACCGGTCGCCGACGTCGTGGCCCCAGAAGTACTGGTCCTCGACGTAGACCAGCGACTCGGCACGGTTGATGGCCTTGGTGTAGCCGCGGGCGACGCTGCGCTCGCCGCCGCGGGCGAACGGGAAGTCACGGCCGTGCCGGAGGTTCGGGTAGGTGCGCAGCAGCTGCACGGTGTGGGTCCCGGCCGGAGGCGGGGGCGGCTGCTGCTCCGGGAGCGGGTCGGCGTCGACGTCGAGCCGGCGCAGCCTGTCGGAGAGGGTGCGCAGCGGGCTGCGGCTCAGCGGCGTCGGGTCCTCCCACCGCTCGCGGAACACGGTCTCGACGTCGTGGACCGCCGGCCCCTGGATCTTCACCTGCACGTCGTGCCACGGCGGGTGGGGGCCGTACTCGGGAGACAGCGGCTGCGGCTGCGGGTCGCCCCGGTGGTCCGCGTCGTCGCGCCTGTTGTGGGCCAGGTCGATGCCGCCGACGAACGCGACGTCGCGCGCCGGGTCGTCGCGGTGGCGGACGACGACGAACTTCTGGTGGTGCGACCCGCCGGTGCGGACCCGCATGTCCAGCAGCACCTCCGCGCCGCGGTGCTGCAGCCGTTCGCCGAGGTGACGGTTCTCGGTGGCGAAGAAGCCGGTCTGGTCGAGGTGGGAGCGCCACACCAGCCCCCGGACGTCCACGCCGCGCTCGTCGGCGGCACCGAGCACCTCCTCCACCTCCGAGCCCGGCTCGCCCGTGAGCCGCTCGTCGGCATCGCCCTGCCAGTCGGTGAACAGCACGAGGTCGCCCGGCCGGGTCGCGGTCAGGACGTCGTACAGCTCCCGGAAGTACGACGCCCCGTGCACCAGCGGCGTGACCCGGTTGCCCTCCGACCACGCCCGGTCGCCCTCGTGCCGCTCGTCGAGGCGGGTGCTCGGGTTGCCCCGCTCGGTGGCGGTCAGCAGCCAGTCGCGAGGATCGGTCACGGACCGAGGATGCCGCCTCGGCCGTGATGGTGGCTACTGCAGCTTGCCGTCGAGCACCGTGGCGCGCCCGCGCAGGAAGGTCGCGACGACCCGGCCCGGCAGCTCGATCCCGGCGTACGGGGTGTTGCGCGAGAGCGAGGCCGAAGCCGACGCCTCGACGGTGCGCCGCACCGACGGGTCGTAGAGCACGACGTTGCCGGGCGAGCCCTCGAGGAGCGGCCGGCCCTGGTCGCCGACGCGGCCGATCCGCGCGGGAGCGTGGGACATCCGCTCGGCCACGCCCGCCCAGTCGAGCAGCCCCGGGTCGACCATCGTCTCCTGCACGACGGAGAGCGCGGTCTCGAGACCGAGCATCCCGAACGCCGCGGCCGCCCACTCGCAGTCCTTGTCCTCGTGGGGGTGCGGGGCGTGGTCGGTCGCCACGACGTCGATCGTGCCGTCGGCCAGCCCGGCGCGCAGCGCCTCGACGTCGGCCGCGCGGCGCAGCGGCGGGTTGACCTTGTAGATCGGGTCGTACGTCGCGGCCAGGTCGTCGGTCAACAGCAGGTGGTGGGGGCAGACCTCGGCGGTGACGTCCCAGCCCTTCCGCTTGGCGTCGCGGACGATCTCGACCGACCCGGCCGTCGAGACGTGGCAGACGTGCAGCCGGGAGCCGACGTGGGCGGCGAGCAGGCAGTCGCGGGCGATCACCGCCTCCTCGGCGACCGCCGGCCAGCCGGTCAGGCCGAGCCGGCCCGACAGCTCGCCCTCGTTCATCTGGGCGCCCTCGGTGAGCCGAGGCTCCTGCGCGTGCTGGGCGACCACGCCGTCGAACGCCTTGACGTACTCCAGCGCCCGGCGCATCAGCACCGCGTCGCTGACGCACTTGCCGTCGTCGGAGAACACCCGGACCCGGGCGGCCGAGTCGGCCATCGCCCCGAGCTCGGCGAGCCGCTCCCCCGCCAGCCCGACGGTGACCGCGCCGACCGGCCGGACGTCGCAGTAGCCGCCCTCGCGCCCGAGCCGCCAGACCTGCTCGACGACGCCGGCGGTGTCGGCCACCGGGTCGGTGTTGGCCATCGCGTGGACGGCGGTGAAGCCGCCCATCGCCGCCGCGCGGGTGCCGGACAGGACGGTCTCCGCGTCCTCCCGGCCGGGTTCGCGCAGGTGCGTGTGCAGGTCGACCAGGCCGGGCAGCGCGACCAGGCCGCCTCCTTCTGTCCGCGCGTCGACGACCTCGGCGCCGTCCGCGGACAGCCCGTCGCCGATGGCGGCGACGACGCCGTCGCGCAGCAGCAGGTCGGTGGGCTCGGCGCCGAGGAGGGACGCGCCCCGGATCAGGTAGCTGGTCACGAGGCGGGATCCTCCTGGGTGGTGTCGGAGCTGAGCAGCAGGTAGAGCACGGCCATCCGGACGGCCACGCCGTTGGTGACCTGCTCGACGATGACCGAGCGGTCGGAGTCGGCCACGTCGGCGGTGATCTCCATGCCCCGGACCATCGGGCCGGGGTGCATCACGATCGTGTGGTCCTGCAGGGTCGCCATCCGGCGTGCGTCGAGGCCGTAGCGGCGGGAGTACTCGCGCGGGGTCGGGAAGAAGCCGCCCTGCATCCGCTCCCGCTGCACCCGCAGCATCATCACCACGTCGGCCTTCGGCAGCACCGCGTCGAGGTCGTACGACGTCTCGACGCCCCAGGTGTCGATGCCCACCGGCACCAGCGTCGGCGGCGAGACCAGCGTGACCTCGGCGCCGAGGGTCTGCAGCAGCAGTGCGTTGGAGCGCGCCACCCGCGAGTGCAGCACGTCGCCGACGATCGCGACCCGGCGGCCGTCGAGGCTCGGCCGGGACCCGGGTCCGCCGGTGGCGAGGTGGCGCCACATGGTGAAGGCGTCGAGCAGCGCCTGGGTGGGGTGCTCGTGGGTGCCGTCGCCGGCGTTGACCACCGAGGAGTGCACCCAGCCGGAGTGCGCGAGCCGGTGCGGCGCCCCCGAGGCGCCGTGGCGTACGACGACCGCGTCGGCGCCCATCGCCTCCAGGGTGAGCGCCGTGTCCTTGAGCGACTCGCCCTTGGAGAGCGAGGAGCCCTTGGCGGCGAAGTTGATCACGTCGGCCGAGAGCCGCTTGGCGGCCGCCTCGAAGGAGATCCGGGTGCGGGTGGAGTCCTCGAAGAACAGGTTGACCACGGTCCGCCCGCGCAGCGCGGGCAGCTTCTTGATCGGCCGGTCGGCGAGCGCCAGCATCTCCGCGGCGGTCTCGAGGACCGTCTGTGCGTCGTCGCGGGACAGGTCGCTCGCCGAGAGCAGGTGTCGCTTCACGCCGTGCCTCCTTCCATGGCCCCACCCTCAACGGAGCCCTCGATGGTCACCGCGTCGGTGCCGTCGGTCTCGGCGACGGTGACCCGGACCCGCTCGACGAGCGAGGTGGGGAGGTTCTTGCCGACGAAGTCGGCGCGGATCGGCAGCTCCCGGTGGCCGCGGTCGACCAGCACCGCCAGCCGTACGGCGGCCGGGCGGCCGATCTCGGTCAGCGCGTCGAGCGCGGCCCGGATCGTACGGCCGGAGAACAGCACGTCGTCGACCAGCACCACGGTGCGGCCGTCGATGCCGCCGTGGGGGATCTCGGTCGGCAGCAGCGTGCGGGCCGGCTTCAGCCGCAGGTCGTCGCGGTACATCGTGACGTCGAGCGACCCGACGGGCACCTCGACGCCCTCGACCGAGGCGATCCGGTCGGCGACGCGGTGGGCGAGCGGGACGCCGCGGCTCGGGATCCCGAGCAGCACGAGGTCGCCGGCGCCCTTGTTGCGCTCGAGGATCTCGTGGGAGATGCGGGTCAGTGCCCGCGCGATGTCGGTCTGGTCGAGGACCGTGCGTCCGCCCGGGGGCGTCGCGTCGGCCTCGCCGGGTGCGGGCTGGGCTGGCACGTGTGCCGGACCTCCTTCTCCGCCTCACGGGACGGCTCGTTAAAGGATGTCGATCGGAGGCGACCCTACCCGACCGGAGGCCGCTGGTGTGCCTCCCTCACAGCTGTCCGGCCATCGTGGCGCAGGCGCGCACCCACGCCATCCGGGTCGCGTCGCTGAGCTGCTCGTACGGGACGACGGACCCCGAGACCAGGGCGGGGTCGTACGGCACCCGGAACACCGCCTTGGTCCGCTGCTCGTAGACGTCGACCATGTCCTGGGCGAGCTGCTCGTCGACGTGCGACGCCGGCTCGGACAGCACGGTGATGGTCCGGTGCTTGAGGTCGCGGTAGCCCGCGTCCTGCAGCGCGTCGAGCATCCACAGCCCGGAGTAGCCGGTGTCCTCGCGGACCGTCGTGGTGACGACCAGCAGGTCGGCGGCCTCGGCGGCGGCCAGCCAGTTCTCGGCCCGCATGTTGTTGCCGGTGTCGACGAGCACCAGGCGGTAGAACCGCTCGAGCAGCTGGTGGACGGCGGTGAAGTCCGACGCCCGGATCATGCCGGTGACGTCGGGCCGCTCGTCGGAGGCCAGCACGTCGAAGTGGGCGTCGCCCTGCGAGCGGACGAACGCGCCGAGGTCGCCGATCCGCGCCTGGTAGACGTCGTTGAAGCGCTCGAGGTCCTCGAGCAGCTCGCGCGTGGTGTTGCCGTGGCCGGCGCGCTGCCCCCGGATGCCGAGGGTGCCGCGGGTCTCGTTGTTGTCCCAGGCGACCACGCCGCCACCACGCACGGTGCCGAAGGTGTAGCCGGCGACCAGCACGCTGGTCGTCTTGGCGGCCCCGCCCTTCGGGTTGAGGAAGGCGATCGTGCGCGGCCCGTCGAACGCGCGCTGGATCGCGGCCCGGTCGCGGGCGTACTGCATCTCGTCGGCGCCCATCCGCGGGCTGACGGTGCCGCCGGTCCAGCGGTGCAGCCTGCCCCGCCAGCCCCACGACGGCGGCCCGTACCCCTCGTGCTCGGCGCGCCGCTCGAGGAAGTCGGTGGCCGACATGAAGCGCGGTACGTCGGGCTCGGGCGCGGGCTGCTCGGCCCACGAGGGCCGCTCCGGCTGCTCCGGCTGCTCGGGCTGCCGCGGCTGCTCGGGAGCAGGTGCCGGAGTGGCGGCCGGAGCGGGAGCCGGGGCCGGCTGGGGCGCGGGCGCGGGCTCGGGCTCTGGCCGCGCGAGGGGTCCGGTCAGCGGGTCGTCCGTGGGCGGCGTCGGCTCGCCACGGTGCGCCGGGCCTGGGTCGTGGGCAGGCATGTAGGACATCCGAGATACCTCCTGTGACCACCCCGGGGGCGGTGGTCTCCCCGGCAGACTACCCAGCGGGGCCGTCTGCTACAGGATCGAGTCCACCGCGACCTCCACGGCCCGGTGGAAGGTCGGGTACGCGTAGTGCATCGAGGCGATTCGTGCCAGCGGGACCTCGGCGTGCACCGCGAGCGCGAGCAGGCCGAGCACCTCGCCGCCGTTGGGACCCACCGACGAGGCGCCGACGAGCACGCCGCGGTCGGCGTCGGCCACCAGCTTGATCAGCCCGGCGGCGCCCTGCTGGTGGATCCAGCCACGGCTGGACTCCGCGAGGTCGGAGTGGGCGACCCGGACGTCGATCCCGGCGTCGCGCGCCTGCTGCTCGGTCATCCCGACCGAGCCGACCTCGGGGTCGGTGAAGGTCACCCGGGTCACCGCGCGGTAGTCGGCCGTGAAGCCCGCCTGGTCCAGCACGTCACGCGCCGCGATCTGGCCCTGGTACATCGAGACGTGGGTGAAGGCGCCGTGGCCGGTGATGTCGCCGACCGCCCACAGCCGCTCCCCCGCGCGCATCCGCTCGTCGGTCACGACGGACCTCGCGTCGGGGTCCAGGCCGACGGTGTCGAGACCGAGGCCGCGCAGGTTGAGCGAGCGCCCCGCCGCCAGCAGCAGCTGGTCGGCCTCGATCGGCACCGCGGTCGGTCGTGATCGTGAACCCGCCGTCGTGGTCGACCCGGTCGATGCTGATGCCGGTCTCGACCCGGATGCCCTCCTCGGCGAAGACCTTCTCGATCAGCTCACTGGTCTCCGGCTCCTCGGGGGCCAGCAGCCGGTCGGCCACCTCGAGCACCGTCACCTGCGAGCCGAACCGCGCGAACGCCTGGGCCAGCTCGCAGCCGATCGGCCCACCGCCGATGACGGCCAGCGAGGCCGGCAGCTCGGCGACCTTCACGATCTCGCGGTTGGTCCAGTACGGCGTCTCCGCCAGCCCGTCGATCGGCAGCCGGGCGGGCGACGTGCCGACGTTGAGCACCACGCCGCGCGCGCCGACGTACTCGTCCTCCCCCACCCGGACCGTGCCGGTGCCGGCGAGCCGCCCCTCGCCCCGGACGATCCGGACCCCGGCCGCCTCCAGCCGCTCGACGTGGGAGTCGTCGCGCCAGTGGTTGGTCGCCTGCTTGTCGAGCCGGGTCGCGACGGCACCCCAGTCGGGCGAGACCTCGGCCTTGCCCGCGAGGTCGTCCACGCGTCGTGCCTCGGCCAGCGCGTTGGCCGCGCGGATCATCATCTTGGACGGGATGCAGCCGTAGAACGGGCACTCACCGCCCACGAGGTCGCGCTCGACCCCGACGACGTCGAGCCCCGCCTCGGCGAGCTTCTGCGCGGCGTACTCACCTCCCGGGCCCAGGCCCAGCACCACCACGTCCACGTCGTACGTCGCCATGTCGCCACCCTGTCAGGCGCGTCAAGGAAGGCGGCGCCGCTGCTCTGGTCGTGACGGCACGGCCGGGTCACCATGGTCCCGTGATCACACCGAACCGCCGCACGATCCTCGGCGCCGGGCTGGCGGGCGGGGTCGGGCTGCTCGGCGGGTGCGCGACGCGCGACGAGCCCGCCCCTCCGGCCGGCACCACGGACCCCGCTCCCACGGCCGCGACACCGGGGGCCACCACCGCCGCCGAGCTCGCGGGCCCGGACGACTACACCGTCCCCGACTTCGACCCGGACGACTGGGCGTCGGTGCGCGCCCAGTTCCCGCTCGCCACCGACCGGGCGCAGTTCGCGGCGTTCGTGCTCTCGCCCCACACCGCCCAGGTCTCCGCCGCGATCGCCCACCACCGCGACCGGCTCGCGCTGGACACCGACGCGGCGCTGCACGACGGCTACCGGCTCGAGGAGGCGGTGCGCCGCGCGGCGGCGTCGTACGTCGGCGGCACGGTGGACCAGGTGGCCCTCACCGACAGCACGACGATGGGCATCGCCGTGATGTACGGCGGCCTCGACCTGCAGCCCGGCGACGAGATCCTGACCACGACCCACGACTTCTTCTCGACCGAGGACGCGCTGCGGCTGGTCGCGCTGCGCACCGGCGCCCGGGTCCGGAGGGTCACCCTGTACGACGACCCGGCCACGGCGACGCTCGACGAGCTCACCACCCGGCTGGTCGGCGCGATCGGCCCGGCCACCCGGGTCGTCGCGGTGACCTGGGTCCACTCCAGCACCGGCGTCCGGCTGCCGGTCGCGGAGTACGGCGCCGCGATCGCCGACCTCAACCGGCGCCGGGACCCGGCCGACCGGGTCCTGCTCTGCGTCGACGGCGTGCACGGCTTCGGCGCGGTCGACGTGGACCTGCCGGAGCTCGGCTGCGACTTCCTGGCGACCGGCACCCACAAGTGGCTCTTCGGCCCGCGCGGCACCGGCGTGGTCTGGGCCCGCGACTGGGACCCGCTCACCGAGCTGATCCCGACCTTCTCCGGCCCGCAGGGCGGTGCCCGGCTCTCACCCGGCGGCTACCACGACTTCGAGCACCGGTGGGCCCTCGCGGAGGCGTTCGCGTTCCACGAGCGGATCGGCCGCGCCCGGGTGGTGGCGCGGACCACCGACCAGGCGAGCGCGATGAAGGAGGGGCTCGCCGGGATCGACGGGATCACGGTGGTGACCCCGGCCGACCCGGAGGTCTCGGCCGGCATCGTCTGCGTCGACGTGCCCGGGATGCTCCCGGCCAACGCCGTGATCGAGCTGCGCGAGGCCGGGATCGTCGCCAGCGCTACGCCGTACCGGCAGTCGTACCTGCGGCTGGGCCCGAGCATGGTCACCTCGCCGGAGGAGGTGGACCGGGCGGTCGCCGCCGTGGCCGGACTGGTGTGACGAGGGTCAGGGCTTCATGTGGCGGGCACGCGCGAGGCAGAACACGCCGTAGCAGCCGATGCCGACGGCGACCGCCACCAGCAGCGCCTGGCCGAACGGCTGCTGCGCGATCTCCTGCAGCGCCTGGTCGAGACCGGCGGACTTCTTCGCGTCGTGGGTGACCGCGGCGAAGACGAAGAGGCCGCCGATCACGCCGATGGCGACGCCCTTGGCGATGAAGCCGACCTTCCCGAGGTAGCGGTACGCCCGGGTCACGTCACGGTTGCGGGAGCCGCCGTCCAGCTTCTCGAGGAACCGGCCGGACCAGCCCTGCCAGACGTAGTAGCCCGCGTACGCCAGCACGCCGACCCCGAGCCCACCGACCAGGAGCGTGCCGCCGGGCATGGCCAGCACCTGGGCGGTGAGGCTGTCGGTGCTGCCGCCCCCCTTGCCGCCGCTGCCCTTGCCGCCACCGCTGCCGCCGCCTGTGGACTCACCGATCGCGGTCTGGAAGGCGGTGAACGCCAGCACGGCGTAGACCACGCACTTCCCGAGGTCGCCCAGCACGCTCTTCACCCGGTCGGCGCCGTCCTCGGTGTGCCACGCCTGCCACGCCTCGAGCGCGCGCCACGCGACCAGCGCGAGCAGCCCGACCGCGACGACCCACACCAGGACGGCCCCGAGGGGCTGTGAGGCGAGGGTGTGGAGGGCACCGGTGCTGGACGCGTTGCTGGAGTCCTCGCCGAAGGCGATCTGCACCGCGAGCCACGCGATGAGCAGGTGCACGACCCCGTAGGCCACCATGCCGACGCGGATCGCGGCGCCGAACCCGTCGTTGTTCTTGGCGCGCGTCGCCACCTGCCCCATGTTCGTCATGGCAGAACAGTAAGGCCGGCCACGGACGCCGGGTCAGCGGGTCAACGACTCCTTGTTGCGCAGCACCGCGCCGAGGACGCCGTTGACGAACCCCGGCGACTCGTCGGTCGACAGGTCGCGGACCAGGGCGACCGCCTCGGTCACCGCGACCGGGTCGGGGACGTCGTCGACCCAGAGGACCTCGAAGGCGCCGATCCGCAGCACGTTGCGGTCGACGGCGGGCATCCGGGCCAGCGTCCAGCCCTCGGCGTACGTCGAGAGCGCCTCGTCGATCTGTCCCCGGTGCTCGGTGACGCCGCGCACGAGGAAGCCGGTGTAGTCGTTGGTCGGGCCCTCACCCTCGGAGATCGCGCGGTCGAGGGCGACGACCGGGTCCTCGCCCCGCAGCTCGGAGGCGAACAGCACGTCGAGGGCCCGCTTGCGGGCCTTGCTCCTGGCAGGCACGTGCCGTCGTCAGCCCTTCACGCGGCCGAGGTAGGAGGAGTCGCGGGTGTCGACCTTGACCCGCTCCCCCTGGGTGATGAACAGCGGCACCTGGATCTCGTGACCGGTCTCGAGCGTGGCCGGCTTGGTGCGGCCGGTCGCCGAGTCGCCCGCGACGCCGGGCTCGGTGAAGGTGATCTCGAGCTCCACCGACGGGGGCAGCTCGATGTAGAGGACGCGGCCGTCGTTGGTGGCGACGATCGCCTCGCCGTTCTCGAGCAGGAAGTTCTTGGCGGTGCCGACGAGCGCGGGGTCGACCTCGAGCTGGTCGTAGGTCTGGGTGTCCATGAAGACGTACGACGTGCCGTCGTTGTAGAGGTACTGCATCGTGCGCTTGTCGACGTTGGCGACGTCGACCTTCACGTCGGCGTTGAAGGTCTTGTCGACCGTCTTGTTGCTCTCGACGTTCTTGAGCTTGGTGCGGACGACCGCGCCACCCTTGCCGGGCTTGTGGTGCTGGAACCACATGACCTGCCAGAGCTGGCCGTCGAGGTTCAGCACCATGCCGTTCTTGAGGTCGTTCGTCGTCGCCATGGCACGCAGGTTATCGGCCGTCCCGGCCGACCTCCTATTCGAAGGCCCACACCACCTCGACCTTGACGTCGAGGTCGTCGCGGCCGGCCCTGACCGGCAGCGCGGCCAGCTCGTCGCGGGCCGCCGCCTGGAACGACAGCACCGGCTGCGGCCGCGGGGTGCCACCCCCGACCTCGCGCAGGCCGAGCACCTCGCCGAGGGTCTGCCCGGTGGCGGCGGCGTACTGCTCGGCCTTGGCGGTGGCCGCCTCGACCGCCGCGTCGCGGGCCCGGCCCAGCGCCGCGTCCGGGTCGGAGACGCCGAGCCGGATGTCGGTGACGCGGACGCCGTTGCCGCCCGTCTCGACGGCCGTGCTGACGGCCTCGCCGCCCCGGGCCAGCTCGCGGACGACGACCCGTGCCCGCTGGGTGACGCGGTAGCCGGTCAGGACGGGCGGCCCGTACGACGGGTAGTCGTACTCGGGGTACATCTGCAGCCCGGTGGTCTGCACGTCGGCGTCCCGTACGCCCTGGTCGGCCAGCGCCGCGAGGACGCGCCGCATGGTGGCGCTCGACTGGCCGAGCGCGTCGTCGAGGGCGGGTTGCTTGGACGTGACCGAGAGCGTGAAGCCGAGCTGGTCGGGGACCACGGTGGCCTCGCCGGTCCCGACCATCCGCAGCGTCCGGACGTCCTCCCGCACGGGGCGCTCGGACGCAGGAGCGGCCTGCGCCGGGGCCGGCGCAGCTCCCCCCGCACCGCCCAGCAGGTACGCCACGAGCAGCGCGAGCAGCACCACCGCCGTCACGAGCAGCCCCTTGATGCTCACCGTCACCGTCCGGTCCATGTCCGCCGCCTCTCGCTGGGTGTCCCGGATCGGACGGCGGGGGTGGCCAGCTGGTTCCCGCCCGGTCAGGTGGGCAGCGCGCGGCCGTCCGGCCCGACCGCCAGCCAGAGCCCGCCGTTGAGCACCACGTCGTGGCAGAGCACCTCGCGGGGGCCCTCGTGGGCGTAGGTGTAGAGCGGCCAGCCGCCGTACGTGACCTGCGTGGTGCCGTCGCGGCGCTGCACCTGCCCGAGCAGCCCGGTCCGGAGCCCGGCAAGGGCCTGCGGCCGACCACGGGTGAGCACCGGCGGCCAGGCCACGGCGCAGTCGCCGTAGCAGGCCGGCCGGCCGTCGGCCTCGGGCCGGAACAGGTAGATCGCCTGGTCGTCGGTGTCGAACAGCATCTCGCCGAACGGGCTCGATCCCTTCGCCACCGCGGTCCCGGTCGGCCGGGGCGCCCGGGTCCCGGACGGCGTGGGCGCCGCTGGCTCGTCGCCCGGCTCCTCCCTCGGCTGGGCGCTCGACGCGGTCGGCTCCGGAGGCGCCTCGGAGACGGTCCCGGTCCCCGCGTCCGGCGCGCCGCAGCCCGCGGTCACCAGGACCAGCGCCAGCCACGCCACGCGGCTCATGCGGTCATGCTACGAGCGGGGTCAGGACAGGGCGACCAGGTCCGAGACCAGGTTGACGACGGCCAGCACCAGCACCACCGCGAGCGCGGCGCGCAGGATCCACGGGAGGACGGGCGAGTCGAGCACCCCGGCCCGGCCGCGCTGCCGCAGCCGGCGTACGCCCACCGCGCCGCCGCCGGCCAGGAGCACGAACGGCACGAGTGGGAGCAGGAGCCCCCAGAGCGCCAGTCCCACGACGGCCAGCGGCGTCGGGAGTGGTCGTCGGGCGAGCAGTCGCTCCGAGCCGACGCTGACCAGGGCGACGTACACCGTCGGGAGGGCGATGAAGAGTCCCACGGCGAGCCACAGCGGCTCCAGCAGTGCGAAGTCGACCCCCTCCGGGTCGATCAGCACGGCGCCGGCCACGATCCCCGGACCGAGGGAGATCGAGGCGAGCCGGAACCACGGCGGCCCGACCATCAGTCCCCGCAGCAGGGCGTACCCGAGCGCGCCGACCAGCCCGAACTGGACGCCGGCCCCGGCCAGCTGCAGCGAGCCCACCAGCGTGACCTGCCCGATCTCGAACCCGTCGTCGCTGACCACGCCGGTGGCAGTCGGGTTGAGGTATGCCAGCAATCGCATGGCGAGCCGTCCGAGCACGCCGACGACCAGCGCGCCGGACAGTGCCCCCACCAGCGAGATCGTCGCGAACCTGCGCGCCACGTCCACGAGGTCGCCCCGTACGGTCCCCGTCACGTCCGCCGGACCTGCCGCCACCACCGCCATCTGCCCTCCCCAGGTGCGGCTGCAGTGTGGCAGTCCGCGGCGGCCCCGGTCGAGAGCACGAGCCGCGTCCGTCGCAGCGCTTCGCCCGCGCCGGCCGCGTGGCGTTCGCCGCCCAGTCGCTGAGCTGCAGCGACTGGCGGCCCTGGCCGCGGACTGACCAGACCTCCGCGGTGCTGTGGCTGCTCTCGCGGGTGTCAGCACCCGCGGCAGTGACCACAGCACCGCGGTGGACGGGTCAGGGGGCCGCGCCCGCCACGACCGCCAGCGCCTGCCGGTAGCCGTCGATCCCCTGGCCGGCGATCGTGGCGACGGCGTGCGGCTCGACGTACGACGTGTGGCGGAACTCCTCGGGCCGCTGCTTGGGGTCGGAGATGTGCACCTCGACGAGCGGGGCCGTGAGCTGGGCGCAGGCGTCGAAGAGGGCGAGCGAGTAGTGGGTCCACGCGCCGGCGTTGAGCACGATCGCGATCTCCTCGTCGGCGGCCTGGTTGAGCCAGTCGACGAGGACGCCCTCGTGGTTGGTCTGCCGGGTCTCGACGTCGAGCCCGAGCTCGCGGCCCCAGCCGGAGCACAACCCGGCCAGCTCGTCGTGGGTCGTCGTGCCGTAGATCTCCGGCTGCCGCCGGCCCAGCCGGCCGAGGTTCGGCCCGTTCAGCACCCACACCTTCATGCCGCTCCTCCTCCGATCCGCTCCCACGCCGCCCGCAGCTGCTCGTCGGTGGGTTCGAGCACCACCGGCCGGCCGAGGCCCTCGAGCGCCACGAACCTGATCTGCGACCCCCGCGCCTTCTTGTCCACCCGCATCGTGGCGAGCAGCTCCTCGAAGCCCGCGTTGGCGTACGTCGTGGGGAGGCCCACCCGCTGCAGCACCTCCCGGTGGCGGTCCACCGTCGCGGCGTCCAGGACACCCGCGAGCCCCGCGAGCTCGGCGGCGTAGACGCAGCCGATCGCGACCGCGTCGCCGTGGCGCATCCGGTAGCCCTCCGCCTTCTCGACGGCGTGGGCGAGGGTGTGGCCGTAGTTGAGCAGCTCGCGGCCGACGCTGCGCCCGGAGCTGCCGGCCCCGACTTCTTCCTTGAGGTCGCCGACCACGACGTCGATCTTGACCCGGATCGCGCGCTCCACCAGCTCGCGCAGCACGTCCGACTCCGGGGTCAGCGACGCCGGGTCGTGCTCCTCGACCAGCTCCAGGATCCGCGGGTCGGCGATGAAGCCGCACTTCACGACCTCGGCCAGCCCGGCCACCAGGTCCGCGCGCGGCAGCGAGTCGAGCGTCGTGAGGTCGCACAGCACGCCGGCGGGCTCGTGGAAGGCGCCCACCAGGTTCTTGCCCGCGGCGGTGTTGATGCCGGTCTTGCCACCCACCGCGGCGTCGACCATGGCGAGCAGCGTGGTCGGCACGTGCACGACCCTGACTCCCCGCAGCCAGCTCGCCGCGACGAAGCCACCGAGGTCGGTCACCGCCCCGCCCCCGAACGTCACGACGGCGTCGGAGCGGGTGAAGCCGCGCTCCCCCAGCGCCTCCCAGCAGTCGTTCGCCACCGACGCGGTCTTGGCCGCCTCGCCGTCGGGCAGCCCGAGGGCGAGCACGTCGTGGTGCTCGACCAGCGCCTCGACGAGTGGCTGGGCGAGCTCGGCCAGGCGGTCGGAGTAGAGCACGGCGACCCGCTGCACCGACGGCCCCAGCAGCGCCGGGAGCCGGTCGCCGAGGCCACGCCCGACGACGACGTCGTACGGCGACGCGCCGCCGACGTGGAGCACGGTCCCGCTCATGCGTCCTCCTCGAGCAGCCGGCACACGTCGGCGGCCACGTCCTCGGGCGTACGCCCGTCGGTGTCGACCACGTGGCTCGCGACCGACTCGTACACGGGGGTCCGCTCGTCGAGCAGCACCTTGATCCGCGACCGCACGTTGCCGAGCAGCAGCGGCCGCCCACTGCCGAGCCCCACCCGCTTGACGGCGTCGGAGAGGCCGACCCGGAGGAACACGACCGGCAGCCCGACGAGCGAGTCGCGGGTCCGATGGTCGAGCACGGCACCGCCGCCGAGTGCCAGCACGCCGTCGTGCGAGGCGAGCGCGTCGGCCACCGCCGCCGCCTCGATCGCCCGGAACGCCTGCTCGCCGTCGTCGACGAAGATCTCGCCGATGCTGCGGCCCTCGGCCGCGACGATGTCGGCGTCGGTGTCGCGGACCGGGATGCCCCAGGCCTCCCCCACGAGCCCGGCGACGGTCGTCTTGCCCGCACCCATCGGCCCGACCAGCACGACCCGCGGACCCGCAGGGCTCACCTGAACCTCAGCGTGTCGAGGTACGACTCGGCGTTGCGCCGGGTCTCCATGACCGAGTCGCCGCCGAACTTCTCGACCACCGCGTCGGCCAGGACCAGCGCCACCATGGCCTCGGCGACGATGCCCGCGGCGGGGACGGCGCACACGTCGGAGCGCTGGTGGTGGGCGGTGGTCTCCTCGCCGGTGGCCAGGTCGACCGTGCGCAGCGCGCGCGGCACGGTGGCGATCGGCTTCATCGCCGCCCTGACCCGCAGCACCTCGCCGGTCGACATCCCGCCCTCGGTGCCGCCCGACCGCCCCGACGTACGCCGCAGCCCCTCCTCGGTCGGCACGATCTCGTCGTGGGCCTGCGAGCCCGGGGTGGCGGCCAGCTCGAAGCCGTCGCCGACCTCGACGCCCTTGATCGCCTGGATCCCCATCAGCGCGCCGGCGAGACGGGAGTCGAGCCGGCGGTCCCAGTGGACGTGTGAGCCGAGCCCCGGGGGCAGCCCGTGGACGACCACCTCGACGACGCCGCCGAGGGTGTCGCCGTCCTCGTGCGCCTGGTCGATCCGCGCCACCATCTCCGCGCTCGCCTCCGGGTCCAGGCAGCGCACCGGGTCGGCGTCGAGTCGCTCGACGTCGTCGGGGCCGGGCACCACGCCGGAGGGGGCGGGGACGCCGCCGAGCTCGACGACGTGGGACACGACCCGGGCTCCGACCGCCTGCTCGAGGAAGTTGCTCGCCACGCGGCCCAGCGCGACCCGGGCCGCGGTCTCGCGGGCGGAGGCACGCTCGAGGACCGGGCGGGCCTCGTCGAAGGCGTACTTCTGCATGCCGACGAGGTCGGCGTGGCCGGGCCGGGGCCGGGTGAGCGCAGCGTTGCGGGCGAGGCCGTCGAGCTCGACCTGGTCGACCGGGTCGGCGCTCATCACCTTCTCCCACTTGGGCCACTCGGTGTTGCCGATCTGGAGCGCCACCGGTCCGCCCTGGGTCCGGCCGTGACGGACGCCGCCCACCATCGTGACCTCGTCCTGCTCGAACTTCATCCGGGCGCCGCGGCCGTAGCCGAGGCGGCGCCGGGCGAGGGCGTCGACCAGGTCGTCGGAGGTGATCGCGACGTGGGCGGGCAGCCCCTCCAGGATCGCGACCAGGGAGGGGCCGTGGGACTCACCCGCGGTCAGCCAGCGCAGCATGGGGGCCAGTGTTCCATGGCCCTCCGGGCCCACCGCACGGGTCAGCCGAAGCCGAGATAGCCGGACACCCACGGTCCGACCAGCAGCCCGAGCAGCGCGCCGAGCAGCATGAACGGCCCGAACGGGTAGGCGGTCCTGAGCAGCTTCCGGTCCCAGCGGACGAGGGCGAGCAGCAGCCCGGGCAGCCCGAAGACCAGGAAGCCGGTGTAGACCCCGACCAGGAGCTCCGCCCACCCGACGTGACCGAGGGCGAGGCCGACCAGCGCCGCCAGCCGTACGTCGCCGTAGCCCATGCCCCGGGGGTAGATGAACCACAGCAGGGCGTAGACCCCCCACGTCGCCACCATGCCGATCGCGGCCCGGACCAGGTCGTGGTAGTCCCCGGTGAGCGGCCACAGCAGCAGCGCCACGATCGCGGCGTACGTCGTCGCCGGCAGCACGATGCGCGACGGCAGCAGCCGGGTGTGCCAGTCGACGAAGGCGAGCGAGACGCAGGTCGGCACGAGCGGCACCAACGCGACCAGCCACGGGTCCGGGCCCAGGGCCAGCGCCACGAGGGCCGCCAGCACCGCCGAGGTCGCGGCCGCCCCCACGGCCAGGCCGCGCCTGGCGGCGACGTCGACGTAGAGCGGCTTCGGGTCCTCGCCGGGGGCCGCCTCGCTGTGCTCGGGCTCGGGCAGCCGGCCGATCAGCCACGGCACGGCGAGACCGCCGGCACCGGCGGCGAGGGCGCACAGCAGCGCCACGACGCCGAGCGTCACCGTCGTCCCCCGGACAGGGCGGCCTCGCCGGCAGCCCTCATCTCTGCCAGCGGGGCGGCGGGCATGCCCGTGAACAGCACGAACTGGTCGGCCGCCTGGTGGAGCAGCAGGTCGAGCCCGGAGACCAGCACCCGGTCGTGCGCGGCGAGCGCGATCGGCGTCGGCCACGGGTCGTAGCGGACCTCGAACACGACCGGGACGCCGGCGCAGCGCGCGACGAGCTCGGGCGTCTGCGCCTCGACCGGCACCGTCGAGACGACGACGTCGCCGACCACCTCGCCGGACCCGAGCTCCCCGACCGTCACCGACGGACTGGTCGGGTGGTGCCGGACCAGCGCCGCCGTGTCGGCGGCACGCTCGGCCGAGCGCACCAGGATCCGTACGTCGCGGGCGCCCAGGTCGCACAGGGCCAGCGCGACCGACGCCGCGGTCGCGCCTCCGCCGAGCACCGTGATCGTCGAGACCGCGCCGTCCCAGCGCTCCCGCACCGCGGCCGCTGCGCCGGGGAGGTCGGTGTTGTCGGCGAGCCAGCCGTCACCCGTACGGACCAGCGTGTTGGCCGCGCCGGCCAGCCGGGCCCGGTCGGTGACCGGCTCGCCCAGCGCCAGCGCCTCGCGCTTCAGCGGCATGGTCACGGACAGCCCGCGGTAGACGGCGTCGAGCCCGGCGACGAACGGCGCCAGGCCGCCCCGCGGCACCCGGACGGCCTCGTAGCTCCAGTCCAGGCCCACCGCGGCGTACGCCGCGCGGTGGAGGACAGGGGACAACGAGTGACCGATCGGGTCGCCCAGGACCGCGCAGTGCATCGCCGGGGGCATTGCTCAGCAGGCGCCCTGCGACTCGGTGGCGCAGTACTCGCGGAGCTCGTCCTTGTACGTCAGGAACTCGTCGTAGGTCTCGGCGAACTTGGTCTCACCTGTCCGGAGGTTGACGGTGACGTAGTAGTACCAGTCCCCCTCGCTCGGGTCGGCCGCCGCCGCGATCGCCGCGTCGCCCGGGGCCTCGATCGGCCCCGGCGGCAGCCCCGGCTCGCGATAGGTGTTGTACGGCGAGTCGAGCTTGAGGTCCTCGGTGGTCGGGACCGCCCCCAGCTCGTTGTCGGCGGCGTAGTTGACGGTCGCGTCGATCTGGAGCAGCCCGTCGGTCTCGTCACCGGTGAGCCGGTTGTAGATCACCCGCGCGACCTTGCCGCGGTCCTCGTCACGTGCGGCCTCGGCCTCGACCAGGCTGGCCACCGTCATCAGCTCGTGGGGCGTGTAGCCGAGCTCCTCGGCACGCGCCTCGAGGTCGGAGGCGTCGGCGGCCTGGCGCCACCGCTCGACCATCGCGCTCAGCACGGTGGTCGGCGTCTCCTGCGGACCGAAGTCGTACGTCGAGGGGAACAGGTAGCCCTCGGCCTCGCCCTTCGCGTAGTCGGGCAGCCCCAGCCGGGACGGGTCGTCGAGCACCTTCTCGTACTGCTCCACGGAGAAGTCGGTCTTCTTCGCCAGCGTCGCCAGGATGTCGTCGACCGTCAGCCCCTCGGGGATGGTGACGGTGTTCTTGAGGATGTTCTCGGGGTCGAGCAGCACGTCGAGCGCGTCCGCGGCTGGCAGCCGCTTCTGCAGCTTGTAGAAGCCGACCTGGATGCCGGTCGAGTCCGGCTCGGCCTGGGCGGCGTTGAGGAACGCCTGGACGGACGCGACGACGCCCTGCTCCTTGAGCCCACGCCCCATCTCGGAGATGGAGTCGCCGTCCTCGACCTCGAACACGACCCGGCCCTTGCCGGGGCCGGCGTAGTCCTCGGGGTCGGCGAACTGGTCACGGAGCAGGTCGACGCCCTTGCTGACGCCGAACCAGAGCCCGCCCACGACGACCGCCAGGGCCACGAGCACCGCCAGGCATCCGGGGACGCTGCGCCGGCGCTTCCGCCGCCGACGGCCACCCTCGTACGAGACGTCCCCGGGGGCGTCCTGCTGATCGTCGCTCATCCATCCCTCTCGACGGGCTCCCCCGGGGGCTGCCCGGTGGCACGTTCGGTGTCCAGTGCGTGCTGCAGGATCATCACCGCGGCCGCCTGGTCGACGACCGCGCGGCGCTGCTGACCCTTCCTCCCCCGGTCGCGCAGCATAGCCTCCGCCGACACGGTCGTCAGACGCTCGTCGACCAGTCGTACGGGCACCGGCGCGACCCGCTCGGCGAGCCGGGCGGCGTACTGCCGGACCTTGGCCGCCGCGGGGCCCTCGCCACCCGAGAGCGAGCGCGGCAGCCCGACGAGGACCTCGACCGCCTCGTCCTCGCGGACCAGCCGGGCGATCCCGGCAAGGTCGCCCTTGCCGCGGCGCAGCGTCTCGACCGGCGTCGCGAGGAAGCCCGAGGGGTCGCTGCGGGCGACACCCACGCGGGCGTCTCCGGGGTCGATGCCGAGGCGTACGCCGTGGCGCATCAGGTCCTGGCTCCCTACGCGCCGACGGCGCGGCCGACCTCGGCGCCGACCAGGGCCAGCGCCTCGTCGACCCGCGAGGCGTCGCTGCCGCCGCCCTGGGCCAGGTCGTCCTTGCCGCCGCCGCGACCGCCCACGACCGGTCCGATCGCGCCGACCAGGGCGTTGGCGCTCAGGCCGCGGTCGCGCGCCGCGTCGTTGACCGCCGCCACGACCGACACCTTGTCGTCGGCCGTGCCGATCACGACCACCACACCGGGCTGCCCGCCGGGCAGCCGGCCGCGGACGTCGAGCGCGAGCTGGCGTACGTCGCCACCGCCCGCGCCGTCGGCCCGGTGGGCCACGACCCGCACCCCGGCGACGTCGGCGGCCTGCTCGGCGAGCTGGGCGCCGGCGCCGAGCAGCTGCTGGACCCGGACCTTCTCGATCTCCTTCTCGGCCGTGCGCAGCTTCTCCACGATGTCGTTGACCCGCTCGGGCAGCTGTTCGGGGCGCACCTTGAGCGCCTCGGAGAGCTGCGCGACCAGGACGTGCTCGCGGGCCAGGAAGCGGTAGGCGTCGCCGCCCACCAGCGCCTCGACCCGGCGTACGCCGGAGCCGATGGAGGACTCGCCGAGCAGCTTGATGACGCCGAGCTGGCCGGAGCGGACCGCGTGGGTGCCGCCGCACAGCTCCCGGGCCCAGTCGCCGACCGAGATCACCCGGACCTCGGCGCCGTACTTCTCGCCGAAGAGCGCCATCGCCCCCGACTTCACGGCGTCCTCCTGGGTCATCAGCTCGGCGTGGACCGCGAGGTCGTCGAGCACCAGGGCGTTGACCCGCGCCTCGACGTCGGCCATCACCGACTCGGGGACCGCGCCGGTGGCGGAGAAGTCGAACCGGAACCGGCCGGGGCTGTTCTCCGAGCCGGCCTGGGTCGCGGTCTCGCCGAGCGCCTCGCGGAACGCCTTGTGCACCATGTGGGTGGCGGTGTGGGAGCGGGAGATCGAACGGCGCCGCTCGACGTCGACCAGCGACTGCGCCGAGGCGCCGAGGGTGACCTCGCCGGACAGCACCCGCGCCTGGTGGACCACCAGGCCGGTGATCGGCGACTGCACGTCGCGGACCTCGATCCGGGCGCCGTTGTCGAGCTCGATCACGCCCTGGTCGGCGAGCTGGCCGCCGCCCTCGGCGTAGAAGGGGGTCCGGTCGAGGACCAGCTCGATGTCGTCGCCCTCGCGGGCCGACTCCACCGCTCCCCCGGGGGTCACGATGCCGCGCACGGCCCCCTCGGTCACGACCTCGCCGTAGCCGGTGAACTCGACGGCGCGGCCGAGCGAGTCGGCGACGGCGCGGTAGGCCGAGGCGTCGCGGTGCTGGCCCTTCTTGGCCCGCGCGTCGGCCTTGGCCCGGTCGCGCTGCTCGGCCATCAGCCGGCGAAAGCCCTCCTCGTCGACGCTCAGCCCCTGCTCGCCGGCCATCTCGAGAGTGAGGTCGATCGGGAAGCCGTACGTGTCGTGGAGGCTGAACGCCTTGGCGCCCGAGAGCTGGGCACCGCCCGACTGCTTCACCTCGGTCGTGGCGAGGTCGAAGATCGCGGTGCCGGCGCGCAGCGTCGACCGGAACGCCTCCTCCTCGGCATACGCGACGGACGAGATCCGCTCCCAGTCGCGGTGGAGGTCGGCGTAGGTCTCCCCCATCTTGTCCCGCGAGACCGGCAGCAGCTCCGGCAGCGCACGGTCGTCGTAGCCGAGCAGCCGCATCGACCGTACGGCGCGGCGCAGCAGCCGGCGAAGGACGTAGCCGCGGGCCTCGTTGCCGGGCGTGACGCCGTCGCCGATCAGCATCATCGAGGACCGGACGTGGTCGGCCACGACGCGGAACCGGACGTCGTCGACATGGCCCTGCTCGCCGCCGGCACCGTAGCGGCGGCCGGTCAGCTCCATGGCCTTCTCGATGACCGGGAACATGACGTCGATCTCGTACATGTTCTCGACGCCCTGGGTCAGGAAGGCGACCCGCTCGAGGCCCATGCCGGTGTCGATGTTCTTCTTCGGCAGCGAGCCGGAGATGTCGAAGTCCTCCTTGGACCTCACCGCGGACAGCTCGTCCTGCATGAAGACGAGGTTCCAGAACTCCAGGTAGCGGTCCTCGGCGGAGAAGTCGCCGTCGGGGCCGTACTCCGGACCGCGGTCGTAGAGGATCTCCGAGCACGGTCCGCCGGGCCCGGGCACGCCCATCGACCAGTAGTTCTCCTTGGGGCCGAGCCGGATGATCCGGTCGTCGGGCAGCCCGGTGACCTTCTTCCACAACCCGAGCGCCTCGTCGTCGCCGTCGAGGATCGAGGGGTAGAGCCGACCCTCCTCGAAGCCCCAGCCCCCGTCCTCGCGGGAGCGGGTGACCAGCTCCCAGGCGAGCTCGATGGCGCCCTCCTTGAAGTAGTCGCCGAAGGAGAAGTTGCCGCACATCTCGAAGAAGGTGCCGTGGCGGGTGGTCCTGCCGACGTCCTCGATGTCGGGGGTGCGCACGCACTTCTGGACGCTCACGGCGCGGTCGTACGGCGGCGTCTCCTGCCCGAGGAAGTAGGGCTTGAACGGCACCATGCCGGCGTTGACGAACAGCAGGTTGGGGTCGTCGAGCAGCAGGGACGCCGACGGCACCGGGGTGTGCCCGGCCCGTTCGAAGTGGGCCGTGAACCGGCGGCGGATCTCGGCGGTGTCCATCAGCTGCTGCTCTCCTCGGTCTGCGTGGTCTGGGTGGTCTCCGGTCGGGCCAGCTCGGGTCTCCCATGGGGCACGACGGCGAACCGCTCCCGCAACTCGGTTTCCCGGTCGGCGGCCCCCTGGGCGACCTCGTCGCGGAACAGCCGGGCGCCGAGGAACAGCGCGCCCATCCGGTCGTGCAGCCCCTCGGCGGTGAACGCCTCGGCCGCGCGCCGGCCGCGGACCATGCCGTAGACCCCGGCGCCTGCCCCGGCGAGGAACCAGAAGCCCCGCCTCACGCGGTGTCCCTGAGGTCGTCGTCGGACAGCGAGTCTCGCTGCCGTGCCTGCCACTCGCGGTAGGCCTCGCGCTGCTCGGCGCGGCGCTCCTTGCGGGCGCGCTTGACCTCGCGCCGCATCTCGAACCGGATCCGGTTGCGGGTCTCGGCGTCCAGGGCACGTCGTACGCCGTGGGCGAGCGAGCCCAGCCGGATCACGCTCTCGCGCAGCACGTGGTCGGCGAACACCGACCGCTCCAGCCGTACCGGCTCGTCCGGAGGCTCTCCGACCCGGGTGATCCGGTACTCCTGCTCGACCCGGAGCGGGGGGTGCGCGGCCGGGGTGGGCGGTGCGGGTTGCGCACGTTCCTGCTCGAGCCGGTCGAGTCGTGCCCTGAGCGCGGCGGCCTCCGCCTCGGCGGCCTCGATCCGCCGGCCCGTGGCCCGCCTCAGGGCGGCGAGCGCGACCAGCAGGACCAGCGCCACCACGGCGAGTCCCACGAGCGCCAGCCACTCCCACGTCATGGTGTCCGACCCTATCGGGCCGCACCGACCCGGGAACGGTGGGCAGTTGTACCCGGGACGCCCAGGGTGACCGCATGCTGCGGGCGCACGGATCCGCGTGGGGAACGGTCGCGGCCGTTGCCGGACAGGGGACGGGGACGCAAGGGTGGGCCCATGACGACGCGCATCGCAGTGCCCACCGACGACGGGGACATGCCGGCCCACCTCTGGACTCCTCCGTCGGGCAGCGGGCCGGGGGTGCTGCTGCTGCACGAGATCTTCGGCGTGAGCCGCTACGTCCAGCGACGCGCGGCCGACCTCGCCGCCGCCGGATACGTCGTCCTGGCGCCCGAGCTCTACTGGCGCCTGGAGCGGCAGCAGGTGGACGAGACCGCGCCGGACGCCCTCGACCGGGCGATGGCGCTCGCCGGCAAGCTGGAGTGGCCGCTCGCGGTCGCCGACGCGGTAGCCGCCTTCCACCGGCTCGCCGGGCTCGAGCCGGTCCGCGGCACCCCGGCGCTGCTGGGGTTCTGCCTGGGCGGCGGGCTGGCGTACAACGTCGCCGCCGAGACCGAGCCCGCGGCACTGGTCAGCTACTACGGCTCCTCGCTGCCCGGCCTGCTCGACCTGGCCCCCCAGGTGACCTGCCCGAGCCTCCACCACTTCGGGACCGCCGACGACTTCCTGCAGGCCGAGCAGGTCCGGGCCGTGACCGCGGCCGTCACCGCCGACGGCCGCCCCGCCCGGGTCGAGACGTACGAGGGCGCCAACCACGCCTTCGACAACGACGACTTCCCGTTGCACCACCCCGAGGCGTCACGGCAGGCCTGGGGGACGACGCTGGGGTTCCTGCGGCAGCAGCTGCCGGCCTGACCGGAGGCAGCCCGGCTCAGGAGTAGCGGTGGCTCTTGGCGGCGTGGCCCTGCTCGCGGGTGCAGGTGCGGCCGTTCATGGACCGGTGGCCGCACGCCTGCGTCGTCGCCGACGCCTCGGTGGCCGAGGGCGGCGGCGCCTCGACGGGCACCGGGGTCCGGCGGGGCGTACGGCGCGGCGCCGGAGTGGCTGCCGCACCGGACACGGCGGCGCGACCGGCCGCCTGCTCGTACCGGGCCTCGCGCATCGCGCGCATGTCGTCCAGCTTGCTCATCGTCCGCTCACCTGCCCCACGCTAGGTCCCTGACCGGCCGGTCCCGCGCAGGCGCGGCGTCGGCCGGGGCAGGTTCTCAAGGCGGATTGCCGCGCGAGGGCAACCAACCCGGTCCCCCGCGCGTCTCAGGGGTGAGCACACCGCGAGGAGACCCTTCATGCTGCGTCCCCGTCCCACCCATGTCCTGCTGGCCGTCGCCCTCGTCGGCACCCTCGCGCTCCCCGCGGCGGCTGCCCCTGCCGCGCCGCCGGAGGCCCGTCCGACGGCGTCCACCGACGCGGCCGGCCAGTGGCAGGTCACCCGCAGCGGCCCCGGCACCTACCAGGTGCGCTGGCGGTCACCGCGGCGGCTCCCCGTCACCTCCGACCGGGCGACGATCGTGCTCGACGGGGCGCCGATCGGGGTCCCGCTGCTGGGAGCCGACGGCCGTACGGTCGAGACGACGGTGCGCGCGACCGAGCGACCCGACCCGGGCGACCTCGACGTGGTCCTGTCCGGCGACCGGCTCGACCAGCCCGGCCTCGACCAGACCTCCGACACCGCTCCCCCGACCACGCCGCGCCGCAGCGCGCTGCTGGCCGACGACCCGGCCGAGCCCGGGGCGTACGACGTGGTGAGCAGCGACTACGAGCTCGACCCCGTCAAGCTGCCGCGGATGAAGCAGCCGATCGAGATGGTCGGCCACGTCGTCGAGCCGGCCCCGACGGCCGACACGGGGCCGAGGCCGCTGGTGGTCTTCCTCCACGGCCGGCACTCCTACTGCTACGACCCGACCGACTCCGGCGGCGACAGCTGGGAGTGGCCGTGCGAGCCACCGCTGGCCGAGATCCCCAGCCACCTCGGCTACGACTACATCCAGCAGGTGCTCGCCTCGCAGGGCTTCGCGACGGTGTCGGTGCGGGTCAACGGCATCAACGCCCAGGACTACCGGCTGGCCGACGGCGGCGCCGACGCCCGCGCCGAGATCGTGCAGCGCCACCTCGACCACTGGACCACGCTCGCGGGCGACCACCGGGTCGACCTGTCGCGGGTGGTGCTGGTCGGGCACAGCCGCGGCGGCGAGGGAGTCAACCGCGCCTCGATCCAGATCCCCCTCGACGCGCCCTACCGCGTCGTCGGTCAGGTGCTGCTGGCCCCGACCGACTTCGGCACCCAGACCGCGCCGTACGTCCCGACGGTCACGGTGCTCCCCTACTGCGACGGCGACGTGTTCGACCTGCAGGGCCAGCGCTTCACCGACAGCTCCCGCGACCTCGCGGCCGACGACACCTCGCTCAAGAGCTCGGTGATGGTCCTCGGCGCCAACCACAACTTCTTCAACACCGAGTGGACCCCGGGCATCGCGCAGGCGCCGGCCAACGACGACTGGTTCGGCCGTGGCGGGATCTGCGGCAGGACCTCGCCGACCCGGCTGAGTGCCGCCGACCAGCGTGACGTGGGCGTCGCGTACGTCGCCGGCGCGGCCCGGCTGTTCGCGCAGGACGCCCAGGAGTACCTGCCGATGTTCGACGGCTCCGTCGTCCACCCGCCGTCGATCGGCGCCTCCGACGTCCGCTCGCACGCCATCGGTGGTGGCCGCGAGCTGCGGCGCCCGGCGGTGGACACCGGGCTCTCGCTCGCCTCGGGCGCCGAGACCTCGTTCTGCCAGGGCGTGCTCGGTGAGGGTTCGATCTCGGCCTGCGGCCGCGACGGCAACCTCTACGGCCAGGTCCCCCACTGGTACGACACCGGCGAGTTCGCGCCCGCGCGACGAGAGCTGGAGCTGACGTGGAGCCAGGCCGGCCAGACCGGTGGCCTGGTCTTCGACCAGCCGCTCGACCTCTCCACCGACCGACTGGAGATGCGCACCATCGTCGACCCGGACCTCGGAGACGTACGCCTCCGGCTGCGGTTGACCGATGCCGCGGGCGACTCCGCCGTGATCACCCCTGAAGGCGACGGCATCGTCCGGGCGCTGCCCGTCGACAGGCGTGTCGGCAAGCGGTGGGCGCAGGCCGTCGTGGCCGACCCGTCCGGCGTCACCGGCATCGACCTCGCGCGGGTGGTGCGGCTCGACGTCATCGGTGACAGCGCCGACGGACGGGTGTGGATCCTCGACGTCGCGGCCGCACCCGACACCCTGGCCGCGCCGCCCGAGCGGCGGCTGCCGCTGGTCAGCCTGGGGTCGGCCACCGTGACCGAGGGCGACTCCCGCGGCACGTCGGTGGCCCGGCTGCCGTTCACCGTGACCGGCGGCTCGACCCGGCCCGCCCAGCTCACGGTGGGGATCCTCGACCAGTCGGCCCGCCGCTCGCGCGACCGGCTCCGGCTCGACCTCGCCCCCGGCCAGACCGAGGGCACGATCCGGTACGAGTACACCGGCAACACCGTCGACGACGCCGCCCGCCGCAGGGTCAGCTACGCCGCGTTCCCCGTACGGGGCGCGATGACCGACCGGTACGACGGGCAGATCACGCTGCTCGACGACGACCCCAGCCCCCGGTTGCGACTGCAGACGCCGAAGCGGGTCGCCGAGGGCGGCTCGATCACGGTCCGGGCGACGCTCTCGGAGGGCACCGGCTACGACTCCTGGATCTCGATGCAGGTCGCCCGGGGCTCGGGCGACGGGCACCGGCTCGCGGTCGGCGACGTCCCCGGGCGGTGGCTGGACGCGCACTACGTCGAGGGCGCCGAGCCCGGCCAGCCGCTGCACCGGGCCGGCCTCTACCTCTACGACCGGCTGCGCGCCGGCGACCGGAGCGCGACGCTCCAGATGCCCGTCCGCGCCGACGGCGTGCGGGAGGGCACCGAGCGGGTCACCCTCAGGATCCAGCTGAACCGCAAGCGGGTCACCCGGACCGTCCGGGTCGTCGACTGACGCCTGCCGTCACGGCATCCGGACGCGTTCCGTCCGGCACCCGCCGTAGCGTGGCCGCATGCCCATCGCGAAGTACCCGAGCGTCGTCCTCGACTGCCCCGACCCCGCCCTGCTCGCACGCTTCTACGGAGCCCTGCTCGACTGGGAGGTCACGGAGTCACCCGGGTGGGCCGAGGCCCGCGCCGACTACGGCCAGTGCCTGTGCTTCCAGCAGGTCGAGGACTACGCGCCGCCCGCCTGGCCCGGTCAGGAGCGGCCCCAGCAGCTCCACCTCGACGCCATGGTCGAGGACCTCGACACCGCCGAGCAGGAGGTCCTCGCGCTCGGCGCCACCAAGGCCGACCACCAGCCGGGGACCACGTTCCGGGTGTTCCTGGACCCCGCCGGGCACCCGTTCTGCCTCTGCGTGAGCTGACCAGCCTTGGCCGCCGCCAGGCGGCGCCGTGGCGCCTGTCGAGCGCGCGGATCCACCCTTGACTCGAACGTGTGTTCGAGTGAGAATGGACCATGACGTCCCTCCTCGACACCACCGCCGTCACGCCGACGGCGCTGCTGGGCGAGCTCCGTGCCACCCGGGACGCGGCCAGGGAGGCCGATGCACGGCTGCTGCTCCTGGCCGCGGAGTGGGCCGACGCCCACCCGTGCCGCGCCGACGAGGAGTGCCTCGAGACCCCGAGCCGGGCACCTGGTGACCCGGCCGAGGAGTGGGGCCGGGAGTTCGACGAGGACCGCGGCATCCCGGGCTGGGCGTGGTCAGCCACGGCACCCTTCGCGGCTGCGCTGGGGCGGACGACCGCGGGCGGCGACGCGCTGATCCGCGACGCCCTGGTGCTCCGTCACCGGCTGCCGCGCACCTGGCGACAGGTCGTGCGCGGCGACCTCGAGGCCTGGCGAGCGCGACGGATCGCCCAGGCCGTGATCGGCGCTCCCGACGACGTCTGCGACCACCTCGACGCCACGCTCGCCCGGGTGGCCCACAAGGTCGGCTCGGCGACGCTCGACCGGTTGCTCGACGAGGCGATGCTCCTCCTCCATCCCGAGGAGCGCGAGATCGCCCAGCTCGAGGCCCTCGACCGGCGCCACGCCACGCTCCATCCCGAGTCCATCAACGACTCCGGCATCGCCGACATGACGCTGCGCGCCGACTGGAAGGACCTCCACGACTTCGACCTCGCCCTCTCCGAGGTGGCCGCCGCGCTCGCGTCGACGGATGCCGACGAGGGCCGCCACGCCGACACCCTCGACGTACGCCGCGCTCGCGCGATCGGCGTCCTCGCCGATCCGGCGGCAGCCGCCGCGCTGCTCGAGCGGCGTCCGTCACCGAGGCCGCGCAAGCGAGCCACCCTGGTGGTCCACGTGTCCCAGGACGCCCTCGAGGGTCGCGACCCCGTCGTGCGCTGCGAGACGCTCCACCGCGCGGTGCTCGACCAGCTCGCCCGCGACTGGTGCGGTCGGACCGACACCCACCTCACGGTGCAGCCGGTGATCGACCTCAACGACCACGCGCGGACGGAGAGCTACGAGATCCGCGGCCGCTTCGCCGAGCGCAACCACCTGCTCCACCCCACGTGCGTCTTCCCGTGGTGCGCGCGACCTGCCCGCGACTGCGACCACGACCACCGGGTCCCCTACGGCGACGGCGGCGCCGGCTGCGACTGCAACGTCGCCCCGCTCTGCCGCCGCCACCACCGGCTCAAGACCCACGCCGGTTGGCGCTACACCCTGCTCGAGACCGGCGTCTTCCTCTGGTCCGAGCCCCACGGCCAGCAGTTCCTCCGCGACGAGACCGGCACCCTCGACGTCACCCCACCCGACCGTCCGGTCCACCAGGGCTCGGGCTGCGCCCGGGCAGGCCCTTGACCTCTCACGACCGGGACCGGAGACTTCAGTCGACGCCGCGCACGATCTTGCGGATCCGCGCCCACCGCTCGGCGACGGCGGCCTCGGCACCGAGGTTGGTGGGCCGGTAGTAGCGGGCGTCGAGGACCACGTCGGGGGCGTACTGCTGCTCGGCGATGCCGTACGGCGCGTCGTGGCTGTAGACGTACCCCTTGCCGTGACCGAGCGCGTCAGCCCCGCCGTAGTGGGCGTCGCGGAGATGCGGCGGGACGTTGCCGATCTTGCCGGCGCGGACGTCGGCCAGGGCGCCGTCGATGGCCGTGATCACGGCGTTGGACTTCGGCGCCACGGCGAGGTGGATCGTGGCCTGCGCGAGGTTGATCCGGGCCTCGGGCATGCCGATCAGCTGCACGGCCTGCGCCGCAGCGACCGCCGCCTGGAGCGCGCTGGGGTCGGCCAGCCCGATGTCCTCGCTGGCGTGGACCACGAGCCGCCGCGCGATGAACCGCGGGTCCTCCCCCGCCTCGATCATCCGCGCGAGGTAGTGCAGCGCCGCGTCGGCGTCGGAGCCGCGGATCGACTTGATCCACGCGCTCACGACGTCGTAGTGCTGATCGCCCTGCCGGTCGTAGCGGACGGCTGCCTGGTCGACCGCCGCCTCCGCGGCGCCCAGGTCGATCCGCTCGGTGCCGCGCGCGCCGGCCGCCCGGGCCGCCGCTTCGAGGTAGGTCAGCGACCGGCGTGCGTCGCCGCCCGCCAGTCGCACGAGGTGCTCACCGGCGTCCTCGTCGAGCTCGTACGCCCCGCCGAGGCCGCGCTCGTCGACCAGCGCCGCCGCCATCACCTCGCGCACGTCGTCGTCGGTCAACGGCTGCAGCCGCAGCAGCAGGCTGCGCGAGAGCAGCGGCGAGATCACCGAGAAGAACGGGTTCTCGGTGGTCGCCGCCACCAGCGTCACCCACCGGTTCTCGACCCCGGGCAGCAGCGCGTCCTGCTGCGCCTTGCTGAAGCGGTGCACCTCGTCGACGAACAGCACCGTCTCGCGACCGCCGCGGCTCAGCTCGGAGCGGGCAGCGTCGATCGCGGCACGTACCTCCTTGACGCCCGCCGAGACCGCCGAGACCTCGACGAAGCGGCGGTCGGTCTGCTGGCTGACGATGCCCGCGATCGTGGTCTTGCCC
>CAVRTX010000006.1:0-69432 GCA_963724225.1 uncultured Actinomycetota bacterium | reverse complement strand
TAGCCGAACTCGTCGCGCAGCCGCCGGTAGCTGTCGGCGTACGACGAGGTCAGGTCGTCCTTGCGGTACGGGAGCGCCTCGAGCAGGCACGGCTGGGGTCCGGCGCCGGGGTCCGGCAGGTAGAGCGTCGCCGCCAGGCCGGTGCCGTCGGCCATCGTGACCACGACGTCCTGCTCAGTGCCGCTCACGGCCGGCCCCCTCCAGGAGAGTGCGTACGGTCCCGGGGTCGAGGCCCGGGCTGGTGTGGCCGTCGCGGCCGACCGTGGTGGTGGCGCCCAGCAGCGAGTTCAGGACCGCCTCCTCGGCGGCGTCGACGACCGCCTCGAAGAGCGGGTCCAGGGCGCGTCCCGCGACCCGCGGGCCGCCGGCGGCGTGGCCGTCGCGGTCGGTGCGGGCGGTGGTGGAGGCGGCGAGGAAGATCTCGCCGCTGCCGTGGTGGGCGGTGGAGCCGGTCCGGGCGAGACCCAGCCCGACCCGGCGCGCCAGCCGCGCGCACCCCGCGGCGTCGACCGGGGCATCGGTGACGACGACCCCGATGCAGGACCCGGCCGGGCGTGGCGGCCCGGTCGGCTCCTCGGGCAGCAGCCGCCCGACCGGGACACCCGCCACGGTCAGCCGGTGCCGCTCGCCGAAGTTGGTCAGCAGCAGCACCGCGACGGTGTGGCCGTCGGGCGTGACCCGCGACGACGTGCCGATGCCGCCCTTGAAGCCGAGGCACGACATGCCGGTCCCGGCACCGACCGCGCCCTCCCCGGGTGGGCCGGCCGAGCCGCGCGAGGCCAGCGCGGCGTCGTACGACGCCCGGACGTCGTCCGTGGTGAGCTGCATCCGGCGGCAGTCGTTGAGGAACGAGTCGTCGCACTCGGCGACCACCGGGATGACCACGTCGTCGGCCACCGCGGGGTGCTGCTCGAGCGCGATCCCGCACGCGGCGTCGTACACGCGACCCAGCTGCATCGTCGAGGTCAGGTAGACCGGCGTCTCGATCGCGCCCCACTCACCCGCGGACAGGAAGCCGGTGCACTCTCCCGCGCCGTTGAGCACGGCACCGCCCGCTGCCAGCGGTCGGAGGTAGGCGTCCTCGGCCAGCAGCAGCGTGGTGACGCCCGTGCGTGCGACGCCGCGACCGGACGGCGGCGGCTCCTCGTCGCGCACCAGCGTGACGTGCCCCAGGCCGACGCCCGCGACGTCCAGCACGGAGTTGGTCGGGCCCGGCGGCAGGCTCCCGATCTCGAGGCCGATCTCGCGGGCGCGGGTCATGCGGCCATCCTGCCGCCTGCGAACCTCGCCGGGGGAGGGGCCGCGATGAGAAACTGACCCATGACTCAGCCGCAGCCGGTCCCCGTGGTGTGGTCGCCCGACACCCGGCGCCACGACCCGCACCGTGAGGTGTGGGTGGGCGTCGCCACCACCGGCACCGAGGTGGCGGCCCGGGTCGACGCGATCCTCGACGCGCTTCAAGGCGACGGCCACCGCATGGTCGAGGCCGCGACCGGCTCCGACGACGGGGTCGACGCCGGCCTGGCGTCCGTGCACGACGCCGGACTGCTCGACTTCCTGCGGACGGCGGCGGACCGCTGGGCGGCCGGACCGTACGAGGAGCTCGTCGGGCAGGACCGGGTCGTGCCCTACCTGTTCCCCACGCCCGCGATGACAGCCGGGCTCCCCACCCGTCCAGCGGTCGCGGTGCACGCCGACGCGGGCCGGTTCGTCTACGACACGATGACGCTGGTGGGCCCGGGCACCTGGGAGGCGGCCCGCGCGGCCGCCGGCTGCGCGCTGGCGGCGGCCGACCTGGTGGCCGGCGGCGAGCGGATCGCGTACGCGCTGTGCCGGCCGCCCGGGCACCACGCGACCCCCGCGGGCGCCGGGGGGTCCTGCTACCTCAACAACGCCGCGGTGGCGGCACAGCGGCTGCGCGACTCCGGCCACGAGCGGGTCGGGATCGTGGACGTCGACGCCCACCAGGGCAACGGCACGGCGGCCGTGTTCTGGGAGCGGGGGGACGTGCTCTACGGCTCCGTGCACGTGGATCCCGGCGCCGGGTGGTTCCCCCACGTGGTCGGCCACGCCGACGAGACCGGCGCCGCCGCCGGCGCGGGCGCCACCCGCAACCGGCCACTGCCCGAGGGCACCGGCGACGGTCCCTGGCTGGACGCCGTCGACGACCTCGCCGACTGGGTCGCCGCCGAGGGCTGCACCGCGCTGGTGGTCTCGCTCGGCGTCGACGCCGCCGCCGACGACCCCGAGAGCCCGTTGCTGGTCACCCACGACGGCTACCGCTCGGCCGGTCGGCGCCTCGCGGCCACCGGGCTGCCGGCCGTCGTCGTGCAGGAGGGCGGCTACCACCTGCCCACCCTCGGCAGCCTGGTCGCGGCCTACCTGGCCGGCCATGCGGACCGGCCGTGAGGCGCGCCCCCGGCGCGGGTGCGGGCTCCCCGGGTTGGACTCCGGTGTCCGCAGCGGCGTAATCTTGGACACTGCGCCATTGGTCTGCCCGTTCCCACAGGAGCGGACCGGGCTCGCTATCCATCACCACCGGTAGTGAAACCGACTGCTCGCGCGTGCCCGACGACATCTGACCACCGAGGATCCATCTCCCTTATGACGAGCAGCACCTACCTTCCCGAGACCACGGACGCGCCCCAGGTTGCGGTCAACGACATCGGCTCGGCGGAGGACTTCCTCGCCGCGATCGACGAGACCATCAAGTACTTCAACGACGGTGACATCGTGGATGGCACCATCGTCAAGGTCGACCGGGACGAGGTCCTGCTCGACATCGGCTACAAGACCGAGGGCGTGATCCCGAGCCGCGAGCTCTCGATCAAGCACGACGTCGACCCCAACGAGGTCGTCGAGGTCGGTGACAAGGTCGAGGCCCTGGTCCTCCAGAAGGAGGACAAGGAAGGTCGCCTGATCCTGTCCAAGAAGCGCGCCCAGTACGAGCGCGCCTGGGGCACGATCGAGCAGGTCAAGGAGGAGGACGGCGTCGTCGAGGGCACCGTCATCGAGGTCGTCAAGGGCGGCCTGATCCTCGACATCGGCCTGCGCGGCTTCCTGCCCGCCTCCCTCGTCGAGATGCGTCGCGTCCGCGACCTGCAGCCGTACGTCGGCCAGACCCTCGAGGCCAAGATCATCGAGCTCGACAAGAACCGCAACAACGTGGTCCTGTCGCGCCGCGCCTGGCTCGAGCAGACCCAGTCCGAGGTCCGCCACGGCTTCCTGACCCAGCTGCAGAAGGGCCAGATCCGCAAGGGCGTCGTCTCCTCGATCGTCAACTTCGGCGCGTTCGTCGACCTCGGCGGCGTCGACGGCCTGGTGCACGTCTCCGAGCTGTCCTGGAAGCACATCGACCACCCCTCCGAGGTGGTCACCGTCGGTGACGAGGTCACCGTCGAGGTGCTCGACGTCGACATGGACCGCGAGCGGGTCTCGCTGTCGCTCAAGGCGACGCAGGAGGACCCGTGGCAGCACTTCGCCCGGACCCACCAGATCGGCCAGATCGTGCCCGGCAAGGTCACCAAGCTGGTGCCGTTCGGCTCGTTCGTGCGGGTCGAGGAGGGCATCGAGGGCCTGGTCCACATCTCCGAGCTGGCCGAGCGCCACGTGGAGATCCCGGAGCAGGTCGTCCAGGTCAACGACGACGTCATGGTCAAGATCATCGACATCGACCTCGAGCGTCGCCGGATCTCGCTGTCGCTGAAGCAGGCCAACGAGACCGCGACCGCGGCCGACGTCGACGAGTTCGACCCGACGCTCTACGGCATGACCGCCACCTACGACGAGCAGGGCAACTACGTCTACCCCGAGGGCTTCGACCCCGAGACGGGCGAGTGGCTCGAGGGCTACGACGACCAGCGCGCGACCTGGGAGGACCAGTACGCCAAGGCGCACGCCCGCTGGGAGGCCCACGTCAAGCAGCAGGCCGAGGCCGCCAAGGCCGAGGTCGAGGCCGGCGAGGCCACGTCGTACTCCTCCGGCTCCCGCGAGGCGGCGAGCAGCGCCACCAGCGACGACGAGAGCACCGGCGGCTCGCTCGCCTCCGACGAGGCGCTGCAGGCGCTGCGTGAGAAGCTCACCGGCGGCGGCAGCTGACCCGCTGAAGCCTTCGAGGGCCCGGCACCACCATCCGGTGGGGCCGGGCCCTCGTGCGTCCGGCCCCGGACAAGCCGACGGCCCGCCCGGATCATCCGGGCGGGCCGTCGTGGGCGGACGGGGTGGGCGGTCTCATGCGGCCCACGAGGACGGCGGGGCGAACTGCCGGTCCTGCTCGTGGGAGCGGGGCGGCGCCTGCGCGGCAGGGCCGTCGTGGAAGGCCTCGCGCAGGGACTCGGCGAGAGCCAGCACGAAGCCGATGGCGATGACCAGGAGGATGATGGTTTCTGTGTTCATGGCAGAAAGTCTGCCTCCATCCAGATCCCGCCACCAGTGGCAGGAATGACAGTGTGCATTGATTTTCTGCCAGTCATGGGTCACGATGGCCCCATGCGGAAAGTGGCGGTCCTGGTCCAGGACGGAGCCGAGCCCTTCGGCCTCGGCGCGATGTGCGAGGTGTTCGCGGAGCCCTACCACCCCGAGGACGACAACCCGGTGTTCGACTTCGTGGTCGCGACGCCGCGACCGGGGCGGGTCGAGGGGGCCTCGGGCTTCGACCTGCACGTCGACCACGGGCTCGACGCGGCCGCCGACGCCGACCTGGTGGTCGTCACGCCCAAGCGCGACTTCCTGACGCCGTCGCCCGAGGTGGCCGAGGCGGTCCGCGCGGCGTACGACCGGGGTGCGCACGTGTTCGCCCACTGCACCGCCGTGTTCGTGCTCGGCGAGGCGGGCCTGCTCGACGGGCGGCGCTGCGCCACGCACTGGCGGCACGTCGACGAGCTGCGCGAGCGGCACCCCGAGGCGCTGGTCGACCCGAACGTCCTCTACGTGCAGGACGGGGCGATCGTCACCGGTGCCGGTTCGTCGGCCGGGCTCGACGCCGCGCTCCACCTGCTGCGCCAGCAGTTCGGCGCCCGGCACGCTGCCGCCGCTGCCCGGCGGATGGTGGTGCCGCCCCACCGCGACGGCGGCCAGGCGCAGTTCATCGCCCGGGCGGTGCCAGACTGCGACGTCGAGTCGCTCGGACCGTTGCTGACGTGGATCACCCAGCACCTCACCGACGACCTCAGCGTCGACGCGCTGGCGCGCTCGTCCCACATGTCGCCGCGGACCTTCGCCCGCCGGTTCCGGGACGAGACCGGCACCACCCCGCACGCGTGGGTGACCCGACAGCGGCTGCAGGCGGCCGAGGAGCTGCTCGAGCAGACCGACCACTCGGTCGACTGGATCGCGGCCGAGGTCGGGTTCGGCAACGCGGCTGCGCTGCGCCACCACTTCACCCGCGCCCGCGGGGTCTCTCCGGCGCACTACCGGCGCACCTTCGCGGGCGTGCAGACCGCCTGACCCCGACGCGCTCGCGGGGAGGCAGGTCGTCCTCGCGGGCACCGACCGGCGACCCTGGCGCACGGGGAGGCCACGCCGCCGGCGAGCAGCCCAGGTCAGTGCGAGATCCGGCCGCCGCCCCAGCCCACGGGCGACCGCGGCGGGCGGGCCTCCAGGTCGGCCGCGAAGCCGCGCCGGCCGAGCACGACCAGGGTGGCCGCCAGCAGGAACAGCCCGGACGACGCCAGCCAGGCCACGGGGAATCCGGCCTCCGCCGCCATCGCGCCGAAGGCGACCGGGCCGAGCGCGCCGCCCACGAAGGCGCCCGCCTGGATGACACCCGACGCTCGCGCGGGCGCGTCGCGCCCGATCCGTGCCACGGCGTAGAGCAGCAGGCCCGGCCACGACCAGCCGATCGCGAACGCGAGGAACCCGGAGACCACGACGGCCACCGGCGTCCCCACCGCGAGCCCGACGAAGGCGGCGGCGCCGACGACCATCTGCGCAGCCACCACCCGGAGGTTGCCGCCGCGCCTGCCGTCGGCGCGGTGGCCGGAGAAGACCCGGACCACGATCGACGCGCCGGAGCCGACGGCCATCAGCAGGCCGGCGGCCGTCGCGGAGAGGCCCACCTCGTAGCCCCACGACGCCAGGAAAGAGCCCAGCGAGTTGGCCGACGCACTGGCGAGGCTGATCGCGAGCCCGCACAGCAGCAGCGGGCCCCACGGGGGCCGGTCCGGGTCGCGGTCGGGCGCCGCGGGCGCGCGGACCTCCAGCGGCGGCCGGACCAGCGACCAGACCCCGGCGAGTGCCCCGGCGGCGGCGGTGGCCACGAAGGTGCTCCGCCAGCCGAGCAGCCCTCCGAGCGTCGGGACGGCGAGGCCGCCGAGCATGATCGCGAGGGGCACGGCCGACTGCTTGACGCCGAAGCCGAGCCCGCGCCGGTCCGGGGGCAGCGCCCGGGCCATCGCCAGGTTGGCGGTGGTCTGGCAGGCGGCGTTGCCGAGCCCGAGGCCGGCCATGCACACCAGCAGCGAGGCGGCACCGTCGACCGCGGTCGCCATCGCAGTCCCGCCCGCCACGACCAGGGCCGCGGCGACCAGCAGGCCGTTGCGGCGGCCGATCCGGTCGAAGAGCAGCCCCGCGGCCACCGCGCCGACGGCCGCCGAGCCGAAGAACACGCTGACCCCCGCGCCGAGGGCGGCCAGCCCGATCCCGAGGTCGGCGCGTACCCACACCGCCTGCGCGCCCAGCAGGAACGGCGGCAGCGCCCCGAGGGTGGTGAGCCCGGAGGCGCCGAGCATCATGCGGGCACCGGCGCGCTGCTCCGCCTGCAGACCCGGGACCCTCACCCGATCGAGGGTAGGACAGCCGGGGCGGCTGGTTGAGGGGCCGTGAGTCTTGTCACGCCGGCCGGCCGTCGCGTGGGAACCGGACGCTAGGGTCCACCGCATGCGCGTGGGACTCACCGGGGGAGTGGCGTCGGGCAAGAGCACCGTCTCGGCCATCCTCGACGAGCTCGGCGCCGTCGTGGTCGACGCCGACGTGCTCTCCCGCGAGGCGGTGGCCCCGGGCACCGAAGGTCTGGCCGAGGTGGTGGAGGCGTTCGGGCCGGACGTCCTCACCCCGGACGGGGCGCTGGACCGACCCGCGCTCGGCGCGGTCGTGTTCGCCGACGAGGCCAGACGGCGGGTGCTCGAGGGGATCATCCATCCGCGGGTCCGCGCCCGGGCGGCCGAGATCGAGGCTGCCGCCGCGCCTGGGGCGGTCGTCGTCCACGACATACCGCTGCTCACCGAGACCGGGCAGGCGGGCACGTTCGACGCGGTCGTCGTGGTCGACGTCCCGGTCGCGACGCAGGTGGCGCGGATGGTCGAGCAGCGCGGCATGACCCGCGAGGACGCCGAGGCGCGCGTGGCCGCGCAGGCCTCGCGGGAGGACCGGCTGGCGGTCGCGACGTACGTCGTCGACAACACCGGCACCCGCGAGCAGCTGCGGACCCGGGTCGCCGAGGTCTACGCGGCGCTCGCCAGCCGGGCCGGCGACAGCTGATCCTGCGACGGGCTGGTCGGGCACGACATCCACGGCTGCGCGGTGGATCGCAGCCACCGGCTGACCACGATCCTCCGCGCTCCTCGCTCAGCGCCACGTCCCCCAGCCGATCGAGTGCGTGCTCGTGCTGCGATCCTCGTTCCGCGGCTGATCGCTGCGGAGTTGGGGCTGCCGGGCCGCGCGGTTAGCGTGAGCGGGTGCCCCACCGCGTGTCCCTCCGTCGGCTCCCGATGCTGCTCGTCCCGGCCCTCTGCCTCGCGCTCGCCGCGTGCTCCTCGGGGTCACCGGACGGGACCACGGACAGCGGCGGCGACGGCTCCACGGGTGCCGGGAGCGCGTCGGAGCCGACCCAGGACCCGGACCAGCCCACCTCGTGGGGACCCACGGTCGGCGAGGTCGAGCGGGCGCAGGACCTGGTCGCCAGGATGTCGACCGAGGAGGTCGCGGGCCAGGTGATCGTCGGGCGGTACGCCGGCACCGACCCGGCCGTCCCCGCCGCGATGGTCCGGGAGCACCACCTCGCCGGCGTCTGCGTCACCTCGACCAACGTCACCGACGACGCGCAGGTCCGGGCCACGACGGCGGCGGTGACGCGGGCACACGCCGCGGACGGCCGCGACTGGCCGGCGGTCATCGGCGTCGACGAGGAGGGCGGCGTGGTCTCGCACCTGCGGGGCATCGCCACCGAGTTCCCGCCGTTCGCCAGCGCCGGCGCCGCCGTCGCGCAGGGAAAGCCGGGCGAGCAGGTGGTCACCGAGGCGGCGCGCGCCACCTCCCTGGAGCTGCGCGACCTCGGCTTCACCTGGGTCTTCGCCCCCGTCGCCGACGTCACGATCGGTGCCGCCGACCCGACGATCGGGTCCCGGTCGCCCTCGGGCGACCCGACGCTCGCGGCGCGGGCGGTCGCGGCCGCCGTCGAGGGCTACGACGACGCCGGGCTGGTGTCGACCACCAAGCACTTCCCGGGCCACGGCAGCGTCACCGCCGACAGCCACGAGACGCTGCCGGTCCTCGGGTCGTCGCTCGCGGACCTGCGCACCCGCGACCTGCGGCCGTTCGAGGCCGCCGTCGACGCGGGCGCGCCTGCGGTGATGATGGCCCACCTCGACGTGCGGTCGATCCAGCCGGGGATGCCGTCGAGCCAGGCGCCGAAGGTGTACGACTTCCTGCGCGACGACCTCGGGTTCGAGGGGCTGGTCATCACCGACTCGCTCGGGATGGGAGCGGCGCTGAGCCGTGACTTCCCGGCGATCCGGGCGCTCGAGGCCGGCGCGGACCTGCTGCTGATGCCGGTGGACACCGCGAAGACCCACCAGCTGGTCGTCGAGGCGATCGAGAGCGGCCGGGTCAGCCGCGAGCGGGTCGAGGAGGCCGCCTCCCGGGTGGTCGCGCTGCAGCTGTGGCAGCAGCGGGTCGCCGGCGACGTACCGGTCCCCGCGGACGCCGCGGCGCGGGCCCAGCAGGCGGCGGCCGCGCTGGCTGCCGCGGGCGGCTAGCGGACCGCGGCACCCTCGCGCGGTCGCGCGAGCAGGTCCTCGTGGTGGACGGTGACGGACAGCGCGCCCGCGTCCACCTGGGCGAGGCGGCGGTCCACGTACGGACCGAGGTCGCCCCGCAGCTCCGGTCGCTGCTCGGCGGCCGCCTCCACCCAGCCGGTGAACCACGCCGCGGTCAGGGCGGGCAGGTCGGGGCCGAGCCGCCACGGGCTCGGACGCACGGTGACCTCGCGGCCCAGCCGGGCGAAGCCGCGCGCGGCGGCACCCGACGCCGTCGGCCCGAGCAGCCGACGGCCCCCGAGCGTCCGCTGCTGGTGCTCGTCGAAGGCCTGCGCCACCGCGCGGTCCAGCGGCTCGGCAGGCGTGAGCCCGACCCGGCCGACGACCGAGAGCGTGACCAGGACCGGGCACGGCACCCGGGCGCAGCCGGCGACGAACCGGTCCAGCTCCGGCCCGGACATCATGTCGAGCAGGGCCGACGCCGTCAGCAGGTCGGCGTCGCCCACGACGTCGGGGTCGAGCCGGGTGATGTCGGCGAGCCGGGTCTCGACCGAGACCCGGGCGTCGCCGGCCGCGGCCGGCGGAGGGTACGACGCGACCCGCGCCAGCAGGTCGGCGTCCCGGTCGTGCAGCACCCAGGCCTGCGGCCCCGGCAGCTGCGGGGACAGCCAGCGCGCCATGGACCCTGTCCCGCAGCCCAGGTCGTGGATCCGGAGCGGTCCCTCGGACGGGAGCACGCGACGCAGCTCGTCGACCAGCTCCGGTGCGCGGGCCGCCGCGTCGGCGGGCTCGCGCAGCGCCAGCCAGTCGGCAGCGGCCCGGACGGGTTCGGACGCCATGGGACCTCCGTCGGGTGTGAACCGAACGCTAGCGACGCTCGTTGCCCCCCACAACGACGTCGTCGAGTGTCACCCCGGGGAGGGAGCGTCCGTGGTCGAGGTCCGCACGGCTCTCGCGGGCAGCCTGACCGCGCTCACCGGGCTGCTCGCCGCCCTCACGGCCGTGACCGGGCTGTCCGCCCCGTCCTGGGCCGTCGGGGCGGCCTGCGGGGCGGTGCTGGCCGGAGCCGTCGCCCGGGGCGTGAGCGTGGACGGCGGCCACGACCTGGGGCCGGCCGACCTGGTCACGCTGGCCCGGGCCACCCTCACCTGCGCTGTCGCGGCGCTGGTCACCGAGTCCGCCCTCCGGGAGCACGGGCTCGTGGTGCCCGTCGTCGCGCTGGCGGCGGTCGCGCTGGCGTTGGACGCCGTGGACGGCCGGGTGGCCCGCGCGACGGGCACCGGGACCGCCTTCGGGGGACGGTTCGACGGCGAGGCCGACGCGTTCCTGCTGCTCGTGCTCAGCGTGCCCGTCGCGGAGTCGTACGGCGCCTGGGTGCTGGCGATCGGAGCCGCCCGCTACCTGTTCTGGGCGGCCGGCTGGGTGTTCCCGTGGTTCCGCCGCCCGCTCCCGCCGCGCCCCTGGTGCCGGGTCGTCGCCGCCGTGCAGGGCGTCGTCCTGGTCGTCGCGGCCGCCCACCTGCTGCCCGACACCGCGACCTACGCCGTGCTCGTGGCGGCGCTGGCGCTGCTCGGAGAGTCGTTCGGTCACGACGTGGTCTGGCTGGTCCGCCACCGGCGCGACCCGATGGGCGACCTGCCGGCGCGGGTCGGTGCCGGACGGCTGTCAGCGCCGTGAGCGACCCGCGGACCGCCCTCGAGCCGGCGAAGCGGGCGGCCTACCCACCGGGCGAGTTCGTCGGCCAGGAGGGGTTCATGACCGCCGGCGAGATCCGCTCGCTGGCGCGCCGCGCAGGGATCGGCCCGGACGACTCCGTGCTCGACCTGTGCTGCGGCGTCGGCGGGCCGGGGCGCCTGGTCGCGTCGGAGTCCGGGTGCGACTACCTCGGCCTCGACCGCGACCCGGTCGCCGTGGAGGTCGCGCGGCGGTCTTCGGCGGGCATGCGCTGCAGGTTCGAGGTCGGCTGCGTGCCTCCGCTGCCGCGGGGGCCGTACGACGTCGTGATGCTGCTCGAGACCCTGCTCGCGTTCCGGCGCAAGGCGCCGCTGATCGCGGCGGTCGGCGCCGCGCTGCGTCCCAGCGGCCGGTTCGTGCTCACGGCCGAGACCGGCCGACCGCTGACGACGGGGGAGCGGGCCGCGATGCCCGCCTCCGACACGGTCTGGCCGGTCCCGCTGCCCGAGCTGCTGCACGCCCTCGAGGAGCACGGCCTCGAGGTCCGTTCGGTCGAGGAGTGCACGGACGGGCACCGCGCCACCGCCGCTGCGCTCGCGGACGCGTACGAGGCGGACCGGCCGGCCCTCGGCGAGCGGATCGGGGTGCCGGTCGTCGACGACCTGGTCGTGGCGCACCGGCTGTGGGTCGACTGGCTCGGCAGCGGGCGGATCCGCACCTACGGCCTCGTCGCCGTCGCGGTGAACCACCCGCCGCCGTCTACCGTTCTCCCGGGGTGACACCGCTCCGCGAGCGTCGCGGGAGCGGTCCCGGGGAAGGGAGCAGCTCATGGGCATGCGGGTCCTGGCTTCACTGGCGGTGCTCGTCTCGGCGGTGGTCCACCTCTACCTGTGGTTCGACGGCATGCGCGACGTCGACGTGATCGGTCCGGCGTTCCTGCTGAACGCGGTCGGCGGGGCGGTGATCGCGGTGCTGCTGCTGACCTGGTCGCACTGGTTCCCGGCGCTGCTCACCTTCGGATTCGGGGTGTCGACGCTGGGTGCGTTCGTCATCTCGACCACGGTCGGCCTCTTCGGCGTGCAGGAGCAGTGGCACGGCTGGGCGGTGTGGACCGCGGCGATCTCGGAGGCGGCCGCCATCCTGCTCGGTGGTCTGCTCCTGCTGCGTGACAACCCGCTGCGCTCAGGTGGGCAGTCGCAGCACCACGCGGCCGTCCGTCGTCCGCACCTGCACTGACCTGAGGTCCGCCGGCGTGGCGGCGGTGGCGGCGGTGATCTCCATCGCGCGCCCGCCCACGGCCCGCCAGCTGCCGACCCGCTCGAGGCCGCCGGACCGGGTCCGGACGACGAGCACGTAGTCGGCCTCCGGGGGCAGCTCCTGGTCGACCCAGGCCGGGTCGTAGGTGCAGCTCAGTCCCAGCCGGGTGCCCCACGTGACCTGCTCCAGGCTCACCGTGGCCTGCACCGGGACCTCGCCGACCGGATCCATCTGCTGCGCCACGACCGGCGCGGACGACGAGCTCGACCCCGGCTCCGCGGGCGGTGCCGGGTCGTCGCCGAGCTGCGCGATCCCGAGCGGTACGGCGACCACGACCGCGGCGGCGGCCGCGGCCAGCCCCGCGGTGCCCAGCATGCGGCGGCGACGGATCCGGCGCACCTCCCGCACCAGGCCGGGCAGCAGCGTCGGGGCCGGCTCGTCGGGCGGGCCCGCCAGGACCTCGGGGTCGACGCGGCCCAGCAGCCCGGGGAGCTCGGCGAGCTCGGCGACGGCCTGCGTGCACTCCGGGCAGGTCGGGAGGTGGCGCTTGAACGCCAGGCGCTCGGCGGGGGACAGGGTGCCCAGCACGTAGGCGCCGTCGTCGAGGGAGAAGTCGCAGCTCATGTGCCCATCCCCAGCTCGTCGAGCGAGAGCTTCAGCGCCCGCAGCGCGTAGTGGGTGCGCGACTTGACGGTGCCCTCGGGGATCCCGAGCCGCCGGGCGGCCTCGGCCACGGGCCGACCGCGGTAGTAGCACTCCAGCAGCACGGCGCGGTGCTCGGGCGACAGCCCGGTCAGCGCCTCGGCCACGACCCACGACAGCAGCAGCTGGTCGGTCTCGTCGTCGACGCCCTCGTCGGGCGGCTCGGCCAGCGGTGTCTCCGGGTGGACGCGCCGGCTGCGCCACTGGTCGATCACGATGTTGCGGGCGACGGTGAACAGCCACGCGCGCACCGCGGGGGTCGGGCTCTCCAGGATGGTGCGGTGGCGCCAGGCGCGCAGCAGCGTCTCCTGCACCACGTCCTCGGCGAGCTGCCGGTCGGTGGGCACGAGCCGACGGCAGAACCGCCACAGCGCCGCGGCGTGGTCGTCGTGGAGCTGCTGCATCAGGACGACGTCCGGATCGGGCATGCCCGCCTCCTCACCCTTCACACGTGCCGGCATCGCGACGGGTTCACCGTCCGGACGAGGTCCCATTCTCGCCCCCTCCCGTGTACGCCGCCACGAACCGGTCGCGGAACGCGTCCATCCGCCAGACCGGCGCGTCCGGCCCGGGGCGCAGGCCGGCGTCCCACGACCAGCCGGCGATGCGGTCGAGCACGGCCGGGTCGCGCGCGATGACCGAGACCGGGACGTCGCGGCCCGCGTCACTCCCGGACACGACCGTCGCCGGCTGGTGGTCGCCGAGCAGGACCACGACGAGGTCGTCGTCGCCGTAGGTCCGCACGAAGCGGACGAAGGCCCGCAGCGAGTACTCCACCGAGTCGCCGTACGCCGCCCGGACCCGCTCGGGGTCCGGCCAGATGTCGCCCTCCGAGGGCAGCTGCTCGGGCATGCCCTCGAAGACCGAGCCGTCCCCGACCGCGTCCTGGTCGATCATCCGTGGCGTCCGCGACCACGGGGCGTGGCTGGTGATCAGGTCGATCTCCGCCATCACCGGCCGACGTGGCTCGGGTGCCAGCTCGAGCCGGTGGAACGCGTCGAGCGTGAACTGGTCGGGCATCGTGGGGTAGCCGAACCGGGGACCGCGGTAGCCGACGTTGCGCGAGTCGTAGACGTGGTCGAAGTCGTAGAACTCGCCCTGCGGCCAGTCGCGGTTGTTGGCCGGGACCGAGGCCACGGTGCGCCACCCTGCCTCGCCGAACAGCCGGGTCAGGGTCAGCCGCGGGCTCGTCACCAGCACGTCGTAGCGCGGCTGGCTGTCGATCCACAGCCCCGACTGGAGGGTGGCGTGGGCGAGCCAGCTGAGGGCGCCGAACGTGGGCGACGTCAGGTACGCGCTGCGGCTCTCGAAGCCGTCGTGCTCGAGCCTTCGGTTCCCGTCCTCGAGCACGGCGTCGATGCCGGGGGAGAGCGCGGGGTCGTCCAGCGCCACCCGGCCGTAGCTCTCGACGAAGACCACCAGCACGTCCTTGCCCCGCAGGCCGGAGAACAGCTCCTCGCCCGGCACGTCGCGCAGCGGGTCGGTCCGGGCCGCGGCGAGGAACTCCCGGCGGTCCCGCAGCTGCCCCGGGATCCGGGTGACCTGGCCCTCGACGTACGTCGCGGTGTCACGGGAGGCGAGCGGTCCGGCCGGTCCCCGTACGTCGAGCACGGCGAGCACCAGCCAGGCCGCGGTGAGGCCGGCGACCAGCCCGGCGGCCTGCGGGCGGTGCCGGGCGGCGACGCGGCTGAGCCGGAGCACCGCGAGCGGCACCAGCACCAGCATCCCGAGCACGGCCGCGGCGGCCACCACGAGGAGCAGCGTGCCCCAGCCGGCCCCCAGGGCGTCACGGACCAGCTCGACCAGCGATCCCGCGTACCGCCAGTCGATCAGCGGGTCGAACGGCCGGTTCAGGGCCGCGACGAACCCGAGGTCGAGCAGCTTGAACGCGGCGGCCAGCCCGAGGACACCGCCGCCCGCCAGCGCCACCGCGGTGCGGAGCCGGGCGAACCGCGGAGGGAGCAGCAGCACGACGGCGAGCAGGGCCAGCGCCTCCAGCGGGAGCCGTAGGAAGGCGGAGACCCGCATCTCCTCCAGGCTCGTGGGCGTCGTCAGCGCCGCCAGCACCAGCACCGCGGCGAGGCAGGTGAGCAGCACCCGTCCGGTGCCGGCCCAGCTCCGGGCGGTCCTGATTTGAACCGAGCGCACGACTCCTCCGTTCAAGGGACCAACAGGCAGCGACACGTGGACGAACGAGCAGGTCCCTGGTCCGGTTCACCGGGGGCCGGAGGTGGTCCGATGGTGCGGGAGGCGTGGGCGTTCTGGGTGCGCGAACCCGGCGCCGGCGAGATCCGCCCTGTCCGGCTCCCGGCGCCCGGCCCGGAGGACGTGCTGGTCCGGACCCTCCACTCCGGGATCAGCCGGGGCACCGAGGCGCTGGTGTTCGACGGTCGGGTGCCCGCCGACCAGCGGACCCGGATGCGGGCCCCGTTCCAGGAGGGCGACTTCCCGGGGCCCGTGAAGTACGGCTACCTCAGCGTGGGCGTCGTCGAGCAGGGGCCGCCACCGTTGCTGGGACGGACCGTCTTCTGCCTGCACCCCCACCAGACGGCGTACGTCGTCCCTGCGGACGCGGTCACGGTGGTGCCGACCGGGGTCCCTGCGCCCAGGGCGGTCCTCGCGGGCCTGGTCGAGACGGCGGTCAACGCGCTCTGGGACGCCGGACCGCTCGTCGGCGACCGGGTGGCCGTCGTGGGGGCCGGCGCGCTGGGGTGCTGCGTGGCGCGGCTGCTCGCCGGGATCCCCGGCGTCACGGTCACCCTCGTGGACGTCGACCCGTCCCGCGGGGGCGTGGCCGCCGCCCTCGGCGTCGACTTCCGGCTGCCGGACGACGCGCCGGAGGGTCGCGACCTCGTGGTGCACGCCAGCGCCTCCTCCGCGGGGCTGCAGCGCTCGCTCGAGCTGCTGGCGCCGGAGGGCACCGTCGTCGAGCTGAGCTGGTACGGCGACGCCCCGACCACGGTCTCGCTCGGCGGCGGCTTCCACTCCGGCCGGCTCACGCTCCGGGCCAGCCAGGTGGGGGAGGTGGCGGCCCCGCGCCGGGGCCGCCGGAGCACCGCGGACCGGCTGCGGCTCGCCCTCGACCTGCTGCAGGACCCCGCGTACGACTGCCTGCTGACCGGCCGGTCGCCCTTCACCGAGCTGCCGACGGTGATGCCGCGCCTGGCCGGCCGCGCGCTGCCGGGACTGTGCCACTCGGTGTCGTACGGCCCCGGGGAGGTCCCGTGTTCGGCGTGACCGTCCGCGACCACATGCTGGTCGCACACAGCCTGCGCGGGGAGGTCTTCGGACCCGCCCGGGCGCTGCACGGCGCGACGTACGTGGTCGACGCGACGTTCCGCGGGCCCTCGCTGGACGACGACGGCATCCTGGTCGACATCGGCCGGGCCGCGACGGCGCTGCACGACGTGGTCGCCGGGCTGACCCACCGCAACCTCGACGACGACGACCGGTTCGCGGGGCGCAACACGACCACCGAGGTGCTCGCCCAGCACGTCGCCGACCGGCTGGTGGACGAGGTGCGCGCGGGCGCGCTCGGGACGGCCGGCACGGTCACCGGGGTCACGGTGGTCCTGCACGAGTCCCACGTCGCCTCGGCCAGCTGTGAGAGGGACCTGTGAACCGGCCGGGCACCGTCCACGTGGTCGTCCCGCACGGCGTCGCCGACCCACGCCGCCCCAGCGGCGGCAACACGTACGACCGGCGGCTCTGCGCGGAGCTGGCGGCGCTCGGCTGGTCGGTCCGGCTGCGACCGGTCGGGGGCCGCTGGCCGTGGCCCGACCGCGCCGCCCACGACGGGCTGGCCGGGGTCCTCGAGGCCACGCCGGACGGCTCCGTGGTCGTCGTCGACGGGCTGGTGGCCCTGTCCACGCCCGACGTGCTGCTCCCGGCCTCCCGACGGCTCCGGGTCGTGGTGCTCGTCCACACGCCGCTCACGCTGCTGGCGGACGGCGACGACGTCCGCGGTCGGGAGGCGTCGGTGCTGCAGGCGGCGGCCGGGGTGGTCACCACGAGCGGCTGGACCCGGCGGCGGCTGGTCGAGGGACACGGCCTGGACCCCGCCCGGACCCGGGTGGCCGAGCCCGGGGTGGATCCCGCCGCCCGCGCACCCGGGAGCCCCTCGGGTGGCCGGTTGCTGTGCGTGGGCGCGGTGACGCGTGAGAAGGGGCACGACCTGCTGGTGGCCGCGCTGGCGGAGGTCGCCGACCTGAGCTGGCGCTGCGCCTGCGTGGGGGCGCTGGACCTGGCACCGGGCTTCCTCGCCGGCGTGTGCCGCGACGTCCGGTCCGCCGGGCTCGACGAGCCGGGTCGAGCTCGTCGGCCCGCTCGCCGGCCCCGACCTGGACGCGGCGTACGCGACCGCCGACGTGCTCGTCCTCGCCAGCCGCGTGGAGACGTACGGCATGGTCGTCACGGAGGCGCTGGCCCGCGGCCTGCCGGTGATCGCGTGCGACGTCGGCGGGGTCCCCGAGGCGCTCGGCACCGGCCCCGACGGGCCGACGGCCGGGGCTGCTGACGCCCGCCGGCGACGCGGCGGCGCTCGCCGGGTCGCTGCGCCGCTGGCTCACCGACCCGGGCCTGCGCCGCGACCTGCGCGGCGAGGCCGGCGGTCGGCGTGGGGCGCTGGCGGGGTGGGCGGAGACCGCTGGCACGGTGGCGCGGCTGCTCGAGGAGGTGGCGGCGTGAGGTCGCGGTCGTGGTCCTGGCTCGGCGGCGCGGCGGTGCTGGCTCTGGTGCTGTGGCACACCGGCGCCGCACCCTTCGTGACGGCCGTCCGGTCGCTCGACGTGCCGACCCTGGCGCTCGGGGCGGCCCTCGCGGTGCCGACGACGGTCGCGTGCGCCTGGCGGTGGCGGCTGGTCGCGGGCGGTCTCGGGGCGGACCTCCCCCTGCGGACGGCGGTGGCGGCGTACTACCGGTCGCAGCTCCTCAACTCCAGCCTGCCGGCCGGGGTGGTGGGGGACGTCGTGCGCGGTGTCCAGCACGGCCGGGCCGGCGGTGACACCGCCCGCGGGCTGCGGTCGGTGGCGTGGGAGCGGACGGCCGGCCAGGTCGTGCAGGCGGCGGTCGCGGTCGTGGTGCTCACGCTCCTGCCCTCGCCGCTGCGTCCGTCCGCCCCGGCCCTCGTCGTCCTCGGGGCCGTGGGGGTCGCCGTCGTGGCAGCGATCACGGCCGCGCGGCGCCGGGCACCGGCCCGCGGGCGCCCTCCGGGGCGGGCGGCCTCGACGCTGCGCGACGACCTCCGCGGGCTCCGGGCGCAGCGGTGCTGGCCCGGCGTGGTGATCGCCTCCGCGGTGGCGCTGGCGGGCCACATGGCGACGTACGTCCTCGCGGCCCGGGCGGTCGGCGTCACGGCCCCGGTCGTGACGCTGGCGCCGTTGGTGCTGCTGGTGCTGGTCGCGGCCGGGCTGCCGACGAACCTCGCCGGGTGGGGACCCCGCGAGGGCATGGCGGCGTGGGCGTTCGGGGTCGCCGGGCTGGGGGCGGCGCAGGGCGTCGCCTCGGCGGTCGCGTACGGCGCGATCGTCCTGGTGGCCTGCCTCCCCGGGGCCTTGCTGCTGCTCGTGGGCGCGGCCCGGCCACACGCCGGCCGTCCGGCCGAGGCGCCGCTCGTGGCGGGGCGGGCCCATGGCTGAGCGCCCGTACACGATCCTCAGCTGCGGGGTCTCGCTCGACGGCTACCTCGACGCGGCGTCGCCGGAGCGGCTGGTGCTGTCCAACGACGCCGACCTCCGGCGGGTCGACGCCGTGCGCGCCGACGTGGACGCGATCCTGGTGGGTGCCGCCACGGTGCGTCACGACAACCCCCGGCTCCTCGTCCGCTCCCCGTCGCTGCGCCGGAGCCGGCGAGCGCGGGGCCTGGCGGAGACGCCGGTGAAGGTCACGCTGACCCGCACCGGCGCCCTGGACCCCCACGGCTGCTTCTTCACGACCGGGAGCAGCGACAAGCTGGTCTACTGCGCGGGCGAGTCCGTGCCCGTGGCCCGACGCCGGCTCGGCGCCGTCGCGACCGTCGTGGACGCCGGCGACCCGGTCGCGGTCCGCGACGTGGTGGAGGACCTGGCGCGCCGGGGCGTACGACGGCTGATGGTCGAGGGCGGCGGGCGGGTGCACACCCAGTTCCTCACCGCGGACCTCGCCGACGAGCTGCACCTGGTGGTGGCGCCGTTCTTCGTCGGGGACCCGCGGGCCCGCCGGTTCGCGGGGCCGGGGGCCTACCCGTGGCACCCCGGCAACCGCGCGCACCTGGCCGAGACCCGCCAGATGGGCGACGTGGTGCTGCTGCGCTACACGCTCTCCAGCCGCCGGGACGTGCCGTCGTGACCCCCGCCTCGGTCCGCCAGCAGGTGCCGCTGCCGATCCGCCTCCCGAGCGGCGAGCCGGCGCGCGCCCGGGTCTACACCTTCGACGGGCTCGACGACGGCCGGGAGCACCTGGTGGTGGCGCTGGGCGACCGGGTGCTCGAGCCGCCGCCCGGCCCGCCCGCGGTGCCGCTGGTGCGGCTCCACAGCGAGTGCCTGACCGGTGACGTCCTCGGCAGCCAGCGCTGCGACTGCGGGCCGCAGCTGGACGAGGCCGTCACCCGGATCCACGAGGTCGGCGGCTACCTGGTCTACCTGCGGCAGGAGGGGCGGGGCATCGGGCTCTACAACAAGATCGACGCGTACGCCCTGCAGGACGAGGGCCTGGACACGTTCGAGGCCAACGAGGTGCTGGGCTTCGGCGGCGACGAGCGCAGCTACGGGGCCGCGGCGCAGATGCTGCTGGGCCTCGGCGTCGGGCGGGTCGACCTGCTCACCAACAACCCGGACAAGGCCGCCCAGCTGCAGGCGGGCGGGGTCCGCGTGGAGCGGTGCCTGCCGACCGGGCTGCACCTCTCGGCGGTCAACGGGCGCTACCTCGCCGCGAAGGCCGGCCACGGGCACCGGATGCTCGGGCTGGGCTGACCGGTCCGCTCCCGGACACACCACGGCCCGCGCCGGTGGCGCGGGCCGTGGCTGGGGGAGCCCCCGTTCGTGCGTCAGGCCGCCAGGTCGGGGTCGCCGAGCCGGCGCAGCCGCTGCAGTGCCTCGCGCTCGAGCTGGCGGACCCGCTCGGCGGAGATGCCGTGCTTGAGGCCGATGTCGGCCAGCTTGTGCTGGCGGCCGTCGACCAGGCCGTAGCGGGACCGGATGATGTCGGCGGAGCGGTCGTCGAGCCGGCCGACCAGCGCGTTGAGCCGGTCGCGGGACTCGACGTCCAGCACCTCGAGGTCGGGGCCCGGGGTGGACTCCTGCGCCATCAGGTCGCCCAGCGAGGTGTCGCCGTCCTCGTCCACCGGGGTGTCGAGGCTCACGTGCTCGCGGCCCCAGGCGAGCAGGTCGATGACCCGCTCCACGGCCATGTCGAGCTCGGCGGCGATCTCCTCGGGCTCCGGGTCGCGGCCCAGCTGGCGCTCGAGCGTACGGCGGGCGCCGCCGATCTGGTTGAGCTCCTCGACGACGTGGACCGGCAGCCGGACCACGCGGGCCTGCTGGGCGATGCCGCGGGTGATCGCCTGCCGCACCCACCAGGTCGCGTACGTGGAGAACTTGTAGCCCTTCGCGTAGTCGAACTTCTCGACCGCGCGGATCAGGCCGGTGTTGCCCTCCTGGATCAGGTCGAGCATCGGCATCTGGGCCCGGCCGTACTTGCGGGCGATCGAGACGACGAGCCGCAGGTTGGCGGTGATGAAGGTGTCGATCGCCTTCTCGCCCTCCTCGGCCAGCCACTCGAGCTCCTCGCGCGTGGCGCGCATCGGGGCGCCGCCCTTGGCCCGGCCGACGCGGCCGGTGTCGAGGAGGTGCTGGGCCATCAGGCCGGCCTCGATGGTCTTCGCGAGCTCGACCTCGGTGGCGGCGTCGAGCAGGGGGTTGCGCGCGATCTCGTCGAGGTAGAGGCCGACGCTGTCGCGGCCCTCGATCTCGCGCGTGCCGGCGGTGGTTCGAGTCGCCATGGTGGAGCCGCCTTCCTGTCGCGTCGACGGCACCCGGGGTGCCATCCACTGCTCTCAACGAATCACTGTCCACGCTGATTCCCTGGCCGGGATTCGTCGTCCTTGCCCAAGACGACGGGTGAGCATGCCCAGAAGTTGCCGCTGCGGCGGAATCTCAGGGTCTTCTCAGGGCACCGGTCGGCGGCGGGAGGCGGCAGCGGTCAGGCCAGGCCCATCCGGTCCAGGATCCAGGCCAGCGTGAAGGCCCGGTCGTGCCAGGCCTGGTAGCGCCCGGAGACCCCTCCGTGGCCGGCCGACATCTCGGTCCGGAGCAGGAAGTCGCGGCGGCCGGTCGCCGTGGCCCGGAGCCGGGCCACCCACTTGGCCGGCTCCACGTAGAGCACCCGGGTGTCGTGGAAGGAGGTCTCGGCGAGGATCGGCGGGTAGTCGATCGGGGCGACGTTGTCGTAGGGGGCGTACGACGCGAGGTAGTCGTAGACCTCCGGATCGGCCTCCGGGTTGCCCCACTCGTCGTACTCGGTGACCGTCAGCGGCAGCGTGGAGTCGAGCATCGAGGTCAGGTTGTCGACGAACGGCACCGCCGCGACGATCCCGGCGAAGGCCTCCGGGGCCCGGTTGGCGACGGCCCCCACCAGCAGCCCCCCGGCGCTCGCGCCCTCGGCGACCAGCCGGTCGGTCGTCGTCCAGCCGGTGTCGACCAGGTGCTGCGCGCACGCGACGAAGTCGTCGAAGGTGTTCGTCTTGCGCAGCAGCTTGCCGTCGTCGTACCACCGCCGGCCGAGCTCGCCGCCGCCCCGCACGTGGGCGATGGCCATGGCGGCCCCGCGGTCGAGCATCGACAGCCGCGGGATCGAGAAGCCGGGGTCGGAGGAGGCCTCGTAGGAGCCGTAGCCGTAGAGCAGCAGCGGGACCGGGCCGGCGGCGTGCGCGTCGCGCCGGCAGACCACCGAGATCGGCACCTGCTCGCCGTCGGGCGCGGTCGCCCACAGCCGGTGCTCCTCGTAGTCCGCCGGGTCGAACTCGCCCAGCACCGGCGTCCGGCGCAGCAGGGTGAGCTCGCGGGCGGCGACGTCGAAGTCGTAGACCGACGCGGGCACGCTCAGCGAGGTGAAGCCGAGCCGGACGACGGGCGAGCCGTAGTCGGGGTTGCCGGCCGAGCCGACGGTGTAGATCTCCTGGTCGAACTCGATCAGGAAGTCGTCGGTGACGCCGCCGTCCCCCGCCTGGTCGCCCGCCTGGTCGCCCGGCTGGTCACTCAGCGTCAGCAGCCGGAGCTGGGTGAGCCCCTCGCTGCGCTGGTGGACGACCAGGTGGCCGGCGAAGGCGTCGACGTCCTCGAGCCGGACCCGCGGGTCGTGGGCGATGAGCGGCCGCCACGCCTCGGGCTCGGTGGGAGCCACCGGGGCCACGCCGATCTCGAAGTCGGGTCCGGTGTGGTTGTGGAGCACCAGCAGCACGTCCTCGCCGCCGATCACGGCGTGCTCCACGCCGTACTCGAGGCCCTCGCGGCGCGGGGCGAAGACCCACAGGCCGCGGTCGGGGTCCTGCGCGTCGAGCAGCCGGACCTCGGTGGTCGTCTTGGAGCCGGAGACCACCTGCAGGAAGCGGTCGCTGCGGGTCCGCCCGATGCCGACCCAGAACCGGCCGTCGGCCTCGTGGTGGACCAGCTCGTCGTCGGCCTGGGCGGTGCCGAGCCGGTGCTGCCAGATCTTGTCGGGCCGCCAGGTCTCGTCGATGGTCGAGTAGTAGAACGACTGCCCGTCGGGGGCCCAGGTGGCCCCGCCGAGGACGCCGCTGATGACGTCGTCGAGCGGCTCGCCGGTCTCGAGGTCCTTGACCCGGATCGTGTACCGCTCGTCGCCGGTGGTGTCGGTGCTCCACGCCAGCAGCCGACCGTCGAGGGTGATCGCCGAGCCGCCCAGCGAGAAGAAGTCGTGGCCCTCCGCGAGCGCGTCGAGGTCGAGCAGCACCTGCTCGCCCGGGAGCGCCGGCTGGTCGGGGGCGCAGTCCTCGGCCGGGCGCGGCGGAGTCCAGTCGTCGGCATCGGTGACGGGGACCCGGCAGCTGGCGCCGTACTCCCGGCCCTCGAACGTGCGGCCGTAGTACCAGTAGCCGCGCCTGCGGGTCGGCACCGAGAGGTCGGTCTCGCGGGTCCGGGACCGGATCTCCTCGAACACGGCCTGTCGGAGGTCGGCCAGGTGGGCGGTACGGGCCTGGGTGTGCTCGTTCTCCGCGGTGAGGTACGCCGTCACCGCGGGGTCCTCCTTGTCGCGCAGCCACTCGTAGTCGTCGACGCGGGTGCGGCCGTGGTGGGTGGCCGTCACCGGTCGCCGCTCGGCGACGGGCGGGTCGACGGGATGGTCGACGGGAGCGGCCGGCTCCGCGGTCGAGGACGTGGTGCTGTCGGGCATGTCGCCAATCTAGAGTGCGTCCGGTGGAGCCACGCGCGACGGTCACCGACCCGGGCCACCCGCTGGTCGGCGAGCTCGTCGACCGGCAGTTCCGCTGGCACGACCGGTTCCGCGACACCGACGAGCGGGCGGCCCACGACGCGGCGCGGACGCGGGTGCTGCGGGAGCTGCCGGGGTCGCAGCTGCTGGAGCTCCCCGACGGCTTCCTGTGGCTGGGTGCCGACGGTGACCGGACGCTGGTGCGCGACGTGCACTGCGCCGTCGGGGACGTCCCCGCCGTACGGGAGCTGGCCACCTTGCTGGCCGACTCCGCGCTGGCCGTCGGGCGGGTCCCCGACGACCCGGTGCGCGAGGCGTTCGTCGACGACGGCAGCTTCCGGCTCGCGGCGACCACGATGCGGCTGGACCTCACCGGTGCGCTCCCGGGCGAGGAGCTCGCCGAGCGGGTGGCGCTGGCGCCGATGACCGCCGAGGAGTCCGCGGCGTACGTGGGCAGCGCGGTCGGGAAGTACGCCCGGGAGCGCGAGGAGTCGGGGGAGTCGCCGGCCCTCGCGCGCGTTTCGGCGCAGGACTCGTTCGACTCGCTGCTCCCCGACGGCGTCGACAGCCCCGGCCAGCACCTGCTCACCGTCCGCCACGACGGGCGGGCCTGCGGGGTGCTCTGGGTCGGCTCCCGCTGGCCGGACCAGGCGTGGGTCTACGACGTCGAGATCGACCCCGGGTTCCGGGGTCGCGGCCTGGGGGCGGCCGCGCTGGCCGGCGCCGCGCTGCTCGGCCGCCGCACCGGGCACGGCTGGCTCGGGCTCAACGTCTTCGGCCACAACCAGCACGCCCGCCGGCTCTACGAGCGGCTCGGCTACGTGGTCGAGGAGGAGCACCTCCAGCGGGACGTACGGCCGGCCTGACCGTCCACAGCCCGACCCGGAAACTGTGGAGGAACGGAGCCGTCCTGTGGACGCGAGCACCGGTTCTGTGGAAGGCCCTGTGGGACTGAGGGAATGTTTCGCGAACCCCTTGCGCAGGCCCTCCCGGAGGACATAGAACTCTCTCACCGGCCTCCGCTTGCGGAGGTCGGGGATCGGATCGGAAGCACGACCCGCACGGCGACTCGTTCGCCGCGTCGGCCCGGTGACGGGGACGGCGGGGTCGGAGAGCCGGTGCGATCGGCCGGGACGTCACCACACCGGTCACACCGAGGGGCTCTTGATGCTCATACCATCGAGAGCCCCTCACCTATTCCAAGGCTAGCCTGCCGGCTCCTCCTCGGGCCGCCACGGGCGCAGGCCCGGGTCGTCGGTCGGCATCGACCGCACCGGACCGGGCGGGGTCTCGGCGGTCTCGAACCGCACCGTCACCACCCCCTTGCCGGAGCCCCAGACCCAGCCGCGGCCGTGCTCGTCGTGGACGACGTCCATCCCGGGCGCCCAGACCGCCCGGCGGCGTGCGGTCGCCTCCACCTCGGCCGTGGCCTCCGCGGGCGGCGCCTCGTCCTCCTCGTCGCCGAACAGGTCCTCCTGGATCCAGTCGGCCAGCCCGGAGACCCCCACCCCGAGCAGGCGTACGCCGTCGCTGGTGTCGAGCTCGGACAGCAGCGACCGGGCCAGCCGGGCGATCGTCGCCGCGTGGTCGGTGGGGGAGGGCAGCGTCGTCGACCGGTTGAGGGTCGTGAAGTCGTGGAGCCGGACCTTGATCGTGACGGTGCGACCCGAGAGGCCGTGCTTGCGGAGCCGCTCGGCGACCTGGCCCGCCTGCCGGGTCAGCAGCCCCTCCATCAGCCGCCGGTCGGTCAGGTCGGTGTCGTAGGTGCCCTCGACGGAGACCGACTTGGTCTCGCGGTCGGCCATCACGGCGCGGTCGTCGTCGGCGCGGGCCAGCGCGTACAGACCGCCGCCGTGGGCCTTGCCGAGCAGCCGCACCAGCTCGTCGCGGGTGACCGACTCGAGCTCGGCGACGGTGTGGATCCCGGCCCGCCGCAGCCGCTCGGCGGTGGCCGGTCCGACCCCGGGGATCACCGTGACGTGCATCGGCCGGAGCAGGTCCTGCTCGGAGCCGGGCGCGACCACCACCAGCCCGTCCGGCTTGTCGAGGTCGCTGGCCACCTTGGCGATGAACTTGGACGTGCCGATCCCGACCGAGGCGGTGAGCCCGCCGGTGACCTCCCGGACCCGTTGCCGCAGCTGCTCACCGACCTCGCGCACCGTGCCGACCTCGAGGTCCGGCAGGTCGGCGGCGGCGAGGTCGACGAACGCCTCGTCGAGGGAGAGCGGCTCCACCAGGGGCGAGACCTCGCGGAGCGCCGCCATCACCGCCCGGCTGGTGGCGTTGTAGGCGTGGAACCGGCCGGAGAGGTAGGCCGCGTGCGGGCAGCGGGAGCGCGCTTCCCGGGTCGACATCGCCGAGCGGACGCCGTAGGTCCGGGCCTCGTACGACGCGGTCGACACCACGCCGCGGCCACCGACCCCGCCCACGACCACCGGCTTGCCCCGCAGCGAGGGCTTGTCGCGCTGCTCGACCGCGGCGAAGAAGGCATCGAGGTCGAGGTGGAGCACCGACGCTACGGCTCGCACGGGTCCTCCATGGCCACGCAACCTACCGGCCGGCACCCTCCGCGCCGCGCCACCTGTCGTCCACAGCCGCCGCGCCCGAGCCATCGTCCACAACCCGCGCCGCGGACGGCTGCGGGCGTCGGCGGGCGCCGGGACGGTGGCCCCATGACGACACTCACCGCCCGCTCGCCGGAGGACCTCCTCGCCGTGGTCCCGGTCGTGCTCGGCTTCGAGCCGGCCGACTCGATCGTGATGCTCACCCTCGACGCCCGGCAGACCTTCCACGCGCGGGTCGACCTCCCGCCCGACCGGCGCGGCGTCGCCGAGGTGGTCGAGCTGCTGCTCGGTCCGGCGGCGCGCCACCGCGCCCGGTCCGCCGTGCTGCTGCTCTACACCGCCGACGACGACCTGGCCCGGGCCGTGGTGCGGCGGTTCGTCCGCGGTGGACCGGGTCGGCGGGGGCCGGCCCTGGTCGAGGCGCTGCGGGTCGACGGCGGGCGTTGGTATGCGCTGCGGGGCCCGGCCGGTGGCCCGGGTCCGTCAGGGGTGCCCTACGACGTCTCCAGCCACCCGTTCGTCGTCGAGGCGGTGTGGTCGGGCCGCGTGCTCCACGGCTCGCGGACCGACCTGGTCGCCACCCTCCGTCCCGACTCCGCAGGCGTGGCCGAGGTCGAGGCCGCACGGGGTGAGCCGGCGACGGGGGAGTGGGTGGCGGCGAGGCTGGCGGAGTGGGTCGGTCGCGACGCAGAGCCGCCGGCCGACGTCGCAGCCCGGCTGCTCGTGTCACTCGTGGCCGACCCCGCCCGGGACGCGGTCTGGGCGACGCTCGACCGGACGACCGCGCGCGACCACGTCCGGTTCTGGGAGGCGCTGGTGCGGCGCGCGCCCGAGGACCTCGTTCCCCATCCCGCCGCGATGCTGGCGGTGTGCGCGTGGGTGGCCGGCGACGGGGCACTCGCCTGGTGCGCGGTCGACCGCGCCCGCGCGGCCGACCCGGACCACCCGCTGGCCGGGCTGGTGGCCGGTCTCCTGGTCGCCGCCGTGCCCCCGACCGAGTGGGAGGTCATGCGACCACGGCCGGCCCCCGCGTCGTCGAGGCTCGCCCCGGGGGCCGATCGACCCTAGTCTGCGACACATGGGCGAAGAGGTCGACGCACAGGAGTTCTCGAGGGCCGACCGCACACGGCACCGCGAGAAGGTTCGCCGGTGCCTCGACGTGTTCGCACGGATGCTGCGCGACGCGCGGTTCGACACCGACGACCCGATGGTCGGCCTGGAGGTCGAGCTCAACCTCGTCGACGAGGCGGGTGACCCGGCGTACAAGAACACCGAGGCGCTCGAGCGGATCGCCGACCCCGACTTCGTCACCGAGCTCGGCCAGTTCAACCTCGAGATCAACGTACCGCCGGCCAAGCTGCGCGAGGGCGGGCTGACCACGTTCGAGCAGACACTGCGGAGCAGCCTCAACGACGCCGAGCAGAAGTCGTCCGAGGTCGGGGCGCACATGGTGATGATCGGGATCCTGCCGACCCTGGCCGAGGGCCACCTCGGCCTCGACAGCATCACGCCGAACCCGCGCTACCGGCTGCTCAGTGAGCAGATCATGGCGGCCCGCGGCGAGGACATCTCGATCGTGATCGCCGGCCCGGAGCGGCTGGCGACCACCGCAGACTCGATCGTGCCCGAGGCGGCCTGCACCAGCTTCCAGATCCACGTGCAGACCTCGCCGGAGCAGTTCGCCGACTACTGGAACGCCTCGCAGGCGATCACGGCCATCCAGATCGCTCTCGGCGCCAACTCGCCCTACCTGCTCGGCAAGGAGCTGTGGCGCGAGACCCGGATCCCGCTGTTCGAGCAGGCCACCGACACCCGCAGCGAGGAGCTGAAGGCGCAGGGCGTCCGGCCGCGGGTGTGGTTCGGCGAGCGGTGGATCAACTCGGTGTTCGACCTGTTCGAGGAGAACGTCCGCTACTTCCCGGCGCTGCTCCCGATCACCGAGGACGAGGACCCGCTCGAGGTGCTCGAGGCCGGTGGCGTCCCGCAGCTGTCCGAGCTGCGGCTCCACAACGGCACCATCTACCGCTGGAACCGCCCGGTCTACGACATCGCCGGCGGGGTGCCCCACCTGCGGGTCGAGAACCGCTGCCTGGGCGCCGGGCCGACGGTCGCCGACATGATGGCCAACGCGGCGTTCTACTTCGGCCTGGTCCGCTACCTGGCCGAGAGCGAGCGGCCGCTGTGGTCGCAGATGTCGTTCTCCGCCGCCGAGGAGAACTTCCACGTCGCCGCCGAGCAGGGCATCGACAGCCAGGTCTACTGGCCCGGCGTCGGCCAGGTCCGCGCGACCGAGCTGGTGCTGCGCAAGCTGCTGCCGATGGCCCGCGAGGGGCTGCAGACCTGGGGCGTCCCCGACGCGGAGGCCGAGCGCTCCCTCCAGATCATCGAGGGCCGCTGCCTCACCGGCGTCAACGGCTCGGAGTGGTTCGCGCGCCGGATGCACGCCCGCTCCGACCTCGACCGCTACGACGCGCTGCGGACCACGCTCGAGGAGTACCGCGAGCAGATGCACACCAACAACCCGGTCCACACCTGGGAGTAGCGAGCGCTCAGACCCGCACCCGCTGCCAGGTCCGGCGTACGCCGCTGCGCGGGTCCCACCAGCCCTTCCGGGTGACCGCGACCCAGGTCAGGTCGCGACCCGCCTCGGCGTAGGCGGCCAGCGCGGCCGCGAGCCACAGCGCGTCGACGTCGTGGAGGCTCAGCTCGCCGGGCCGGGTCAGCCACACCAGGTGGCGTCCCTCGGTGGCGGCCAGCATCGCGGCCACGATGTCGCAGCGCAGCCCGTGGTCGGTGGTCGACGGGTGGGCTGCGACCGTCAGCTCGCGCACCCCGGGGAGCCCGACGTGGACCAGCGGCGCGTAGCGGCGGCGCCGCTCGGTCGCCGCGTGGGCCCGGACCGCGGCGCGGGGCAGCCGCAGCGCGGCGGCGTCGGCGGCGGCGAGCAGCAGGGGCACCCGGTCACCCTGCCGGAAGACGCGCTGCCGCGGGTCCGGCCTCCACAGGTGCCGACGGCGTCGTGAGTTCGGTAGCGTGCCCGGTGAGGGGCGTCAGCCCCGTGGAGCGAGGAGGAGTCGATGGGAACCGTCGTGGTGGGCTACGTGCCCAAGCCGGAGGGTGAAGCCGCAGTGGACCGGGCGATCGAGGAGGCCAAGCTCCGGGGTGCGCGGGTCGTGGTGGTCAACTCCCACCGGGGCGGTGGGGACTACGACCAGGAGCGTTCCTCGCGCGCCGACAAGGACATGGACGCCGTCAAGGCCAGGCTGGACGCCGCGGGCATCGACCACGAGATCCGCAAGCTCGTGCGCGGCTTCGAGCCCGCCGAGGACCTGATCGGCATCGCCGACGACGCCGACGCCGAGCTGATCGTGATCGGGCTGCGCCGCCGCTCGCCGGTCGGCAAGCTGATCCTCGGCAGCAACGCGCAGCGGATCCTGCTCGACGCCAAGTGCCCCGTGCTCGCGGTCAAGGCCGACGCCTGACGATGTCGATCCGGATCACGCAGGACGAGCACGCGGACCAGGTCCTGAGCGACTCACCGTTCGCGCTGCTGATCGGCATGATGCTCGACCAGCAGTACCCGATGGAGCACGCGTTCCGTGGGCCGGCCAAGGTGCTGGACCGGTTCGGGTCCTTCGAGCCGGCCGCGATCGCGGCGGCCGACCCGGAGGAGTTCGCGGCCCTGTGCGCGACCCCGCCGGCGATCCACCGGTTCCCGGGCTCGATGGCGGCGCGGCTGCAGGTGGTCGCGCGGATCGTCGAGCAGGACTACGGCGGCGACGCCGCGCGGATCTGGACCGAGGCTGCCGACGCCCGCGACCTGATGCGGCGGATGCAGGCGCTGCCCGGCTTCGGGAAGCAGAAGGCGCAGATCTTCGTGGCGCTGCTGGCCAAGCAGCTCGGCGTCCGGCCCGACGGCTGGGAGCAGCAGGTCGGGGCCTACTCCGACGACGGCTTCCGCTCGGTGGCCGACGTGGTCGACCCCGAGTCGCTGCAGAAGGTCCGCGACCACAAGAAGCAGCTGAAGGCTGCCGCCAAGGCAGGCGGCTGAGCCCCTCCCGGTTCGAGCCGTGCCGGGGTGCGTGGCAGAATGACACGAGCGGCTCTTGACGACTCCGGGCCTCGCCGCGCCCGTTGCCCCTGACGAGAGGTGTTCGTGTCCTCGAACGCACGCAAGTCCATCCCTGCAGAGGTGCTGGCCCACCCCGCCGTGCTGGCTCTCATCGAGCAGGGTCGCCCGACCGGGACCATCACGCCGGAGGACGTTCGCCAGGCCAGTGAGGACGCCGGCGTCGAACCTCGTCACCTGAAGGCGTTGCTGGCCCACCTGAGCGGCAGCGGCATCTCGGTGAGCATCCCCGCCGCCGGCCGCGCCGTGGTCGCCGCGACGTCGACGCGCCGTACGACCAGCGCGAGCACCGCCGCCAAGAAGACCGCCGCCAAGAAGGCGCCGGCGAAGGCCGCGGCCAAGCCGGCGGCGAAGACGCCTGCCAAGAAGGCCGCCGCCAAGAAGACGGCCGCCAAGGCCGCCGACGGCGCCGGCGTGGTCGGCCCCGACGGCAAGAAGGTGCTGCCCGACCTGCCGGACGAGCAGTTCGAGAAGGACGTCGCGGCCGACCCCTCCATCAAGGAGGACGAGAAGGAAGCGACCTTCGTCGTCTCCGACACCGACGACACCGGTGAGCCCGAGCAGCAGGTCACCGTCGCCGGCGCGACCGCCGACCCGGTCAAGGACTACCTCAAGCAGATCGGCAAGGTTCCGCTGCTCAACGCCGAGATGGAGGTCGAGCTCGCCAAGCGGATCGAGGCCGGTCTCTTCAGCGAGGAGAAGCTCGCCAAGGGCGGCAAGATCACGCCCAAGGTGCTCGAGGAGCTCGAGTGGATCTCCGAGGACGGCCGCCGCGCCAAGAACCACCTGCTCGAGGCCAACCTCCGCCTCGTCGTCTCGCTGGCCAAGCGCTACACCGGCCGCGGCATGCTCTTCCTCGACCTGATCCAGGAGGGCAACCTCGGCCTGATCCGTGCGGTCGAGAAGTTCGACTACACCAAGGGCTACAAGTTCTCGACGTACGCGACCTGGTGGATCCGGCAGGCGATCACCCGCGCCATGGCCGACCAGGCGCGCACCATCCGGATCCCGGTCCACATGGTCGAGGTCATCAACAAGCTCGCCCGCGTCCAGCGGCAGATGCTGCAGGACCTCGGCCGCGAGCCGACGCCCGAGGAGCTCGCGCTCGAGCTCGACATGACCCCCGAGAAGGTCATCGAGGTCCAGAAGTACGGCCGGGAGCCGATCTCGCTGCACACCCCGCTCGGTGAGGACGGCGACTCCGAGTTCGGCGACCTGATCGAGGACTCCGAGGCGATCGTCCCGGCCGACGCGGTCTCGTTCACGCTGCTCCAGGAGCAGCTGCACGCCGTCCTCGACACGCTCAGCGAGCGCGAGGCGGGCGTGGTGTCGATGCGGTTCGGCCTGACCGACGGCCAGCCCAAGACCCTCGACGAGATCGGCAAGGTCTACGGCGTGACCCGCGAGCGGATCCGCCAGATCGAGTCGAAGACGATGTCCAAGCTGCGGCACCCGAGCCGTTCCCAGGTCCTGCGCGACTACCTCGACTGAGAGCCGAGCTCCGCGGAACCCAAAGTTGCAGGCAGGGGCACTCTTTGAATTCGGCTCGGCGACAAGCTAGGTCGCCGACTGCCTCCCATGCTGTGCTCGAAGCTGCGACCTGCATCGCGGGCGTTGGGGATGACCTCAAGCGGGGCCGGGGCACGTAGCGGCGGCCATTCACCGGCATCTCAAAGGGCAGCCTGTCCGAGAGCCATCAATGGCACAGTGGCTCGGTCTCGCCAAGCACGGTGGCCATTCTCCACGCCAAACCGTTGGTGCGACTCCGACTGGCACACCCAGAGATCTAGCCATTTCCTTTCGCCTACCACGCTTGCATGCTCGAAGGTCACTGCCGTCCCGCGGGAGGCATCATGATCGTGCAACCCCTCGGTGAGCTCGCGCTTGGCATGCCGAGGGCCAACGGCGGTAGCGGCAGCGACGTGATCAAACTGGATTCAACCCCAGGCACGATCCGGGTGGATCGACCTGGCAGCCGGACCAGGCTGCTGGCGAGCGCGGGAGCGACAGGATCCTCGGAGGGCCGGGTCTCGACGAGATCGAAGGGGGCAAGGGACCTGATCGTCTGCATGGGCGTGCGGAGCCCGACCGCGGTTGCCCCGCGCGCCGCCGCGACCCCGTGGTGTGACGCCCCGCGCCTGGTTACGCGTGGGTCGGGCACGCGCCAGCTCGAGCCCGATCACCGCTACGAGCCGCGGAGGTGATTTGATACCGCCTGCTGGAGTGAGCCCCTTGGGGTGGGGGCTCTCGGCGACGCTCGGCCAGATCGCCGGCCGGACCCGATCGGCGGGGAACCGTCCGAGCTGGTTGCCCTGCCCGGGCGGTCGACCACATGACGCAGGCCGACCCAATCACCATGCTGATCACAGTCCAAGAAGCGGACCTCGCCGGGACCTTTCAGCTCCGATAGTCGGAGAGGCGCGCGCACTCTCTCGCAGTCGGCTCAGTGGGCGTCGAGCAGCCTCTTCGACACCGTCCACTCTCCGGCGCACATGGGATCGAGGCAGGTGTAGTGCAGTTCGACGATCTCCTGCTGCGCTGGCCTGCGCGTAGCGGTCGTCTGCTGCAGCAGCACTTGCCCACCGCAGTCGGGGCACCCCTTGTCCACAGACGCACGCTACCGCTCACTGGGGACGCGCCACCCTCCTCCAAACGGATGCAGTCGGAGCCTGGGGTTGGGGACGCTTCCGGACATGTTTACGGTGTCGCGACGCAGGCAGCGGATCGTCTGAGGCTGACCCATTGCCGCGCTGCAGACCCCGGCTTACGGTGGGGCCACCGGACAGTCCGGACATGTAGGGGGGAGTCGAGCATGCGACGAGTTGGGTGGGTATTGGCCGTAGTCCTGGCGTGGCTGACGGTCTCGGCTGCGCCAAGCGGGGCGATCACAGGAAACTATGTGCCGGACAACGAGCATCCCTATGTCGGGCTCGTCGCTTTCTACGACGCCGACGGTGAGTTCCTGCACCGGTGCTCAGGTTCGCTACTCACGCCGAGCATCTTCCTGACGGCCGGACACTGCACCGACGGTGCGACCACGGCCCGGGTGTGGTTCCAGCAGGACGCGGGGGCCAACTACGACCCTGAGACCGAGCTCGACCCGGTCAGCGGCTATCCGGAGTTCTGCGCGGGCGACACGCTCGGCACGCTGTGCGCGACGTCCGATGAGCTGTTCAACTACGGCTTCGACGACTTCGCCGGCTTCCCGGACACCGGTGACGCCGGCCTGGTGATCCTCGACCAGCCGATCGACATGCCGGAGTACGGCCAGCTGGCGGCACCCGGCACCCTCGACGTTCTCGCCACCCGACGGGGACTGCAAGACCTGACCATCACGGCCAGCGGGTACGGACTGTCCTACAGCAGTCCGGTCAAGGTGGAGTCCTTCCGAAGCCGACTGATGGCCGAAGGCAAGATTGCCAATCTTCGGAGCTTCAACACCCGCGGATTCAACGTGCAAACCGTCGGTAACGGCAAGGGCCGTGGCGGTACCTGTTCGGGAGACTCGGGCGGCCCGATCTTCCTCGGGGGCTTTGAGTCCAACCTGATCGTGGCTGTGACCTCCTTCGGGATGAACGCCTACTGCAGGGGCGTGGACTTCGCGTACCGGACCGACACGGCCGAGGTCCAGGATTGGATCTTCGACACCTTGGCCACGACCTCCGCCGCGGACGAGGCCGACGACATCGTCATCGTTTCCTAGTTCCTCTGCGAGCCGACGGGTCCCGTCGGCTCGGTGGCTGCGTAGCCAGCCTGAAGAGCCTCCGGTGCCGCTGGTGCCCGGGGGCTCTTCATGTCCATACGGGGCGAGTCGCCGGCGTCGACATGAGCTGGACGGTTCAGGTGGCGTCGTTGTTGACGGCTTCCTCGATGAGCCTGGTCTACCGTGCGTTGGCGATGACCGCGAGCTGGGGCCGACGAACGAAGCGCATGCCGTTCGCAGCGGTCTCGGTGAGGAGCCGCTCCGCCAGCATTGTTAGCGACGTGGTACGCGACTCACGGTGACCTCCGCCGTTGAGTTGGGTCGCTGGCATCCGTCCCGAGGGGAAGGAAGTTACGGAGCGCGCTCCCCCGCTGGCATCCGCCTCTACGGGTGAGGCGAGCGCTTCAGGTAGGCGGAGGACCCTTGCCGGCCGGGGGCGCGACAGAGGCCCTCCGACGTCGACGGTAGGTCGGTCCGATTGGCCCTCAATGGAGGCGCGCCACGAGGGGGCCGGGCATAGGCGGGCCCCGAAGCTCGCTGCAGAACCTCGGGACCCTCGCGGACAGGTAGACCGGTCAACCTGGCCGCGTGTTGGCCTCGTGCCCAAGGCAGGTGGAGAGCATGCGCCGCCCCTCGCCTGCAGCGATACGTTCGCGAGGGACGGCTGCGCCAACTTTAGGCCCGCTCGCTCGCCGCGACTCCACCCTTTTGGCTGGGACGGCCGGACCCGGTCGCGCCTTCTCGTTGACGCGAAAAGGGCTAGTCGGAGAAGGGGGACGCGGCCGCCTCCTAGCCTGGGTGAGGGTAGAAGGCAGAAGGCGGCCGCGCGAAATCCCCGAGAGCTGGCAATCGTGACCCCCCGCACCGCGATCCCCATGTAGCTCCGCTGTTCGCTCCCCCGATCGAGCAGCAGGCTCTCAGCCAAGATAGGCATCACGCCCTGTCGCCGGCATCCCCTTTAGGGGTGGCTGAGGAGCCCCCGCCACCGGCCGGAAGCCAGCGACGGGGGCAGGGTTAGGTCCACCGGTCGTGACGCCCCCGCGCGGGGGACACGGCGACCCCACGTCGCCACTGGTCCCTCCCAACAGGCACGCTACGTACATCTGAGAGAAGCCCGCATCCCTCAATCGGCGTATTGCCTAGCTCGGCCGCTCGGTCCCCACGCTGGCGAGGATGCGACCGCTGTAGAAGTGACGGGGTTAATCGAAGTCAGGGATGACTCGCTCGCAGTCCACCAGCTCGTCTAGCGGGTCGATACCGTCCACATAATTAACCCTGTCGTGGCCCCGGCCACAGTCGATGTGGTCGACGGAGCCATCGTTCTCTATGGGTTCGATGTGGTCTCGATCGGCACCCATGTATATCCAGTCTCGCCCAGGATCATCGTCACCGAAATAGTAGTCTCGGCCGCCTCCGGCCCGGGTCATGTCGTTGCCGGCGCTGCCACTAATATTGTCGGGGTTTGGTCCCCCAAAGACGAGGTCGTGGCCGGCCTCGCCGAGCAACGCATCTGGACCACCTCCACCGCGCAATACATCGTTGTCTCGCGCGCCCCGGAGTTGGTCACCGCCTCGTTGCCCATAGATCACGTCTTGACCCAGGCCGCCAATAGCGTCGTCCCCCTCGTATCTGTCGGGGCCACCCATGTAGATGGTGTCGTCGCCGCCGCGGCCGCGGACCTCGTCGTACCCCTTGAGCGCCCGGATCGTGTCCGCGCCACCACGCCCAATGATGAGGTCGTAGCCTCTCGTTCCGCGCAGGTCATCAGGGCCCGAAGTTCCCCGGATCTCAGCCGCGAAAGCTGTCCGATGAGTGGCGCCGAGGATCAGAAGCGTCATCAGCGTGACCGCGATGGTCAAAGCAATTCCTCTGCTGTGTCGCGGCAAGATCGACTTGCCCTTTGACATCTGGGGCCTCCTCAGGCCAATCACACCAGGCTTTCAACGATCTAAGCCCGATCCGTAAGGATGAAGGCGGTGCCGGTGGTGTGCTCATTGTGAGCGTCCCGCGCTGGGTCTTGGGGTCCGCAGCCAGTCCGCAGGATGTCCGCACGCAGCCAACGGCAGTCAACTCGACTGAGCACCGGGCCCACCCGGCCGCGGAGGACCCCCGCCCCCAGGCGAGCCCGGTGACGGGGGCCTGGATGGGTCCGCGGTCGTACGACGCCCCGTGCGGGGGACGCGGCGGCGCCGGATCGCCCCGTTCCCTCCCGGGAGCAGCGTAGGGACGTCGGGGGCGTCGCACATCCTCCGAGTGGGGTGTAAAACACACCGTGTCCGGCCTGTCGGCGTGTTGTCACCGACTTGTGCACGGGACGTGTCCCCCTCGTGACCGGCCGTCGCGCATGGTTGAGGGCAGGACCCGTTGCTGCGGGGGACAGCAGGTACGGGGGAGGCGTGCGACTCCCTGTCGCTCACATCGAGCGGCGGGGATCGCCCGCCCGGTGGGGACGCACCGCCGCAGTCGCTGTTACGTCGCGACGCCGGTGAAGTCAAGGCGTGTCACGTGCTGACTTGTCCGGCCTCCTGTGCTGGGGTGTGAGGGCACGAAGTGCGACGGGCCGGTGACGCCCGTCCCTCACGACGGAACACCCACCGTCATCTCTCGGGAGGAGACCCCCTCATGTCACGACGTCCCCTGGCGGTCGCGGCAGGAGCAGCCACCGCTGCCCTGGCCGCAACCGCGTTCACGATCCCGGCGACGGCGAACCCGCCGTCCGACGGTGCCCCCGGCTCCGCGGCCGAGGAGCAGCCCGACGACCGGGCAGACGCCCTCGAAGCCGAGCGCCGCGAGCTCACCCAGAAGGCCACCGAGCTGGTGCTCAGCGGCGAGCGCGAGGTCCAGGACCGCGGCGGCTCGAAGGCCGTCCGCGTGGCGCCGGGCCAGTGGGCGCAGTACGGCCAGCAGTCCAGCGACAACATCCTCACCTTCCTCGTCGAGTTCGGTGACCAGCAGGACGCACGGTTCCCCGACGCCCCCGCCGGCCCGCAGCACAACGAGATCCCCGCGCCCGACCGGTCCAAGGACAACAGCACGTACTGGACCGACGACTTCAACCGTGGCCACTTCACAGACATGTTCTTCGGCACCGAGGGCGAGTCGTTCGCCAGCGTCTACGAGGAGCTCTCCAGCGGCCGCTACACCGTGGGCGGCGACGTCAGCGACTGGGTGCAGGTCCCGCACAACGAGGCCAGCTACGGCGAGACCGAGAGCCACGAGGACATGACCCGGTTCGTCGACGACAGCGCCGAGGCCTGGTACGACCAGCAGCAGGCCGCCGGCAAGACCGACGCCGAGATCAAGGCCTACCTGGCCGACTTCGACCAGTGGGACCGGTTCGACTGGGACAACGACGGTGACTTCAAGGAGGCGGACGGCTACATCGACCACTTCCAGGCGGTCCACGCTGGCGAGGACGAGTCGGCCGGCGCGCCGAGCTGGGCGATCTGGGCCCACCGGTGGGCGGTCAACCAGGACGGCTTCTACGAGGACGGCGACGGTCCTGCGCAGTACGAGCAGAACGGCGGCATCGAGATCGGCGACACCGGCCTCTGGATCCGCGACTACACGACCGAGCCGGAGAACGGTGGCCTCGGGGTGTTCGCCCACGAGTACGCCCACGACCTCGGCCTGCCCGACCTCTACGACACCAGCGGCGGCGAGAACGGCACCGGCTTCTGGACCCTGATGAGCTCCGGCTCCTGGCTCGGCCACGGTGCGGACACGATCGGCACCACGCCCAACCACATGGGCGCCTGGGAGAAGCTGCAGCTCGGCTGGCTCGACTACGAGATGGCGAAGGCCGGCACCGAGTCGACCCACGAGCTCGGCCCGTCGTACCACGCCACCAAGAAGGCGCAGGCCGTCATCGTCGAGCTCCCGAAGGACGCCCAGGGCAAGAGCCGCTACTACATCGCGGAGAACCGGCAGTACCTCGGCTACGACCAGACCCTGCAGCAGGGGCCGTACAACTTCGGGTGGGGCGTGACGCAGCCGGACCGCGTCGAGCACTTCCCCTACCAGGACGGGCTCTCGATCAACTACTGGAACACCGCGTACGCCCGCAACACCGTGAACCGTCACCCCGGTGCCGGACTGGTGCTGCCGGTCGACGCCCACCCGGCGGCGCTCCGGTGGTCGGACAACACGGTGGCGCGCAACCGGATCCAGACCTACGACGCCAGCTTCGGGCTCCAGGCGACGGATCCGATCAGCCTGCACCGCGAGACCGCGGCCGGGATGACCACGCTCGGTGTCGCCCGGAAGCCGGCCGTGCCGGTGTTCGACGACAGCGACCCCAACGCCTACTACGACCCGGCCAACCCGCTGGGGAGCGTGAAGGTCGCGGGGACGGGCACCACGATCCGGGTCGTGCAGAGCAACCGCAACGGCATCATGACCATCGAAGTCAAGTGACGCGCTAGCAGCGCTGCTTCACAGGCGAGGGCCGGGCTGACGCCCGGCCCTCGTCGCGTCTCCAGCGACCCTTGCGAACCGCGGCCGTAGGCTGGGCGGGTGCCCAGCTTCATCAAGTTCGTCACCGTGGACTGCGCAGACCCGCGCGTGGTCGCGGCGTTCTGGGCCGACGCGCTGGGCTCCGACGTCGACGAGGACGCGACCGACGACCGGGTCTTCGTCGAGGCACCCGGGTGGGGCGGTCCGAACATGTGGTTCGTCCGGGTCCCCGAGCCCAAGGCCGCGAAGAACCGGATCCACTTCGACCTCCGGGCGCCGGGGAGCATCCCGGACGAGGTCGCCCGGCTCCGCGGGCTCGGGGCGACCGTGGTGCGAGAGGGGGACGACCTGGTGGTGATGCAGGACCCCGAGGGCAACGAGTTCTGCGTCGAGTGAGCCGAGTGCCCGCCTGGGCGGCCCTGCTGCTGCCGGGCCTGCTGGTGACCGGCTGCAGCGGCACCGGGGAGCGCGAGGTGGCGCCCCCGCTGCGGAGCGCCCCGGCGTCCTCGCCGAGCGACAGCCCGGGCGCGACCACGACGCCGCGGGCGGACGGGTCCGGGACCCGGCAGCCGCGCCCGGACGTACGACCGCGAGACTTCGACCCCGACCGGGCGGAGGCGGTCGTGGGCCACCTCGCCGGCGCGATCGGGCCGCGGCACGCCACGAGCCCGGAGTTCCGCGAGGCCGTGGCCTGGACGGCCGGCTCCTTCGAGCGGCTCGGCTACGGGGTGCGCCGCCAGGCGTTCGAGGTGCCGGGCGGGGTGTCGTGGGGTGTGCCGGTGCCGGCGGGGGAGTCGGTCAACGTCGTGGCCACCCCCGCCGGGTTCGACCCTGCCGCGCCGCACCTCGTCGTGGGCGCCCACCTCGACACGGTGCCGCGGGCACCCGGCGCGGAGGACAACGCCTCGGGCGTGGGCGTGCTGCTGGCGGCGGCGACCGCGGCAGCCGAGGGGCGGACCCGGCTGCCCGTGGTCTGGGTCGCGTTCGGGGCCGAGGAGCCCCGCGGCCCGACCGACGACGACCACCACTACGGCTCCCGCGCGTACGTCGCCGCGATGCCGCCCGCCGAGCGGCGGTCGATGCGGGGGATGGTCTCCCTCGACCGGGTCGGGGTGGGCGGCACCGTACCGGTGGGGTCGGCCGACGACTCCGACCCGGTGCAGCAGTCGCTGCTCGACGCCGCCCGGCGGTCCGGGGTGCCGGCGTACGGCGACCGGTTCCAGCGCAGCAGCGACCACTGGTCCTTCGTGCGGGCGGGGCTGCCGGCTGCCCGCCTCGGCTCCACGTCGTACGCCGCCTACCACTCGCCGGCCGACCGGCCGGCCGTCGTCAACCGTGCCCAGCTCGAGCGCACCGGACGGCTGCTGCTGGCCTGGCTGGCCCGTACGCCCTGACTCAGCGACGGGCGAACCGGCCCCGGCTGTGCTCGCGCACGTCGGCGAGGATCGCGCCGCCGCGGCGCCGGTGACCGGCCGCGGGGCGAAGTCGGCACCCATCCGGTAGGGCCCGAGCTCGACGTCGACCAGCCGGTCCCCCCGGAAGGTCGCGGTGAGGGTGACGCCCTCCATCGTGTCGTCGAGGAAGTCCATGTCGAAGACGAAGTTGCCCAGCGAGTGGGCCACCACCGCCCCACCCACCGGCTCCAGCCCCTGCACCACGTGGGGGTGGCCCCCGACGACGAGGTCGGCGCCGGCCCGCACCAGCGCCCGGCCGACCAGGGACTGGACCGGCTCGGGCGCGTGGACGTACTGGTCCCCCCAGTGGGGGAGCACCACCACCACGTCGACCCGGCGGTCGAGCCGCTCCACGACGCCGGTGACGTGGTCGAGGTCCGGCTGCTGCAGTGGCCCGGTGCGCGGCGGCATCCGCACCGACAGCGCCCCCGGGGAGCCGGGTGCGGCAGCGGGGGTCTCGCCGATCGCGTTGAAGCCGACGAAGCCGAACCGGACCCCGTCGTGCTCGAGCACGGCGGGCCGGCTCGCGGCGGCGAGGTCGCCGCCCGCACCGAACGGCACGATCCGGCTCGCCCCGATCCGGTCGACGGTGGCGAGCATGACCGGTACGCCGAAGTCGCCGACGTGGTTGTTGGCCAGCGACATCGCGTCGAAGCCCAGCCGCTCCAGCCCGGGGAGGGCGCCGGGCGGTGCGGCGAACGAGTCGTCGCCCGGCTGCTGGGGCGGCCCGTCGTCGGAGAGCGTGCTCTCCAGGTTGCCGACCGCGAGGTCGGCCGACCGGATCCGGTCTGCCATGAAGCGCAACGGGCTGGTCGGGGCCTCGGGGACCGCCACCCGCCGGCCGAGCATGATGTCGCCGACGACCAGCAGCCGCGTCGTCGGCGGCCGCTCGCGCAGGGTCGGTGCCGGGGCGGTCGGTGCGGGCGCGGACGGCTCCTCCGGGGTCTGCGACGGGGAGGCCGACCGGTCGGCCCGGGGCGCGGGGGAGTCGGCGCCGCAGGCCGCCAGCAGCAGCGCGGCCCCGGCCAGGACGCAGCGGCGAGCCCCCGACATGGGGTCACGGTACGAGACGCTGGCAACCTGCCCGGCCGGATCGGCGTCTAGTGGAGTGACGGCACCGCCTCGGGCGGCGCCGCGACCCGTGCCCACGAAGGAGAACGCCCATGACCACACGCACCGCCCGACGCCCAGGTCGTCGTTCCGTCCGCGTCCTCGCGGCGGCCACCGCGGCGGCGGCGACCCTCGCCACCGTCCCCGCCCAGGCGGCGACGACCGTCGTCGACGACGGCGCCGACGCCTCCGCCTCGCTCACCGACATCCGGACGGTGCGGGTCGACCACACCGACCGCAGGGTCGAGGTGAAGGTGGCGTTCCCCAACCTGCGCAAGCGGGCGCAGGCCGGCCTGACGGTGTACGTCGACAGCGACCCGGACGCCCGGGGACCCGAGCGCGCCGTGGGGCTGCCGCTGTTCAGCGGCAGCGACTTCGTGATGTGGCGGATGCGCGACTGGGAGTTCGTGGGCGACCAGCCGGTCAGCTGCCGCTACGGCGCCGACTACCGCTGGCGTCGCGACGTGCTGGTGCTCACCGCTCGCCGCGGCTGCTTCCACCGGGCCGACGAGGTCCGGGTCGGCATGCGGATGCGTGACGTCGCCGACGGCTCGCACCCCGTGACCGACTGGCTGATCGGCCGTCGCGACTTCACCGAGTGGGTCGCGTCGGGCGACCCCGCGGCCTGAGCAGACCACGCTCGAGGCCCCGCTCGGGGCGGTTCAGGCCGCCTCGAGCAGGCCGGCGGGGAGCCACTCCTCGACCAGCGCCCACCCGGCCGGCTCGAGGACCGGGTGTACCACCCGGCCCTGCCAGCCGTCGGGGCCCTGCCGCCAGGCCAGCAGCAGGCCGGGGAGCCGGCCCGCCGGACCGGTGACCCAGCAGTGCTTGACCGGCGGCGGGGGTGCGTCCGGCCGGGGTGTGCCGGCCACCCGGGCGGCGAGCGAGGCAGACGTACGTCGACTCATCCCACCGGCCATGCCGGCGAGTGTATTCGAACAGGTGTTCTAACGTTCGCGGCGTCAGCGCTTGTCGCGCCGGACCCGCCTCCGCAGCTGCAGGATCCGCAGGCTGCCGGCGAGCGCCGCCAGGAACAGCCCGGCGACGGTTCCGATCAGCAGCGCCACCGCGAGCGGCGTCTCGCCCTCCCAGCCGAGGAACTCGATGGTGGCCGGCTCGGTGTTCTGGGCGATGAAGATGATCAGCAGCACCAGGATGATCCCGCCGGTGACCACCGCCAGCCACACGCCGCTGGTCCGGGACCCGCGCAGCGGGTCGGCGTCGCGCTTCGCGGACTTCGTGGGCTTCGCGTCCCCGGTCTCGGGTGCGGTGTCGGGCGTGGTCGGTGCCGGGTCGGGCGTGGTGCTCTCGCGCGTGGTGTCGTGGGGCGTCCCGGGACCGGCCGGCGGCTGCTGGCTGTCGCTCATGGTGGGAACCCTACGTCGCGTCATCCGGCGGCCACGAATGCCACCGCGACCCCGCACAGCACCAGTCCGACGGCCTGGGTGCGGTGCACGTGCTCCCGGAGCACGGTCGCGGCCAGCACCACGGTCACGGCGGGGTAGAGCGAGGCGAGCACCGACGTGACCGTGAGCAGGCCCTGCTGGCTGGCCAGCAGGAACGCACCCGTCGCGAGGGCGCCGAGCACGCCCGTGGCCGCCCCGGCAGCGGCGGACCGGCTCCGGGGGACCCAGCTCGACCGGAGCAGCGTGGCGGCGAGCACCACCACGGCGGCGGCCACCAGCTGGTTGAGCGCCAGCGGGAGGAAGCCGGCGGCGTCGGGGATCTGCGCGAGGGCGGCGAACAGCGACCCGAACCCGAGCCCGGCCACGACGCCGTCGGCGACTCCCGCGGCGGTGGGCGCCGGCTCCGCGGCGTCCCGCGGCCCCGGTTCGCGCGCGACCAGCCAGATGCCGGGCAGCGCCGCCAGGATGCCGAGCCACACCAGGGCGCCGGGGCGCTCGCCACCGAGCAGCCCGACCGCGACGGGCACCAGGGCCGCACCGACCCCCGAGACCGGCGCGACCACGCCCATCCGGCCGGCGGCGAAGCCGCGGTAGAGGAACGCCGTACCGAGCCCGTTGCCGACCCCGGCCACGACCGCCCACAGCAGGTCGGTCGTGGTCGGCGACCCGCTGGTCGCGGCGGTCAGCACCAGCACGATGACGGCACCGGCGAGCTGGCCGACGAAGGCGACGCTCCAGGGGCTCGCCCGCTTCGACAGGACGCCGCCGACGAAGTCGGAGAGGCCGTACGCGGCGGCCGAGACCAGCGCGAGCGCGACCGCGATCACGTGGCGACGACGCCGGCGACCCAGGCGAGGGCCGCCAGCATGCCGGCGAGGACCTCGATGGCGATGCTCAGCCCGACGGCGCGGAGCGCGGCGACGGTGGAGGCCCCTGCGTCGCGTCCGCCGACCCGGGCGTGCTCGGAGAGGTAGACCCCGAGCACGAAGCCGAGGGGCAGGCCGACGACGGGGACCACGAAGAAGCCCACCACGCCGAGGGCGGCGCCGCTCCACAGCGTCCCGCGCGGGATCCCGGCGTCGGTGAGCCGGCGGCCGGGCAGCAGGTACTTCAGCAGTGCGCCGGCGAGCAGCAGGACGCCTGCGACGGCGGCGACGCTCCACGCCGTACGGCCGCCGGTGTCGAGAGCCCAGACCAGGATCGCCGCGGCGACCAGCAGCGTCCCGGGCAGCAGCGGCACGATCATGCCGACCAGACCGACGGCGATCGCGAGGGCGACGACGAGCTCGAGCGCGGTCACGGCGTCACCCTGCCACAGCGGAGCCGGGACCTCCGGGGACGACGACGGCCCCGGACCACCAGGGTCCGGGGCCGCGAAGTCGTCAGGTCAGAGCTCGTCGTCAGGCGCGATGGCCGGGGTGTCGACCAGCTTGTGGGTCTCGTCGTGCACGTTGGCGGCCACCTCACGGAGACGCTCGCCGTGCTCACGCGCGTGGTGGGCGCAGAACAGCAGCTCGCCGCCCGTCTGCAGCTCGACGCGGAGGTAGGCCTGCGCCCCGCAACGGTCGCATCGGTCTGCGGCACTGAGCGCGGATGCACCAGGGGCAACGGCAGTGTTCACATCGGCCTCATTTCTCGGTACGTCTGTGCCCGGGTTGTACGGGGTTACAACGTAGCGGCGGGACCCAAAGATTCCCGGCTCCACGTGTCCCGTGACACGTCCTGATCCAATCACGTGAGACGACCTGCGCTGGCAGGTGGTCCGGGCCCCGGGAAAGCCCGACGGTTGCCTGCCGCGAAGGATCGACCCTTGGTGCTGCGGTGCGGTCCTGCTGTGGTACTGAGTGTGACGCGGGTGCGGGCTCCGCGGTTGCAAAACTTCCGAACCGGTGGCCGATTGTTTCCCAGCCGTGGATGTCCGCGATGGTGCAGTGGATCCACCGTAGACCTGCCCGCTGACCGGCACGGGCAGGCGTGCCTGCGTCGGCGCACGGCGTGTCGCAGGTAGATTCGGAGCAGCACCAGGCCGCGGATGGTTTCCGCGGCACCAGACCCAGGCAGACGGAGCGAGCACCATCGCCGACAACACCTACAACGCAGCGCACCTCCTGGTCCTCGAAGGGCTCGAGGCCGTGCGCAAGCGTCCGGGCATGTACATCGGCTCCACCGACACCCGTGGCCTGATGCACTGCCTGTGGGAGATCATCGACAACGGCGTCGACGAGGCGCTGGCCGGCTCCGCCCACCGGGTCGAGGTGACCCTGCACGCCGACGACTCCGTCGAGGTGCACGACGACGGCCGCGGCATCCCGACCGACAAGGAGCCGCGTACCGGCCTCCCGGGTGTCGAGGTGGTCGCGACCAAGCTCCACGCCGGCGGCAAGTTCGGTGGCGGCTCCTACGTCGCCACCGGCGGCCTGCACGGCGTCGGGCTCTCGGTCGTCAACGCGCTGTCCTCGCGGATGGACATCGACGTCGACCGCTCGCCGTCCCAGCAGGGGCTCAGCTTCCGCCGCGGCGTCCCCGGCGTCTTCGACGCCGACGGCCCGACCGGGGGCTTCACCGCGAAGTCCGGGCTGACCCGCAAGGGCAAGCGCGTCGCCAAGGGCAAGACCGGCACCCGGGTCCGGTTCTGGCCCGACCGGCAGATCTTCACCAAGGACGCCGCCTTCGAGTTCGAGGGGCTGCTGGGTCGCGCCCGGCAGACCTCCTTCATCGTCCCGGGCCTGGAGCTGGTGATCCGCGACCAGCGCGGCACCGGCCCCGACGGGGCGGGCCCGGTCGAGGAGAAGTTCCGCCACGACGGCGGCATCGCCGAGTTCGTGGAGTTCCTCGCCCACGACGAGCCGGTGACCGGCGTGCTGCGGCTGCAGGGCTCCGACACCTTCACCGAGACCGTGCCGCTGCTCGACGACCAGGGCCACATGACGCCGCAGGAGGTCGAGCGCGAGCTCACGGTCGACGTCGCGGTCCGCTGGGGCACCGGCTACGACACCGAGATGCGGTCGTTCGTCAACGTGATCGCCACCCCCAAGGGCGGCACCCACGTCAGCGGCTTCGAGGCCGCGCTGACCAAGACGTTCAACGACGCGATGCGGGCCACCAAGGCGCTCAAGGTCAACGACGACGACGTCATCAAGGACGACGTCCTCGAGGGCATGACCGCCGTGGTGACGGTCCGGCTCGCCGAGCCGCAGTTCGAGGGCCAGACCAAGGAGATCCTCGGCACCCCCGCGGCCCGTTCCGTCGTACGCAAGGTGGTGGCGGGCGAGCTCAAGCAGTTCCTCACCTCCACCAGGCGGACGGAGAAGGCCGAGGCGAAGCGGCTCATGGAGAAGGTGGCCGCGGCCGCCAAGACCCGGGTCACGCTGCGGCAGCAGAAGGACACCCAGCGCCGCAAGAACGCGCTGGAGTCCTCCGCGCTGCCCTCCAAGCTCAACGACTGCCGGGCCACCGACAACGAGCGCACCGAGCTGTTCATCGTCGAGGGCGACTCCGCGATGGGCACCGCCAAGGCGGCCCGCAACTCCGAGTTCCAGGCGCTGCTGCCGATCCGCGGCAAGATCCTCAACGTGCAGAAGGCCTCCCTCGCCGACATGCTCAAGAACGCCGAGTGCGCCTCGATCCTGCAGGTCGTGGGCGCCGGCTCCGGGCGCGAGTTCGACGTCGAGGCGCGTCGCTACGGCCGGATCATCTTCATGGCGGACGCCGACTCCGACGGCGCCCACATCCGGACCCTGCTCGCCACGCTGTTCTTCAAGTACATGCGCGACCTGGTCGACGCCGGACGGGTCTACTCCGCCGTACCCCCGCTGCACCGGATCGAGCTGTCCAACCCCAAGAAGGGCATGGACAAGTACGTCTACACCTACTCCGACGACGAGCTGCAGCGGAAGCTGGCCGAGCTGACCAAGAAGGGCGTCCGCTGGAAGGACCCGGTGCAGCGCTACAAGGGTCTCGGCGAGATGGACGCCGACCAGCTGGCGGAGACGACGATGGACCCGCGCCACCGCACGCTGCGCCGGATCACCGTCGACGACGCCGACGAGGCCGCCCGGGTCTTCGACCTGCTGATGGGCTCCGACGTCGCGCCCCGCAAGGAGTTCATCGTGCAGGGGGCCTACGAGGTCGACGTCGAGGCGCTCGACGCCTGATGGGCAAGGTGCTGCTGGTCCTGGCGGCCGGCTGGTTCCTCGTCTGGAGCCTCCTGCTCGCCCGCCGGGCCCGCAAGAAGGACCTGTCCGGGATGGGACCCGCCGCCCGGGTCTTCCACCGCCGGTTCGTCCCGCTGCTGCCGCTCCTGGTGCTGCTCCTCGTCGTGACCGCCTTCGCCGCGCTCCAGGGCGCGGCTGCGTTCGCCGGCGCCATGGGCATCGTCCTGGGCGTGGTGGTGCTGACGTTCGCCGGCGAGTGGGTGGCCGAGCGGCGGCGTACGTCGACGCGCTGAGGCGGACCCAGCAAACGTCACGAATCCGTCACGGCGGCAACGCGTCGCCGGCTCGCTGTCTAGGGTCTGCGGGTGCTCGGACGCAAGCTCATGCTGACCCTGCTGGCGCTCGCCCTGCTGGCGATCCGCGGCGTCGCCGGTGCCCGGATCTGGGCGTCCACGCAGCCCGCGGGCGCGATCGGCTGGGAGGACTACCGGCCGTCCGGCGACGGCCTGGTCGTGCGGGTCGAGACCTTCTGCCGGCACACCATTTCACCGGCCAGCCGGTGAAATGGGGGCCGGCAGGCCCGGCTAGCGGTTCCGGTCGCGCAGCATCCGGACGCCGGCCCACACCACCAGCGGCAGGCCGATCACCAGCACCAGCAGGACGAGGACGTCGGACTCAGGCACGGCGCCATCCGATCACGACCCGACGTCCGCTCACGGCAGCGCGCGGACCCCGCGTGTCGCCGCGCCGCGGAACAGCACCAGCGCCAGCACCGCCGCCACCAGCGCGCAGCCGGCGGCTCCCAGGAAGACCGTCTGCTCCTGCGCGATGCCGGCCTGCTTGAGCAGCAGCGTGAAGGCGTCGCACCGGCTGGAGCCGTCGCAGACGTCGCGCACGTCCGGGAGGTCGGCCTGCTCGGCGTAGTAGCGCCGCAGCCCGAGCGTGGTGAGCGCCGAGACGCCCACCAGCATCCCCACCATCCGTGCGACCACGACCAGGGCCGACGCCAGGCCGTGGACCTCGTCGTCGGTCGAGGCCAGCACGGCCGCGTTGACCGGGGCGAGGGCGAGCCCGAAGCCGAACCCGCCGAGCACCAGCGCGACGGTCGAGGTCCAGTCCTCCAGCGAGGTGAGCCCCCAGCGGCTCATCAGCACGAACCCACCGGCGGCGCAGACCATGCCGAGCGCCGTCACCGGCCCCGCGGGAACGCTGCGGACGAGGAAGCCGCCCACCACGGCGCCGACCGGCAACGCCACGAGGAACCGCACCAGGACCAGCGCGGCCATCAGCTGGGAGTCGCCGTGGATCGTGGTGCGGGCGAACAGCGGGATGTCGATGAGCGCCGCGATCAGGGCGGCGCCGACGAAGAAGCTGACCAGCACCGACCCCCACGCGGGCGTACGACGGAGCGCACCGCGCGGCACCAGGGGCGCGGTGGCGCGACGCAGGTGGAGCACCAGGACGATGCCGGCGACCACGGCGCCCAGGAGGTACCAGAGGCCCTGGTCGGAGAAGACCTGGACCTTCGGGTCCGCGGTCGCGAAGGCCAGGATCACCCCGCCCAGTGCGACGGCGAGCAGCGCGGAGCCCACCAGGTCGGCCTCGCGCGCGGCCCGGCCCCAGCTGCGCAGGTCGACCAGCGGACGGGCGGCCGTCAGGCAGCGGGCGAGGAAGAGCGCGAACGCCGCCACCGCCAGCAGCCCGACCGGCGTCATCCACCGGCTGCTGCCGGCCACCGGGATGAACAGCTGCCCCCAGGTCAGGTCGCGCATCAGCGGCGCCGGCTGGGTGAAGACCAGCGTGCCGGCGACGAGGGTCAGGAGCAGGAGCCCCGCCCCGACCAGGTCCGGGGGGTTCGAGGCTCGCTGTGCTCGCACCTCCACCACCGGGGCAGGGGCGCTCGCCCGGATCGCGGCCGCCAGCACCAGCCCGACGACCAGGTTGATCGCGAAGATCCCCCGCCAGTCGGCGACCGCCAGCACCACGGCGCCGAACAGCGGGCCGAGCACGCTGCCGAGCTCCTGGACGGCCGAGACGATCCCGAGCGGTACGCCGCGGCGCTCGACCGGGTAGAGGTCGGCCACCAGGGCGAGCGTGGCCGGGACCAGCCCGCCACCGCCGACGCCCTGCAGGAACCGGCCCGCGACCATGCTCGGCATGTCGTAGGCCAGCGTGGTCACCAGCGACCCGACGGCGAACAGCACCAGCGCCGCCACCAGCACCGGGACCCGGCCGCGCAGGTCGGCGATCCGCCCGATCATCGGGAGCATCGCGACGTAGCCCAGCAGGAAGCCCGACACGATCGGGGCGGCCCGCTGGAGCTGGTCGATCGGGATGCCGACCGCCCCCATCATCTCCGGGAGCGCGAGCACGACGACGTAGGTGTCGGCGGCGGCGAAGGCGACCGCGACGGCGGCCAGCCCGAGCAGCAGCCGGGACCTCCCGGCGACCGGGCCGGTGCTCGAACCCGCCGGCCCTGCCGGTCGGGTCATGGCGCGGTGATGTCGGGGGAGGAGCCGTAGTCGGCGAAGTCGATCACGTACGTCATCGGCTCGGTGTCGGGGTAGAAGACCCCGGTCAGCCGGGCGCTGCGGAGCTCGCCCTCCTCGGTGACGGTGTAGGAGGCGTCGAAGTCGCCCGACGCGCTCGGGATGACGCCGTCGACGACGTCGCCGGGGACGCTGCCGCCGGTGTACTCGGTGAGCACCTCGCGGTTGTCCTCGCCGCCGCGCACGCTCTCCCCGGCGGTCAGCCCGGTCGTCCCGGTCAGCAGCGACGAGAGGCCGGTCTCGGTGCTCATCAGCTGGGCCGGGTCGGGGGCGCCGTAGTCGCCGGGGTCGACGTCGGACCAGCCCGGAGTGAGCGGGATCTGGGCGAAGACCTTGCCGTCGACGGCCACCACCGGCACGTCGAAGTCGGTGCCGGACAGCACCACGGTCAGGGTGCCGTCGAACGCCGGGGCGTGGGTCCCGACGCCCTGGGCGCGGCGGATCGCGGTGACCCCCTCGGGCAGGTCCTCGCCGGTGAGCGTGATCGCCACCCCGCTGGTCTCGTCGAGCGTGGCCTTGGCGTCGGCCATGACCTCCTCGGGCGTCGGCCCGTCGTCGGAGGCCGCCCCGTCCCCGCTGCAGCCGGCCAGCGCCAGGACAGCGGCCGCCAGCAGCGGCGCCAGGCGGCGGGACATGCGGTCAGCCTCCCACACGGGCGGTCGCCGCCAGGCGTACGGCGACGGGGCCGGCGCAGGCCGCGATCGGCTGCGTGCCGGGCAGCCCGGAGCCGTCGCGCCGGCCGTCGGCGGCGGGCAGATCGACCGGGGCCCCACTGCTCGCAGCGGCCCGCGCGGGAGCCGCCCCGGCCCAGGCGAACACCAGGGTGTCCTCGCCCTTGAGGAACCGGTGGCAGCGCACGCCGCCGGTGGCCCGGCCCTTGGCGGGGTAGTCGGCGAAGGGCGTGACCTTGACCGCGCCGGGCTCGGTGCCGGGCAGGGCGGTGCTGGACCCGGACGCGGTGACCAGCACCGAGGCCGTCGGGTCGAGCGCGGTGAACGACACGACCCGGTCGCCGGCGCCGAGCTTGACGCCGGCCATGCCGCCGCCGGAGCGGCCCTGCGGCCGGACCGCGGAGGCCGGGAAGTGGAGCAGCTGTGCCTCGGCGGTGACGAAGCAGAGCGTCTCGTCGCCGGTCGCCAGCTCCACGGCGCCGACGACCTCGTCGCCGTCCCTGAGCGAGACGACGTCCCACTCGTCACGGCCGAGCACCTCGGGGTTGACCCGCTTGACGACCCCTTGGCGCGTCCCGAGGGCGAGACCGGGGCCCTCCACGGCCAGGGAGGTCAGTGCCAGCGCCGTCTCGCCCGGCCCGAGCGACAGCATCTCGGTCAGCGGCAGCCCGCCCTGCAGGTTGGGGTCGTTGGCCGACGCGGGCAGCCCCGGGAGGTCGAGCACCGACAGCCGCAGGCAGCGGCCGCGGGACGTGATCACGCCGACCTCGCCGCGCACGGTGGTGCGGACGGCCGACACGATCACGTCGTGGTTGGCACGGGACTCGCCCTGCCCCGGGAGGTCGTCGCTGCCCGACCGGGCCAGCAGGCCGCTGGCGGAGAGGTAGGCGAAGCACGGGTCGTCGGCCAGCTCGAGCGGGGCGGCGGCCGCGGTCACGGCCGCGGACCCGGCCGACTGCAGCAGCACGGTGCGGCGGGGGGTGCCGTACGTCCGCGCGACCTCCGCGAGCTCCTCGGCGACGACGGAGCGCAGCAGCTCGGTGTCGGCGAGGATCGCCTCCAGCTCCTCGATCTCGCGCTTGAGCGTCTCCTGCTCCTTCTCCAGCTCGATCCGGCTGAACTTCGTCAGCCGCCGCAGCTGCATCTCCAGGATGTAGTCGGCCTGCGCCTGGGAGAGGTCGAAGACGCTGATCAGCCGCTCGCGGGCGGTCGCGGTGTCGTCGGAGGTGCGGATCACCTGGATCACCTCGTCGATGTCGAGCAGCGCGACCAGCAGCCCGTCGACCAGGTGGAGCCGGTCGGCCTTCTTGTCGCGGCGGAACTGCGAGCGCCGGCGCACGACGTCGTAGCGGTGGCCCAGGAACACGTCGAGCAGCTGCTTGAGCCCCAGCGTCCGGGGCTGGCCGTCGACCAGCGCGACGGTGTTGATCCCGAACGAGTCCTCCATCGGGGTCTGCTTGTAGAGCTGCTCGAGCAGCGCCTCCGGCACGAAGCCGTTCTTGACCTCGATCACCAGCCGCAGGCCGTGCTCGCGGTCGGTGAGGTCCTTGATGTCGGCGATGCCCTGGACCTTCTTGCCCTGGACGAGCAGCTTGATCCGCTCGATGACCCGCTCGGTGCCGACGCCGTACGGCAGCTCGGTCACGACGATGCCCTTGCGGCGGCCGACGTTCTCCACCCGGGCGGTCGCGCGCATCCGGAAGCTGCCCTTGCCGGTCTCGTACGCGTCCCGGATCCCGTCGAGGCCGACGATCTTGCCGCCGGTCGGCAGGTCGGGGCCGGGGATGAACCGCATCAGGTCGTCGACGGTCGCGTCGGGGTGGCCGATCAGGTGGCGGAGCGCCTGCACGACCTCGACCAGGTTGTGGGGGGCGATGTTGGTCGCCATGCCGACCGCGATGCCGGTGGTGCCGTTGACGATCAGGTGGGGGATCGCCGCCGGCAGCACGACCGGCTCGGTCTCGCGGCTGTCGTAGTTGGGCTTGAAGTCGACCGTCTCCTCCTCGAGGGAGTCGGTCATCGCCACCGCCGGCGGCGCCATCCGGCACTCGGTGTAGCGCATCGCGGCGGGGGAGTCGTCGGGCGAGCCGAAGTTGCCGTGGCCGTCGACCATCGGGAGCCGCATCGTCCACGACTGGGCCTGGCGCACCAGGGCGTCGTAGATCGCGCCGTCGCCGTGGGGGTGCAGCCGACCCATCACCTCGCCGACCACGCGGGCCGACTTCACGTGCCCGCGGTCGGGACGCAGGTTCATGTCGCTCATCGTGTAGAGGATCCGGCGCTGCACCGGCTTGAGCCCGTCACGTGCGTCCGGCAGCGCCCGGGAGTAGATCACCGAGTAGGCGTACTCCAGGAACGACGTCTGCATCTCGTCCTTGATGTCGGTGTCGAGGATGTGCTCCTCGAAGTCCTCCGGGGGCGGTTGCTTCGTCGTCCTGCGTGCCATGCGCGCCATTCTCCCCGCCCGCACCCCCGGATCCGGCGGCGACCCACCGGCACGGCGGCCACGCCCTGCGCCGTGCCGGGGCACGCGTCACGGGGGACCGATACATTCGGGGCCATGTCCGAGGCCGACCAGCAGAGCCGCGACCGGGAGAGCGAGTTCGTCCCGCCGCCCCGGCACTGGGACGCCGACGTCCTGCTGCGCGACGGCCGGACCGCCCAGCTGCGCCCGATCCGGCCCGAGGACACCGAGCTGCTGGTCGACTTCTACTCCCGGGTCTCCGACGAGTCCAAGTACTACCGCTTCTTCTCGCCGATGCCGACGCTCTCCGACCGGGACGTCCACCGGTTCACCCACGTCGACCACCGCGAGCGGGTGGCGTTCGTGATGCTGGTCGGCGGCCAGCTGATCGCCGTCGGGCGCTACGACATCGTCCGCCCGGGCGAGGCCGAGGTCGCCTTCCTCGTCGAGGACCGCCACCAGGGTCGTGGCATCGCCCAGCTGCTCCTCGAGCACCTCGCCCAGGCGGGCCGGGAGCGCGGCGTCGAGAAGTTCGTCGCCGAGGTGCTGCCCGACAACCAGAAGATGATCCGGACCTTCCGCGACGCCGGCTACCGGGTGGCCAGCGGCTACGAGGACGGCGTCATGATGCTGGAGTTCCCGATCGACCCGACCGACACCTCGGTCGGCGTGATGAGCTCGCGCGAGCACCGCGCCGAGGCCGCCTCGATCGTCCGCTTCTTCCAGCCCCGCTCGGTGGCGGTGATCGGCGCCAGCCGCCGCCAGGACTCGATCGGGGCCGCTCTGGTCCGCAACCTGGTCACCGGCAACTTCACCGGCCGCGTCTACGCCGTCAACCAGACCTCCGAGGCGGTCTCGGGCCTCCCGGCGTACGCCTCGGTCAACGACATCCCCGGCGACGTCGACGTGGCGGTCGTGGCCGTCCCGGCGGAGGTGGTCGAGGACGTCGTGCTCGACTGCGCCGCCAAGGGCGTCCACGGCCTGGTCGTGATCTCGGCCGGATTCGCCGAGACCGGCGAGGCGGGCCGGCAGAAGCAGCGCCGGCTGCTCGGGCTCTCCCGCTCCTACGGGCTGCGGCTGATCGGGCCCAACTGCCTGGGTGTGATCAACACCGACCCCGCGATCTCGCTCAACGCCTCGCTCTCGACCGTGATGCCGCCCGGCGGGCGGGCGGGCTTCTTCTGCCAGTCGGGCGCGCTGGGCTCGGCGATCCTCGAGAAGGTCAACAACCGCGGCCTCGGGCTCTCGACCTTCATCAGCGCGGGCAACCGCGCCGACGTCTCCGGCAACGACCTCCTGCAGTACTGGGAGGAGGACGACGCCACCGAGGTGGTGCTGCTCTACCTCGAGTCGATCGGCAACCCGCGCAAGTTCTCCCGGATCGCCCGCCGGGTCTCGCTGCGCAAGCCGATCATCGCCGTACGCTCCGGCCGCACCACCCAAGGGGTCCCGATGGGGCAGATGGTGCGCAAGATCGCGGCGCCGACCCAGGCGGTCGACGCGATGTTCCGGCAGGCCGGCGTGATCCAGGTCGACACCCTCGAGGAGATGTTCGACGTCGCCCAGCTGCTGGCCCACCAGCCGCTGCCCCGCGGACGCCGGGTCGCCGTGGTCGGCAACTCCGACGCGCTGGGGCTGCTCGCCACCGACGCCGCCGCGGAGGTCGGGCTCGTCGTCAACCGCTCCGTGGCGCTCGGGGCCGAGGCCACGGCCGAGGACTTCGAGGACGCCCTGGACGAGGCGATCGACGACCCCGACGTCGACGCCGTGGTCGCGGTCTACATCCCTCCGCTCAACGTCTCGGGCGAGGACGTCGCCAACGTCCTCGCCGCGGTGGGGGAGCAGTCCGACAAGCCGCTGGTCTCGTCCTTCCTCGGCGCCGAGGGCGTGCCCGAGCTGCTGCGCGTCCCCGACGTCGCCGGGCAGGCGGCCGGTCGCGGCTCGGTGCCGTCCTACCCGGGTGTCGAGGCCGCTGTGCGGGCGCTGGCCCACGTCGTGGGCTACGCCGTGTGGCTCCGCACCCCCGACGGCGCGAGCCTCGACCTCTCCGACGTCGACGTCGCGGCGGCCCGGCGCGTGGTCTCGACCGTGCTCCGACGCCATCCCGAGGGCGGGGAGCTGACCGAGGACGAGGTCGTGGAGCTGCTGGGCGCGTACGGCATCCCCGTGTGGAACGAGCGGTCGGCCTCCACCCTCGACGAGGCGCAGGCCGCGGGCCGCGAGCTGGGCTGGGACGTCGTCCTCAAGGCGACGGCCGGCCACCTGCGGGAGCGTCCCGACCTGGCCCACGTCTGGCGCAACATCGACACCGCCGAGGAGATGGCCGACGCCTGGGCCTCGCTCAACGCGCTGATCACCAGCACCGACAACGCCGGCTTCGTGGTCCAGAAGAACGCTCCGCCCGGCGTACCCGTGGCGATCGGGAGCCTCGAGGACCCGCTCTTCGGGCCGGTCGTCTCCTTCGGCATCGCCGGCCCGATGACCGAGCTGCTCGGCGACCGGTCCTACCGGATCCCGCCCATCGGCGAGCGTGACGCTGCCGCGATGGTCCGCGAGATCAAGGCCTCGCCGATGCTGTTCGGCTACCGCGGGTCCGAGGTGGTCGACGTCGCCCAGGTCGAACGGCTGATCCTGCGGGTCGCCGAGCTCCAGCACGAGCTGCCCCAGGTCAGCGTCCTGGAGCTGCCGCTGGTCCTCGCCGGTCCGGTCGAGGCGTCGGTGCTGCGAGCCACCGTCCGGGTCGACCCGGTCGCCGACTCGCGCACCGACTGGTTCGCCCGGCGGATGCCGACCGTCCCCGGCGACACCCAGCCGGGCGGCTGACGGACGCCCTGCCGCGCGCCGGGCCCGGGTCCGCGACCGCGGCGGTGTGGAGGCAGATCGCCGAACCCCCGCGGTGTGGCGGGGCGTGACAGACTGCGCCCATGCGTTCCCGCGCCACCGACGTCGACCGCGCCCACGAGCTCCGCTCCGCCATCGAGCGCACGGGCTACTACCCCGAGGTCGTCGCCGACGGGGTCGCCAGCGCGCTGGCCGGCGAGGACGTCGTCTCGTTCTTCGTCCACCACGAGCCGACCTTCGAGCGCGACGAGGTACGCCGCCACCTGACCGTCGTGGTGCTCACGCCGAGCCGGCTGGTGCTGGCCCACACCGACGAGCACGCGGGGGACGACCTGCTCCCCGAGCCGTACACCTCGACCTCCACCGAGGCGATCGCGCTCTCGGCGGTCAAGTCGGTCGTGGTGACCCGGATGGTGACCAGCCCCGCCACGGGTCCGAGCAAGCCCGCCGAGGCGATGCTCACCATCGGCTGGGGGGCGGTCAACCGGGTCGACCTCGAGCCGGCCGGCTGCCAGGACCCCGAGTGCGACGCCGACCACGGCTACACCGGCACCGTCACCGCCGACGACTTCTCGATCCGGGTCTCGGCCGCGGCCGAGGGCGCCGACGGCGTCGAGCGGCTGCTGGCCTTCGCGGAGTCGCTGTCGTCCCGCACCCGGACCGCGTGAGCGAGCCCGCGGGACCCTGGGGTGCGACGGACTTCGTCGCGCCCGCCTACGGCCACCACGCGCTGACCGACCTCGTCCCCGCCGTCGCGTCCGCGCTGGGGCGTCCGATCGGACCGGCTCCGGCCGGCCTGCCGCTCCCCGACGCCCCGTCGTACGTCGTGTTCCTGGTCGACGGGCTCGGGTCCGAGCTGCTGCGCGGCCACCGCCACGACGCGCCGTGGCTGGCCTCGCTGCTCGACCACTCCGACACCCCGATGACCGCCGGCGTCCCCTCGACGACCGCCACCAGCCTGACCTCGCTCGGGACCGCGCTGCCGCCGGGTGCCCACGGGCTGGTGGGCTTCACCTCGCGGATCCCCGGCACCGACGACCTGCTCAACGCGCTGGCGTGGAACAAGTCCGTCGACCCGGTCGAGTGGCAGCCCCACCCGACCGCCTTCGCCCGGCTCGCGGCCGCGGGGGTGTCCGTGACTGCGGTCAACAAGCGGGAGTTCCGGGGGAGCGGGCTGACGATCGCCGCCCACCGGGGCGCGGAGTTCGTCGGGGCCGACCGGGTGGGCGAGCGGATCGCGGCGGTCGTCGCCGCGTCGTCGCAGCGGCCCTCGCTGACCTACATGTACGACGGCGACCTCGACTGGACCGGTCACCGGTTCGGCGTCGCCTCCAGCGCGTGGCGGCAGCAGCTCGCGATGGTCGACGCCGAGGCCGAGCAGCTGCGCGAGACGCTGCCGCCGGAGGTCCGGCTCGTCGTCGTCGCCGACCACGGCATGGTCGACTCCGGCCCGGAGAGCCGGATCGACGTGGCCGACCACCACGAGCTCCGCGACGGGCTCGCGCTGATCGGCGGGGAGGCGCGGTTCCGACACCTCTACGCCCGGGGCGGCGCGGTGGCCGACGTGGTGGCGACCTGGCGCGAGTGCCTCGGCGACCGCGCGGTCGTGCTGACCCGCGACGAGGCGATCGGCCACGGCTGGTTCGGCGCGGTCGGGGCGTCGGTCCGCCCGCGGCTCGGTGACGTCGTCGTCGCCGGCACCGGCGACACGGCGGTGCTCGACTCCGACGCCTTCCCCTACGAGGCGACCCTGGTCGGCCTCCACGGGTCGCTCACGCCGGTGGAGATGCTGGTCCCGCTGATCGTCTGCTGAGGTCACTCCGGCTGGTTGTGCTGGTCCCCGCCGACGCGGAACGAGGAGCTGATGCCCTCGTACATCAGGTGCGAGACCAGTCCCTCCGCGGCGTGCGGCAGGTTGTGGCAGTGGTCCATCCACACGCCCGGGTTGTCGGCGACGAACGCGACCCGGAAGGTCTCGCCGGGCCTGACCTCCAGCGAGTCGACCCACCACGGGCTCCCGGTGGCCGGCACCCCGTCGCGCGACACCACGACCGCGTGGTGCCCGTGGAGGTGCATCGGGTGGGCGTCGTCGCTGCCGTTCTCGATGTCGAAGACCACGACGTCGCCCTCGCTGACCATGTACATCGGGACGTCGGGGAACATCTTCCCGTTGACGGTCCACCACATGCCGGGTCGTCCGTCCAGGAACCCCGGTCGCTTCCCGATCCGGTAGTCGAAGTGCCGGTCCGCCGCCTCCGGGTCGAGGCCGAGGTCGGCCGGGGCGCCGTACGACAGCAGGTCGAGCTCCTCGACAGGGGCCACCGTCTCGCCGCCGGGGTCCTCGCCGAGGATCAATCGGGTGGTGCCGCCGAGCTCGACGCGCGCGCCATCCTCGGGCACCGTCACGCCGAGGTCGACCCGCCCGCCTGCGGGGACGGCGATCGAGCGGTCCTCGACGTCCTCGGGCTGGTTGACCTCGGTGCCGTCGACGGCGAGCACCCGGTAGGGCGCCCCGGTCACCCACACCTGGGCCAGCCCGTTGTCGGTGTTCACGACCCGCACCCGGACCTCGTCGCCAGGGGCGGCGGGCACCGTCTCGGTGCCGGCCTGGCCGTTGAGCGTCGGCCCCCGGTCGTACTCGTGCATCACGGCGACGTGCTCGAGGACCCCGGGCTCCGGGTCGGCCGCGTGCACCACGAAGGCCCCGAGCAGGCCCTGTCGTACCTGCTCGTGCGAGACCTGGTGGGAGTGGTACCAGAAGGTCCCCGCCTGGTCGGCCACGAAGCGGTAGGTGAACTCCTCCCCGGGGCCGACCGCGTCCTGGGTGACGCCCGCGACCCCGTCGGCCGAGTTGGGCACGTCCACTCCGTGCCAGTGCAGCGTCGTGCCGTCGGCGACGTTGTCGTTGACGAGGGTCACCTCGACCAGGTCACCGACCTGCGCCTCCAGCATCGGGCCGGGCGAGCTGCCGTTGACCGTGTAGCCCTCACCCTCCTGGCGGACCGTGAAGGTCTCGGAGACGTCGGCCGGGCGGTCGGGATCGGCGGTGAGCTCGGCGACGGGTGTCCCGCCGTGGTGGGCGTGCTCGGCACGCGGGCCGCCGCCCCAGTCCGGCTCGCCCATCGCCGCCATGTCGTAGGCGTCGGGCAGCCGGCTGGCCTGCCAGAACCAGGCCAGCGGCAGGACCAGGGCAGCCGTGGCCGCGGAGGCGACCCACAGCCTCGTACGACCGCGCAGCGCCACGCCTCAGACGGTGGCCGCGGCCGGCGGGGCCTCGGCAGCCGACACGGTTGGCGTGCTCGCACGCTTGGCGGCCATCAGCGCGACGCCCATCAGGATCAACGCGTTGACGCCGTGCAGGGCCCCGAACCCGGAACCGACCTCGCGCGAGAGCATCGGCAGCACGAGCACCTGCAGCACGACGAGCCCGACCAGCGAGAGCGCCAGGACGACGCCGCCCCGGACCTTCGCGAAGAACGAGATGACCAGCAGCAGCAGCGTCACCAGCGGGATCAGCACCGTCCCGTTGAAGAACATGTGGATCGCGAAGCCCCACTCCGCGGTGAACCCACCACCGCACCCGGCCTCGCTCTCCAGGCACGCCTTGTTGATCACGAGACCGTTCTGGTCGATCTCGTTGGTCAGTCCGAAGAAGGCCCAGGCGATGGCCCCGGCCTGGACCACGACGAGCACGGCGATCGTGTTCGCGAGCGCCTGATAGGTCTTTCTCATGTCAACCCCCCAAGTTCCGCGGGACGCGAAACGTCCCGGTCTCCCCAGCGCATGGTCTCGCTCCCGGGGCGAGGTGTCACGCGGATTTCGTGCACTGTTCGGTAACAGTGGCGCTCAGCCGAAGGGCAGCGGCTCCGGGGCGAGCGAGACGGCCTGGGCGCGGGCTGCCGTGAGCCGGCGCCGGTGGTGCTGCCGGCAGAGCACCTCGTACGCCACCTCGGCGGGCTGCTCGGCGGGGTCGTCGACGTCGCCGACGACGATCACCTCGCCCTCGGTCACCATCACGCCGTTCTCGGTCCGCGCGTTGTGGGTGGCCCGCTTGCCGCACCAGCACAGGGCCTCGACCTGGAGCACGTTCATCCGGTCGGCGAGCTCCACCAGCCTCCCGCTGCCCTCGAAGAGCTGACTCCGGAAGTCGGTGAGGATGCCGAACGCGAACACGTCGACCTGCAGCTCGTCGACCACCTTGGCCAGCTGGTCCACCTGGTCGCGCGTGTAGAACTGCGCCTCGTCGCAGATCAGGTAGTCGATCCGGCCGCCCTGGGTCAGCGAGTCGACGACGTAGCGCCAGAAGTCGAAGTCCCGCGCCACCTCGATCGCGGCGTGGGTGAGCCCCAGCCGGCTCGAGAGGGTCGCTTCGCCTGCCCGGTCGTGGGTGGTGAAGATCCTCCCGACCCGGCCGCGCGCGGCGTGGTTGTGGTTGGTCTGCAGGGCCAGCGTGCTCTTGCCCGAGTCCATGGTTCCGGTGAAGAAGTGCAGTTCCGCCACGGGGCGACATCCTGTCACGCCGGGAGGGCCGCCCCGAACCGCCGGGCGTCGCTCCGTAGGGTGGCGGGCATGTCGGACACCCCGCACCCGCTGCTCCCGGCGTTCCACCTGCTCCGGAGCGCGGGGCGCGTGACCGTCCTCGACGTGCGCTACCAGCTCGGCGGACCGCCCGGACGACCGGAGTACGAGGCCGGCCACGTGCCTGGCGCGGCGTACGTCGACCTCGACGCGGACCTGGCCGGCGAGCCGGGAGCCTCCGGCCGCCACCCGCTCCCGGAGCCCGACACCTTCCTGGCCGCCATGCGCCGGGCGGGCGTGCGGCAGGGGCGTCCGGTCGTGGTCTACGACGACTGGGAAGGCCGGGCCGCGGCACGGTGCTGGTGGCTGCTGCGCCACTACGGCCACGACGACGTACGGGTGCTCGACGGCGGCTGGCCGGCGTGGCTGGCCGAGGGCGGCGGGACCGAGACCGGGCCCGAGACGCCTCGTGCCGCGGGCGACTTCGACGGGGCGCCGGGCGCGATGCCGGTCGTCGACGCGCTCTCGGCGATGGGGGTGGCCGTGCTGGTCGACGCCCGCGCCCCGGAGCGCTACCGCGGCGAGACCGAGCCGGTCGACCCGGTCGCGGGCCGGGTCCCTGGCGCGGTCAACGTGCCGACGACCGACAACCTCGACGGGTCGGGCCTGTTCCGGACCGCCGCCGAGCTGCGCGAGGTGTACGCGCAGGTCGGCGCCACCGACGGCGTCGACGTCGCGGCCTACTGCGGCAGCGGCATCACCGCGTGCCACGACCTGCTCGCCCTGGAGGTCGCCGGGGTCCGCGGCGCGCTGTTCCCCGGCAGCTGGTCGGAGTGGGTCGCCGACGACACGCGCCCGGTCGAGACCGGCTGACCCGACCTACCAGTGCACGCCCCGGAACACCCGGGCGAGCATGATCTGCTCGGACTCGCGGGTGCCGGCGGAGCCCTGCACGGGGGAGTCGCCCTTGGCAGCCGCCGAGTCGGGGAACACGTGGTAGGCCATGTTGAGGATCCGGAACGCTGTCTTCGGCATCACCGTGTGGGCGACGGCGCCGGCGTTGCCGAGCAGCGTGTTGATCTCGTGGGGACGGTCCACCATGGCGCCGATCACCAGGTCGGCCGCCTGGGCCGGGCTGATCGTGGGGAACTTGTCGTAGAGCTTGGTCGGCGCGATCATCGGCGTCCGCACCAGCGGCATGTGGATGCTGGTGAAGGTGATCCCGTCGCCCACGAGCTCGGAGGCGACCACGTTGCTCCAGGAGTCCAGCGCCGACTTCGAGGCGACGTACGCGGAGAACCGCGGCGGGTTGGTCTGCACGCCGATCGAGGAGATGTTGACGACGTGGCCCCGCTGCTGCCGCTGCATCGCGGGGAGCAGTCCCATCACGAGCCGGATCGCGCCGAAGTAGTTGAGCTGCATGGTGCGCTCGAAGTCGTGGAACCGGTCCTGCGAGAGCTTCAGGGAGCGACGGATCGAGCGGCCGGCGTTGTTGACGACGAAGTCGACCGACGGCAGCTCGGTGACGATCTGCTCGCAGAGCCGGTCGATGGCCTCGAGGTCGGAGAGGTCGCAGGGGAAGACCAGGGCGGTGCCGCCGCGGTCCTCGATCGCGGCCCGCGTCTCCTCGAGCTTGTCCTTGCCGCGGGCGACCAGCACGGGCGTGCCCCCGGCCTGCGCCACCTTGAGCGCCGTGACCTGGCCGATGCCGGACGACGCCCCGGTGATGACGACGTACTTGCCCTGCAGCGCGGCGCGGGCCGAGCGGTCGCGCCCGGTGGAGGTGTCGAGGTGGGCCTCCCAGAAGCTCCACAGCGTCCGGGCGTACGACTCCAGGTCGGGGACGCCGATCCCGGACCCGGCCAGCGCCCGCTCGGTGCGCCGGGAGTCGAACGTCGCCGTGAAGCTGGTGTGCGCCAGCACCTCGGCGGGCACGCCGGCCCGGCCGACGGTCTGGTCGAGCAGCGCCTGGCCGGCGCCGGAGCGGACCGCGGCGTTGAGCAGGGAGAGCGGCCGTACGGCGCGCGGGATCAGCCGCAGCGGACCGGCCGTGGTGAGGCTGCGGTCGACCGGGGTGGCGAACCGCGGGGCGCCGGCGGCGGCGCAGAACACGTTGATCATCTCGGTGACCGGCTGCGGCTCCGGGTTGACCAGGTGGAAGGCCTCCCCGTCGCGGTCGGGCAGGTGGGCCAGGTGGTCCATCGCCTTGGCGACGTAGTCGACCGGCACCACGTTGGTGTCCCCGAGGTCGGCGCCGACGAGCGGCAGCCAGGCCGGGAGCCGGTCGCGCAGCGCCTTCATCATCGGGAAGAAGTAGTAGGGCCCGTCGACCTTGTCCATGGCTCCGGTCTGGCTGTCGCCGACCACGATCGCCGGACGGTAGACCCGCCACGGGACGGCGGTCTGCTCGCGGACCAGCTGCTCGGACTCGAACTTCGTCCGGTGGTACGGCGAGGGCAGGTGCTGGCCCTCGGCGAACATCGACTCGTCGAAGTGTCCCCGGAAGTCGCCCGCGGCCGCGACCGAGGACACCTGGTGGAAGCAGCCGGCCTCGAGCGCGTCGGCGAGCGCGAGCGCCTGCCGTGTGCCCTCGACGTTCATGGCCTCGTTGGTCTCGTCGTCGGCGGTCATGTCGTAGACGGCGGCGAGGTGGAAGACGTGGTCGACCGAGCCGCGGTGCTGCGCGATCCACTCGCCGTCGACCCCGAGCCGGTCGGCGCCGAGGTCACCGACGACCGGCTTCACGCGGGAGGTCTCCCAGCGCTCGATCAGGCGCTGCAGCCGGGGGAGCGACCCCTCGCGGACCAGGACGTGGACGTCGCCCTCACGGTGGTCGAGCAGCTCCTCGACCAGGTAGCGGCCGATGAAGCCGGTGGCACCGGTGACGAAGTACGACATGTCCGGAGGGTACCGACTGGTAACCGTCAACGGCAGGGGCCCGTTCAGGCGGGATCCCCGTGGGGCGTCGGAGGGAGATCCGGACGATCGCCGGGGCTGAGCGGCGTGCCGTCGATGATCGAGCGGAACCAGCCGAACTGTGTCTCGGGTGGGTCCCCGTCGAGGTCGGGTGCGCCCCGTCCGTGCGCGAGGTCGTCGCTGTTGATCGTGCGCAGCTCCGCGCTGACCCGAGTGCCCGCAGAGGTGTTCGGCACGCTGGCGTGCAGGTGCGCTCCGGAGAAGCAGAGCAGGTCGCCGGGCTCGATCACCACCCTGAGCTCGGACTCGGTTCGTGGTGGCGCGGTCGGTGTCGGGACCATCGGCAGCTGCCCGAGGGGCATGCCGGCCCGTCTGCGCTCGCGGATCGCGGCGAGGTCCCACTCTGCGCTCGTGTTGGCGATCGGCGTGGACCAGTACTCGGGATAGAACGCGATCGTGCGCTCGTCGGTGAGCGGGCGCAGCGGCAGCCACCAGTTGGTCTGGGCGAGCAGGTTCGAGCCCCACGTGTCCCGGTGGAAGCCGACGGTCCCCACGTCGCGCTCGGTGGCTGGGGGGACGATACGCAGCCGGGGCGGGTCCCAGGAGGTGCGCGCAAGGTCCACGCCCACCTGTTCCAGGGCGAGGCGGATGAGCCTGGCGACGCGCTGGTCCCGTCGGAACTGTTCCTTCAACCGGTCGATGTCGATCTCACGTGGGGGGTCCGGGATCAGTTCGTGGCCCAGTGCCGCCAGCTCGACGAGCGCGGGCACGCTCGTGAACACGAGCAGGTGGCCGTCGAAGACCAGTGGTGCCGCGCCGCTCGTCGTCGAGCGACCCGGACAGGACCTGAACCGCAGTGCTCACCGAAGCTCCGCGGCGCCGCCACCGGGAATGCGGAGGCCAGTGACCCGTTCGGTCTCGCCCAGGGCTGCGCGCATGCGTTGATCATGCCCGACTCCTCGGCGCGACGGAGCTTGACGGATCTGGCTCGCGGTCGTGACCCAGTGGGACCTCCGGCCCCGCGGCGCTCGATGGTTGCCCAGACCCATAACGGCCCCAGACACGGGTCGAGGTCGAACTTCCGCGAGGGCGCGGACCGGACCACTGTCGAGCTCTCCCACCACGGCATCCCTGCCGGGTCGCCCGGTGAGGCCGTCTGGGCGGCCGCGCTCGACCACCTCGCCACTCGTACGCTGTCCGCCTGGCCCTCGACGGCCCGGTCCCCCGTGGTGTAGCCGGCAGCACCCGAGTCTTTGGTTCTCGTGGTCCAGGTTCGAATCCTGGCGGGGGAGCGTGGAGGAACGGGCCGGCACCTCGATCGCTTACCGGTCTGCGGTGCGTCGCAGTCACCAGGTGACCACGATCCACCGCGCAGACGCGGTCAGCCGCGGTCGGAGCCGCTCGACCCGCCGAACATGATCTCGTCCCAGCTCGGGACCGAGGCGCGGCCACGCTTCTTGGAGGGCTTCTTGCGGGTCGGCTCGGGGGCCGGGTCCTCCTCGGAGTCGGTGGCGTCCTGGTCGGCGTCGTCCGCCTCGTCGACGGGGTCGGCCACCTCGATCGGGTCCGCCGGTGCGGCCCCGCGGGCGACGGGCGGCTCGGCCGGGGACCGGTCGTCCAGGTATGCCTCGACCGGCTGCTCCGTGCCGATGGTGGCGGTCTCGTCGGTCACCATCGAGATCGCGTCGTCACCCAGCTCGTGGTCGAGCGGCAGCTCGGAGTCGGAGACGGCGGAGAGTCGGCGGGCGCGGGCCCGGGTCAGGTCGTCGCCGGAGCGCGGCGCGGCGGCCGGCTCGCGCAGGTCGCCGAGCAGCCAGCCCGCGTCGTCGTTGTCGGCCACCACGTAGTTGCCGGGGGCGTCGTAGGTGAACTTCGCGAGCCCGCTGCGGGCGGGGGTCGCGAACTCGGCCGTGAGCGCCCACCGGCCGTCCTCGCGGCGGGCGGCGTCCCACTCGACGCCGTCGGGGTCGACGTTCGCACTGCGCAGGTGGGCGGCGACCGCGTCGCCGAGGGTCCGGGCGCCGCCGGTCTGGCCGGTACGGCGTACCGACGAGCGCTGGGCCCGCTGGGCGACGTGCTGCCGCTCGGCCATCACTGGCGCCGCGAACGGCATGATCTTGTCGACGCTGGTCTGCGCCGCCTGGGCCACCGCCTCGGGCGACTCCCCGGCCCGGATCCGGGCCTGGATGTCGCGGGGGCGCAGGGTTGAGTCCATCGTGATCTCCAACTGGCCGAGTCGTGCATGGTCGCCGCGCAGCGCGGCCCGGAGGCGTTCGTCGGCGTCGAGGGTGAACTCGACGCCCTGGTCGCTGACCAGGAGCAGGCGCTTGCCGTCATCGCTCAGTCCGGCGAGCGTGAGGTGGACCATCGGCGGCGCGCTTCTTCCTGTCCTGGGGCGGATTCCGGATGGGGCGAGACTACGCCAGCGGTGGCGTACGCCGGGGTCGGCGCACCGGTGCGCCCGCGCAACCTCGGCCCCGTCCGCGGGACTAATCTCCGGGGGTGTCCTCGCCCACCCTCGTCACCTTCGACCTGGCCGGGATCTTCGTGTTCGCGATCTCCGGTGCGCTGGTCGCGGTCCGCAAGGAGCTCGACGTCTTCGGCGTGCTGGTGCTGGCCGGGGCCACCGGGCTGGGCGGCGGGCTGCTGCGCGACATCCTGATCGACGCGACCCCGCCGGCGGCACTCGAGGACTGGCGCTACCTGATGGTGCCGGTGGCCGCGGGACTGCTGACCTTCTGGTTCCACCCCGTCGTCGGGCGGGTGGAGCGGCCGGTGACCGTCTTCGACGCCTTCGGGCTGGCGTTGTTCTGCGTGACCGGGGCGCTCAAGGCCCTCGAGTACGGCCTCGGGCCGCTGCCGGCCGCGCTGATGGGGATGGTGACGGGGATCGGCGGCGGGATGCTGCGCGACCTGCTGACCGGACGGGTGCCGGTGGTCTTCCGGGGCGAGCTCTACGCCACGCCGGCGCTGGCCGGGGCGGCGCTCGCGGTGTGCGGGCAGCGCCTCGACCTGCCGGTGCTGGTCAGTGCCCTGGTGGGCGGTGGCGTCTGCCTGGTCTGGCGGCTGCTCGCGATGTGGCGACGCTGGCAGGCCCCGCTCCCGTCGGGGCCCGCCAGCGTGTGAGCCACCCGGCCCTCAACCGGCGTCGTCGCCGGTCGCGAGGGCGATCCACCTTACAAAGGTTCCGTCAGTCGCCGAGCACCCGTCGCAGGTGGGCGTTGCCGAAGACGCGCTCCGGGTCGAGCCGGTCTCGCATCGCCAGCACGTCGTCGAACCGCGGGTGGAGCCCGGCGAGCTCGTCGGCGCCCAGGGTGTGGAGCTTGCCCCAGTGGGGTCGGCCGCCGTGGTCGCGCAGGATCGGCTCCACGCCGGCGAAGAAGGGGTGGTGGTCGACGGCCACCGGCGTGTGCACGGCCAGGTAGGTGACGTCACGCCCGTACGCCGGGGAGAGCGGGACGTCGTCGGCCGGGACGAAGCGGACCTCCACCGGGAACCCGATCCGCCAGTCCGACGCCTCGACGGCCCGCCGGAGCTCGCGCAGCGCGGCCAGGCCGGCCTCGCGGGGGACGGCGTACTCCATCTCGCGGAACCGGACGTGGCGCGGGGTCGTGAAGACCCGGTGCGGGACGTCGGTGTAGCTGCGCTCGGCGAGCGCCCGGGCGGCGAACCGGTTGACCGGCGCGACGGTCGCCGGCCACGCGCCCCCGAGCCGGACCAGCCGGTCGAAGAGCCGGTTGGCGAGCAGGTCGTCGTCGAGCCAGGCCCGCCAGCGCGGGAGCGGCTCGGCCTGCTCGACCGGGTACGCGAGCCGGTCGTCGGTCTTGACCTGCATCCGGTCGGTGTGGGGGAACCAGTACGCGTCCACGTGGTCGTGGGTGGCCACGAGCTCGTCGAGGGTGCCCATCGCCTCGTCCCAGGAGACCGGGCGCTCGTGGGCCCGCAGCAGGAGCAACGGCTCCACGGCGAGGGTGACGGTGGTGAGGATGCCGAGGGCGCCGAGGCCGAGCCGGGCGACGTCGAGCACGTCCGGGTGCTCGTCGGAGGTGGCGCGGACCAGCTCGCCGGTGCCGGTCACCAGCTCCAGCCCGCGCACCTGCGCCGAGAGCGACGCGACCCGCCCCCCGCTGCCGTGGGTGCCGGTCGAGATCGCGCCCGCGACCGTCTGCTCGGCGATGTCGCCCATGTTGTGCAGCGTCAGGCCGAGCTCGGCCAGCCGGGCGTTGAGGACGTGGAGCGGGGTGCCGGCGCGCGCCGTGACCGTCATCGCGTCGCGGTCGACGGAGACGATCCCGGTGAGGGCGTCCGGCAGCAGCAGCGTGTCGTCGGCGACCGCGATCGGGGTGAAGCTGTGGCCGGTGCCGACCATCTTGGCGGTGTGCCCCGCCGCGCGGGCGGCACGCACGGCGGCCACCACGTCCTCGGCCGACCGCGGGGCGTACACCTCCCGGGGCAGGGCCGAGGCCAGCCCGGACCAGCTGCGCCACTCCACCCGGCGAGCCTACGGCGCCACCGCGGCGTCGCGGTCGCGGGCCGTCCGGGGCAGCAGCTGCGCGACCAGCGCGGCGGCCACCCCGCCGCCCACCATCACCAGGTAGCCGCCGGCGGCGCCGCTGCTGTCGACCACGGCGCCGGCGAGCGCGGCCCCCGGCGCGATCCCGGCGACGACGCCGGTGTGGAGCATCGCCATCCCCTCCGTCAGCCGGGTCGGCGGCACCGTGCGCTCCACGAGGGAGGTGGAGGCGATCAGGGTCGGCGCGATGGCGAACCCGCCGAGCAGCAGCACCAGCGCCATCACCGGGAAGCTCCCGATCAGCGGCAGCGGCGCCATGGCCAGGCCCATGCCGATCGCGCCCAGCCGGACCCGTACGTCGGGGCCGCGCTGCCACGCGACGGCGCCGGTGATGACCCCGGCCAGGAGGCTGCCGAGGGCCCACAGGGCGAGCAGCGGCCCGGCGAGCGCCCGGCTGCCCTGCTCGTCGGCGAACGCGACGGTGACGACCTCGGCGGCGCCGAACAGGCACCCCAGGGAGGCCTGCACCCCCAGCAGCGGCAGCAGCGTCCGCCAGGGCAGCGGGGGTCGGCCGGCCGCACGGGTGCGCTGCGGGGCCGGGGGCGGCTCGGTGCCGCGCTGCGCGACCAGGGCGAGGGTGCCCACGAGGGCGGCGACGACCGCGGTCCCGAGGCCGACCGCGGGGTGCACGGTCGTGGCGAGCACGGTGACCAGGATCGGCCCCAGGATGAAGACCGTCTCGTCGACGACCGCCTCGAGCGCGAACGCGGTCTGCAGGTCGGCCGGCCGGTCGTGCAGCACGTGGCTCCAGCGGGCCCGGACGCAGGTGCCCATCGTCGGCAGCCCCGCGCCGGCGACCGCCGCCAGCGGCCACACCACCCACGGGGACCAGCCGGCCGTCACCGAGGCGACGAGCAGGCCGGTGGCACCGGCGTACACCAGCACCAGGGGCAGCAGCACCCGCGACTGGCCGAGCCGGTCGAGCAGCCGGCCCTGCAGGATCGAGAAGGCCGCGTTGGCGACGACGTAGACGGCCGACACGGCGCCGGCCAGCCCGTAGGACCCGGTGGCGGCCTGCACGAGCAGCACGATCCCGAGGCTCATCATCGAGATGGGGAGCCGGCCGGCCAGTCCCGCGAGGCTCATGCGCCACCCGCCGGGGACGCGCAGGATGCGACCGTACGAGCTCAGCATGACGGGCCGAGCGTACGGCTCGCGGACCGGTGGGACCCACTCCGCGCGGCCCGCCTCGGTCCCGCGCCGGCTGCCGCCGACCGGGCCCGGGCGCGGGCTCCATACGATGGGCGGCATGAGTCCCGAGGTCGCCCCTTACGACGCCCTGCTGCTCGTGAGCTTCGGCGGCCCCGAGGCCCCCGACGACGTCATCCCGTTCCTGGAGAACGTCACGCGTGGCAAGAACATCCCGCGCGAGCGGCTGGCCGAGGTCGGCGAGCACTACCACCTGTTCGGCGGTCGCTCGCCCATCAACGACCAGAACCGGGCGCTGCTCGCCGCGATCCGCGAGGACCTCGCCGGTGCGGGCATCTCGCTGCCGGTCTACTGGGGCAACCGCAACTGGGACCCCTACCTGACCGACGCGCTCCGGGAGATGGCCGCCGACGGGGTGACCCGCGCGGCGTGCTTCGTGACCAGCGCCTACTCGTCGTACTCGGGGTGCCGGCAGTACCGCGAGGACCTCGCGGAGGCGGTCGGCGAGGTCGGCGGCCAGGCGGCCGGGGCGCCGCGGCTGGACCGGCTGCGGCACTACTTCAACCACCCCGGGTTCCTCGAGTCGGTCGTCGACGCGACGCTCACCGCGCTCGCCGAGCTGCCGGTCCGGGTCCGCGACGACGCCCGGCTGGTGTTCGTCACCCACTCGATCCCCGAGTCGATGGCCGAGGGGAGCGGCCCCCACGGCGGGGCGTACGTCGCCCAGCACCGCGCGGCGATGGCGGAGGTCGTCGAGCGGGTCCGGCTCGAGACCGGCCACCGGCCACCCCACGACCTGGTCTACTGCTCGCGCTCCGGACCGCCGTCCGTGCCGTGGCTGGAGCCGGACGTCAACGACCACCTCCGCCGGCTGGCCAAGGACGCCACGGCCGGGGTGGTGATCGTCCCGATCGGCTTCGTCTCCGACCACATGGAGGTCATCTACGACCTCGACACCGAGGCGCTCGCGACCGCGGCTGAGCTCGACCTCCCGGCGGTACGGGCCGCGACCCCCGGGGTCGACCCGCGCTTCGTCGCCCTGGTGCGCGACCTCCTGGTCGAGCGCGCCGCCGTCGAGCGCGGCGAGCAGCCGTCCCGGGCCACGACCGGCCGGCTGCCGGCCTCGCACGACCGCTGCCCCGGCACCTGCTGCCCCAACCCGCGGGCGCAGCGCGCCACGGTCGGCGGGGTGGGGTCGTGACCGCCCGTCCCGAGGTCCGGCCGGCCGAGCTGCGCGACCTGGCCCTCGACGTCGCCCGGCAGGCGGCCGCGCTGGTCCGCGAGCGGGGCGGCAGCGAGGTCCGGGTCGCGGACACCAAGTCGAGCACCGTGGACGTCGTGACCGACACCGACCGCGAGAGCGAGGAACTGGTCCGGCGGCTGCTGCTGGAGGCCCGGTCCGAGGACTCGGTGATGGGCGAGGAGGGTGACGACCACCACGGGGACAGCGGGGTGCGCTGGGTCGTCGACCCGATCGACGGCACCGTCAACTTCCTCTACGGCATCCCCGAGTACGCCGTCTCGATCGCGGCCGAGGTCGCGGGCGAGGTGGTGGCCGGTGCGGTGGTCAACGCCGCCACCGGGGTCGAGTACGCCGCCGCCCGGGGCGAAGGCTCGACCCGCGACGGGCGGCCGCTCCGGGTCCGCCACGCCCCGCCGGTGGCCGAGCGGCTGGTCCTCACCGGGTTCGGCTACCGCGCTGACGTACGGGCCGGGCAGGCCGAGCGGGTGGCCCGGATGCTGCCG
>CAVRTX010000005.1:0-28531 GCA_963724225.1 uncultured Actinomycetota bacterium | reverse complement strand
TGATCGGGTCGACGTAGCCGATCCAGTTGGAGAAGACGATCGTCTTCTCCTCGTCGCTCAGGTCGGTGCTCGTGCACTCCCCCGACTCGATCTTGGCGCCCTCGGTGCCGCACGCCGCCAACAGGCTGCTGGACCCGAGGGTCATCGCGGCCAGGCCGCTGCCGCGGAGGAAGGACCGCCGGGAAAAGTCGAGCCGACCACTCATGCGGTGGGCCATGTGGGCTGCCATCCGGTCGGCCGCCGAGTCGCCGAGGGCTCCGGGCCGGCGCAGGTTCGTCATGCGGAAGCTGCCTCCTCGCTGGGATGCTGTCGCACGGATCGTGTCATGCAGGGTTGGGGTAGACAAGGGATTCCGCACGTTTCGGTTTCCATAACCTTCGGAATCCTTTGCCGCTCTGTGGCTCTTATGTCCACCGTGTGGAAACATGGCGCGCCATGAGCCGGAGGCAGGAGCGCAACGGGGCGCGTGCTCGACGAGGTGGCCAAGGCCATCATCGAACAGCTGCAGCAGGACGGCCGGCGTTCCTACGCCGCGATCGGCAAGGAGGTGGGCCTCTCCGAGGCCGCCGTACGACAGCGGGTCCAGCGGCTGATCGAGAGCGGCGTGATGCAGGTGGTCGCGGTCACCGACCCGCTCCAGCTCGGCTTCGCCCGGCAGGCGATGGTCGGCGTCGAGGTGACCGGCGCGCTCGAGCCGGTGGCCGACGCGCTCGCCGAGCTCGAGGAGGTCGACTACGTCGTCATCACCGCCGGCAGCTACGACATCCTGGCCGAGGTGGTGTGCGAGAGCGACGAGCGGCTGCTGAAGCTGATCTCGGAGAAGATCCGCCGCATCGACGGCGTCCTGCGCACCGAGACCTTCATGTACCTCACGCTGCGCAAGCAGACGTACTCGTGGGGTGTGCGCTGAACGCGCTCTGGAACGACACGGCTCCACCGGCCACGCCGTACGCGCCCCTGGGCGGCGACACCGAGGTCGACGTCGCGATCGTCGGCGCCGGCTTCACCGGTCTCTGGACCGCCCACTACCTCGCCGAGGCCGACCCGGCGCTGCGGATCGCGGTGCTCGAGGCCGAGACCGTCGGTTTCGGGGCCTCCGGACGCAACGGCGGCTGGTGCTCGGCCCTGTTCCCCGCCTCGCTCGACTCCCTGGCCCGGATCGGCGACCGCGCCGGCGCGATCGCCCTCCACCACGCGATGCGCGACTCGGTCGACGAGGTCGCGCGGGCCGCGTCCGGCGCGGGCATCGACGCGCAGCTCGCCAAGGGCGGGACCATCTCGCTGGTCCGCAACCGGGCGCAGCTCACCCGCGCCCGCGCCGAGGTCGCCCACGCGCGGAGCTGGGGCATCACCGACGACGAGCTCACCCTGCTCGACGAGTCCGCCGCACGCGCGGTGCTGGACGGGACCCGGACCGTGGCCGGCCTCTACACCCCCGACTGCGCGGCGATCCACCCGCTGCGGCTCGCCCGCGGCCTGGCGGACTCGGTGACCCGCCGCGGGGTCCGGGTGCACGAGCACACCCGCGCGCTGCGGCTCACCCCCGGCCGGGTCGAGACCACGGCCGGCACCGTGCGGGCCGGCCAGGTGCTGCGGGCGACCGAGGGCTACACCGCGGGACTGGCGGGTGAGCGGCGGACCATGGTGCCGGTCTACTCGCTGGTGATCGCGACCGAGCCGTTGCCGCCGCAGACCTGGGACCGGATCGGGCTGGCGCGGCGGGAGACGTTCACCGACCACCGGCACCTCATCATCTACGGGCAGCGCACGGCCGACGACCGGCTGGTCTTCGGCGGCCGTGGGGCGCCGTACCACTTCGGCTCCCGCGTGGCCCCGCGCTTCGAGGACGAGCACCGCGTCTTCGCCGCGCTCCGCGCGACCCTGGTCGACCTGCTGCCGGTGCTCGACGACGTCCGGGTCACCCACGCCTGGGGCGGCGCGCTCGGCATCGCCCGCGACTGGCGCGCGTCGGTGGGCCTGGACCCCACGACCGGCCTCGGCTGGGCCGGGGGCTACGTCGGCGACGGCGTCGCGACGACCAACCTCGCCGGCCGCACCCTGCGCGACCTCGTCCTCGGGCGGGACACCGCCCTGACCCGGCTGCCGTGGGTGGGCCACCGCTCACGGCGCTGGGAGCCGGAGCCGCTGCGGTGGCTCGGCATCAACACCGGGCTCCGCGCGATGACCCTGGCCGACCACGAGGAACGCCTCACCCGCCGCCCCAGCGTCATCGCCCGGGCGGTCGCGCCGCTGATCGGCGGCTGACCCCGAGGTCACCGCCCTGCACACGCTCCGGGGTTTCGAGGCTCGCTCCGCTCGCACCTCAACCTCCGAGCGGCGGCGGAGGTCGGAGGTTGAGGTGCGAAGGCCGCCAAGGCCTGAGCCTCGAAACCCCGTGACATGGCACTGCCGGAAGCACCGCAGTCACCGCCCTGCACACGCTCGGGGGTTTCGAGGCTCGCTCCGCTCGCACCTCAACCTCCGAGGGGGGCGGAGGTCGGAGGTTGAGGTGCGAAGGCCGCCAGGCCTGAGCCTCGAAACCCCGTGACCATTGGCACTGCCGAAAGCACCGGTCACCGCCCTGCGCACGCTCGGGGTTTCGAGGCTCGCTCCGCTCGCACCTCAACCTCCGAGGGCGGCGGAGGTCGGAGGTTGAGGTGCGAAGGCCGCCAAGGCCTGAGCCTCGAAACCCCGTGACAGTGGGCAGGGCCGGAAGCACCGCAGTCAACGCCCTGTACACGCTGCGGGGGTCTCGAGGCTCGCTCCGCTCGCACCTCAACCTCCGAGGGGCGGCGGAGGTCGCCCGTGGGACGTGAGCCTCGAGACCCCGTGACCGTGGGCAGGGCCGGAAGCCCCCTCGACCTCCGGGTGGGTGCGATGCTGGCGCCATGCCACGCGCCCTGGTCCGCCGACCCGGCCCCCGCCTCGCCGAGGGACTGCTGACCCACCTCGCCCGGACCCCCGTCGACGTCGACCTCGCTCTCCGGCAGTGGGAGGGCTACGTGGACGCGCTGCAGGCGGAGGGGTGGGAGACGGTCGAGGTGCCAGCAGCCGACGACTGCCCGGACGCGGTCTTCGTCGAGGACACCGTCGTCGTGTACGGCGACCTCGCCGTGATCACGCGTCCCGGCGCCACGGAGCGCCGCCCGGAGACCGCCGCGACCGAGGAGACACTGCGCGGTCTCGGCCTCCGGATCGCCCGGATCGAGCCGCCCGGGACCCTCGACGGCGGCGACGTCCTCAAGCACGGCGGCACCGTGTGGGTCGGCCTGGGCGGACGCACCGACCGGACCGGGGCCGACCAGCTGGCCGCCCACCTCGCGCCGCTGGGCGCCCGGGTGGTGCCCGTGCCGGTGACCCGGGTGCTGCACCTCAAGAGCGCCGTCACCGCGCTCCCGGACGGCACCGTGGTCGGCCACGAGCCGCTGGTAGACGACCCGACCGTGTGGGACCCGTTCCTCCCCGTGCCCGAGGAGTCGGGGGCCCACGTGGTGCTGCTGGACGGCGGGACGGTGCTGATGGCGACCGACGCGCCCCGCACCCGTGAGCTCTTCGAGCGGCGCGGGCTCCGGGTGGTCGCCGTCGACATCTCCGAGTTCGAGAAGCTCGAAGGCTGCGTCACCTGCCTGTCGGTCCGGCTGCGCTGACCGACAGGGGGCCGGTCCGCGCCGCCGGTCACTCCAGCCCGTTGGCCTCGGTGTGGGCCGGCCGGTCCGTGCTGTGGATCCACGCGCCGAAGAACCCGTCGAGGTCCTGGCCGCTGACGTCCTCGGCCATCGCCTCGAAGTCCTCGGTCGTCGCGTTGCGCCCCTCGTACGTCCTCACGAACCGGCGCAGCAGCCGCCAGTAGTCGGCCTCGCCGATCCGGTGGCGCAGCGCCTGGAAGGTCATCCCGCCGCGGTAGTAGATCGGGTTGGCGAAGATCCGGCCCGCGCCGGGGTCCGCGATGTTGACGTTCCAGAACGCGTCCTGCGGCTCGTACTTCTGCCACTGGCGCTGCAGCCACATCTGCGGGTCGAGGTTGCGGTTGAGCTCGCGGTGGCGGATCTCGAAGAAGGTCGCCCCGCCCTCGTTGAGCCAGATGTCGGCCCATCGCTGGACGGCGACGGAGTCGCCGAACCACTGGTGGGCCTGCTCGTGCACGACGAGCCAGTCGTAGTCGCCCCGGCCGACCCAGAAGTAGGTCGGGATCGTCTGGTTCTCCAGGGCGAACCCGACGGGCAGGCTCGTGACCAGGCCACCGGCGGTCGAGAAGGGGTAGTCGCCGAGGTCGGCCTGGAGCTCGCGCAGCAGCCGTGGCGTACGCCGGAGCATCTTCAGGCTCGCCGCGTAGCGCTCGTCGCTGAGCCGCTTGGACACCAGCAGCCGTACCGGCACCGGACCGCCCTGCCGGGTCGCGACCTGGCTCCGCTCGACGTGGAACGGGCCGGCGGCGAACATCGCGAGGTAGGTCGCCATCGGCTCGTCGGCCCGCCAGTGGTGGGTCGTCCGGGAGCCGTGGCGCTCGCGGTCGACCGGGAGTCCGTTGGCGACGACCTTCTTGCCGGACGGCACGGTGATCGAGATGTCCATCAGCGCCTTGTCGGCGGGGTGGTCGTTGGCCGGGAACCACCACGGGGCCATGTGGGGCTGGTTCATCGCCACGACCTCGTGGCGGTCGGCGAGCCAGTTGCTCTCCCCGTCGTACGAGCGGCGCTGCGGGAGCCCGGAGTAGGACACCCGCACCGTGAACTCGTCACCCTCCGCCAGCGGCGAGGCGGGCTCGATCCGGACCTCGTGCTGGCGGGGCTTGGAGAAGTCCGCAGCCACGCCGTCGACGCGCACGCCGCGCACGGGCAGCAGGAAGTCGAGGTGGAAGGACGACAGGTCCTGGGTGGCCTCGACGGTGAGCGTGGTGTACCCGGAGAGCCGCCCGCTGCCGAACCGGTAGCGGTCGTGGACGTCGTAGTGGGTGACGTCGAGGCCGCCGTTGCCGTCGAGCGGGAAGTAGGGGTCGCCGATCCCGGCCGCGCCGGGCTCGGGCGCCGCCGTCGCCGCGGGGGCACCGAGGACCCCGGCCACGAGCGCGAGAGCGGTGGCGGGGACGACGCGGGACAGGCGGCGCGGGGCACGCGCGGGCGGCGTGCGGCGGGACGGTGTGATCACGACCACGAATCTAGACGACACGGCCTGATCGAGTGGACAACGGCGTTGTCGTGTGGTCAAACTCTATTAACTTAGTTGGATTACTAGACCGAAGTCGCGACAGGAGTGCCCGTGCAGATCGTCACCGTCCCCCTCCCCCAGCTCGGCAACCGCTGCTACCTGCTGCACGACGGCAGCCAGGGCGTCGTCGTCGACCCCCCGCGCGACCACACGGTGGTCGAGGCCGCGGCAGACGAGGCCGGGGTCGAGATCCGGGCGGTCGCCGACACCCACGTCCACAACGACTACGTCTCGGGTGCCCCGCTGCTCGCGCGGCGGCACGGCGCCGACTACCTCGTCTCCGCCTCCGAGCGGGTCGCCGTACCCCACGTGGGCGTCCGCAGCGGCGACGTCGTCGACGTCGGCGGGCTGGCTCTCGAGGTGCTGCACGCCCCCGGCCACACCGAGCACCACCAGGCGTTCCTGGTGGGGGACGGCGTCGGTCCCGCGGCCCTGCTCTCCGGCGGCAGCCTGCTCCACGGCACCGTCGGCCGCACCGACCTGGTCTCGCCCGACCGCACCACCGACCTGGCGCGCGCCCAGTGGTCGACCGCGCGGCGGCTCGCCGAGCTGCCGCGCCGTACGGTGCTGCTGCCGACGCACGGCTTCGGCAGCTTCTGCGCGGGCGGCGTCGCGGGCCAGGACGACAGCGGCACCGTGGGCGAGGAGCACCTGGTCAACCCGGCGCTGACGCTGGACCTCGACACCTTCGTCTCGGACCTGGTCTCCGGCTACGGGCCGGTGCCGTCCTACTACCGGCACATGGCCGACCTCAACCGGGAGGGCGCGGGGGACTCTCCCGGAAGGCCGGCCGTCAGGGTCACGGTCGAGGGCGTCACCGACGCGGTCCTCTCCGGGCAGTGGGTGATCGACGTCCGGCAGCGCGTGGAGTACGCCGACGGCCACGTCGCCGGCAGCCTCAACGTCGAGCACGGCCACCAGTTCGCGACGTACGTCGGCTGGCTGGTGCCGTGGCAGGACGACATCGTGCTGCTGGCGGACGACCCGACGCTGCTGGACGCCGCGGTGACCGACCTGGCCGGCATCGGCATCGAGGGTGTCGGCACCCACGTCCTCTCCTCGGGGACGCTGCTCCCCGCCAGCCTCCGCCGGGTCGGCTGGGAGGCGCTGCGCGAGGCCGACCCGCGGCCGGTGCTGCTCGACGTCCGCCGGCACGACGAGTTCGACTCCGGCGGCGTCCGGGGCGCCCTCCACGTACCGCTCCACGAGCTCGAGGAGCGGCTCGACGAGCTGCCCGCCGGCGAGATCTGGGTCTACTGCCGCTCCGGCTTCCGCGCCGGCATCGCCGCCAGCATCCTGCAGCGCGCCGGCCGTCCCGTCGTCCACGTCGACGACGACCTCGTCCGGGTCGCGGAGCTGGAGCTCCCGCTCCGCGGCTCCGTCGCGGCCTAGGACCACCGCACCGGACACCCCTCGGAAGGAGCCGCCCATCCAGGACCCAGCAGCACTGACTCGGCAGGAAACATGACACGACCAGGCGGACATGGGGCCGCCCGGAGGTACGAATCGTGCAGCCGCAGCTCACCAGTGGGTGCGGGTCGAGGCCTCCCGGGCCGGGGACGGCCACCAGCACCGAGGGAAGACGGTGCTGGTGGGGACCGGCGAGGACACGCTGGTCCCCGCGCGCGTCCCCGGCCCGGGACGGAGGGCCTGTTCGCGGTCGTCGACCTGCCCGGGCGCCGGCACCGTGCCGGGGGGCCGCGCAGCTGCCCTACCGGACCGGCTGGTACGAACCGTCGGGCGGCCGAGCGGGCCAGCGGTGGCTGGTCCACCGTTCCCGACCAGCGGACTGTGCGGGAGCCACAGCGACAAAGCGACTCAGGTGTCGGCGGTGGCCCACCCACCGTCCCGACCGGGAAGCGGCGGAGGAACTCACCGCCGAAGTGGGAGTCCCCTGGACCGAGCAGCCCCGGGCCGACGCTTGCCCGGGACCATCACGAAAAAGCAGTTGCCCTCGCGCGGCCCCACCGTCACCATGGTGGGGCCGCGCGGCGTTCTTCCGCGGGCCCGAGCTTTCCGAGGAGAGAGGAGCGTGACATGTCCATCACTGTCACCGGCCTGTCCGCAGACCGCACCCCTTCTCTCACCCGGAGCACCGTTGAACATCCGAGAGTCACTCTCTGAGCACCACCCCGACGGGGGCATCGACCCTCGTTTCGTCTTCGACTTCCAGACCTACGACGAGCCCGACGACGACGGGCAACGCTGGACCACCTGGTACGACGTCGACCCGCTGTGCCGCGGCCCGGAGCCGCGTCCCGACTGGGTCGTGACGTCGCGCGGCGCCGTCGACACCGAGCTCGGCATCCTCAAGACCGGCAAGGAGGCCGACGTCTTCCTGCTGGAGCGGGCGGACCCGCACGACCCCGGCAGCGGCGTCGTGATGGCCGCCAAGCGCTACCGCACCGAGGAGCACCGCTCCTTCCACCGCGCGGCCAGCTACACCGAGGGCCGGCGGGTCCGCAACACCCGCGACGCCCGCGCCATGGCCAAGAAGACCTCCTTCGGTCGGTCGGTCGCGGCCGGCCAGTGGGCGTGGTCGGAGTGGCAGGCGCTGGTGAAGTGCCACGAGCTCGGGCTGCCGGTCCCGTACCCCGTCCAGCTCGACGGGACCGAGCTGCTCATGGAGTGGGTCACCGTCGACGGCGAGACGGCCCCCCGGCTGGCGCAGACCCGGCCGGACCGCGCGCTGCTCGCGTCGTACTTCGACCAGCTGCGCAACGTCCTGGCCGAGCTGGCCCGGCACGGGCTGGTCCACGGCGACCTGTCGGCGTACAACGTGCTCGCCGCCGGTGACCGGCTGGTGGTGATCGACCTGCCGCAGACCGTCGACCTGGTCGGCAACCCGGCGGGCATGGACTTCATGCTGCGCGACTGCACCAACGTGTGCCGGTGGTTCCGGGCGCGGGGGCTGGAGGTCGACGAGCACGAGCTGTTCGCCGAGCTGGTGGCGCACGCCTTCTAGGGTCTGCTCCGCCGGCGATGCGTAGGGTCGGCGCCGTGAGACACCGCCGCGGCCGGGTCGTCGACGTCGACGACCTCGACGACTTCGACCACCGCCTCGCCGCCGGTGCGCACGACCTCGGCGGCTGGCGGTGCCGCTCGCTGGACCTGCGCGGGCGCGGCGAGCAGCTGCGGTCGCGCCGGGTCGCGGGCGCGATGTTCCTCGGCTGCCGGTTCGCCGACGGCGACGAGGCTGACGTCGAGGGACGCGGCGCCGTGGTCTTCCCGACGCTCCCCGACGTCCCGCTCGACCCCTACCGAGGCGCGCTCTACACCGCCGCCGAGCTCTACGGCGACGCCGGCTACGCCACCAGCCTCGACGCCCGCGGCTACGCCTGGGCCGAGTCCGGGCTCGACCACGACGGCCTGCTCGCCGCCACCCTGCACGACCACGCCATCGACCAGGCGCTCGCGACGTGGGTCGCCGGACGCTCGGTGGTCGGCGTCATGGGCGGCCACGGCGTCGAGCGCGGGAGCCCCGGTTACGCGGACGCCGTACGCCTCGGGCGGCTGCTCGGCCACCGCCGCACCGTGGCGACCGGCGGCGGCCCCGGCGCGATGGAGGCGGCCAACCTCGGTGCCCGGCTGGCGGCACGGTCCGACGACGAGGTCGAGGTGGTGCTGGCCGCCGTGACGCGCGTGCCCGACTACCGCGGCCGGATCGGGGCGTGGGCGGACGCCGGCCTCGGCGCCCTCGCGAGCGTCGCGGGCACCACCGACACCTTGGGCATCCCCACGTGGCACTACGGCCACGAGCCGCCCAACGTCTTCGCGTCCGCCATCGCCAAGTACGTCCGCAACGCGGTGCGCGAGGCGGTGCTGCTCGAGATCTGCGACGCCGGGACCGTGTTCCTGCCCGGTGCGGCGGGCACCGTGCAGGAGGTCTTCCAGGACGCCTGCGAGAACTACTACGCCGACCCCGCCTCGGTCGCCCCCATGGTGCTGGTCGGGCGCCGCCACTGGACCGAGGAGCTGCCGGTGTGGCCGCTGCTGCACCGGCTCGCGGGCGAGCGGGTGATGGCCGGTCGGGTCCACCTCGTCGACACCGTCGAGGAGGCGGCCGCGGTCATCGGCTGAGCGACTCCGTCAGGACTCGGTGGCGGCGAGCTGGCCGCAGGCGCCGTCGATCTCGCGACCACGGGTGTCGCGGACCGTTGTCGGGATGCCCTTCGCCTCCAGCCGGCGTACGAACTCGCGCTCGTCGGCGGGGTCGGACGCGGTCCACTTCGAGCCGGGCGTCGGGTTGAGCGGGATCAGGTTGACGTGGACCCAGCCCCAGTCGCCGTGCGCGAGCAGCACGTCGGCGAGCAGGTCGGCCCGCCAGGCCTGGTCGTTGATGCCGCGCATCATGGCGTACTCGATGGAGACCCGCCGCTTGGTGGTGCGCGCGTAGTCCCAGGCCGCCTGCACCGTCTCGTCCACGGAGAACCGGGTGTTGATCGGCACCAGCTCGTTGCGCAGCTCGTCGTCGGGCGCGTGCAGGCTGAGCGCCAGCGTGACCGGGATGCCCTCCTCGGTCAGCTGCCGGATCCGCGGCACCAGGCCCACGGTCGACACGGTCACGCCTCGCGCGGACATGCCGAGCCCGCCCGGGGCCGGGTCGGTGAGGCGTCGTACGGCACCGATCACGGCCTTGTAGTTGGCGAGCGGCTCGCCCATGCCCATGAAGACCACGTTGGAGACCCGGCCGGGGCCGCCCGGCACCTCGCCGCGCGCCAGCGACCGGGCGCCGGCGACCACCTGCTCGACGATCTCGGCGGTCGACATGTTGCGCTCCAGGCCGCCCTGGCCGGTCGCGCAGAACGGGCACGCCATGCCGCAGCCGGCCTGGCTGGAGACGCACATCGTGACCCGGCCGGGGTAGCGCATCAGCACCGACTCGACCAGTGCGCCGTCGAAGAGCTTCCAGAGCGTCTTGCGGGTGGTGCCGCGGTCGGCCTCGAGGGTGCGCAGCGGGGTCATCAGCGGCGGGAGCAGCGTCGCGACCAGCTCCTCGCGCTGTGTGGCAGGGAGGTCGGTCATCTCGGCCGGGTCGTCGACCAGCCGGCTGAAGTAGTGGGTCGAGAGCTGCCGGGCCCGGAAGGCCGGGAGCCCGGCCGCGGTGGCGGCCTCGGCCCGCTCGGCCTCGGTGAGGTCGGCGAGGTGCCGCGGCGGCTTCTTGCGGCCGCGGGGCTCGTTCATGACCAGCGGCAGTGCGCGGGTGGGCTCGGTGGGTCCCGGCGTTGACTCGGACATCGGGCCGATCCTCCCACGCCCGGGCGGTGCCGCCCGATTCGCGAGACCGGCCAGCGCTGTCGTCAGCCCTGCTGCTGGCGCACCATGTAGTAGAGGACCAGCGAGGTCACGCCCAGCACCACCAGGGCCGTGACCAGCATCCCGAGGACCATGTAGAGGCCGAACCGGCGGGAGCGGGGGTTGGCGACCAGCACCGCGGGGACGACCAGGGCGACCGCCACGATCGGGAACAGCCGCTCGGCGGTCTCGAACGGGAACAGCAGCCGCAGCACCCCGGCGAAGCCGCCCGGCACGACCGTGACGAACATCAGGCCGGCGAAGAAGCCGGCCAGCGCGACGAACGTCGGGTGGTGTCGGTCCCGGGTCGGCCCGGGGGTCTCGTCGACCATGCTGGTCGGGGCCGAGCCCTCGTTGGTCTGCGCGGTCATGGCCACCACGGTACGCCGCGCCCGCCGATCGGTCGGTGAGGCTCGACGGCGATGAGATCGGGGCATTCACAGCCCCTCCCGGGACCCGGGATCCGGTGCCGCCCCGGTCCGCTGTGGCCCGCGCCGGTGGTCACCGCCCTGCGGTCGTGACAGGGGTTTCGAGCCCACCGGAGGTCGAGGTGCGAGGCGCGCTGGCGCCGAGCCTCGAGACCCCCCGACTGTGGGCGCTGCCGACGCGCGAGACCACGGCTCGGCCGGGCGGATCAGGGGGTGAAGACGGTGTAGTGGAGCAGCAGCCAGATGGGGGCGATGGTCGCGAGCAGCGAGTCGAGCCGGTCCATCAGGCCGCCGTGACCGGGGATCACCTGGCTCATGTCCTTGACGCCCAGGTCGCGCTTCATGACCGACTCGCAGAGGTCGCCGAGGGTCGCCATCACCGCGGCGATCAGGCCGAGGACCACCCCGACCCACCACGGACCGTCGAGCAGGTTGACGACCAGCAGCCAGCCGACGACCACGCAGGAGACGACCGACCCGGCGAGCCCCTCCCACGACTTCTTGGGCGAGATCACGGGGGCCATCGGGTGCCGGCCGAACAGCACGCCGGCGACGTACCCGCCGATGTCGGAGGCGATGGTGACCAGGATGAACACCAGGATCCCCCGGACGCCGTCGTCCCACGGCTCGAAGTCGGTGGCCCCGCCCTCGGCGAGCATGAGCGCGACGAAGCTGCCGAGGAACGGCACGTAGACGAGGGTGAAGACCGAGGCGGTGGCGGTCTGGACGTAGCCGTCCACCCCGCGGCGCAGCAGCCAGAGCATGGTGACCAGCGCGCTCACGGCGGTGGCGGTGACCAGGGCGGGGGCACCCCAGAAGTAGGCGACCACCACCATCACGACACCACCGACCATCAGCGGCTGCTCCGGCAGGTCGATGTCGCGCGACATCAGGCCCTGCCGCAGCTCCCAGATCGCCACCACGACGGCCGCGGCGATGATCAGCAGGAAGGCGGTCTTCCAGAACGCCAGCGACGCGCCGATGGCGGCGAGCAGCACCAGGGCGGAGCCGATCGCGGCCGGGAGGTTGCGTCCGGCCCGACCGTGGTCCTTCGGCGGGGCAGGGGTGGTCGTCATGGCGCGGGGCTCAGACCTCGAGCAGCTCGGATTCCTTGTGCTTGAGCAGCTCGTCGATGGCGTCGGTGTGCTTCTTGGTCGCGCCGTCCAGCCGCTTCTCGGCACCGGTCACGTCGTCCTTGCCGACCTCGCCGTCCTTCTCCAGCTTCTCGAGGGCCTGCTTGGCGGTACGCCGCAGGTTGCGGACCGCGACCCGGCCCTCCTCGGCCTTGGACCGCGCGAGCTTGATGTACTCCTTGCGCCGCTCCTCGGTGAGCTCGGGGAAGACGCAGCGGATGGTCTTGCCGTCGTTGGCGGGGTTGACGCCGAGGTCGGAGTCGCGGATCGCCTTCTCGATGTTGGCCATCGCGCCCATGTCGAACGGCGCCACGATGATGGTCCGCGCGTCCTGGGAGGTGAACGAGGCCAGCTGCTGGAGCGGCGTCTGGGTGCCGTAGTAGTCGGCCGTCAGCTTGGCGAACATCGCCGGGTTGGCGCGTCCCGCCCGGATCGTCGCGAAGTCCTCACGGGTCGCCTCGACCGACTTGTCCATCTTCTGGTCGGCCTCGGAGAGGATGTCGTTGATCACGGCTGCTCCTGTGTCCTCGTGTCTCGCGCCGGTCAGCTGACCAGCGTGCCGATCTTCTCACCCGCCACGATCTTCGCGATCGCGCCCTCCTCGGCACCGAAGACGATGAGCGGCATCTTGTTCTCCATGCAGAGGGCGAAGGCGGTGGCGTCGGCGGCCTTGAGCCCCTGGAGCAGGACGTCCTGGTAGCTGATCGTGTCGTACTTGGTCGCCGTCGGGTCGAGCTTGGGGTCGGCGGAGTAGAGCCCGTCGACGCCCTGCTTGGCCATCAGCACGACCTCGCACTTGGTCTCGAGCGCGCGCTGCGCGGCGACGGTGTCGGTGGAGAAGAACGGCATGCCGGCACCGGCGCCGAAGATCACGACCCGCCCCTTCTCGAGGTGGCGCATCGCGCGGCGCGGGATGTACGGCTCGGCGACCTGGCCCATCGCGATCGCGGTCTGGACCCGGGTCTCGATGCCCTCCTTCTCGAGGAAGTCCTGGAGCGCGAGGCAGTTCATGACCGTGCCGAGCATGCCCATGTAGTCGGCACGCGCCCGGTCCATGCCGCGCTGCTGCATCTCGGCCCCGCGGAAGAAGTTGCCCCCGCCCACCACGATGCAGACGCCGACGCCCTGCCGGGCGACCGCCGCGATCTCGCGGGCGATGGAGGCCACGACGTCGGGGTCGACACCGACCTTGCCGCCACCGAAGACCTCGCCCGAGAGCTTGAGCAAGACACGATCGAACCTGGTCACACGGCTCCTTCCGGGACGGCTGCCGACGTGGGCGACACTACCCTGCCGGGGTCGGCGCCGATCAGCCGTCCTCGCGCTCCGCGCGGGCCACGAGCGCGTCGATCCAGCGCCGGTACCGGTCGAACGCGTCGTCGTCCGGCCGGAGCTGCAGCAGCACCTCGGGGCGGTCGAGCGACTTCGTGGTCCAGTTGTCGGAGCCGGTCAGCACGAACCGCTCCTGGCCGCCGCCCATCGCCGGGTGGGACACGACCGCCAGCTTGTGGTGGAGGTCGTCGCCGTCGCCGTAGACGCCCCGGTGCACCTCGATCCCCGACTCCGCCAGCACCCCGCGGACCAGCTCGCCCGCGCTGGGGCCGAGCACCACCTCGACGTCAGCACCGGCCGCGTCCTTCTCGGCGAGCAGCTGCGCGAGGCCGATGCCCCGCTCGTCGAGCCAGGCGTACATCGCGACCTGGATCCGCGCCCCCACGGGCGGCACCGCCTCCAGCACGGCGCGGACGGGGTCGGTCTCCCCGGTGTAGCCCGGGGAGAACCACACCCGGGTGCGGCCCAGCTGCACCGGGTCCATGGCCGGCACGTCGGGCAGCGTCCGCGACAGCACCTCGAACCGGCGGTCGAACACCCGTCGTACGTCGGGGCGGCCCACCCAGGACCAGACGTCGGTGTACTGGCCGGCCGAGTGGTAGGTGAGGTTCATCGAGCCCACCAGGACCACGTCGCGCGAGGATCCGGTGCGGGTGAACGACCACACCTTCTGGTGCACCCCGCCGGGGGCGAGCTGGACGAACGAGTCCGCCCGCCGGTCGTCGCCGAGCGCGTCGCGGAGCACGCTCGGAGCCTGCCACTCCCCCGACGCCTGCCGGTCGATGAGCACCTGGACGTCCACCCCGCGCTCGTGGGCCGCGGCGAGGTCCTCGGCGAGCGGTACGAACGAGAACGAGTTCCCGACGATCCGGATCCGCTCGCCCTCCGGCGTGCTCCGGACCAGGCGCCGCAGCGTGCGCAACGTCGGGTTGCATGCCTCGCGGCCCTCCGCGGCGGGCCGCGCCAGCAGCAGACCGGCGGGGGCGCGGGCCGACGTACGCCCCAGCGGCTCGTCGCACGAGCCTGCCTCCTCGGCGGAACCGCCGGAGCAGCCGGCCAGCAGCAGGGCGGGGAGGAGCACCACCACATGCAGCACGGACCGGCCGGATCTCGTGGTCCGACCGGCCCGTGCCGATGAGGTGTGCGTCAGGCGCCGACCTCGAACCGTGCGAAGCGGGTCACGTTGGTGCCGGCCTCGTCGAGCACGGCCTTGACCGACTTCTTGTTCTCGGTCACGGACGGCTGCTCGAGGAGGACGACCTCCTTGAAGAAGCCGTTGAGCCGGCCCTCGGTGATCTTGGCGATCGCCTGCTCGGGCTTGCCCTCCTCACGGGAGGTGGCCTCGGCGATCTCGCGCTCCTTCTCGACCTGGTCGGCAGGGACCTCGTCGCGGGTCAGGAACTTCGGGCGCATCGCGGCGATCTGCATCGCCGCACCGCGGGCTCCCTGCTCGTCGCCGTCGAACTCCACGAGCACACCCACCGCGGGCGGCAGGTCGGCCGCGCGCTTGTGCATGTAGGAGACGACGTTGCCCTCGAAGTAGGCGACGCGACCGAGCTCGATCTTCTCGCCGATGGTGATGGCCAGGTTGTCGACGACCTCGCCGACGGTCTTGCCGTCGAGCGGGACCGACCGGAGCGCCGCGGCGTCGGCAGCCTTGGCCTCGGCGGCCGCGTCGGCGATCCGCTGGGCGGTGGCGACGAACTCGTCACCCTTGGCGACGAAGTCGGTCTCGCAGTTGACCTCGACCAGGGCGCCGCCGGAGGTGGCGACCAGCCCGGCGGAGGCCTCGCGCTCCGCACCGCGGGCGGCCATCTTCTTGCCCAGCTTGATGCGGATCAGCTCGGCGGCCTTGTCGAAGTCGCCCTCGGCCTCCTCGAGCGCCTTCTTGCAGTCCATCATCCCGGCCCCGGTGAGCTCCCGGAGCTTCTTGACGTCAGCGGCGGAGACAGCCATGTCTTCCCCTTCTCTCGTACTCGTCAGTGTGGTGGTCCGTGCCGGGCCCCAGATGGGCCCGGGCACGGAGCGGGCCTCAGGCCTGGTCGTCGGCCTTCTCGTCAGCCTTGGCCTCGGCGTTGACGAACCCGGCGGCCTCGGCGGCCTCGGCGGAGCGGAACCACACCTCGGCGTTGGTCCGGTCGTACCAGGGGCTGGACGGGGCGTGGAACTTCTTCGAGGTCTTGTTGCCCTTGATCTCGAAGCCGGCCGGCGCGTCGCCGCTCTCGAGCGGAGCAGCCGAACCCGCGCCGAACTCGCCCTCGGCGACGTCGGTGCCGGTGGCTGCCGCCGTCTCGACGGGTGCCTCGGCGGTGGGGGCCTCGACGGCCCCCGTGGCGGTCTCCGTGGCGGTCTCGGTGGCGGTCTCGGTCGCAGTCTCCGCGGCGGGCGCCTCGGTCGCAGCCTCGGCGGCGGGCGCCTCGGTCGCAGTCTCGGCGGCGGGCGCCTCGGACGCGGCACCGGTGGCCTCGGCGGCCGGGGTGTCCTCGGTGGCCTGGTCGCCACCAGTGGCCCGGACGGCGGCCTTGTCGGCGTCACCCTGCAGCAGCTCGCGCTCCCACTCGGCCAGCGGCTCGTCGGTGGCGACGTCACCCGAGGCAGCGGTGTCGGTCTTCGCGCCGGAGCGGGCGATCAGGCCCTCGGCGACGGCGTCGGCGACCACGCGGGTCAGCAGGCCGACGGCGCGGATGGCGTCGTCGTTGCCCGGGATCGGGTAGTCGACCAGGTCGGGGTCGCAGTTGGAGTCGAGGATGCCGATGATCGGGATCCGCAGCTTGCGGGCCTCCTCGACGGCGAGGTGCTCCTTGTTGGTGTCGACGATCCACACGGCGGACGGCGTACGGCCCATCTCGCGGATGCCGCCCAGCGACTTCTCCAGCTTGTCGCGCTCGCGGCGCATCTGCAGCAGCTCCTTCTTGGTGCGGCTGCTGCCGGCGACGTCGTCGAAGTCGATCTCGTCGAGCTCCTTGAGGCGGTTGATCCGCTGGTGCACGGTCTGGAAGTTGGTGAGCATGCCGCCCAGCCAGCGCTGGTTGACGTAGGGCATGCCGACGCGCATCGCCTGCTCGGCGATGGCCTCCTGGGCCTGCTTCTTGGTGCCGACGAACATCACGGTGCCGCCCTTGGCGACGGTCTCCTTGACGAACGCGTAGCAGCGGTCGATGTAGGCCAGCGACTGCTGCAGGTCGATGATGTAGATGCCGTTGCGCTCGGTCATGATGAAGCGCTTCATCTTCGGGTTCCAGCGACGGGTCTGGTGACCGAAGTGGACGCCGCTCTCGAGAAGCTGGCGCATGGTGACGACTGCCATGGAGATCTCCTGTGGTCGCGAGGCGCTCCCCGTCAGCTCGACCTTCGACTGTGTGCACAGCAGGCCGAGCCGGGTCACGCCCACGCTTGGTTGTTTTCAGTTGCTGCCTCGGGCGGGTGCCGTCGGCCCTGACGCTCACGCGCGATCCGACCCGACCTGCAGGTCGGGACCGAGGATCGACGCCCACGGGCGGTCGGAGCCAGGGATGCACTCCGTCGTGGTCTGCGAACGTGCGAAGTCAGCCCGTACGGGACGGACTGCTCCTGGCAGGATAGTCGACCGCTGCACCGGTCGGCGAATCCGAGCGGGTCCCGGCAGCCCGAGGCCGTGAGTCGTCCACACGCCTGCTCCGGACCGGCCCCTCCACAGCCGGCGCCGGTCGCCTCGCCCACCCGCCGCCACGGCCGCAGGGTGGACGCATGACCGTGCTCGTCCGGCTGCTCGACCGCCTGCTCGCTGCCCTCGCCGTGGTTGTCGCGCTCTCGCTCCCGGTGCCCGTCCCGGCCGGGGCGGCGACCGACCCGGTGGGCCAGTGGCCACTGCAGCCGCCCGAGGTGGTCCGGGGGTTCGACCCCCCGGAGTCGACGTGGGGACCGGGCCACCGGGGTGTCGACCTCGCCGGGCAGCCCGGGCAGCCTGTCCGGGCGGCGCTGCCCGGCCGGATCGCCTTCACCGGCACCATCGCCGGCAGGCCGGTGGTCACCGTCGCCCACGGCGGCACCCGCACCACCTACGAGCCGGTCGCGACCACCCTCCCCCGCGGCACCCCGGTCGCGGCCGGCGCGGTCATCGGGTCCCTCGGTGTGGTGGGCTCGCACTGCTTCCCCCGGGCCTGCCTGCACTGGGGCTGGATCCGGGGTGAGACCTACCTCGACCCGTTGCGCCTGGTCGGGGGTGGCCCGGTGCGGCTGCTGCCCCTGGCCGGCCTGCCGTCCGACGGCGGCGGGGCCCCCGCAGCCTGGACGCTGCCGCGGACCTCGCCGTACGCCGGGTGGGCGCCGCCGGCCGCCGGCATCCGGCTCTGGCCCTGACCGGTCGGTCAGGCGCGCGGGTGTGCCTGCTGGTAGGCCTTCCGGAGCCGGTCGGTGCTGACGTGGGTGTAGAGCTGCGTCGTGGCGAGGGAGGCGTGGCCCAGCAGCTCCTGCACCGAGCGCAGGTCGGCGCCGCCCTCGAGCAGGTGGGTCGCGGCGGTGTGACGGAGCCCGTGGGGACCGAGGTCGGGCGCGCCCGGCACGTCGGCGATCCGGCGGTGCACGAGGGTCCGGACGGCCCGCTGGTCGATCCGCCGGCCCCGGGCGCCCAGGAACAGGGCGCCCCCGGCTCCCTCGGCCAGCAGCGCCGGACGTCCCCGGGCGAGCCAGGCATCGACCGCCCTGGCCGCCGGCCGGCCGTAGGGCACCGTCCGCTCCTTGCGGCCCTTGCCGAGCACGCGCAGCACCTGGCGCTCCCCGTCGAGGTCGTCGACGTCGAGGCCGACCAGCTCGCCGACCCGTACGCCGGTGGCGTAGAGCAGCTCCAGCATCGCGACGTCGCGCAGCCCGGTCGGTGAGCCGTCGTCGGCCAGCCGCGCAGCCGCCTCGACCAGCGCACGCGCCTCGTCGGCACGCAGCACGGACGGCAGCGTCCGGTGGGCCTTCGGGGAGCCCAGGCTGGCGCCCGGGTCGACCGCGACCCTGCCGGTGCGGGCGAGCCAGGCGGTGAACACCCGCGCCGACGTGGCGCGGCGGGCCAGGGTGGTCCGTGCCTTGCCCCGGGTCTGCTGGTTGGCCAGCCAGCTGCGCAGGGCGCGGAGGTCGAGCTCGTCGAGGGAGGAGATCCCGAGCCGGTGGGCGTGCTCGAGAAGCCCGGCCAGGTCACCGAGATAGCTGCGGACCGTGTGGGGCGAGGCGTCGCGCTCGGAGAGCAGGTGGCGCTCGTAGTCGGCGAGGACCTGCGCGAACGCCTCCGGAAGCGCGTCCGTGGCGCTGCCGTCGACGTCGGTGCCCATGCCGGGATCGTATGTCCGTCATCGCCCCGATCCCCGGAGGTCGGCGAGCGCGCGGTCACCGAGTCGCCACCCGGCCCCCTCCGCGACGACGAAGTCGCGCTCGGTGAGGTAGGCCAGCGCCCGCTGGGTCTCGAGGATCGCCACGCCCGCCGCTGCCGCGATCGCCCCGAGGTCGGCCGGCTCGTGGCGCGGCACCGCCTCCAGCACCTGGTGGTGGCGCCGCTGGAGCCGGTCGCGCGGGCGCTCGGGGCCGCGCGGCTCCACCGGCAGGTCACGACCAGACCCGCCGACCAGCTCGAGCACGTCGGCCGGACCGGTCACCAGCGAGGCGCCCGTGCGGAGGTGGGCATGGACCCCCTGCGACTGGGCGCTCGTGACCGGCCCCGGCACCCCCATCAGCGGGCGGGACAGGTTGATCGCCCAGTGGGCGGTGTTGAGGGCGCCGCTGCGGATCGCAGCTTCGACCAGGACGGTGCCGCGGGTGAGGGCGGCGATCACGCGGTTGCGGGCCAGGAACCGCATCCGGGTCGGTGTGCAGCCCGGCGGCAGCTCGCTGACGACGGCGCCGGTGGCCGCGAGGTGCTCGAGCAGGTCGCGGTGGGGCATCGGGTAGGCCCGGTCGACGCCGCAGGCGAGCACGGCGACCGAGGGGCCACCGGCCGCCACGGCACCGCGGTGGCTGGCCTGGTCGATGCCGTACGCGGCGCCGGACACGTGGGGCCGGCCCGCCCGGGCGAGACCCGCCCCGATCTCGCGGGCGACGTCCTCGCCGTAGGTGGTCGCCGAGCGCGACCCGACGACCGCCACGGACCCGGCGAGCTCGTCGAGCCGCACCGGTCCGCGGACCCAGAGGCCGATCGGAGCGCCCCCGAGCTCCTGGACCGTGTCGCAGTGGGCCAGGTCGTCGAGCTGGGTCGGCCACTCGTCGTCGCTCGGGATCACGAAACGGATGCCCTGCCTCTCGGCCCGCTCGAGGTCGGCCGCCGGGTCGAGGTCGACCAGCCGGGGTGCGGTGTCGTCGACCAGCCGGGGCCCCGCGGCACTGCCGGGCGTCCGCTCGTGGTCTCCCCGCTGGGCCAGGACGTCCTCGAACAGGGTCACCGCGCCGACGTGCTCCACCGCGGCCGGCACCCGGGTGTCGCCGGGCTCGGCCAGCCGGCTCAGCCCCGCGCGGGCCAGCCGGTCGTCGATCACGAGGCCACCCGCCGGAGCGCCGACGACAAGAGCGGGGCGCCGGTGCGCAGCCGCAGCGCCGTCCCGGCGTCGGCCACGGACGGCGTCTCGGCTCCCCGCAGGTCGGCGACCGTCCAGGCGATCCGGTGGACCCGGGTCGCGCCGCGGCGGCTCAGCCTGCCGGCGTACATCTCGTCGTCGATCACCTTCTGTGCCTCCGGCGAGAGCGGCCACTGCTGCGCGAGCGCCGGCCCGGGCGCCTGACCGTTGAGGCGCCAGCTCCGCCCCGCGTAGCGCTCGGCCTGGCGGGCGCGCGCCGCGGTCACCCGCTCCCGGACCACCGCCGACGCCTCGGGCCGCGCCCAGGGGTCGTGCGCGTCGTGGGGCCGCAGCGGCTGGAGGTGACGGGTGATGTCGATCCGGTCGGTGATCGGTCCCCTCACCCGGCGCCGGTACTCCTGGCGCTGGGTCTCGCGACAGCTGCACCGGTTGCCCCCGGCGTCGGCCCGGTAGTCGCCACACGGGCACGGGTTTGCCGCGAACACGACCAGCCCACGCGCGGGATAGGTCACCGCGTCGTCCGCCCGGGCGATGGTCACGTCGCCGCTCTCGAGCGGCTGTCGGAGCGCGTCGATCACGTCGGTGCGCAGCAGTGGGAACTCGTCGAGGAGCAGGACGCCGCAGTGGGCCCGGCTCACCTCGCCCGGGCGCACCCGACCGCTGCCGCCGCCGATGATGCTGGCCTTGCTGGCGTCGTGGTGGGGGGCCGAGAACGGGGGCCGCGAGATCAGCCGGTCCCCCTCCTCGAGCGCTCCCGCCAGCGAGTGGAGGGCGGTGACCTCGATCGACTCCTCGATCGTGAGGTCGGGCAGGATCGAGGGGATCCGCTCGGCCAGGGTGGTCTTGCCGGAGCCCTTGGGCCCGCTCAGCAGCAGGTGGTGTCCACCAGCAGCCGCCACCTCCGCCGCGAAGCGGGGGTCGGCCAGGCCGAGCACGTCGACCATGTCGACCTCGTCGAGCCGCTGCTGACCCCGCCACGCGAGCAGGTGGCTGCCGGACATGGGCGCGACGGGAGGCGCCTCGGGCACCTCCTCGCCGGTGAGCTCGGCGAGGACCTGGCCCAGCGACCGGACACCGAGCACCTCGATGTCGGGGACCAGCGCCGCCTCGTGCGCCTGCGGCTCGGGCACGAAGACACGCCGGATCCCCCGGCGGGCCGCGGCCAGCGTCATCGGCAGCACGCCGGGCACCGACCTGAGGCTGCCGCCGAGCGTGAGCTCTCCGATGAACACCGATCCCTCCACCTCGGCGCCGGGCAGCTGGTGGTCGGCCTTGAGCACCGCCAGCGCGATCGCCAGGTCGAAGTGGGTGCCGCGCTTGGGCAGGTCGGAGGGCGAGAGCAGGATCGTCACCCGCTTGCTGGTCGGCCACGGGAGGTGGGTGTTGTGCACCGCCATCTGGCAGCGGGCCGGCGCCTGGTTGAGGGACACGTCGCACCGGCCGACCAGGGTCAGCCCCGCCTGGCCGGGCGAGACGTCCGCCTGGACGTCGACCAGGTGGCCGACCGCACCGTCGAGGGCGATCGTGGGGGTCGTCGCGACGGCCATCAGCCGATCCCCCGTACGTGCTCCACGAGCGCCCTGCCCTTGAGAGGGCGCAGCACGGCGACGAGGTCGACCCGGGTCTCCGGTGGGTGGACCCCGCGCGCCTCGACCCACCGCACCGCGAGCCGCCGCAGCCGCTCGAGCTTGGCGTCGGTCACCGCCTCGTGGGGTGTGCCGTGGTCGAGCGTCGTGCGGGTCTTGACCTCGCACGCCACCAGCGTCGGCCCGTCCTTGAGCACCAGGTCGAGCTCGCCCTCGTCACACCGCCAGTTGCGGTCGAGCACCACCATCCCCTGCGCGACCAGGTGGTCGGCGGCGATCCGCTCGCCGTAGCTCCCGAGCGCCTGGTGGTGGGTCCGTGCCGTGTCCGTCATCTGATGACCTCCTCGCGGACCAGCGTCCCCGGTCGCGGGGACGGTGACCGCGGCTCACGGCCGGTGCTGTGGACAGGGCGCGAGCCGCCGGACCTGTGGACGAAAGGTGGTCCACAGCAGCGCATCGAATTTCTGCATTCCCCAGCGACGGCCCTGGCGCCTGCACCACACTGACCGTTGTCCCCCGGCAGCCCTATCGGCGGGACCGTGATGTCGAGGAGTGCCCGTGAGGAAGCCGTACCGTCGTCACCGCGGCGCGCGAGGCGCTGCGGCGGTCGAGTTCGCCCTCGTCATGCCCATCCTGTTCCTGGTGATGTTCGGCATCATCCAGTACGGCCTCTACTTCAACGACTCGCTCAACACCCGTCAGGGAGTCCGTGAGGGCGCCCGTCTCGGGGTCGTCGGCAACTTCGCCAACGAGGGCGCCTGCACCAGCGCCGACAACATGGCCAAGCTGGCGTGCAAGACCGGTCTCCGCATCGACGCCCTCACCGGCGACGCCTACATCAAGGTGTCGGCGTCCTCGTGGGCCAAGGGACAGCCGCTGACCGTCTGCGCGCTGGTGAAGACCGAGACGCCCGGTCTGCTCCCGATGCCCGACAACGGCTGGATCTTCTCCCGGACCCAGATGTCCATCGAGAAGACGACCACCGTGCCCAGCCCGCTCACCGCGCAGTCGGCGACCCTGCCGACCGGCGCCCCGGCATGGCCCTCGGGGTGCTGACCGTGAGCCGCAGGAGGGACGAGCAGGGGGCCGTCGCTGTCATGGTGTCGCTCGTCGCAGTGCTGCTGTTCGTGGTGGCCGCGATGGTCGTCGACCTCGGCCTCGCCCGTGACACCAAGCGACAGTCGCAGAACGCCGCGGACGCCGCCGCGCTTGCGGCCGGAAACCAGCTCTACGACGCGAGCGGCACCGTGCAGTTCGCGACCGCGATCTCGGAGGCGAAGAGCTACTCGCTCACCAACTTCGGCGTCGCGATGTCCGAGTGGACCACGTGCACGGACGCCGGCGCCCTGGCGTACGTGCCCTCCGCCTCGACGCCCTGCATCTCCTTCAACAGCTCCACCGCGCCGACCCTGGTCCGCGTGAAAGTCCCGCTCGAGACGCTGAAGCCCGGTCTGGGGACGCTCTCCGGTGTCCGCACCATCACCGTCGACTCGGCCGCACGCGTCGCCCTCAAGCCCCCGGGCCTGCCCTGCATCGTGTGCGTCCTTGGCACCGGCCAGACCCACAACCTGCAGAACGGCGACGTCTTCGTCGACGGCGGCAACGTCCACTTCAACGGCAGCGTCTCGGTGGGCACGAACGGCTTCGTCGTCACCGACGGGTCCATCACCGTCGAGGGGACGGCCTCGCCCAACCCCACCACCAACTTCACCCCGGACGCCCAGCAGGGCCAGCCGGCGATCACCGACCCGCTGGCGTACCTCACGCTGCCGCCCGCCATGACGTCGCTGACGGCGAAGACCGATCCTTGCACCCAAGGCCCGGGCCTCTACGGCGGCTTCAACTTCCCGAACGAGCTGTGCACACTGACCCCGGGCCTGTACGTCATCTCCGGACCGTCAGGCACCGAGTGGGACCAGAGCGGCAACGCCAGCTCGGTCATCGCCGGCAGCGGCGTCACGCTCTACTTCACCTGCGGCACGGCCGGCGCCCCGGTCGCGTGCGCCTCTGGCCAGACCGGCGCCACCCTCGACGCGGCGGGGAACGGGAGCATCGCCCTCTCGCCGCCGACGTCCGGTCCGTTGCAAGGCGTCACCATCGCCTACGACCGCAACAACGAGGCGACGATGCGCATGACCGGGAACGGGATCGCGGGCATGAGCGGTGCCATCTACATGCTGTCCGGCGACCTGCAGATGAACGGCAACGGCTGCACCGAGACCAACTCCGCGATCGTCGTCAGCTCGATCGAGATGAACGGCAACCCCGCCTGCCTCAACGTCCGGGCGGACCCGAGCTCCAACCCCATCCCGCCGCCGTCGGACCTCTACCTCGACCAGTGACAACCCCGGCAGGTCAGTCCTTCGGTGGGTCGATCTCCTGCGGCGAGAGCTCCTCGACGTTGACGTCCTTGAAGGTCAGCACCTTGACGTTGCGGGCGAACCGGGCCGGGCGGTACATGTCCCACACCCACGCGTCGGTCATGGACACCTCGAAGAACACGTCGCCGGACTCGGTGCGGGCCTTCACGTCGACCTGGTTGCACAGGTAGAAGCGCCGGTCGGTCTCCACGACGTACTTGAAGATCCCGACGACGTCGCGGTACTCGCGGTAGAGCGTGAGCTCCATCTCGGTCTCGTACTTCTCGAGGTCCTCGGCGCTCATCGGGCTTCCTCCACCAGCTCATTGTGCACCTCGGGCACCGGCTCGAGGCCCGCGGCCCGCCGCACGTTGACGAACCGCATCCGGTGCTCGGGGCAGGGGCCGTGCCGGGTGAGCGCGTCGGCGTGGACGTCGGTGATGTAGCCCTTGTGGGTCTTGAAGTCGTACGCCGGGAACCGCTCGTCGAGCCCGGTCATGATCCGGTCCCGGGTGACCTTGGCCAGCACGCTGGCCGCCGAGATGCAGGCCGCCACCCGGTCCCCCTTCCACACCGCGAGCCCGGGCACGCCGAGCCCGTCGACCGGGAACCCGTCGGTCAGCACGTACGCCGGGGGCACGTCGAGCAGCGCCACCGCCCGGCGCAGCGCCTCGACGTTGGCGACGTGCATGCCGAGCCGGTCGCACTCGTCGGACCCGATGACGACGACCGACCAGGCCAAGGCCCGCCTCACGACCTGGTCGTAGCACCGCTCCCGGGCACGTTCGGTGAGCAGCTTGGAGTCGGCGAGGCCGGGCACGATCCCGGCCTTCCCGGCGGGAAGGATGGCGGCGGCCGCCACCAGCGGCCCGGCACAGGCACCCCGGCCGGCCTCGTCGACGCCCGCGACGGGCTCGATGCCGACGCGTCGCAGTGCGCGCTCGTAGCCGTAGAGCCCGGCGTCGCGCCGGACGGTGAGACCTCGGGGCAGCTGCGACACGATGACCTCGGGGACCTCAGGACCGGTCGGGCACGTCCGCGAACGAATCGGGACGTCCGACCACGTCGAACCGCGCGAGCGGCCAGAGCAGGACCAGCACCTTGCCGACCACGAGGTCGTTGGGGACGAACTCGTCGCCCGGCACGCAGTCGGTCTCGGCCAACGGACGGCACAGGTGCACCGTGGAGTCGGCGGAGTGACCCCGGTTGTCACCCATGACGAACACGTGGCCCTCGGGGACCGGGCCGGCCTCCCAGTTGCAGTTGGCGACCATCGGGCCGTTGCAGCGGGTGCCCTGCTCGCGGATGTAGGAGTCCTCGTCGAGCGGCACGCCGTTGACCGAGATCCGGCCCTTGTCGTCGCAGCAGGTGATGGTGTCGCCGGCGACGCCGATGACGCGCTTCACCAGGTGGCCGCCCTCGGGGTAGAGGCCCACCGCCGCCATCCCCTCGGCCAGGGCGTTGTCGGGCCCGGCCGCCTCCGAGTCGGTCAGCCAGCCGCCGGGGTCCTGGAAGACCACGACGTCACCGCGCTGCGGCTCGCCGCCGAACCAGTAGGAGACCTTCTGGACCAGGATCCGGTCGTTGCGGATCAGGCCCGGCTCCATCGACTCCGAGGGGATGTAGAAGGCCTGCGCGAGGAACGCCTTGATGCAGACGGCGAGCACGAGCGCCAGGACGAGGAGCAGGATCGTCTCCTGCCACAGCGGCAGGTGCTTCTTCGGCTTCGTCTTCTTCTTCGCCGGCCGCCCGTGGGACGACCCAGACCCGTCATCACCGTCGGAGACGGGCGCGGGCGTCCCGCGGTCGTCAGAGGTCACGCGCCGAGCCTAACCAGATGCCCTAGGGAGATCCGGCTCAGGACTCGCGACGCTCCTTGATCTTGGCGGCCTTGCCGCGGAGGTTGCGCAGGTAGTAGAGCTTCGCCCGGCGCACGTCGCCGCGGGTCACGACCTCGATCTTCTCGAAGATCGGGGAGTGCAGCGGGAAGGTGCGCTCGACGCCGACGCCGAAGGAGACCTTGCGGACGGTGAAGGTGCGGCCCACGCCGGAGCCCTGCACGCGGATCACGACGCCCTGGAACTGCTGGACGCGGGCGCGGTTGCCCTCGACCACCTTGACGTGGACGTTGACGGTGTCGCCGGCGCGGAAGTCGGGGACGTCGTCCCGCTTGACCTGGGCGCCCAGCTCGGCGATCACGTGGTTCATGGTCTCTCCTCGCGAGTGCCACAGGTCAGCCGCGGAATCGAGTGTCTCGACACGGTGGCCCCCGTCTGCTGGCCGGCGGCGCAGGACTCCCCCTGTGGCAGGAGCCCGACGCAGGCCTCCCTGCCGGACTGACGTCCTCGAGGAGACCCGTGATGGCCGACGGGGCCGAGGGGCAAGTCTGCCAGAGCCGACGGTCAGCGCGAAATCGGCTTGGTCAGCCTCACCGCACCCGGGACGTCGGGGTGCTCACCCCGCATCCGGTAGCCGGCGCGCTTGTAGAACCGGTGGTTGCCGGTGCTCCCCGCACCCGTGAAGAGGGAGTACGTCGTGGCGGTGTCGGGGGCCGCCGCCTCGACCGCCGCCAGCATCAATCGGCCGAGCCCCTGGCCCTGCAGGTCCGGCGCGACCATGAGCCGGCCGACGTCCCACTCGTCCCCCTCGGCCCGGGCCCGCGCCGCGGCCACGAGCCGGCCGGCGCGGCGCAGCGTCAGCACCGTCCACTCGGGCAGCCACCGGCGTACGTCGTCGAGGGACTCGTGGAGGGCCGGGACCCAGGCGTCGGGGTTGGCCTGCTGCTCCTGCATCCAGCAGGCCCGCTGCAGGGTCAGGATCTCGCCGGCGTCGGCGGGGACCGCGTGCCGCACCTCCTCCGCGCCCGGCACGGCCGAGGCGGGCAGCAGGTCCGGGCGTCGCTCCGCGGTCCGGGCGAGGGACTGGGCGTGGCGCCACGCCGCGATCGCCGCGTGGTCGCCCGACAGCAGCACCGGGGGCACGTCGTGGCCGCGCCAGCGGGCGGGCTTGGTGTAGCCGGGGTACTCGAGCAGGCCGTCCTCGTGGGACTCCTCCAGCAGCGAGTCCGCGTTGCCCATGAACCCCGGGAGCAGCCGGGCCACCGCCTCGACGACCACGAGCGCGGCGACCTCGCCGCCGTTGAGGACGTAGTCGCCGATCGAGAGCTCCCGGACGTCGTGGGTGGCCGCGTAGTGGTCGGGCACCCGCTGGTCGATCCCCTCGTAGCGCCCGCAGGCGACGACCAGGTGCTCCTGACCGGCCAGCTCGCGCGCGACCTCCTGCGTGAACGGCGCGCCCCCGGGGGTGGGGACGACCAGCGTCGCACCGGGCGTGAGCACGGCGTCGAGCGCCTCGCCCCACGGCTCGGGCTTCATCACCATGCCCGCTCCCCCGCCGTACGGGGTGTCGTCGACCGTGCGGTGCCGGTCGTGGGTCCACTCCCGCAGGTCGTGGACGTGCACCGCGAGCAGGCCCCGCTGCCGGGCCCGGCCGGCGAGCGAGAGCTCGAGGGGCGCCAGGTAGTCCGGGAAGATCGAGACGACGTCGATCCTCATCAGTGTGCGACCTCCCCGGTCGTGACTCCCATCCCGGCCTCAGCCGAGGGCGAGCCGGTCGACGTCGCGGACGTCGCGCAGCGGGTTGAGGGCGCACCCGCCGATGGCGTAGATGGCGTCGCCCACGTGGACGTAGCCCAGCCCGTGCCGGGCGAGCGGCAGCGCGTTGGCCTCCTCCCACTTCCCCGTCGCGAGGTCGAGGACGTAGGAGAGCTCGTGGTAGGAGACCCACACCCTGCCCTCGGCGGCGACGACGCCGGCGCGGGAGACCGCCTCGGGCAGCCGGGGGCCCTTGCTCCAGGTGTCGGTCTCCGGGTCGTAGAGGTCGACCTGGTCGGTGGGCTCGTAGCCGCGCCAGCCCCCGAGCACCATCAGCCCGTCGGGCGTCGCGACCGTGTCGTGGGAGTCGCGGACGTGGGCCATGGGGGTCTTCGCGGTGGACCACGTCTCGGTACGGGGGTCGAAGAGGTCGACGGCGGCGACCTTGCCGTCGTCGTCGCGGCCCCCGATGACGTAGAACGTGCCGTCCCAGGTGGTCACGGTGTGGGCGTAGCGCGGGTGCGGCAGCGGCGGCAGCTCGCGCCACTTCCCGGTCCGGGTGTCGAGCACGGCGGAGAACTCCGTCGCATGGCTCTCGGCGTCGAAGCCGCCGAAGGCGTAGATCCGCGGGCCGACCGCCACCGTCTCGAACGACGCCACCCCGACCGGCATCTCGATGTCGGAGGTCTCCCAGGTGCCGCTGCGGGTGTCGAGGACCTCGATCGAGGTCAGCCGGTTGCCGCGCTCGCCGGTCATGCCGCCGAGCGCCCAGACGTCGCGTCCGATGACGGCGGTGCCGAAGTCGTCACGCGGGACGTAGAGCCCCTCGAGCGCCTCCCAGTCGGGGTAGTCCTCGGAGCGGGTCGGCGGCCCCACCACCTCGCCGGGTGGCGCGGACGTCGTCGTCGAGCCGTCCTCCGACCCCGAGGTCGGTGGCGAGGCGGGCTCGTCGTCGGAGGCACACCCCGCGAGCAGCCCTCCCAGCAGTGGGCCCAGCACGAGTGCCGTGACCGCCCCCCGCCGGAGCCACGAGGCAAGCTGCCGGCCGGGCCGTCGGGAGTCCGCGATCAGGG
>CAVRTX010000004.1:0-103265 GCA_963724225.1 uncultured Actinomycetota bacterium | reverse complement strand
GGCTCGGCGGCCGCGGCCAGCAGGTGCGGCAGCAGGCACCCCACGAGCAGGCCCGCTCCGGCGGTGGCGATCAGCCACACCAGCAGGCACCGCTGGCGCGAGGGGTGCGGCCCGACGTCCCGAGACATGGAGCGAACCTTTCGTTTGCGTCCGTTTGCCTCAGTCAAGACTTCTTTACCAAACGCTGCAACCCGTTGTCCCCAGCCGGTGACCTGCATGTGGCACGCTCGCGGCGTGGCCTGGGAGGAGGAGCTGTTCGCCGTGCTCGACGACCTCGAGCAGCAGGCCGAGGCGCTCTACGACGCCGAGCGCGCGGCCGAGCTGGCCGACCGGAGCCGGGCCGAGTACGGCGCCGTGACCCTCGCCAGCCGGCTGATGGCCTCGGTCGGCGACGACGTCGTCCTCGTGGTCACCGGGGTCGGGCGGATCTCCGGGGAGCTGCAGCGGCTCGGCACCGGCTGGGCGCTCGTGCACGGCGCCGGCGGCGACTGGGTGGTCCACCTCGAGGCCGTGGCCTCCGTCGGTGGCGCCTCGCGCCGGTCGGTCCCGGAGGTGGCGTGGTCACCGCTGACCCGGCTCGCCCTGGGCTCGGCGCTGCGCCGGCTGGCCGACGCAGGCGAGCGGTGCCTGGTCCACCTGCGCGACGGCACCCGGCACGACGGCCGGGTGCTCCGGGTGGGCGCCGACTTCGCGGAGGTCGAGGTCGCCCCGGACCGGGTGGAGCTGGTCGCCTTCGCGGCGGTCGCCGCGGTCCAGAGCCGCGGCTGAGCTGCGCTCAGGTGGCCTCGGCGTCGTACGGCGGGACCTCGCCGTCCCCGAGCGGCCGCGCGCCCTCGCGCTGCGGACGGCCCTCCTCCTCGGCCTCCTCCATCGCCTCGACGATGTGCCGCCGGACGATGGTGCGCGGGTCGAGGTCGCGCAGCTCGAGGTCGGCGTACGCCGGGCCGAGCTCGGTGCGGAGGTCGTCGCGGGTCGAGGCGGCGAACTGCTTCATCCGGTGGAGGAACCGGCCCGCCTGCTTGGCGAACTCCGGCAGCTTCTCGGGGCCGAACACGAGCACCGCGATCAACGCGATGACCGCCATCTCGGGAAGGCCGACTCCGAACACGGGTCAGAACTTACTGGTCGGCGTCAATCCCAGCTGCATTCCGGCCAAACCGCGTCCGCGCCCGGCCAGGGTGTCGGCCACCTCGCGGAGCACCGTGGCGGCCGGAGCGGTCGGGTCGGCGTCGACGATCGGCTTGCCGTCGTCACCGCCCTCGCGCAGCCGGGTGTCGAGCGGGATCCGCCCCAGCACCGGTACGTCGTAGCCGAACCGCTGCGACAGCGTCCCTGCCACCCGGTCGCCACCACCGGTCCCGAAGACCTCGAGCCGGTGGTCGCGGCCCTCCTCGGCGCAGTGGGGGCAGGCGAGGTAGCTCATGTTCTCGACCACGCCGACGACCCGCTGGTGCATCATCGAGGCCATCGTGCCGGCGCGCTCGGCGACCTCGGCGGCCGCCTCCTGCGGGGTGGTGACCACGAGGACCTCGGCGCCCGGGAGGTGCTGGCCGAGCGAGATCGCCATGTCGCCGGTGCCGGGCGGGAGGTCGAGCAGCAGCACGTCCAGGTCGCCCCAGTAGACGTCGGCGAGCATCTGGACGAGGGCACGGTCGAGCATCGGGCCGCGCCACGCGACGACCTGGTCGCGCCGCGGCTTCAGCATGCCGATCGAGATCACCGACACCCCGGACGCGGTCGGGACGGGCATGATCAGCTCGTCGACCTGGGTGGGCCGCTGGTCGGCGACGCCGAGCATCGCCGGGACGCTGTGGCCGTAGATGTCGGCGTCGACGATGCCGACCTTGAGCCCCTGCGCGGCCATGGCGAGCGCCAGGTTGACGGTGACCGAGGACTTGCCGACGCCGCCCTTGCCGCTGGCGATCGCGAAGACCTTGGTGAGCGAGCCGGGCTGGGAGAACGGGATCTCGCGCTGCGCCTTGCCGCCGCGCAGCTGCTCCTGCAGCCCGCTGCGCTGCTCGGCCGTCATCACGCCCAGCGTGAGGTCGACCGCGGTGACGCCGTCGAGGGCGCTCACGGCGGCCGTGACGTCGCGGTTGATGGTGTCCTTGAGGGGGCAGCCGGCGACGGTGAGGAGCACGGTCACCCGGACGGTCCCGTCGTCGCCGACCTCCACGGAGTCGACCATGCCGAGGTCGGTGATCGGACGCTTGATCTCGGGGTCGTTGACCGTGGCCAGTGCGGCCATGACCTGCTCGTTGCTGGGGCTGCTCATGATGTCCCAGCCTAACGAGCGGTGCCAGCGCCGCCGCCGCCGGGACCGGAGCCCCCGACCGGCCCGTCCAGCTCCGGCACGCAGACCTCGTCGCCGGCCACCGTGAGGACGTAGCGGGCACGCAGCGCGCGGTGGTCCGAGACCCGTGGGGGCAGCACGCCGATCGACCCGACCCGGACCGTCGGGGAGTGGTAGAGGTAGTCGATCCGCAGCCGGGGCGACCGGGCCGGCCAGGTGTTGCCGGGCCCGACGCCGGCCTCGGTCCACGAGTCGGACAGCAGCCGCCGCGCGCTCGCCATCATCGGCGAGGTCGAGACCGCGTTGAGGTCGCCGCCGAGCACCACCGGGTGCGAGGTGGCCGTCACGGGTCCCCGCAGCGCCGAGACCTGGCGCAGCTTCAGCGCCATCACCTGGTCCTCCAGGTGGGTGTTGAACAGGCTCACCCGGACGCCGTCGACGTCGACGTCGGTGCGGAGCAGCCCCCGCGGCTTGCGCCCCGGCGCGGTCGGCAGCCGGTAGTTCCGCTGCGACAGGATCGGCAGCCGCGACAGCGTCGCCGTCCCTGACACGGCCCGGCCGGGCAGGTCGACGTTGAGCCCGTACGCCACCTCCATGCCGGTCCGGGCGGCCAGCACCCTGGGCATGTCGGAGTAGCGGCTCCGGCCGCGGAACCGGTCGACCTCCTGCAGCAGCGCCACGTCGACGTCCGCGCGGCGGACCAGCCGGGCGACCCGGTCGATGTCGAAGCCGTCCGCCCCCTGCGCGCCGTGGGTGTTGAGGGTCAGCACCGTCAGCCCCACCCGCTCGGTCAGGTCGGGGCAGGTCGTCGCGGTCGCGTCCGGCGGGGCGGGTGGGCCCGACCGGGAGCGGGTGGGGGCGGGCGACGGCTCCAGCGGCGTGACGGGCGGTGAGGGTGCCGAGAGCGACGGCTCCGGCGGGGCGGGGGCCGAGGCGGGGTCGTCGGCAGGGGTGAGGGCGATCGCGGCCACGCCGGCGCCGGCGGTCGCCAGTGCGAGCACGAGCACGAGCGTCCACAACACCTCGGGGGGCGGTCGCCTCACTCGTCCTCGGCCCTGCGGTCGGGGGAGCGCTTCTCGTCGAGCTCGGTCAGCAGCGCCCGCAGCTCGGAGCGGACGTAGTCGCGGGTCGCGACCTCGCCGATCGCCATCCGGAGCGAGGCCACCTCGCGCGCCAGGAACTCCATGTCCGCGTGCGCCCGGGCGTTGGCCTGCCGGTCACGCTCGGCGATGACGCGGTCACGGTCCTCCTGGCGGTTCTGGGCCAGCAGGATCAGGGGCGCGGCGTACGACGCCTGCAGGCTGAGCATCAGCGTCAGGAAGATGAACGGGTAGACGTCCCAGGCCAGGTCCGCGGGCGCCAGCCAGTTCCAGCCGAGCCAGATCACGACGAAGAGCGTCATGTAGATCAGGAACCGGGCGGTGCCCATGAACCGCGCGAACTGCTCGGCGAACGAGCCGAAGGCGTCGGCGTCGTAGGTCGGCCGTCGCACCAGCGGGCGGCGGACGTCGGTCGGCGTGTCGAGACCCTTGCGCCGGTTGTCGGGGCGGCGCGACTCAGCCATGGGTGCCTCCCTGCTCCTGGTCGCGCCAGTTCTCGGGGAGCATGTGGTCGAGCAGGTCGTCGACGGTGACCGCGCCCAGCAGCCGGCCCTCGTCGTCGACCACGGGGGCCGCCACCATGTTGTAGGTCGCGAGGTAGGAGGCGACCTGGTCGATCGTGGCGTCGGGCCGGAGCGGGTCGAGAGCGGTGTCGACGGCCGCCGCAGCGAGCGAGGAGGGTGGCTCGCGGAGCAGCCGCTGGACGTGGGCGCAGCCGAGCAGCTTGCCGGTCGGTGTCTCCAGCGGCTGCCGGCAGACGTAGACCATCGCGGCCAGCGAGACCGGCAGGTCGGGATGGCGGACGTGGGCCAGCGCGTCGGCGACCGTCGCGTCCGGACCCAGGATGACCGGCTCCGGCGTCATCATGCCGCCGGCGGTCTCCTCCTCGTACGACATCAGCCGGCGTACGTCCTCGGCCTCCTCGGACTCCATCAGCTCCAGCAGCCGGTTCGCGGTCTCCGGCGGCAGGTCCGCGATCAGGTCGGCCGCGTCGTCGGCCGACATCTCCTCGAGGACGTCGGCGGCGCGCTCGTCGTCGAGGTGGCCGAAGATCTCGACCTGGTCCTCCTCCGGGAGCTCCTCGATCACGTTGGCCAGCCGCTCGTCGTCCATCGCCGCGACCACGGCGGTACGCCGCTCCTCCGGGAGGTCGTGGATCACGTTGGCCGCGTCGGCGGCCTTCATCTCCGACAGCTGGGCGATCAGCCGGGTCGCGCCCTGCTCGGCCTCGCGCCGGGTGAGACCGTCGACGCCGCGCCACTCCACGACGTGGGTCTGCCCACGGCGGCGGAAGGTGCTGCCGGGCTGCTGCACCGCGACGCGGGACAGCACCCAGTCTCGGTTGCGCGCCTGCTCCATCCCGACGTCGTAGACGGTCCCCGTCACGCCGGTCTCCGTGATGGTGACGGTGTGGTCCAGCATCTGGCCCACCACGAGCGTCTCGGTGGGGCGCTGCTCGAACCGCCGCATGTTGAGCAGCCCGGTGGTGGTGACGTGGCCGGCGTCGATGTTGGTGACGCGGGTCATCGGCACGAAGATCCGGCGGCGCCCGAAGACCTCGACGACCATGCCGAGCACCCGGGGCTGGTTGACCTCGGAGCGCACCGCCGCGACCAGGTCGCGGACCTTGCCCACCTGGTCGCCCTGCGGGTCGAAGATGGGCAGGCCGACCAGCCGGGCGATGAAGACGCGGGTGGGGGCGGTGCTCACGCGCCGAGGCTACCGGCCCTCGGACGGCCCGGACCGCGGCCGGCCAGCGCGTCGCGGCCCCGGGAAGCGCTGGCAACGCCGTACCGGCCGTATACTCGCGGCATGCTTCGGGTCAGCGGTCTGCAGGTGCGCACGCTCGCGTGCGCCGGGTTCGCCGCGCTCGCTCTCGCCGCCTGCGGCCAGCAGGACGGCGGCGGCACCGCCGAGGAGCAGCCCCGTCCCGAGACGTCCTCCTCGCCCGCGGGCGAGGAGGCACCTCCGGGGACGCCGGACTGCGCCGAGGTGTGGCAGGAGGGCGAGGACATCCCGCGGAGCTACCAGGGGTGCGCCGACGAGGCGGGCGCCTACGTCAAGCGGGACGTGCTGGGTTGCTCTTCGGGGCAGCGCATGGTCCGCTACGACGACCGGTACTGGGGTGTCCTCGGGGGCACGGTCAACGAAGCGCAGGGGTCACTCGACGGGGACAAGGACTACCAGACCTCGATGAGGAACTGCTCCGCCTGACCCCGGCGGGGCCATGGCCCCTCGCCACAACATTTCTCCCGCAGCACTGCTGCACACCGTGATCGAAGGGATCTCCATGCTTGTCAGGACTCTTGCCCTGACCCTCGCCGCCACCGGACTGATGGTGCCCGTGGGCGCTGCGCCGGCGTCGGCGGCACCCGACAACTTCTCGCCCCGTTCGGGCGTGACCTTCAACAACCCCGTAGGCGGCAGCGACAAGAGGCGCGCGATCTTCCGCAAGATCCAGCGCTCGGTGAACTCCTCGCCCCGGGGCAGCCAGATCAACATCTTCTCCTGGAACTTCCTGACGTCCGAGGGCACCGACGCGCTGCTGCGCGCGCACCGTCGCGACGTGCGGGTCCGGCTGCTGATGGACGACCGCAACGTCAAGCAGGTCGACAACCCGCCGTTCCGCCGGCTCCGCGCGGGGCTGCAGCGGGGCGATCGGCACGAGAAGCCCCGCAACAAGAGCTGGGCGCGGCTGTGCCGCAAGACCTGCCGCGGCGGGGGCGGCTCGGCGCACTCGAAGTTCTACATGTTCTCCCACGCGGGGAAGGCCAAGAAGGTCGTGATCCAGGGGTCGGCCAACTACACCGTCGCCTCCACGACCAACCAGTGGAACGACATCTACACCCACCGGGGCAACCGCCGGGTGTGGGACTTCGCCAACCGGATCTTCAAGGAGGCCGCGGCCGACAAGCGGGCCCGGAGGCCGTACGCCGACAAGGAGTTCGGCCCGTTCCGGCTGATGATGTTCCCCAACACCGGGCGGCACGTCGCCGACCCCGTGATGCAGATGCTCAACCGCGTCAAGTGCCACGGCGCCACCAACACCCGCTCGGGGCGCACCCGGATCCGGATCGCGCCCGACGTGATCCGCAACCCGCGCGGCATGAGGCTCGGCCGCAAGGTCCGTGCCCTCTGGCGCAACGGGTGCGACATCCGGGTCGGCTACACCGTGATCGGCCGCGACGTGGGCCGGATGATGCGCGCGCCCAGCCGGCGCGGCCCGGTCCCGCTCAAGCACCTGGTGCAGGACTTCAACGGCGACGGCGAGTTCGACAACTACTTCCACATGAAGTCGATGACGATCGTCGGCAACTACGGCAGCGACCGGTCCAACCACGTGCTGCTCAACGGCTCCGCCAACTGGTCGGGCCTGGGCAAGGTCAGCGACGAGAACCTCGGCATCTACCGCAGCAAGGGCCTGGTCCAGCGCTACCAGAAGCACCTGATCTACTGGTACAAGAACTTCCCGCGCAGCGCTTCCACCCGGCCGACCACGCTCCGGTCCGGCCAGCCCGCGCTGGAGGACCAGCTGATCTTCGGCAGCGGCAAGAACGCCGTCTACGAGGACGGCACGCCGGTCGGCTACGACCCGTACGTCAACATGCCCTCGGACTGACGGGTGGGCAGACCTCGGATCCTCGTCCGCAGGCTCGACCACCGGGGCATCCTGCTGGTGGCCCTCGAGGACCGGCCGCTCGACGTGTGCGTCGACGGGCGGCGGGTGTGGACCTTCTGGACCTTGCGTGACACCCACCGGGTGGGGCCCCTGCCGGGCCCCGTCCGGCGGGTGGAGTGGCCGAAGCCGCTGGCGCGGCACCTCGACGGCCGGGCCCGGATCACGGTGCGCGACTCCGCGTCCCCCGTGGTCCTGCTCGACCGCGAGGTGACCCTGGGGTCCGGCGAGGGCCGGATCGAGGTCCGCAACGCCCAGGGCGTCGAGCTCGGGATCGACAAGTCCGGCAAGCTCGTGCCGACCTTCGCCGGCCGCTCCGACCGCGACATCACCGCGCTCCTCGACGCCACCGAGTCGGTCGTCGGGGCGCTGCAGCAGGCGGGCATCGAGCCGTTCCTCGCGTACGGGACGCTGCTGGGCGCCGTCCGCGAGGGGCAGGTGCTCGGCCACGACTCCGACGCCGACCTCGGCTACGTCAGCCGGTTCAGCACCCCGGTCGACGTCGCCCGGGAGTCCTTCCGGGTGCAGCGCACGCTGAACGAGCACGGCTGGGACACCACGCGCTACAGCGGCTCCGCCTTCAAGGTCCTGGTGTCGCCCGAGCCCGGCGTGACCATCGGCCTCGACGTGTTCGGCGGCTTCCTCGACGCGGGCCGGCTCTACCTGATGGGCGAGATCGGCACCGAGTTCGAGCGCGACTGGATCCACCCGCTGGGGAGCTGCGAGCTCGGCGGCCGCCCCATGCCGGTGCCGGCCCGCCCGGAGAAGCTGCTCGAGGCGACGTACGGCCCGGGGTGGCGGGTGCCCGACCCGGCCTTCAAGTTCACGACCCCGCCGCGCACCGTCCGGGCGCTCGAGGACTGGTTCCGCGGCACCCAGCCCGGGATCCGGCACTGGGAGCGGCGCGCCGGGCGTGGGTCCGCGCGGGGCTTCCGCGACCCCTCCGGGCTGGCCCGGAAGGCGGCCTCCGCCGCTGCGTCGCGCGGCGCGGAGGTGCTCGACGTGGGCGCCGGCCGAGGTGCCGACAGCCTGTGGCTGGCCGAGCAGGGGCTGCCGGTGACGGCCTACGACTACGTGCCGCGGGCGCTCGTGCACGCGCAGCGCCGGGCCCACAACGAGGGCCTCGACCTCGCGGTGCGCCACCTCAACCTGGCCGAGTGGCGCTCGGTGTTCGCCGAGGGCGCCCGGCTGGCCCACGACCCGCGGCCGCGGGTGGTGCTCGCCCGGCACGTGCTCGACGCGACGTCCGCGACCGGGCGGGAGTCCTTCGCGCGGCTGTGCTCGATGGCGATGCGTGCCGAGGGCGGCCTGCTGCTCGCCGAGGTCCACGTGACACCCGTCGACGGCGTCCCCCCCGACCCCGCGGACGCGGCGGAGTGGATGGTGGGTCGGGTCGACCTGTCGTCGCTGACTAGGCTGCTCGAGCAGGCCGGAGCGGCCCGGATCAAGGTCAGGCGGCTGGAGCGCCATGCCCGGCCGACGGTGAGACTGGTGGGAGAGTGGACGCATGCAGAGCAGGGACCTACCCCGACCGTGGGCGATGGTGGGGACGGTACGCCGGCTGGAGCAGCGGGTCGCTGACCTCGAGGCGGACATGACCGAGATGCGCCGCCACCACCTCCGCCTCGCCGAGCTCGCCGACGTCGTGCAGGAGCTGCTCGTCCCGCTCGCCTCCCGCGACGAGGAGTCCGTCCAGGACGCGCTCGAGCGGTTCCGGAAGTCGCTCTAGACGTGGTCGAGCGCGTCTTCGTCCACATCGGGCTGCCGAAGACCGCGACGTCCTACCTGCAGACCATCCTCTGGTCCGCGCGCGACGAGCTGCGCGCCCGCGGCGTCGTGGTGCCGGGCGCCGAGCGCCGCGACCACCTGTGGGCCTCGCGCACGGTGCGCGAGGACCACCACCAGGAGCGCGCGCCCGAGCAGCACCGGACCGCCTGGGAGCGGCTCTGCGGCGAGCTCGCCGAGACGCCCGGCACGGGGCTGCTCAGCCACGAGTTCTTCGCGGCCGCGACGCCCGCGCAGGCGCGGGCGATGGTCGAGGCGCTGCCGACCGACGAGGTGCATGTCGTCGTGACCGCGCGCGAGCCGCTCGGGCTGTTCACCGCCAGCTGGCAGGAGAGCCTCAAGAACGGCTCCACCACCCCCATGGCCGACTACGGCCGGCGGGAGTCGCGCCGGCCCACGGCGATCTGGAACTGGCGCACCCTCGACCTGCGGCTGGTGCTCGAGCGGTGGTCGCAGGCGGTCCCGGCGGAGCGGATCCACGTGCTGGTGCTCGACCCGGAGGCGCCGCGGGACGACGTGTGGCACCGGTTCGCCGGCATCGTGGGCTTCCCGTCCGCGGGCATCGACCTGTCCGGGTCCTTCCCCAACACCTCGATGGGGGTCGCCGAGGCCGAGACCCTGCGCCGCGTCAACGGCTCGCTGGAGGGCTTCGGCTCCGCGTTCGACCGCGGCGTCTGGATCCGCAGCTTCCTCGCCGACGAGCGGCTGGTGCCGCGGGGCGGGGAGCGGTTCTGGCCCGAGCCCGACCAGGTCGAGGACTGCCGGCGTCGCGCCGACGCGGCCATCGAACACCTCGGGTCGGCCCGCTACGACGTCGTGGGCGACGTCGAGCACCTCCGGGTGCCGGCCGAGCTCGAGCCGCGGCGCAGCACCATGTCGGTCACCGACGCCGAGGTCGCCACCGTCGCGGTCGACCTCGTCGCCACGATGCTGGGCGACGTACGGCGGGCGCGCCGCGCCGCCCACCGCCGCCACCCGGTGCCGGAGCGGTGGCGCTCCCGGCTGCGGCGTCTCCTCCGCCGACGCTGACCGGTCAGTCGCGCGCGGCCATCCGGCGCAGCCGCCGTACGCCGCGCCGCGCCGCGCCGGAGTCGTCGTCGGCCCGCGACCGGGGCGCGTCTGCGACGTAGAACGGACGCTTCGGCTCGCCCCGCAGCTGCTCGACCCGCTCGGCCAGGGCGCTCGCGGCGCCGGGTGGCAGGTCGCGCGGCCGCTGCCCGCCCCGCTCGGGATCGACCTCCTCGAGCAGCCCCAGCTCGCCGAGCAGCTCGACGTCGTCGCGGGTGGTGAGCTCGTAGATGCGGTGCAGGTACTTCTCGCGCACCGCCTCGGGGAGGTCCTTCTCGACCACCGTCTTGAGCGCCCGGGCCATGGGGGCCCGCGAGGCGCGGTAGCGGGCGTGGCCGGCCCGGGCGAGCGCACTCCACTTGCGCACGAACTCCTCGCCCGACACGGCGTCGTAGTGGAGCAGCCGCAGGGACGGGTCGCGGTGCCGTTGCTGCGGCCGGCCGTCGGGGGAGACGGCCTCGTGGAGGGTGAGCCCGAGCCCGGAGCCGGGGCGGACGCCGGACTTCCCCATCACGTGCCCGTGGAAGTACGCCTGGTTGGTCGGGGTGTCGAGCGCCCCCAGGACGTGGAGCAGGTTGAGGTCGGCGTCGTCGAGCAGCCGCTTGAACAGCGTCGGCCGGGCCTCGGGGCGCGGCTGGCTCACCGCCTCCAGCGGCGGCAGCCACACCGCGTCCGTCCCGATCGGCACCGACGCCAGCGCGGCCCGGTCGAGCAGCGCCACCTCGTCGCCGTCGACGTGGAAGAGCCACTCGGCCCACTCGAAGGGCTCGAGCAGCGCACGCGCCCAGTTGGCGTTGACCCGCTGCCGGACGTTGAGGCCCGAGGGCCGGTCGTCGCCCCACCAGCCCTTGCCGGTGCGGACGCAGGTGACCCGGTCGTGGGCCTCGAGGAAGTCGGCGACCTCCTGCTGGCCGGGCTCCCGCGGGGAGTCGAGGAAGACCACCATGTGGTCCACCCCGGAGGCGAGGTTGGCGGCCACGAAGAAGCGGACGTTGCCCGGCGAGTCCTGGAGGGTCGTCGCCGTGAACAGCATGGCGCTCACCCTAGCGAGGGGTCCTGCCGGGTTTGTCCGACAGATCGGATCGCGGGGCGAGCCTGTGCTAATTTCGCGCGGTGCCGACCCCCGCCCACCGAAGCTCGAAGAGTGCTGCCCTGAGGCGGCTCCCTGCGGTGGTCGGATCGATGGTCGTCCTCGCCCTCGCGGCCCCCGTCGTGGCCAGCGTGATGGAGCCCGAGGTCACCACGGCCAGCGACCCGCAGCCGTCGCCGGCGTCCGTCGACCGTGCCACCGACGCGGCCTCGGCCGGCCCGACCCGGATGTCCGCCGCCGCCTCGCCCGACCGGCTGCTGCGCCAGCAGCGGGCCGACGCGCTCGCGCGCCAGGCGGCCCGCGAGGAGGCGCGCGAGGCGCGCGGAGCGGGAGGAGGCGCGCCAGGAGCGGCTGCGCCAGCTCGCCGAGGAGCGCGCCGCCCGGCGCGAGGCCGCCCGCGAGCGCCGCGCCCGGTCGGCCCCGATCTCGTTCCGCATCGGCACCTTCAACGTCCTCGGCAGCCAGCACACCGCTCCCGGCGGCGACCGCCAGAAGTACCCGCCGGCCTCGACCCGGACCGCCGCCGCGGCGGGCCTCGTCGGCAAGCACGGCGTCGACGTCCTCGGCACCCAGGAGCTGCAGGCCGACCAGCTCCGCGACCTCCAGAACCGGACCGGCATGGCCGCCTGGCCCGGGCTCGGCTGGGGCGAGGCGGAGACCGACAACACGATCCTCTACGACCCCGGTGTCTTCGAGGTCGTCAGCGGCAGCTCGTTCACCATCCCGTTCATGGGCCGCCCACGGCCGCAGCCGATCGTGCGGCTGCGGCACCAGGCGACCGGGCGCGAGCTCTACGTCGTCAACACCCACCCCTCCGCCGGCGGCGGCCGATACGTCGCCGAGCGGCGCCAGGGCCAGGCCGCCCTGGTCAACGTGGTCAACGACCTGAAGTCCGAGGGGCTCCCGGTGCTGGTGACCGGCGACATGAACGACCGCGAGGAGTTCTACTGCCAGGTCGTCCCGGCCACCGGCATGGTCGCCCCCAACGGCGGCAGCTACTCCGGCGGCTGCCAGCCGCCGCCTGAGCCGCTGCCGGTCGACTGGGTGGTCGGGACCGGCACCACGTGGAGCAACTACTGGCGGGACACCACCCCCGTCACGCAGCGGACCAGTGACCACTTCTTCATCAGCGCCCTCGCCTCCCTCGACTGACGCGGGTCGCCGCGCCACGCTCGGGTTCCGCCCGGACATCCAGGGCATCCGCGCCCTGGCCGTCGGCCTGGTCGTCGTCCACCACCTCGTCCCCACCCGGCTCACCGGGGGCTACATCGGCGTCGACGTCTTCTTCGTCGTCTCCGGGTACCTGATCACCGCCCTGCTGCTGCGGGAGGTGGACCGGGACGGGACGCTCAGCCTCGCGGGCTTCTACGCCCGCCGCGCGCGCCGGATCCTCCCGGCGGCGACCGTGGTCACGGTGGCGACCGTGCTGGGGTCGCTGCTGACGCTGTCGCTGCTGCGGACCCAGCTGGTGGTCGTCGACGCCGTCTGGGCGGCGTTCTTCGCCGCGAACGTACGGCTGGCGCTCACCGGCACCGACTACTTCGCCCAGGGCCAGCCGCCGTCCCCGTTCCGGCACTACTGGTCGCTGGCGGTCGAGGAGCAGTTCTACCTGGTGTGGCCGCTGCTGCTGCTCGCCTGCGTGGTGTGGTGGCACCGCAGCGGGCGCCGCGGGCAGCGTCCGGCGGACGGCGGCGCCGCTGCTCGGCGTGCTGGTCGTCGCCTCGATCGCGTGGTCGGCCTGGGCGACGTACGACTCGCCGACCACGGCCTACTTCTCGACCTTCACCCGCGGCTACGAGCTCGGCATCGGGGCGCTGTGCGCCGTGCTGCCGAGGACGCTGCGGCTCCCGGACCCGGTGCGGACCGGGCTCGCCACCGCCGGCCTGCTCGGCATCGCCGTCGCGGCCCTCGTCTACACCCCGGCGACCCCGTTCCCCGGGACGGCCGCGCTGCTCCCGGTGCTCGCGACCGCCGCCCTCGTCGTCGCGGGGGAGGGGAGGGGCGACCGCGCCCCCGGCGTGACCCGTGCGCTCGGGACGCCGTTCCTCGGCCGCATCGGCGACTGGTCGTACTCGCTCTACCTGTGGCACTGGCCGGTCATCGTGCTGGTCCGGAGCAACCTGGGACCGGAGCGCTTCGCGAGCCTCCCCGTGCTGGCGGTCACGCTGGGCGGGATCGTGCTGCTCAGCTGGGCCACCTACCGGTGGGTCGAGACGCCGTTCCGGACCGGACCGACGTGGCGTCGGGTGCCGCGGGCGCTGCTCATCTACCCGGTCAGCCTCGCGATGGTGCTCACCACTGCCGCGGTGACCACCCGGCTGATCGCCGACCGCCTGGGCGGCGACAGCGACCAGCCGCCGATCTCGACCGACGACTACGCAGGGGAACGGCTCGGCCGCGACCCCTCCACCGCGCTGGTGCGGGCCTCGGTGCTGGCGGCGCGCGAGGGGCGTGCCGTCCCGGGGGACCTGAAGCCCGGGCTGCTCGACCTGCGCTCGCAGACAGCGCCGCTCGGCGACTGCGACTACCGGGCGGGCACGACCGGCCTGTGCCCGATCGGCGACACCGACGCCGGGCGGGACATCGTCGTGCTCGGCGACTCCCACGCCCGCGCGCTGTCGCCGGCGATCGAGCGGATCGGCGAGGCGTACGGCTACCGGGTCCACGTGCTCGTCTTCAGCGGGTGTGCCGCCACCGACCTGGTGCAGGTGCGCCAGGACACCGGGCGGGCGTGGGAGGAGTGCGAGCAGTTCAAGGACTGGGCGCTGCAGACCGTCGACGACCTCGAGCCCGAGCTGGTCGTGGTGTCCACCTCGACCGGGCGGATGCTCGACCCGGAGACGGGGGAGTCCTTGGCCGGTCGCACCCGGACCGAGCGCTACCTCGACCTGCTCCGTACGGGCTGGGAGGCGCTGTTCGCGGACCTCGACGCGCGGGCGGGGGACGTCGCGGTCGTGGGCGACACCCCGAAGCTCCCCCGGGAGACCGGGGTCTGCCTGGCCCAGGGCGACCCCGACCTCGGCGACTGCGCGTTCCGCCCGGAGCGGCGCCCCCACCGTGAGGCGCAGGCCTCGTTCGCGGCCGCCCGGTCCACCGGCACCCTCGTCGTCGACGCCTCGCCGTGGTTCTGCGCGGACGGCCTCTGCCCGCCGGTGGTGGGCCGGTTCATCACGCTGCGCGACTCCGAGCACATGACGCCCGACTACAGCCGGTGGCTCGCCGACCCGCTGGCCCGGGCGCTCGGCCTGGCCCCCGCGGACGCCCCCGCGGACGCCTCGGGCTGACCCTGGGCGGACACCCCTACCAAGGTCTGCCGGGCGCCACCGCAGGGGCGCCGACGACCCCTCCGCGAACTACAGGTCTGTAGTTCACGAGAACCGGTTGCGTGTGACTTTTGGGGGTGGTGTGATTCCTGTGATTTCGGCCCGGACCCCCGGGTCCTGCCCCCAGCACCACCCGAGGAGCCCCCCGATGCCGACGACTGTGCCCGCCCGGCGCACGCGACGCCCGATGCGACCCGGTCGGGTCGTCGGTGCCCTGGTGGCCGGTGCACTGGCGGTCACGGTCGCCCCGCTGCCGACCGCCCAGGCGACCGAGAGCGCCACCGGCACGACGACGACGAAGAGCGACGTCACGATGGTGCACGCCAACATCCTGTCGCAGCTCTCGACGGAGCGGTTCCAGGCCGACGTCCGGACCGTGCTCGCCAAGAAGCCGGACCTCATCACCTACAACGAGGTGCCGCTGCGCCAGGACTCGGTCATCGCCCCCAGCGGCTACGACGTGCAGCGCAGCAAGGCCAACCGCTACACCGCCGCCACGGCGGTCGCGTGGCGCACCGACCGCTGGACCGAGGTCGACAGCGGCACGTTCCGGATCTCCAACTACCGCAAGATCCCGCCCGGCCGGAACATCCGGCTCGGGCTGCGGTTCGCCAACTGGGTGACGCTGCGCTCGCCCGAGGGTCGCCAGCTGTCCGTCGTGGCCGCGCACGTCCCGCCGCTGGACAGGAACATGCCCGACCTGCTGCGCCCCTCCGTACGCCGGGTCGGCGAGCTGGTCGAGAAGCTGGCTCCCAGCGGCCCGGTGCTGGTCGGGGGCGACTTCAACGTCCACTACACGAGCGGCCGCTACCCCCGGGACCTGTTCGACGACGCCCGGATGGTGCCGACGTACGACACCCTCGGCGGCTACTTCCCGACCGGCGACCACCGCGGCGCGACGATCGACTACCTCTTCAACCGCGGCGAGGGGATCCTCACCGCCGACCAGCAGTCCAAGTTCGAGCTCAACTCCGACCACGACGGCGTGATGGCCGGGTTCGCGTGGCAGGTCGACCCGCCGGCCGCGACCGAGGAGGTCGTCAGCGACCCTGCCGGCGACCAGGCGTCGCAGCGGCGCGTGATGGCCGCGATCGGGCAGGAGCTCCGCAGCGTCCAGGGCGGCAGCCAGGTCGAGGTCGTCACGTCCGGGTTCGGCCCGCACCGGCTCTACCGGCGGGTCAAGGGCGCCGTGGCACGCGGCGTGCAGGTCCGGCTGATCACCCGCAGCGAGACCCTCACCGAGCGTGAGCGGAAGCTGGCCCGGTTCGCCCGCGACGAGGGGCTTCCGGGGAGCGAGGTGCGCCGGTGCCGCAACGAGTGCGCCCAGGCGTGGCGCCAGTCGGGCATGGCCCGTGGCTTCCTGCTGGTGCGCAACGAGCGCGGGCAGGCCGTCAAGCGCATGGACGTCAACCGCTTCCTCAACCCGTCCATGCTGGAGCGGCGTACCCGGCTCACGGTGCGGACCGGGGAGATCGCCCTGACCAGGGGTGAGGAGATGCTCGCCGCGCTCACCTGAGCCCGGTTTGCCGCGCCGATTCCCGATGGCGTAGGAATCGACCATGCCCGCTCCGCGCCAGGTCTACCTCCACCTCGGACTGCAGAAGACCGGGACCTCCTACCTGCAGGGCGTGATGCGCCGCAACCAGGACCTCCTCGCGGAGCAGGGTCTCGACCTGGTGCCGGCCGGACGCCGGGAGTCGTTCGAGCTGATGCTGCTGGTGCGCGGGCGCTACAACCCCGACCGCGACCCCGCCTCGGTCGGCGGGGCGCTCGACCGGTTCGCCGCGAGCCTGGAGCGGGCTCCCGGCACCCGCGCCCTGCTGAGCCAGGAGTCGCTGGCGGCGTCCCGCCCGGCGCAGGCCAAGGCCCTCGTCGACGCCTGCGGCGACCGCGAGGTCCACGTCGTCCTGACCGTGCGCGACCTCGCGCGGCAGGTGCCCTCCTCGTGGCAGCAGGAGCTCAAGGCCGCCCGCACGGTCACCTACGAGCGCTGGCTCGAGCGGCTGCAGGAGGGTCAGCGGGCCAGCCGGGGCAGCCACCCGTGGGTCCAGCTGGACCCGCCGGGCGTGCTCGCGCGCTGGGCCGAGGTCGTGCCGCCGGAGCGGATCCACGTCGTCACCGTGCCGGCACCCGGGAGCGAGCCCACGCTGCTGCTGGAGCGGTACTGCCGCGTGCTCGGCGTCCGCTCCGCCGACCTCGCCCCCGGCCCCGGAGCCAGCAACACCAGCCTCGGCCGGGTCCAGGCCGAGCTGCTCCGGCAGGTCAACCTCGGCCTGCCGGACGACCTCCGGCGCAGGCAGGTCTACGGCGACGTCGGCAAGCGGTGGTTCGCCTCGGAGGTCCTCGCCGCGCAGGACGGCGCCCGGATCCTGGTGCCCCAGCGGCTGCGGCCGTGGTGCGAGGAGGTCGCCGAGGCGCAGGTGGCCGCGCTCGCCGAGGCGGGCTACCACGTGGAGGGCAGCCTCGACGACCTGCGCTGCCGCGACTCCGCGTTCGCGGCCGACGCCGACACCGACCCCTCCGAGGGGGAGCTCTCCTCCGCCGCGGTCGACGCCCTGGTGCAGGTCGTGGCGCAGCGGGCGCGGGCCCGCAGGCGGCGCGGGAGGCAGCGGCGCGAGGGCGGGTTCCTGGCCCGGGTACGCCGGGCCGTCGCCCGCAGAGGTGGGGCCTCGTGGTCGGGGGCCGGCGAGCCCTAGGCTGTGCCCCGACGTCGACCGTGGTGAAGGAGGCGCGCGTGACCGAGGCGAGCGACCCGTCGCTCGGGTCACCGGCACCCGAGCGCGGTGCCGACGACCCGACGGAGCCCCACACCGCCCGCACCGACGACGGCGCGGAGGTCGGGCCGCCTCCGGAGCCGCAGCGGCTGTTCTTCCACGTCGGGCTCCCCAAGAGCGGCTCGACCTACCTGCAGACCGTGCTCGGCAACAACCGCGCGGCGCTGCGCGAGGTGGGACACATCTACCCCTACGTACGCCAGGAGGGGATGTTCCACGCGGCCGTCGAGATGGCGGGGCAGCCCTCGCGGTGGGGACTGGAGCCGGAGGCGATCAGCGGCACCTTCGCCCACCTGCTCCGGCGCGGGCGGCGCCTCGGCGGGACGGTGATGATCAGCCACGAGATCTTCGGCTCGGCCACCCGCGACCAGATCGCCCGCATGGCCCCGCTGCTCGAGGACTTCGAGGTGCACCTGGTGGTGACCGTCCGAGACCTCGGCCGCACCGCCACGGCGGAGTGGCAGGAGCAGGTCAAGAACGGCAACCCGCGCTCGTTCGGTGCCTTCGTGGACGACCTGATGTCACACCTGCCGGAGGACCTGGTCGACACCCGGCGGTTCTGGCGGTCCCAGAACCTCCGCAACCTGCTGGACCGGTGGCAGACGCTGGTGCCCGCCGAGCGGATCCACATCGTCACCTGCCCGCGCAGCGGCACCGCCCCCGACCTGCTGTGGCGCCGCTTCGCCGAGGCCGTGGAGCTGCCCCACGACGCCGTCGACCTCTCCCTGATCCCGCCGCGCAACGAGTCGCTCGGCACCGCGCAGATCGCGTTCCTGCGCCGGGTCGTGGGTGCGCTCGACGGGCGACTCGCGCAGCCGTGGTACTCCCGGGTGGCCAAGCGGTGGTTCGCACAGACCCTCCTCGGCGGGGTCAGCGGCTCCGCGAAGCCCGTCACGCCCGCCCCCGTGGCCCGGCGGCTGGCGGCGGTGTCGTCGGCGTGGGTCGAGGTGATCCGGGCCGGGGAGTTCCGGGTCCACGGGGACCTCGACGAGCTGCTGCCCGAGGTCGCCGACGACGGCGTGCCGCACCCCGACGAGGCCACCGAGGCCCAGATGCTCGACGGGATGCCCGACGTGATCGCGGACATGCTGGTCCGCACCGGCCAGCTCGTCGCCGACCTCGCCGACGCGGAGCGGCGCAACGCCGCCCTCACCGAGTCGTGCCAGCAGCTCGAGACCCGCGTGGAGCAGCTGACCACCGAGCTCGAGGAGCGGACCGGCCGGCGCCACCGGTGGCTGCCCTTCAGGTTCGTGCACGCCCGGGCGGCGGAGCCGGACGACGCCGTACGCGACTGAGCGGAGCGGTCAGGCCCGGGTACGGGCCCGCCGTCGCAGCGCCCCCCACAGCCGCCGGGCCGGCGCCGCCGGCCGGGGTGCCTGCGTGGCGGCCGGCGCGTCCGACCGGCCACCCACCTCGCTGCGTGGCCGCGGGTGCCCGCGCCCCTGGGCGTGCCGCGTCGCCAGCTCGGCCAGGGCGGCGGCCGCCGCCCCGGCGACCGCGGCGTCCGTGGCCGGCACGAAGTCCTCGCCCGGGAGCTCCGGGTGGACGAAGCGCTCCGGGTCCCCCGACACCTCGCAGCCGGCGGCGCGCAGGACGTCGAGCTGGCGGGCGGCCTCGGCGGAGGCGGGCTCCTCCCAGCAGGCGGGGAGCCGGATCCGGGTCCCGGTCGAGCGGCCGGTCATGGTGTCCACCGCGATCCACTGCCGGACGCTGTGGCGGTAGTCGCCGCGCGGGTCCGCGAGCCGGTCGCCGAGGGCCAGGTTGACCAGGCGCAGCGCCTCCGCGTCCTCGTGGCGCAGCGCCTCGTTGCGACCGCGCTCGGACAGCGTCAGGAGCGTGCGGTCGGTGCCGGTGGCACCGCAGAACAGGTCGAGCAGCCCGGGCTGCGCCTCCGGGTCGGTCGGCACCAGGAGCACGTGGACCGGCAGGTCGGGCGCGCCCGCGCGCCAGCGGTGCACGACGTCGGCCAGGTCCTGCCGCCGGCGGAAGCCGGACACCTCGCCGGCCATCGGTCCCTCGGCGGGCTCCGGGCCGAGCACGGCGGCGACGAACTCGTCGTACGTTCCGGTGTAGCGGGCCTTCACCCGCTGCTGCCACTCGCTCGGGATCGTCACCGCCCAGGGCCGCGCCGTGACCACGAGCCGGGTGTCGAACCCGGCCAGCGCGGCCGTGAAGAGCGAGGTGGCCTCGGCGGGCCACTCGGCCAGCGCCTCGAGCGAGACCAGCTGCCGGGGGTGGGGGCTGTCCCGGATCCAGGTGGCGAGCCGCTGCAGCACGCGCTCGGCGCGCACCGGGTCGGCGTCGAGGCCCCGCAGCACCTGGCCGCGGCCCACGAGCGGCTGCTCCACCCCCGCGGCGCGCAGGTCGTCCCGGGCGGTGCGGAGCGCGCGCTGGAGGGCGGAGGTCCCGGACTTGCGGCACCCGACGTGCAGGAACACTGTCTTCGACCGGTCGCTCACCCGCCGATCCTCGCGACAGACCCGACCCGAGGCAAACACCGGGTCCGGGCGTGCGCAGTCTCACATCCGGGCGGCCGTTGCGGGCCGCTGCCGCCGGTAGGCTGCTCGACGATCCGACGAAGGGAGTCAGCGCATGGGTCGGCTGTGCCAGACCGAGGGCCTCACCGAGGACCAGCAGGAGATCCTGAAGGCCGTGAGGACCTTCGTCGAGGAGAAGATCCTCCCGGTGGCGACCGAGCTCGAGCACGCCGACGAGTACCCCACCGAGATCGTCGAGGGCCTCAAGGAGCTCGGCATCTTCGGGCTGATGATCCCCGAGGAGTACGACGGCCTCGGCGAGTCGCTGCTGACGTACGCCCTGTGCGTGGAGGAGATCGCGCGCGGCTGGATGAGCGTCTCCGGTGTCATCAACACCCACTTCATCGTGGCCTACATGCTGATGCGCCACGGCACCGAGGAGCAGAAGCAGAAGTACCTGCCACGGATGGCGACCGGCGAGGTCCGGGGGGCGTTCTCGATGTCCGAGCCCGGCCTCGGCTCCGACGTGGCCGCGGTGAAGACCAAGGGGACCCGCACCGACGACGGCTACGAGGTCACCGGCCAGAAGATGTGGCTGACCAACGGCGGCACCTCCACCCTGGTCGCGGTCCTCGCGAAGACCGACGAGGGCGCGGACTCGGTCTACAAGAACATGACGACGTTCCTGGTCGAGAAGGAGCCCGGCTTCGGCGAGGTCGCGCCGGGGGTCACCATCCCCGGCAAGCTCGACAAGATGGGCTACAAGGGCGTCGACACCACCGAGATGGTGCTCGAGGGCCACCGGCTCGGCGCCGACCAGGTGCTCGGCGAGGCTCCCGGCCAGGGTTTCTACCAGATGATGGACGGCGTCGAGGTCGGCCGCGTCAACGTCGCCGCCCGCGCCTGCGGGATCGCCAACCGGGCCTTCGAGCTCGGCATCGCGTACGCGCAGCAGCGGGAGACCTTCGGCAAGCCGATCGCGCAGCACCAGGCGATCCTGTTCCGGCTCGCGGAGATGGCGACCAAGGTCGAGACCGCGCACGCGATGATGGTCCGCGCCGCCCGCATGAAGGACGCCGGCGAGCGCAACGACGTCGAGGCCGGCATGGCCAAGCTGCTGGCGTCGGAGTACTGCAACGAGGTGGTCGAGGCGTCGTTCCGGATCCACGGCGGCTACGGCTACTCCAAGGAGTACGAGATCGAGCGGCTCTACCGCGAGTCCGCGTTCATGCTGATCGGCGAGGGCACCTCCGACATCCAGAAGATGATCATCGGCCGCCGCCTGCTCGAGGACTACGGGCTGCGCTGACGTGGCCGACCGCGTCGTCCTGCACGTCGGGACCATGAAGTCCGGCACCACCTACCTCCAGTCCGTGCTGACCAGCGGCGCGCTGGAGGAGGTGGGCGGCTTCTACCCCGGCGAGAAGTTCGGGGTGCAGACCCAGGCCGTACGCCGGCTGCTGCGCCCGGTCGAGCGGCGACAGCCGCGCGCGTGGGAGGAGCTGGCGGCCGAGGCGCGCGAGCGCCCGGGCGTGGCGGTGTTCTCCCAGGAGTTCCTGAGCTTCGCGCGCGGCGCGCGGGTGCAGCAGATCGTGGAGTCCTTCGGCGGGATCCCGGTCGAGGTGGTGCTGACGGTGCGTGACCAGCGCAGCGCGATCGCCGCCCAGTGGCAGAGCTTCACCCGCAACCGGGGCACCGACGACCTCGCCACGTACGTCCGGCGGCTGCGGGCACCGGGCCGGCGGCGGCGCCGGTCCAAGGCGGCCAAGAGCTTCCGCCGGGCGCAGGACGTGCCGGGGATCCTGCGGCGGTGGACAGGCCACGAGGGGATCACCGCGGTGACGGTCGTGGTGGTCCCGCCCTCGGGCTCGGAGCCGGCCGAGCTGTGGCGACGGTTCTGCGACGCGGCAGGCCTGGAGGCGCACGACCCGCCGGCGGCCGCCGTACCGGCCAACGAGTCGCTGGGCTATGCCTCCTGCGACGCGCTGCGCCGGCTCAACGCCCACTTCGGCGACCTCCCCAAGGTCGGCCACAACCGGGTGCGCAAGCAGCTGCTGACCGCGCTGCTTCCGTTGCGCCCCGAGGAGGGCCGGCCGGTGCTCGACGCCTCCGCGCTGGCCCTGGCGGGTGACCTCAACCGGGAGCTCGTCGACGCGATCACCACGCACGGCGTCCGGGTCGTCGGTGGTCTGGAGGAGCTGCCGGTCGACCCGCCGGCGTCGGCACCGGACTCGATCGCCGGCCCCGACGAGGCGCAGGTACGCCGGGCGCTCGAGGCGGCCTGGCGGGCCACCCTGCCGCGGCAGGAGCTGCCGTCGGGCACGCTGGACGAGCTGGCCGGGCAGCTGGGTCGTCGCCTCGCGCGCCGCTTCGGTACGCGTCGGGGCGGCCCACGAGCCCGGCGCGGCCGGCCCGGCGCGGCCGGGTAGCGTGCCGCCCATGATGGGTGAGCGCCACGTCGTCACGCTGCACGTGGGGACCCCCAAGAGCGGCACGACGTCGCTGCAGAACATCCTGGCCCGCAACCGCGGCCTGCTGCGCGAGCACGGCTACCTCTACCCGGGCAAGAAGCCGGGCCACTTCATCGAGGCGCTGGACCTGCGTGACTCCGGGTTCCGCGGCCACCGGTTCGAGGGGTCCGAGGGGGCGTGGGACCGGGTGGTCGGGCAGGTGCTGGCCCACGACGGCCCGGCCATGCTCTCCCACGAGGTCATCGGCGGCTCCACCCGCAAGGTCGTCAAGCGGGCCGCGAAGTCCTTCGAGGGTCGCGACGTCCACGTCGTGATCACCTGCCGCGACCTCGGCCGGCAGCTGCCCGCCGTCTGGCAGGAGGGGGTCAAGAACGGCGACACCGCGACGTACGCCGCCTTCCTCGAGGCGACGCTGGGGGAGTGGAAGGGCGTCGGCACCGGCACCGGGATGTGGCGCGGCCAGGACCTTGCGGGCATGGGGGAGCGGTGGGCGGCCCAGGTCGGCCCCGGCAACGTGCACTTCGTCACCGTGCCCCCGTCGGGGGCCGACCACGACGTGCTGTGGCAGCGCTTCCGGGCCGCCACCGGGTTGCCCGACGCCGACTACGCCGTCCCCGACACCCCGCGCAACCCGTCGATGGGGACGGTGGAGACCGAGCTGCTGCGGCGGGTGGTCGAGCGGCTGCCCGACGACGTGCCGTGGCCGACGTTCGCCCGCCAGGTCAAGCGCCGGCTGGCGCAGCGGCGGCTGGTCAACCACAAGGCCGGCGGCTCGCTGGGAGTCCCGGAGCGGTTCCGGCCCGCCACCGAGGAGATCTCGGCCACCGTGGTCGAGGCGCTGCGCACGGGTGGGTTCACGGTCCAGGGCGACCTGGCCGACCTCGCGCCGGCGTTCCGCGACGACACCACGGCGCCGGACGAGGTGACCGCCGAGCAGCTGCTCGACCGGGCGCTGGAGGTGCTGGCGCCGCTGGTGCTCCGCGACCAGCCGGAGCAGAAGCCCGCGCAGGACTGACGCGACCTCAGCCGCGGGCGGCCACGATGTCCTCGGCCAGCGCGACCCAGCGCTCCGCGATCGCCCCGGCCTCGTAGGCCCGGGCGGTCTCCAGCGCCTCGGCGCCGAGACGTCGCCGGAGCCCCTCGTCGTCCATCAGCGTGCGCAGCGCTTCGGTCAGACCGGCGATGTCGCCCTCCGGCACGAGCAGCCCGTTGCGGCCGTGGTCGATCAGCTGCCGCGGCCCCTCCGGGATGTCGTAGGACACCGGCGGCACCCCCTTGCTGAGCGCCTCGAGCAGCACCATCGGCAGCCCCTCGTAGCGCGAGGACATCGCGTAGATCGAGGAGTTGGCCAGCTCGCTCTCGAGCTCGCGGGTGACACCGCCGAGCAGGATCCGGTCGCCGACGTCCGCGCGCGCGACCTGGGCGTTGAGGCGGTCCCAGTGCTGGCCGTCGCCGAAGACCCGCAGCTGCCAGTCGGGGTGGCTCCGGGCGAGCGGGACGTACGCCTCGACCAGCCGCTCGAAGCCCTTCTGCGAGGTCAGCCGGCCGGCCGCGATCACCACCGGCGTGGTCAGCGGCGCGGGGTCGCCGACCACGAACGGCGTCGGGTTGGGGATCACGCCGGTACGGACGTCGGCGTCGCCGAGGTAGTCGCGCCACCGCTCGTCGTCGGCCTCGGTCAGCGTCAGCAGCGCGTCGATCGGGCGGGCGCCGCCGGCGCCGCGGGCCAGGTCGCGCAGCGCCGCCCGCAGCGGCTCCGGGCGGGGCAGGAACGAGAGGTGCTCCTGGTGGAGCAGCACCGAGCCGGGTGCCGACCAGCGGCTGGCGGCGACGGCGAACTCCGGCCGGGTGCTGACCACGACGCCGGCGGGTGCCGTCGAGAGGTGGTGGCGCAGCCGGTCGTCGACGTAGGCGGAGAAGGTCTTGCGCGCCTGGCCGCCGGCCACCAGGTCGGAGGGCCGCGACAGCAGCTCGCGGACCTCGGGGCCGGGCCGCTCGTCCCGGGGGAGCCGCCGCGGCTGGTCGGGGTGCTCGGGGTCGTAGCGGTCCTGCATCGCGACCAGCCCGACCGCGGGGTCGAGGTCGAACTTGGGCTCGGCCGAGGTGCGGTTGAGGGTGAGGATCCGCACCTCGTGGCCTCGGGCGACCAGGGAGTTGGCGGTCGTGAACACGGTGCGCGCGATCCCGCCGGCGGCGTACGCCGAGGGGACCATGAACGTCCACCGGGTGGTGGTCGACCCGTCGTCGCGGGCGCCGCCCAGGCGGGAGAGCAGCCGGCGTGCGGGACCGCCGGGGGTGCGGGAGGGGGTCACGGCTGCCTCACGTCGTCGGTGTCGTCCTCGTCGTCCTCGTCGTCCCGGTCCGGGTCGACGACGTCCTCGTCGTCCGGGTCCTCGCCGGGGGCGGCGCTGCGGCGCATCCGCGCCGCCAGCAGGCCGACGGCCAGCTCCCGGCTCGCGGCGAGCAGCTCGGCCTCGGTGACGTCGTCGGGGTGGCGGGCGCCCTCGCGGTCGCTGCCGCCGAGCAGGTCGTCGAGGTCACCGGTCACCGGGGAGCCGAGGTCGCGCAGGCCGGCCGCGGTGCGGGCGCTCCGCTCGGCGAGCGCGTCCCGGAGCTCCGGACCGACCCCGATCGGGTCGCCTGGCACCCCGGTGAGCACCTGCCGGACCACCGCGCCGCGCAGCCACCGGGAGTGGCTGCGCACGGCCCGGTCGTGCTGGTCGATCTCCGCGCGCAGCGCCGGGCCGAACTCCTGCAGCAGCCGGGCCGCCTGGACCGACAGCGACTCGTTGGCCTGCCGCGGCGGGACGCCGACGGCGCCCGCGGCCAGGCCGACCGTCTCGCAGAACCGGTCCCACAGCTGCGAGGAGCTCGCGGGCGCCTCCGGCATCGTGATCACGTGGACCCGGTCGGCGCCGACGACGTCGGCCCAGCGGCGTGCGACGAGGTCGGCGTCGACGACGTCCCACGTCCACTTGTTGCCGGGGTCGTCGAGACCGGCGACGAAGTCGCCGAGGCTGGTGCCGCGGCCCACCTTGAGGCTCTCCTGCCACGCGGCGGGGACGAGCCGTACCAGGTTGCGGGTGGTCACGACGACGTGGACCCGGTCGCCGCCGAGCTGCTCGACGGCGGCCTCCGCCTGCTCCCGGTCGGCTGCGAGGTACCACTCGTTGCTGAGGACGACGGTGCCGTCGAAGCTCTCCGCCTGGCGGCAGAACCGGGTCCAGACCTTGAGCTTGCGGCCCCGGGCACCGCGTCCGCCGGCTCCCTCGAGGTGGCGGCCCTTGCGCACCAGGATGGACGCTCGGTTGTGGTCGAAGGGGGTCCGTCCCGGGAACAGCAGCCCCTGCGCCGCCAGCTCCTCCCGCTGTGCCCACAGCCCGGCCTGCAGGTAGGTGGTGCCGGACTTCGGGGTGCCGACGTGCACGAAGACGCGCTCAGCCAAACGGGGCTCCTCACTCGGGACGGGCTCAGTCTAGGGTGTGCGCTGCGGGTGCGCCCGGCCCCTCCCGGGGGTCGCGCGCGGGTGTCCCACCGACCGGAAGGCGACCTCTGATGACGACCACCGACGGCTCTGGACCGTCGACGAGCACGCCCCGCGTGGTGGTGGTCGCCGGCTCGGGCCGCAGCGGCACGAGCACCATCGCCGGCGTCCTCAAGACCGTCGGCCTGGTGATCCCGCCCCCGGAGGTGCCCGGCAACCGGACCAACCCCCGCGGCTTCTTCGAGCCCCGGTGGGTGGTCGACGTCCAGACCCGGCTGCTGCGCCGGTCCTCGGTGTTCCTCACCGACGCCCGGCCCGCGGCCTTCGACCTCGCCGCGGCGGTCGCCGACGACGACGAGGTACGCGCCGAGGTGGCCGACTGGCTCCGAGAGCACCTCGCGGGCGGTCGCGACCTCGTGGTCAAGGACCCCCGCAACAGCTGGTTCCTCCCGCTGTGGCAGCGCGCCTCGGCCGACGCCGGCGCGCAGGCGGCGTTCCTGACCATGCTGCGGCACCCCGCCGAGGTCGTGGGCAGCAAGGACAAGTACTACAAGGGCACGAGTGCCGGGGAGACCCCGCGCCACGCCCAGACGACGCGGGTCGCGAGCTGGCTCAACGTCGCCCTGTTCACGGAGGTCGTCACCCGCGACACCCGGCGCAGCTTCGTCCTCTACAACGACCTGCTCGACGACTGGCGCGCCGTCGTGGCGCGGGTCGGCGCCGAGCTCGACCTCCGCACCGGTCGCGAGATCGACGACGCGACCGCGGCCGAGGTCGACGACTTCGTGGACCCCGGGCTGCGCCGCGTGCGGACCGGCTGGGACGACATCGACTGCCCCGCCGACGTGCGGGAGATGGCCCAGGACGTGTGGGACCAGCTGTGCGTGCTGGCCACCGGCGGCGGGTTCGACGAGGCCGCCCAGCAGCGGCTGGACGAGGTGCGGACGCGCTACACCCACCTGTACGCCGACGCCGAGGCGCTCGCGCAGTCCTCGGCCGAGGACGCCCGACGAGCGGGTGTCCGGCACGGTCGGCGGACGCTGCTCAAGGAGCAGCGCCAGGCCCACCGGGCAGGTGCCGGAGCCGGCGGCGGAGGTCGCGTCGACCACGGCCGGTCCAGCCGGGCCACGGCGGCCGTACGCCGGGCACGCGCCGTGGCGGGGCGAGCCGCCCGGAGGCTGCGCCGCCGCTGACCGGGGGTGTTAGATTCGCCGACTGTGGCGAGGAATCGCGCCGACACCCAGCGGCCGGTCCCGGAGGCCAGACGCGCCCCCGCGACCGAAACTGTGCTCGAGTCACCTTCGGGGCACCCGAAGGTGCTGACGCGCGCCTCGAGGGCCGAGCTCGAGCGACGGCAGGAGCTGCACCGCGAGGCCGGGGCCCTCTCGTCCCGCGTCCACAACCTGACGATCAGCGACGCCGACCGCTGGGTCTGGTTCCGCAACGCCAAGGTCGCGACCCGCACCATCCAGGGCTTCCTCGACGAGCAGTACCCCGACGGGCTGATGGTGCTCTCGGAGGTGCCCTACCCGACGGCGGCCTTCGCCGACTACTTCAAGTTCGGCTTCGTGCGGCACCCGCTGGACCGGTTCATCTCGGCGTGGCAGAACAAGGTCTGCGACAACAACCACTTCCGCTTCTCCCCTGACAGGCGCGAGCGGATGCAGACCATCGAGAACTTCGCCGGCTGGGTCGCCGCCCAGGAGCTCGACGACCTCGCCACGACCGACCGCCACATCGTGCGACAGACCCGGCTCCTCGACCTCACCCAGATCGACCTCGTCGGGCGGATGGAGACCTTCGCCGACGACTTCGGCGCCGTGTGCGAGCGGCTCGGGCTGCAGTGGAGCGAGCCGGAGCGCCGCAACCGTTCCGAGCCCAGCGGCATCACCCGCGACTCCGCCTCCCGGGAGCTGCGCTCGATCGTCGAGGAGGCCTACCGGCTCGACTACCAGGTGTTCGGCTACTGACGCCTTTCCGGTCGACCCCGGGCGGGGCCGGGTGGCACAGTGGGCGCTCCAACCCCACTCGGAGGAGGCGACCGTGGCCAACGAGGACCTGAAGTCGAAGATGCGCGAGGCACTCGAGCGGAAGGCGTCGAAGTCGAAGGGGGTCGACCAGGACCAGCCGCTGCACGAGAAGGCCCACGGTCCCGAGGTCGACGGTGGCGCCGCACCCAAGGTGCACCGCCGCAAGGCGGGCGGCGGTGGCTCCTGAGCCCCCTCTGGATTCACTGCGCAGTGAGCAACCCCACGCGGACCCCGGTGTCGGCCGGCCGCTGACTCGGGCAGGATGACCGGCATGCAGTTCGGGCGCAGCTACGAGGAGTTCGAGGTCGGGGCGACGTACAAGCACTGGCCGGGCAAGACGGTCACCGAGTACGACGACCACCTGTTCTGCCTGCTCACCATGAACCACCACCCGCTCCACCTCGACGCGCACTACGCCGGGGAGACCACCCAGTTCGGCAAGAACGTCGTGGTCGGCAACTACGTCTACTCGATCCTGCTCGGCATGTCGGTGCCCGACATCTCCGGCAAGGCGATCGCCAACCTCGAGATCGAGTCGCTGCGCCACGTGGCGCCGACCTTCCACGGCGACACGCTCTACGGCGAGACGACCGTCCTCGACAAGTGGGAGTCCCGGAGCAAGGACGACCGCGGAGTGGTCCACGTCGAGACGATCGGCTACAACCAGGACGGCACGGTCGTGTGCGTCTTCCGGCGCAAGGTGATGGTGCCGAAGGACAGCTACCTCGAGGCGCGCGGCGGCGAGCAGCCGGGCCGACCCGTGCCGCGGCCCGACAAGAACTGGCCGGGCCCGCAGGGAGGATGAGCGTGGACGTCGAGGTGTGGCTGGTGCGGCACGGCGAGACCGAGTGGAGCCGCGACCACAAGCACACCTCGACGACCGAGCTGGAGCTCACCGCCGACGGCGAGGCCGTCGCGCGGGGGCTGGCGCCGCGCCTCGGACGCTCCTTCGACCTCGTGCTCACGAGCCCGCGACGGCGCGCCCGCGACACCGCCGCCCTGGCCGGCCACCCGGCGGCCACCGTCGACGAGGACCTCGTGGAGTGGGACTACGGCGACTACGAGGGCGTCACGACAGCCGAGATCCGGGAGACCGTGCCCGGGTGGTCGGTGTGGACGCACCCGACGCCCGGCGGCGAGGACGCCGCCGACGTCACGGCGCGGCTCGACCGCGTGGTGGACCGGCTGCGGGCGCAGCCCACCGGACTGGTCTTCGGCCACGGCCACGCGCTGCGGGCCCTCGCGGCGCGCTGGATCGGGCTGCCGGTGTCGGAGGGACGACTGCTCCGGCTCGACACCGCGACCGTCTCGGTGCTCGGCTACGAGCGGGACCAACCTGTGGTGCTGCGATGGAACGCCTGACGCCGGGCTGCCCCCGGTGCCGTGAGCCCGTCGACGGACCCGCCGGGCCCGACTGCGTCGGCCACGGCTCCGGCCCGCTGCTGTGGCGGGCGGTCGAGGCGTCGTACGACGCGTTCGTCGAGCACCTGGCCGCAGCGCGCGACTTCCCGACCTACCTCCCGTGGCCGATGGCGCCCGGCTGGGCGGTCTCCGACTTCGGGGTGGTGACCCAGGCAGCGGGCGTCCCGCTCGCCACGCTCACCTGCGTGTCCGGCAGCAGCGAGCTCGACGGTCCGGTCGACGTGCTGCTGGTGGCCGAGGAGCCCGGCGTGGGGCTCGGCGCCCGGTGCGCCGGGCTGCCCGGCCGCGATCCCGGCCACGAGATGGGGGACCAGCAGCCGGTGGTGCGGGTGCGGATCGGGAGCCTCCCCTCGTCGCTCTGGACGGTCTCCACGAGCGGCGTCTCCGGCGCCGGCGAGCTGGACCGCTCGGTGCTCGCGGGCGAGGCCGCCGGTCGCTGGCTGTGGGTCGTGCTGCGACCGGCGTCGGCGGTGCTGCTGATGCGCGACGACTGGATCCTGCGCGACGTCTCCGGCGGCGGCCCGCTGATGGTGGAGATGCCGTTCGTCGGCCCCGGACCGACCTGGTAGCTCCCGGAGCTCAGCCACCGGCGGCCCGGCGGGCCTTGATCCTCCGCCAGCCACCTGCCCGGTTGTCGGCGACGATCTGCTCGAACATGGCCTGCAACGGCCGCGCCGGCACCACCCCGCCCCGGTGCACCGCGACGGTCCGTGCGGTCGTGTTGTCGTGGCCGCCCGTGATGATCCCCTCGGGATCGGGCACGATGCCGCCGTCGTACAGGAACACGTTGACGTGGTCCTTCGCGGCGAGGAACGCGCAGACGTTCCCCTCCAGCACGAAGTACGGCTGGGTGGTCCGCTTGATGGTCTCCTGCACCTCGGGGTCGGCTGCGTGCACGAGCTCGCGGACCTCGCGGCAGATCTCCCGCTGCCAGTCCGGCAGCGCCTCGATCCAGGCGTCGACGCGCGGATCGCGATGGTGGTCGCTCATGTCGTCCCCTCCTCCGGTGCCGGCCCTGGTGACGGCCTGCGGAAGAAGACCTCGTCGTGGGGGCGAACTCATCGCCCCGGCGCTCTGCGGTCGTCCGCCGAGGTCGGCTGATCGCGGTCCGCCACACGCTCGACGGCAGGAGCGTGAGCTTCGGGCATGATCGGCGCATGCATGCAGCCGTGGAGGAACACGCCGCGGAGCTCCGGTGAGCACCGCGGTCCAGGTCCTGTCCGGGCCGCTCGACGACGAGCAGCGCGGTGCGCTGGTCTTCGGAGGTCACCTGCTCGTGTTCACGAGCGTGCCCGCGCTCGTCGAGCTGGCGGCGCTGGGCCACGAGCTGATCCCGGACCCCCCGCGGGAGGTCGACATCAACCGGTTGAAGGAACACTTCCGACAGGACCAGCGCGTCACCAGGCTCATCCGGGTCGCCCTGGAACAGGTGGGAGTGGAACCTGCGCGCACCTACTGGGACCCGCCCCGGCTGCGCATCGTCCCGCCGGCCACCGAGCGCGACGTCGGGACCGTCGCCTTCCACCGGGACACGTGGGGCTCGAACCTGCTCGCCCAGACCAACTGGTGGCTGCCGCTGCGCCCCCTCACCGACGAGTGCACGATCGCGTTCTATCCGGAGTACTGGTCGAAGCCGCTCGCCAACACGAGCGCCGAGTGGGACCTCGCCGCGATCCGTGAGCGCAGGCGGGCCGGCTTGCCCCTCGGGGACCTACCGATGGTCCCCACACCGACCACGCCACCCGGCACCGACTCCGAGCTCAGGGTCGTGATCGAGCCCGGCGACCTCCTCTGCTTCTCGGGAGCCCACCTGCACGCCAGCGTGCCGAACACCTCTGCGGGAACCCGGGTGAGCGCGGAGCTGCGCACGATCAACGGTGACGATCTCGGTACGGACGTGGCGCACCTGACCTCGACGGAGACGCTCCCGAGACGCAGTTCGGCTGGTTCAGCTCGATCATCGACGGCACGCCGCTCAGCCCGGTGGGTCCACGGCCCATGCCCCGCTCGCAGAGCGACGCTCACGAAGACGGAGGATCCAGGGAGAAGCAATAGGCTGCGGCCCGTGAGCGAGCTGGTGAACACCGTGCTGCTGATCGAGGTGTTCGTGACGCTGTTCGTGATCATGGACCCCGTCGGGACGGTGCCGATCTTCCTGTCGCTGACCGGCGGCCGGTCCGCCGCGAGCGCACGTCGTGCCGCGTGGCAGGCCGTCGCGGTGTCGTTCCTGGTGATCAGCCTGTTCGCGTTCTTCGGGCAGCAGATCCTGGGCTACCTCCACATCTCGCTCCCCGCGCTGCAGGGCGCCGGGGGCCTGCTGCTGCTCCTGGTGGCGCTGGAGCTGCTGACCGACAACGAGAAGGAGCCCACCGCGTCCGCCGGCACCAACGTCGCGCTGGTGCCGCTCGGCACGCCGCTGCTGGCCGGCCCGGGCGCCATCGTCGCGGTGATGCTCTTCGTGGAGTCCGTCGACGACGTCGCCGACTTCGTGGCGGTGTCGCTCGGGGTGGTCCTGGTCCACGTCAGCCTGTGGCTGGCGATGCGCTACTCGCTGCCGATCCTGCGGCTGATCCGCGAGTCGGGCGTGCTGCTGGTGACCCGGATCGCGGGCCTGCTGCTGTCGGCGATCGCGGTGCAGCTGGTGGCCGACTCGGTGCGGGCCTTCATCGCGGGCGAGGGCTGAGCCTCACCGGCGCCCCATCGTCTGGAACCGCTGCATCACGCCGGCCGGCACCACGGACGCCAGTGCGCGGATCGCCTTGTACTGGGCGCCCGGGACCGAGAACACCCGGCCGCGGTCGTAGTCCTCGAGCGCCGTACGGACCAGGAAGCCGGCGTCGAGCCACAGGAAGCCGCTGCCGGGGCGGACGCCCATCCGCTCGTGGAACTCGGTCCTCACGAACCCGGGGCACAGCGTCATGACGGTGACGCCGCGCGGGCCGTACTCGGCGGCCGCCCAGCTGCCGAACCGGTTGAGCCACCCCTTGGCGGCGCCGTACGTGCCCCGGGGGAGGAAGGAGGCCACGCTGGAGACGTTGATGACCCCGCCTCGCCCGCGGGCGACCTGGCCGCGGAGCGCGGCGTGGGAGAGCCGCATCGGGGCGGCGACGAGGACGTCGAGCATCCGCTCCTCGTCGTCGACGTCGTTGTCGAGGAACCGGCCCTTGAGGCCGAACCCGGCGTTGTTGACCAGCAGGTCGACCGGGCGCGAGGCGTCGGCCAGCCGGGCCTCCACGGTGGCCAGCTGGTCGCGGTCCGCGAGGTCGGCGGACAGCACCTCCACGTCACGCCCGAGCGCCCGCAGCTCGGCGGCGACCTGGTCCAGCCGGGCCCGGTCCCGCGCGACCAGCACCAGGTCGTGGCCGCGGCCGGCGAGCTGCCGGGCGAACTCGTGACCGATCCCGGCGGTGGCGCCGGTGACCAGCGCCGTCGGGGGAGCAGGGGCCGCGGAAGGTGTCGTCGGGATCACGAGCCCATCGAACCGGTGTCGCCGCAAATGGGGCAACCTCCTCGGGCATGATGGGCACCACCATGACCACGACCCTCGCCGTCGCCAACCAGAAGGGTGGCGTCGCCAAGACGACCTCGGTCGCCTCCATCGGCGCCGCACTGGCCGAGCAGGGCCAGCGGGTGCTGCTGGTCGACCTGGATCCGCAGGCCTGCCTGACGTTCTCGCTCGGCATCGACCCCGAGGACCTCGAGCTGTCGGTCCACCAGGTGCTGACCGCGGGGCTCTCGCCCGTCGAGGTGGTCATCGAGACCGACGACGGTGTCGACCTGCTGCCGGCGACGATCGAGCTCGCCCGGGCCGAGTCCGACCTGCTGACCCGGACCGGCCGCGAGCACGTCGTCAAGGCCGCCCTGGAGCTGTTCGAGGACGAGGACGTCCACTACGACTGGGTGCTGCTCGACTGCCCGCCCTCGCTCGGGGTGCTGACGGTCGCGGCGCTCACCGCCGCCGAGGGGGTGCTGGTGCCGCTGCAGTGCGAGACGCTCTCGCACCGCGGCGTCGGCCAGCTGCTCGACACCGTCCACGACGTACGCCGGTTCACCAACCGCGGGCTGGTCGTGTGGGGCGTGCTGCCGACGCTCTACGACGGCCGGACCAACCACGCCCGGGCGGTGCTCGACACCATCTCGGAGACCTACGAGCTCGACGTCATCGAGCCGCCGATCCCGAAGACGATCAAGTTCGCCGAGGCGCCGGCGGCGGGACGCTCGATCCTGAAGACCAGCCGCAGCAGCAAGGGCGCCAAGGCCTACCGCGAGGTGGCGGCGAACCTGATCGCCCGCGCAGGGAAGGACTGACCGCCATGTCCGGACGTCGTCGCGCGACCGTACGCCCGCGCTACGGGCGGATCGGGGCAGCACTGTCGTCGGTGAGCGTGACCGCGATCGCGGTGCTCGGCGGCACCGGCGTGCTGCCCTCGGCCGCCGAGGAGCCGCCTGCGACCGACGGGACGATCACGACGAGCTCGGCCCCCACCCGTGAGGAGCCCGCCGCCCCGCGCGGTCGGGAGCAGGCAGCGGCGTCCGGCCAGCCCGACGTCGACAGCCCGGCCTCCACGCCCGGCGAGCGGGTGGTGGCCTCCGAGCTGCTCCCGGCCGACTCCGGCACCGGCCGCCGTGCCGTGTTCAGCGAGGAGCGGCAGCGGGTGTGGCTGGTCTCCGCCGACGACCAGGTGCTCCGGACCTACCTGGTCTCGGGCAGCCTCTCCGACAACCTCGACCCGGGCACGTACTCCGTCTACTCGCGCTCCTCCAACGCCGTGGGCATCGACGACTCCGGCACGATGCGCTGGTTCGTCCGGTTCACCCAGGGCGACTCCGGGGCGGCGATCGGGTTCCACGACATCCCGGTCAGCGACGGCGAGCGGGTCCAGACCGTCGACGAGCTCGGCACGCCCACCTCCCACGGCTGCATCCGCCAGCGCCCGGTCGACGCGAGGGCGATGTGGGAGTTCGCGCAGCTCGGCACGACGGTCGTCGTCGTCTGAGCGAGGAGCGCGCTGGGGCGGTGAGGCTGGCCGGGGCGGTGAGGCTGCGCGCGACCGCGAAGCGACCATCAGGGTCGTCGTCTGAGCGAGGAGCGCGCTGGGGCGGTGACGTGGCGCAGGGCGATGACCACGGGGGCGTACGACGTCCCGCTCGCCGCGGGTGCCCCTGTCGCCGGGTTTCGAGGCTCGTCGCTGAGGCTCCTCACACCTCAACCTCGGTGACGGACGCAGGGTGTTGCCCACGGGCCCGTACGAGAGGCCTCAGGCCCCGCCGGTCGTACGCCGCCGCTGCCGGTGGGTGTGGACCGCGAAGTTGGCCAGCGTGGCGACGGCGGCCGCGGCCACCTCGGCCTCGTCGACCTCGGGCAGCGGCGCCGCCGCGTCGGGGTCGGGGACCAGGTCCGCGGGCTCGCCGTGGACCCGGATGCCGCTCTCGCGCAGCCACCGCGCCTGCTCCTCGGCCGTCTCGACCACCCAGGGCAGGTGCTCGGGAGGCAGCGGGATCCGGGCGCTGGCGCCGCGGGGCAGCGCGCCCCGGATCAGCGGCCACCGGACGGCGGGCTGGTACGCCTGCTCGTAGCGCGGCAGCCGGTCGCCCAGGACCTCGTTCAGCCGGCGGTAGACCTCGGCCTCGACCATCCCCCAGGAGGCGTTGACATCGCTCTCGGGCCACTGCATCGCCGCGGGGTCGAAGCCCACGACCGCCCCGAACATCCGGTAGAGGCCCTCGGGGTCGCGACTGCGGGGCGGGGTCACGACGACGTCGACCTGGTCGGCGCCCACGACCGCGCTCCAGCGCTCGCACATGGCCACGGCGTCCTGGCGGGTCCAGAAGTGGCGCGCCCACGGGCCCTTCCGGTCGCGTACCCGCTCCAGGAAGGTGGCGTAGTCGAGGGTGATGCGGTGCTTGAGGAACTGCTGCCACTCCGAGGGGATGGTCGAGGCCAGTCCCCGCAGCGTGATCACGACGCGCGGCGCGAAGCCGGCGTCGGCGAACAGGTCCTGCAGCACGCCGATCCGTCCGGGGTCGGCCTCGCAGAGGTCCTCGCAGGTGAGCAGCGCCCGCTCGCCCCGGACCCGCTGCAGCCGCTCCCGGAGCCGGTCCAGCAGTTCCGGGCGCACCGGGTCGACGAAGCCCGACGCGGTGGCCCAGCCGAGCGGGCGCAGCGCCAGCTCGACGTGCTCGTAGCGGCTGGTCAGCGGCAGGCCGATGTCCTGCCGGGCCAGCTCCTCGGCCGACCCGAACAGGCCCCGCTGCAGTGCCGAGGTCCCGGTCTTGCTGGCGCCGACGTGCACGTACAGCGGCCGGGGACTCATGGCGGAGAGGGTATCGGTGGTGACCGGGCTCAGCTGGAGGCGGAGCCCGACGGACGGCCGCCGCGGCGCCGGCGACGGTTGCGCCCGCCGCCGGAGGACGAGCGCTCGCCGGAGGCCTCACCGGACGCGTTCTCGCCCGACGCCGAGCCGGAGCCGTCCGAGGCCTCGCCCGCGACCGGCTTGCCGGAGCGGGTCCGGTTGCGGTTGCGGTTGCGGTTGCGCGCCGGCCGGTCCGAGGAGGACCGCTCGGGGCGCTCCGCGCGCGGGGCGGGCGGGGCCGGGTCGACGACCCGGCCCTTGGTGCCGGGCGCGATCCCCTGGTCGTGGAACAGGTGCTCCGAGGTGGAGTACGTCTCCTGCGGCTCGTCGAAGGGCAGGTCCAGCGCCTTGTTGATCATCTTCCAGCGGTGGAGGTCGGCCCAGTCGACGAAGGTGATCGCGATGCCGGAGGCGCCGGCGCGGCCGGTGCGGCCGATCCGGTGGATGTAGGTCTTGTCGTCCTCGGGGCAGGTGTAGTTGACGACGTGGGAGACCCCGCGCACGTCGATGCCGCGGGCCGCGACGTCGGTGCAGACCAGGACCTGGATCTTGTCCTCGCGGAACCGGCCCATCGCCTTCTCGCGTGCGACCTGCGCCATGTCGCCGTGCAGCGGGGAGGCCCGGAAGCCGCGCTCGGCGAGGTCCTCGGCGATCCGCTGCGACTGCCGCTTGGTGCGGGTGAACACGATCATCTTGTCGGCGCCCTCGGCCTGCAGGATCCGGCCGATGATCTCGGGCTTGTCGAGGTCGTGGGCCTGGTAGATGAACTGCGCGGTCGCCGGCACGGTGGCGTTCTCGTACGACGACTCGGCGCGGATGTTCATCGGGTGGCGCATGTGGACCCGGGCCAGCGAGACGATCGCCGCGGGCATGGTCGCCGAGAACAGCATCGTCTGCCGGGTCTCCGGCGTCTTGCTGATCAGGTTGACCACGTCGGGCAGGAAGCCGAGGTCGAGCATCTCGTCGGCCTCGTCGAGGACCAGCGCGTGGACGTGGGAGAGGTCGAGGGCGCGGCGGTTGGCCAGGTCGAGCAGCCGGCCGGGCGTCCCGACGACCACGTCGACGCCGGTGGCGAGCGCCTCGAGCTGCGGCTCGTAGCCGACGCCGCCGTAGATGGTGAGGACCCGCAGGCCGCGGTCCTGGCCGGCCAGGGCGAGGTCGCCGGAGACCTGCAGCGCCAGCTCGCGCGTCGGCGCCACGATCAGCGCCTGCGGCTTGCCCTGCGGCAGCTCGGAGTAGTCGGGGTCCTTGGGGGCGACCGAGCGCTGCAGCACGGGGATGCCGAACGCCAGCGTCTTGCCGGTGCCGGTGCGGGCCTGGCCGATCAGGTCGGTGCCCAGCAGCGCGATCTGGAGGGTCATCTCCTGGATGGCGAAGGGCGTCGTGATGCCGGCGCGCTCGAGCGGGTCACAAATCTCGGGGAGCACCCCGAGGTCACGGAAGGTAGTCAGTGTTCTGTTCGCTTTCGGTGAGAGCTGTTCGTCCAGCCAGCGGCTGAATCGACTCACCCAGCCGCGCACATGCGGATCCCGCCGTCAGGCGGGGTCGGGCGCCGTACGAGGTGGCGCTCCGTGGTGCCAGCCTATCGCTACGCTGCGAGCATGACTGAATCCCCGGGGAACCAGCCTGCCACCGGCGCGCCCGCCGGCGAGTCGGCCGCCTTCGAGGACGATGACTACCGCCGCGCGGTGGTCGACCTGCTGGGGGCGATCGCGTACGGCGAGCTGACCGCCTTCGACCGGCTCGCGGCCGACGCCCGGCTCGCCCCGAGCCTCGAGGACAAGATCGCGATCAGCCAGATGGCCTGCGTCGAGCTCGGCCACCTGGTCCAGCTGCGCGACCGGATCACCGAGCTGGGTGAGGACCCCTCGGCGGCGATGGCGCCGTTCCGCAGCGCGCTGGACCTGTTCCACGAGCACACCGCCCCAGCCGACTGGTGGGAGGGCCTGATCAAGGCGTACGTGGGCGACGGGATGGCGGCCGACTTCTACCGCGAGATCGCGGCCTACCTCGACACCCGGACCCGTGACCTGATCGTCTCCTCGCTGGAGGACGCCGGCCAGTCGGCCTTCGTGGTCGACCGGGTGAAGTCGGCGATCGCCGAGGACCCGCGGCTCGGTGGCAGGCTGGCCCTGTGGGGACGCCGGCTGATGGGCGAGGCGCTCACCCAGGCGCAGCGGGTGGCCGCCGAGCGGGACGCGCTGTCCGCGCTGCTGGCCGGGGGCGTGGACCGGCCGGCGCTGGACCTGGCCGCGATCGGCCGGATGTTCGCCCGGATCACCGAGCGGCACGCCGAGCGGATGGGCGTGCTCGGGCTCGACGCCTGAGCGCCGGGCCCGAGCCCCGCCTCCGAGTCCCCGCCTCAGGCCTTGCTGCTGGCGCGGCCGGTGATGGTCGCGGCGATCATCACCAGGACCGCGGACGTCAGCACGGCCACCAGGCCCTGCGTCCAGTCCAGGCCCGCGCTGCCGTTGCCCCCGAACGACCGGTAGATGACGTCGCCGAGCAGCATGCCCCCGATCCCGCAGATGATCGTCAGCCAGAACGGGATGTTGTCGCGGCTCCCCGGGGCGACGAACTTGCCGAGCACGCCGACGATCGCTCCGACGATGAGGTAGAAGAGGATGGTTCCGAGGTCCATGACGGGCACCTTTCTCGATGCGCCGCGGACGAGGCTCCCTCGTTCGTCGGGCGCGGCGCCGAGTGCTCGGCGCCTGCTTCGAGGATCCTCCGCCGGGAGGGGCCGTTCAAGCACCACCGCCCGGCGCGTACCCCGGTGCCGGCGCTCCCAGGGTGCGCCCTAGCTGCGGAACCCGACCTGGCCGGTCACGCCGCCGCCGATCTCGATGTACGCGAGCTTCGCGGCGGGGACCAGCACCTGCCGGCCCTTGGTGTCGCGCAGCGACAGCAGGCCGTCGCCGGCCACCGCCTGGCCGACCTTCTGCTCGACGGTCTCGGCGGACTCGTCGGTCTCCACCACGAGCTCGCGGGCCGCGTGCTGGATGCCGATCTTGATCTCCACAGGTGTGCTCCTCGTCGGTGTGGGGCGGGTGGTTCAGTGCTCGTCGGTGAGCGGGTAGCCCCGGATGCCGCGCCACGCCAGCCCCGAGACCAGCGCCACGGCGTCGCCGCGGCTGATGCCGGCCGCGTCGGTCACCCAGAACCGCGCGCTGACCTGCGCCATTCCCACGAGCGAGACGGCGAGCAGCCGGGAGGCCTCGTCGGGCAGCCCGGTGTCGTCGTGGATGACGTCGGCGATCATCGCCGCGCACTCGTTGGTGACCCGGTCGATCGCCTCGCGCACCGAGGGCTCGTTGGTGAGGTCGGACTCGAAGACCAGCCGGAAGGCGCCGTCGTCGCCGGCCATGTAGTCGTAGAACGCCTGCATCGCCGCGGTCACCCGGAGCTTGTTGTCCTGGGTGGAGTCCAGCGCCTGCCGGCAGTTGTCGATGATCGCGTCGCAGGACCGGTCGAGCAGCGCGAGGTAGAGGTCGAGCTTGCCCGGGAAGTGCTGGTAGAGCACCGGCTTGGAGACGCCGGCCCGCTCCGCGATGTCGTCCATCGCCGCGGCATGGAAGCCGTGGGCCACGAACACCTCGAGGGCGGACTCGAGCAGCTGGGCCCGCCGCTCCTTGCGAGGCAGGCGGGCGCCGCGGACGCGGGCGTCGCCGGGGAGGGTCACTGCTGCTCCTTCAGGGCTCTCCGGGCCGGGGTTCCGACCGCGGCCGAGCCTAACCTCTCGGTCCTCGTCGTCCGACGAGGCGGGGCCGGACGGGCGTCCGGGTGCGTGACCGGTGGGCGGGACGGCGGTCCGGATCGCGGGACGCGTCGGGTCGCCGGGCGGCCGCTGGGGAACATGGCCGGTGTCGAGGTTGTTGGACCCGGCAACGAACGAGACACCCGATTCCGAGGAGCCACACCGTGTCGTACGCCCCGCTCGTGGAGCCCGCCGACGAGCTGACCATCGACGAGGTACGCCGCTACAGCCGGCACCTGATCATCCCCGACGTCGGCATGACGGGCCAGAAGCGGCTCAAGAACGCCAAGGTGCTGGTCATCGGCGCCGGCGGCCTCGGCAGCCCGGCCCTGCTCTACCTCGCGGCGGCCGGTGTCGGCACGCTCGGCATCGCCGAGTTCGACGAGGTCGACGAGTCCAACCTGCAGCGCCAGGTGATCCACGGCCAGTCCGACATCGGCAAGTCCAAGGCGCTCTCCGCGAAGGAGTCGATCGCCGAGACCAACCCGTACGTCGAGGTCGTGCTCCACGAGGAGCGGCTCGACAACGACAACGTGATGCAGGTCTTCGAGGGCTACGACCTGATCGTCGACGGCACCGACAACTTCGCGACCCGCTACATGGTCAACGACGCGGCGTACTTCCTCGGCATCCCGTACGTGTGGGGCTCGATCTACCGCTTCGACGGCCAGGCCTCGGTCTTCGCGCCGTCCCTCGGCGAGGACGCCCCCTGCTACCGCTGCCTCTACCCCGAGCCGCCGCCGCCGGGCATGGTCCCGAGCTGCGCCGAGGGCGGCGTGCTCGGCGTGCTGTGCGCGGCGATCGGCTCGATCCAGGTCAACGAGGCGATCAAGCTGCTCACCGGCATCGGCGACCCGGCCATCGGCAAGCTGGTCATCTACGACGCCCTCGAGCTGGAGTGGCGCAAGCTGAAGGTCCGCAAGGACCCCAACTGCGCGCTCTGCGGCGAGAACGCCACGGTCACCGGCCTGATCGACTACGACGCCTTCTGCGGGGCGCTCTCCGACGAGGCCGCCGACGCCGCGGCCGGCTCGACGATCTCGGTCGTCGACCTCGAGCACCTGCTCAAGGAGCGCGACGCGGGCACCCGCGACTTCGTGCTGGTCGACGTGCGCGAGCCCAACGAGGCCGAGATCAACCAGATCCCGGGCGCGGTGCTGATCCCGAAGGGCGAGTTCCTCAACGGACATGCCTTCGAGCAGCTCTCGCAGGACAAGCAGGTCGTGCTCCACTGCAAGACCGGCGTCCGCTCGGCCGAGGCGCTGGCGGTGCTCAAGGGCGCCGGCTACTCCGACGCCGTGCACGTGGGCGGCGGCGTGGCCGCCTGGGTCAACCAGATCGACCCCTCGCAGCCGACCTACTGACGCCGGGGTTCTACGCGGCGGCCGCCGAGGCCGTCGCGTAACCCGTCGTGGGCAGGCTCGTTGGACCCTCCGTCACGACAGCGCCGGCGACCTCGAGGTCCCGGCCGAGAGGGAGGGAACGCATGCGTCCTGCTCACAGCCCCACGTACCGGGCCATTCCCCGGAGCCGCCGGATCGCCGGCGCGGTGGCAGCCCTCGCCAGTGCGGTGCTCGCGACCGCGCTGTCGACCGCTGCACCTGCGGGCGCCGAGACCAGCGTCGCCGCCGACTGGGCGCCGGCCGCCACGGCCGAGATCACGCCGGGCGTGCAGATGTACACCGAGGGTGCCCAGTGCACCGGCAACTTCGTCTTCACCGACGGCGCCGGCAACACCTACGTGGGCTACGCCGCCCACTGCGCCGGCACCGGCGCGGCCACCGACACCAACGGGTGCGACGCGCAGTCCCTCCCGCTCGGCACCCGGGTGACGTTCAACCGCGGCGGCTCGCTCGCCTCCGAGGGCACCGAGGTCGGCCAGGGCACGCTGGCGTACTCGTCGTGGCTGACGATGCAGCAGCGCAACGAGAACGACGCCGACGCGTGCGCGTACAACGACCTCGCGCTGGTCAAGGTCGACGCCGACGACGTCAACAAGGTCAACCCCTCCATCCCGTTCTGGGGCGGCCCGGTGGCCCTCAACACCGACGAGAGCGCGGCCGGCGAGTCGGTCTACTCCTTCGGCAACTCCAGCCTCCGCGGCGGCATCGAGCAGCTCTCGCCCAAGCGGGGCGCCAGCCTCGGGGCCGAGGCCAACGGCTGGAGCCACCCGGTCTACACCGTGTCGCCCGGCGTGCCCGGCGACTCGGGCTCGGCGTTCCTCGACTCCGAGGGCAACGCGCTCGGCACCCTGTCGACCCTCGCCCTGGCGCCGCTGGCCGGCTCCAACGGTGTCGGCGACCTCGAGCGGGAGCTCGGCTACGCCCAGCAGAACGGCGGGATCGCCGGTCTGGCCCTGGTGCCCGGCACGGAGCCGTTCGAGCCGATCCTCTGACCGACTCCTGACCAGCTCCACCTGCGACCGCCCCGTCCGTGACCGGACGGGGCGGTCCTCGTTGTGCCTCACATGACGACCAAGAAGCTCGGGCTCCTGTCCGCCGTTGTCCTCGTGGCAGCACTGCTGCTGCCGCTGCCCGCGGGGACCGCCGCCGGGGAGCGGCCCGCGCGGTGGGCACCGGCGGAGACCGCGCAGATCACCCCCGGGGTCCAGATGTTCACGCAGGGTGCCCAGTGCACCGGCAACTTCGTGTTCCGCGACGGCGCCGGACGCACGTACGTCGGCTACGCCGCGCACTGCGCGGGGCGCGGCGAGGCCACCGACACCAACGGCTGCAACACCCGGTCTGTCGCCCTCGGCACGCCGGTGCGATTCGCCCGCGGCGCGACCGTCGCCACCGGTGGTGACACCGTCGGGCGCGGCACCCTCGCGTACACCTCCTGGCGCACCATGCGCGCCCGCGGCGAGTCCCGCGACCACGTGTGCGCCGCCAACGACTTCGCCCTGGTCCGGGTCCGCGCCGACGATGTCGGCAAGGTCAACCCGTCGGTGCCGTTCTGGGGCGGCCCCACCGGCCTCTCCGACGGTGCGGCGCAGGGCAGCCAGGTGTTCTCGTACGGCAACAGCAGCCTGCGCCCGAACGAGCTGCTCTCTCCCAAGACCGGCGCCTCGCTCGGCCGGACGTACGGCGGCTGGGGCTACGACGTCTACACCGCCAGCCCCGGCATCCCCGGTGACTCCGGCTCCGGCTTCCTCGACGCCGAGGGCCGGGCGCTCGGCACCCTCTCGACCGTCGCGATCGCACCGCTGCCGGCCTCCAACGGGCTGGGCAACCTCGCCCGCGAGCTCGACTACGCCCAGGCGCACTCCGGGATCGCCGGACTGCACCTGGTCCGGGGCACGCAGAAGTTCTCGTCGCTGCCCTGAGGAGCCGGGTCGCTCTCGACTAGCGTGGCGGCGTGCCACGCGTCGACCCCGAGGAGTACGTCGAGCTGGTGCTGCGCTGCGTCGAGCAGGTGCCGCGCGGCCGGGTGACGACGTACGGCGCCGTCGCCGAGGTGGTCGGTGCTCTCGTCGGCGGTGGCGGCCCGCGGCAGGTCGGCTCCGTGATGGCGGCCCACGGCGGACCGGTGCCGTGGTGGCGCGTGGTGCGCGCCGACGGGTCGCTGCCGCCGAGCCACCACGACGTGGCCCGGCAGGCCTACCTGGAGGAGGCCACCCCGCTGCGGCCCTCCGGCAACGTCGACCTCAGCCGGGCGTTCTTCCGGCCGGTGCTGGACTCCCTGCCAGCTCCGCCAGCCGCGCGAGCGCCTGCGGGAAGATCTCGGCCGGAGGCGTGACCAGGCCGGCGCCGACCTGGCCCACGCCCGCGACGCGGCCCGCCATGCCGGTGTTGATCTGGGGCAGGATCCCGGTCCGGCACACCTTCGTGACGTCGATGCCGGTCGGGGTGCCGAGGAAGTCGAGCACCGGCACCGACCAGCGCGGGTTGGCGCCCAGGGTGATCTCGTGCATCCGCAGCGTGGTGGCGAGCGCGTCGGGCACGGTGCCGCCGACGAAGCGGACGATGGCGGGCGCGGTCGCCATCGCGAACCCGCCGATGCCGGCCGTCTCGGTGATCGCGGAGTCGCCGATGTCGGGGTTGGCGTCGTCGGGGCCGTAGTCGCCGAGGTAGAGCCCGTCGGCCACCTGGGCGGGACCGGTGAACCACTCGTCGCCGGTGCCGGCGACCTGGATGCCGAAGTCGGTGCCGTTGCGGGACATCGCGACCACCATCGTCGAGCCGTCGATGCCGCGGGCGGCGTCGAGGGCGAGCTTGCAGGCGGGCATCGCGAGGTTGAGGAAGAAGTGGTCGTTGCCGCCGATGAACCGCAGCGACTCCGCGACGTCGGCCGGGTCGGCACCGGTCGCGACCAGGGCGGGGGAGAGGTCGCGCAGCAGCATCAGGGTGCCGGCGCGGTTGCGGTTGTGGGCCTCGTCGCCCATCTGCAGCATCTGGGTCAGGATCCCGGTCACGTCGACGGGACCGGCGTCGTCGGCGACGGCGCGCACCGCCCGCTGCAGCAGCGGGCCGAGCACGTCGCCCATCCACCGCAGCCGGGTCAGCACCTCGGGGGAGTACGCGCCGTAGCGCAGCACCTTGCCGAGGCCCTCGTTGAGCGTGCAGTGGGTCCGCCGGCCGGTGGCCCGGTCCTCGAGCACGAACATCCACATCGAGGGCGTGACCACGCCGGCCATCGGGCCGACGGCACCGCGGTGGTGGCAGGGCTCGAGCGAGACCGAGCGGCCGTCCTCGAACAGCGCCACGGCGTCCTCGGGGTCCTCGACCAGCCCCTCCAGCGCGGCTGCCCCCATCAGGGCGCCCCGCAGCGGCCCGGAGGCACGGTCCCACCTGATGGGCGGCCCGGCGTGCAGGAACTCGCCGGGCTCGAGCCCGAGCAGCTCGCCGGCGGGGGCCACGTCGACGAGGTGGGCGGTCACGTCGAGCACGGCGGCCAGCGCGCGGGCGTTGGCGTCGCGCCGCCGCGGATCAGCGGCCACGGCGACCAGGTCGTCCTCGGTGCCGGGCATCGGCGGCCGCCAGTCGACCCGTACGACGTCCACGGCCTGTGCGGCCAGGGCGTCGGCGAGCAGCTCGGCGCCGGTGGCGACCATGCGGTCGGGAGCGGTGGTCATCGGGCGCCTCCGGCGAGGGCGACGGCGCGCCGGGTCGCCGCGGCGTTGGACAGGTGGACCTCGGCGCCGGCCCCGACCAACGCGGCCACCTGGCGGTCGCGGTCCTGGGGGTCGAGGGCGGTGCCGACGACGGTCACCACGACGGGGACGTCGATCCCGGCCAGCACCGGCGCGAGGGTGGCGGCCGGGTCGGCGTCGGCGCCGTGGCCGAGCACGACGTCGAGCAGCACCACCCCGGTGGCCGGGTCGGCGGCGACCCGACGCAGCGCGTCGAGCCGCAGCGTCGGGTCGATCATCGGGTGGGCCCGGCCGGCGGTGTAGTCGTCGTCGCCGAAGTCGGTGAAGGAGCCGGGTGCGCCGCCGTCCGTGGCGATCAGCCGTGCCTCCTCGCACAGCGTGCCGCCGGCGTACAGCCCGTGGAGCAGCCCGCCGCGACCCGGGCGGGCCTCGCCGGCGACCGGCCACGCGGGTGGGGTGACGCCGAGCCGCCGCAGCGTGGCCTCGGCCGCCGCGGTGAGGTCGGGGCGGCCGGGACCGAGCAGCGCGGTCTCGACCGGCGTGGCCAGCCCGGCGGCGTACTGCTCGACCCGGGTGGCGACCTCGGGGGCGGGCGGCTTGGACACGAGGACGACCAGCTCCACCTCGTCGTCGGCGTCGAGCCGGCGCAGCGCCTCCAGCGTGGCCAGCCCGCCGACCTCCGCGGAGAGGTCGCGGCCACCCACGCCGAGGGCGTGGGTCACGCCGACCCCGGCGTGGTCGAGCAGCGCGAGCAGCTGCTGGCAGCCGGTGCCGGAGGCGGCGACCAGCCCGACCGGGCCGGGCCGGGTCAGGTTCGCGAAGCCGAGGCCGAGCCCGCCCACCACGGCGGTGCCGCAGTCGGGCCCCATGACGAGCAGGTCGCGGTCGCGGGCGGTCTGCTTCAGCGCCAGCTCCTGCTCGACCGGGACGTGGTCGCTGAAGACCATGACGTCGCAGCCGGCGTCCAGCGCGTCCATCGCCTCGACGAACGCGCTCGGTCCCGGGACCGACACCAGCACCGTCGCCGGGAGCCCCGCCAGGGCCGAGCCGGTGGTGCGGGGCGCGACCGTCGGTGCGCCGCTGCCGCCGGACGTCGGCGCGGCGGGGGCGAGGGACCGGTCGACGGCCGCGAGCGCCGCCGCCAGGTCGCCGTCGGGGCCCAGCCGCAGCGCCACGACCATGTCGTGGGGGGAGGCGGCCGCGGGCACGTCGAAGCCGAGCCCGGTGATCACCTCGAGGTTGAGCGGGGTGGCCATGGCGACCTGGGCGGTGACGACCCCCGGCACGGCCTGCACGTCGCGGCTGACCTGGAGCAGCGCCACCGAGTCGGCGTACGCCGAGCGCAGCTCGACGTGGTCCTGCGGCGGGGCGTTCGACGGGGCGTTCGGCGGGGCGTTCACGCGGCCTCCCGGAGCTCGTCGAGGGCGAGCCGGCCGCCCGCGTGGAGGCCGGCGCCGGACGTGGCACCGACGGCGTGGAGGGCCCGGACGGCGGCGGGCTCGGCGTCGGTGCCGAGCGCCCGCACCCAGGCGGCGTACTGGGGGAGCACCTCGCCCCGCCGGGCGCAGTCGAGCAGCGTGGCGGAGAGCAGCGTGGTCCGGTCGCGGGCGCCCGCGACGACCTCGTCGACCTCGGGTGTCGCTGCCCCGGGCGGCGCGGTGCATCGCGAGCCAGCCCGCGAGGATGTCGTCGCCGAGCGGGGTGAGCCCCTCACCGCGGCCGAGCAACCGGGCGGCGGCGTTCGCGTCGAGGCGCCCGCCGGAGAGGTGGTGAGAGACGAACCCGGCCACCGCGGCCGGGGGGGTGGCCTGAACGGGGACCGGGTCCGTCAGGTGGGTCACTCCGTCACCGAGAGGCGGTACGTACGCTCCCACCAACCGGCCGATCGACAGCGGACGGCCGTCGACGTGGAGCTTCCCACCCCCAAGGTACGCCGCGACGCGACCCCGCGCGACGATGACCCGGATCGTCCGGATGTCGGAAACCCGCATCGCGCAAGGCACCTGGGCGGCGCCCGGACCGACCACCCCGACGCACCAGCCGCCGACCTCGACGTAGAGCGCGTCGGCGCCGGCGTGGAGCACCCGCACCGGGCCGTCGGGGGCGGCGCGCAGCCGGTCTCGCACGAGGGGCGGGGCGCTGGCTCCCCACGGAAGGGTCACGGCACTCGACGCTAGTCCGCGCGACTACGTTGTGCGATGTGAGGTTGTGCCAAGGTCGGCGAGGATCGGGGACAGATGGTGCCAACGGGGGCTGCTGAGCCGTCCGGCGAGGGGCGTACCGGCCGCGACGCCGGCGCTGCGCTGGCCCGCGCCGACGCGCTGCACACCGCACTGACCGAGGTGGTCCTCGAGGGTGGCGACCTGGGCCGGATCGCGGCCCAGGCCTCGGGCGTCCTCGGCTGCGGGGTCGCCGTGACGTCGACCGACGGCCGGGAGCGGGCGGCGGCGCTGTCCGACGACGACCGCTCCGCGCTGGAGGGTGCCGATCTGCTCGACCCCACCGGCCGGGTCCGGGTCGAACGGGTCGGTGACGGCGTCGCGCTGGGCGCGACGACCGCGGGGGGCGAGGTGCGGGCGCTGCGGGTGGCGGCGGCCGGGAGCGACCTCGCCCGGTTGGTCGCGGTCCGGCGCGGCAGCGCGATCCCGGCCGACGACGTGCACGCGCTGGAGCGCGCCGCGACCGTCGCCGCCCTGCTGATCACCCGGGAGGAGGCGATCACCGCCGTCGAGAACAAGTACCAGGGCGACTTCCTGCGCGAGGTCTTCGGCGGCCGGGTCCACGACGAGCACTACGTCGACGAGCACACCGCCGCCTTCGGCTGGGACCTCGATCGGCCGGTCGTGGTGGTGGTCGCCGAGCTGGACCCGTCGTTCGACGCCGAGCCTCCGCCGCGGGACCGGCGGCGGGGCTGGCAGGAGCGGTTCTCCGCTGCGTGGCGGCAGGTGTGCGCGACGGTCGACCTTGGGGTCCCCGCGGTCGACTTCTCCTCCGAGGTGGTCGCGCTGCTGCCGGTCGCCGACGAGTCGAGTGTCGAGGAGGTGGTGGCGCGGGTGGTCGCCGACGTGCGCGGGGACCGCGGGGGTGGCCGGCGGCCGTTCTCCGTCGGCGTCAGCCGGGTCTCCCACGGGCTGGGGGACCTGCCGGACGGCTACGGCCAGGCGCGGCGGGCCGTCGAGGTGGGACGCCGGGTCCGCGGTGGCGGGTCGACGACGTACTTCGACCAGCTCGGCCTGCACCGGCTGATCGCGCTGGTGCCCGACCCGGCCGAGCTCCGGGCGTTCGCGCACGACGTGCTCGGGCCGCTCGCCGAGCCCGGGGGAGCCGAGCTGCGCGAGACGCTGCAGGTGCTGCTCGACGCCAACTTCAACCTCGCCGAGGCGGCGCGGCAGCAGTTCTTCCACTACAACACGATGCGCTACCGGGTCGCGAAGCTGGAGCGGATGCTCGGGCCGCTCTCCTCCGACCCGCACCTGCGGCTCGACGTGGCGGTCGCGCTGCGGGTCCTGGAGATCAGCGGCTGAGTACGCGTTCTCATGACGGCGCGACGTGGGGTGGTCAGGCTGGGGCCATGACTCCTCGTCCGTGGCTCCCGCTGCTGTCCCTCCTCGTCCAGATCGGCCTCGTCGGTGTCGCCAGCTGGCTGATCGACGCGTCCGGCCTCGCGCAGTCAGCGGGGTCGTGGGGCTACGTGTTCGTGTTCGTCGTCGTGACGGTGTTCTACGCCGTCTGGCCGGTGCTGGTGGCGCTGGTCTGCGCAGTGGTGGCCGTCGCTGCCCGGTCCGAGGTCGTCACCCGGCGCGCCGCCGTGGTCGGCGCGGTCGTGGCGGCGCTGTTCGCGGTGGTCGGGATGCTGGCCGGTGGCATGCTCGCCGCGCGGGGCGGCTACGAGGCGGACCGGGTGTTCGGCCTCGCGCTGCTCGTGGCGAGCGTGGTGCCGCTGCTCCCGATGGCGCGGGTTCTGGTCCGTGCGCCGGGTGGCGAGGTCAGAGCAGCCCGAGGCTGACCGCGTGGCGGCGTACGACGTCGCTGTCGGCCGCCAGCACGAACGGGACGTCGTGGTCCCAGGCGTCGGAGACCTCCTCGACCCGGCCGTCGCCGGGGTCGAGCCGGACCTCGCGGATGTAGACGGCGAGGACGCGGCGCGGGTGGTCGCGGACGATCTCGGCGTAGACCTGCGGGTCCTTCTCGCCGGAGTCGCCCATCAGCACGAACGGCAGGTCGGGGTGCATCCGCAGGATCTCCTCGATGCGGCCGCCCTTCTGCTCGCGGCCGCGCGCGGAGCCGAGCAGGTCGCGCAGCAGCACCGGACCGAGCGGGAGCCGCTGGTGACGCAGGAAGCCGATGAGGAACGCGTGCAGGTTCCACGGGCTGGAGGAGACGTAGAAGACCGGGTTGGCGACGCCAGCGAGGTCGCGGTAGAGCTCGGGTGCGCCGGGGAACGACGTCCGCGTGAGGGCTGAGCCGGTGAACGTCTGGCGCAGCATCTGGCCGAGCCGCTGCACCCCGGTCTGGAGCACCGTGTCGTCGACGTCGGAGACGATGCCGAACCGGGCGTCGGCTGCCGGGACCAGCACCTCGACCGGCGTCGTACGGACCCCGGTCAGGCCGCGGTAGTCGCCGGCGAGCTCCACCGTGCCCGTGGTCCAGGGGCTGACGAGCGTGGCGGGGTCGGGGTGGAGCGTCAGCCAGAAGTAGCCGTCGGCATCCGTCTCGGTCTCGACCGTCGCGTCCCCCACGGTCACCCGCAGGGGCACCCCGGGCAGCTCGCCGGTCACGAAGTGTCGCAGCACCCGGCGCACCGCGGCGTGGACCCGCTCGCCCTCGACCGCCTCGCTGGGCTCCGGGTCGTCGAGCACGCGGCCCCGGACCACCACGCCCTCCGCTCCGCCGTGGCCGAGGTAGCACTCGATCCGGAAGTCGGTCGGCGCCCGGTCGGCGGCACGGCGGTGGCGGAGCCCGTCGTACGTGCGCTCCAGCCGGACCAGCCAGCGACCGAGACCCATGGCTGCACCTTAGGCGGCTCCCCGACGCCGGCGGCGCCACCACCAGCCGCCCGCGCCGCTGCGGGCTTCGGGGGTTGAGGTGCGAGCGGAGCGAGCCTCGAAACCCCCGTACCGTGTGCAGGGCGGCGACCGGGAGCCGTACGCATGGACCAGGAGCGCGCGCGGCTCACGGGGTTTCGAGGCTCAGGCCTGGCGGCCTTCGCACCTCAACCTCCGCCGACGCGGCGGCCGGCGGCCTCGCACCTCAACCTCGCCGACGCAGCGGCCCGGCGGCCTCGCACCTCAACCTCCGAACTCGGGAGCAGCCGCCGCGCGGCAAGGTGTGCCAGCGCGTACGGCGTTCCTTCGGCATTTGTCGCCGTCGAGGGTGTGAGATGTCGGCAACTAACTTGAGCAACCTCGGGGCTCAGCAGCGCCAAGGAGGGTCACCATGTCGATGTTCAAGTGGGAGGTCGTCGATCCCGCACCGGGTGAGGCCGTCGCCCCTCACCAGCGCCTGGCCTGGGGCAAGACCGCCGGTCTCGGCGCCCAGCACGTCATCGCGATGTTCGGGGCGACGTTCGTCTTCCCGCTGATCATGGGGCTGAACGCCAACCTCGCGATCATGATGAGCGGCATCGCCACGATCTGCTTCCTGCTGATCGTCAAGAACAAGGTGCCGAGCTACCTCGGCACGTCCGCGTCCTTCGTGGGCGGCGCCTTCGCGATCTACGCCCAGGGGGGCGGTCCGTACGACGTGACGGGCGCCATCCTGGTCTCGGGCGTGGTGCTGGCGCTGGTCGGTGTGGTGATCCACTTCCTCGGCGCCGAGTCCGTCAACAAGGTGCTGCCGCCGGTCGTCACCGGCGCCGTGGTCATGCTGATCGGCTTCAACCTCGCCGGGGTCGCCACCGACACCTACATGCCTGCCGATCCCTGGATCGCGATCATCACGATGACCGCCGTGATCCTGATGGCGGTCGGGCTGCGCGGCTTCGCGGGCCGGGTGGCGGTCCTGCTCGGACTGCTCTTCGGCTACGTCATCTCCTGGCTGGCCGACCTGGTCTTCGGCGAGATCACCTCGACGCTGCCGGGCGCGACCGAGGCGACCACCCACCTCCGCGTCGACTGGAGCCTGGTCGAGAGCGCCAAGTGGTTCGGCTTCCCGCCGCACACGGCCGACGGCCTCGTCGGCAACCAGGCGTTCACGCCCGGGATGGCCGAGGTCGGCTGGCACCTGCCGTCGTTCTCGATCACCTTCGCCCTGCTGGCCATGCCGGCCGTGATCGCGCTGGTCGCCGAGAACATCGGCCACGTCAAGGCGGTCTCCGGGATGACCGGCGTCGACCTCGACCCGGTGATGGGCCGGGCGGTGGCAGCCGACGGTGTCGGCACCGTGATCGCCACGTCGGTGGGCGGCTCGCCGACCACGACGTACGCCGAGAACATCGGGGTCATGGCCGCGACCCGCGTCTACTCGACCGCCGCCTACTACGTCGCCGCGGTGGTCGCGATCCTGCTCGGCCTGGTGCCGAAGTTCGGGGCGATCGTCAACGCCACCCCGGCAGGCGTGCTCGGCGGCATCACCCTGGTGCTGTACGGGATGATCGGTCTCCTGGGTGCCAAGATCTGGATCGAGAACAACGTGAACTTCGCCAACCCGGTCAACCTCGTGCCGATCTCGGCCGGGCTGATCATCGGGATCGGGTACGGCACCACGGGCTTCTTCTCGATCACCGACACCTTCACCCTCGGCGGCATCGCCGCCGGCACGATCGTGATCGTGGCCGGCTACCACCTGGCCCGCGTCGTCGCTCCCCGCGACGCCGAGGGCACGATGATGGCGGTGGGCGCCACGGGCGCCCACGCCACCGACGGGTCGGAGCCCGGCAAGCGCGCCAAGGAGGTCTGACGCCCACGTGAAGCCAGCACCCTTCGCCTACCGCCGTCCGGAGACCCTCGAGGCCGCGCTCGAGGCGCTCGCGGGCGAGCCGGGGGCGAAGGTGCTGGCCGGCGGGCAGAGCCTGGTGCCGCTGCTCTCGATGCGGCTGGCCGCGCCCGCCACGCTCGTCGACGTCAACCGGCTCCCGGACCTCGACACGGTGACCGTCACCGACGACGAGGTCCGGGTCGGGGCGCTGGTACGCCACGCCGACCTGCTCGCCCACGAGGGCGCCCGCGAGGCCCAGCCGCTGGTCGCGATGGCGCTCTCGCACGTGGCCCACGCGACGATCCGCAACCGCGGGACCACCGTCGGATCGATCGTCCACGCCGACGCTGCGGCCGAGATGCCGGCGGTGCTGGCCGTGCTCGGCGGCTCGGTCGAGGTCGCATCGGTGCGTGGCCGACGCACGATCGCTGCGCCCGACCTGTTCGCCGGACCGCTGGAGTCGACGCTCGCCGCGGACGAGCTGGCGCTGTCCGCGTCGTTCCCGGTGCTGGGGCCGGGGGAGGGAGCCGGCTTCGCCGAGATCGCCCGGCGCCACGGTGACTACGCGCTGTGCGGGGTCGCCGGTGTGGTCCGGGTCGAGGGCGACGCGGTGGTCGCCGCCCGGCTCGGCTACCTCTCGGTCCACGACGTCCCGACCGTCGTCGACGTGACCGGCCTCGACGGCGACGCCGCCGCCGAGCGGGCCCTGGAGTCGCTCGAGCCCGGCGACGACATCCACGCGACGGCGGCCTACCGCACCCAGCTGGTCCGGGTGCTCACCCGGCGGGTGCTCGCGGCCGCCACCGACCACGCACGCGGGAGGGCGGCATGAGCGAGCAGCTCCACGACGTACGCCTCCACGTCAACGGCGCCACCCACGACCTCCGGGTGCCGGCCCGCCGGCTGCTCTCCGACGCGCTGCGCCACGACTGCGGCCTCACCGGCACCCACGTCGGCTGCGAGCACGGCGTCTGCGGCTCCTGCACGGTGCTGCTCGACGGCCGTCCGGTGCGGTCGTGCCTGATGCTGACCGTCTCCGCCGAGGACGCCGAGGTCACCACCGTGGAGGGGCTGACGGAAGCCGACGACTCGCTCTCCCCGGTGCAGCAGGCGTTCGCCGACACCCACGGCCTGCAGTGCGGCTTCTGCACGCCCGGCTTCCTCACCACGATCACCGCCGGGCTCGCGGCCAACCCGGACCCCACCGAGGACCAGGCCCGCGACATGGTCGCCGGCAACCTGTGCCGCTGCACCGGCTACCAGAACATCGTCGCCGCCGTGCTGCGCGCCGCCGAGATCACCCGGGAGCGCGCGCGATGACGACCAAGCTGTTCGGCACCAAGGTCCCGCGCACGGAGGACCAGCGGTTCCTCCGCGGCCGCGGGCGGTACGTCGACGACGTGCTCGTCGGGCAGCGGGTGCTGCACGCGGCGGTGCTCCGGTCGCCCCACGCCCACGCGCGGATCGTCGACATCGACGTCACGGACGTGCTGGACCTCGAGGGCGTCCACCTGGTGTGGACCCACGACGACCTGACCGGGCCGATGGCGGAGCCGCTTCCGCTGCTGATCCCGCACCCCGCGCTCACCCACGGCCGCACCCAGCTCGCGCTGGCGAAGGACGAGGTCAACCACGTCGGCGAGGCGATCGCGTTCGTGGTCGCCGACGACCGCTACGTCGCCGAGGACGCCGTCGGCCGGATCCGGGTCGACTACGAGTTCCTCGAGCCGGTCGTCGGCATCGCCGCCGCCCGGGCGGCCGACCGGCTGGTCCACGACGACGTCCCCGGCAACGTCGGCGCCCGGATGGAGCAGTCCAACGGCGACGCCGCCGCGGCGATCGCAGCGGCCCCGCACACGCTCGAGCTCGACCTGACCGTCGAGCGGTCCGCCTGCCAGCCGATGGAGGGCCGCGGCGTCGTCGCCCGCTGGGATCCCGACACCGGACGGATGACCGTGTGGTCGTCGACCCAGACCTCCACCGGGGTCCGGGGCTGCGTGGCCGCCAAGCTCGGCCTCGACCTCGGCCAGGTCGACGTCGTCACCCCCGACGTGGGCGGCGGCTTCGGGGTCAAGATCAACCACCCGTGGCCCGAGGAGCTGCTGGTGCCGCTGGCCGCGCGGGTGCTCGGCGTGCCCGTGCGGTTCACCGAGGACCGGCGCGAGCACTTCATCTCCTCCGCCCACGAGCGCGGCCAGGTCCACCACGTCGAGGTCGGCTACGACGACGACGGGCGGGTGCTCGGGCTCGACGTGCAGTTCTGGCACGACCACGGCGCCTGGACGCCGTACGGCCTGATCGTCCCGATCATCACCTCGACCCAGCTGCTCGGGCCGTACAAGCCGGGCGCCTACCGGGTGGTCTTCGAGAGCCTCTACACCAACACCGTGATGGTGACGCCCTACCGCGGCGCCGGCCGGCCGCAGGGCTGCTTCGTCATGGAGCGGACGATGGACGCGATCGCCGCCGCCCTCGGCAAGGACCGCACCGAGGTCCGGTCGGCCAACTTCATCCAGCCCGACGAGTTCCCGTACGACCAGGGGCTGATCTTCCAGGACGGCCGCGAGCTCGAGTACGACTCCGGCGACTACCCCGCCTCGCTGGCCAAGCTCAAGGAGCTCGTCGGCTGGGACGACTTCGAGGCGTTCCGCGCGGAGCAGGCGGCCGCGGGGAAACGGGTCGGCATCGGCCTCGCCTGCTACGTCGAGGGCACCGGCGTCGGCCCCTACGAGGGCGCCCACGTCCATGTCGAGACCTCCGGCAAGGTCAAGGTGGCGACCGGCCTCACGACGCAGGGGCAGGGCCACCAGACCGCGTTCGCGCAGATCGTGGCCGACGAGCTCGGGGTGCCGTTCGAGTCGGTCGAGGTGACCACCGGCGACACCCGCCGGATGCCGTACGCCGTCGGCACCTTCGCCTCCCGCGCCGCCGTGATGAGCGGGTCGGCGGTCCACCTGGCGGCGAAGCGGGCCAGGGAGAAGGCGCTGCGGATCGCGGCCGAGGCGCTGGAGGCGTCGGTCGACGACCTCGAGATCAGCGACGGCGTGGTCCGGGTCGTCGGCACCGAGTCGGCCATCGACCTCGGCACGGTGGCGGTGCTGTCCAACCCGCTGCGCTACGCCTTCGACGAGGCGTCCAAGGCGGCGACCCAGTTCTCCGTCGGCGACCCCGGCAAGCCACCGGTCGCCGAGGACGACGAGCCCGGGCTCGAGGGCCGCGACTTCTACTCACCCGAGCGCTCGACCTTCGCCTCGGGCATGCACGCGGTGGTCGTCGAGACCGACCCCGACACCGCCGAGGTGCGGATCCTCAAGTACGCGGTGGTCCACGACTGCGGCCACCTGATCAACCCGATGATCGTCGAGGGGCAGATCCACGGCGGGGTCGCGCAGGGCGTCGGAGGCGCGCTCTACGAGCGGATGGCGTACGACGAGTCGGGCCAGCTGCTCAACGCCTCCTTCATGGACTTCCTGATGCCCTACGTCACCGAGGTGCCCGCGCGGATCGACATCGACCACCTCGAGACGCCGTCGCCGCTCAACCCGCTCGGCATCAAGGGCGCGGGCGAGGCCGGCGTGATCCCGTCCGCGGCCGTCTTCGCGGCCGCCATCGAGGACGCCGAGGCGCCCCACCAGCCGGGCCTGACGATCACCGCCATGCCGATCTCGCCCTCGGACCTGTTCCACCTGCGCGAGCTCCACCGACCCGAGGAGACCCCATGAAGTTCACGGGCGAGAACACCCTCCCCGCTCCCGTCGACCAGGTCTGGGACGCGCTGCTCGACCCCGCGGTGCTGGTCCGCACCATCCCGGGCTGCGAGCGGATGGAGACGTCGGGCGACCACGCGTACGCCATGACCGTCACGGCCGGCGTCGCCGCGATCAAGGGCACCTACAGCGGCTCCTGCGTGCTCTCGGACCTGGTGCCCCACGAGTCGCTCACGATGCGGCTGCAGGGCGCGGGCGCCCCCGGCACGGTGGGGGCGACCGTCCAGGTGCGGTTCGCCGGTGAGGGCGACAGCACGACGGTCACCTACGACGCCGACGCGGTGGTGGGCGGCATGGTCGGCGGCGTCGGGCAGCGGATGCTCACCTCGGTCTCGAAGCGGATGGCCGGCGAGTTCTTCGGCAACGTCGGCGACGTCCTGAGCGGCGCGGCCACGCCCGGGGTCGCCGCCGTGGGCGGGGCCACCGCCGCCGAGGACGGCAGCATGCCGCGGGTCTACACCGACGCACGCCCGGGCCGGGCCGGCTCCACCGACTCGCGCACCGACTTCCTCACGGGGATCGCGGTCGGCGCCGGGCTGGTGCTGCTCGGGGTGCTGCTGGGCCGTCGGCGATGATGGCTGCGTGACGATCACAGTCGACTCCCCGGCCCGCGACCAGGCCGAGGCCGTACGCCGGCGGGTGATCTCGGCGCGCGAGCTGCTCGACCTCCACCTGGAGCGGATCGCGGCGCTCAACCCGCGGCTGACGGCGATCGTCTCGCTCGACGAGGAGCGGGCACGCGCCGGCGCCGCCGCAGCCGACGACCACCTGGCCCGCGGCTGGCCGGTCGGACCGCTCCACGGCCTGCCGTTCGCGGTCAAGGACACCCACGACGTCGCCGGCTGGCGCACGACGTACGGCTCGCCGCTCTTCGCCGACCACGTGCCCGAGCGCGACGCCCTCGTCGTCGAGCGGATCCGGCACGCCGGGGCGGTCCTGATCGGCCGCACCAACGTCCCGGAGTTCGCGGCCGGCTCCCACACCTTCAACCGGGTCTTCGGCACCACCCGCAACCCGCGCGACCCCAGCCGGTCCGCCGGGGGCTCCAGCGGGGGAGCGGCGGCGGCGCTGGCGGCCGGGATGGTGCCGCTGGCCGACGGGTCCGACATGGGCGGCAGCCTGCGCAACCCGGCGTCGTTCTGCGGCGTCGTCGGGCTGCGGCCCTCGCTCGGCCGGGTTCCCTCGTGGCCTGCCGACAACCAGTGGGAGACGACGTCGGTCAGCGGGCCGCTCGCCCGCGACGTGGCCGACGTCGCGCTGCTGCTGTCGGTGATGGCCGGGCCCGACCCACGGGTGCCGCTGGCGCTGGCCAACCCCGGCCACACCTTCCTCCCGCCGCTCCACGGGTCGCTCGTCGGGCTGAAGGTCGGCTGGACCAGCGACCTCGGCGGGCTGCTCGAGGTGGATGCGCGCGTCGCGGCGATCGTCGAGGAGGCGGGGCGGACGATGGTGCGTGCCGGGGCCCACGTCTACTCCGGTCACCCCGACCTCGGCCTCGCCGACGACACCTTCCGCACGCTGCGCGCCTGGAGCTTCCAGGCGGGCTACGGCGAGCTGCTCCGCGAGCACCCCGACGGCCTCAAGCAGAGCCTGGCCGACAACGTCCGGGCCGGCGCACCGCTCACCGGCGCCGACGTCGCCCGGGCGTACGCGCAGCGCACCGCGCTCACGGAGACGATGCGCGCCTTCTTCACCGACTACGACGTGCTGGCGCTGCCGGTCTCGCAGGTCCCGCCGTTCCCGGCCGAGGAGGAGTACCCCCGGGAGATCAACGGCACCCCCATGACCGACTACCTGTCGTGGATGCGGTCGGCCTACCTGATCAGCGTCACCGGCTGCCCGGCGATCTCGGTGCCGGCCGGCACCACCGAGGAGGGCTGGCCGGTCGGCGTGCAGCTGGTCGCCGCCCACGGCCAGGACCGTCGGCTGCTCGAGATCGCGGCGGCGTACGAGTCCGCGCGGCTCGCGGGGGTCTGAGGACGGACGGTTGCAGGTTTCCCCGGCTCGCCGGGGACTCCTGCACTTCCAAGGCAGAGTTTCGCCCGGGAAGTGCAGGTTCTGCCCGGCCGGTGGGACGGACGTGACGCGGCCGTTCGTCCACAGGGGCTGTGGAGAGCGTGTGGACGACGCACCCCGATCTGGGGACGAAACCGGTACCAGCTGGGGACGACACGCCGGAACCCGGAGTATGTGGAAATACCTCCGGCGAACCCCTTGCGGCCCCCCGTCGACAGGACATAGAACTTCTCCCACGCACTCCCTCCGGGGAGAGCGGGACGGCTCGGAGACGAGGGTCCGTACGACGGGAACTGGTTCGCCCAGGGATCGTCGCAGCTGCCGGGTGATGCGGTGGCTGGGACCGGGGTCGAGGAGTCGTCGGCCGGGAGCATCACCAGTACCGGTCGCCTCGTTCGTGGCGGTGAGGGCCTTGGCCCGAGCCTCCCGGACACCGAAGGGCCCTTGTAGCTCATACCTGCAAGGGCCCTTCGCCTTGGTGCCGCCGGTGCCCGAATCTGCGTGGCGCACGCGCGTCCGGGCGACCTACGTGACCGCCATGCCGACGCTCACCGACCTGCTCCGCCGCGAGCTGCTGGCGAGCTGCACGAGGCCGCGACGGCGTACGAGCGGGTCGACCGGTCGCGGGCCGACGACGCGCGTGCCGGGGCGGCCGTCCTCGAGCGGGTGCTCGCCGACCACGCCGGCTGACCCCGCCGTCACGCGGGACGGACCCGCCCGCACGGCCGGGCGACGAGGCGGCATGATGGGCGCGTGCTGTACGAGGTGGTGCACTCGATCCTCCCTCCCGTCGCGCGCGCCGTCTGGCGGCCGACGGTCGAGGGACTGGAGCACGTGCCCGAGACCGGCCCGGTGATCCTGGCGAGCAACCACCGCAGCTTCGTCGACAGCATCGTGATCCCGTGCATCGTGCCGCGGAAGGTGGTCTTCCTGGCGAAGTCGGACTACTTCACCGGCACCGGCGTGAAGGGGATGGCGCAGCGGGCCTGGTTCCAGGGGATCGGCATGCTGCCGGTCGACCGCGAGGACACGAAGGCGGCGCTCGCCAGCCTCGACACCGCGCTGGAGGTGCTCGAGCGCGGCGAGGCGTTCGGGATCTACCCCGAGGGGACCCGCTCGCGCGACGGGCGGCTCTACCGCGGCCGGACCGGCGTCGCGCACCTCGCGCTCACGGCCGGGTGTCCGGTCGTCCCGGTCGGGCTGATCGGCACCCAGGACATCCAGCCCGTCGGCTCGAACCGGCCGCGGCTCTCCGCCGACGTGACCGCGCGCTTCGGCCCCCCGCTCGACTTCACCAACCGCTTCGCCGGCGTCCCGTCGGGGCGGGCGCGGCGCGAGGTGACCGACGAGATCATGGCCGCGATCCAGGCGCTCACCGACCAGGAGCCGGCCGGCGTCTACAACGACCGGCCGGTCGACGCCTGACCCGTCACCTCCCACGCCCGGCCGGCCTGCTGGTCCCAGCGCCGCAGCCGCAGCGCCCGCGCGGTGAACGGCGGTGACTCCGCCACCACTGCGAGCGCCTGCGGGAGCTGGTCGTCGGTGATGCCGCGGGCCAGCGTCACGTGGGGGACCCACCGCCCCGGCTCGGTGAGCGGCGAGCCGCCCGGTCCGAGGACGGACTGCACGAGCTCGTGCAGCTCGAGGAGCGACCGGTCGACGACGACGTGACGGGCCAGCACCCACTGCTGCTTGGCGTGGAAGAGCAGCACCGTCCCGACCCGTACGTCGAGCGGCAGCCGCGCGGCCACCGCGCCCAGCCCGGCGTCGGCCTCCGGGGCCGTCCGGTCGCGGCTGTCGAGGGTCAGGTGGGGCCGGTTGGTGGCGCCGGTGTGGCGGGCCAGGCTCGGCAGCCCGGCGTCGCGCAGCGCCTGCCACTCGGCCCGGACCCGGTCGTCGGTGGGTCGGTCGAACGTCACGTCGAGGGCGTGCACCATGCCGGCCATCCCAGCACGCCGACCCGTGGCTGGCACGAGTTGCCAACGCTCGGGGGGCCGGTTGGCAGGTAGCGCCCTCGCCGGGCCCCCAGCCGGGCGGGTTGAATCAGGCCCATGGCGCGGCGGATCCGGATCGGCATCGACACCGGGGGCACGTTCACCGACGTCGTGGCGCTCGACGAGGAGTCCGGCGAGGTCGTCACCACCAAGACCCCGTCCACGCCGGCCAACCCTGCCGACGGCTTCCTGGCCGGCATCGAGAAGGTCCTGGCCGTCCTCGACGCCGGCGGCGACGCGATCGGCGCCGTCAGCCACGGCACGACGGTCGCCACCAACCAGCTGCTCGAGGGCAAGGTCGACCGGCTGGGGTTCGTCACCACCGCCGGCTACGAGGCGATGCTCGAGATCGCCCGGCAGTCGGTGCCCGACGGCTACGGCAACTCCTACTTCTGGGTCAAGCCCGACCGGATCGTCCCGCGCGACCTGGTCCGCGGCGTCGAGGGCCGGCTGGACTTCACCGGCGCCGAGGTGCGGCCGTTCGACGAGGCGGGCGCGCGCGAGGTGGCCCGCTGGTTCCGCGACCGCGGGGTCGACACGCTCGGCGTCTGCTTCCTGCACGCGTACGCCGAGCCGGCCCACGAGGAGCGGATGCGCGAGATCCTGCGCGAGGAGCACCCGGACGCGGTCGTCTCGGTCTCCAGCGAGGTGCTCCGCGAGTACCGCGAGTACGAGCGGGCGATGACCACGCTGGTCGACGCGGCCGTCAAGCCGCGGCTCTCCGCGTACGTCACCAACATCGCGCAGCGGCTCGCGAGCCGCTACCGGCCCGACGGCGAGCGCGAGATCCCGTTCTACGTCATGAAGTCCAACGGCGGCGTGCTCAGCGCCGACGAGGTCGTGCACCAGCCGATCACCACCGTGCTGTCCGGCCCGGCCGCGGGTGCCCTCGGCGCGGCGCTGATCGCGCAGGTCGCCGGCTTCGACCGGGTGCTGACCAGCGACGGGGGCGGTACGTCGACCGACGTCTGCGTCGTCGTGGACGGCGAGCCGACACTGACCACGGAGGGGAGCGTCGGGGTCTACCCGTCGAAGATCCCGATGATCGACGTCGTCACCGTCGGCGCCGGCGGCGGCTCGATCGCCTGGCTCTCGCCCGAGGGCACGCTCAAGGTCGGTCCGCAGTCGGCGGGCGCCGACCCCGGACCGCTCTGCTACGGCCACGGCGGCGCGGGTGGTGACGGCAGCGCGGTCACCATCACCGACGCCCACCTGTTCCTGGGCCGGATCCCGCCCCACCTGCTCGGCGGCGAGATCCCGCTCGACGTCGACGCCGCCCGCGTCGGCGTGGAGCAGCTGGCCGGCACGCTCGGGATGACGCCGGAGGCCGCCGCCGCCGGCGTGCTCGAGATCTCGGCCTGGAACCAGGCCAACGCGCTGCGCCAGGTCACCGTCAAGCGGGGCCTCGACGTCCGCGACTTCACGCTCGTCACCTTCGGCGGCTCCGGGTCGCTGCTGCTGTGCCGGCTGATGGACGTGCTCGGCATCCCGACGGTGCTGGTCCCGCCCGACCCGGGCAACGTCTCGGCGTTCGGGCTGCTGACGGTCGACGTCAAGAACGACTACGTGCAGACCCACGTGACCCTCGCCGAGCGGCTCGACCCGGCCGAGGTGGCGGCGACGTACGACGCGCTGACCGGACGCGCGCGGGCGGCGCTGCTGCGCGAGGGGTTCGCCGAGGACCAGCACGGCTTCGTGCGCACGGCCGACCTGCGCTACTTCGGGCAGGCGTTCGAGGTGCGGGTGGCGGTGCCGGAGGGGCCGTTCGACGCCGACCTCGCCGCCACCGTCGCCGACGCCTTCCACGCCGAGCACCGCACCCTCTACGGCTACGACTTCGCCGACGACGCCGGCCAGCAGGTCGAGTGGGTCAACCTGCGGGTCTCCGGCATCGGCCCGATCCAGCGGCCGGAGATCCGGCGTTCGGAGGTTGAGGTGGTTTCGAGGCTCGCTGGCGCTCGCACCTCGACCTCCGACCTCGACGCCCCGGGACGTACCCGTCCCGCGTGCTTCGACCCCGACGTCGGGTACGTCGACGCGACGGTGGTGTGGCGGACGGACCTCGCGCCGGGGACCACCCTGACCGGTCCGATGATCATCGAGGAGTACGGCTCGACCGTCCCGATCCACCCGGGCTTCACGGTCGAGGTGGACGCCTGGCGCAACCTGGTCGTGACGAGGATCCAGGAGGGCGACCTGTGAGCCGCCGGGTGCCGACCGACTTCCCCTTCGGCTTCCTCACCGACGACGCGGGGGCCGGCGCCGACCCGGTGCTGACCGAGATCGTGCAGGGCACCCTGGCGAGTGTCGAGATGGAGGTCGAGACCGCGATCGCCCGGACCAGCCGGAGCCCGATGATCCGCGACGCCCACGACTTCCGCGCCGGCATCCACGACCGGCTGCTGCGCAAGCTGACCGGCCGCTCGTACTCCGCCCTGGTCCACCCCGTCGCCCGCGACTTCCCGATCGACCGGATGCAGCCGGGCGACGTGTTCTTCCACAACGACGTCTACCGCTCCGAGGGCGGCATCGGCCACCTGCCGGACCTGTGCGTCACGGTGCCGGTGTTCAGCGACGGGCGAGTGGTGGCCTTCGTGCAGGCCTTCGGCCACCACGACGACATCGGCGGTGCGGTGCCCGGCTCGATGCCGAGCAGCGCGACCAGCGTGTTCGAGGAGGGGCTGATGGTGCCGCCCATCAAGCTCTGGGACGCGGGCGTGCCCAACCGTGCGGCGCTCGCGATCATGACCCGCAACTCCCGGATGCCGGAGTCGCTGGCCGCCGACCTCGACGCGGAGTGCTCGGCCTGCCTGATGGGCGCGCGGCGGCTCGGCGAGATGTTCGACCGCTACGGCGTCGAGGTGGTCGAGTCGTGCTTCGACGCGATCATCGGCCGCACGACCGAGACGTACCGTCGCGAGATCCTGTCGCAGGTCCCGGTCGGCAGCTGGACGTGGGAGGACTACGCCGAGCACGACGGGGTCGCGGAGCCGCAGCTGCACACGCAGCGGATCACGCTGACCCGGACCCCGGTCGACGACCCGGACGGCGAGCGGCTGGTGCTCGACTTCGACGGCACCGGCCCGCAGGCGCAGGGGCCGATCAACCACTGCGGCGACTACAGCGACGGCGTCTTCCTCAAGAAGTGGCTGGCGCCGATCCTGCGCAACCTCGCCGAGACGCCGGAGCGGATGGCCGAGCTCGACGTCAACGAGGGGGTCGTGCCGCTGATCGAGATGCGGTTCCCCGAGCCCGGCACGCTGCTGACGCCGGTGTTCCCGGCGCCGACCAACGCCCGGACGTTCGTGATCCTGCGGCTGCTCGGCGTGCTGGCGGGCGTCGTCGCCAAGGCGGTCGACGGCCGGATGCCCGCCGACCAGGAGACGATCCGCTACACCGGCGTCTACGGGACCGACCGCGAGGGCCGTCCCTACCTGATGCGCGAGGTGCTCGGCGGCGGCTCCGGCGGGCGCTACTACGCCGACGGCGAGGACACGATCCACGTCGTCCCCGACTCGCGGAACCTGCCGACCGAGTTCACCGAGGCCCGGTTCCCGTTCCTCGTCGAGTCGCTCTCGCTGGCGGTCGACTCCGGCGGGGCGGGGGAGTTCCGCGGCGGCCTCGGCTACGAGAAGCAGATCCGGATGCTCCGCGACGCCCACTTCATGTCGATCGCCGACCGCTCGATCCTGGCCTGCTGGGGCGTACGCGGCGGTCGCGCGGGCCGGCCGTTCCAGGTCACCATCGACCCCGGCGGCCCCCGCGAGCGGGACGTCGACGCGCTCGCCGACGCCGAGCCCGTCCGGGCCGGTGAGGTGATCCGGGTCCGGACGACCGGCGGTGGCGGCTGGGGCGACCCGCTGCACCGCGACCCGGCCTCGGTCGTGCGCGACGTCGTCTGGCACAAGGTGTCGCCGGAGGCGGCGCTGCGCGACTACGGCGTGGTGCTGACCGGGTCGGTCGACGGCGACGACCTGGCGTACGACAGCGACGCGACCGCGGCCGAACGGGCCTCGCGACCCGCCCCCGACGAGGCGTTCTTCGACCGGGGCCCGGGCTACGCGACCCTGTCCGGCGGCGCCACCCACGCGGACGTGGACCTGCTGTGACGCGACCGCTGACCCTGGTCACCGGCGGCACCCGCGGGATCGGCGCGGCGACCGCGCTGCGGCTGGCGGAGGCGGGCCACGACCTCGTGCTCGGCCACGCCCGCGACGACGAGGCCGCCGGGGAGACCCGGGCGGACTGCGTCGAGCGGGGCGCGGACTGCCGGGTGGTGCGGGTCGACCTGACCGCGCCGGACGGCCCGGCGGCGCTGTTCGCCGCGGCCCGCGAGGCCGGCGTGGTCACCGGGGTCGTCAACAACGCCGGGGCGACCGTCCACATCGGGACGCTCGCCGAGACGCCGGTCGACGTCGTCCGCCGCTCGATCGACCTCAACCTCACCGCGGCGCTGCTCGTGGCCCGCGAGGCGGTCCTCGCCATGGGGCGCTCCCACGGCGGCCGCGGCGGGGTGCTGGTCAACGTCAGCTCCGGGGCGGCGACGCTGGGCTCGCCGGGGGAGTACGTCCACTACGCGGCCGCCAAGGCGGGCGTCGACGCGCTCACGACCGGCCTGGCGCAGGAGGTGGCCGCCGACGGGATCCGGGTGGTCGGGGTCGCGCCCGGCATCGTCGAGACCCGGATCCACGAGGACGCCGGCGAGCCCGGCCGGGTGGACCGGGTCGGTCCGCTGGTGCCGCTGGGTCGGGCCGGCCGGCCGAGCGAGGTGGCCGAGGCGGTCGCCTGGCTGCTGTCGGACGCGGCGTCGTACGTCACGGGGACGACGCTGCGGGTCGCCGGCGGCCGCTGACAGGCGATCCCGGCCGCGGTCACGTCGGGGGTCTGGTCAACCGGGCGGACCGCTGCCATTGTCTGACCCAGACAAGTCCGGGTTCGTCGAAAGGTGTCGTCGTGCGAGTCGTCCGCCCTCTTCTCGGGTTCTCCTCCCTCCTGCTCGTCGCCACTGTTCTGGGCGGGTCCCGACGTCGAGGGGGCGGCGGCGCGCTGACCCGATGACCGTCACGGACACCGACCTGACCCACCTGCGGCGCTGTGTCGAGCTCGCCCGCGAGGCGTTCGACGACGGCGACGAGCCGTTCGGGTCGGTGCTGGTCGACGGGGACGGGGCCGTCCGGTTCGAGGACCGCAACCGGGTCAAGGACGGCGACCAGACCCGCCACCCGGAGCTGGAGATCGCCCGCTGGGCACCCGCCCACCTCACCCCGGCCGAGCGGGCGGCGGCGACGGTCTACACCTCCGGCGAGCACTGCGCGATGTGCTCCGCAGCCCACGCCTGGGTCGGGCTCGGCCGCATCGTCTACGCCGTCTCCTCCGCCCAGCTCGTCGCGTGGCGGCAGGAGTGGGGCGCCGCCGACTCGCCGGTGGTGCCGCTGCCGATCCGGGCGGTGGCGCCCGGCGTACCCGTCGACGGCCCCGCGCCCGAGCTGGAGGCCGAGATGCGCGAGCTCCACCACCGGCGCGCCCGCCGGGCCCCCTGACCGGACCTGGTGGGCGAGTCCGACGCTTGGCGCAGGAAAGATCGGCCGCCAGGTGCCGGTTTCCCCGCTCGAGCGGGGAAACCGACGGCGGCGAGCCCGACCCGGGTCCACCGGGCCGACATCGAGGACCGGCTGCGCGCGGTGAGCAGGGACGGCCGGCCTGCCCGGTGGTACGCCGCCCTCGACCGGGTTGGCAACACCTGACACAGGATCGCCGGGGCGTTGGCCGCAGTTGCTGGTGTTGGCCGGCCCCGGGATCACTAGGGTCGCGCCATGAGGGTCCTGCTGGCGCTGGGTGGCAACGCCATGACCAACGCCGACGGGCGGGCGCGGGTCGAGGACCAGCAGGCCGCGGCCGCGGTCGCGATGCGGGCCGTCGCCGAGCTGATCGAGACCGGCGTCGACGTCGTGGTCACCCACGGCAACGGCCCCCAGGTCGGCAACCTCCTGGTCAAGAACGAGATCGCCGCCACCGTCGTCCCGCCCGTGCCGCTCGACTGGTGCGGTGCACAGACCCAGGCCACCCTCGGCTTCACGCTGATGAACGCGCTCGACACCGAGCTCGCCCGCCGGGGGATCGAGCGGCCCACCGCCACGGTCGTGACCCGGGCGCTCGTCGACGCCGACGACCCCGGGCTCACCACCCCCAGCAAGCCGATCGGTCGCCACCTCCCGGAGGAGGAGGCGCGGGCGCTGATGGACCACGGCCAGGTGTGGCAGGACCGCGGTGAGAAGGGCTGGCGCCGGATCGTCGCCTCGCCGGAGCCGCTCGAGATCCTCGACGCGGGCGCGGTGCACACGCTGGTGGCAGCCGGGTACGTCGTGGTCGCCAACGGCGGCGGCGGCATCCCGGTCGTACGGGACGGCGACGCCCTGCGCGGTGTCGAGGCCGTCATCGACAAGGACCTCGGCGCGGCGCTGCTCGCCGTGACCGTCGACGCCGAGGTGCTGGTCGTCGCGACCGACGTGCCCCACGCGGTGCTCCGCTGGGGTCGCCCCGACGCCGAGCAGCTCGGCCGGGTCGGGGTGTCCCGGCTGCGCGAGCACCTCGCCGCCGGCCACTTCGCCAGCGGCTCGATGGGGCCCAAGGTCGAGGCCGCCTGCCGCTTCGTCGAGCACGGCGGCCAGCGGGCGGTCATCACCCAGCTCGACCAGATCCTCGACGCGGTCGCCGGCAGCGCCGGCACCGTCGTCGTACCCGATGAAACCGAGTGAGAGGAACCGTCTGATGCCCAGCGCGATCGAGGTCCGCAAGGTGCCGATCCACTCCGTGGCCGACGCCTCGGAGCTGACCAGGCTCATCGACGACGGCGTGATGGCGGCCGACCGGGTCGTCGCGATCATCGGCAAGACCGAGGGCAACGGCGGCGTCAACGACTACACCCGGATCATCGCCGACCGCGCGTTCCGCGAGGCGCTGGTCGAGAAGGGGGCCGACCCGGAGCGGGTCAAGGAGATCCCCATCGTGTGGTCGGGCGGCACCGACGGCATCATCAGCCCGCACGCCACGATCTTCGCCACGGTGCCCGACGAGGACGTCGTGCCGACCGACGAGATGCGGCTGACGGTGGGCTACGCGATGAGCGAGGTGCTGCTGCCCGAGGACATCGGCCGCTCCGGGATGGTGACCAAGGTCGCCGAGGCGGTGAAGGTCGCCATGGAGCGCGCCGGCATCGACGACGCCTCCGACGTCCACTACGTGCAGACCAAGACGCCGCTGCTGACGCTCGGCACGATCGCCGACGCCAAGTCGCGCGGCAAGACCGTGTTCACCGAGGACACCCTGCACTCGATGGACGTCTCCAACGGCGGCACCGCCCTCGGCATCGCCGTCGCGCTCGGCGAGATCGACATGCCCACCGACGAGCAGGTGCTCAAGGACCGCTCGCTCTACTCCTCGGTCGCGTCCTGCTCCTCGGGCGTCGAGCTCGACCGTGCCCAGGTGGTCGTGGTCGGCAACGCGCGGGGCGTCGGCGGCCGCTACCGGATCGGGCACTCGGTGATGAAGGACGCGGTCGACCAGGACGGCCTGTGGGAGGCGATCCGCGACGCCGGGCTCGACCTGCCCGAGCGGCCCCACCAGAGCGACCTCGACGGGCGGCTGGTCAACCTGTTCCTCAAGTGCGAGGCGTCCCAGGACGGCAAGGTGCGTGGCCGCCGCAACGCCATGCTCGACGACTCCGACGTCCACTGGCACCGTCAGATCAAGGCGGCGGTCGGGGGCGTCACGGCCGCGGTGACCGGCGACCCGGCCGTGTTCGTGTCGGTCTCGGCGGCCCACCAGGGTCCGGAGGGCGGCGGCCCGGTGGCCGCGATCGTCGACCTGGGGTGAGTCTCCGGCGGGCCTCAGCCCACCTCGCGCCCGGCGTACGCCGCCAGCCGCTCGTACGGGTCCGCGCCCTCGGGCGCCTCGCGCTCGGGGCCGAACGCCCGGCCCCGGTTGTCCGGGGTCAGGTTCTGCTGCATGAAGGCCAGGCCGCGCTCGGCCGGGGCGGGGTCGAGCTTGTCGGTCCCGCGGCCGATGCCGCGGGCGAGGTCGAAGGTGTGGACCGCGAACTCGGCGGTGTTCCAGTCGGCGGAGCCGCCCTCCTCGCCCTGCTGGTGCCAGTGGTGGATCAGGTCGTCGGCGTGCTCGCGGAACTCCTCGGCCCAGCCGGTCTCCGGCGGCGCCGGGGTGGACTCCCACTCGACCTCCTCGCCCCGCGCCATCTGCAGGAACCGCTCGGGCGCGGCCAGCACGTGGGTGACGAGCTGCTGCACGTTCCAGTCACGGCACGGCGTGGGGTTGCCGAGCTGGTCCTCCCGGACGGCCGCGACGAGGTCGCCCATCTGGTCGAGGGCACGGTTGAGCACGATCACGGAGTCGGTGGTCTCGGACATGCCGGGCACGCTACTCACTCACTGCCCGCTGTCCAGCCACTCCCGGATCGCCGCGCCGTGCTGGTCGAGCGTGGGGGGCGGCAGGTGGTCGGCGCGGCCGCCGGAGTGGGGGTTGTCGTCGTAGCGCACGGGCGAGCCCGGGAGCGTCACGGTGCCCGCCGTGGCGTGCTCCACCTCCAGCAACAGGCCCTGCGACCGGGTCTGCTCCCACTCGTAGACGTCGTCGAGGGAGCGGACCTTGCCCGAGGGCACGCCCGCGTCGGCGAGCCGCGCCAACCAGTGCTCGGCAGGCGCCTCCGCGAAGTGGGACTCGATCTGCTCCACCAGCGCGTCGCGGTGGGCCACCCGCTCGCGGTTGGTGGCGAAGCGGGGCTCCTCGGCGTCCCAGCCGAACGCCGCGCACATCGCCCGCCACAGGCCCTCGGACCCGCACGCGATCTGCACCGGGGCGGTCGCCGTCGCGAACATCCCGTACGGCGCGATCGAGGGGTGGTGGTCACCCGCCAGCCGCGGCACCTCGCCGCCGACCGTCCAGCGGGTGCCCTGGAAGGCGTGGACGCCGACCATGCCCGCCAGCAGCGAGGTCCTGACGATCCGGCCGCGGCCGGTCCGCTCCCGCTCGTGCAGCGCGGCCATCACGCCGAACGCGCCGTACATCCCGGCGCACAGGTCGGCGATCGGGACGCCCACCTTGGTGGGGTGCTCGCTGCCGGTGAGCGACATCAGGCCACCCTCGCCCTGCGCGATCTGGTCGTAGCCGGCGCGGGTCGACTCGGGGCCGTCGTGGCCGAAGCCGGTGATCGACAGCACGACCAGCCGCGGGTTGAGCTCGTGGAGCCGCTCCTCGCCGAACCCGAGCCGGCCCATCACACCCGGACGGAAGTTCTCCATCAGCACGTCGGCGCGCTCCACCAGCCGGGCCAGGACGTCGCGGTCGTCGTCGGACTTCAGGTCCAGGACCAGCGACTCCTTGTTGCGGTTGGCCGACATGAAGTACGTCGACTCGCGCGCGTCGTCGGGCCCCACGAAGGGCGGTCCCCAGCCGCGGGAGTCGTCGCCGGTCGGCGACTCCACCTTGATCACCCGGGCGCCCTGGTCGGCCAGCATCATCGCGGCGTGCGGGCCCGCGAGCGCGCGGGTGAGGTCGAGGACGAGCAGGTCGGCGAGGGGTCCGGCCCCGGGGCCAGCGGCGGCGTCGGTCATGTGGGCACGGTAGTACGCGCTGTCGGTGCCGCATGATGAGGTGGACCTCGTGACGACGTACCGGCTGGTGACCGAGCGGGCGGCTGTCGAGCGCCCGGTGCTCGACCCGCAGCAGCAGGCCGTCGTCGACCACCCGGGCGGTCCGCTGCTCGTGCTCGCCGGCCCCGGCACCGGCAAGACCACGACCCTGGTCGAGGCCATCGCCGCCCGGATCGAGGCGGGTGCCGACCCGTCGTCGGTGCTGGCCCTGACCTTCTCCCGGAAGGCCGCCGAGCAGCTGCGCGACCGGGTGGTCGCGCGCGTGGGACGCACCGTCTCGACGGCGACCTGCTCGACCTTCCACTCCTTCGCGTACGGGCTGATCCGCAGGTACGCCCCACCCGAGCTCTACACGACGCCGCTGCGGCTGCTGAGCGCCCCCGAGCAGGACGTCGTGCTCCAGGACCTGCTGACCCATGCGCCGGAGTCGGTGCGGTGGCCCGACACGCTGCGCGAGGCGGTCGGCACCCGCGGCTTCGCGCGCGAGGTGCTCGACGTGCTGGCCCGGGCCCGCGAGAAGGGGCTCGGCCCCGAGGAGCTGCGCCGCGTCGGGCGCGAGGAGGGGGTCCCCGAGTTCGAGGCGGCCGGCCTGTTCCTGGACCAGTACCTCCTCAACCTCGACCTGCAGGGGGCCACCGACTACGCCGACCTGATCCAGCGGGCGGTGCTCGACGCCGAGGAGCACCGGGCCGAGCTGCGGGCGCAGATCGGCCACGTCTTCGTGGACGAGTACCAGGACACCGACCCGAGCCAGGTACGGCTGCTGAGCGCCCTCGCCGGCGACGGTCGCGACCTCACCGTCGTCGGCGACCCCCACCAGTCCATCTACGGCTTCCGGGGCGCCGACGTCCGCGGGATCCTGGAGTTCCCGACGACGTTCCCGCGCGCCGACGGCCGTCCGGCCGACGTGGTGGCGCTGCGGACCACCCGCCGGTTCGGGCCGCGGCTGCTGCTGGCCTCCCAGCGCGTCGCCGGCCGGCTCTCGCTCCCCGGCAGCATCCCCGCCGAGGCCCGGGAGGCCTTCGCCCACCCCGAGTCGCTGGTCGACGACCGACCCGGCGACGGGGTCGAGGTGGTCACCTACGACACCGCCCGCTCCGAGGCCGAGCACCTCGCCGACCGGCTCCGGAAGGCCCACCTCGAGGACGGCGTCCGGTGGTCGCAGATGGCGGTGCTCGTGCGGTCCGGCCGCTCGGTCCTCCCCACCCTGCGCCGCTCGCTCGCGGCCGCGGGGGTCCCCGTCGAGGTGGCCGCCGACGACACCCCGCTGGGCCAGGAGCCCGCCGTGCAGCCGCTGCTGACGGCGCTGCGGCTGGTCGTCCACCGCGGGATCGACGACGCCGCCTCCCCCCACCACGTCGACGCCCCCACGGTGGGCGGGCTGCTGACCTCGCCGCTGGTCGGGCTCGACGCGACCGAGCTGCGCGCGCTCGCCCGCCAGGCCCGGGTCCGCGAGAAGGCCCTGGCCGCCGCCGACGACCGGACGCCGCGCCCCTCCGACGCCCTGGTGCGGGCGGCCGTGCTCGACGCCGGGCTGCTCGACGGGCTCGAGGGAGAGGCGGTGGCCCGCACCGCGTCCTTCGCCCGGCTGCTGGTCCGTGCTCGCGCGGTTCTCGAGGCCGACGGGACGGCCGAGGAGGTGCTCTGGACCCTCTGGGACGGCACCAGCTGGCCGCGGCTGCTCCGGTCCCGGGTCGAGTCGGGCGGGGCGGCGGCCCGGCTGGCGCATCGCGACCTCGACGCCATCGGCGCCCTCTTCGACGCTGCGGCCCGCACCGACGAGCAGCGCGGTGCCCGCGCGGTCGGCGAGTTCCTCGCGACGCTGCGCGCGCAGCAGATCCCGGGCGACACGCTCGCCGAGGCCGGGGTCCGCGGCGACGCGGTCCGGCTCCTCACGGCCCACCGGGCCAAGGGCCTCGAGTGGGACCTCGTCGTGGTCGCCCACGTCCAGGAGGAGGTCTGGCCCGACCTGCGGCGCCGCGCGTCGTTGCTGGCCCCGGACCGGCTCGGGACCGACGGACTGGTGCCGCCGGTGTCGATGCGCGCCCTGCTCACCGAGGAGCGGCGGCTCTTCTACGTCGCCTGCACGCGCGCCCGGCGCCGGCTGCTGGTGACGGCCGTCGCCTCGCCCGACGACGACGGCGAGCAGCCGTCCCGGTTCCTCGCCGAGCTGTTCCCGCCGGGCGACGACCGCCGCGTCGGCCACGAGTCCGGGCGTCCGCGCCGACCGCTGTCGCTGGCGGGGCTGGTCGCCGAGCTCCGGCGTACGGTCTCCGACCCGGCGACGGCCGAGCCGCTGCGCAGGGCGGCGGCGCGACGCCTGGCGCGGCTGGCCGCGGAGCGGGTCGGCCACCGGCCCCTGGTCCCCGCGGCCGATCCCGCGACCTGGTGGGGCACCCGCTCGCTCACCGAGAGCGAGCGGCCGCTGGTCGCCGAGGGCCGTCCGGTGCCGGTGACCGCCAGCATGCTCTCCTCGATCACCGACTGCCCGGCCAAGTGGTTCCTCGAGCGGGAGGCCGGTGGCGCCCGGGCCACGAGCGCCTCCCAGGGCTTCGGCAACGTCGTCCACGCCATCGCCGACGGGGTGACCCGGGCCGCGCTCGGCGACGACACCGGGGTCGTCCTCGACGCCGATGCCGGCGATCCGGTCGAGGGGCTGATGGGCCTGGTCGACGACGTCTGGCGCCAGCTCAGCTTCCGGACCCCCTGGTCGGCCGACCGCGAGCGCGCCGAGGTGCGGGCCGCCCTCGGACGGTTCCTCCACTGGCACCGGCTCGAGCGGGGTCGTCGTGCCGTCGCCTCGGAGGCGGACTTCCGCGCCGAGGTGGTGCTGCCCGACGGCGAGCAGGTGCTGCTGCGTGGCCGGGCCGACAGGTTGGAGGTCGACTCCGACGGCCGGGTGGTCGTCATCGACCTCAAGACCGGCAAGTACCCCCCGCCCGACAAGGAGATGGTCGAGCACCCGCAGCTCGGCCTCTACCAGTACGCCGTCGACCGGGGCGGCTTCGCCGACACCCTCGGCTCCGACGCACAGGCGGGCGGTGCCGAGCTCTGGCAGCTGCGCAAGGGCGCCAAGGCCGTCAAGGTGCAGTCCCAGGAGCCCCAGATGCCGGGGGAGTCCGGTCACCTGCCGATCGAGGAGCAGCTGATGGCGGCCGTCCAGGTGGTCCGCAAGGAGGCGCTCGAGGTCCGGCCCGGCAAGGTCTGCGAACACTGCGACTTCCAGCTGCTCTGCCCCGCCCAGCAGTCCGGGACGGTGCTGTCGTGACTCCCGTCGAGATCCGCACCCCCGCCGAGCTGCAGGCCGTGATGCGGGCCCGGTTCCCGGTCAGCGACGAGCAGTGGCCGGCCGTCTCGGCCCCCCTGGAGCCGGCCGTGGTGATCGCCGGCGCGGGTTCCGGCAAGACGACGTTGATGGCGGCCCGGGTGGTGTTCCTCGTCGCGACCGGACAGGTGCGGGCCGACGAGGTGCTGGGCCTGACCTTCACGTCCAAGGCGGCCAGCGAGCTCGCCACCGACATCCGGGCGGCGCTCTCGGTCTCCGGCCTGCTGCCCGAGGTCGCCTCCGACGACGACGAGCGGCTCGAGCCCACGGTGGCGACCTACAACGCGTACGCGGCCTCGCTCCTCACCGAGCAGGGGCTGCGGATCGGCCACGAGCCCGACACCCGCGTCATGGCCGACGCGTCGCGCTACCAGCTCGCGGGCCGGGCGGTGGCCCAGCACACCCACCAGGTCCAGCTGCTGACCGACAGCCCCAAGCACGTCATCGGCAACCTGCTGGCGCTCGACGGCGCGATGAGCGAGCACCTCGTGGCTCCCGACGAGGTCCGGGCGTTCGACGCCCGGGAGCGGACGGCGGTGGAGGCCGCGCTGGCCACCGAGCGGGCCAAGGTCGACCTCCAGAAGATCATCGACAAGATCGACGAGCGGGCCGAGCTGCTCCGCCTGGTCGACGACTACCGCCGGCTCAAGCGCCAGCTCGGGCTGATGGACTTCTCCGACCAGATCGAGCTGGCCACCCGGCTCGCCCGCCAGCACCCCGACGTCGGTGCGGGGGAGCGGGCGAAGTTCCGCATCGTCCTCCTGGACGAGTACCAGGACACCTCGGTCGCGCAGGCGATGCTCCTCGGAGCCCTGTTCTCCGGACCCGACGCCGCCCACGGTCGTGGCCACGCGGTCACGGCGGTGGGTGACCCCAACCAGGCGATCTACGGCTGGCGGGGTGCCTCGGTCTCCAACATCCTCCACGTCGGGCGCACCTTCCCGATGTCCGACGGGTCCGCCGACATCCCGCGCCACCAGCTGACGGTGAGCCGGCGCTCCGACACCTCGATCCTCGAGGCGGCCAACCACCTCGCGCAGCCGCTCTACGCCGATCCCGACGTACCGCTCGCCCCGCTGCGCCCGGCCGAGGGGAGGGGCGAGGGCGAGGTGCGGGCCAGCCTCCACCCGAGCGCGGCCGCCGAGCTGCAGTGGCTGCCCGGCGAGGTGCACGCCGCGCAGCAGCGCATCGCCTCGCTGCCGGAGGATCCCCGCGAGCCCGGCACCTGGCGGCGGATCGGCGTCCTCACCCGTGACAACGCCACGGCGGCCGAGGTCTTCGACGCGCTCACCGCCGACGGCATCCCGGTCGAGATCGTCGGCCTCAACGGACTGCTCCGGCTGCCCGAGGTCTCCATGGTGGTCTCCACGCTGACCCTGCTCCACGACCTCACGGCCAACGCCGACCTGCTCAACCTGCTCACCGGTCCGCGCTGGGCGATCGGACCGCGCGACCTCGCGATCCTCGGACGCCGGGCCCGCGACCTGGCGGCCGACCCCGACCGCCGCCCGTCGCGCGGCCGGCTGGTCGACGAGCTCGAGCAGGCCGTCGCCGGCGCCGACCCGACCGAGATCCTGTCGCTCTGCGATGCGCTCGACGACCCGGGCGACGCCTCGTACGCCTACTCCACGCCGGCGCGTGAGCGGCTCGCCCTGCTCTCGGGGGAGCTGCGGATGCTGCGCCGCCACAGCGGCGAGTCGCTGCTCGACCTGGTCCGGCTGATCATCGACACGACCGGGATCGACGTCGAGCTCGCCTCCTCCACGTCCGAGGCCGCGGCCGCGCGGCGCGACAACCTCGACCTGTTCGTCAAGGCGGTCGCGGAGTTCCAGGCGATCGACGGCGACCACTCGCTCGCGTCCCTCCTCGCCTACCTCCAGGCGGAGGACGAGCTCGGCACCGGACTCGACGTCGCGACCCCCACGGAGGCCGACTCGGTCAAGCTGCTGACCGTCCACCGCGCCAAGGGCCTCGAGTGGGACGCCGTGTTCCTGGTCGGGGTCAGTGAGCGGAAGTTCCCCACCGACCGCTCCCGCAGCCTCTGGACCTCGGTCGGCTGGGTGCTGCCGTCACCGCTGCGCGGCGACGCGCTCGACCTGCCGCAGCTCACGGAGCGCACCCGGACCGGCATCGACGACTTCAAGCAGCGAAGCCGCGACCACGAGGCGGTCGAGGAGCTGCGTCTCGGCTACGTCGCCGTCACCCGAGCGCGCCACCTGCTGAGCGTGTCGTCCCACTGGCGGCTGTTCCGCGGAGCGCCGATCGGTCCGTCCCGCTACCAGCTGGCGGTCGTCGAGGCGATGTCCGGGCGGGGCCTGGTCCCCCGAGCCGTGGACGCCCGAGCCCGAGGTGGCCGAGCTCGCGGCGATCGGCCCGGAGCCGCAGCCGTGGCCGGTCACGGAGCACACCGCCGAGGCGCTGCGCAGGCTCGAGGCCGCCGAGCTCGTCCGCGACGCCGACCCGGCCGCCGACGACGACGAGCTCGACCTCGCCGCGCTCGCCGAGGTGCAGGCCTGGGACGACGCGATCGAGCGGCTGCTCGACGAGGCGCGCGCCGACCGGGCCGACGTCGTCCACGTACCGCTGCCGTCGAGCCTGTCGGCGACGGCCGTGGCTCGGCTGCGCGACGACCCCGGGGGCTTCGCGCGCGACCTCGCGCGACCGATGCCCCGACCGCCCGCGCCGGCCGCCAGGTTCGGCACCCGGTTCCACGCCTGGGTGGAGGCCCGGTTCGGCCAGCAGCAGCTGATCGACGCCGACGAGCTGCCGGGCCGCGCCGACGCCGGCATCGACGACGCCGACGACCTGGCGGAGCTCACGCGGGCGTTCGAGGCCGGCCCGTTCGCCGACCGGGCGCCCCACGCCGTCGAGGCGCCGTTCGCACTCGTCCTCGCCGGCCAGGTGGTGCGGGGCCGGATCGACGCGGTCTACGCCGAGCCCGACGGCGGGTTCCTGGTCGTCGACTGGAAGACCAACCGTCGCCGCGACGCCGATCCGCTCCAGCTCGCCCTCTACCGGCTGGCCTGGGCCGAGCTCACCGGTCTCCCGCTCGACCGTGTCCGCGCCGGGTTCTGCTACGTCCGCACCGGTGACCTGGTCGAGCCCCCCGACCTGCCCGGACGCGCTGAGCTGGAGCGGCTGCTCGACGATCCTGCAGCCGGCCTCAGCCCTGCTGCAGGGCGGCGGTGAGCGCGACCTCGACCATCCGGCCGAAGGTCTGCTCCCGCTCCTGGGAGGTGGTCTCCTCGCCGGTGAGGACGTGGTCGGAGACGGTGCAGATCGCCAGCGCCCGGCGGCCGTGCTTCGCGGCCAGCGTGTAGAGCGCGCTGGCCTCCATCTCGACCGCGAGCACGCCGTAGCCGACCATCCGCGACATCAGCTCGGGGCGGGCGGCGTAGAAGGAGTCCGAGGAGAAGATCAGGCCGACGTGCGCCTCGGGCGCGGCGTCGGCGGCGGCGCGGAGCAGCCCGAAGTCGGCGACCGGGGCGTAGTCGAGGCCCTCGAAGGCGATCCGGTTGATCGAGGAGTCGGTGCAGGCGCCGGAGGCGATCACCAGGTCGCGGACCGCGAGCCGCTCGGTCAGCGCGCCGCACGAGCCGACCCGGATCACCGAGGCGACGTCGTACTCGCAGAACAGCTCGTGGGCGTAGATCGCCAGCGACGGCTGGCCCATGCCCGAGCCCTGCACCGAGACCGGCGTCCCGTTCCAGGTGCCGGTGAAGCCGTACATGCCCCGGACCTCGCTGTAGCAGCGGGCGTCGTCGAGGAAGGTCTCGGCGATCCACCGCGCGCGCAGCGGGTCGCCGGGCATCAGGACGGTGGGCGCGATGTCGCCGGGAGCGGCGCCGATGTGGGTGCTCACCGTCGGGAAACTACCCCCGCCGCGGCTGGGTAGTGTCATCGGCGTGACGTCCGACGACCAGCTCCCGCACGTCGCGCTCTCGCGCCACGCCCACAACCGGCTGGGCAACCAACGCACCGACGAGGCCTGGCTCACCGGCCGGTGGGCCGACCCGTCGACGCGGGTGGTCGTGGTGTCCGGCACCCGGCTGCGCGTGGTCGACGGCGAGGTGCCGATGCTCGCGCCGGACCAGGCGCCCGCTGGCACCCGGGTCCTGCTGGGCCAGGAGGGCGGGACGACGTGGTTCGCCGTGCTGGTCCCGCCGGCCGAGGCACCGGGCGACCCGGAGGAGTGGGTCCCGCTGCGGACGCTGCTCCCCGCGCTCCCGGGCCGGCCCGACCTCGCCCCGCTGCTCTTCCACGCGATCGGGCTGGCCGAGTGGCACCACGCGACCCGGTTCTGCCCGCGCTGCTCCGGCCCGCTCGAGCCGCGCGCCGCCGGCCACGAGCTGCGGTGCACCCGATGCGACCGGCCGCAGTTCCCCCGCAGCGACCCCGCGGTGATCATGGCCGTGGTCCACGGCGAGGAGATCCTGCTCGGGCGTCAGCCGCGCTGGCCCCCCGACCGGTGGTCCACGCTCGCCGGCTTCTGCGAGCCGGGCGAGACCCTCGAGGACGCCGTACGGCGAGAGGTCGGCGAGGAGGTGGGACTCCCCGTCGGGGAGGTGACCTACTTCGGCAACCAGCCGTGGCCGCTGCCGGCCAGCCTGATGCTGGGCTTCGTCGCCCACGCGCAGTCGCGCGACATCGACGTCGACGGGGCCGAGATCGAGGACGCCCGCTGGTTCACCCGCGAGCAGTTCCGCGACGCGGTGGGCGCGGGGGAGATGCAGGTCCCACGCGGGGTGTCGATCTCCTCCTCGCTGCTCGCGCACTGGTACGGCGGACCGCTCCCGGGTTCCCCCGCCTCCGAGGGGCAGTGACCGGTGCAGCGGCTCGGGGAACGCGCGTCCGTGCGGTTCTTCGCGGTGCTGCCGCGGGCCGACCGGCCGCTGGCGGTGGTCTGGTGGGGCGCCCTCGCGCTGCGGTCCGTGCTGCCGTCGGTGTTCGCGATCGCGACCGGCCTCCTGGTCGACGCGGTCGCCGAGGACGACAGCCTGGTCGCCCCGCTCGCGCTGGTGTCGGTCTGCTTCGTGCTGCTGCAGGTGCTGCCGCAGTGGCACACGGCGATCAGCATGAACCTCGGCTCGCGGGTCTCGGCGCACCTCAACGACGAGCTCGCCGGTGCCTGCGTCGACCCGCCGGGTGTCGGGCACCTGGAGGACCCGTCGCTGTCGCGCGACTTCACGACGGCGCGTGACTTCGACCGCGGCATCTCCGGGCCGCCGATGTACCTCAACGTCGACTTCATCTGCAGCGGGCTGGCGATGCTGGGGGCGGGGGTCGTGGCGGTCGCGACGCTCGCCGGCTACGCGTGGTGGGTCCCGCTCGTGCTCGGCCCCGCCTGGGGTGGCACCCACTGGCTGCTGCGCGAGAGCGGGGTCTGGAAGGACCGCAACACCGACGAGGTCAACCTGGCCCGGCAGCGCGCGACGTACTCCTACGACCTCGCGGTCGAGCCGGCGCCCGCCAAGGAGGTGCGACTCTTCGGGTTGTCCGGCTGGACGGTCGACCGGTTCGCCGGCCAGCGGCGCGACCTGTTCGAGCTGCAGTACGCCGCCACCCGGCTGCGCGAGCGCAGCGTCCTCCGCGCGCTGGCCCTGGTGCTGGCCGGCAACGGGATCGTGTTCTGGTGGCTCGCCGACCGGGCCTCGTCGGGGGCGATGCCGCTCGGCGAGGTGGTGACCGTGGCGACGTTGGCGATGACCGCCCAGTCGATCGCGTTCGGCGGCCTCAACTGGGCCATGGACGAGGCCTCGGCGCCGGTGGAGGCGGTGGCGCGGCTGCTGCCACGGATCGGCCCGGTCGGAGCGCTGGCCACCCCGGCGGGCGGACCGGTCGCGGTGCCGACGACCGGCACCGGTGTGGCGCTGGAGATCCGCGACCTGCACTTCACCTATCCCGGGACCGAGCGGCCGATCTACAGCGGGCTCGACCTCGACGTACGACCGGGGGAGTCGTTGGCCGTGGTCGGCTCCAACGGCGCCGGCAAGACCACGCTCGCCAAGCTGCTGTGCCGGCTGTACGACCCGACCGGCGGGACGATCCGGGCCGACGGCGTCGACCTCACCCGGCTCGACCCCGATGCCTGGCGCGACCGGGTCACGGCCGTGTTCCAGGACGTGATGCGTCTGGAGCGCTCGCTGCGCGACAACGTCGACCCCGGCGGCCGGGCCACCGACGACGAGGTCGAGGAGGCGCTCCGCGACGCCGGCGCCGACGGGCTGGCCCGGCTCGGGCAGCCGCTCGCCAAGGGATACCCGGGCGGCACCGAGCTGTCGGGCGGGCAGTGGCAGCGGGTCGCGCTCGCCCGCGCGCTGTGCGCCGTACGCCGCTCGGACCGTACGGCCGGGCTGGTGCTGCTCGACGAGCCCACGGCCAACCTCGACGTCCGGGGCGAGGCGGTCATCTTCGAGCGGCTGCTCGACGCCACCCGGGGCGCCACCCGGATCCTGGTGTCCCACCGGTTCTCGACGGTGCGGCTGGCCGACCGGATCGCGGTGCTGGAGGACGGCCGGGTGACCGAGCTCGGCACCCACGAGGAGCTGCTCGAGGAACGCGGCCGCTACGCCCGGATGTTCCGGCTGCAGGCGAGCCGGTTCGACGCCCCGCTCGACGAGGAGGGGGTGGCCTATGACCGCCTCTGACGCGGCCGTCGTCGCGCGCGACGACCTGGTGCCGCTCCCGCCCCGGTTGCGGTCCATGTGGCGGCTGATCCGGCTCGGCTACACCCACGAGCCCGGGCTGCTGGTCTTCGCGCTCGTCGTGACGCTGCTCAACGCGATCCCCGACGCGCTGCTCGCGCTGTGGCTGATGCTGCTCGCGGACGGCGTCGCGGACGGCGACCGCACCATGGTGCTGCTCAGCTGTCTCGGCATCGCCGCCTCGGTGACGTGGACGTGGGTGTTCAACGTGGTCGCGACCCGCGTCCAGCGGCGGTTCCGCGACAAGGTGACGATCGCGCTCGAGACCCACGTCGCCCGGCTGCTGTCGTCCATCGGCTCGCTCGCCCACCAGGAGCGGCCGGACTACCTCGACCGGCTCGCCGTGCTGCGGCAGCAGGTCTTCGTGCTCGACCACATGTACCTCTCGGTGCTCGACATGCTCGCCTGGCTGGTCCGGCTGGGGATCACGCTGGTGCTGCTGGCCTCGGTCGACCCCGCCCTGCTGCTGCTCGTGCTGTTCGCCGTCCCGACGGTCGTCACCGCGTCCACCCGGCCGGCCGCGGAGCGCGACGCCGAGGAGCGGGCGGCCGTCCACCAGCGGCTCGCGGCCCACCTGTTCACGACGGCCACCACCGCCGGCCCGGGCAAGGAGGTCCGGGTCACCGGCATCGGCCCGGCGCTGGTGCGCGACCGGCGTACCGCCTGGGAGCGGTGGTACGCGCCGGTCTCCCGCGCCCGCTGGGTCACCGCGGCCTGGAACGGCCTCTCGTGGGCGGTCTTCGGCGTCGGCTTCGCGCTCGCGGTGGCGTACGTGGCGGTCACCCTCGACGGCACCGCCGGTCAGGTGCTGCTGCTGCTCACGGCCGGCTCCCGGCTCAGCCTGTACGTCGCGCAGACGGTGAGCGAGATCGGCTTCCTGCGCGGCTTCTGGCTCGACGGCGCGGTCCGGCTGGCGTGGCTGGAGGACTACGCGGCGGCGGTGGCGTCGGCCGGCACCCGTCCCGCCCCGGACCGGCTGCACGACGGGATCACGTTTGACGGGGTGACCTTCACCTATCCCGGCGCCGACGGGCCGTCGCTCGTCGACGTCACGCTGCGGCTGCCGGCGGGGACCGTGGTCGCCCTGGTCGGCGAGAACGGCGCCGGCAAGACCACCCTGGTCAAGCTGCTCACCAAGATGTACGAGCCGGACTCGGGCACGATCCGGGTCGACGGCACGCCGCTGGGCGAGATCGAGACCGCCGGCTGGCGGGCCCGTACGGCGGGCGCCTTCCAGGACTTCGCCCGGCTCGAGTTCACCGCCACCACCGCCGTCGGCGTCGGCGACCTGGACCGGATCGCCGACGAGGGCGCGGTGCGCACCGCCGTCGGGCGCGCGGGCGCCACGACCGACGTCGAGCGGCTCCCGTCCGGGCTGGCCACCCAGCTCGGGCCGACCTGGCCCGACGGGGCGGAGGTGAGCTTCGGCCAGTGGCAGAAGCTGGCGCTCGCCCGCGGCTTCATGCGCGAGACGCCGCTGCTGCTGGCCCTCGACGAGCCCACGGCCGCGCTCGACGCGGAGACCGAGCACGCGCTCTTCGAGCGGTACGCCGAGGTCGCCACCGGTGCGGGCAGCATCACGCTGCTGGTGAGCCACCGGTTCTCGACGGTCCGGATGGCCGACCTGATCGTGGTCCTCGACGGCGCGCACGTCGTCGAGGTCGGCTCCCACGACGAGCTGGTCGCCGCGGGCGGCAGCTACGCGGAGCTCTACGCACTCCAGCAGCGCGGCTACCGGTAGCGCCCGCTCAGGAGGCCAGCGCGGCCAGCTTCTCCTTGACCTGCGCCACCGAGGGGTTGGTGTGGCTGCTGCCGTCGGTGTAGACGAGGGTCGGCACCGTCTGGTTGCCGCCGTTGGCCGCCTCGACGATGTCGGCGGCCTGCGGCTGCTGCTCGATGTCGACGATCTCGAACTCGATCCCCTCGCGGTCCAGCTGGCCCTTCAGGCGCACGCAGTAACCGCACCAGGGGGTCGTGTACATCGTGAACGAACTCATGTCAGGGGGTGTCCTCGGTCGCGTCTAGGCTGGGGGTCGTCATCCATTCAACCAGCCGAGACCCGGAGTTGTTCCTGCCGTGCCGCCTCCCGACGACCTGCTCGCGGCGCTCGATCCCGAGCAGCGCCAGGTGGCCGAGGCGCTCCACGGCCCGGTGCGGGTGCTGGCCGGTGCGGGCTCCGGCAAGACCCGGGCGATCACCCACCGGATCGCCCACGGCGTCGCGACCGGGGTCTACCAGCCGACCGAGGTGCTCGCCGTCACGTTCACGACCCGGGCCGCCGGCGAGATGCGCTCCCGGCTGCGCCACCTCGGGGCCGCCGGGGTGCAGGCCCGGACCTTCCACTCCGCCGCGCTGCGGCAGCTGCGGTTCTTCTGGCCCCACGTCCACGGCACCGAGCTGCCCACGCTGACCGAGTCCAAGCTGGGGATGCTCGCGGGGGCCGCGCGGCGCTGCCGGATCCCCACCGACCAGGCGCTGCTGCGTGACCTGGCCTCCGAGATCGAGTGGGCCAAGGTCAGCAACGTCCACCCCGACGACTACGCGCGGGTCGCCGCCCGCCGGGGCCGCGAGGTCGCCGGCCACGACCCCGAGGTGGTCGCCCAGGTCTTCTCCGCCTACGAGGACGGCAAGCGCAACCAGGGCCGGATGGACATGGAGGACGTGCTGCTCTTCACCGCCGGCATGCTCGCCGACGACGAGCGGGTCGCCGCCCAGGTCAGGTCGCAGTACAAGCGGTTCGTCGTCGACGAGTTCCAGGACGTCTCGCCGCTCCAGTCGGCCCTGCTCGACCTGTGGCTGGGCGGCCGCGACGAGCTGTGCGTCGTCGGCGACCCCGCCCAGACGATCTACTCCTTCGCGGGCGCCCGGGCCGACTACCTCCGCGACTTCCCGCAGAAGTTCGCGCGGACGACGTCCGTGGAGCTGGTCCGCAACTACCGCTCCACCCCCCAGGTCGTCGACCGGGCCAACCAGCTGCTCGCCGGCACCGCCAGCCAGGGCGTGGCGCTGCGCGCCCAGCGCCCGGCAGGTCCCGAGGTCGGCTTCACCTCCCACCCCGACGAGGTCGCCGAGGCCGCGGGCGTCGCCGACGCGATCCGGCGGCTCGGTGCCGCCGGCACGCCCTGGTCCGAGATGGCCGTGCTGTTCCGCATCAACGCCCAGTCCGAGCACCACGAGGAGGCGCTCGCCGAGCGCGGCATCCCCTACGTCGTACGCGGTGCCGCCCGGTTCTTCGACCGCGCCGAGGTCCGGCAGGCGGTGACCCTGCTGCGCGGCACCGCGCGGGGCGGCCAGGCCACCGGCGAGTTCCTCGAGATCGTCCGGGCGACGCTGTCCGGGCTGGGCTGGACCGTCGAGCCCCCGGCGACCCGGGGCCAGGTCCGTGACCGCTGGGAGTCGTGGCAGGCGCTGGTCGACCAGGCTGCCGAGTTCGCGGGCACCGGCGGAGACCTCGGGGCGTTCGTCGACGAGCTCGACCGGCGGGCCTCCGAGCAGCACGCCCCGGTCGCCGACGGCGTCACCCTGGCCACCCTCCACGCCGCCAAGGGCCTGGAGTGGGACGCGGTGTTCGTCACCGGCGCCCAGGACGGCACGCTCCCGTTCAGCCACGCCGACACCCCCGCCGAGGTCGAGGAGGAGCGGCGGCTGCTCTACGTCGGCATGACCCGGGCCCGCGCGCACCTCGCGATCTCCTGGGCGCTGGCCCGCAACCCCGGCGGCAGGCAGGGACGGCGGCCCTCGCGGTTCCTGACCGGGATGCTGCCCGCGAGCGAGGAGCGTCCGACGACCGCGGGCCGGCGCCGCGCCGTCCACTGCCGCGAGTGCGGCAAGCCGCTCGACGGCGCGGCCCAGAAGAAGGTCGGCCGCTGCGCCGACTGCCCGGCCTCCTACGACGAGGAGCTCTTCGAGCGGCTCCGCGAGTGGCGCCGCGACCGGGCGGGGGAGGACGAGGTGCCGGCCTACGTCGTCTTCACCGACGCCACGCTGCAGCTCATCGCCGAGCACAAGCCCGCCACCGAGAGCGCGCTGCTCGCGATCGCCGGGGTGGGCCGGACCAAGCTCGAGCGCTACGGCGCCGAGGTCCTCGAGCTCTGCGGTTGAGCTCCGCACCCGTCACCGGACGTTCGCCGAAATTTCTGACGAAATACCCAGAAAATAGTTTGCCCCTTACGTGGGGCAGCCGGTAACTTCTTCACACCAGCCCGATTGCGCACCAGGACCCTGACAACGTCCGCGCCCGACCCGCCGAAGGAGGTGGAGACATGTTCGACAACCAGAACCAGATGACGGCTCAGATCCCGTCCGGCTTCGCCATGCCCACCTCCGCTCCGACGACGGCTGTCGGTGCGGGCGCGCACATGGCGGGCGTCGCGGGCTGCACCGCCCCCGTCTACGTCGTGCGTGAGCGCCTCGTGACCGGCGATGCCATCCGCAAGCCGTTCCCGGGTCCCACCGCCTGGAGTCCACCGCCCAGCTGACACCACTCAGCCACCGGCGACCTCCAGGCCGCGGAACCCGAAACCCGGGATCCGCGGCCTTTCTGTTTTCCGCACACACCAGCGATCAGACCAGGAGGAGGTGACCAAGACCATGACCATCAGCGTTCTCGACCGCACTGATGGCAGGACGAGTGCCGCATCGGGCAACGAGCTCAGCAACGGGCTGGGAGGGCTCCACGACGCCGCCGGCGGGGTGGACCGCCACCAGCTGCCGTGCCGGGTGAACGACCCGGAGCTGTGGTTCGGCGAGACCCCGCAGGACGTGGAGTTCGCCAAGGCGCTCTGCACGGACTGCCCCGTACGGGACCTGTGCCTCGACGGGGCGCAGCAGCGGCGCGAGCCGTGGGGCGTCTGGGGCGGCGAGCTGTTCCTGCAGGGCGTCGTGATCCCGCGCAAGCGGCCGCGAGGCCGTCCGCGCAAGGACGCCGCGTAGGAGCACCGCGACCGAGGCACCAGCACCGACCAGCACCAGAGGGCACCACTCACACACATCATGACCACACAGAATCGGAGCAAGACCATGAACCTCATGACAGAGGACCTGGCACGGGCACACATGTCCGTGCGCCTGGGAGAGGCGCAGCAGATGCGCCGGGCGGCCCACGTGGCCCACGCCCGGCGTGTGAGCCGCAAGGCCGAGAAGGCCGCGCGACAGGCACGCCTCGCCCTCGCCCGTGCGATCTGAGGAACAGGCGGCCCACGGGGGAACCGGGTCACCACACCCTGATCGCTGGGTGAGCAAGGCAGGAGCCGGACCAGGCGTCGGAGGACGCCGGGTCCGGCTCCTGTCACGTCCGGGACCCCGGGTGTCCGGGTCCTGACGGGTGAGCTCACAGGCGCCGGATCCGTCGTACGCTGGCGCGGTGACCACCTGCGACTTCTGCGGCCGGCACGAGGCAGACGAGACCAACACCCTCACCTGGACCTTCGCCGTCGAGAACGGCCGCCCTCGCACCTACTGCGAGGAGTGCTCACGCGCCAACCTGCGGGCGATGGAGGGGAAGCTCGACAGCGAGTGGTGGTGAGCCCCGCTCACCCCGCCAGCACGTCACCCCACGCGCAGCCGCAGCGCGGGTGACGGCTCCACTCCCGCACCGCCGGTCCCTCGCCGCCGAGCTCGACGGTCGCCGACCACGTCACCGGTGTCCGGCCCTCGAGCCAGCGGGTCAGGTCGCGCGCCGCCCACGCCAGGGCCAGCTGCAGGTCCTCGGCCGCGACGAGGTCGCACGGGTCGGGCGCGTGGTGCTGCTCGAGGACCAGCGGGTGGCGCGGGTCGCGGTCGGTGAAGTGCTCGTCGACACAGCGCAGGCACGCGGTCATGCCCGGGACGACGAACGGGCCGAGCCGGGTCTGCCCGGACAGCGCGGTCAGCGTGAGGTGGGGCCGGTCCTCGCGGACCCAGTGGTCGAGGTCGTCGCGTCGCGGCTCCGCCCCGGTGGTCACCTGGAGCACGACGGCCGGGACGCCGCGCCGGCCGGCCACCTGGACGCCCGCTGTCGCGAGCATCCGGACGGCCGTCGCCCGGACCGGGTCGGAGGCCACCACGCCGACCCGGGCGGAGCCGAGGAGCCTGCTGCGGGCGCCGGGCCGGTCGGGGGAGTCGAGGAGGCCGCGAGCGTGCAGCGTGTCGAGCGCGCCGGCGAGGTCCGGCGGGACCACGGCCGTACGGACTCCGTGGCCGAGGTCGCGGAGCAGCCGGCGCACGTCGTCGGAGTCGGGGAGCACCGCGCGCTGGCCGGGATGCAGGCCGACCTGCAGCTGGCCGTCGCCGCGCCTGCTGACCCGGATGCCGGGCCGCAGCCGCAGCGTGGCGCCGGCCGTGGGACCGGCCTCGTGGTGGGACATGCCGGCACCGTGCCACAGCCCGACCGGGCGCGGCGGCTGTCATCCACAGGGGCCGGCGAGGGGCGGGACATGCCGACGGCGGCACCCTCCCGGGGACCGGGTGGGTGCCGCCGTGACGTGTGGCGTCGGCGGGCCGGTCAGGCCTTGCCGAGGATGCGGTTGAGGTTGGTGCCGCAGACGGGGCACACGGCCTTGGCCATGCGGGTGCCCTTGTCGTTGACCTTGACCTCGCCCTCCGCCTCGCGCTTCTCCTTGCACTTGACGCAGTAGAACTCGCCGCTCCAGGTCTCCGCCATGACGGCCTCCTTGCTCTGTGGTTGTACGGGTCGTCGCGGCGGGAGGGTCGCAGGGAAAGCCCGCCGGAGGCCCGGCCGGGTGCACCGGGCCGATCATGACCCTACGGCACACCGCGCCGATGCGGCGCACGGCGCGCTGCGGCCGCCGGATCCGCGATCCGGCGTGGTTGGCCGGTCTGGCGCGGAACCGGGACCTCCGGACGGCCGTCGGCGTCGGTGCTCACTACCCTCGGGCCATGGCTGACGACACGCACCTGAGGCTCGACCGACCCGCCGACGGGGTCGCCGTGCTGACCCTCGACAACCCCGCCCAGCGCAACGCGATGTCGGAGCCGATGACGTCCGCGTGGGTGGCGGCCGTCGAGGAGCTCGCCACGGACCGGTCGCTCCGCGTCGTCGTCGTGACCGGCGAGGGGCCGGCGTTCTGCTCCGGCGGGGACACCTCGTGGATCGCCAGCGAGCCGGACGCGACGGTCGACGACCTGCGCCGCCGGATGCTGCCGTTCTACCGGGCGTGGCTCTCGATCCGGAGGCTCGAGGTGCCGACCGTCGCCGCCGTCAACGGCCACGCGGTGGGGGCCGGGCTGTGCCTCGCGCTGGCCTGCGACCTGCGGTTCGCGGCGTCCGGCGCCAGGCTCGGGGCGCCGTTCGTACGGCTCGGGATGCATCCCGGCATGGCGGCCACCTGGCTGCTGCCCGAGGTGGTCGGCCACGCGCACGCCCGCGACCTGCTGCTGACCGGCCGGATGGTCGACGCCGAGGAGGCGCTCCGGCTCGGCCTGGTCTCGCGGGTCCTCGACGACGCGACCTTCCACGAGGAGGTGCTGGGGATCGCCTCCGGGATCGCGGCCACGGCGCCCGTGCCCAGCCGGCTGACCACGCTGGCGCTGCGCGACGGCGGGCACGGCGACTTCGAGTCGGCCCTGCAGTGGGAGGCGCTGGCGCAGCCGATGACCCTGGCCACCGAGGACCTGCAGGAGGGCATCGCCGCCGCGCGTGAGAAGCGTCCGGCGTCGTTCACCGGCCGCTGAGCGGTGCGCGCGCCGGGCGTGAGAAGAGGCCCCTGGCCCGCCTCGGCGACACCTGCCTTCCCCTTGCGAGTGTCACCTCGACGGGCCCGGGGCCTCATCTGGGCGTCACGCTAGGAGGCCCCGCCCGACCCGGTCAACGGCTGGTCCGGCCCGGTGTCCCCTGCCTGTGGACAACGTTGTGGACAAACCTGTGGAGGAGCCCGCTGCGCCGGTGGAGGGACGGGGGAGGGACCTGTGGACACCGTCGACCCGTGCTCGCCGCGGTCGCGCTGACCAGCCACAATGGCGTCCACGGGCTGTGGACGGAAGAAATCCGGCCGCCGGACGGCGAAGGAGCGGTGTGAGCGAGACCTACGACGCGGGGCCCGTGGCCGCGCTGCGCCGGATCGCGTTCCTGATGGAGCGCGGGCGCGAGGAGACGCGACGGATCGAGGCGTTCCGCGCCGCGGCCGCGGCGATCCTCCCGCTGCCCGAGGGCGAGGTGGCCGCGCGGGTCGAGGCCGGCACGATCACCGAGCTCCCCGGCATCGGCACCAGCACCGGCGGCGTGATCGCCGACGCCGTACGCGGCGTGGTGCCGGAGCGGCTGGCCCGGCTCGAGGCCCAGCACGCGGGTCCGCTGGTGGCCGGCGGCCGCGAGCTCCGGGCGCTGCTGCGTGGCGACCTGCACACCCACTCCGACTGGTCCGACGGCGGGTCGCCGCTGGAGGAGATGGCGTTCACCGCGATCGAGCTCGGGCACGACTACCTGGTGCTGACCGACCACTCACCGCGGCTGCGGGTCGCCAACGGGCTGAGCGCCGAGCGGCTGTCCCGGCAGCTCCGGGTGGTCGACGCGGTCAACACCCACCTCGGCGGCAGCTTCACGCTGCTCAAGGGGATCGAGGTCGACATCCTCGACGACGGCTCCCTCGACCAGACCGAGGAGATGCTGTCCCGGCTCGACGTCCGGGTGGCCAGCGTCCACTCCAAGCTGCGGATGGACGCCGAGGCGATGACGCGCCGCATGATCGGCGCGGTCCGCAACCCGTTCACCAACGTGCTGGGCCACTGCACCGGCCGGCTGGTCACCGGCAACCGGGGGGTCCGCCCGAGCAGCGACTTCGACGCGCGGGCCGTGTTCGCGGCGTGCGCCGAGCACGACGTGGCGGTGGAGATCAACTCCCGTCCCGAGCGGCGTGACCCGCCCACCCGGCTGCTCGAGCTCGCCCGCGACACCGGCTGCCTGTTCTCCATCGACAGCGACGCCCACGCGCCCGGCCAGCTCGACATGCTCGACTACGGCTGCGAGCGGGCCGAGGCGGCCGGCATCGACCCCGAGCGGATCGTCAACACCTGGCCGCAGCAACGGCTGCTGGCGTGGGCCAACGGCTAGGTTTCTCCTGTGGCCGAAGCTCCCCAGGTCGAGGTACGCCGGTCCAAGCGGCGGCGTCGTACGGTCTCCGCCCACCGCGACGGCGACCGGATCGTGGTGATGATCCCGGCCACGATGTCGCGGGCCGAGGAGGCACGCTGGGTCGAGACCATGATCGCCCGGCTGGAGCGCTCGGAGCGGCGTCGCAAGCCCAGCGACGCGGAGCTGATGAAGCGCGCCCGGGCGTTGTCCGACCGCCACCTCGGCGGCCTCGCCGAGCCGGAGTCGGTGCGGTGGGTCGACAACCAGCAGTCGCGGTGGGGGTCCTGCACCCCGGGTGACCGCACGATCCGGCTCTCGGCCCGGCTGCAGGGGATGCCGGTGTGGGTGGTCGACTACGTGCTCGTCCACGAGCTGGCGCACCTGCTCGAGCCCGGTCACGACGCGGCGTTCTGGGGCTGGGTCGACCGCTACCCGCAGGCCGAGCGGGCCAAGGGCTACCTGCTGGGCTGGTCGGCCGCGGCACAGCTGGACCCGCCGCCCGGCGACGAGGTCGACTGACCCCTCACCCGGGGTGCAGCCGCTCGCGTGCCAGGGCCAGGGCGGACGGCCACACCCCGTCGCGGTCGGGCAGGCCGTCGGCCGGCCACCAGCGGACGTCGAGGGACTCGTCGCTCGCGGCGTGCTCGGCACCGTCGGGCGCCACGGCGAGGAACCACACGTCGAGGTGGTGGACCTCGCCGGTGTCCCCGCAGAACGGGACGGCGTGCTCGTCGAGCCGCAGCGGGACCGGGTCCATGACCAGGCCGTCGATCCCGGACTCCTCCTGCGCCTCGCGCTGCGCCGCGGCGAGCAGGGTCGGGTCGCCGGGCTCGCAGTGACCGCCGAGCTGGAACCACTGGTGTGCCTTGGCGTGCAGCGTCAGCAGCACCAGGCTCGCATCAGGTGAGACCACCAGCGTGCTCGCGGTGAGGTGGTCCGGGTGGCAGCCCCGCTCGACGCCGTCGGGGTGGTCGCGCAGGTGCGTGACGAACCGGTCGCGCAGCCGCTCCTGCGCAGCCGAGGGGGCGTGCCAGTCCGTCAGCGTGGCCAGCGCGTCGGCGTGGAGCGTCACTCCTCGGTCGGGCGGTCGTCCGAGGGGCCGTCGAGCAGGTCGCGCAGCCCGGCCTCGAACTCCTCCTCGCTGAGCTCGCCGACGGCACTGGCGCCCTCGCGGAAGCCGAGCGGGTCGTCGAGGTCGGCGTCGGTGGGCAGCAGGTGGGGGCTCATCCACACCCCGTCGCGGGCCTCGGCGCCCTGCCGGGTGCGCAGCGAGCCCCACAGCGTGGAGGCGTCGCGCAGCCGCCGGGGCCGCAGCTCCAGGCCGACCAGCGAGGCGAAGGTCTGCTCGGCAGGCCCGCCCGAGGCGCGCCGGCGTCGTACGGCCTCCTGCAGCCGGGCGGCGGTGGGCATCCGCTCCTCGGTGGCCTGGCCGACGACCTCGTCGACCCAGCCCTCGACCAGGGCGAGCGTCACCTCGAGCCGCTGGAGGGCGGCCTGCTGCTCGGGCGTCTGGTCGAGCTCGAACATCCCGCCCTCCATCATCTGCTGCAGCGACTCGGGGTTGCTCGGGTCGATGCCGCGTACCTGCTCCTCGATCTTGCCCTGCAGGTTGGCGGTGTTGATCTCGAGGCCGCGGGCGTAGTCGGTGACGGCGCCGATCAGGTGGTCGCGCAGCCACGGGACGTGGGCGAAGAGCCGCTGGTGGGCGGCCTCGCGCAGCGCGAGGTAGAGGAGGACGTCGTCCTCGGGGACGTCGAGACCGTCGGCGAAGGCCGCGACGTTGGTGGGCACCAGCGCCGCCCGGCCCGCCTCGGTGAGCGGCAGCCCGATGTCGGAGCCGGTCAGCACCTCACCGGCGAGGGCGCCGAGGCCCTGCCCGATCTGGGTGGCCAGCATCGCCCCGACGGCGCGCTGCAGCATGCCGAGGATCGGCCCGCCCATCGCCTGCGCCTGCTCGGGCATCGCCTGGCCGAGGGCGTTGACCGACGACGCCGCGATCGGCTCCACCAGGCCCTTCCAGACCTCGGTGGTGCCGACGATCCACTCGGCGCGGCTCCAGGCCGCGGTCGAGGTGACCCCGGACGGGAAGTCGGTGGTGGCGTCGAGCCAGTGGTCGGCGAGCCGCATCGCGTCGGCGACGGCGTCGCGCTGCTTCTGGGACGGCGTCGGGTCGGACTCCGAGGCGGCCTGCTTGCGCGCCATGTCGAGGGCGACGTCCCAGTTGAGCGGGCCGTCGTGCGGCTGCATCATCGCCTGCAGCTGGCTGAAGAGCTGGTTGAGGTCGGGGACGCCGCCCCCGCCTCCGAAGAACTGCTCGAACGGCGTGCCCTTGAAGGGGTTCTGGCCGTCGTCGGGGTCAGTGCTCATGGCCCCCACGGTACGCGGATCGGGCAACCTGCGGCGTCCCCTCCCGGGAGGGCTAGGGTCATCCCGTGCCCGACCCGCAGAGCAGGCCCGACGCGCGACCCGTGGTCCGCCTGGTCGGGCTGCGCGAGGAGCCGCTCGACGTCGCCGAGGTCCTCGACGTGCTCGAGGACGACACCGCGGGCGGGCTGACGCTCTTCGTCGGCCGGGTCCGCGACCACGACCACGGCCACGGGGTCGACGGGCTCGACTACTCGGCCCACCCGACGGCCCTCGACCGGCTCCGTGACGTGTGCCAGCGCGTCGCCGACGGACACGACATCACCGGGCTCGCCGCCGTGCACCGGGTCGGCACGCTCGCGGTCGGCGACATCGCCGTGGTCGTCGCCACCTCGGCCGCCCACCGGGGCGAGGCGTTCACCGCCTCGCGGGCGCTGATCGACACCCTCAAGTCCGAGGTGCCGATCTGGAAGCACCAGCGGTTCAGCGACGGCACCGACGAGTGGGTCGGCGCGCCCTGACGCCCGCGTCCCCGTCGCCGCCTACCCTGCTGCACGTGGAGATCCTGCTCTGGCTGGTGCCGTCGGTCGTCGTCACCGTGGTGGCGATGGTGTGGGTGGCCTGGCTGGGCCGCGAGGGCCGCGGCGAGGTCGACCGCGACGTCGCCGTCAGCCGGCTGGCCGCGGCGATGCAGCGCGAGCACGCCGCCACCCGGCACGAGCGCCCCGTGGCGCCCCGCGATCGCAGCACCGGCATCGCCGTACGACCCTCCCGGGCGCCCCAGACCGGCGCGCCCGGGTGGTGGCCCGTCCGGGACGCCCGGGCCCGGGCACACGCGTCGCAGTGCCTGACGTCCCTCCGATTTCCCCCGTTTGAGAGGCTTGGCGCCATGACGCAGCGCACCCTCGCCGGCCTGCTGGCCGTGCCGTTGCTGGTCGCGCTGTGGCTGGTGGCGCTGCTGGCGCCGCTGCCGTACGTCGTCTACAGCCCGGGCTACACGATCGACGTGCTCGGCGAGACCGACGGCAAGGAGATGATCGAGGTCCGTGGGGCGCCGTCCTACCACGACCACGACGGGCAGCTGCGCTTCACCACCGTCTTCGTCACCCAGCCCGACACCCGGATCGGCCTGCTCGAGGCGATGGGGGCCTGGCTCGACCCCGACGCCGCGGCGATCCCGTACGACACGGTCTACCTGCCGGGCGAGACCGACGCCACCAGCCAGGCCGAGGGCGCCCAGCAGATGGCCTCCTCCCAGGACACCGCCGTCGGCGTGGCGCTGACCGAGCTCGGCTACGAGGTCGAGAAGCCCACGGTGGCCTCCGTCCTGGACGGCTCGCCCAGCGACGGCGTGCTCGAGCAGGGCGACGAGCTGCTCGCGGTCGACGGCGAGCCGGTGTCCTCGGTGGACGACGTCATCTCGGCGGTCGCCGCCGGCCCGGCCGGCACGCCGCTCGACGTACGCCTGCGGCGCGACGGCGACACCCAGACCGTCAGCGTCGACCGCGAGGAGTCCGACGGCGAGCCGCGGATCGGCGTCCAGCTGGGCGTCACCTACGACTTCCCGTTCGAGGTCGGGTTCGGCATCGACTCCGACATCGGCGGGCCCAGCGCCGGGCTGATGCTCTCGCTCGCCGTCTACGACGTGCTGACCAAGGGCTCGCTCACCGACGGCGCGGTCGTCGCCGGCACCGGCACCATCGACCCCGACGGCAACGTCGGGCCGATCGGCGGCATCGACCAGAAGATCGCGGCTGCGCGCGACGACGGTGCCTCGCTGTTCATGGTGCCGCCCGACAACTGCGAGGACGCGGTCGACGCACCGCGCGGCGACATGCGCCTGGTCCGGGCCGACACCATGTCCGACGCCCTCGCCGCGATCCAGGACTGGGCCGCCGACCACGACGCCGACCTGCCCCAGTGCCCCTCCGACCCCGGGAGCTCCGGTGCCTGACGACCTCGACGTCGACCCCGCCCTCGCCGCCGCCGTCCTCGAGATCGAGGGCCACGTCGCCGGGACCGGCTGGGACCAGCCGGCCCGCCTCTACTCGCTCGTCGAGACCGCCCGCATCGTCGCCCACGAGCCCGCGCTCGCCCGGGCGATGGGCCTCGACGAGGCCGCCGCCGCGGGGTCGCTGACCCCGGTCGAGCAGGACCAGCTGCGCCCGGACCAGCCGCTGGAGCAGGTCCTGGAGACGATCAGCTGGCCCGACGGCGTGGCCGGGTGCGCCGCGGTCGTCGAGCGGCTGGTGCTGCCGCCGGACGCCGACGGGCAGGTGCCCGACGACGCCGACGCGGCCGAACGCTTCGCCCGGGAGCACCCCGGGCGGCACGAGGTACGGATCGTGGCGGGCGCGACCCGCCACGGGTCGACGTACTGCGCGCTGCGGTTGCGCGAGCACGACGACGACCAGTCGGTGGTGGCGGGCATCGACCTGGTGCCGGCGCTGCTGCAGCTGTTGAGGGTGACCCTGGAGGAGGACGACCAGTGAGCGACGTGTTCGACGGGGGCGAGGGCCGCGGCCGACCCCAACCAGGGGCTGCGCCGGACGTGGCGCCACCGCGCCGTTCCCGCGCCCTGCTGATCACCGCCGCGGTGCTGATCGTCGGCTTCTTCGTCCTCACCACGTTCGCGGCGATCTGGACCGACCGGCAGTGGTTCGCCGCCGTCGACTACCCGAAGGTCTTCAGCACCATGTTCTGGACCCGGGTCGGGCTGTTCGTCGCGCTTCGCGCTGCTGATGGCCGGCTTCGTCGCGCTCAACATGGTGCTGGCCTACCGGTTCCGGCCGATGTTCCGGATGCCGTCGCCCGAGCAGAGCGGCCTCGAGCGCTACCGCGCGGCCGTCACGCCGATCCGGATCTGGCTGCTGGTCGGCGTCTCGGTGCTGCTCGGCCTGTTCGCCGGGACCTCCGCCTCGGGCCAGTGGCGCCAGTTCATGCTGTGGCGCAACGGCGGCAGCTTCGGTGAGACCGACCCCTACTTCGACCGCGACATCGGCTTCTACGTCTTCGACCTCAACTGGCTGCACTACCTCGTCGACTCGGTGATGGCGTTCGCCGTGGTCGGGCTGCTGATGGCCGCGCTGGTCCACTACCTCTACGGCGGCATCCAGCTGCAGACCCAGCACGACCGGCTCACCGGTGCGGCCCAGGTCCAGCTCTCGGTGCTGCTCGGCCTGTTCGTGCTCGCCAAGGCGGTCGACTACTGGCTCGACCGGTTCGACCTGGTGACCGACTCGGGCGGGCCTGATCACCGGCATGACGTACACCGGCCAGAACGCCGTGCTGCCCGGCAAGAACATCCTGATGTTCATCGCGGTGATCTGTGCGGTGCTGTTCTTCCTCAACGTGTGGCGGCGCACCTGGATGCTGCCGTCGGTCGGGCTGGCGCTGCTGGTGCTGAGCGCGGTGCTGATCGGCATGATCTGGCCGACGATCGTGCAGCAGTTCCGGGTCAACCCGAGCGAGGCCGACCGCGAGCGGCCCTACATCGAGCGCAACATCGAGGCCACCAGGGCGGCGTACGACCTGGAGGACATCGAGGTCGAGCCGTTCTCGAGCCAGCTCTCCGCGACCGGCAAGCTGGGCGAGCTGGAGCAGCAGACCTCCTCGGTGCCGCTGGTCGACCCGCTGGTGGTCAACCGGACCTTCGAGCAGGTCCAGCAGGTCCGCGCCTACTACTCCGTGGCCGACGTGCTCGACGTCGACCGCTACGAGCTCGACGGCGAGGACCGCGCGCTGGTGCTCGGGGTCCGCGAGCTCGACCAGTCCGGCATCAACGAGGGCGACCGCAACTGGAACAACCTCCGCACCGTCTACACCCACGGCAACGGCATGATCGCCGCCTACGCCAACCAGCGGGGCGAGGACGACTCCCAGGAGACCAGCGACCTGCAGTGGGCCGAGGGCCAGCAGGCCGACGAGGACGCGCTGTCCCGGCTCTACCCCGACGGCTACGAGTCGCGGGTCTACTTCGGGGAGAAGAGCCCGAGCTACTCCGTGGTCGGCAAGGCCTCCGAGGACTCCGCCGACGTCGAGCTCGACCTCGGCAGCGAGGCGAGCGCCGACGAGGGCGAGACCACGACCTACGACGGCGAGGGCGGCGTGGCGGTCGACAACCTGTTCTCCGAGCTGATGTTCGCCATCCGCTTCGGCGAGCCCAACTTCCTGCTCTCCGGCCGGGTCCACGAGAACAGCCAGGTGCTCTACCACCGGACGCCGCAGGACCGGGTGTCGCGGGTGGCGCCGTGGCTGACCGTCGACGGCGACCCGTTCCCGGCGGTGGTCGACGGCCGGATCGTGTGGATCCTCGACGGCTACACCACGACCGACCGCTACCCGCAGGCGGAGGCCGAGTCGCTCGAGACGATGACCGACGACTCGCTCACCCAGGACAACCCGTTCGGGACGCTGCCGACCGACGAGCTCAACTACATGCGCAACGCGGTCAAGGCGACGGTCGACGCCTACGACGGCACGGTCAACCTCTACGCGTGGGACGAGAGCGACCCGATGCTCAAGGCGTGGCGCTCGGCCTTCCCCGGCACGGTCCAGGACCGCGACGAGATCCCCGACTCGCTGCTGGAGCACATGCGCTACCCCGAGGACCTGTTCAAGGTGCAGCGCTACCAGTTCGCCCGCTACCACGTGACCGACCCGGGCGACTTCTACCAGGGCAACGACCGGTGGGAGGTCCCCGAGGACCCGTACGCCGAGAACAACTACCAGCCGCCGTACCGGCTCTTCGTCGACGACCCGACGACGACCGGCGACGAGACCTGGTCGCTGACCTCGACGTTCACGCCGTACAACAAGAACAACCTGGCGGCGTTCCTCTCGGCCAACTCCGACGCGACGTCCGACGACTACGGCGAGATGCGGGCGCTGCAGCTGCCCAACGAGCAGACGCCGGGCCCGGGGCTGATCGCCAACGAGATGGCCTCCAGCGACAACGTCAGGCGCGAGCTGCAGGCGTTCAACATCGGTGAGACGACCCCCAACTTCGGCAACCTGCTGACGTTGCCCGTGGGGGAGGGGCTGATGTACGTCCAGCCGGTCTACGCCACGCGGCAGCTCTCCGAGGCCAGCTACCCGATCCTGCAGTTCGTGATCGTGTCGTTCGGTGACGAGGTCGGCATCGGCGACTCGCTGGTCGAGGCGCTGGCCGACGTGCTCGGCGTCGACCCGGAGTCGGTCACCGACCCGACGCCGCCCGAGCCCGGCCAGGGGGGCAACAACCAGCCGCCCAACCAGAGCACCGACGAGCAGATCGCCTCGCTGCTGCGCCAGGCCCAGGCCGCCTTCGACGCCGCCGAGGCGGCGTACCGCGAGGGCGACCCGGTCGAGGCCGCCGAGCAGCAGGAGCGTGCCCGTCGCCTCATCGAGCAGGCGGTCTCGCTCTACGAGGGCAGCCCCAGCGGCGGCGACACGGCGTCCCAGGGCTCCGGCGGCTGACGGTCGCGAGTGGGGTGACCCACCCCACTCGCGCCCGATTTGGGTCCGCCGGTCGGCGTCCCGTAAGGTGGTGTTCACCGACGCGGGGTGGAGCAGCTCGGTAGCTCGCTGGGCTCATAACCCAGAGGTCGCAGGTTCAAATCCTGCCCCCGCTACAATGTGATGTCTCAGGACATGCTGGACACCCGGACCTGCGGAAGCAGGTTCGGGTGTTTGTCATTTCGGGGTGTTCTTGGGCTGGTAGTCCTTGCTGGGATCGACGATGAGGTCGCGGATGAGCTCGCCGGTGGCGGCGTTGACGACGCGGACGTGGAGGTCCTGGACGAGCAGGATCACGCGGGTGCGGGCGTAGGTTCGGCCGATGCCGATGTGGCTTAGTTTGCCGGCGATGCGCAGGGTGACGTTCCCGGCGGTGGACACGATGTCGTGCCGGGTGCGGTCGTGGGAGTCGGTGCTGCGGTCACCGCTCGGGCTGGCCTTGGGCCGTGCGTTGTACGTGGTCGCCGGGGTGGCGCGGTGGGGGAGCGATCGGTGCGGTCGGCGGTGGTTGTACTCCTCGACGAACGCGTCGAGCATGGCCTGCAGCTGGGCCAGCGTCGTGGGCTGGGTTGGCTGGGCGCGTAGCCACTTCTTCATGGTCTGCTGGAATCTCTCGACCTTCCCGCAGGTGGTGGGCCGTGATGGCCGGGAGTTCTTCTGGACGATGTCGAGTCGCCTGAGCTCGGCTTCGAAGGCGTTCTTGCCGCCTCCTCGGCCGTGGCCGGCGAGTCGGACGGTGTAGACCATGCCGTTGTCGGTGAGCGTGGATGCGGGGTATCCGTGCAGGTCAGCGGCCTGTCGAAAGGTCGTCCAGGACGGTTCGTGCGGTGACCGGTCGGTGTGCCGACACGTGCAGGGCGTAGCGGGAGTGGTCGTCGAGCCAGGTGATGATCTCGACGTCCGCGCCGGGACAGCCCATGGCATTGGTGAGTCGGTAGTGGGTGAAGTCGGACTGCCAGGTCTCGTTGGGCATCGCCGCCTCGAAGCGGAGGTAGGACGACTTCGGTCGTTTGGACGGCTCCGGCTTCACCGCACCGGACCTGGTCAGAATCCGGTGGATCGTGGCCCGGGACACGGTGATCTGGTGGCGGTGGGCCAGGTGCCACTCGATGGTCTCGGCGCCGGCGTCTAACCCGGCCTCGCGTAGTTGCTTCCGCAGCCGCAGGATCAGCTCGACCGTCGCTGTCGGTGTCGCGTGCGGTGAGGTCAGCGGTCGTCTCGACCGTGGCTCGAAGGCGTCCTCACCCTCGGCCCGGTAGCGGGCCAGGAGTTCGTAGACCCAGGACTTTGATACGCCATAGTCGGCGACGACCTCGGCGACGGTGCGCTTCTCGAGGGTGATGGCGGTGATGACCAGGCGGGCCCTTGATGCCCCGGAGTTCGGCATGCTCGAGGCTCGACCGGTTGTCGCCGATGTCGTGAGACATCAGTCCGGGATGTCGTGAGACATGTGTCCGGGATGTCCTGAGCCAGCACACTGCCCCCGCTACAAGAGCGAGAGGCCCTCACAGTCTGACTGTGAGGGCCTCTCGCATCTGCGCAACCGGCTGTACTGATCGCGGCACGTGCGTGGTCGGTCGAGTGGCGGCTGTGGGCGGTCTGGCCCCCGCTGTGGGTGAACTTCACGGCGGGTCCTGTCTGAGGTTGAAACAGGTTCTCGACCTGCGCTTTCAGGATGCGTCGGCGGCAGTGACGGTGGCGGTGATGTCGCCCGCCATCTGGGCGAGACGGGACGTGGCTGCGTCGTCGAGGCGGCCGAGGATGACGATGCCGGCGTAGTAGGACTGGTCGCCGTAGTAGAGGACGAGGTCGTTGCCGGGCGCGTAGTAGCCGAGGTCTCCGACTGCGGGGTCGGCGCCCGCTGGTTGTCCGTCCAGGCTCAGCGGGGACTCCAGCGGCCCGGTCTTCTCGACGCCGCCGTGGTCGCGTCATCGCGATGGTCTGCGGCAGTTGGTCGAACAGGTCGCGGCCGGCTGGGGTGTCGTCGACGGTGGCGGTGAAGGTCTCGTTGCCGACGCGGATCTCGATCTCCATGGTTGTCTCCTGGGTGGCGCCGCGGTTGCGGTCGGGTGCGGGGTTGCCGGGTCTCGGGGCCGGGGCTCTGCGTGCGTCGCGCTGGCCCCGCCGGCCGGCCGGCCGCTGGGCTGCTCGGCGGCGTTGCTGGTGTCGGTGGTCGGTCCGCAGCCGGTGAGGGCTGCGACGGTCAGGACCGCCGCAGCCGCCACCGTGCTGCGGAGCGTGAGCTGTCTGGTCATGGGCGGAGCAGGACCTTGATGGCGCGCCGCTCGTCCATGGCGGTGTACCCGGCGGCGGCGTCGGCGAGCGGGAGCTCGAGGTCGAACACCTTGCCGGGGTCGATCTGGCGGTTCCAGATGCGGTCGATGAGGTCGGGCAGGAACCGGCGCACGGGGGCGGGCCCGCCGTGGAGGTGGACCTGGGAGAAGAACAGCTCGTCGCCGGGGAGCTCGACGTCGTGGGAGACGCCGACGTAGCCGACGTGCCCGCCGGGGCGGGTGGAGCGGATGGCCTGCATCATCGACTCCTGGGTGCCGACAGCCTCGATGACCGAGTGCGCGCCGAGCCCGTCGGTGAGCTCCTTGATGCGGGCGACGCCCTCGTCGCCGCGCTCCTCGACGATGTCGGTAGCGCCGAACTCGCGGGCCAGGGCCTGGCGGTCGGCGTGACGGCTCATCGCGATGATGCGCTCGGCACCGAGCTCGCGGGCGGCGAGGATGCCGAGCAGGCCGACCGCGCCGTCACCGACGACGGCGACGGTCTTGCCGGGCCCGGCCTCGGCCGCGACGGCGGCGAACCAGCCGGTGCCGAGGACGTCGGAGGCGGCCAGCAGGCTGGGGACCAGGTCGTCGTCCGGCATCCCGGGGGTGGCGACGAGGGTGCCGTCGGCGTAGGGGATGCGGGCGCGTTCGGACTGGGTGCCGATGGTGCCGTGGACGAACTCGGCGTGCACGCATCGCGACGGGTACCCGGCACGGCAGATGTCGCAGGTGCCGTCGGAGATGACGAAGGAGCCGATGACGAAGTCGCCGGGCTTGACCGTCTCCACGGCCGAGCCGACCTCCTCCACGACCCCGACGTACTCGTGCCCCATGGGGAGCTCTTCTGCGGGCTCTGCTCCGCGGTAGGGCCACAGGTCGGACCCGCAGATGCAGGTGGCGGTCAGGCGGATGACGGCATCGGTCGGTTCGACGATGCGGGGCTCGTCGCGGTCGACGACGCGCACGTCGCCGGGTCCGTACATCACTACTCCACGCATGGTGGGTTCCTCTCAGGTTGCGGATGTGTTTCTGTTGGTCGTGGGTCAGGTCAGTGGGGCCGGTCGCTGCGGCGGGGCTCGGGTGGGACCGGCGGTCGTCGGCGATGACGTAGGCGACGGCGGAGGCGACGGTCAGGGCCAGGACGATGGTGGCCATCGGTACGGCCGTGTGCGCGCCGCCGAGGCCGGCCAGGGGCGCGATGGTTCCGGCCATCACCCACTGCCAGAACCCGAGCAGAGCCGACCCGGTCCCGGGGTGCTCGCGGACAGCGGCCGAGGCGAGCGCGCCGGCGTTGGGGCCGACGAGGCCTTGGGCGGTCATGAGGACGAAGAAGCCGACCAACGCCGCTGCGAGCGGCATCGAGAACCAGAGCGCGGCCGACGGTGAGGAGCACGCCGGCGGCACCGGTGGCGAGGAGGCCGACCTTGACGAAGGCACGGGTCGGGACACGGTCGGCGTACCTGGCGGCGACCAGGGCGGCGAGCGTCATCCCGCCGGCGTTGGCGGCGAAGTCGATCGAGTACTGCAGCGGGGTGAGGCCGTTCATCGACTGCAGCACGTAGGCGGAGGTGGCGACGTAGGCGAACGTGGTGCCCATCGAGAACGCGAACACCACCAGATGGCCGGTGAACACGCGGGAGGAGAGCACCTCGCCGGTCGCCCCGAGGAGCCGACCGAGACCGCCGCCGTGGCGGCGTTCGGCGGGAAGGGACTCGGGCAGTCCGAGCAGCACCGCGAGGAGCATCGCGCCCGCCAGGGCGGCGACGACCCAGAACGACACCCGCCAGTGCGTCACCGACAACACCAGCGCGCCCAGCAGCGGTCCCACGATCGGGGCGACACCGGCGACGGCGGCGACCAGGTTCATCGCCCGGACCATGCGGGCACCCTCGGTGAGGTCCACGACCACGGACCGGGCGATGACCATGGCCCAACCGCCGGCGAAACCCTGCACCAGCCGGGCGGCCATCATCACCATCACGGACGGGCTGAACGCGCACACCACCGACGCGACCACGAGGACCGCCAGAGCAGCCAGCAGCGGGCGCCGGCGCCCCACGCGGTCCGAGAACGGCCCCCCGACCAGCTGGCCGAGTGCCATGCCGACGAAGAACGTCGTCAGCGTCAGCTGCACCTGGGTCGCCGACGCGTCCAGGTCGCGGCCCACCAGCGGGAACGCAGGGACGTACATGTCGGTGGCCAGGGGGGCGATGGCGGTGATGAGCACCACCGTGCCCAGCACCGACGCCGACAGCACGGCACGGCCGGACGCCGTCGGGGACCCCGCCAGCGTCGCGACCGAGGCGCTGCGGAGCCCTCGACTGCCTGGGTCTGTGGGCGGGGGGTGTCGTCCTGCAGGAGTGGCATGTCTCCATGCAACCCGCGCCCGCCGGTGCGAAGAAGTCACGCTCGTGAGGTGTACCAGCAGGGCATCCCTCAGCACGGCGGGCGCGGGTAGCGTCGAGGGCATGGACAACCGTGCGGAGGTTCGCGAGTTCCTCAGCTCTCGCCGCGCCAAGCTGACCCCCGACGACGTCGGCCTGCCCGACGTCGGGCAGCGACGTGTCCCCGGGCTGCGGCGAGGCGAGGTCGCGGCCCTGGCCGGGGTCAGCATCGAGTACTACTCCAAGCTCGAACGCGGGGCGCTCGGCGGGGTCAGTGCCTCGGTCCTGGACGCCATCGCCCGCGCCCTGCGCCTCGACGACGCCGAGCGCAGCCACCTGTTCAACCTCGCCCAGGCCGCCGACGGGACCAGCGAGCTGCTCCGCCCCCGCCGCCGCAGCAAGGCCTGGTCGCCTCGCCCCAGCCTGTCCTGGGTGCTGGACTGCATCACCGGTGGGCCGGCCCTGGTCCGCAACGGCCGCATGGACCTGCTGGCCACCAACCCGCTCGGTCGCGCCATGCACGCCTCCCTCTACGAGCGCGCACCCGGACCGGTCCCGAACTTCGCGCGCTACACGTTCCTCGACGAGGACTCCCGCCGCTTCTACCCCGACTGGGACACCGCCGCCGACACGCGGTCGCCATCCTGCGCACCGAGGCCGGCCGCGACCCCCACGACCGCCTCATGCACGACCTGGTCGGCGAGCTCGCCACCCGCAGCGAGGAGTTCCGGCGCCGCTGGTCCAGCCACGACGTCCGCCTCCACGGCGCCGGCACCAAGACGCTTCCACCACACCGCCGTCGGCGAGCTCGAGCTCGCCTACGAGAGCGTCGACATGGTCTCCGACCCCGGCCTCACCCTCACCATCTACGCCGCCGAGCCCGCCTCTCGAACCGCGCAGGCACTTGCCCTCCTCGGCTCACTGACCGCCACGCCGGCCGCCACCAGACCGAGTCCCGCAACGCCTGACCCCAGCGGACACGCCGGCCACCACCGCCCCTTTTGGCTGAAGCCCGACCGGCTGGCACCGGGCACCGCCCGCTGGTCGCGGTCGGCTCCCTCACCCGGTATGGCGTCCCCGTTGCCGGGAGGATGCGTGCCTGCACGTGAGCCCACAGCGCTTTGTGGCGTGCACATTGGTGCCGTCGTGTCCCCGACGTGTGCTTGGATCCGGGCATGATCACTGGGTGGCATCTGCCCTGGCACCCTCCTGTGAGGCGGGGGAGCGGCGACGGTCAACATCGAGAGCGCAGATCTGCGAACTCCCCCCGCTACCAAGGTGATGTGTCACGACATCGGCAAGAGCCGGACCTGCGAGGGGTCCGGCTCTTGGTCATTTCCGGGTCGAGGATCGGGTCGCGCGTGCTGTGCGGTGGCGGCGTTGCTGACCCTGGTGCGCGGGCTCGCCGAGAGCTCCTCAGCGCGGTGGGCCAACACGTCGGCTTTCGCGAGGGGCCGACACCGCCCCGACCGCCTCGGCCGCAGCTCTGACCTCCTCGCAGGACACTGCCGCGCCTGTGCGCGGGCGTGCCGACGACGAGGAGTGAGGGGCTCGTTGAGCAGAGGGTCTGGATGGCTCGAGCCCGAGTAGGCTGCCGTCGAGAATGACCTCGGTCACACCACCGTCCACGAGGAGGCGCCAGATGCCGGCGACCCGAGGATTCTTCCGGCGACGACCCGAAGGCCCCGCGGGTCGCCTGCCTCCCGGGCAGTACGACGTGGGTGGGAACTGGCCGGTCCTGACTGCCGAGGCGACCCCGCGGATCCCCCGCGAGTCCTGGACCCTGGGCGTCGATGGTCTCGTGGACCGGCCGACGACCTGGACATGGGACGCGGTGCAGCAGCTGCCGAGGTCGTCGTACCACGGTGACATCCACTGCGTGACGACCTGGTCGAAGTTCGACGTGGTGTTCGCCGGTGTCTCCGTCGACAGCCTGCTCGAGGCTGCCCGGCCAGACCCGGAGGCGGCGTTCATGATCGCCCACTCCTCGACCGGCTACACGACCAACCTGCCCCTGGCGGACGTCACCGGCGGCAAGGCATGGGTCGTGTGGGACTACGACGGGCGACCCCTGACAGCCGAGCACGGTGGCCCGGTGCGGCTGCTGGTCCCGCACCTGTACTTCTGGAAGTCCGCGAAGTGGGTCAGCAGGCTCGAGCTGACGGCGGAGGACCGCGCCGGGTTCTGGGAGCGCAACGGCTACCACGACCGCGGGGACCCGTGGCTCGAGCAGCGCTACCAGGGTGATCCGTGACCACGGATGAGTCCTTCGCGTCGGTGGGTGCGGGTTCGACGGCGTGGACGACCGGACGCATCATCACCAAGGACTTCCCCGCACCTCACCTCGTGAGGCTCCGCATGCACGTCGAGGGCCGTCAACGCCACTGGCCCGGCCAGCACTACCTCATCCGGTTGCGTGCCCCCGACGACTACACGGCGCAGCGCTCGTACTCCGTCGCGTCCGACGACAGCGACCCCCTGGTGGAGTTCCTCGTCGAGAGGTTCCCCGACGGGGAGGTCTCGGAGTTCCTTGCCGACGTGGCCGAGGTTGGCGACGTCCTCGAGATGCGCGGCCCGATCGGGCGCTGGTTCAGATGGGACACGTACACCCCGGCGCTGTGCCTGGTCGGCGGGACCGGCGTCGTCCCCGCGGTGGCGATGACCCGTGCGGCACGACACCTCGGACGCTCCGACCTGATCCGGGTGATGGCCGTCGGACGCAGCCCCGAGGCGCTGCCCTACGCCGAGGAGCTCGCCCAGGCCGGCGCCGCCATCGTCTACACCCGTCATGCCACCAGCGCCCGCCCATCGGGACCCCCGACCCGGGCGGAGATCACCCCGCTCCTCGCTGGTGCCGAACTCGCGTACGTCTGTGGCTCGTCCCGGTTCGCCGAGTTCGCGGAGACGCTCCTGGTCGAGTCTGGTCTGAGCGCAGCGGCGATCCGCGTCGAGCGGTTCGGCGTCACTGGCTGAGTTCGACGACACACGGGCAACTCCCGTGTTGCGGACCTCACGCTGATGGGTTGCCGCCCGTCGCGAAGCACCTGGTGAATCCTCGCGTTCGGAAGTCCTTCCGGTCGGCTGTCACGGAAAGACGGGA
>CAVRTX010000003.1:0-68456 GCA_963724225.1 uncultured Actinomycetota bacterium | reverse complement strand
CGAGGCGAGCTCCTCAGCCGCCATGTGGAGCTCGCCCGCGAGGGTGTCGGCGCGGCCGAGGAGCAGAGTCCCCGCGTCGGTGAGGGTGACCCCGCGGGTGCTGCGCAGCAGCAGCGGCGCCCCCACCTCGTGCTCGAGCCGCTGCAGCTGCTGGCTCACGGCCGGCTGGGTCCAGCCGAGCTCGCGGGCCGCCGCGCTGAGCGAGCCGGCGCGCGCCACGGTCCGGAACACCAGCACCCGACGAGGATCCACGATCCAAGTATCGCTTATGGCTCGGCCAAGGAGAAGACGGGTTCCTTGGAGCGGCCGGATCGATCACACTGGTGGGCATGGAGACGATCGGCCTCATCGGCGGCATGAGCTGGCACTCGACCGCGAGCTACTACCGGGTGGTCAACGAGGTGGTGGCGGACCGGCTCGGCGGGCACGCCTCCGCGTCGGTGGTGATGCGGTCGCTGGACTTCTCGGAGGTACGACGGCTCCAGGAGTCGGGCGACTGGGCAGGCGCGGGGGACCTGCTCGCTCGCGCGGCCCGCGACTGCGTCGCCGGCGGGGCTGACCTGGTCGCGATCTGCACCAACCTGATGCACAAGGTCGCGCCCGCGGTGGAGGCCGCGGTCGACGTGCCGCTGCTCCACATCGCCGACGCCGTCGCCGGCGCTGCCGCCGACCACGGCTGGGACCGGCTCGGCCTGCTCGGGACCCGCTGGGTGATGGAGGAGCCGTTCTACGCCGAGCGGCTCGCCGGCCACGGCGTCGCCACGGTCACGCCCGGCGCCGAGCGACCGCGCCCTGGTCGACCGGGTGGTCTTCGACGAGCTGACGCACGGCGTGCTGCGGCCGGAGTCGCGGGCGGCGTACGTCGAGGTCGTGGAGCGGCTGGCCGAGCAGGGCGCCGAGGCGGTGGTCCTCGCGTGCACCGAGATCGGGCTCCTGGTCGGTCCGGACGACAGCCCGCTGCCGCTCATCGACTCCGCCGACGTGCACGCCCGGGCGCTGGCCGAGGCCGCCTTGCGGCAGCGCGCCTCCGCTCTGACGCCGCCCTCTGACGCGTCATGAGTGATAACTCACCCTTATGACTGGTTCGGCAGGATACGGGTTCCGCGCAGTGCTCGGGGTGTGATTGCCTTCACAGGCCCTGCGGCTGACGACCGCTGAGACGCCTCTCGAGGAGCCCTGCCCATGATCGTCCTCCACGCCACGATCGCCATCCTGGCCGTCGTCCTGCTGATCATCGTGCTGGGCGTCGACCCGGTGATCTCGCTGGTGATCGGCTCGCTCTACCTCGGCCTGGCCGGCGGGCTCGGCTTCGAGGGCACGCTCACCGCGATCATCGACGGCTTCGGCGGGATCATGGCCGAGGTCGGGCTGTTGATCGGCTTCGGCGTGCTCATGGGGTCGCTGCTGTTCGCGATGCAGGCCTTGCAACGGCTGGTCCGGCTGCTGCTGCGGGCGCTCGGCGCGCGCCGGCTCCCGTACGCGATGGCGGCGGTGATGACCTCGCTGTTCCCCTCGATCTACGTCGACGTCCAGCTGGTGCTCGCCGCGCCCCTCGCCCGCTCCGCCGCACCCCAGCTCGGCCGGGCCGGACTCGGCCTGATGGGCGGCGCCCTCACGGCAGGCATCCTGGTCGGGTACGTCTTCGTCGTCCCGGGCCTCGGCACCATCTCGATCGCCGGCCTGCTCGACATCCCGTTGGCCACGATGCTCGGCTACGGCCTGCTGATCGGCCCGCTCACCGCGGTCCTGACGGTGCTGGTCTTCAGCCTGCTGCTCAAGCGCGGCTTCTGGGACCCGGAGAAGGACGAGCACGCCTCCGAGGCGCTGCTGGAGTCGGAGGCGCTCGCCGAGGAGCAGGCCGAGAACCTCGCCGACGAGCACGGCCGCGGGGTGCCGCCGCTGTTCGTGTCGCTGCTGCCGGTCCTGGTCCCGCTGGGCCTGATCGCGTTCGGCGCGATCGCCGAGGCGGCAGGGTTCTCCACGCCGTTCATCGCGTTCATCGGCAACCCGGTGCTGGCGCTGTTCCTCGGCCTGGTGGGGGCGTACGTCCTGGCCCGCACCTCGCTGGGCCGCGGCCACACCGACGACGCGATCAGCAAGGGCCTCGACACCACCGGCCAGATCCTGCTCGTGACCGGTGTCGGCGGGTCGCTCGGCGCGGTCATCGGCGAGACCGACCTCGAGCAGGTGCTCGGCGACCTGTTCTCGGCCGAGGCCGGGGCGCCGGTCATCTTCAGCATCCTGCTGGCGTGGCTGATCGCGGCCGTGCTGCACCTCGCGATCGGCTCGATCTCGGTCGCCGCGATCACCGCCGCCGGCATCATCGGCCCGATCATGGGCCAGCTCGACGCCCCGCCGGTGATCATCGGCCTGGCGATCGGCGCCGGCGCGCTGTTCGCGCTGCAGGTCAACAGCAACTTCTTCTGGATGTTCCAGACGCTGCTGGGGGTCTCGACCCGCGGTGCGCTCAAGGCGCTGACGTTCGTGACCGCGCTGGCGTCGGTGATCGCGCTGCCGCTGATCGCGGCGCTGAGTCTCGTCGTCTGAGTCGGAGGGGACAGGGCATGCGACCACTGCAGGGGATCACCGTCGTGTCGCTGGAGCAGGCGATCGCGGCGCCGTACGCCAGCCGCCACCTGGCGGACCTGGGGGCGCGCGTGATCAAGCTCGAGCGACCGGGCGTCGGCGACTTCGCCCGCGGCTACGACGCGCGGGTGGACGGGCTGAGCTCGCACTTCGTGTGGACCAACCGGAGCAAGGAGTCGCTGACCCTCGACATCAAGGACCCGCGCGGCCTCGACGTCGCGCGGCGGCTGCTGGCCTCGGCCGACGTGTTCCTGCAGAACCTCGCGCCCGGCGCCACCGCCCGGGCCGGGCTCGGCGCGGAGGACCTGCAGCGCAGCAACCCCGGGCTCGTCGTGTGCGACATCTCCGGCTACGGGACGGGTGGGCCGTACGAGTCGATGAAGGCGTACGACCTGATGGTGCAGGCCGAGGCCGGGCTGCTCTCGGTCACCGGCTCGCCCGACGACGTCGCCAAGGTCGGCATCTCGGTCTCCGACATCGCCGCCGGGATGTACGCCTACAGCTCGATCCTCGCGGCGCTGCTCGAGCGCGGGCGGACCGGCCGCGGCGCGCACCTCGACATCTCGATGCTGGAGGCGACGGTGGAGTGGATGGGGTTCCCGCTCTACTACGCCTACGACGGCGCCGAGCCGCCGCCGCGCGCGGGCGCCGCGCACGCGACCATCTACCCGTACGGCCCGTTCACGGCCGGCGACGGCGTGGTGGTGATGATGGCGATCCAGAACGAGCGCGAGTGGCGGCGGTTCTGCGAGACGTTCCTCGGCGACGCCACGATCGCGATGCGCGAGGAGTACGTCACCAACTCGGCGCGCAACCACCACCGGGAGCAGCTCGGGGAGCTGATCGCCGCCCGCTTCGCGGCGCTCACCGGCGAGCAGGCGACGTCGGCGCTGGCCGAGGTGCCGGTCGCGTACGCCCGGGTCAACACGATGCACGACGTCTGGGAGCACCCCCAGCTGGCCGCGCGCGACCGCTGGCACCGGGTGGCCACGCCGGTGGGCGAGGTGCCGGCGCTGGCCCCGCCCGGACCGGTGGCCGGCACGCCGCGGATGGACCCGGTGCCGGGGCTGGGCGAGCACACCCGGCCGATCCTGGCCGAGCTCGGGCTCGACGACGCCGAGGTCGAGGCGCTGGTCGCCGACGGCGTGGTGTGACGCAGGATCGTGCCGTGGACATCGTGCAGCTGCGCTACCTCATCGCCGTGGTCGACGCGGGGAGCCTGTCACGGGCGGCGGCGCAGCTGCGGGTCTCGCAGCCGGCGCTGAGCCAGCGGATGACGCAGCTCGAGCGCGAGCTCGGCGTGCAGCTGCTGGAGCGGAGCCCCCGCGGCGTACGGCCGACCCGCGCGGGGCTCGACTTCTACCGCGACGCGCACCGGCTGGTGCGGCAGTTCGACCACCTCGCGGCCTCGGCCGCCGACCGGCAGGAGGTGCGCGGGCTGGTCGCGGTCGGCATCCCTTCCGGCGCCGCCGTCCACCTGGCCGCCCCGCTGCTGTCGTGGACCCGTGAGCACTGCCCGGGCGTCCGGCTGGAGCTGTTCGAGTCGATGAGCGGGTACGTCGCCGAGCTCTTCGACCAGGGCCGGATGGACCTCGCCGTGGTCTACCTCGCCGCGCCGAGCGACCGCAGCGACGACGTCGCGCTCTACGCGGAGGACCTGTGGCTCGTCGGCGAGCCCCCGGAGCGGCCGCCCGCCGAGGACCGGATCGCGCTGCGCGACCTCGAGGGCGTCCCGATCGTCGCGCCGGGCACCCGGAGCAGCCTGCGGTCGCTGATCGAGCAGGCGCTGCGCGCCGAGCAGGTCACCCCCAGCGTGGTGGCCGACGTGGAGTCGCTCGGGACGATGGTGCGGATCGCCGAGAGCGGCGAGGCCTGCGCGATCCTGCCGCTCTCCTCCACCAGCGGCGCCCACCCCGGACTGGCCCGCCGCCGGATCGACCCGCCGCTCACCCGGCACGCGGTGGTGCGCACGGCGCCAGGCACGGCGGCGCCGCGCGAGGCGGTCGACGTCGTACGCCGCGGCATCGTCGCCGTCACCCGGGAGCTGGCCGCGGCCGGCCGCTGGCCCGGGATCCGACCCGAGGGAGGAACCCCCTGATGGAGCCGCTGACGCTGCTGTTCGTGCCCGGCGACCGGCCGGACCGGTTCGACAAGGCGGTCGCGGCCGGTGCCGACCTGGTCGTGCTCGACCTCGAGGACGCGGTCGCACCCGACGCCAAGGACGCCGCCCGCGACCACGTGGTCGGTTGGTTGGCCGCGGGCGGACGCGCCGCCGTACGGGTCAACGCGGCCGGGACGACGGGTCATGACCACGACCTCCGGGCGCTGTCCGGGACGCCCCTCCCGGTGATGCTGCCCAAGGCCGAGGACCCGGCGGCGGTCGCGGCCGTCGCGGCCGGCCTGCACCCCGGGACGACGCTGCTGGCGCTGGTCGAGACGGCGGCCGGCGTCCTCGCCGCGCCCGCGCTCGCGGCCGTCGACGGGGTGTCCCGGCTGGTGCTCGGCACGTACGACCTCGCCGCCCAGCTCGGCGTCTCCCCCGACGACCGGGACGCGATGGCCGGGGCCCGGCAGGCGCTGGTCCTGGCGTCCGCGGCGGCCGGCCTCGCCGGGCCGGTCGACGGCGTCACCGGCGACGTCGGCGACGACGACCGGCTCCGCGACGACGTGGCGTACGCGGTCCGGCTCGGGTTCGGCGGCAAGCTGTGCGTCCACCCGCGCCAGGTGCCGGTCGCCCGCGCGGCCCTGCTGCCCGGACCCGAGGATCTGGCCTGGGCGCGCCGGGTCGTCGAGGCGGCCGCGGGCTCGGGTGCGGTGCTGCTCGACGGCGCGATGGTCGACAAGCCGGTGGTCGACCGGGCACGCCGGATGCTGGCGGCGTCCGAGGGCGCTCAGACCCAGTAGGTGTCGTGCTGCAGCATGAACGCCGCCCGCTCGTCGTCGGTCATCGTGGCGCCGTAGCCGAGCGAGCCCAGGGTCTCGAAGTAGTCCTCGCGCGGCGCACCCGGCGTGAACATCAGCAGCATCCGGGCGTGGTCGGACCCGCGGAAGCCGTGGATGCCGCCCTCCGGCACGTGCAGGAAGTCACCGCCCCGGGCGGTGACCCAGTCGTGGCCGTCGTACAGCTTCACGGTGCCCTCGAGCACGTAGAACGACTCGGTGATCGCGCGGTGGAAGTGGGGGTCGGGGCCCGACTCCGCCTCGCCGAAGGACCAGCGGTAGAGACCGTAGAGGCCGCCGGTCTGGTCGCCGGTGGCGAGGTACTCGCAGGTGCCGCCGTTCTTGTACGTCAGCTCCGGCTGGGTGTCGGTCGGCCGCAGCCAGGCCGAGGCCTCGCCTCCCTCGCCGGTGTAGACGTCGTCGGGGTAGGGACGGTGCAGCGGGTTGGGCAGCGACATGGGTGGATCCTCCGTCATCGATCGGTGGTGCGTCGAGCACCGGCGGGCTCCGGCGTGCGGCGCGCCGCGTCGGTGCCGCGGGCCCACCGGGTGCGGCCCCACGGCTTCCAGATCGAGAGCACCAGCGCGAACGCCAGCGCCGTGAACGAGACGACCGGCGGGTAGAGCAGGTCGCGCCCGGCCCGCCCGACGGCATCGCGTACCTCCGCTGCGGTGCCGGCCAGGTCGGTGGGGATGCTCAACGCGCCCGGCAGCAACGCGACGAACACCAGCGTGGTCAGCACCAGCCCGATCACGAGCTTGGTGAGCACCCAGGTCCACTCGGTGAGCCGCCACTTGGTGCCGAGGCCGAGCAGCACGCCGGTGACGAGCATCCCCACGGCGAGCACCGGCACGACGACCGGGATCACCAGCCGCGCGGATGTGTACGCCGCCGCCACGGTCGCGCCGGCGTCCGAGGTGAGCCCGGTGACGACGAGCACGAGCAGGCCGAGGTCGAGCCCCATCCAGCCGACACCGCACAGGATGTGGACCGCCAGCACCGCGCGTCGCCAGGGGCGGGAGAGCGTGAAGGCCATGTCGCGCACGCTAGGCGGGACCGGCGGACGGGGCATCGGGGTCGACCCCGATGCGTACCCCGGCATTCTCGACACCTGCCCCCGACACGTGGATAGTCCGCCGCCGGATGCGCCTGTCCCAGGTCCACCGGGGCGCATCTGGCGGCGGACTATCGAACTCAGCGACCGAGGGCGGCCTCGAGGGCGGCGCCGACCCGGTAGATCCGCTCGTCCTCGCCGTGCGCCGTCATCAGCTGCACGCCGACGGGCAGCCCGCCGCCGAACCCGACGGGGACCGAGGCGGCCGGGATCGCCGCCAGGTTGGCCTCGACGGTCCACCAGTCGGTACGGGGCCGGGCGAGCGGGTCGGCCATGCCCGCACGACCGAGCAGCGGCGCGGTCAGCGGCACCGTCGGGCTGACCAGCACATCGCACTCCCGCAGCGCCGCCGCCACGTCGGCCCGGATCTCGTCGCGGACCGCCAGCGCCTCGCTGTGCACCCGGGTGCCGGCGAGCGAGCGGCCGTGCCGCAGCCGGCTGGCCGCCTCCTCGCCGAGCGGCCCGTGGCCGGCGTGCTCCTCGAGCACCGGCAGCGCCTCGACACAGGTGACGGTCACGTACACGTCGAGCAGGTCGCCGAAGCGGGGCACCGACACCGGCACCACCGTCGCGCCCAGGTCGAGCAGCGCCCGCCGCGCCACCTCGAACCGCTCCAGCACCTCGGGTGAGTTGCGGTGGCCGGACATCGGGACGACGACGCCGAGCGTCGAGCCCGCCAGTGACCGGAGCGCGCCGGCCTCGGCCGCCGCGACCAGCCCGACGCGGCCGGACATCACCTCGTGGAGCAGCGCAGCCTCGGCCACGGTGGGCGCGATCGGGCCGACCCGGTCGAAGCTCGGCGCGAAGTCGACCACCCCGTCCGTCGGCACGGTCCCGTGCGAGGGGGCCACCCCCACGACGCCGCACATCGCGGCGGGCTCGCGGATCGAGCCGCCGGTGTCGGTGCCGAGCGCGAGGACGCCGTACGCCGCCACGGCGGCGGCCGAGCCGCCCGACGACCCGCCGGCCGTACGGGTGATGTCGTGCGGGTTGCGGGTCGGTCCCCAGTCGGAGGTCTCGGTCGAGGCGCCCATGGCGAGCTCGTCGGTGTTGGTGGTGCCGACGACGACGCCGCCGGCCGCGCGCACCCGGGCGACGACCTCGGCGTCGGCGGCGGCCCGGGGCAGCCCCCGCCGTGCAGCGGACCCGCAGGCCCACGGGGCGCCTCGTACGGCGATGTTGTCCTTGACCGCGACCAGCCGGCCGGCCAGCGGCCCGTCGGCCTCCGGCCCGGCGGCGAGCGCCGCCTCGTCGCGGTGGACGAACGCGTGGATCTCGGTCTCGCGGGAGAACAGCGGCGACATCCCCGACGCCGCGCTCACTCGGTCGCGAACCTTCCGAGCAGCCCGGCCGGCACGCCGTCCAGCCGTTCGGCGAACATCCGCTGGTAGGCCAGCTCCTCCCGGCTCCGCGGCGGCGGCAGCGTCCCGACCCGGCGGTCGGCCCAGTCCGCCTCCGGCACCAGCTCGGCCACCCGCCGGGTCATCACGTCGGCGGTGCCGCTGCCGTCGCCGAACTGCTCCTTCGGGCGCCACAGCAGGTCGTGGGGCAGCCAGCCCGCGAACGCCTCGCGCAGCAGCGCCTTCTCCTCGCCGTGCTCGCCGGGCAGCAGCCAGCCGATCGGGATCCGGGCCGCGAGGTTGACGACGTCACGGTCCAGGAACGGCACCCGCGCCTCCAGCCCGTACGCCATCGTGACCCGGTCGCAGCGCTGCAGGTTGAGGTGGTGCAGGCCCGAGACGTTGCGCACCAGCTCGGCGCGCAGGTCGGCCTCGTCGATCTCGCGGTAGTGGGCGTAGCCGGCGAACAGCTCGTCGGCGCCCTCGCCGGTCAGCACCACCTTGACGGTCCGCGCGGTCTCCTCCGAGAGCAGGTAGTTGGGGACCGCGCTGCGCACCAGCGACGGCTCGTACGACTCGATGCTGCGCACCACCTCCGGCAGCACGGCCACCACCTCGTCGGCGTCGTAGACCCGCTCGTGGTGCTCGAGGCCGAGGTGGTCGGCGACGCGGCGCGCGGCGGCGAGGTCGCTCGACCCGGCCGTGCCTGCGGCGAACGAGTGCACCGGGCCGTGGGCGTCCTCCCGGTGGCGGGCCATGAGCGCGGCGACGAGGCTGGAGTCGAGCCCGCCGGAGAGGAACACCCCGATCGGGACGTCGGCCATCATCCGGCGGCGCACGGCGACGTCGAGGGTGTCGCGGAGCAGCGCTGCCGCCTCGGCGCGGTCGATCAGCTCGGCCCCGGCGACGTGGAGCTCGCGGAACCGGCGCAGGCCGCGGGTCGGCGTCCACCGGTGGCCCGGCGGGAACTCCTCGACGAGGTGGCGGTGGTCGGCGTCGAAGGCCCGGATCTCGGAGGCGAAGAGCATCGCCGACCCGACGTGGGCCCAGTAGAGCGGCTTGACCCCGACCGGGTCGCGCGCCACCACCAGGTCGCCGTCGTCGTGGGCGACCGCGAAGGCGTACATCCCGCGCAGGTCACCGAGCGCGTCCGGGTCCTCGCTGATCGCGGCGGCCAGCGCCGCCTCGGAGTCGGAGTCGGTGCGGAAGTCGCGAGGCGACACCTCGCGGAGCCGCTCGTGGTTGTAGATCTCGCCGTTGACGACCGCCCAGTGGCCGTCGCCGGACGGCAGCGGCTGGTCGCCGGCGTCGAGGTCGACGATCGAGAGCCGTACGTGGCCGAGCCAGGTGGTCCCGACCAGCCGGGCGCCGCGGCCGTCCGGGCCCCGGTGGGCGATCCGGTCGAGCATCCGCTCGCCCAGGGCGGCGGAGGGGCCGGCCGGGTCGTGGACCGCCACGATGCCGCACATGGGGGGAGTCTAGGGCTGGACGCGGTGTCCGTGAGCGGGCTGGACGACGGCGCTAGCGTGGCGATCATGACCACCACGGACGTCCCGACCCACCGGCTCGTCGACGGGCACGACCTCCCCGCGATCGGGTTCGGCACCTACCCCCTGAGCGGCGACGACGGCATCGCCGCCATCGTCTCCGCGATCCAGGTCGGCTACCGGCTGATCGACACGGCCGTCAACTACGGCAACGAGGAGGAGGTCGGCGAGGCCGTACGACGGGCCGGCGTACCGCGGGAGGAGCTGACGGTGTGCAGCAAGATCCCCGGGCGCCACCACGGCTACGACGACGCGGTCGCCTCGACCAAGGAGTCACTGCAGCGGCTCGGCCTCGACCACCTCGACCTGCACCTGATCCACTGGCCCAACCCCAGCCAGGGCCGGTACGTCGAGGCGTGGCGGGCGCTGGTCGACCTGCAGCGCGAGGGGCTGGTGCGCAGCATCGGCGTCTCCAACTTCACCGCGGAGCACCTGCAGCGGATCATCGACGAGACCGGGGTGACGCCGGCCGTCAACCAGCTCGAGCTGCACCCGTACTTCCCGCAGGAGCAGATGCGGCAGGTCGACGCGGACCTCGGCATCGTGACCGAGTCGTGGAGCCCGCTCGGCAAGCGGCCCACGCCGTTCCAGGAGCCGCCGGTCGCCGCGGCCGCCGAGGCGCACGGGGTGACGCCGGGACAGGTGGTGCTGCGGTGGCACCTGCAGCTCGGGGCGGTGCCGATCCCGAAGTCCGCGGACCCGGAGCGGCAGCGGCAGAACCTCGACCTCTTCGGCTTCGAGCTGTCCGACGACGAGGTCGCGGCGATCAGCGGGCTCGGCCGCGCCGACGGCCGCCGGTTCGGCGGCGACCCCGACACCCACGAGGAGATGTAGATGGCGCGGTACGGCGGCCAGTACGGCCCGGACGTCACGTTCCTCGGCGTCCCGCGCTGCGACCTCGACGACGAGGCGTCGTACGCCGGCGCCGACGTGGTCGTGATCGGGGCGCCCTTCGACGGCGGCACCTCGCACCGACCCGGCACCCGGTTCGGGCCGCAGGCGATCCGGATCACCGACTACCTGCCGCACGACGGCTCGCGGCCGTCCCTGGCGCTGCGCACCGACGCGCTGCTCGACCTGACGGTGGTCGACGGCGGCGACGTCGAGATGCCGCCCGGCGACATCGAGGTCGCGCTGCCGCGGCTGGAGGCGGTGGTCGAGAAGGTCACCCGCTCCGGCGCGATCCCGGTGGTGCTGGGCGGCGACCACTCGATCGCGTTCCCGGACGCCAAGGGCGTCGCCAACGTGCTCGGCCACGGCCGGGTGTCGATGATCCACTTCGACGCCCACGCCGACACCGGCGACATCACCTTCGGCTCGCTGTGGGGCCACGGCCAGCCGATGCGGCGGCTGATCGAGTCGGGGGCGCTGCGCGGCGACCGGTTCCTGCAGGTCGGGCTGCGCGGCTACTGGCCGGAGCCGGAGACCCTGGACTGGATGGCCGGCGAGCGGATGCGCTCCTACGAGATGACCGAGATCGTCCACCGCGGGCTGGCCGAGTGCCTCACGGAGGCGTTCGCCATCGCGACCGACGAGTGCGACGGCGTCTTCCTCTCCGTCGACATCGACGTCTGCGACCCGGGCCACGCGCCCGGCACCGGCACCCCCGAGCCCGGCGGGCTCTCCGCCCGCGAGCTGCTCGACGCCGTCCGCCGGATCTGCCTCGAGCTCCCCGTCGTCGGTGTCGACGTCGTCGAGGTGAGCCCGCCGTACGACCACGCCGACATCACCGCCGCCCTCGCCAACCGGGTCGTCCTCGAGGCGCTGTCGGCCATCGCCCGCCGGCGACGCGACGCCGCCGACGGCACCACCTGGGACCCCTCCCGCCCCCTCCTCGACCGCTGACCGTGAGGTCGAGTCGTGCCTGGTTCCGGTCGAGTCGTGCCTGGTTCCGGTCGAGTCATGTCACGTTCGTACGACACCTGGGAATCAGTCCCCACCGGACGAGAATTCGCCACGACTCGACGGTCCCAGGCAGGGGTCTGACACCACCACTCGTCCGTGGACGACCGCACCGTCCCTAGGCTGCAGCCGTGACGCCCCGGATCGCCCTCGCCTCCTGCGCCGAAGTCCCCGAGCTCGACGACGAGGGGCGGCTGCTGGTGACGGCACTGCGGGAGCGGGGTGCCCACGTGACCACCCCCGTCTGGGACGACACCGACGTGGCGTGGGACGGGTACGACCTGGTCGTCGTCCGCGGCACCTGGGACTACGCCGAGCGGATCACCGAGTTCCTGGCCTGGGCCGACCACGTGGCCGCGGTGTCCCGGCTGCTCAACCCCGCGCCCGTGCTCCACTGGAACACCGACAAGCGCTACCTCGCCCACTTCGAGGCCGCGGGGGTCCCGATCGTCCCGACCCAGTTCCTGGAGCCGGGCGACGGACCGGCGCACGGGTTCGAGGACGTGGAGCACGTGGTCAAGCCGGTCGTCTCGGCCGGCTCGCGCGGCACGCTGCGGCTCGGCGACCACGAGGCCGAGCGGTCCCGCGCGCACGCCGCGTCGCTGCTCGACGGGGGCCGTCCGGCCATGGTGCAGCCGTACCTGCACGAGGTCGACGAGCACGGCGAGACCGCGCTGCTCTACCTCGACGGCCGGTTCAGCCACGCCATGCGCAAGGGCCCGCTGCTCACGCCCGGCATGGAGCTGGTGGACGACCTGTTCGCGCAGGAGGAGATGTCGCCGCGCGAGCCGTCGGCCGCCGAGCGCGCGCTCGCGGACGCGGTGCTCGCCGCCGTGCCGACCGGCCTCGGCGAGGACCTGCTGTACGCCCGGGTCGACCTGCTCCCCAGCCCCGAGGGCCCGCGGCTGCTCGAGCTCGAGCTCGCCGAGCCCTCGCTGTTCCTCGACCACCACCTGCCGGCCGTCGGCGTGCTCGTCGACGCGATCCTCCGGCGCGCCGCCGAACCCGCGTGATCCGGACGCAGGGCGTCCGGGTCGCCGACTAGCGTGACCGCGTGACACCCCACCAGCTGACCCCGCAGGACGCCCGCAGGATCGCGGTCCGGGCCCAGCTGCTCGCGTCCGAGCGGCCCACGGACCTGCTCGACACGGTCCGGCACCTGACGCTGGTGCAGGACGACCCGACCGCCGCGGTCGCCCCGAGCGCCGAGCTCGTGCTGTGGTCACGGCTCGGGTCGGCGTACGCCCTGGGCGACGTGCGCGACGCCGTCGCCGACGGGCAGCTGGTCGAGATGTCGATGATGCTGCGGCCGGCGGAGGACGTCGCGCTCTTCACCGCCGAGATGGCCGCCTGGCCGGGGGTCGGCCCGCTGGGTGACTGGGAGCTCGCGCTCGAGCACTGGGTCGAGGCCAACGACGACTGCCGGCGCGACATCCTCGACAAGCTCTACGACGAGGGTCCGCTGCCGGGCAGCGAGCTCCCCGACCTGACGCTGGTCCCGTGGCGCTCCAGCGGCTGGAACGACGACCGCAACGTCCGGATGCTGCTGGAGGTGATGGTCGCGCGCGGCGAGGTCGCGACCGCCGGCCGGGAGGGCCGGGTCCGGCTGTGGGACCTCGCCGAGCGGGTCTATCCCGACCTGCCGCCGGTGCCGCTGGACGACGCGCTGCGGACCCGGCGGGAGCGCCGGCTGCGCGCCCTCGGCATCGCGCGCGCCAGGTCGACCGTGGTGCCGGGCGAGCCCAACCACGTCGGCGACGCCGGCGAGGAGGCGGTCGTCGAGGGCGTGCGCGGGAAGTGGCGGGTTGACCCCGACCAGCTCGCAGCAGGCGTCGACGGGACCTTCGCCGGCCGTACCGCCCTGCTCTCGCCACTGGACCGCTTGGTGTTCGACCGCAAGCGGATGGGTGAGCTCTTCGACTTCGACTACCAGCTGGAGATGTACAAGCCCGCGGCCAAGCGGCGGTTCGGCTACTGGGCGATGCCGGTGCTCGTCGGCGACCGGCTCGTCGGCAAGCTCGACGCCACCGCCGAGCGCGAGCGCGGCGTGCTCCGCGTCGACGCGCTCCACGAGGACGAGCCGTGGGACCCGGCGGTGCGCGACGACGTGTGGGCCGAGGTCGAGGCGCTGGCCGACTTCCTCGACCTGGTGGTGGAGGACGCCCGCGCCTGACCACCCGGTCGCGGTTCAGCGACCCCGCGGCGCCAGGCCGACCGTGCCGAGCAGCACGTCGAGGTGGTGGTCGAAGAGCCGGCGCGGGTCGCCGAACGTGCCGGCGCCGTACTGCCCGAACACCTCGAAGCTGACCGCCCCGAACACCGACGTCCACAGCAGCATGCCGCGCGCCAGCAGGCCCTCGGGGAGGTCGATGCCGAGCTGGTCACGCACTCCCCGGAGGTCTCGCGCCAGCGCCGCCGACAGGCGTACGTCCGGCAGGTCGGCGAGCGCGTCGTCGGCCCAGGCCTCGGCGAGGATCCGCGCCATCAGCGTCGGCACCCGGGTGCCGACGGCAGTGGTCTGGTCGCCGGGGGCACGGTAGCCGGGGACCGGGGTCCCGAACAGCAGCCCGTAGCGGGCGGGCTCGGCCAGCGCCCAGTCGCGGACCGCGTGGGCGGCGGCGCTGATCCGCTGCGCGTGGTGGGTACGACGCCGCCTGGCAACCGCGGCGTCGACGCGGTCGCCGAGCTCGGTGTAGGCGTCGACGACGAGGAGGGTGAGCAGCTCGTCGCGGGTCCGCACGTAGCGGTAGATGGCCGACGACACGACCCCGAGGTCGCGGGCGACCGAGCGCACCGAGAGGTCGGCCGGGCCGACGGCCACCAGCTGCTCGCGGCCCAGCCGGACGATCTCGGCCATGGTCCGCTCGCGCGCCTGTTCCCTGGGTGTCGCCACGGTGGCCATGGTGCCGTGGTGCGAGATCGTCGTCAACATCGGTGACGGCTGCTCGGAAATGTGAGCACTGCTCTTGCTTCTCGCGCTCAACGGTGCCACGCTGAGGACGAAACACCACCACCACCCGCGGAGGGACCACCATGAACGAGCAGCACCACACCGTGATCGGGGCCGGCCCGGTCGGCTGGACCGTCGCCGAGCAGCTGGCGGAGGCCGGGCACCGGGTCCGGGTCCTGACCCGGTCCGGCTCGGGACCCGACCACCCGCTGGTCGAGCGGCGCCGCGCCGACGTGTCGGGCCCGGGCCTCGCCGCGGCCGTGGGCGACGCCGCGGCGGTCTTCCACTGCATCCACGCCTCGGCGTACGACGCCCGGGCCTGGCGGCGTGAGCTCCCGGCCGCGGAGGCGGCCGTGCTCCGGGTTGCGGCGGCGGTCGGGGCGCCGGTCGTGTTCCCCGAGAGCCTCTACAGCTACGTCCGCACCGACCGGCCGATGACCGAGGACGACCCCCGCGACCGGGCGACGGGCAAGGGCGCCGTACGGCGGGACCTGCTGGCGGCCCGGCTCGCCTCGGACGCAACGACCGTGAGCGTCGTCTCCTCGGACTTCGTCGGACCCCGGGTGCGGGCAGGCGGCCACCTCGGTGAGCGGGTGGTGCCCGCCCTGCTCCGGGGCGACGGGCGCCGGCTGCGGGTGATGGGCTCGCTCGACCAGCCGCACTCGTGGACCTTCGTCCCCGACCTGGCCCGCGCGATGGTGGCGGCCGCCGCGGACCCCGCAGCGACCGGACCGCTCGTGCACGCGCCGACGGGCGAGCCGCGCACCCAGCGGGAGATGGTGGAGCTGCTCGCCGCGGCCGCCGGGGTCGACGCACCCCCGCTGGGCGTCATCCCTGCCTTCGCGCTCCGCGCGCTGGGCCGGGTCCACCGGACGAGTCGCGAGCTGGCGGAGGTCTCGTACCAGTTCGAGAAGCCGTTCGTGCTCGACTCCTCCGCCTCGCAGGCTCGGCTCGGCCTCACACCCACGCCCCTGGACGAGGTCGCCCGCCGCACGGTGGCGTGGTGGCGCGACGACCTCGCGGGCAGCGCCGCGAGCGACGTGTCGACCGCATCGGACCAGCGCAGTTGAGTCGTGCCTGGTTCCCGTGAGTCGTGCCTGTTCGCCTTCATTCGGGGAAATCTCGAAGAATCCCTGAATCAACCTGAATCAGGCACGACTCAACCTGAACGAGACACGACTCGACGGTCAGAACAGCTGGGGGACGAACGTCTGCTCGTTCATGGGAGGCCGTACGTACGGCTCCTGCCGCATCTCGGGCAGCTCGACGACGTCGGGAGCGACGTCCTCGTAGTGGAACTGCGAGAGCAGGTGGGAGATGCAGTTCAGCCGGGCCGCCCGCTTGTCGTCGCTGGGGACGACGTACCAGGGCGCCTGCTTGATGTCGGTGTACTGGAACGTCGTGTCCTTCGCCATCGAGTAGCGGACGTAGAGCTCGTGCTCGGCGAGGTCCATGTCGGAGAGCTTCCAGCGCTTGAGCGGCTCGGCGTTGCGGGCCTCGAACCGCTTGCGCTGCTCCTCGAAGGAGACCGAGAACCAGTACTTGAGCACCGTGATCCCGGAGCGCACCAGCATCCGCTCGAACTCCGGGCACGAGCGCAGGAACTCCTGGTGCTCCTCCTCCGAGCAGTAGCCCATCACCCACTCGACGTTCGAGCGGTTGTACCAGCTGCGGTCGAAGAGGACCATCTCGCCGGCGGCCGGAAGGTGCTCGACGTACCGCTGGAAGTACCACTGCGTGCGCTGCCGGTCGGTGGGCTTCGGCAGCGCGACCACCCGGACCGTACGGGGGCTGGTGCGCTCGGTGATCCGCTTGATCACGCCGCCCTTGCCGGCCGAGCCGCGACCCTCGAAGATGACGAGCACCTTCAGTCCGTGCCGCTGGATCCAGTACTGCAGCTGCACGAGCTGCTCCTGGATCCGCTCGATCTCCTGGTCGTAGACCGACCCGCGCAGCCGGCCGTGCTTCGTGTACTGCTCCGGGTCGCGCTCGGCGGCCGCGCCCGAGCCGACGTCGTCGGCCCCCGCGGGGAGGGTGGTGGCGTCCATCGGGCCACCCTGCTCTCGCGCCGGTACGCCGCGCAAGGCTCAGCGGGGCGCACTCACGCCGGGAGCGCCCGGGTGAAGCGGCCGGTCCCGAGCCAGTGGTGCAGCCTCGCGACCGTGGTGACGAGGTAGTCGGCCGCCTCGCCGCGCAGGTCGGCCGTGGTCGTCGACAGCAGCGCGTTGGCCAGCAGCAGCTGCCGGGCCGCCACCAGCGCCTCGAAGTCGGCCGGGTCGACCTCCGGGACGGCCGCCACCTCGGCGTACCCGGCCCGCAGCGCGCGCTCCCCCGCCTCGGTCCCGTCGCGGAGGTAGAACGCGGTGATCGCGAGGTCGAGGACCGGCAGCCCGAGGCCGCAGTCGTCGAAGTCGAAGACCGCCAGCGTCCCCCGGCGCCACTTCAGGTTGCCGCCGTGCAGGTCGGCGTGGAGCACGTGCAGCGGCTGGCCGTTCCTCAGCAGCCGGCCGAACGCATCGTCGCACTGCTCGCGGGCGCGGTCGAGGACCGTACGGTCGCCGCCGTCGAGGCGCGGCAGGTCGGCCAACAGGTCCGGGTCCCCGAACAGCGGGGTGTCGAAGCGGGCGAGCGAGGCGCCGTCCGGCACCCGCCAGCCCGCGGCGTGCTGATGGAGCCGGGCCATCGCCCGCCCGAGGGCGGACGTCACCTCAGCGTCCGGCTCCCCCACGTCGGGACCGTCCAGCCACCCGGACACGGTCACCAGCACCGGCCCGCCGAAGCCCGGGCAGGCGACCTCGGCGAACCACTCGCCGTCGCGCGTCTGCCGCGGCGCCGGCACCTCGACCTCCGACTCCTCGGCCAGGGCGCGCTGCCAGGCGAGCTGCGCGCGTACGTTCTCCGGCGTGCTGACCGAGTTGGTGTGTACCCGCAGCGCCCACCGCTCACCGGCGACCGTGTCGAGCGCGAAGGTCGTGTTGAAGGCGTGGGCGACCGGCTCCATCCGCGCGACGTCGAGCCCGAAGGCCGCGGCGCCGGCCAGGGCCGCAGGCCGCAGCACCTCGACCTGGGCGTCGTCATCGAGGTCGGCGAAGGGCACGGATCATCGAACCACCTGCCGCAGACCTCGGACAATCCTGCGGCGCCGCAGTAGCGTCGCCCCCCATGGGGGAGACGATTTGGGAGCGGCAGGCGCCGTCGGACGACGTGGTGGACCACGCGCTGCGCGACGTGGTCGACGGCTGCGCGTGGCTGGACGACGTCGCGGACCGGCCCCGGCACGAGCCGCTCACCGCGGACCACCGCACCGACCTCGCGGTCGTGGGCGGCGGCTACACCGGGCTGTGGGCGGCGATCCGCGCCAAGCAGCGCGACCCCGGCCGCCGGGTGCTGCTGCTCGAGGCGGGCCGGGTGGGCTGGGCCGCGTCCGGACGCAACGGCGGGTTCTGCGCGGCCAGCCTGACCCACGGCGAGGAGAACGGCCGCGCCCGCTGGCCCGACGAGTACGACACCCTGGCCCGGATGGGCGAGGACAACCTCGCCGGCATCGCGCAGACCGTCGAGGACTTCCGCATGGCCGTCGACTGGGAGACCAGCGGCGAGCTCACCGTCGCCGTCGAGGACCACCAGGTCGACTGGCTGCGCGAGTCGGGCGGCCGGTTCCTCGACCGCGAGCAGGTGCAGGCCGAGGTGCACAGCCCGACGTACCTCGCGGGCGTGGTGGACGACGACGTCGCCCTGCTGCACCCCGGCCGGATGGTCGTGGAGCTGGCCCGCGTGGCGAGCGACCTCGGCGTCGAGGTCGTCGAGGACACCCGGGTCACCGGGCTCGAGAGCGGCCGCAGCGGACCGGTCCGGGTGTGCACCGCGTACGGCACCGTCCTGGCCGACCGGGTGGCGCTGGCGACCAACGTCTTCCCGGCGCTGCTGCGCCGCGAGCGGCTGCGGACGATCCCGGTCTACGACTACGTCGTGATGACCGAGCCGCTCTCGGCCGAGCAGCGCGCGGCGATCGGGTGGCAGGGACGGCAGGGGCTCGCCGACCCCGGCAACCAGTTCCACTACTACCGGCTCAGCGCCGACGACCGGATCCTGTTCGGCGGGTACGACGCTGTCTACCGCTTCGGCAAGCGGGTCCGGTCGGCGTACGAGCACCGGCCGGCGTCGCACCGCCGGCTGGTCTCCCACCTGCTGACGACGTTCCCGCAGCTCGAGGGCGTCCGGGTCACCCACCGGTGGGCGGGGGCGATCGACGCCAGCACCCAGTTCTCCGCGTTCTGGGCGCGGGGCCACCGCGGCCGGGTCGCGCACACCGCGGGGTTCACCGGGCTCGGCGTCGGCGCCAGCCGGTTCGCGGCCGACGTGGTGCTCGACCTGCTGTCCGGCGAGGAGACCGAGCGGACCCGGCTCGAGATGGTGCGCCGCCGGCCGGTGCCGTTCCCGCCCGAGCCGGTCGCCTCGCTCGGCATCCAGGCCACCCGCTGGTCGCTGGACCGGTCCGACCACCGGCAGGGCCGGCGCAACCTGTGGCTGCGCGGCCTGGACGCGATGGGGCTGGGCTTCGACTCGTAGTCCATGCTGGCGCGGTGCGCTCCCCGATCCCCGACTACCTCGACGAGGTGCTCCGCCTCTGCGCGCCCGACACCAGCGGCGCGGTGGCCGACTACATCCCGGAGCTCGCGCGGGTCGACCCGTCGCTGCTCGGGCTGTGCGTCTCGACGGTCGACGGCGCGGTGTACGAGGCCGGCGACACCCGTACCGACTTCACGATCCAGTCGATCTCCAAGCCCTTCGTCTACGCGCTGGCGCTGGCCGAGCGGGGCCTGGACGCGGTGCTCGCCGAGGTCGACGTCGAGCCGTCCGGCGAGGCGTTCGACGAGCTCTCGCTGGAGCAGGGGTCCGGGCGGCCGCTCAACCCGATGATCAACGCCGGCGCGCTCGTCGTGCACACCCTGGTCGGCGAGCCGGACACCCGGTTCGAGCGGATCCTGGCCGGGCTGTCGGCGTTCGCCGGGCACCCGCTCGAGGTGGACGAGGCGGCGTACCGCTCCGAGACCGAGACCGCGTTCCGCAACTACGCCATCGCCAACATGCTGCGCAGCCACGGCACGATCCGCGAGGCGCCCGAGCAGGTCGTCGTCGGCTACACCCGGCAGTGCGCGGTCCGCGTCACCGCCCGCGACCTCGCGCTGATGGCCGCGACCCTCGCCAACGGCGGCATCAACCCGCTCACCGAGGAGCAGGTGGTCGACGAGGTGGTGGTCCGGCAGACGCTGAGCGTGATGGCCACCTCGGGGATGTACGACGCGGCCGGTGACTGGACCTCGACCGTCGGGTTCCCCGCCAAGAGCGGCGTGTCGGGGGCGATCATCGGCGCCCTGCCCGGCCAGCTCGGGATCGCGGCGTTCTCACCGCGGCTGGACCGCCACGGCCACAGCGTGCGCGGCGTCGAGGCCTGCCGCCGGCTCTCCCACGACATGGGGCTGCACATGATGGACGCGCCCCAGCCGGCCCGCGCCACGATCCGGCGTACCCACACCGTCCAGTACGCCGACGGCGGCGAGGCCGCGGTCTACGCGCTCCACGGGTCGATCCAGTTCGCGGGCGCCGAGCGGTTGGTGCGCGACCTGGCCGACGCCCCTGAGCTCCCGCCCGAGGTGGTGCTCGACCTGAGCCGGGTGCACACGGTCAACGGCGTCGCTCGGCGGATGCTGCTCGAGGTCGTACGCCGGCTGGTGCTCGCCGGCCACCTGGTCGTGCTGGTCGACCCCGAGGAGACGCTGCCCGACCCGGACTGTGGCGACGGCGTCCGGCCGCGGGTGGTGGCGACGGTCGGCGAGGCGCACTGAACGACGCCTCGTCTGCGTCAGCCGCCGAGCTCGGGGTGCCGGCGGTCGGTCAGGCGCGGATGCGGTTCTTGCCGGCGACGCCCTCGGCGACGCCGATGAGCAGCACGGCGGCGACCACGGCGAGGACGAAGCCCAGGATGTTGAGCTCCCAGATCGAGCCGGTGCCGAGCAGCCAGGCGACGGTGCCGCCGATGAGCGAGCCGACCACGCCGAGACCGAGGGTGGCGAGGATCCCGAGGTCCTGCTTCCCGGACTTGAAGAGCCGTGCGAGCGCGCCGATGACCAGGCCGGCGACCAGTGATCCGAACATGCCTCCAGCGTAGCCCGGTGCCGGTCGGCGACCGCCGACTCGCGTGCGTCAGCCGCCGAGCTCGACGGGGTGCTGGTGGGCGAAGTCGCGGAGCGCCTCCAGGATCGGGCGGGTCGCGCGGCCGGCGTCGGTCAGCAGGTAGCGGACCGCGACCGGCGGCCCGGGCGACACGTGCCGCTCCACCAGCCCGTGGTCGCAGAGCTCACGCAGCCGGGCGGTCAGCACGGCGTCGCTGATCCCGGGGACCGCGGCGCGTACCTCCGTGAACCGCTCCGCCCCGTCGAGCATCGCCCACAGCACCGCACCGGCCCACGCCCGGCCGAGCAGCGCGAGGGCGCGGTGGACTGCGTCGCAGTCGCCGTGGTCCAGCGGGCCGGCCATCACGCGAACCCGTGCCGGGCGAGCGGGCCGACCAGCTCGCGCTCCTCGTACGCCAGGTGCGAGAGCAGGGTGTCGGTGAGCAGGTCGACCGACCGCTGCACCTCCTCCAGCGCCTGCTCGCCGGCCTGCCCGGTGCCGTCGCCGCCGACCAGCGCGACCAGTGCCCGGTCGAACTGCTCGAGCACCTCGTGGATCACCTCGTGCTCGTGCTCCAGCCGGTCGAGCACGGGACCCACCCCGGGCTGCGTGCGGCGCAGGTGCGGGAAGACGCTGCGGTCCTCGAGGGTGTGGTGGCCGGTGACGATCCGGCAGTAGGACTCGCAGTAGGCGCCGAGCGTCCAGTTGTTCTGCCGCATGGTCATCGTGTTGACGACCGACCGGGCGGCGCCGACGGTGACGTGGCCGCGGCGGACCTGGTCGAGCACGTCGCGCACCTGCGCGAGCTCCGCGCGCAGCCCGTCGTGGATGTCGACGAGGTGCTGCGCGTGGGCCTGGCCGGGGCCGCTGGCCGGGGCGTCGGACCCGAGGCTCGGCCGCGTGGTCTCGTCCCACGGCATCGCCTCCGAGATCCGCCGGCCGTCGTCCGGGGTCGGCGTCACGGTGAGCGTCTCCCGGGCCGGCGGCTCCACGCCGGGCACCTCGGCCGGCTCGGGCGCGGCCGCCTCGCCGCGGGCCCGGCGGCCGCGCTCGGCAGCGACCAGCTCGCGTACGGCCGGGGCCACCTCGGTGGCGAACCGGCGTACGTCGTCGGGGTCGTCGGTGCCGAGCACGTACGTGCTGGTGCCGACGTCGAGGGTGAGACCGGCCAGCTGCTCGGCCCAGTCGCGGGGACGGCCGCGCAGGAAGTCGCTGCCGGTGCCGAACTGCCCGAAGACGTTGTAGATCCGCATCACCGAGGCGGGTGACCGGCCCGCCGCGACCGCGGCCTCGTCGACCACCGCCGACATCGCCGGGAGGTCGGCCGGGTCGGCGTACCCCATGCTCGGCACCCACCCGTCGGCCAGCCGGCCGGTGAGCCGCAGCATCCGCGGCTTGTAGGACCCCAGCCAGACCGGGATGTCGTGCGCGGGCCGCGGTCCGGCGTGCAGCCCGACCGCGCGGTAGTGCTCGCCCTCGAACCGCAGCGTGCCGCCGGCCCAGAACGCCTTGACCAGCTCGACCGCCTCGGCGAGCGCGCCGACGGCCTCGCCCGGCGTACGGCGGGGTCCGCCGGCGGCCACGATCGCGTCCCAGAACGCTCCCGCGCCGAGGCCGAGCTCGACCCGGCCCCCGGTGACCAGGTCGAGCGTGGCGGCGGCCTTGGCGAGCACGACCGGCGGCCGCAGCGGCAGGCTCGCCACGTTGGGCGCGAGCGTGATCGTGCTGGTGCGCGCGCCGAGGACCGAGAGCAGCGTCCAGGTGTCGAGGTACTTCGCCTGGTACGGGTGGTCCTGCACCGAGACCAGGTCCAGACCCTCGACCTCGGCGAGCTGGACCAGCCCGAGCGTGTCGTCGAGCCGCGTGGCCTCCGGGCTCGGGAAGATCCCGAACCGCAGCTCCTGCTCGTAGTCCGGCATCAGGCGGTCGCCCCCAGCACGGCGGCGCGGCGGTGGGCCGCCGCGGCCTCGTCGTGGCGCGAGGAGCGCTCGAGGGCGCGGGCGAGCAGGAGCGCGACGTAACCGTCCGCGGGGTCGCGCTCGAGCACGTCGCGGGCGGTCTCGACCGCCCGGCCCAGCAGCGCCGCGTGGTAGTAGCTGCGGACCAGCAGCTCGCGCGCCTCGCCGAGGTCGGCGTCGTCCGGGTGGGTGTCGACGAGGTGCTGCAGCACGGTCGCCGCGGCGTAGTAGTCGCGGTGGTCGAACAGGTCGACCGCCCAGCGCCAGGCGTCGTACGCGTCGAGCCGCTCGAGCATCGGCCGGGGGTTGATGGACGCGGTGGTCATCGTCAGCGTCTCCTCACTCTGGATTCCAGAGCGGCTAACGATCCCGGAGCGGCAGCTATTCCACCTGCGTCAGCGGGTGCCGGCGCCCACCAGCATCTCGCAGGGCCCGACGAAGCCGTCCGGCCCCTCGAACTCCGTGAGCGACTCCTCGATCTCGGCCCACGTCTCCTCCCGCTCGGCCTCGGACAGGCCGCGCATCATCTGGTGCAGCGCGCCGAACGACTCCCGCTCGAAGCGCACGCACTCCGCGGCCGACGGCAGCCGTACCGGCGACTCGACGGCCACCACCTCGACCTCGGTGAACCCGGCCTCCGCGAGGGTGTCGGCGAGGACTCCCGGGCCGCCGAGGGAGAACGGGCCGGGCTGGCCGGGCTGCGGCGGCGGCAGCTGGGCACGCCGGCGGATGATCCCGACCGGCCGGGAGAAGAACGCGTTGCGCTCGGGCGTCGAGTAGACGACGGCCGACACCCGGCCGCCGTCGCGCAGCGCGTGCCGCATCCCGGCGAGCGCCCGCTGCTGGTCGGGGAAGTAGATCAGCCCCACCCGGCTGATGACGGCGTCGTACGTCCCCGCGTCGAGCCCGTCGAGGTCCTCGCCGTCGACCTCGAGGGTGCGGACCTGGTCCAGCCCGGCTGCGCGGGCGTCGGCGGCGGCCCGCTCGAGCAGCGCCGGCGCGATGTCGGTCGCCAGCACCTCGCCGGTCGGCCCGACCCGGCGTGCGGCCCGGAGCGACTGCTCTCCGGCCCCGGCGGCCACGTCGAGCACGCGGCTCCCGGTGGTGATCCGGGCGAGGTCGAACATGGTCTCGGTGGCCTCCCCGAGCCAGTCGCCGATCAGGTCGCCCCAGCGGTGCCAGGGCTCGGCCGCGGCCTGCCACTGCTCGCGGGTGGTGGTCTTGAAGGCGACGGGGTCGAACGTCGCGCCGGTGCTCGTCTGCGTGCTCATGGGTCTGGCTCCTCACGGTCGGGGCACGGCGCTCGCCGTACGGTCCCGATCGTGCGAGCGCCCGGAGCGGGGGCATAGTCCAGATTCTGCACTTGCCGCCGCGACGGGCCGGGAGAACCATCGGTCCCATGCTGGACTACGGGCAGTTCTGCACGGTGGCCCGCGGGGCCGAGGTGCTGGGTGAGCGGTGGACGCTCCTGGTCGTCCGCGAGCTGCTGTGCGGGAGCTCCCACTTCAACGAGCTGCGCCGCGGGCTGCCCCGGATGTCGACCACGCTGCTGGCGGCACGGCTGCGCACGCTCGAGGAGTTCGGCGTGGTGCGGCGGGAGGTGACCGGCCGGTCGACGTCGTACGAGCTGACCGCCGCGGGCGAGGCGCTCCGCCCGATCGTGACGTCCATCGGCCACTGGGGCGCCGAGTGGATCGGCAGCCGGCTGCAGCCGGGACAGCTCGACGTCGGCTTCCTGATGTGGGACGTCCGGCGGTTCGTCCGGCTGGACCGGGTGCCGGAGGACCGGCGGGTGGTGGTGTTCTTCCACTTCCCCGACGCCGGCGAGCGGGAGCAGGACTGGTGGCTGGTCATCGAGTCGGGCCGCGCGCAGCTGTGCCGCGACGACCCGGGCCACGACCTGACCCTGGTCGTCGAGTCGAGCGTCCTGGCGCTCACCGAGGTGTGGACCGGCGACCGGCTGCCCGACGAGGTGGTGCGGTCGCACGAGGTCCGGGTGGTCGGGGCCACCCGGGACGCGGAGGCGTTCTGGGGATGGCTCGGGACCAGCATGTTCGCCCCCAGCCGGCGGCGTGGGCTCAGCCGCGCCGCGACTCCCACTCCCGGCGCAGCAGGGCGTACACCAGCGGTGTCGTCCACTCGCCCTTGAACCACTCGCCGTCGACGTACGTCGCCTCCAGCCGCATCCCGAGCCGCGCCGCGACCGCCGTGGACGCGGTGTTGCGGGAGTCGATGTGCGCGGTCACGCGGTGGGCGCCCAGCTCCTCGAACGCGAGGTCGACCAGCGCCCTGCCCGCCTCGGTGGCGAAGCCGCGCCCGAGCTGGTCGGGGTGGATCACGTAGCCGATCTCGGCGTGCCCGTCGACCGCGCTGTGCCAGAACAGCACCACGTCGCCGATCACGGCACCGGTGTCCCGGCGCTCGACGACCAGGGCGACGACCTGGCCCTCGGCGTCGATCACCGAGCGGGTGCGTTCGGGGTCGGCGAGCCGCTCGGCGAGCTGCTCCGTCGTCCCGGGCACCAGCGGGGTGTAGCGGCACACGTCGGCGCGCGACCGGTAGGAGTGCATCGCCGCGAGGTCGCGCACCGGGTCGATCGGCCGCAGCAGCAGCCGCTCGGTGAGCAGCGGGTAGTGCGGGTCGAGGTGGGAGCGGCGTACCTCCATCTCGACCCAGTCCTCCCCGTCCTCGACGTAGTCGCGGACCCGGCGGAAGCCGGCCTTCTCGTACGCACGGCGGGCGCGCGGGTTGCGGGCGAGCACGCCGAGGGTCAGCCGCTGCAGGCCCATGGTGCGCAGCGCGTGGTCGACCACCAGCCGGGTGGCCTCGCTCCCGAGCCCGCGGCCGTACCAGGCGGGGCCGCGCAGCGCGATCCGGAAGTTGGCCGAGTCGGTCTCGGGGTCGTGCTCGTTGAGGACCACCTCGCCGGCGTACTCGCCCGTCGCGGCGTCCACGACCGCGAGGTCGAGCCGCTCGTCCTGCGCGACCCGGCTGGCGCACCAGTCCTCGATCTGCTCGCGGGTGAACCGGGCGGTGGTCGCGGTGAGGTCGTTGCCCTCGGGGTCGTGGACCGTCTCCCACAGCCCGTCGGCGTCGTGGGCCGTGACCGGGCGCAGCGTCACCCGCTCGCCGGTGATCGTGGGCTTGCGCCACCGGCCGGTGACCGGCTCGGTCACGCGCGCTCCCGGATCGACGCGAGGATCCGGCGTACCGCGAGGACGTGACCGCGCGAGCCGATGACGGCGGCGCGGTAGGCACGGCCGCGTGGCCCCGGGAAGTCGGCATAGGTCACGGCGGTCACCCGGGAGCCGCCGTCCGGTCCGTCGTGCGCCGCGACCCGGAGGTCCAGGACGTAGTCGGAGAACCGGTGCCGTCCGGCCAGGCTGAGCAGGTGGGGCGCCTGCTCCGCGGCGACCCCGAAGCCGGCCGGCGGGTCGGTGGCGAGCAGCCCGGTCAGCCGGCTCTCGCTCCCCCTCGCGAGCAGGTCGGCCACGTACGCCTGCACCGCCGCCCAGGCGCGGTCGACGGGCACCGCGAGCGTGGTGCTGTGCTCGTCGACGTACGCGGGGCGGGCCAGCCCCTCGGCCGCGCGCCGGAAGCCGTCGTTCTCGGTGGCCAGCGCGCGCCGCATCATCGGCCCGGCGAGCCGGCCGACGACCGGGGCCCGGGCACCGAGCACGTCGAGCACCAGCAGGTTGCGGGTGCCGCCGTCGACCTCGGTCAGGTGGTGGCCGGCGACCAGCTGCACCCCGGCGGTGGTGGCCTCCCAGACGAACGCGCGGGGTGGCTCCACCGACCGCACCCGCCAGATGGCCGGCCGCTGCCGCGGCTGCACGACCCGGGCCCGGCTGCCCGCCCGCAACGGGCCCTCGTCGAGGCGCTCCACCGAGGTCATCGTCGGCGTGACGTCCGGCCAGCCGGCGACGTCCTCGGTCAGCGACCACACCCGGTCCGGCGGGGCGAGGATGTCGGTCTCGTGGGTCAGGCGCACGCGGCCAACCTAGCCCCGCCCCGGCTGGTGCAACATGGAGGGATGAAGCGGGTGCACGTCGAGATCAGCGGCATGGTGCAGGGCGTCTTCTTCCGCGACTCGTGTCGTCGCGAGGCCCGGGCGCGCGGCGTCTCCGGGTGGGTGCGCAACACGGCGGCCGGCACCGTCGAGGCGGAGTTCGAGGGCGACGACGGCGACGTCGACGCGCTGGTCGGGTGGTGCCGCAGCGGCCCGCCGACGGCCGACGTGGATCGGGTCGAGGTCACTGACGCCCAGCCGACGGGCGGCGGCGGCTTCGAGGTCCGGTAGGCCCACCGCCCTGCCCGAGGTCCCGGGGTTTCGAGGCTCGTCGCTGGCGCTCCTCGCACCTCAACCTCCGAATCGCCGGAGGTCGCGGCGCAACGGCTCCCGCGTACCCCCGACCGGAGGTTGAGGTGCGAAGGCCCCCCGGGCCTGAGCCTCGAAACCCCCGCACCGCTGCAGGGCGGCGACCCCGGGAGTGTGGGTACGAAGGCCGACGGGCAGAGGGACGCTTGGAGGCCCGGCAGCACTCGCCGCCCTGCCCGAGGTCCGGGGTTTCGAGGCTCGTCGCTGGCGCTCCTCGCACCTCAACCTCCGAATCGCCGGAGGTCGCGGCGCAACGGCTCCCGCGTACCCCCGACCGGAGGTTGAGGTGCGAAGGCCCCCCGGGCCTGAGACCTCGAAACCCCCGGCGGCGCTGACCGGAGCCTCGGCTGCCACGGGCGAGCTGCGACCTCAGAGCCTCAAGGCTCGGCGCTCAGCCGGCTGCCTCCTCGGCCGCCCAGCGGTCGAGCTCCTCCTGGGTGAAGGCGCGCAGCACGCAGAACTCGTTGCCGTCCGGGTCGGCCATGACCACGAACGACACGTCGTCGCCCTGGCCGACGTCCGTACGGGTGGCTCCGAGCGCCTCCAGCCGGGCGACCTCGGCGGCCTGGTCGGTGGGGCGGAGGTCGGGGTGCCAGCGGTTCTTCACGGTCTTGCCCTCGGGCACGCGGAGGAACAGCAGGTCGGGCGAGACACCGTCCTGCGGGCTCCCGGCCGGTGGCTCGAGGACGACCTCGTCCGGCGTGTCGTGGGTGCGCCGCCAGCCGAGGGCCTCCTGCCAGAAGCCGGCCGTGCGCTGGGGGTCGGTGCAGTCGAGGTTGAAGCACTGGATCAACAGGTCGGTCATGGGTCGCAGCGTGCCACCGGAGGCCCACGGGGGTCGCGCGATTTATCCGCTGGACGTGAGCCCGGACGCCGCTAGCCTCGGGCGCATGGAGACGGCGTGGGACGACGTGGGGGTACGCCGGGCGACACCGGCAGACGCGGCGGTCGTGGGTCGGCTGCTGTGGGACTTCAACACCGAGTTCGAGACCGAGGGACCGGATGCGGAGGAGTTCGCCGGTCGGTTCGCCACGCTGCTCGACCGCGACGACCAGCTCGTGCTGCTCGCCGAGCAGGTCACCGCAGACGGGGCGACGGAGCCGGTCGGGTTCGGCTACCTGACGTTCCGCGCGACGGCGTACTTCGACGGGCCGATCGGCCAGCTCGAGGAGCTCTACGTACGCCCCGACCTGCGGGACCGGCGGATCGGGACCGCCCTGCTGCGAGGCTTCCTCGCCGCCTGCCGCGAGCGCGACGCCGGCGAGATGCACATCAACGTCGACGAGGTCGACACCGACACCCGCCGCTTCTACGAGCGGCACGGCTTCCTCAACATCCTGCCCGGCACCGACTACCGGATGCTGTTCTACGAGATCGAGCTCTGAGCGGCCAGAGCCGGGCGGCTCGGCTCTGGACAGCCCCCGGGCCGCGCGGCAGGGTGCTCGCCATGCGCACTCTCGGGAAGTCCCTCCTCTGTCGTCACCACGCTCGGCGCCGTCCTCGGCGCGACCCTCGCCCCGGCGTCGCCCGCCCAGGCCGCACCGCGACCATACCCGCCCCCGGTTCCGGCAGACCGTCGTCGACCCCGACCAGAGCTTCCGCGGCCTCGACGCCGTCGACCGTCGTACGGCCTGGGCCAGCGGCGGCAGCATCAGCGGCGGCGACGGCTCGGTCTGGCGCACCACCGACGGCGGCCGGACCTGGGCGGACGTGAGCCCGCCGGACACCGACCGGCCTCTCGCTGCGCGACGTCGAGGCCCGCGACGCCGACACCGCCGTCGTGATGTCCATCGGCAACGGCGAGGACTCCCGGATCTGGCGGACCGACGACGGCGGCCGGAGCTGGACCGAGACCTTCCGCAACACCGACGAGGCCGCGTTCTACAACTGCCTCGACTTCTACCCCGGCGGCCAGCGCGGCCTCGCCGTGAGCGACCCGGTGGGCGGGAAGTTCCGGATCCTGGCGACCGACGACGGTGGCCGGTCGTGGGAGGTGCTGCCGGACCGCGCGGGATGCCCGACTCGACGGGTGAGTACAACTTCTCCGCCAGCGGCGACTGCCTGGTCGTCGCCGGCCGGACCGCCTGGTTCGGCTCGGGTGGCTCGGCCGCGCGTGTCTTCCGGTCCACCGACCGCGGCCGGACCTGGACGGCGTCCGACTCGACGCTGCGGGCCGGCGAGGCGGCCGGAGTCTTCGGCCTGGCGTTCCGCACGCCCGCGCCACGGGGTCGCCGTCGGCGGCGACTTCGACCCGGCGGTCGTCGACCCGGACGGCTCGGCGCTCACCCGCGACGGTCGCACGTGGACCGCGGGCGGCGACCTGGCCCACCTCGGGGAGGACGCCGCCTGGATCTCGAGGAAGCTGCTCGTGGTCACGGGCGAGTCCGGACCCGAGGCCGGCACCAGCTTCAGCACCGACGGCGGCCGCACCTGGGAGCCGGTCACCGGCACCGGCGGCTACCACACCCTCGACTGCACCCGCGACGGCTCGTGCTGGGCCGCCGGCAGCGGCGGCCGGATCGCCCGCGCCACCGTGCGCTAGACGGCCGCGCCCACTTCTGGAAGTTTTCCCGACAGAGGTGTCGTAGCCGTCGGGTGCCGCTCGTGGAGAGGGTGGAAGCAGCCCGACCCATCCGAAGGAGCACCACCATGCGCACCCTGGTCGTCACCGAGTTCATGTCCCTCGACGGCGTCGTCGACAGCCCCGGCGGGGAGGAGGGCTACGCCCACTCCGGCTGGACCTTCAAGGACGTCCAGCCCGAGATGGCGGCGTACGAGCTGAAGGGCCGCGAGCAGGAGGAGGCCGGCGCGCTGCTCGTCGGCCGGACCAGCTGGGAGGCCTTCCACGAGGTGTGGCCGACGATGGCGGAGTTCGAGCGCTACAACGAGATCCCCAAGTACGTCGTGTCCTCGACGCTCACCGAGGAGCAGGTCGCGGCGTCACCGTGGAAGCCGACCACCCTGCTGCGCTCGACCGACGACGTCGCCGCGCTCAAGGAGACCGACGGCGGCGAGATCCAGGTGCACGGCAGTGCCCGGCTCGCGCAGTCCCTGGCCGCGGCCGGTCTGGTCGACCGCTACCACCTGCTGGTCTTCCCGCTGGTGCTCGGCACCGGCGGCAAGCGGCTGTTCGCCGACGACGGCGGCAAGACGAAGCTGCAGCTCGTCGACCAGGCGTCGTACTCCAACGGCGTCCAGAAGCTCTGCTACGACGTCGTCCGCTGACGACGAGACCGCGAGAGGAACGCACGATGACCCGCGTCACCGCCGACATGGCCGTCTCCCTGGACCTGGTGGGAGCCGGCCGCGACCAGTCCGCCGAGCACCCGTTCGGGCCCCGCGTGGGCGAGCGGCTGCACCAGACCTGGATGTTCGACCACCGCGACCAGCACGCCGAGGAGATCGCGGCGATCACGGAGGCCCGCGCGTACGTGATGGGCCGTCACATGTTCGGCCCCGACCGCGGCGACTGGGACCTGTCGTGGACCGGCTGGTGGGGGCCCGAGCCGCCGTACCACGGCCCGGTCTTCGTGCTCGGCCACCGGCCGCGCGACCCGGTGGAGATGGAGGGCGGCACGACCTTCCACTTCGTCACCGACGGCGTCGAGTCCGCCGTCGAGCAGGCCCGCGCCGCCGCCGACGGCGGCGACGTGTCGATCGCGGGCGGGGTCACGACGCTCAACGCCGCGCTGGCGGCCGACCTGGTGGACGAGCTGCGGCTCCACGTCGTGCCGTTCACGGTCGGCGAGGGGCTGCGGGTCTTCGACGGCGTCCCCGACCTGTCACTGGTGCCGGCCGGAGCGCGCGCCACCCCGGACGTCACCCACCTGACCTGGCGCCGGGCCTGACGGCCGGCTCACTCGGGCTCGACGTCCTCCTCGACCAGGCGCATCGCGGAGGACTCCGGACCCTCACCGGTCAGCCCCACGTCGTCGCCGGCAGGGCCGCCGAGCACGTCCTCCTCGGCCGGGATCGCGTCGGGGTCGTCGCCACCGACCATCCGCTCCGCCTCGCGCTCGGCGCTGCCGTCCGGGGCGCCGTACGCCGTGCCCTGCTCGTGCTCCTCCTGCATCAGCCGCTGGTCCAGCGTCTCGCCGCCGTCGGTCTCGACGCCGAGCAGCTCGGCGCCGCGGGGCTGCCGGTCCGGCGGGGACCACGGCTCGTCGTCGCCCGCGCTCGGGTCGTCGAGGTTGAGGTCGGCGTCGGCGCGCTCGTGGGGGTCGAGGTCGGCCTCGCCCCAGTCGCCACCGTCGGTGCTCCGGTTGTCCGTCATGCCTCCACCCTGCCCCGCGACCGGTGGCGGGACAACCGCCGGGTGCGGGCGGGAGCGTCAGTCGCGGTCCAGCCGGGCGATCTCCTCGGCGGTGAGCTCGAGGTCGGCCGCGGCGGCGGAGTCGCGGATCGACTGCGGCCGCTTGGCGCCGGGGATCGGGATGACCACGGGCGACTGGGCCAGCTCCCAGGCCAGCGCGACCTGCTGGGCGCTGACGCCCCGGGCCGCCGCGATGTCACTGAAGGCGGGGTGCTGCTCGGCGAGCTCCTTGGCGTCCGACAGCCCGCCCAGCGGGCTCCACGGGAGGAAGGCCAGGCCGAGCTCCTCGCAGACGTCGATCTCGGGGCGGCTGCTGCGGAACTTGGGGCTGAACTGGTTCTGCACGCTCACCAGGTGGTCGCCCAGCTCCTTGTGGGCGAGCCGGATCTGGTCCGGGTCGGCGTTGGACAGCCCGATCCGGGCGACCTTGCCCGACTCGGCGATCTCGCGCAGGGTCCCGAGCACGTCGACGTAGTCGACCTTCGGGTCGGGCCGGTGGTGCTGCCACAGGGCGACCTGGTCGACGCCGAGCCGCTCCAGGCTCGCGTCGACCGCACGCCACAGGTGGCCGGGCGAGCTGTCGAGGTCCCAGCCGCCCCCGTCGGTGCGGACGTGGCCGCCCTTGGTCGCGAGCAGGACCTGGTCGCGGACCCCGAGCTCGTCGAGCAGCGACGCGACCAACCGCTCGTTCGCGCCCATGGCCCCGGCCCCCAGCTCGTCGCCCGGGCCGTACGCGTCGGCGCTGTCGAAGAGGGTGACGCCGGCGTCGAGGGCCGTGCGCACGGTGTCGAGCAGCTGCTCGCGGGGCTGGGTGCCGGTCTGGTCGAAGGTCATCAGGCCGAGCCCGATGGCCCCGACCTCGACGCGTCCGACGGTGTCGTTGCCGATGGTCCGTGTCTGCATGGCCTCGACCCTACGCAGTCACCCTGCAGGGTGAGGGCGCGCCGGGATCGTGCCGTCGCGCGGCAGCGTCGGGACGTCGACCTCCACGGTGTCCGGGTAGATCAGGCCGGTCCCGGTGTTGAGGACGACGACCTCCTCGTCCCCGGTCAGCCATCCCGACTCGCGCAGCTGGCCGACGGCGGCCACGCAGGCCGCGCCCTCGGGACAGATCCAGGTGCCCTCGTCGCGCGCCAGCTCCGCCTGCGCGGCCAGCAGCTCCTCGTCGGTCACCGCGACCGCGGTGCCGTCGGTGGAGCGCACCGCGTCGAGCACGAGGAAGTCGCCGAGCGCCTTCGGCACGGTGATGCCGAAGGCGACCGTGCGCGGGTCCGCGGGCGCCGTGCTCTCGTCGAGCCCGGCGTGGAAGGCGTCCACGATCGGCGCGCACCCGGTCGCCTGGACGGCCACCAGCCGCGGCAGGTCACCGGTGATCCAGCCCATCTCGCGCAGCTCGAGCAGGGCCTTGTGGATCGCGATGATCCCGACACCGCCGCCGGTCGGGTAGAGCAGCACGTCCGGGCAGCGCCAGCCGAGCTGCTCGGCGATCTCGAGGCCCATCGTCTTCTTGCCCTCGATCCGGTACGGCTCGCGCAGCGTCGAGGTGTCCTGCCAGCCGTCCCGGTCGGCGACGGCGGCCGACACCATCCGGCCGGCGTCGCCGATCAGCCCGTCCACGAGGTAGAGCTCGGCGCCGGCGACCACGCACTCGCGCCGGGTGATCACCGGGGCGTCGACCGGCATCGCCACCAGGGCGCCCAGCCCGGCCCGGGCGGCGTACGACGCCCAGGCGGCGCCGGCGTTGCCGTTGGTGGGCATCGCGATCCCGGTGACGCCCAGCTCGGCGGCCCGGGAGACGCCGACCGCCGCGCCGCGGGCCTTGAACGCGCCGGTCGGCAGCAGCCCGTCGTCCTTGACCAGCAGCCGCGGGACCCCGAGCCGGGCACCGGCGCGGGGCGCCGGCAGCAGCGGCGTCATCCCCTCGCCGAGCGAGACCACGTGCTGCGGGTCCCGCACCGGCAGCAGCTCGTGGTAGCGCCACAGGTCCGGCGGCCGCGACGCGATCTCCTCGCGGGTCACGCCCGCCGACACCGCGTCGAGGTCGTAGCGGGCGAGCAGCGGCGCACCCTCGCGCGAGGTCCCCTGGACCACGTCGGCGTCGTGGCGCTCACCCGTTCGCGAGCACTCCAGGTGGGAGAGGTAGGAGAATCCCGAGGTCATGCGACGACCCTGTCACGGGGCGCGCGCCCTCCCGGAGGCCCCCGGAGGGCGGACCGGTCGCGACCCGGGTCCGATCCGGACGGAATGCTGCCGGATCCGCGGCTACGCTCACGGCGTGCCCGACACCAGTCCCACCGCCCGGGCGCTGCGCGCGCTCGAGGTGCTGCAGGCCCGGCCCGGCATCACCGCCACCGAGCTCGGCGCCGCCCTCGGGGTCACCGAGCGGGCGGCCCGCCGCTACGTCGCGATCCTGCGCGAGGCCGACATCCCGGTCGAGTCCGTGCGCGGCCCCTACGGCGGCTACCGGGTCGGCCGCGGGCTGCGGCTGCCGCCGCTGGTGTTCAGCGCCAACGAGGCGCTCGGCCTGGTGATGGCCGCGCTGGACGCGCACCGCGACCCCGACGACCTCGACGACCCGGTCGGCAGCGCGCTCGGCAAGATCATCCGGGCGCTGCCCGAAGCGGTCGCCGCGCAGGCCGAGGCGGTGCGGCGTACGGCGGCACCCGCGCCCGACCGCGGCGCCGCGCGGCCCGACCCCACCACCACCACGACCCTGGTCCGGGCCTGCGGCGAGCGCCGGCTGCTGCGGCTCGGCTACCGCACCGAGTCGGGCCGGCAGTGGGAGACCGACGTCGAGCCGTGGGCGGTGGTGGTCCGGCACGGCCGCTGGTACCTGCTGTGCCGTCGGCAGGACCTCGACGCCCGCCGCGCGTACCGGCTCGACCGGGTCACCTCGGCGGCGGTGCTCGACGAGCGGTTCGAGCCGCCGGCCGGGCTGGACCCGGTGCGGGACCTCGAGGAGCACCTCGCCGTGGGGTGGGAGTTCGTGACCGAGGTGCACGTCGACGCCTCGGCCGAGGCGGTCGCGCGGATCCTGCCCTCCCACCTCGGCCGACCGGTCCCCGAGCCCGACGGCGGGGCTGCCGGATCGACGGCAGCACCAGCAACCCGGCCGAGTACGCCGAGAACCTCGCCCGGCTGCCCTACCCGTACCGGATCGCGGGGGGACCCGAGCTGCGCGCGGCCGCCCACGCCCTCGCCCGGCGGGTGCTCGCCGCGCTCGAGTGAGGGCGGGGCCGGATCAGCGGCGCGGGTCCGGGAGCCGTCGCAGCTGGTTGCGCACGAGCGACTGCGGTCGCTGCTGCTCGCCCTGCAGCGCGCCGAGCACCACCAGCGTGCCGACGACGGCGGGCAGTGCCCACTGGGTGACCTGCAGCCGCTGCTGCGACTCGGCCAGCTCGCGGCTGGCCGTCGGTGCCGGCTCGGTCGTGCCCCGGGTCCCCTCCTCCTGGTGCTCGCCGACCTTCTGGCCGAGCCGCTTGTTGTAGGCGGAGAGCCCGACCGCGACGCCGGTGAGGGCGGTCTTGGCGACCGTGACCGCCCGCGCGCCCGGCTGGGTGGCCAGTCGCGCCTTGTTGGTGGCGAGCAGCCCGGTGCCGCCGACGAGGTGGGCGCCGATGGCGGCCACGTCGTACGGGGCCCACTTGCGCCAGCCGACCCCGGCGAGCCGGATCCGCTCCTGCGGGTCGCGCGCGGCCGCCGCGGCGCCGTTGACGCCGACGGCGCCCATCAGGGAGCTGCCGAACCAGGCGGCGAGACCGACGTCGTGCAGGCTGCGGACCAGGGTGTTCTTCTCAGACATGTGTGTTTCCTCCGTGCGCTCGAGTACGGGGGACGTACCCCCACCGTTCGGCGCCAATCACCGGCGCGACGTGGTTTGGCCCACACCGGTAGGCATGGCCCGTGCCTCCCGAGACCCGCGCCCGGCTGCTCGACGTCCGCGTGCCACGAGATCCGGTGGGACAGGTCGTGGTGATGCACGGTGGGGCGAGCCGGGGGCACGGGGTGCCGGTCAGCCCGACCCAGCTGTCGGTGGTGCGGATGGTGCCGATCGCGCGCCGGGTGGCGCGGGCCGGTCGCGGCCGACTGGCCGTCGTCCGGCTGCTCAACTCCGTACGCGGCTGGGACGGCGACCACACGCCCGTGGACGACGCCCGCTGGGCGCTCGACCAGCTGGCCGAACGGTTCGGGACGGCGCTGCCCACCTGCCTGGTCGGCCACTCCCTCGGAGGTCGCGCGGCGCTGCTCGCGGCGACCCGGCCGGAGGTGCGCAGCGCGGTCGCCCTGGCGCCCTGGGTCTACGAGACCGACGGCCGGCACGACCTCGCCGGCCGCCGGGTGCTGGTCGTCCACGGGACCGACGACCGGATCGCCGACCCGGCGAGGTCGCGGGCGGTCGCCCGCGACCTGGCCCGGACGGCGCGGGTCGGCTACGTGTCGGTGGCCGGGGGCAGCCACTCGATGCTGCGCCACCACGGACGGTTCGACCGCTACGCCGCGCAGTTCGCGGCGGCGACGCTGCTCGACGAGACCGCGGCAGGTCCCGTGGGCGAGGTGCTCGCCGGGCAGGCGTGGGTCGACGCCTGACTCCCCCGCCAGCGGTCAGCCGTCCCCGAGGCGCTCGGAGAGGCCGGCGGCGAGACCACGGACGGTCAGCCAGTCGAACCCCTCGCCCACGGTGTCGACCAGCCGCGGGTGGCGTACGGGACCCAGCCGCAGCCGCAGCTGCACCCGGGTCCCCGCGTCGGCGCGGCGAGGCACAGCGCCCAGCTGACGTCGGTCCGGCCGCGTCGGGAGGTGTGGACCAGGGCGTGGGGCGGGTGCAGCAGGGTGACCGTGAACGTCTCGTCGCGGCCGCCCCAGTCGGGGATCACGTCACCCACCGCGAGCCCCTGCCAGCGGGGGTCGAGGCGGCGCAGCGCCCGGCGCGAGGGCGGGAGCCACCGCTCGACCGACCACGGGAGGTACCAGCCCGCCCGGCGCTTGCCGAGCTGCACCAGCCACGGCCACACCTCCGCCGGCGGCGCGGGCAGCGTGAAGGCGCGGTCCATCACCGTCGTCGCGTCGGGCACCAGGTCGTCGCCGGGCAGCGGCCGCGCCGTCTCCTCGGGCGTGGCCGTGACCCGGGTCGGACCTCGCCTCATCGCAGGTCCAGGCGCATCAGCACCCGCGGGAAGCCGCCCGAGACGGCGTCGGTCTCCGCGGCCAGCGTGAAGCCGCCTGCCTCGAAGAGCCCACGGGTCCCGACGTACGCCATCGTCAGGTCGACCTTGGCGTCGCCGTTGTCCGCGGGGTAGCCCTCGACGGCCGGCGCTCCCTGCTCGCGCGCGTAGTCGACGGCGCCCCGCAGCAGCGCATGCGAGATCCCCTGGCCGCGGTGGCCGGGCCGGACCCGCAGGCACCAGACCGACCACACGGGCAGGTCGTCGACGTGGGGGATCTTGGCCGAGCGCGCGAACGGCAGCTCCGAGCGCGGCGCGACCGCCGCCCAGCCGACGACCTCGTCGCCGTCGTAGGCCAGCACGCCCGGCGAGACCGGGCGGCGGGTGAGCTCCTCGACGTACGCCCCGCGGTCGGTGCCGGTCAGCTCGCGGTTGGTCCTGGCGTCGATCCGGTGGCTCAGGCACCAGCAGACGTTGGCGTCGGGGCGCTTGGGCCCGACCATGGTGGCGACGTCGTCGAAGCGGTCGTGGGTCGCGGGACGGACCTCGATGGTCACGAGCGGCCTCCCAGGACCAGGTGGACGTCGATCGCGGCACCCTCGGCGATGGCCTCGGCCCGGCGTACGGCGTCCTTGAGCGGCACCAGGTAGCGGCCGTCCTTGGGGAAGAGCGAGGTCTCCCAGACGGTGTCGCCGACGGTGACCCGGGCGGGGATGACACCCCAGCCGTAGGTCAGCATCGGGGCCGCCTCCGAGATGTCGGCGCTGTCGTCGTCCGGGACGGCGACGTAGTAGTAGGGCGAGGGCCCGCGCCACTCGAAGACCTCACCACGGAAGACGACCTCCACGGCAGCAGTGTGCCCGCTCCGGGGACCGCTCGCCCGGGACGACGCCGCGCGCCGTCCCGGGCCTGCGGATCAGCTGCCGCTGAGGCGGCGCTTGAGCTCGCTGCCGGGCTTGAAGCCGGCGGTGGTGCTGGCCGCGATCTCGATCTGCTCGCCGGTCTGCGGGTTGCGGCCGGTCCGCGCGGCGCGGTGACGCGCCTCGAAGGTGCCGAACCCGGCGATCGTGACCTTGTCTCCGGCGGTGAGCGTCGCGGCGATCGTCTCGAGGACGCCGTCGAGCGCACGGTCGGCGTCGGCTCCGCTGAGGCCGGCCTTCTCGGCGACGGCGTTCTTCAGCTCAGTGCGGTTCATCTTCCCTCCATCTGTGGGCAACGCCTCCTGACGTTAGCCGATCCCGCGTCAGCACTGGGATCCCGGTGCCCCCGGGCGCGGCCCGTCAGCCCGACCGGCGGACCCACGAGCAGCGCGAGCCCCGTGAGCGCGGCCACGCCGGCGACGCCCGCGCCGGCCCCGGCGACGGGGTTGCGCACGAGCCAGGCCAGCACCCGCTCGACCGGGCCGGCCGGCGCCTCCTCGCGCAGCCGCCAGCGGGTCGGGAGCTCGCCGCGACGGTCGGCGGAGCGCTCGAACCAGACGGTCAGGAACGGCGGGACCGCCGCGACCAGCGCCAGCAGGGTGCGGCCCCGCGACCACCGGGCGTCCAGGGCCACGGCCACGGCGCTCAGGACGTACGCCAGGAACACCACGCCGTGCAGCATCCCGCCGACCTGGACCCCGACCTCCGTGGTGCGGGTGACGTACTTGAGGACCATGCCGGTCAGCAGCAGCGCCCAGGTCACCGCCTCGGCGACGGCGGTGGCGCGGAACAGCTGGCGGGGGGACGGGCCGGTCATGTCGGGTCTCCGGGGGACGGCGAGGGGGACGCACCCCAGCCTCCCAGCCGGCGCCAAGCGGGCGTCAGCCGAGGTCGTCGCGGTGGTGAGGCAGAACGGGTGACCGGCCGGGTCAGCGAAGACCAGGCAGTGGTCGGCGTTCGGCTGCTCGTCGCAGCGGGTGGCCCCCTCGGCCTCGACCCGGGCGGCGGCCGCGGCGAGGTCGTCGACAAGGAAGTCGAGATGGAGCAGCGACGGGTCCGCCGGCCACTCCGGCGTGCGGTAGCCGGGCACGGCCTGGAAGTCGATCCGGCCGCCGGGGCCGGCCATCGTCGCCCAGCCCCCGCGCGCGAAGGTCACCTCCCCGCCGGTGATGCGGGCGTAGAAGTCCGCGAGGGCGGCCGCGTCGGGACAGTTCACGGTGACCGAGCTGAGCTCGAGGTTGTCGGACATGACCCTGCAGACCGTACGCCGGACCCGGACTCATCGGCTGGCTCGTCGGCTGGCTCATCGGCACCGCCGCCACCACGCGGGCCGACGGTTGCGCCGGGACCCGTCCGGACCACACGATGTCCGGTGGCCGACATCTCGGGACGGTCCTCCGTCCGCGCCCGGGCACCGTCCGCCGTACGCCCGAACGGAGAGGAACCCGATGGCCACCACCCCCGCCGACACGAGCCCGATCGCGACGAGCACGTACGCGATCGTGGCGCGCAGGCTGCTGCCCCTGCTGGGGATCTGCTACTTCCTGAGCTACCTCGACCGCACCAACGTCGCGGTCGCCGCGCTGACGATGAACGAGGACCTCGGCATCAGCGCGGCCGCCTTCGGCCTGGGGGCCGGGCTGTTCTTCATCGGCTACTTCGTCTTCGAGGTGCCGAGCAACATGATCATGTACAAGGTCGGCGCCCGGATCTGGATGGCGCGGATCATGGTCACCTGGGGCATCGTCGCCGGCGCCCAGGCGTTCGTCGTCGGCGAGACCAGCTTCTACGTCGTCCGGGTGCTGCTCGGCATCGCCGAGGCCGGCTTCTTCCCGGGGATGATCCTGTACCTCACCTTCTGGTTCCCGGCCGACAGCCGGGCGCGGGCGGTCGGCTGGTTCATGGCGGCGGTGCCGCTGTCCACGGCCATCGGCGCCCCGCTCGGCGGGCTGCTGCTCGAGATGGACGGGATCTGGGGGCTGGCCGGCTGGCAGTGGCTCTTCATCGTCGAGGCGGTCCCGACGGTCGTCCTCGGCTTCCTGCTCCTGTCCTGGCTCCCCGACAAGCCCGCCGACGTCGACTGGCTCTCCGCCGAGCAGAAGGACTGGCTGCACACCCGGCTCGCGCTGGAGCACTCCGAGAGCGACGGCGCCCACCTGACGGCGTGGAAGAGCCTGGCCCACCCGCGGGTGCTGACGCTGTCGCTGATCTACTTCGCGATCGTCTTCGGCCTGTACGGCATCGGCTTCTGGCTGCCGACCATCGTCAAGGAGAGCCTCGGGATCGAGGACAACCTCGACGTCACGCTGCTCAGCGCCCTCCCGTACGTCGTCGGGGCGATCGCCATCGTCGCCGTCGGCCGGCTCGTCGACCGGGTGGGCCGTCCGGGCATCATCACCACGGTCGCCATGGCGGTCGGCGGCCTGGCCCTGGCCGGGACCGCGTTCGGGTCGACCCAGCCCTGGGTCGGCTACGCCGGCCTGTTCGTCTGCGCGGTCGGCGTGATGTCGTCGTTCCCGGGCTTCTGGCGGCTCCCGACCGCGTTCCTCACCGGCGCCGCCGCGGCCGCCGGCATCGCGGTGGTCAACTCGATCGGCAACCTCGCCGGGTTCGCCGGCCCGTACTGGGTCGGCTTCCTCACCGAGTCGCTCGGCGCCGCGAAGTGGGGCCTGGTCTCGATCGGGCTGGTCATGGTCGCCGGATCGGTCGCCGTGCTGGTGCTGACCCGTGAGGGAGACCGCGAGCCGGTGATGGCCGACCGCTCCTGAGCCCCCTCGTGTCGGATAGTCCGCGCCGGATACGCCTCTCTCGCAGCGGATCCGGCGTATCGGGCGGCGAACTATCCACACCACCGGGCGGGCTCAGCCGAGCCGGGCGTCGAAGAAGTCGGTGGTCCGGTCCATGGCCGCGAGGAAGGCCGGGCCGAACGCGTGCCCGTCGTCGTACCACTCCAGCTGCGAGTCGACGCCGGCCGCGACCAGGGCTCGTTGCGTGGCCGTCGCCCACGGGGGCGGGCAGGTGTCGTCGAAGCGGCCGTGGACCATCAGCACCGGCTCGGTGATCCGGTCGAAGTAGGGGCGTGAGGAGTTCTCGCGCCAGAACGTGGGGTTCTGGGCCGGCGTGCCGTGGCTGACCATCGCGGCGTCGGAGGGGTCTCCGGCGATGAACTGCCGGTAGTTGTCTTCCTCCAGCGACGACACCGAGGCCCACGGGGCGGCCGCCTGCACCAGCCCCGGCTCGGCCACGAGTGCCTTGAGGATCACCCCGCCGCCCATCGACCGGCCGAACAGCCCGACCCGGTCGTCGTCGACCGGCACCTCGGTCGAGGCCCGCAGCGCCTTGACCGCGTTGATCACGTCGGCGGTGTAGCCGAGCCGCATCTCCCGCTGGTAGTCCGGGTCGTCGTCGGACTCGGCGTGGTTGCGGTAGTCGACGTGGAGCGCCACGTAGCCGCGGCTCGCGAGGTAGCCGCGCTCACGGGTCATCCCCTGGCCGCGCACGTAGTAGGCGGGGTCGATGTAGCCGTGGGCGAGCACGACCGCCGGGAACGGCCCGCGGCCGGTCGGCACGTTGAGGACGCCGCTGATCGTCCAGCTCTCCTCGCCCTGCTGGTCCGCGCCGGTGGTGCTGCGACTCCGATACGTGACGTCGTACGACGTGTAGTCGGCCGTCCGCTCGCGGACCGCGCCCACCCGCAGCCGGTCCCCGCGGTGCCGCTGCTCGGCCAGGCCGGGCACCGAGACCGGCCGCACCGGCGCGGGCTCGATCGTCTCGCCGTCCCGCGAGGGCGGCGCCTGCTGGGGTTCCGGCGTGCTGGTCGGGTCCGCCCCGGCGGACGCGCCCGGGTCGGCCGACCCGCCGTCGTCCGCGTCGTCGCCGCTGCTGCACCCCGACGTCACGAGCGCCAGCACCAGCAGCAGTGCCCCGGGTCGTCCCACTCGGGTCCCGATCCTCACGGTGCCGTCTCCCCTCGGTGGCGTGCGTCCCATTGTGGTCGGGCGGCCCAAGCCACCCCGGTCGGACAGACTGGGGCGCATGCCGGAGCTGCCCGAGGTCGAGAGCGCCCGCGCCGTGATCGAGGCCGGGGCGCTGGACCGCGTGATCGACGCCGTCGACGACACCGACACCTGGGTCTGCCGCCCCCACCCGCCCGGGGAGATCCGCGCCGCGCTGCTCGGGCGGCGGCTGACGGTGGCCGGTCGCCGGGGCAAGACGATGTGGTGCGAGACGTCCGGCGCCGACGGCGACCCGGGGCCGGTCCTCGGCCTCCACCTCGGCATGAGCGGCCGGATCGTGGTGACGGACCCGACGGGCGAGCCGGTCGAGGGTGGCGACCGGGTGCGCGGGACGACGGCGACCGCACCCGACCGCGACCCGGCCTGGGACCGCTTCACCCTCCGCTTCTCCGACGGGGGCGGGCTGCGGCTCTTCGACAAGCGGCGGCTGGGGCGGGTCCGGCTCGACCCCGACCTGTCCCGGCTCGGCCCCGACGCCGAGCGGATCGGGGTCGCCGCCTTCCGCGAACGGGTCGGCCGCGGGGCCGCGCCGGTCAAGGCCCGGCTGCTCGACCAGTCGGTGGTGGCGGGCGTGGGCAACCTGCTCGCGGACGAGACCCTCTGGCAGGCCGGGGTCGACCCGCGGCGACGGGTCGACACCCTCGGCCACGACGACCTCACCGCGCTGCACCGGGCGCTCCGCCGGGCCACCCGGGCCGCGATCCGCCACGGCGGCGTCCACACCGGCGAGGTGATCGCGCACCGGAGGGCCGGCGACCACTGCCCGCGGTGCGGTGCCGGGATGGAGCGCGCCACGGTGGGCGGGCGTACGACGTGGTTCTGCCCGGAGGAGCAGGTCTGACGCGCTGCCGTCGACGTCAGTCGGGCGAGCCCGTCAGCTCCCTGTCGAGCGTGCCCGGCTGACGGCCTCGATGACGAGCGCGCTCAGCAGGAAGACGAGCAGCAGCACCGGGGACAGCAGCGCCAGGACGAGCAGGGACACTCCGGCGGCCACGACGGCGGCCCTGACCAGGGTGCCGCCACCGGACCAGGCGCCCTTGATGGCGGCCCAGACCGGGTTCTTGCCCTGGAGCCCGGCCTGCAGACCTCGAGCCCCTGCCTGCTGTCGAGCACCGCCCCCGTCCGCCACGTCGTCGGCGAGGTCGTCGACGACGCCGGACGCATCGCCCGTGCCGCCCGTCACGACGCCCTCGAGCCTGGTGCTCCAGTCGTCGACCTTGGCCGCCGCGACACCGATCGCCGTCGTGAGCACGCCGCTGAAGGCGGCGCCCGCACTGGACGGGGACGTGCCTGCGGCGGGGGTGTCGACCGTGGTTGCCGTCACGAACCCTCCCTCACGCATCCTGACTCGGACCTCATCCGCCATGGTCGAGCGTCGAGGCCCAGTGCAACACACCCCAACGGGTCGGTGCCCGACTGTCCCTCAGCGACCCCGGGCGAAGACCCCGTCGGGGAACGCGCCGTTGGCCCGCACGGTCGCGACCAGCGGCCGGCCGAGCTCGGCGAGCCGCTGCGCGCCCTGCTCCCCGAGGACGTCCCACGGGGCGCGGCCGTGGTCGTCGGTCCGGGCCTCCACCTGCTCCCGCAGCGCGACGGCCCGCGTCGGTGAGCTCCTCCTCCGGGGTCATCAGGCCGCGGTCGACCAGGCCGGCGAGCGCGGCGGCCCACTCCTCGTCGGACCAGCCGCGGGTCGCCTGGGCGGCGGTCCGGGTGAAGCCGCGGCCGGTGGCGGTGTGGCTGAGCAGCGCCTCGAGGCCGCTGAGGCCGGCGCCCGTCAGGGCCGCGACGTGGCCGTCGCCGCGGTGCTCGCGCAGCAGGGTGAGGGCGTGGAACAGCACCAGGTGGGGCTCGTCGGGCCAGGCCAGGTCGGCGTGCCCGGCGTACAGCGGCCGCCCGGCGACGGTGCAGCCCTCGGCGGCGGTGCGGGCCAGGTCGGCGGCCTCGGCGACCTCGGCGGACCCCAGCGTCTCCTCGCCGAGCAGCCGGCGCCACGCCGCGGAGACGCCGCGGTAGCGGGCGGCCACGACGTCCTCCGGGCCGGCCGCCTCCCACGCGGCCGGGACGAAGTGGGCCACCAGCGTCGGGTTGAAGACGTAGAACGTGGCCGCCACGGTGCCCGCGCCGACCCGGCCCATCGGCGCGGAGCGGGAGGCGAAGTAGGCGCCGCGCCCCTTCCGTACGCCGAGCGCGGTCACCTCGGCCTCGACCTCCGGGGCGAAGTAGCCCAGCGCGTGCAGCGGCTCGAGCGAGCGGGCGGTGCGTCCGGCGAGGTGGGGGTCCATGCCCCGGTTCTACACGGTGCCGGCCGGCTGCTCCTTGACCAGGTGGAGCAGGGCGTCGTCGCCGGTGTCGATGAGGGCGTAGCGGCGCGGGCCGGTGCGGCCGTGGAGCACGAACACCGAGCGCCGGTCGTTGCGGTCCTCCAGCTCCCACCAGCCGGTGTCGGCGATCCGCTTGTCGTCGTCCTCGTACGTCGCGTGCTCGAGCTCGTGGTCGCTGACGGGCACGGCGAGCCGGTCGCGCCGGTGGTCGGTCGGCAGCCCGCGCGGCACGGCCCACGACCGGAGCACCCCGGCCTCCTCGAGCCGCAGGTCGAAGTGGTGCTGCGGCCGGTCGTGCTCGTGGAGCACGAACACCGGCCGCGCCGGCTCGCCGGTCAGGGCACCAGCCGCTCGCCGGGACCGAACACGTCGAGCACCACGCCGGAGGCGCCGATCGCCCCGTTGTCGGCGGTCCAGTACGTGCCCGACCGGCCGTCCGCGACCACGACCGAGCCCCCGGTCGTGCCGCCGGCGCCCCCGGCGCCGCGCGTCACCGAGGACCCGGCGTTGATCCCGACCGCGAGGGTCGCGGGGTCGGCCGAGACGCCCTCGTAGAGCCGGCCCCAGCCGAAGTCGGTGTTGAGCCACGGCACCAGCGTCGCGTCGACGACGCCGAGGCCGGGCTGCCAGGCCGCGTCGCCCGCGCGGAACGAGGCGATGCCGAGGTCCTCCCGGTCGGCGGTGGACGTGGACCGGCGCTTCGCCGAGTAGCGCTCGCCGAGCGCCGCGGTCATCGCGCCGTCGGTCATGACGACCGGCTGGCTCGCGAGGACGCCGCCCGCCCACGTCCGGAAGGCCGGCTCGGACAGCCGGGCACCCAGCGCGACCGGGTCGTCGGCCACCAGCAGCACCGCGCGGGCCCCGCTGACGTCCGGCTGCTTGGCGCCGTACGCCGCGGTCGAGACCGACCCGGTCCAGCCGGCGGCCTTGACCGCCTTGACGTACGGGTTGGCCGTCTTCTTGGCGCCGACCGCCACCACGACGATCCGGTCGCCCTTGGCCACACCGCCCTGCCGCGCGGCCGCGACCGCGTCGGCCACCCCTGCGGCCGGCACGTCGCCCCCGCCGAGCACCAGCGTGCCCTGGTGGGTGTCGGCGGGCGGAGTCCACGGGGTGTCGACGGGGTGGGGCAGCGCGGTGCCGCCGCGGCTGTAGGTCCGGGTCGCCAGGTCGTAGGACGACCCGGTGGTCAGCAGGTGGGTGAGGATGCCGCGCGCGGACAGCACCGCCGGGTCGCCCACCCACGCGTGGGTCGCGCCGAGCGTCTCGAAGTCGACGAGCGCGGCCGACCCCTGGCCGAACACGCCGGACAGGGTCTGGTCGCCGGTGCTGCGGACGCCGGTGCCGTAGTCGACGCCGACCCCGACCGGGCTGACGCCGCCCGCCCGCTCGTCGGCGGTCGCGATCGTCGACAGGGTCCGGCCGAACCGGCCGCGCTGGTAGAAGTGCTGGTCGTAGATCGCGGCGGTCGACCCGAACGCGAGCCCGCGCTCGGCGTCACCGTCGTCGCCCCACCACATCAGGGTCGAGCCCTGCCGGAGCCCGTCCTCGGGGCCGAGGTCGCCGACGTAGCCGTTGATCATCGAGAGCGACTCGACGGCCGCACCCGCGCTGGTGCCGCCGACCACGGCGCCGCGGTCGCTGGCGGCCTGCATCGCCGCCTCGGCCGGGCTGTCGGCCAGGACCTGCATCGCCAGCCCCTGGTCGCCGCCGAGGATGTAGACGCCGTCGGTGGCCGGGTCGGCGAGCGCCTGCGCGTTGGCCGGGTCCAGCGCGTCGGCGCGGTCGAGCAGCACGGCCAGGGTGGCGGTGCAGCCGGTGTAGGGCGCGGACACCACCGCGTCACAGGCGGCGTCGACCTGGTCGGTCCGCTCCTGGGCGAGCGCGAGGTTCTCGGCCCGGTCGGCCGGGGCGTCGCCGTACGCCGACGGGACGACGACGAGGTCGACGGTCGGCCCGCTGGCGCCCTCGGCGGCGGCGCGCGCGAAGCCCTCCAGCGTGGGGGTCTCGTAGCCACCCCCGATCGGCGTCATCACCCGGTCGCCCTCGGCGGCAGCAGCCGGACGACACCCGCCGTCCCGGTGACGGCCAGCGCGACCGCGGTCGCGGCGACGGTGAGCAGGCGGACGGACCCGAGGCGTGCGCGAGGACTCATGGGGGCACCGTAGCGGCGGCCCGCCGGGACGTCGACGGGTCAGCTGTGCGACCCGCCACGCCTCCGGAGGTTGAGGTGCGAAGGCCTGCAGGGCCTGAGCCTCGAAACCCCGTGAGGTGCGGCAGCGCCGCACCACCGTGGTCAACGCCCTGCGCGTCTTCCGGGGTTTCGAGGCTCGTCGCCAGCGCTCCTTGCGCCTCAACCTCCGGAGGCCGTCGACCTCGGTCGGCGTTCCGTCACCCCTCGTCGTGGTTGGCCGCCCAGCTCCGCTCGACCAGCTCGACGAGGACGTCGCGGTCGAGGGCGTCGAGCCGCTTGACGTAGAGGCAGCCCTTGCCGGTCGTGTGCGGCCCGAGCCGCTCGAGCAGGTCCTGGTTCGACTCGTCGTACGTCAGCCCGTAGAAGGTCAGCGACGCCTTGCGGGGCGCCAGGCCGACCGCGAACCACTCGCGCTGCTTGCCGTCGGCGGTGGTGTAGCGCTGGGTGCCGAACCCGACCATCGAGCTGCCCCACATCACCGGCTCGGCCCCGGTGACCGCGGCCATCAGGTCGAGCGCGGCCAGGGCGTCGGCGCGGCGGCGCTCGTCGGGCACCGCGTCGAGGAAGGCCCGTACGTCGCCCGGGCCGGGCTGGGTCAGTCGGTCGTCGGCCATGGTCCAGCCTGACACGGATCGCTGCTCATCCGCCCGCGTCGTTGGGGTCGCGCCAGGTCCGCTCGAACGGCAGCCGCCAGGTGAACGGCGCCACCAGCTGGTGGATCTGGTTGGGGCCCCACGAGCCCTGCGCGTACGGCCGCACCACCGGCGGGTTCTCCAGCAGCGCAGCCGACAGCTCCCAGAGCCGCTCGATGCCCGCGGCGGTCGTGAACAGCGTGCGGTCACCGCGCACGGCGTCGTAGATCAGCCGCTCGTACGCCTCGAGCACCGAGCCCGCCCACCCGGTGTCGTTCATCGCGAACTGCATCGAGAGCTTGTCGAGCTTCATGCCCGGGCCCGGGCGCTTGCCGTAGAAGGACAGCGACATCTTGGCGCGGTCGGCGAGGTCGAAGGTCAGGTGGTCGGGGCCGTGGTCGCCGACCCCCGACCCGGCCGGGAACATCGAGCGGGGCGGCTCCTTGAAGGCGATCGAGATGATCCGCGCCCCCTCGGCCAGCCGCTTGCCGGTGCGCAGGTAGAACGGCACGCCGGCCCAGCGCCAGTTGTCGATGTAGCACTTGAGCGCGATGAAGGTCTCGGTCTCGGAGTCGGGCGAGACCCCGTCGATGTCGCGGTAGCCGACGTACTGCCCGCGCACCACGTCGGCCGGGTCGATCGGCGACATCGAGCGGAACACCTTGAGCTTCTCCTCCGAGATCGCCGCCGGCTCCAGCGAGGTCGGGGGCTCCAGGGCGAGGAAGGCCAGCACCTGGAACAGGTGGGTGACGACCATGTCGCGGTAGGCGCCGGTGCTCTCGTAGAACGACGCCCGCTGCTCCAGGCCGAGCGACTCGGGGACGTCGATCTGGACGTGGTCGATGTTGTTGCGGTGCCAGATCGGCTCGAACAGGCCGTTGGCGAACCGGAAGGCGAGGATGTTCTGGGCCGCCTCCTTGCCGAGGAAGTGGTCGATCCGGAAGATCTGGTCCTCCTCGAAGACCTCGTGCAGCTGGCGGTTGAGGTCGCGCGCCGACTCCAGGTCGGTGCCGAACGGCTTCTCCATGATGATCCGGCTGCGCTCCACCAGGCGGGCGTCCCGCAGCAGGTGCACCACGGCGAGCGCGGCCTTCGGGGGCACGCTCAGGTAGTGCAGCCGCCGTACGTCCTGGTCGACCCAGTCCTGCTCGGCCTCCTCGACGGTCCGGCGCAGCGCCTCCGGCCCACCGTCGCCGGGCGCCCAGTGGAGCACCTTCTCGAACTCCGGCCACGCCTCGGTGTCGCCGTCGCCCCCGAACTCGTGCACCGACTCCCGGGCGAAGGCCACGAAGGAGTCTCGGGTGTTCTCCTCCAGCGAGGTGCCGACGACCCGGATGTTGTCGAGCAGCCCCGCCTTCACCAGGTGCAGCAGCCCGGGCAGCAGCTTGCGACGGCTGAGGTCTCCGGTGGCGCCGAACAGGACGACGGTCGTGGGCTGGTGCTGTGACGGCATGGCCCAACCCTGCCCCCGATCGGCTCCCCGGTCCACGCCGGGCTCAGGCGTTGAGCCCGGCCAGGTCGCGCACGTCGTCGGGACCGTCGAGGTCACGGGTGGCCAGGAAGACCGTGGAGACGCCCTCGGCCGCGAGCGCCCCGTAGCGCTCGCGGTGGTCGGCGACGGTGCCGGCGTGGGTCTGGGCGGCGTACGCCGCGGCGCCCGCGCGGCCACGGTGCCGCTCGACCCGGCGCCAGGTGTCGTCGCGGTCGCGGCCGACCACGGGCAGGTCGAGCACCGTCACCGCGACCTCGGCCGGGTCGCGGCCGACGTCGGCGCAGTGGTCGTGCAGCACCCGCACCTGGTGGCGCAGCCGCTCGTCGTCGGTCACCCGCAGGTTGCAGGCGTCGCCGAGCCGGGCGGCGATCCGGAGCGTACGGCGCTCGCCGGAGCCGCCGACGACCACGGGCACCGGCCCGGCGGGCCGCGGGTAGCAGGTGGTCTCGGGCAGCGCGACCCCGTCGCCGGCGTACTCCTTGGTGCCCGTCGCCCACAGCGCCCGCATCGTCACGATCGCGCGCTCGAGCTCGTCGAGCCGTGCGCCGGCCGGCGGGAACGGCAGCCCGTAGCCGGCGTGCTCGCGGGCCCACCAGCCGGCGCCGATCCCCACGAAGGCGCGGCCGCCGGTCAGCGCCGAGAGGGTCGCGGCCGCCTTGGCCGTCACGCCCGCGGGCCGGAACGTGACCGGCGTGCACAGGGTGCCGAGGTCGAGGCCGGTGTCGAGCGCGGCCAGCGCCCCGAGCGTCACCCACGGCTCCGGGATCGGCTCCCAGGCCCGGCCGACCTGGGGGATCTGGATCAGGTGGTCCATCAGGGCCAGGCCGGCGAAGCCCGCCTCGTCGGCGGCCAGGGCCATCTCGGCGAGCCAGGCCATCGGGTCCGTGTGCCACGGGAACCGGGAGACCTGCAGCACCAGCCGGAGACCCTGGCTGGTGGTGCGGTCGGCGGTGGCGACGCGCTCCGGAGCGGGGGGTGGCGGTGACCGGCGCGACGGCGTCGCCCGCGACGGCGACCACCTGGTCCCAGCCCTCCGCCTCGAGCTCCGGCCGTACGTCGCGCACCTTGCGCAGCTGCCCGGCGAGCGCCGGCGCCGGGACGGGACGGTCCCGGCCGGCGTTGCGCCGCCGGCACTCCGCGTCGGGCGTCTCCAGCAGCACGACCACCGCCGGCAGCCCGGCCCGCGACGCCGCCGCCCGCCAGCCGCGCCGGCGCCCCGGGTCGAGACCGAGGGTGTCGACGACGGTGGTCAGGCCGCGGCCCAGGCGTGCGGCCACGACCGTCTCCAGCAGGGCGAAGGCGTCGTCGGTGGCGTCGAGGTCGTACGGGCCGCTCCCCACCACGCCCCGCAGCGCGTCGGAGGAGACGACCTCCTGCGCGCGGTAGCGCTCCCCCGCCCAGGTGGACTTGCCCGAGCCCGACGCCCCGACCAGCACCACGAGCGCAGGGTCCGGCAGCCGCATGGCCTGCAGTCTGGCGCATCCGGACGCGACGACGTGGCCCGGACCGACTGCTCGGTCCGGGCCACGTGCGGTGGCTGCTAGCGGAGCGAGCCCCGCAGCCTCATGCGTCTCGCCCAGGCCGCTGGGCCGGACGCGGCGGGTGTCCTCGCTGCCGCTGATCGACTCGAACGACGCCGTCGGCCGACCTCGACCACCTGGCCGAGGCCGGTGGCGCCGAGGAACAGGCCCGGCCACCGACCATGCGGTCGAGTAGAGGCGGTGCTCCGTCGGCCACCAGGCCGACCGGCATCGTGACCTGCGACGCGCTGCGCGTCGCCGTCCGTGGCCACCCGGACGACCTGGCCGACCGTGCTCGGGTCGAAGTCGTCCGGCGGCGGACCGGCCGGAGCCCCTTCGAGCAGCTCGGAGACGAACAGCGTGCCCGAGTCTGTCCACCGCGACGCCCGTCGGCGCGCTGAAGCCCCGGATCGTGCGCCTCGAGCTCGCCGGTCTCTGGAGTCCACCACGTAGACCCTGCCCTCACCGGGGACCTCGGCGGTCAGCGCCGAGACGTAGACCTGCTTCTTGTCCGGCGAGTACGCCGAGCCCGGTCGGCACCGGGTCGCAGCCGACGGTGTTCTCGTCGTTGTTCTCCAGCCCCTCGCAGGCCCCGGTGTTGACCGTCGGCGGCACGAAGAACGTCTCGACGTCGCCCTCGCGGTCCACCCGCAGCACGTCGTTGGCGCCACCGTCGGCGACCAGGACGAAGCCCTTGCGGGTCTTGTCCTTCATCACCGAGAACGGGTTGGACAGCGCGTCCAGCGGCTCGCCGTCGGGTCCGAACTGGGTCTGGCCGTCCGGGTTGAACTCGAGCTCGTGGTCGAGGAGGTCGGCCAGCTGCGTCGGCGTCCTCACCCCGCTTGGCCACCAGCACCGAGGAGCCCGGCACCGGTGCCCCCGGGTCGCCCTCGCCGGTCACGATGACGAACGTCCCGCCGATCTTGACCGCGCCCGACGCGACGTACGGACCGAGGTCGTCGACCGCGGTCTGCACCCGGTGCGACTCCTTGTTGATGGTCAGCACCCGGCCGCCACCGGCCTCGGTCACCACCAGGTCACGGCGGGTCTGGGTCAGGCCGAACGGGTCGGTGCAAGCCCCTCGGCCACCACCCCCTGCCGCCCTCGCCGCTGCCCGCCTGCGCGGGCGCGGCGAGCGTCGTGGCCCCCGCAGTGACGGCGGCGCCGAGGACCAGCGCCAGCTTTCGTACTTCCTTCATGTTCCCCCCCAGGTTCATGCCGGCCAGGCTGGGCCGGCCGCCCCGAAATACTGCCGACCCGCCCCGGAGGACCATCCCCGTTTCGGAAATGTCGACCAGCGATCCCGCCCGCGGCGTCAGCCGCCGAGCATCGCGCGGCGGACCAGCGCGTCCATCGCACGGTCGGGCAGCAGCCGGCCGAGCCACGCCTGGGCGACGGCGTCCCGGCCCACGAGGTAGCGGGTGCGGGGGCGCCGGACCGTCAGCGCGCGGGCGACCACCTCGGCCACCGCCTCGGGCGGCAGGCCGTCGCGGGCACCGCGGTCGGCGAGCTCGCGGACCGCCTCGACCAGCCGCGCGTAGCGGTGCCGGACCGCCGGCTCGACCGTGTCCCAGCGTCCGTCGCCGGCGAGCCGGCCGCGCTCCCAGATGGGCGTGGCGATCGCCCCCGGCTCGACGGCCACCACCCGTACACCGAGCGGTCCGACCTCCTGCCGGAGCACGTCGGTGAACGCCTCGATCGCGAACTTCGACGCGGCGTACGGACCGAACAGCGGCCCCGCCACGAGGCCCCCGATGGAGCTCATCATCACGACCCGGCCGCGGGTCGCGATCAGTCGCGGCAGCAGCGCCCGGGTGACCGCGACCTGGCCGAGCACGTTGACCTCGAGCTGCTGGCGCCAGTCCTCGACCGTCAGCGCCTCGACCGGGCCGACGACCGCGACACCGGCGTTGTTGACCAGGGCCCGGAGCCCGCTGGGCGCCGCCGCCACCTCGGTCACCAGCGCCGCGACGTCTCCCGGGTCGGTGACGTCGAGCCGGACGGCCCGGATCCGCGGCGACCACGACTCGGCCCGCTCGGCGTCCTCGTCCCGGCGTACGCCGGCGAGCACGTGGAGGCCGCGGCCCGCGAGGTGGCGACTGGTCGCCGCGCCGATCCCCGTGGACGCCCCGGTCACCACCACCGTGCCTGTCGCCACCCCCGAACGGTAGCGAGGAACCGTCCCGTCTGGCAGCGCCGACGACTCCGTCAGCCCAGCAGCCGCAGGTCGAAGGGGGCCGCGCGACAGCAGCTCGGGGCCGTCCTCGGTGAGGATGAACTGCTCCTCGAGCTTGACCCCCTCGCGGCCACCCACGGCGCCGACGTACGACTCGAGGCTCATCACCATGCCGACCTCCAGCTCGCCGTCGTGGTGGTCGGTGAAGTTCACGCAGGGGTACTCGTCGACGAGACCCGGTCCCGTGGGCGATGAAGGGGTAGCGCTGCGGGCGGAACTCCGCCGGGCAGCAGCGGTCCGAGCCGGCGCCCGAGCTCCTCGAAGGAGGCGCCGGGGCGGAAGTGCGGCAGGCAGGTCTGGAGGAAGTCGTACGAGGCCGCGTAGAGGCGGCGCTGCTCGTCGCGCGGCGCGCCGGTCGCCGCACAGGTACGTCCGGGAGACGTCGGTGAGGTAGCCGTGCCGCCCGACCAGGTCGGTGTCGAACGCCACGAGCTCGCCGTCGCCCACCACCCGCGCCGTGGCCTCCTGCATCCACGGGTTCGTCCGCGGACCCGACGACAGCAGCCGGTCTCGCACCACTCGGCGCCGCGCTCGAGGGAGTGCCCCACGAGGACGCTCCACAGCTCGTCCTCGGAGACGCCCGGCCGCATCACCTCCAGCAGCCGTCCGATCGCCCGGTCGCAGGCCGCGGCGTTGGCGCGCAGGCGGCGAGCTCGTCGCGGGTCTTGACCGCACGCGCCTGCTCGGCCGCGGCCTGACCGTCGACCACGCGCACCCCCGCCTCGGCCAGCGCGAGGTGCGCCACCGTCTCGAGCCGGTCCACGCCGACCTGCTCGTCGTCCAGTCCGCGCTCGACGAGCTCGGCGACGATCTCGTCGGCGAACCTGGCCGCCGCAGCACCGGAGTTCGAACCCGCCCCGAAGTAGGTCCACCCCTCGGCGGCGCGCAGGTCTCCGCGACCACCGGGTCGCCGTGACGTGGAGCGCCCCCGGGTACTCCCACAGCACCGGCTCGGACTCGGCCGGCACCATCGCCCAGCGAAACGTGCTGTGCAGGTTGAACACGGTGAACGGACCCTCGGCCGTGGCGTACCGGACGTTGAGGGGATCGAACAGCAGCACGCAGGCCAGCTGCCGCTCGCGGAGCGTGCGCTGGAGGCGCGCGAGCCGGTCACGCTGCATCCGGGCGACGTCCACCCCCGCAGCGAGGTCGGCGGGACCGGGCTCGGTCGACGTCCGGTCACCTGCTGCCACCGTCGCGGGCACGTACACGTGTGCAGTGTCAGGTCCCGGGCCCCCGGCCGAACAGCGACGGTGGCTCACGGAACCGTGCAGGATCGCTGCACGATCGCCGGACTGCCTCAGCCGACGGCCTTCCGGCACCAGGGAGCGCAGCTTCTTCTCGTTGGTGGCGTTCCAGGTGGTCAGCGCGTACGACGTCGGCCACAGCGAGCCCTCGTCGAGCCAGGCCTGGTCGCTGAACCCCATGGTGCAGTAGCGGGTCTTCATCTTCGCGCCGCTCTGGAAGAAGCAGAGCACCTTCCCGTCGCGCGCGTACGCCCGCATGCCGTACCAGGTGCGGAGGTGAGGTCGGGGTCGACCTCCTTGACCATCTCGTGGAACTTCGTGGCCAGCACCCGCTCGTCGTCCGGCATCTCGCCGACCTTGGCCATCAGGTCGGCCTCGCCGTCCGCTCCGCGCGCCTGGGCCTTCAGCTCCGCCGCGCGCTCCTTCATCGCGGCCTTCTCCATCTCGGAGAAGCCGCCCTTCCGTCTTCTTCGTCGTCGCCATGGACGACGCTAGCCCCGAGCCCGGCCGGGAGGCTTCTCGAATCCTGACCGGGTCGTGCGCCGCCGCGGAGCCGCCGGTCAGTGGGCCATGTCGACGAAGCGGGAGTAGTGGCCCTGGAAGGCGACGGTGATGTCGCGGGTGGGGCCGTTGCGGTGCTTGGCGACGATCAGGTCGGCCTCGCCGGGGCGGGTCGACTCCTTCTCGTAGACGTCGTCGCGGTGGAGCAGCACCACCATGTCGGCGTCCTGCTCGAGCGAGCCGGACTCGCGCAGGTCGCTCATCATCGGGCGCTTGTCGCCGCGCTGCTCGGGACCACGGTTGAGCTGGGAGAGCGCGATGATCGGGACGCTCGAGCTCCTTGGCCAGCAGCTTGATCTGGCGGGAGAACTCCGAGACCTCGAGCTGGCGGGACTCGACCTTCTTGCCGGAGGTCATCAGCTGCATGTAGTCGATCACGATCAGCTTGAGGTCGTGGCGCTGCTTGAGCCGCCGCGCCTTGGCCCGGATCTCCATCATCGTCATGTTGGGCGAGTCGTCGATGAACATCGGCGCGCTCGAGACCTCGCCCATCTTGCGGGCCAGCTTGGTCCAGTCGTCGTCGCTCATCTGGCCGTTGCGGATGTGGTTGAGCGGCACCTTCGCCTCGGCGGAGAGCAGCCGCATCGTGATCTCGGAGCGGGTCATCTCCAGGCTGAAGAAGCAGCTGGTCATGTTGTTGTGGATCGACGCGGCGCGGCACAGGTCGAGCGCCAGGGTCGACTTCCCCATGGCGGGCCGGGCCGCGACGATGATCATCTGGCCGGCGTGCAGGCCGTTGGTCAGGTCGTCGAGGTCGGCGAAGCCGGTCGGGACGCCGTAGAGGCCGGCCTCGCGGTTGCCGATCGCCTCGATCTCGTCGAGGACGCCGTCCATGATGTCCGACAGCGGCGCGTAGTCCTCGGACGTCCGGCGGTCGGTGACCTTGTAGACCTCGGCCTGCGCCTCGTCGACGACGTCGTCGACCTGGCCCTCGCCGGCGTAGCCGATCTGCACGATGCGGGTGCCGGCGTCGACCAGCCGCCGCAGGATCGCCTTCTCGCGGACGATCTCGGCGTAGTAGCCCGCGTTGGCCGCGATCGGCACGTTGGCCGACAGCGTGTGGAGGTAGGGGGCTCCGCCGACCCGGGCGAGCTCGCCCCGGCGCTGCAGCGCCGCCGCCACGGTGACCGGGTCGGCCGGCTCGCCCCGGCCGTAGAGGTCGATGATCGCGTCGTGGATCAGCTCGTGGGCCGGGCGGTAGAAGTCGACGCCGCGGACCGACTCCGCGCAGTCGGCGATGGCGTCCTTGGAGAGCATCATCGCGCCCAGCACGCTCTGCTCGGCCGCCTCGTCCTGCGGCGGCACCCGGCCACCGCCGGAGGGCCGCGGCGCCTCGCCGGGGGCGTACGCCGCCGGACCGTCACCCCACTCCTCGTAGGGCGGAGGAGCCCCACCGGGGTCGTAGTCGGTGACGCTCACCCGGACCTCCTCGCGCCGCTGCGGGGGACGGACCGACCGTCCCCCTGGTGTGCTGTGCTGACCTGCCCGAGACGCTAGCCGTGACCCCTGACACGGGGACCTGACACGGCCGGACGACCGCAGCGGAACCTACGTGGTCCCGACCGCGACCGACAGTCCGTTGTCCACAGGGGCTGGGGATAACTCGGGGGTGGTGGTGGACGACACGCACGGCGCTGTGCACGGGCTGGGGAACAGGCTGTGGATGCCACGCGGGGCGCCGCCGCCACACCCCCTCTGACCTGCGACAACGCCGACCACAGGGTGTGGACGGAAAATTGATCGACCCCTCGCCAGCATCCGGACAGGGGCCTCCGGTCGGGTCGCTCCGTTACCACGACTGAGGGGAAGCTTGTTGATCAATCCACCGAATACCCACAAGTGGTCCAGACCAGTGTTGTGAGGACCACATGTCCCTCATGCCCCTTACGTTCGCGCGTGCGTACGGCTACCGTGGGCGCCATGCCCCGCAGCCACGACCGCGAGATCCTGCGGCTGGCGGTCCCGGCCTTCCTCGCGCTCGCGGCCGAGCCGCTGTTCCTGCTCGCCGACGCCGCGATCATCGGCCACCTCGGCACCGCCTCGCTGGCGGGGCTCGGCATCGCGGCCGCCGTGCTGCAGACCGCCGTCGGGCTCTGCGTGTTCCTCGCGTACGGCACCACCGCCAGCGTCGCCCGGCACCTCGGCGCGGGCGACACCCGCGGCGCCCTCACCCAGGGCATCGACGGGGTGTGGCTGGCGGTGCTGATCGGCACCGTCACCACCGTGCTCGGCGTCGCGCTCACCGCGCCCCTCGTCCAGCTGTTCGGGGCCGGCGTCGAGGTCGAGGAGCAGGCGGTCGCGTACCTGCGGATCGCCTTCCTCGGCACCACCCCGCTGCTGGTCATGCTGGCCGCCACCGGGGTGCTGCGCGGCCTGCAGGACACCCGGACCCCGCTCGCGGTGGCGGTCCTCGGCAACGCCGCGAACGTCGCGCTCAACCTGCTGCTGGTCTACGGCGCCGGACTCGGGATCGCCGGGTCGGCCTGGGGCTCCGTCCTGGCGCAGGTCCTCAGCGCGGCCGTCCTCGTCGCGGTCGTCGTCCGGGCCGCGCGGCGCGAGGGTGCCGCGCTCGGCCCCGACCTGGCGGGCATCCGGGCGGCCGCGCACGCCGGCGTCCCGCTGGTGATCCGCACGCTGACGCTCCGCGCCGCGCTGCTGGTCACGACGTACGCCGTCACGCTGGGTGCGCTCACCGACGCCGACCAGGCCGCGGACCTCGCGACCCACCAGCTCGCGCTCACGCTGTGGACCTTCCTCGCGTTCGTGCTCGATGCCGTCGCCATCGCCGCCCAGGCGATCACCGGGCGCTACCTCGGCGCCGGCGACGTGGCAGGCACCCGCGAGGTGACCGACCGGATGGTCCGGTGGGGGCTGTGGTCCGGGGTCGTGACCGGCGCGCTGCTGGCACTCGCGAGCCCGCTGCTCGGCCCACTGTTCACCGGCGACCCCGCGGTCCACGACCGGCTGGTGGGCGTGCTGCTGGTGGCCGCCGTCGGGCAACCGATCGCCGGGATCGTCTTCGTGCTCGACGGCGTCCTGATCGGGGCGGGGGACGGCCGCTACCTGGCGTGGGCCGGGACCGTGGTGCTGCTGGTCTACGTCCCCGCGGTGTTCGTGGCGGTCCTGGTCGGCGGCGGCCTGCTGGCGGTCTGGGTCGCGTTCGCGGGGGTCTTCATCGGCGCCCGCTGGGTGGTGCTCACCCGGCGCGCCCGCAGCGACGCCTGGCTGGTCACGGGGGTCCCGGCCACGACCTAAGGTGTGGCCGTGCGCCCCCTCCAGTCGATCGGCCTCGGCCTGGTCCTGGTGGTCCTCGACGCCACGGTCGGCGACCCGGGGCTGGACCTGGTGCCCGACCCGCTCGGCTGGGTGCTGGTGCTGCTCGGCGTACGACGGCTGCCGGCGCACGTCGGGCACCACCGGCTGCTGCAGGGCGTCGCGGCGGTCGCGGGGCTGGTGTCCCTGCTGCTGTGGCTGCCCCCGCTGGCCGCGCAGGTCCGGGGCCTGGACGAGTCGCTGCGCTGGGTGCTCGACCTGCCGACCCCCGGCTTCGTGCTGCTGCTGGCGCTCGCCCTCCGCGCCGCCACCGGCTGCAGCACCGACGGGGACACCGACGGGGACCGCCCGGCCCGGAACGGCTGGCAGGCCGTGGCGCTCGGCGCGGTGCTGACGATGCTGCTGCCGCCCGTCGTGTACGGCGCCGGCGTGCCCGCCCTGGCCCTGCCGGCCGTCGCCGTCGCGATCGGCACCCTGGTCGCAGCGATCGCGCTCTGCTTCGTGCACGCAGCCCGGCCGTGGGCGTCGGACGTCGTGGTGGCGGTCCACCCGGCACCCAGCGGTGGCTGATCCACCGAACGCGTCGTACGGACGGTGGCGGACCCACCCCTGGCCGACAGCGCCCGGGGACGCAGCAGGGCCGCCCCTCGGTGGGAGGGGCGGCCCCGGGTGCTGCAGTGCGCTCGGGTCAGGCGGGGATCACGTTGAGGGTGACCGCGGCCGACACCTCGTCGTGGAGCTTGACCGACACCTCGTGGGTGCCGAGCGACTTGATCGGGTTGCCGACGGCGATCGAGCGCTTGTCGACGGACTCGCCGGACGCCTCGGTCAGCGCGGCGGCGATGTCGGCGGAGGTGACGGCGCCGAACAGCCGGCCCGAGTCACCCGCCTTGACCTGCACCGGGACCGTGTCGGCCTCGAGCTTGGTCTTGATCTGGACGGCGTGGTCCGCGTCGCGAGCGGCACGCGCGGTGCGCGCGGCCTTGATCGACTCGGCCTGCTTCTCGGCACCGCGGGTCCACACGATGGCGGCACCGCGCGGGACGAGGTAGTTGCGGGCGTAGCCGCTCTTGACCTCCACCACGTCGCCGGGGGCGCCGAGGCCGGAGACCTCCTGGGTCAGGATGATCTTCATCAGGGGCTCCTCTCTCAGCGACCGGTCGAGGTGTAGGGCAGGAGGGCGAGCTCGCGGGCGTTCTTGACCGCGATGGCCACGTCGCGCTGGTGCTGGACGCAGTTGCCGGTCACCCGACGGGCGCGGATCTTGCCGCGGTCGGAGATGAACTTGCGGAGCAGCGTGGTGTCCTTGTAGTCGACACTCGTCGCCTTCTCCTTGCAGAACTGGCAAACCTTCTTCTTGGGCTTGCGAATCACTGCCTTGGCCATTGTGGTGCTTCCTTTCCGAAGCCCGGCCGGAGCCGGAATGGTTGAGGTTGGTGGTGGGGTTCCGGGGGTTTCGAGGCTCGGCCGCGGGCGGCCTCGAGCCTCAACCTCCGGACTGGGTGTGGATCAGAACGGGGGCTCGTCGCCGGCGACGCCGGGCGCCGCCCACGGGTCGGACTGGCCGCCACCCTGGGGAGCGCCGCCACCGCCCTGCGGGGCGTTGCTGGCCCACGGGTCCGGCTGACCGCCGCCCTGCTGGCCGCCGCCGCCCTGCTGGCCGCCGCCGTAGCCGCCGCCACCGCCGGAGCGCTGGGTGCGGGTGACCTTGGCGGTCGCGTAGCGCAGCGAGGGGCCGACCTCGTCGACGTCGATCTCGAAGACGGTCCGCTTCTCGCCCTCACGGGTCTCGTACTGGCGCGACTTCAGCCGCCCCTGCACCACGACCCGCATCCCCTTCTGGAGGGACTCCGCGACGTTCTCCGCAGCCTGCCGCCACACCGAGCAGGTCAGGAACAGCGCGTCGCCGTCCTTCCACTCGTTGGTCTGGCGGTCGAAGGTCCGCGGCGTCGAGGCGATCCGGAAGTTGGCCACGGCCGCACCCGAGGGGGTGAAGCGCAGCTCCGGGTCGTCGACGAGGTTGCCGACGACGGTGATGACGGTCTCGCCTGCCATGTGTTGTCTCCCTGGTCTGTCCACTGGTCGGTCGGGCTGGGTCCCAGCCGAAGGCTAGGCACCGGCGCCGACACACGGAAGTGTCGGTCCACAGCCTCAGGCCGTGGGGCGCAGCACCTTCGTGCGGAGCACGGCCTCGTTGAGACCGAGCTGGCGGTTGAACTCCTTGACCGTGTCCGGCTCGGCGTTCAGGGTGATGAGGGCGTAGATGCCCTCGGCGTTCTTGCGGATCTCGTACGCGAGCCGGCGGCGGCCCCACACGTCGACGTTGTCGACGGTGCCACCGTCCTTGCGGATCACGTTGAGGTACTTGTCGAGCGACGGCTCGACGGTCCTCTCTTCGAGACTCGGGTCGAGGATGACCATCACTTCATAGGCACGCACAGCGGTCTCCACCTCCTCTGGACTAGAGCGGCCACGGACTCTCCGTGGCAGGAGGGCTTTGCGTCGTGTTCCGGATCGGACCGGCAACCGGACGAGGCTAGCAGCGTTGCGGCCGGACGACGGAATCCGTGGCACCTGGCCGTCGGAGCCCCCGACGGTGTCCCCGCCTAGTGTGGAGGTCATGCACATCGGAGCCCACGTCGACCAGACCGACCCCCTGGCCGAGGCACGCGCCCGGCAGGCACCCCACGTGCAGTTCTTCCTCGGCGACCCGCAGGGATACAAGGGCCCCGAGTTCCGCTACGCGGGCGGTGCCGACGGGCTGCGCGACGACGCGGCGGCGGCGGGCATCGACCTCTACGTCCACGCGCCCTACATCGTCAACGTCGCGACGACCAACAACCGGATCCGGATCCCCAGCCGCAAGCTGCTCCAGCAGCACGTCGACGCCGCCGCGTCGATCGGCGCCAAGGGGCTGATCGTCCACGGCGGCCACGTCAACCAGGACGACGACCCTGAGACGGGCTTCGACAACTGGCGCAAGGCCGTCGACGCCGTCGACCTCAAGCTCCCGCTGCTGATCGAGAACACCGCCGGCGGCGACAACGCGATGACCCGCTACCTCGAGCGGATCGCCGGCGTCTGGGACGCGATCGCCGCCTGCGAGCAGGCCGACCGGGTCGGGTTCTGCCTCGACACCTGCCACGCCCACGCCGGCGGCAACGCGCTGGAGACGGTCGTCGACGACGTACGCCGGATCACGGGGCGGATCGACCTGGTCCACTGCAACGACAGCCGCGACGAGTTCGACTCGGGCGCCGACCGCCACGCCAACCTCGGCGCCGGCAAGGTCGACCCCGACCTGCTGGCCTCGGTCGTGCGCGACGCGGGGGCGCCGGTCGTGTGCGAGACGCCGGGCGGCGCCGACGAGCACGTCGCCGACTTCGCGTGGCTCCGTGAGCGGCTCTGAGGGCCCGCCGACCACCAGATAGCCTCGACGGGTGAATGCCAACCTCACCGTCCGCACCCTGTCCCCGGGGGAGCACCTCGACTTCGTCCGGAGCCGCAGCTCGGTGAGCTTCCTGCAGACCCCGGCGTGGGCCGACGCCAAGCCGGAGTGGCGGGCGGAGTCGCTCGGCTGGGTCCGCGACGACGAGGTCGTGGGTGCTGCGCTGGTCCTCTACCGGCAGCTGCCGCGGCTCCGGCGCTACCTCGCCTACCTGCCCGAGGGGCCGGTCCTCGACTGGGACTCCGACGACCTCGGCGCGTGGCTGCGGCCGATGGCGGCGCACCTCAAGGGAAAGGGCGCCTTCGGTGTCCGGATCGGCCCGCCCGTGATCACCCGTCGGTGGAGCGCCGCCCAGGTCAAGGACGGCATCGCCGACCCGGCCGTACGACGGCTCGACGAGGTCGCCCCGCTGGAGCGCTCCCCGGTCGGGGCGCGGGTGGTCTCCCAGCTCGAGGAGCTCGGGTGGCGTCCGCAGGCGGTCGAGGGCGGCTTCGCCGCCGGCCAACCGCGGTTCAACTTCTGGATCCCGCTCGCCTCGGCTGACGGCAGGCGGTCCGAGGACGACGTCCTCAAGGGCATGAACCAGCAGTGGCGGCGCAACATCAAGAAGGCCGCCAAGGAGGGGGTCGAGGTCAGCTCCGGCAGCGGCGCCGACCTCAAGGCGTTCCACGACCTCTACGTCCACACCGCCGGACGCGACGGCTTCACCCCGCGGCCGCTGTCCTACTTCGCGGCGATGTACGACGCGCTCCACGCCGAGGACCCCGACCGGATCCGGCTGTGGTTCGCCCGCCACGAGGGCGAGCTGGTCGCGGCCACCATCGCGATCCGGGTCGGTACCCACGCCTGGTACTCCTACGGCGCCTCGTCGACCGAGAAGCGCGACGTGCGCGGGTCCAACGCGATCCAGTGGGAGATGATCCGCGACGCGATCGCGGCCGGCGCCGAGGTCTACGACCTGCGCGGCATCACCGACACCCTCGACTCCGAGGACCCCCACGTCGGCCTGATCCAGTTCAAGGTCGGCACCGGCGGCGAGGCGGTCGAGTACGCCGGCGAGTGGGACCTGCCGCTCCACAAGCCGCTCTACCGCGCGTTCGACCTCTACATGCGGCGGCGCGGCTGATGGGGCTCACGCTGTCCGTCGACGGTGAGCGGTGGCGCGACCACCTGCGCGGTGTGGCCGAGGCGACCCCGGGACTGGTGCCGGTGCTCAAGGGCAACGGCTACGGCTTCGGGCTCGGCCGGCTGGCCCGTCGCGCCCAGTGGCTGGCCGACCAGGGCTTCGACGTCGACACCATCGCGGTCGGCACGTACGAGGAGCTGCCCGAGGTCGCCCAGCGCTTCCACGGCGACCTGCTGGTGATGACGCCGTGGCGACCGTTCGGAGCCGCGCTCGAGGTGCCCGACGACCTGGCCGGCCGGGTGATCCACACCGTCGGCCGCGAGGCCGACCTCGCCGACCTGCTCGGCCGGCAGCGGGGTGCCCGGTTCGTGCTCGAGCACCTCACCAGCATGCGCCGGCACGGCCTCACCGGCCGCGGGCTGCGTGGCGCCGCCGAGTGGCTCGCGGGTGCCCGGGCCGGTCGGCTCGAGGGGATCGCGCTGCACCTGCCGCTCGCCCAGGGCTCCCACCTCGGCGAGGTGCGTCGGCTGCTCAACGACGTGGTCGCCGCCGGGCTCGCCGGGGGTGAGGGCCAGGCGACCGTCTGGGTCAGCCACCTCACGCCCGAGGAGCTGGCGACGCTGCGGGCCTCGTACGCCGACTTCCGGATCCGGCCGCGGATCGGCACCGGCCTCTGGCTCGGTGACCGCGGCGCGCTCCGGGTGACCGCCACCGTGCTCGACGTGCACGAGGTCGAGCGGGGCGAGGCGTTCGGCTACCGCGGCCGGTCCGCGCCCAAGGCGGGCCACCTGCTGGTGGTCAGCGGCGGCACCGCCCACGGGATCGGCCTCGAGTCGCCCACCGGCGACACCAGCCTCAAGGCACGGGCCGCGACGCTGGCCCGCGGCGGCCTCGACGCCGTCGGCTTCGTCCGCAGCCCGTTCACGATCGACGGCAAGCAGCGGCTGTTCGCCGAGCCGCCGCACATGCAGGCCTCGATGCTGTTCCTGCCGCAGGGCGCGCGGGTCCCCCAGGTCGGCGAGGAGATCGACGTCCGGGTCCGCTACACCGCCACCGGCTTCGACCGGGTCCTCGTCAGCTGACGCCCCCCGGGGCCGCGGGCACGGTCCCGGGGTTTCGAGGCTCGGCCGTGGCCGGCCTCGCACCTCAACCTCCGGAGTCGCAACCCACCGCCGGAGGACCGGCCGGAGTCGCATCCCACCGCCGGAGGTTGAGGTGCGAGCGCAGCGAGCCTCGAAACCCCCGCAGCCGGCGCAGGGCAGGGACCACGGGTACGCCGCCGGAGGTTGAGGTGCGAGCGCAGCGAGCCTCGAAACCCCCGCAGCCGTCGGCTACACCACCGCCGGCCTCGACCGGGTCCTCGTGAGCTGACGCTCCTGCCAGACCGGGTCGTGCTCGGGGCGCAGCACGTCGCGGACGACCACCGCGGCGAGGTAGCACTCCGCGGCCATCCGGACCGCGATCGCGACCCAGTAGAAGCCGGCGTCCCCGCCTCCCGCCGGGTCGAGGTAGCCGCCGAGGTACCACCAGACGGACGCGAAGTAGAACAGCTCCCCGGACAGCCAGACCAGCTGGTCGCGCCACCGCGGCCGGGCCAGCGCGGCGAGCGGGAGCAGCCACAGCACGTACTGCGGCGAGTAGACCTTGTTGACCAGCAGGAAGCCGACCACGATCAGCAGCCCGAGCTGCGCGAAGCGCGGGGTGACCGGCGCCCGCAGCCCCAGCACCAGCACGCCCGCACACCACGCCAGCAGCACCACCCACGACCCCAGGTTGACCGTCGCGGCCGACAGCCCGGCCCCGGTCACCTGGTCGACCACCAGCCACACCGAGCCGAGGTCTGGCCCGCGATCGCTGTTGAAGGTCCAGAAGTGCGCCCACTGCTCCGGGCCCGTGACGTACGCCGGCGCGTTGACCAGCAGCCACGAGCCGACCGCGGCGACCCCCGCCCGGACCAGGTCGGGGAGCCGCCGTTCCCGTACGCAGATCACCAGCAGCGCCCCGAGCAGCAGCAGCGGGTAGAGCTTGGTGGCGGTGCCGAGGCCGATCATCACGCCGGTGAGGACCGGGCGGTCGCGCGCCCACGCCCAGGCGGCACCGGCGACGAACACCAGCGCCAGCAGGTCCCAGTTGACGAGGGCCGTCAGCGCCAGTGCGGGTGAGGCGGCCAGGATCGCGGCGTCCCACGGCCGCCACCGGTGCACGCCGGCGAGCAACCACACCGTGAGCAGCACCAGCGCCGTGAAGCCGACCGCGTTGACGGCGACGAACAGCCGGGACTCCTGCCGTACGTCCTCCTGCCCGGCGAGGTCGCCGGCTGCGACGGCGTACCGCTCGGTGACGTCGGGAGCGCCGCTCAGCTGCTGCGTGACCCACGCGGTCCCCCACGCCCAGTACGAGATGACGACCGGGTACTCCATGACGTCGTAGCGGGCCCGGACCTGCGGGTCGTCGCTGTAGGGCCAGGCCAGCTCGGCGAACCCACGCCCGGTGTAGAGGTAGGGCAGGTCGGAGTAGCACATGTGGGCGTAGCGCTGGCTGCCGTCCTGCCAGGAGTCCTGGTAGCAGCTGGTCTTCTGCACCATCCCGAGCGCCATCACGACTGCGGCGAGGGCGAGCAGCACCCGCACCGGGGTCCACCAGGGGTGGCGGCCGGCACGGTCCCCGACGGGTCCCCCCACCCCCTCGCTGAGGGCAGCGACGACACCGTCGTCACGGGTGGGGTGGACCCGGGGGTCCGTCACACGAGGTACCGCTCGCGGGCCGCCGGGCTGTACGCCGCGGCCGCCGGGGCGTTGCCGCCACTGCCCCCGCCACCCTGGGGTTCGGAACCGCAGGACGGGGGTGGGACCACCCGGTCGCACGGGTCCTGCGGGGGCATCGCGTCGTCTCCGGGTCGGCGATCGGTCGTCTCCGTCGGGATCGGCTCGTCTCCGGTGGTCGGTCGTCTCGCGAGGGCTCCTTGTCTCCGTCGGCTTCTCGGCTGCGGCGGCCGCGTGGTCGGCGGGGCCTGCGTGGTCGGCGGTGCCGAGGTGGTCGGCGGCGGCGTGTACGGCTCGTGGCCCTCGTCGGGCGCGTCGCCGTCGACGTACGCCGGCGGCGGGAAGTCCTCGACCGGCAGCCCCTCCATGGCGCGCTGCATCACGGCCGTCCAGGTCTCGGCCGGGTAGGAGCCGCCGAAGTACTCCGGCAGCCACCCCTGCAGCTGCTCGTTGCCCTTGCCGCGGACGTACATCACCGAGGTGCTGAGCTGCGGGGTGTAGCCGGTGAACCACGCCGAGGACACCCCGCCCTCGCCGTTGGTGGCGGTGCCGGTCTTGCCGGCGGCCGGGCGGCCGAGCTGGAGCGCCGCGGTGCCGGAGCCGTTCTGGACGACCTGCTGGAGCGCGTAGCTGACGTCGCGGTCGACGTCCTGCTCGACGGCCTCGGTGTCGGAGACCCGGTGCTGGTAGCGGGTCTCGCCGTTGCGGTCGACGACCTTCTCGATGATGTACGGCTCCGCGGCGCGGCCGCCGTTGGCGATGGTGGCGTACGCATTGGCCATGTTGATCGGGCTGACCGTGGCGCTGCCGAGCGCGACGCCGGTCTGCGGCTCGAGGCCCGGCGAGGTGTTGGGGAAGCCGGGCGCCTTCTTGGGGGCCTCGGCCGGCGGGACACCGAGCCGCTCCGCGGCGTCGACGACCTTCTGCGGTCCGTTCTTCATCGACGTGGTCATGTCGATGAAGGCGGTGTTGATGGAGTCCTCGGTGGCCTGGATCATCGAGACCGACGAGCCGTAGTCGGTGTCGCCCTGGTTCTCGAAGTCAGTGCCGTCGGGGAGCACGAACGGCGAGTTGCCCTCGAAGGTGTCCTTGAGCGAGAAGCCGTCCTCGATCGCGGCGACCAGCGCGGCCGGCTTCATCGTCGAGCCGGCCTGGCCGCCCGCGACCGCCCAGTTGAGCTGGGAGTCGAGGTAGTCCTGGCCGCCGAAGATGCCGCGCACCGCGCCGGTGCCGGGCTCGACGCTGGCGACGCCGATGTGGAGGTCCTTGTCGCCGGAGCCGGGCTCGGTGCTGCCCTTCTCGACGCCGGGGATCGCCTCGGGCAGGCCCGTGGGCCGGACCTCGGCGACGCCCTCCTGGGCGGCGGTCATCGCCTTCTGCGTGAACGTGGTGGTGACCTTGAGCCCGCCACCCTCGATCTCGTCCTCGTCGAAGCCGAGCCGGATCAGCTCGTTGCGCACCATGGTCAGGACGTGGCCGCGCTGGCCGCCGTACTGGCTCTCCTGCTCGAGCTCCGGGAACTCCGGCAGCTTGCGGGAGGCCTTGTCGGCCTCCTCGGCCGAGATCATCCCCTCGTCGGCCATCGCACCCAGCACCGCCTGGTAGCGGCCGAGCAGCTCGCGCTTGGCCTTCTTGCCCTGGGCGGGGTCGAGGTCGTTGGGGTCGTTGAGGACGCTGGCGAGGACCGCGCTCTGCTGCAGGTTCAGGTCCTTGGCCTCGCGGTCGAAGTACGCCTTCGCCGCGGCCTGCACGCCGTACGCGCCCCGGCCGAAGTAGATGGTGTTGAGGTAGCCCTCGAGGATCTCCTGCTTGCTGACGTCCCGCTGCAGCTTGAGCGAGATGATCGCTTCCTTCAGCTTGCGGGTGAGCGTCTGGTCCTGGGTCAGGTAGAGGATCTTGACGTACTGCTGGGTGATCGTCGACGCACCCTGGGTGTCGTTGCCGCTGGCGTTGTTGAAGGCGGCGCGCAGGATGCCGCGCGGGTCGATGCCCTGGTCGGTCCAGAAGCTGCGGTTCTCCGCGGCGACCACGCCGTCCTTGATCGTCTGGGGCATCTGGTCCAGCGGGATCGACTCCCGGTTCTGGGTGGCGAACGTCCCGAGCTGGCTCTCCCCGTCGTTGTAGTAGACGAAGGAGGTCTGGGTCTCGAAGTCCTCGTTGGGGTCGGGGACGTCGATCGCCTGGTAGAGGACGAGGAAGCCGCCCACGGCCAGCAGCGCGCCGACCAGCCCGAGCGCCAGCAGCCAGGTCAGGACGCGACGCAGCCGCGACCCGCGCTTGGCGGGCTGCTTCTTCTTCGTCTGGGCGGGGCCCTGGGCCCGACGCTTTCCGCTCACGTTCAAAGATTCTCCGGTCCGGGGGTGGTCCACGACGCTGCGCCCCCGAGCGCAGGTCCGCGGATCAGGGTACGCAGGGGGCCGCGTACGGGACGAAATCGCGCGACCGGGACACGCGGTGAGGGGGCGGGTTCGTGCCGTTCGGATATATCGGTACGATAGATCGCATGGCACGTCGTGGTGAGACCATCGAGCTGGCAGTCCTCGGACTGCTGCACGAGGGACCCATGCACGGCTACGAGCTGCGCAAGCGGCTCAACCTGATGCTCGGATGGGGCCGGGTGCTGTCGTACGGCTCGCTCTACCCCGCGCTGAAGAAGATGCTGCGCGGCGGGCTGATCGAGGTGTCCGGGGCCGCGGCCACGAGCCGGAGGCCCAAGATCGCCTACCAGCTCACGGACGCGGGGCTCGCGGAGTTCCAGACCCTGATGTCGGAGGTCGGTCCCACGGCGTGGGACGACGACACCTTCGACATCCGCTTCGCGTTCTTCGGCCGGACCGACATGGAGATCCGGCTCCGCGTCCTCGAGGGCCGGCGCAGCCGGCTCCAGGAGCGCCTCGAGCGGGTGCAGAAGGAGCTGCTCATGACGCAGAAGGAGGTCGACCGCTACGCGGCCGAGCTCCAGCGTCACGGGGTCGAGCAGGTCGAGCGCGAGGTGCGCTGGCTGTCCGACCTGATCAACGCCGAACGAACCGGGGATCCGTCCACCACCGGCGCGGACCCACTGCCCAACACCGGTCAGCCACCGAGCTGACCGCCACCAGCAGGACGAGGAAGGAAGAACTCGCATGGGTGCGGTACGAGTTGCAATCGTCGGAGTGGGGAACTGCGCCACCTCACTGATCCAGGGCGTCGAGTACTACAAGGACGCGGACCCCACGGGGGCGGTGCCCGGGCTGATGCACGTCACCTTCGGTGACTACCACGTCTCCGACGTGCAGTTCGTGGCCGCCTTCGACGTCGACGACACCAAGGTCGGCAAGGACCTCTCGGAGGCGATCAACGCCTCCCAGAACAACACCATCAAGATCTGCGACGTCCCGACCCTCGGGGTCGAGGTGCAGCGTGGACACACCCTCGACGGGCTCGGCAAGTACTACCGCGAGACCATCGAGGAGTCCGGCGCCGAGCCGGTCGACGTGGTGCGGACGCTCCGGGAGTCCGGCGCCGACGTGCTGGTCTCCTACCTCCCGGTGGGGTCCGAGGAGGCCGACAAGTTCTACGCGCAGTGCGCCATCGACGCGGGCGTGGCCTTCGTCAACGCGCTGCCGGTCTTCATCGCCTCCGACCCCGAGTGGGCCAAGAAGTTCGAGGACGCCGGCATCCCGATCGTCGGCGACGACATCAAGAGCCAGGTCGGCGCGACCATCACCCACCGGGTGCTGGCGAAGCTGTTCGAGGACCGCGGCGTCGTCCTCGACCGGACCTACCAGCTCAACGTCGGCGGCAACATGGACTTCAAGAACATGCTGGAGCGCGACCGGCTGGAGTCGAAGAAGGTCTCCAAGACCCAGGCCGTCACCTCCAACCTGACCGGCGAGCTCAAGGGCAAGATCCACGACCGCAACGTCCACATCGGCCCGTCCGACTACGTGCAGTGGCTCGACGACCGCAAGTGGGCCTACGTACGGCTCGAGGGCCGCGCGTTCGGCGACGCCCCGCTCAACATGGAGTACAAGCTGGAGGTCTGGGACTCCCCCAACTCCGCCGGCATCATCATCGACGCGATCCGCGCCGCCAAGATCGCGCTCGACCGCGGCATCGGCGGCCCGCTCGTCGGCGCGTCGTCGTACCTCATGAAGAGCCCGCCGGTGCAGCTGCCGGACGACGAGGGCCGGCGCCGGGTCGAGGCGTTCATCAAGGGCGAGGAGTGAGCGTGAGGCACGAACGCCCGCTCGTCTCGACCGCAGGAAGTGCTGCGCCCCGCGGCTGAGGGACGCAGCCGCGACGGGCGCGTGGAAACCGGACGAGGAGAGAGCGCGGGGCGGGGAGCGCCGGGACTTGCGGC
>CAVRTX010000002.1:0-34061 GCA_963724225.1 uncultured Actinomycetota bacterium | reverse complement strand
GGGGAGGCGACGCTGGAGGCGATGGCGCCGTTCGTCACGGTGTGAGGGGTGGAGCGCACCGACCTGCGGATGCCCGCGCTGGCGCTCGCCGCCTGGGCGGGCGGGCTCTGCGGCGGGCTGCTCCCCGCATGGGCCGCCCTCGTGGCCCTGGTGGCCGGTCTCGCGCTGGCCGGCGTCCGCCGCAGCCTGGCGCTCGGTGCCGCGACCCTGGTGCTGGCCGCCGTCGCCGCGAGCGCGCTGCTGCGGCAGGCCCAGCTCGACCGGGCGCCGGTCACCGTGCTGGCCGACGAGCGCGCCCAGGTGAGCGCGGAGGGGGTGGTGGTCGGCGACCCGCGTGCGACCCACGGCTTCGAGGAGGGAGTCGCGGTCCGGGTCTCGTTGCGCGAGGTCACCGGCCGGGGCGAGACCCACCGGCTCCGCGTCCCGGTCCTGGTCTTCGCCGACCCGGGCTGGGCCGACGTACGCCTCGGGTCGCGGGTACGGCTCGCCGGCCGCCTCGCGCCGTCCGACGGCCCCCACGAGGCGGCCGTGCTCGCCGCCTCCTCCGACCCGGTCGAGGTCGCCCGCCCCGACGTGTGGTGGCGCGCCGCCGAGGCCGTACGGGCGTCGCTCCGCGCCTCGGTGGCCCACCGGCCCGACCACCAGCGGGCGCTGGTGCCGGCGCTCGTCGTCGGTGACGACGGCGACCTCGACCCGCGGCTCGCCGAGGACTTCCGGGCCACCGGCATGACCCACCTGCTGGCCGTGTCGGGGACCAACCTGACGCTGGTGGTCGGCTTCCTGCTGGTGCTGGGCCGGTGGTGCGGCGTCAGGGGCCGCGGCCACTACGTCGTGGGCGCGGTCGGGATCGTCGGGTTCGTGCTGCTGGCGCGCACCGAGCCGAGCGTGGTCCGCGCCGCGGCGATGGGCGCGGTCGGCCTGGTCGGGATGGGCGTCGACGGCCGCCGGCGCGGCCCCCGGGCCCTGGGCGTGGCCGTCGTGGTGCTGCTGCTGCTCGACCCGGGCCTCGCCCTCACCGTCGGTTTCGCGCTGTCTGCCGTCGCGACGGCCGGCATCCTGCTGGTCGCGCCCGGGCTGCGCGACGCGCTCGCGCGGTGGCTGCCCCGGTGGGTCGCCGAGGCCGTCGCCGTACCGCTCGCGGCGCAGCTGGCCTGCACCCCGCTCGTCGCGGGCATCTCCGGCCAGGTGAGCCTGGTCGCGGTCGCGGCCAACCTCGCCGCAGCCCCGGCCGTCGGTCCGGCGACGGTGCTGGGGCTCCTGGGCGGGCTCGCGGGGCTGGTCGCCGACCCGCTGGGCCGGGTGCCGGGCACGGCCGCGGGCTGGTCCGCCGCCTGGCTGGTCGAGGTCGCCCAGCGGGGTGCCGCGCTGCCGCTCCCGGCCGTCGGCTGGGGCACCGGGCCGTGGGCCCTGGTGCTGCTGACCCTGCTCGTCGTCGCGATCACGGTGGCGCTTCCGCCGCTGCTGCGGAGGCCCGCGACCGGTCTCGGCTGCGGCTGCCTGGTCGCGGTCCTGGTGCTGGTCCGGCTGCCCGTCGCCGGCTGGCCGCCCGAGGGCTGGGTGCTCGTCGCCTGCGACGTCGGCCAGGGCGACGCGCTGGCGGTACGCACCGGTCCCGAGAGCGCGATGGTCGTCGACGCCGGCCCGGACTCCGCGCTCGTCGACCGCTGCCTCGACCGGCTGGGGGTCGAACGGGTGCCGCTGCTGGTGCTCACCCACCCCCACGCCGACCACGTCGACGGCCTCGCCGGGGTCGAGGAGGGGCGGCAGGTGGGCGAGGTGGAGACCCACAGCGACGCGCCGTACGGCGACACCCGGGTCGTCGGTGACGCGACCCTGCAGGTGCTGTGGCCGCCTCCCGGCCACGTCGCCGACAACCCCAACGACGTCAGCGTCGTCCTGCTCGTCGAGGTCGAGGGGGTACGGATGCTGCTCACCGGCGACGTCGAGCCGCCGAGCCAGCTCGCCCTGGAGCGGGCCTGGCCGGGGCTCGCCGTCGACGTCGTCAAGGTGCCCCACCACGGCAGCCGGTTCCAGGACACCGACTGGCTGCTCGGGCTCGGCGCCAGCCTGGCGCTGGTCTCGGCGGGTGCGGACAACGACTACGGCCACCCCGCCCCCGAGACGCTGGCGGCCTTCGAGGGGGCCGGGGTGGAGGTGCTGCGCACCGATCTCGACGGGGACCTCGCCGTCGTCGCCGAGGACGGTGGGATCGCTGTCGCCACCACTCGGTAGGGTCCCCGGCATGGCAGGTCCTCGCGCAGCCGACGTGCTCGGCCGGGTCACCCTCGTGACGGGCAAGGAGGAGTTCCTGGGCGAGCGGACCATCCAGGCCGTACGCGCCGCGGTGCGCGGCCACGACGCCGAGGCGGAGGACGCCGACTCCCGCGCCGTCGACCTGTCGCTGGCCACCCTGGGCGAGCTGACCGCGCCCTCCCTGTTCTCGGCCACCCGGTGCGTGGTGGTCCGCGGCCTCGAGGACCTCCCCGAGGAGTCCGTGCCCGCCCTGCTCGACTACGCCGCGGCGCCGGTGCCCGACGTCGCGCTGGTGCTGGTCCACGGCGGCGGCCAGAAGGGCAGCGGGGTGCTGACCAGGCTGCGCAAGCTCGACACGGTGACGGAGGCGAAGTCGACCGAGCTGCGCGCGAGCGACTACCCCGGGTTCGTCGCGTCCGAGGCGCGGGCCGCCGGCGGCCGCATCGACCAGCCGGCGACGACCGCGCTGGTGCAGGCGGTCGGCCAGGACCTGCGCGGGCTCTCGGCCGCGGTCTCCCAGCTGGTCTCCGACTTCCCCGGCGAGACCATCGGCGAGGACGAGGTTCGGAAGTACTTCGGGGGACGCGCCGAGGCCAAGTCGTTCGCCGTCGCCGACTCCGCCTTCTCCGGTCGCCGCGCCCACGCGCTCGAGGAGCTGCGGTGGGCGCTCGACACCGGCACCGCCGCGGTCCTGGTCACCTCCGCGTTCGCCGGCAGCGCCCGCGGGCTGGCCCGCTACCTCGGCGCCGCGCGCGGGATGCGCGAGGCCGACCTGGCCCGCGAGCTCGGCGTACCACCGTGGAAGGTCAAGACCGTGCGCGACCAGTCACGTGCCTGGTCGGAGGCCGGCATCGCGCGTGCGATCCGCGCGGTGGCGCAGGCCGACGCCGACGTCAAGGGGGCGGCCGGCGACGCGTCGTACACGCTGGAGCGGCTGGTGCTCACCGTCACCGGGCTGCGGGAGCGCTGAGCACGTCGAGTGCCGGGCAAATGAGAGAAGGACCCGCCGGAGCGGGTCCTTCGAGTCAGCGGTCGCTCAGAGAGAGGCGGCGCGCTTGGAGATGGCCGACTTGCGGTTGGCGGCCTGGTTCTTGTGGATGACGCCCTTGGACGCGGCCTTGTCGAGCATCCGGGCGGCGTCGCGACCGGCGGCGACGGCAGTCTCCTTGTCGCCGGCGTCGGCGGCGGTGCGGAACTTGCGCACGGCGGTCTTCAGGCCGGTCTTGACGGCCTTGTTGCGCTCGTGACGCTTCTCGTTCTGCTTGTTCCGCTTGATCTGGGACTTGATGTTCGCCACTGATGAAGCCTTCGGGTCGGTGGGTCGGATCCTGAGCATGGGTGCGCGGCCTGCGGCGCGCGCGACGAGCAAGGTTAACAGCGCCGCGTCGTCGCCAACAAATCGCAGGTCAGGCGGGGGAGGCCCACCCGCGCCGCTCCGCGAGCCATGCCCAGCAGACATCTCCCTGCCACCGCTGGTGGTCGCGCAGGTGCGGGGAGCTGGGCGGCACCGGGTCGTCGGCCGACTTCCAGAAGTAGCCGGTCACCAGCGCGAGCACGACGTCCACCGCCTCCGGGGGCACGTCGCGGAGCAGCGGGCGGGAGGCGATCACCTCGGCCACGTCGAGCCCGTCGCCCCGGGGACCGATCAGCATCAGCAGCGAGTCGAGCCAGTCGGCACCCACCACCGGGAAGTTCCAGTCGCAGAACCAGGCGCGACCGTCGTCGTCGATCAGAGCGTTGTCGTCGCGTACGTCGCTGTGGACCAGGCTGTCGCCCGCGGTGACGCCGGCGTACGCGCGTGCCAGCAGGGCGGCGTCGTCGAGGTGGGGGAGGCCGGGACGGGTCGCCGCGACGTGCCGCCAGAAGTCGGGGAACGACGCGAACTCCTCGGCGAACGTGTCGAGGCCGAGCTCGCCCGGGGCCGGCGTGAGCTCCGCGGCGACCAGCTCGAGGCTGTCGAGGCAGGCGTCGAGGTCGGCCTGCCGCCAGGGGCGGTACGGCTGCCGGGAGGGGACGTGGTCGATCCCGAGCGCGACCCAGTCGTGCTCGATCGTCCACAGCAGCCGCGGGGCGGGCACCGACGACGGCAGCAGCGCGAGCTTGCGCGCCTCCTCGCGGTAGGACTCCGCGAACATCCGCTGCGCCTTCACCGACGCGGCCTTCACGAAGTGCCGCGACCCGTCCTCGCAGACCAGCACCGAGGCGAAGCCCGGCGTGTAGCCGGCGCCCTGCGAGTGCGCCTCGACGACCGGGGAGCCGCAGTGCCCCTCGATCTCGGACCGCAGGGCCGGGGGAAGGAAGGGCCACTCCAGCCGTCGGGCGGTGCGTCCGTGCGGGATCGTCGTCGAGAGGCGTACGGCGGAGCTCACAGGCACATCCTCCACCACGGCCGTCAGTAGGCTGCCGCCGTGGCTGCACGCGAGAGGGACCGCGGGTTCGAGCGACTGATCACCTTCCTCGACGCGGTCGTCGCGATCGCGATCACCCTGCTGGTCCTGCCGCTCGTGGAGCTGACGGCGCAGATCGACGAGTACGGGTCCGTGCGCGACCTGCTGCGCGAGAACCAGGCGGAGATCTGGGCGTTCCTGCTCAGCTTCGCGGTCATCGCCCGGCTGTGGTTCGTCCAGCACGACTCGGTGAGGACGACGCAGACCCGGTCAACGGCGGCGCCAACGTCGCGATGCTGCTGCTCGCGCTGCTCATCACGCTGGCGGTGCCGGCGTCGAGCTACTTCCCGCTGCTGCTCCTCCTGGCCGCCGACCCGGCCGCGCGGACCTGGCACCGGCTGCGCGGACACGGCTCCCGGCCTGCGGGAGGGTGAGGGGACCCCGTCCGGCCGGCGGGGTGCTGCCCGGTGCCACGCGGGTGCCGTACGTCGTCACGGCGGCGGGTCCTTCCGGGTCCAGGTGGCGGCGCCGACGCCCACCACGGCGACGACCAGGCCGACGAGCTCGCGGGGGCCGAGCGTCTCACCGAGCACCAGCCAGGCCAGCACCGCCGTCACCGGCGGCGAGAGGAAGAACAGGGAGGCGGCCGCTCCGGGTCCCGCGCGGCGTACGAGCAGGGCGAGCAGCCCGAGGCCGAGCAGCGAGTTGACGATGACCTGGAACCCGAGCGCGATCGCGGTGACCGTCGGGTCCACCACCGGCCACGGGCCCTCGACCAGGGCGCCGACCAGCAGCACCGGCGGCGCCGACACCGCGAACTGCACCACCGTCGACCAGAGCAGGTCTGGCTCCTCGCCGATCCAGCGCTGCCCGAGGGTACCGACGCTGAGCATCAGCATCGCCGTGGCTCCCAGCGCCACCGCGACGAAGCCGCCGGCCTCCTCGACCTCCGGGCCGAGCACGACCAGCACCCCGAGGACGCCCAGCACGAAGCCGCCGACCTGGATCCGGCTGATCCGCTCCCGCAGCAGGGCCGCGGCCAGCAGCGCGGTCAGCACCGGGCTGAGGGCGTGGAAGAGCGACCCCAGCACGGCGGGCAGGCCGCGGTCGAAGGCGAGGAACATCATGGAGAACTGCACGGCGTTCATCGCCAGCCCGATCACGGCCACGCGGATCAGGACCGGTCGCGACATCCGCGGTGACCGCCGCATCGCCACTGCCACCAGGGCGCCGAGGGCCGCCGCGAGGACGAACCGCCACCCCAGGACCGTGAGCGGGGCCGCCGCGCGCACGGCGGCCGGGCCGGAGATGTAGCCCGACGACCACACCAGCACGAACGCGGCGGCCGGGAGCAGCGGCAGCGTACGTCCGGCCATGGCGACCGTGGTCTGGGCGGGCGCGGCGGGCACGACGGCGACGCTACCGGCGGTTCCGCGAGTTCCGGTCGGCGAGGTGTGCCGTGGAACAATGACCGTTCCCGCCACCCGCCTCACGGAAGTACGACGTGCCCTCGACTCCCGCGCCTCCGAAGCCCGGCCAGACCGACCCCTCGGTCATCCGGAACTTCTGCATCATCGCCCACATCGACCACGGCAAGTCGACGCTGGCCGACCGGATGCTGCAGCTGACCGGGGTGGTCGACGAGCGCTCGGCCCGCGCCCAGTACCTCGACCGGATGGACATCGAGCGCGAGCGCGGCATCACCATCAAGAGCCAGGCGGTCCGGATGCCGTGGACCGTGGCCGACGACGACAACGCGGAGCTGCTGGACATCACGCCCGCGACGTACGTCCTCAACATGATCGACACCCCCGGTCACGTCGACTTCACCTACGAGGTGTCGCGGTCGCTGGCGGCGTGCGAGGCGGCGGTGCTGCTGGTCGACGCGGCCCAGGGGATCGAGGCGCAGACCCTCGCCAACCTCTACCTCGCCATGGGCGCGGACCTCCACATCATCCCGGTGCTCAACAAGATCGACCTGCCGAGCGCCGACCCCGAGAAGTACGCCGCGGAGCTCGCCGGCCTCGTCGGCTGCGAGCCCTCGGAGGTGCTGCGGGTCAGCGCCAAGACCGGCGACGGCGTCGAGGCGCTGCTCCACCACATCGTGAGCGAGACCCCGCCGCCCATCGGAGCGGCCGACAAGCCGCCGCGGGCCCTGATCTTCGACTCCGTCTACGACACCTACCGCGGCGTCATCACCTACGTCCGGGTCATCGACGGCAAGCTCAACCACCGCGACCGGATCAAGATGATGTCGACCGGTGCCACCCACGAGATGCTCGAGGTCGGCGTCATCAGCCCCGAGCAGGTCAAGGCGGGCGAGCTCGGCGTCGGCGAGGTCGGCTACCTGATCACCGGCGTCAAGGACGTCCGCCAGTCCCGCGTCGGCGACACCGTCACCACCCAGCACCACGGCGCCGACACCGCCCTCGGCGGCTACCAGCACCCCAACCCGATGGTCTACGCCGGGCTCTACCCGATCGACGGCGACCAGTTCGGCGACCTGCGCGAGGCGCTGGAGAAGCTGCAGCTCAACGACGCCGCCCTGGCGTACGAGCCGGAGACCTCCGGCGCACTCGGCTTCGGCTTCCGGATCGGCTTCCTCGGCCTGCTCCACATGGAGATCACCCGCGATCGGCTGGAGCGGGAGTTCGGGCTCGACCTGATCTCGACGGCGCCCAACGTGGTCTACAGCGTCGTGATGGAGGACGGGACGCAGTACGAGGTCACCAACCCGAGCGAGTTCCCCGAGGGCAAGATGGCCGAGGTCCACGAGCCCGTCGTCAAGGCCACGATCCTCAGCCCCGCGGACTACATCGGCACGATCATGGAGCTCTGCCAGGCCAAGCGCGGCACCCTGCAGGGGATGGACTACCTCTCCGAGGACCGCGTCGAGATGCGCTACACGCTCCCGATGGGCGACATCGTCTTCGACTTCTTCGACCAGCTGAAGTCGCGGACCAAGGGCTACGCCTCGCTCGACTACGAGCGCTCCGGCGAGCAGGCCGCCGACCTGGTCAAGGTCGACATCCTGCTGCAGGGCGAGCCCGTCGACGCGTTCTCCGCGATCGTGCACCGCGACGCGGCGTACTCGTACGGAGTGATGATGGCCGGCAAGCTCAAGGACCTGATCCCGCGGCAGCAGTTCGAGGTCCCGATCCAGGCGGCGATCGGCGCCCGCGTCATCGCGCGGGAGAACATCCGCGCGATCCGCAAGGACGTCCTCGCCAAGTGCTACGGCGGTGACATCACCCGCAAGCGGAAGCTGCTGGAGAAGCAGAAGGAGGGCAAGAAGCGGATGAAGATGGTCGGCCGCGTCGAGGTCCCCCAGGAGGCGTTCGTCGCCGCGCTCTCCACCACCCAGCCGACCGAGAAGCCCGCCAAGAAGTAGCCGCCCGTGGCAACCTGGCGCGACGTCGAGCGGATCGCCTCCGGGCTCGCCGGGGCGAGGCCGGGCGTCGCCCACGAGGGCTCGCCGACGTACGACGTGGGGCGGCACCCGTTCGCGCGGCTCCGGCACGACGACGACTCCGGCCGCGAGATCCTTCAGTACTGGTCGCTCGAGCTCGACTCCGCCGACGCGCTCGCCGACCGCCCCGACACCTTCCTCCGGGTCGACACCTTCCGCGTCAAGGTCTCGATCTGGGCGTGGCTGGACATGCTCCACCCCGACGAGCTCGCCGAGCTCCTCACCGACTCCTGGCGCGCCCGCCGCGGCGTCCGAGGTTGAGGTGCGCGGAGGTTCGGAGGTTGAGGTGTGAGGCCGGCCTGCGGCCGAGCCTCGAAACCCCGGTGAGGAACGGGTGGGCGTGCGTCACGGCGCCTGGTGGTGGTCGCTGCGTATGGTGCGGGGGTTTCGAGGCTCGCTGCGCTCGCACCTCAACCTCCGGCTCCGGGCTTGCGCCGCGCCACTCTCCGGAGGTGGAGGTGCGAGGCCGGCTACGGCCGAGCCAGGGACCCGGTGGTTCGGTGGCGATCCCTCGTACGGCGCCTGGTTGCGGCCCTGCTCGTGGTGCGGGGTTTCGAGGCTCGCTCCGCTCGCACCTCAACCTCCGGCTCCGGGCCTGGGCCGCGCCACCTTCCGGAGGTTGAGGTGTGAGGCCGGCCTACGGCCGAGCCTCGAAACCCCGGGACGGTGGGCAGGGCGGGAACCATCGGATTGCCTTGTGGAGAAGGGGTTTCCGGGTCGGGGGAGTGTCAGTGGTCGGTGCTTGAGTAGGGGGCATGACCACCACGGCCATCGGCGTTGCGAGCGGCGTCGTCAACGGCGTCCCGGACACGGCGTCCGGGCTGCTCTCGACCGCTCGTGGGTGTCGGGAGCGGGCCGACCGGGCCGAGGCGGAGCTGCTCGGGGTCGCGGTCGAGTGGGCGGGGTTGCATGTGGCCGGGCATGTCGATGATGCGGAGTGCTATGGCGGTCCGGACGTGTTCGGGAACGGGCGGGGGGTGCCGATCGCGGGGCCGGGGGCGCCGTTGGTGACCGAGTTCGCGACCGCGGAGTTCGCGGCCGCGGTGGGGCTGGGTCCGGAGGCGGGGAAGCGGTACGTCGGGCATGCGGTGGAGCTGGCGCACCGGCTGCCGCGGCTGTGGGGCCGGGTGCTGTCCGGTGAGGTGGCGGGGTGGCGGGCCAGGCGGGTGGCCGAGCAGACCATCGGCCGTGGCCTCACCCTCGAGGCGGCGGGGTTCGTGGACCGGCACGTGGCGCCGGTCGCGGGTCGGGTGAGGGCCGGGCAGGTGGATCGGCTGGTGGTCGAGGCGGTGGGCCGGTTCATGCCCGAGACCGCCGAGGCCGAGCGCCGGGCGGGGGCGGACGGTCGGCGCTTCGACGTGGACCACACCCAGGTCTCGTTTGCCGGGACCAGCCTGGTGTCCGGGGAGCTTGACCTGGCCGACGCGATCGACCTCGACGACGCGGTCTCCGGCATCGCCTCACAGCTCGCCGACCTCGGCTCCACCGAGTCCCTCGACGTACGCCGGGCCCTCGCGGCCGGTGAGCTGGCCCGCCGTCAGCTCGCCCTCGACCTCACCGGTCCGGAGGGTGAGGTGCGAGCGCAGCGAGCCTCGAAACCCCCGGTTCGCAAGACGGTGCTGCACGTCCACCTCTCCCGGGCCGCGCTGTCCGGGCACGATCCGGTGGGGCGGGTGGAGAACACCCGGTCCCCGGTGACCGCCGAGCAGATCCGGACCTGGTGTGGCCACCCGGGCACCCACCTGGTGGTGAAGCCGGTGATCGACCTGGCCGACCATGTCCACGTCGACGCCTACGAGGTCCCCGACCGGATCAAGGAGCGGCTCGCGTTGCGGGACCACCACTGCGTGTTCCCGTGGTGCACCCGCCCCGCACGATCCCTGGACCCGGACCGGGCGGGCTGCGACGCCGACCACACCACCCCCTGGGCGGCCGGGGGTCGCGGCGGCCCGACCTGCACCTGTCAGCTGGTGCCGCTGTGTCGCAGCCACCACCGCCACAAGACCTTCGCCGGCTGGGCGATCACCGTCGCCGAGCCCGGCACGTATCAGTGGACCAGCCCCCACGGGCTGCGGTTCCGCCGCGACCACACCGGCACCCAACCCCTCGACCCCACACCAGACCCGACACACGACCCACCCCGGCGAGATTGACCCCGCCCCACACCCCGCCCACCCACCGGCGGGGCCAGCAGCACGCCCGGCGACCCGCCCCTGCGTCCGACCGCCGTCGCCGAGCGCGAGCTGCGGGGTCGTCGACACCCGTCCGCGCTGAGGCGGCCTCAGAACATCCCGTTCCCGTTCTCGGAGTGGTCGGGGACGACCTGCAGCACGTCCCAGTGCTCGACCACCTTCCCGGCCTCGTCGAGCCGGAAGATGTCGATCCCGGCGTAGACCAGGTCGCCGGGCCAGGTCTGGCGGCAGTGCAGGACCACGTGGTCGCCCTCGGCGAGCGCGCGGATGAACTCGACCCGCTTGCCCGGGTGCTCGGCCGCCATCCGCTCGAAGTAGTCGACGAAGGCCTGCTTGCCGTCGCCGACGTGCGGGTTGTGCTGGATGTAGGTGTCCCCGGCGTACCGCTCGATCGCCTCGGCCGGCCGGCACTGGTTGAACATCAGGTCGTAGAAGGCTTGCACGTTCTGCTTGTTGTCGACCTCGGATGCCATGCGTCCTCCTCGTGGGGGCGGTGCCGGGCCCAACCCCCGCGGCCGTCCCCTCATTCCTCGGTGACGGGCTCCAGCACCACGACGGGGGTGACGGTCGTACGCCTCCCCTCGTAGCCGTCGAGCCGGGAGTCGACCGCCAGCCACCGCTGCCACGGCCGGCCGGAAGAGCTGGACGACCCCCCAGCGCCTCCACGGTGGGCCCCGGGTCAGGCAGGCGGCGCCGGCTTCGGGGCCCACTGCGGGTCGCGCCCGAGCCGGCCGAGCAGCCGGTCCTGGACGGAGGCGTCCTCGGGGACCGGGACCGCTGCCGCGCAGACGCCCTCGCTGTAGAGCGCATCGCCCCACGCGTCGGCGTCGGAGCCGAGTGCCTCCGCCTCCGCGTCGCTGATCGACCAGTCCTGGCCGGTGGCCCGGGCGACGTCCCAGCCGTGGACCACCAGGTCCCAGCCGTAGAACTCCGACATCGTCGCGCCGAACGTGGTCCGGCCGAAGTAGCCGTCGTACTCCCGGTCGGCCGTGCCGTCGCTGCTGAGCACGCGGCCGACGACGGCGGCGTGGCTGCGGAAGGCCTCGGCCGGGTCGGCGAGCGACGGCGCGGGGGAGTCGAGCAGGTCGTGGCGGGCCAGGAAGTCGCGCTCGGTCTCGATCACGTGGGCCACCACGTCGCGCGCGCTCCACCCCTCGCACGGGCTGGGGGCGTCCCAGCGGCCGCCGGCACCGTCGAGGATGCGGCTGAACCGCTCCGCGCGGTCGGTGAAGGTCTGGGCGGTGGCGTTCGTCGTCATGCTCCGGACCGTACGGAGCGGTCCGGCACCGGCTCTTGTGATAATCCGACACGTGACGCCCGACGCCGGTCAGTCCGGGATCAGCCCGATCGACCCGATCGACCGCGCCCACCTGACCGGAGCCAGCCGGCCCTCCCCGCCGATCTTCCGGTACGCCCCGAGCGACGCGCTGCGGCCGCTGGTCCAGCGCTACTGGGTGCCGGTCTGGTCGCTCCCGGAGCCGAGCGTCCAGAGCACCCTCCAGCACCCGGCCTGCCTGGTCGTCGTCAGCAACACGTACGCACGCTTCTACGGCGTGGTCCGTGGCCTCTCGACGGTCACCCTGGAGGGCACCGGCTGGGCCGTCGGGACGATGCTGACCCCGGCGGCCGGCAGCGTGCTCCTGGGCGGCCCGGTGGCGCCGACGACCGACCGCCACGTCGACGTGGCGGAGGTGCCGGGCCTCGACGCCGCCGAGCTCGTGCGCAGGGTGCGCGGGGCGATGGCGGACGACCCGACCGACCCGGAGGCCCACGCTGCCGCCATCGCCGAGGTGGAGCGCCAGCTCGGCGCGCTGCTGCCGGTCGACGAGCAGGGACTGCTGGTCAACGAGCTGGTCGCGTGGCTGCGCGACCACCCCGACGTGGACCGGGTCGCCGACCTCGCCGACGCCTTCGGGATCGGCGAGCGCACGCTGCAGCGGCTGGTGCTGCAGCGGGTCGGCATGACACCGAAGTGGCTGATCCAGCGGCGCCGGCTCCACGACGCGGTCGAGCGGCTCAAGGCCGGCACCACGTCGCTGGCGGAGATCGCCGCCGACCTCGGCTACACCGACCAGGCCCACTTCACCCAGGACTTCCGTACGGTCACCGGCATGACCCCCGGCCGCTACCTCCAGGACCAGCGGCGGTGACCGGCGGCGTCCCGCCGGAGCTCGACGCGCAACGCGCGCTCGGCCCGGAGTGGGCCGACTGGCTGGACCGGCTGCCCCGGCTCCGGGACGAGCTGCTCGAGGAGTGGGCGCTGACCCCGGACGGCGCCGTGATGCACGGGTTCTGCTCCATCGTCGTCCCGGTGCGGGACGAGGCCGCCCAGCCGGCGGTGCTCAAGATCGGGCTCCCCGACGACGAGTCGGAGCACGAGGCGCTCGCTCTGCAGCACTGGCACGGCGACGGCACGGTCCGGCTGCTGCGGGCCGATCCGCGGCGCCGGTCGATGCTGCTGGAACGCCTGCACGACCGGGACCTCTCCGACCTGGCGGACGACGAGGCGTGCGAGCTGGTCGCCGGCTTCTACCCACGGCTCCACCGGCCGGCGCTTCCTCAGCTGCGCCCGCTCACGGCGTACGTCGACCGCTGGCTCGACGGGCTCGACGAGGTCCGCCGCGACATGCCGGTGCCGCCACGGATGGTCGAGCAGGCACTCCACCTCGGCCGGGCGCTCGTCGGCGACCCGGAGAGCACCGGCGTGATCATCCACGGCGACCTCCACTACGAGAACGTGCTGGCGGCCGACCGGGAGCCGTGGCTGGTCATCGACCCCAAGCCGATGAGCGGCGACCCGCACTACGAGCCGGGCCCGCTGCTGCAGAACCGCTGGGAGGAGATGACCACGGGGCCGGGCAGCCTGCGCAACGCGATCCGGCGTCGCTTCCACGCCGTGGTCGACGCCGCCGGGCTCGACGAGTCGCGGGCGAGGGACTGGATGGTGGTGCGGATGGTCGTCGACGCGTCGTGGAGCGTGGAGGACGCCCGCCGGGCCGGGCGAGGCCTGTCGGCGGACGAGCAGGACTGGGTGACCCGGTGCGTGGCGATCGTGAAAGCAGTACAGGACTGAGCCCCGCCCGTGGTCAGATGGTGCCCGTGCCGTTCACCATCCGCTCCGTCAACCTCGGCCGGCCGCAGCCGTGGGCCTGGGCCGAGCTCGGGCGCAGCTCCATCGAGAAGCACGGCGTCTCCGGTCCCGTCGAGGTCGCCACGCTCGGCCTGGTCGGCGACCAGGTGACCGACACCCGCCACCACGGCGGCGTCGACCAGGCGGTCTACGCCTTCGCCCGCGAGGACCTCGACTGGTGGGCCGCCGAGCTCGGCACCCCGCTGCGCGACGGCCAGTTCGCCGAGAACCTCACGACCAGCGGCTACGACATCAACGAGGCCGAGGTCGGCGAGCGCTGGCGGGTCGGCAGTGCACTGCTGGAGGTGGCCTCGGTCCGCATCCCCTGCAACGACTTCAAGGGCTGGATGGGGGAGTGCGGGCTCGACAACACTGCGTGGGTCAAGCGGTTCGCCGCCGAAGCGCGTCCCGGCCCCTACCTGCGGGTGATCGAGGAGGGCGAGGTGTCCTCGGGCGACCGGGCGGAGGTCGAGCACCGGCCCGGGCACGGCGTCACGGTGTCGCTCATGTTCCGCGCCCTCATGAGCGAGCGCGAGCTGCTGCCGCGGTTGCTCGAGGTCGAGGACCTGGTCGAGGAGGCGCGCGCCCGCGCGGAGGCGTACGTCGCCGGCGTGCGATAACGGTTCGGCGCTCCGTCGGGTGGTGGTGCTACCGCCGCGTAACCCGGTGATCTAGGTTACGCACCACACGATCTCGCCCGAGCCCAGGAGTGCCCGTGCCCATCTCGCATGACACCAGCTTCCTCGACAGCATGCCTGCCAACGTGGCCGTGCAGTTCCTCGACCGCGTCGAGCGGTCGGCAGACCTCGAGGCGTTCCGCTACCCGGTGGGCGAGACGTGGGAGTCGGTGACCTGGCGGCAGGCCGGCGACCGCGTCCAGGAGCTCGCGGCCGGGCTGCTGGCGCTCGGGATCGAGCAGGAGCAGCGGGTGGGCATCGCCTCCGGCACCCGCTACGAGTGGATCCTGGCCGACCTCGCCATCATGTGCGCCGGCGCCGCCACGACCACCGTCTACCCCACGACCAACAGCCGCGACACCGGCTACATCCTGGGCGACTCGGAGTGCCGCGTGGTGTTCGCCGAGGACGACGAGCAGCTGGCCAAGCTCGCCGAGCACAAGAGCGAGCTGCCCCACGTCGCGAAGGTCGTGACCTTCGACGGCGCCACCGACGGCGACTGGGTGATCTCGCTCGACGACCTCGCCGCGCTCGGCAAGGCCCACCTCGCCGACCAGCCCGCCGCGGTCGAGGAGGTCGCCCGCGCGATCGCCCCCGACCAGCTCGCCACCCTGATCTACACCTCCGGCACCACCGGCCGCCCCAAGGGCGTACGCCTCAAGCACCGCTCGTGGGTCTACGAGGGCGAGGCGATCAAGGCGCAGAACATCCTCCACGAGGACGACCTGCAGTTCCTCTGGCTGCCGATGGCGCACTCCTTCGGCAAGGTGCTGCTCTCCACCCAGATGGCGTGCGGCTTCGCCACCGCGATCGACGGCCGGGTCGACAAGATCGTCGACAACCTCGGCGTCGTGAAGCCGACCTTCATGGGCGCGGCCCCGCGCATCTTCGAGAAGGCCCACGGCCGGATCGTCACGATGACCGCGTCCGAGGGCGGCGCCAAGGAGAAGATCTTCACCCAGGCGTTCAAGGTCGGCCTCGAGGTCGACCGCCTCCAGCGCGAGGGGAAGTCGGTCCCGCTGCCGCTCAAGGTGCAGCACGCGCTCTTCGACCGGCTGGTCTTCAGCAAGGTGCGCGACCGCTTCGGCGGCCGGGTCCGGTTCTTCATCTCCGGCGCCGCGGCGCTCAACCGCGACATCGCCGAGTGGTTCCACGCGGCCGGCATCCTGATCCTCGAGGGCTACGGGCTGACCGAGACCTCCGCCGGCTCCTTCGTCAACCACCCCGACGACTACCGCTTCGGCACCGTCGGCCCGGCCGTCCCCGGCACCGAGGTCACGCTCGGCGACGGCGACGAGATCCTGATCAAGGGCCCGGGCGTCATGGACGGCTACCACAACCTCCCGGAGGAGACCGCCAAGACGCTCACCGACGACGGCTGGCTCCGTACGGGTGACAAGGGCTCGGTCGACGCCGACGGCTACCTCACCATCACCGGCCGGATCAAGGAGCTCTTCAAGACCTCCGGCGGCAAGTACGTCGCGCCGCCGGCGATCGAGTCGAAGTTCAAGGCGATCTGCCCGTACGCCAGCCAGTTCGTGGTGTTCGGCAACGAGCGCAACTTCTGCGTGGCGCTGGTCACCCTCGACCCCGACGCGATCGCGGGCTGGGCCGAGGAGAACGGCGTCAGCGGCGACTACTCCGCCATCGTCGCCTCCGAGAAGTGCCGCACGATGGTGCAGGGCTACGTCGACGAGCTCAACAGCAACCTCAACCGGTGGGAGACCATCAAGAAGTGGGAGCTGCTCGACCACGACCTCACCGTCGAGTCGGGCGAGCTGACCCCCTCGATGAAGGTCAAGCGCAACGTGGTCGAGGACAACTACCAGGAGCGGCTGGACGCCTTCTACGCCTGACCGGTCACGCTGCCGGCCCGACCGGCTGCAGGATCCCGCCGGCCTCGGAGTGCTTCCCCAGCCACGGCACGACCGTGGTCCGCAGCTGCTCGGGGTCCTCGACCATCGGGAAGTGGCTGCCGCCGTCGAGGAGCGCGAAGTCGGCGTCCGGGATGGTCGCGGCCAGGAACCGGCTCCACTCCTGCGGGATCGGGTCCAGCTCGGAGTGGACGACGAGCGTCGGCACCTCGATGCCGGCGAGCCTCCTGATCGGGTCCAGCGCGCCCAGGCTGCCCATCATCCGCTGCGGCGCCTGCTGCACGTTGGCAGCGGTGATCCCGGTGAACCCGAGGCCGACCCGCTCGACGCTCGACCGCTCCCTGAAGAACGGGAGGAAGGTGTTGAGCTGGTGCCGCTCGAGGGCGTCCGGTTGCCCGGTCCGGAACTCCTCGGATGCCTCGATCGCCCGGCGGTCGATGTCGTCGTCGTGCGTACGACGGCTCGACATCGTCTTCCCGAAGCGCTCCATCAGCTCCGGCGCCAGCGGCGGTCCCGGGTTCAGCAGCACCGCGCTCGCCGTCGTCGCGGGGTGCTCGGCGGCGTACAGCGCAGCCAGGTAGGCGCCGGCCGAGTGCCCGAGCACGTGGATGCGTCCCAGGCCGAGGCCTTCTCGGAGCCGTTCGAGGTCCTCGACCCCACCCGCGAACGACACGCGCCCGGGGTCGCCCAGCGGAGTGTGTCCGCTGCCGCGCTGGTCGTAGTGGACGAGCTGCAGGTCCTCGCCCCAGGGGTCGAGCGCCCGCATGTACGCGCTGCCCAGCCCGATGGCACCGTGCAGGACCACGAGCGGGGCGCCCTCGCCCACCACGGTGCAGGCGATCTCGATGTCGCCCGCGGGAACGGTCGTGCTGGTGGTGCGCATGATGGCCTCCTCGGTCGGAACCGCTTCTCGGTCCGTGCCGGGGACCGTAGGCCCTGCACCCGGGTTCAAGGTCAAGGGCTTGACCCTGAACCCGGGTTCAAGGTCTACCGTGGGGAGGTGCGCATCTCCGAGCTCGCCGACCAGGTGGGTGTCCCGGTCTCCACGGTCCGCTACTACGAGCGGGTCGGCCTCCTGGCGGAGCCCGCCCGCACCGGCTCGGGCTACCGCGAGTACGACGACGACTCCGCCACCCGGCTGCTGTTCGTGGCGCGCGCACGCAAGCTGGGCCTGACCTGCGAGCAGATCGTGGAGCTGCTCCCGGTCTGGGACGGGACCCACTGCACCTCGACCCGCGACGAGGTCGCCCGGCTCATCGAGGACAAGTTGACCGAGATCGCCGCCCGCATCCACGACCTCACGGTCTTCGCCGAGCAGCTCGACTCGGTGCACGCGATCCTCGACGCCGCCCCGGCTCCACACGCGTGCCGGACGGACCTGACCTGCTGCGTCCCGTCCGGGCCGGCCGGCTTCGTCCCGCTCGAGGGCCTGACCCGCTCCCCGGGCTAGGCGCGGTGGGCGCGCCCGACCGACGGACGAGGCCTCGAGCAGTCCCAGCAGCTGCCTGTGCGCCTCACAGGAGGCGCACAGGCGGGGCGGGTGTGCTGGGACCATGACGAGCCACGACCACGACCACGAGGTCCACGAGCACGACCTCGGCCTGCAGCACGACGTCGACACCCTGCACCGCAAGGGCCTGGGGCGCCGCCGGCTCCTCGGCGTCCTCGGCGGGCTGGGGGCGGCGGGCGCCCTGGCCGCCTGTGCGGCCGACCCGAGCTCGTCGCAGTCCGGCCCTCCGGCAGGCGGTCCGCCCGACGGCGGCGGCATGCCGGGAGGAGCCGAGTCGGACGTGAGCGTCGCCGACGGGGAGATCCCCGAGGAGACCGCGGGCCCGTACCCCGGGGACGGCTCCAACGGGCCCAACGTGCTGACCGAGTCCGGCATCGTCCGGCAGGACATCACCGGCAGCTTCGGCTCCGCCAGCGGGGTGGCCGAGGGGGTCCCGCTGACGCTGCGGTTCCGGGTCTACGACCTCTCGGGCGAGGAGGTCAGCGCGCTGCCGGGCGCCGCGCTGTACGCGTGGCACTGCGACCGCGAGGGCAGCTACTCGATGTACGACGGCGACGCCGTCGACGAGAACTACCTGCGCGGCGTGCAGGAGGCCGACGAGGACGGCTGGCTGAGCTTCACCACGATCTTCCCGGCCTGCTACGCGGGCCGCTGGCCGCACGTGCACTTCGAGGTGTACGAGTCGGTCGCGAAGGCCACCAGCGCGTCCAACAAGCAGCGGACCTCGCAGCTCGCCTTCCCGCAGGAGGTGTGCGAGGAGGTCTACGCGACCGAGGGCTACGAGCAGTCGGTCACCAACCTGGGACAGGTCAGCCTCGACAGCGACGGCATCTTCAGCGACGGCCACTCGCTGCAGCTCGCCAGGGTCACCGGGACGGTCGAGGAGGGGTACGTGGCCACGCTCAACGTCCCGATCTGAGGCCGGCGCGGCTCCGGGGGTGTGGCAACATGGGTCGGTGCCGTCCGCCCCGCCCCCCGGCGACCCGGCGCCCGCCGACGGCCGGTTGCCGGAGCAGGCGCTCGCACAGCTGGGGAGACAGCCCTTCGGGCTCTACGTGCACGTCCCGTTCTGCCGCGTCCGGTGCGGCTACTGCGACTTCAACACCTACACCGCCGAGGAGCTCGGTCCCGGCGCGTCGCGGACGACGTACGCCGGGTCTGCGATCGACGAGATCCGGCTGGCCCGCCGGGTGCTCGGCGACGTCGACCTCCCCGTCTCCACGATCTTCCTCGGCGGCGGGACGCCCACGCTGCTGCCCCCCGCCGACCTCGCCGCGGTGCTCGCCTCGGCCGCGGCGGAGTTCGGGCTGGCCGCCGGCGTCGAGGTGACGACCGAGGCCAACCCCGACTCGGTGACCCGGTGGGACCTCGAGGAGCTCCGGGAGTCGGGGTACACCCGGATCTCGTTCGGCATGCAGTCGGCGGTGCCGCACGTGCTGGCCACGCTCGACCGGACGCACGACCCGCTGCGGGTCCCGGCCGTCGTGGAGTGGGCGCGCGAGGCCGGCTTCGAGCAGGTGAGCCTGGACCTGATCTACGGGACGCCGGGGGAGTCGCTGCTGGACTGGGAGACCTCCCTCGACGCCGCCCTCGAGTGCTCACCCGACCACGTGTCGGCGTACGCGCTGATCGTCGAGGACGGCACCGCCCTCGCCCGCGCCGTACGGCGGGGCGAGCTGCCGGCGCCCGACGACGACGACCTCGCGGACAAGTACCTCCTCGCCGACGAGCGGCTCGCGGCCGGCGGGCTGCGCTGGTACGAGGTCTCCAACTGGGCGCAGGACGAGGGGGCCCGCTGCCGCCACAACCTCCTCTACTGGACCGGCGCGGACTGGTGGGGCGTCGGCCCCGGTGCCCACTCCCACGTCGGCGGCGTCCGGTGGTGGAACGTCAAGCACCCCGCGGCGTACGCCGACCGGTTGGCGCGCGGCGAGAGCCCGGCCCACGCGCGGGAGACGCTGACGGCGGAGGACCGGCGGGTGGAGCGGGTGCTGCTGGAGACGCGGCTGGCCGACGGGCTCGACCCGGCGGTGCTCGACGACGCAGGTCGCGCTGCCGTCCCGGCCCTGGCCGACCGGGGCCTGCTGGTGGTCGGTCCGGATGCGCTGGTGCTCACCCGCGAGGGTCGGCTGCTGGCCGACGCCGTGGTGCGTGACCTGCTGCCGTGAGGACTACTTCACGAGGCGGATGGTGAACGGGTACTCCCAGGCCTCGCCGTTGCTGGCCCGGAAGGTCGCCATCACGATCAGGACCAGCACGACCACGGCGAGCAGCAGCCCGACGGGGAGGACGACCAGCAGGCCGAGCCCGACCGTGAAGATCACCAGCAGCGCAGCCAGGATCCCGAGGACCACCGAGTAGATCAGCAGCGAGATCTGGAAGTTCAGCGACTCGACCGCGTGGCGGCGGGCGAAGGGCGAGGAGTCGCCCTTGGCGAGCAGCACCACGAGCGGGGCGAGGAAGCCCAACGCGATGTACGCGGCGAGCAGCGTGCCGATGTGGGCGGACAGCGCCCACGTCCTGTCTTCCTGGGTGAGGCTGTCGCGCGGGATGCCCCAGAGCTCGCTCATGGCTCGAGAGTAACGAAGTCGATGAGCTCCTCGACGCGTCCGAGCAGGGCAGGGTCGAGATCCTGGAAACCGCGGACGCCACCGAGGACGTGCTTCCAGGCGCGGGCGATGTCGGCCTGGTCACGGTGGGGCCACCCCAGCCGCTGGCAGGTGCCGCGCTTCCAGTCCTCACGTCTCGGGACGTCGGGCCACTCCTCGAAGCCGAGCCGCTGCGGCTTGACGGCCTGCCAGATGTCGATGAACGGGTGGCCCACGACGAGGACGTGGGGCCCGATCGGCGAGCGTCGTACGGCGTCGGCGATCCGGCTCTCCTTGGAGCCCCGCACCAGGTGGTCGACCAGGACGCCGACCCGGCGCCCCGGACCCGGACCGAAGTCGCGCAGGTGGTCGGCCAGGTCGTCGACGCCGCCGAGGTACTCGACGACGACGCCCTCGACCCGCAGGTCGTCGCCCCACACCTTCTCGACCAGCTCGGCGTCGTGACGGCCCTCGACGTAGATCCGGCTCTGCCGGGCCACCCGGGCCTTGGCGCCGTGCACGGCGACCGAGCCGGACGCGGTCCGGGTCGGCATCGCCGGGGCACCCGCACGAGGCGGCGCGACCAGGATCACCGGCCGCCCCTCGAGCAGGAAGCCCGGGCCCAGCGGGAACGTACGCCGCTGCCGGCGCCGGTCCTCGAGGGTGACGGTGTGGAGGTCGCGGTCGACCGCGACGATCTCGCCGACGAAGTCGGCCGTGACCTCCTCGACGACCTCTCCCTTCGTCGCGGGCGCCTCGGTGGCGCGGCCGTTCCTCGGGGCGCGCCAGTCGCTGGCGAGGACGTCGGAGCCGTAGCGGTCGCGTGAGGTCGGTGAGGAAGCCACCAGGACACGCTAGGAGGGTGCGGGCGCGACCCCGGGCAGGGCGCGCCGGGGATCACTCCTCCTCGTCGTCGGCGGCGTCCTCCTCCTCGTCCTCCTCGGAGTCCTCGGACTCTTCGGCGGACTTGCCGCCCTCGAGGTCCAGGTCGTCCCGGTCGACCTCGTCGGTGTCCAGCGGCTCGGCGAGCGGGTTGTCCTCGCTCGGCCGGAGGTCCTCGGGCAGCTTGTCGTCCGTGATCCCGTCGGGCTCGCGCTCGGATTCGCTCATGGTGTCGAACCTAGTCGAAACCACCCGTCTCGGGGCGTAGCCCCCTGCCGTCATCACGCCATGGGGAGCTGCCGCTGGCCGCGGGGGAGCTGCGCGTAGCCCCGGGCCACCGCCTGCTCCAGCCGCTCCGCCTCCCACGGCCACTCGCCGGCGGCCAGCGCCTGGTCGGCCGGGACGCCGCGGCCCGCGAGGTCGCGCACGGTCTGCGCGACGATGCCGATCTCGTTGCGCTGCTGCTCGACGAAGTCGCGGTCGACCGGCGCACCGTGGCCGGGGACGACGACCGACCGCGCGGTGAGCAGCCCGAGCACGGTGTCGAGGCTGTGCGGCCACTCCAGCGGGAAGCAGTCCGAGCCGTACGCCGGCGGCGCCGACTCCTCGACCTGGTCGCCGGCCAGCACGACGTCGGCATCGGGGACCCGGACCACCAGGTCGCCGGCGGTGTGGCCGCGGCCGGGGTGGACCAGCTCGACCGCCCGGTCGCCGAGGTCGAGGACGCGGGCCGACGAGAAGGTCTCGTCGGGAACCACGACGGTGGTCGCCAGGACGTCGGCACGGTGCGGGTCGTCGGGGGCGTCGGCGTAGCGCTGCCGGATCTCCTCGCCGCGCCGGGCCAGCTCCTCGGCGGCGTCCTCGTGGGCGGTGACGGGCACCGCCCCCCAGGCCTCGCGGAACGCCTCGTTGCCGAACGTGTGGTCGAAGTGCCAGTGCGTGTTGACCACGCCGACCACCTCGCCCACACCCAGCCGGCGTACGTCGTCGACCACCGCGCGACCGGCCGCGGTGGAGCCGTGGGTGTCGACGACGAGCAGTCCCCGGTCACCGCCGACCACCGTCACGTTGGCGTCGAACCACTCGTAGCGGGCCACCCACACCCGCGCTGCCACCTCGGTGAAGTCAGCCACGTCAAGGGAGCCTAGTAGCATTGGCACTCAGCCGAAGTGAGTGCCAAGACGACCCGGAGGAGGTGGGCGACCGTGCAGGACGAGCGCAGGCTCGCCGTGCTCCGGGCGATCGTCGAGGACTACGTCGCCACCGAGGAGCCCGTCGGCTCCAAGGCACTGGTCGAGCGGCACCGGCTGGGGGTCTCCCCGGCGACGGTGCGCAACGACATGGCCGCGCTGGAGGAGGAGGGGTTCATCACCCAGCCCCACACCAGCGCGGGCCGGGTGCCGACCGACAAGGGCTACCGGCTCTTCGTCGACCGGCTCACGACCGTCAAGCCGATGACCGCGGCCGAGCGCCGGGCGATCACGACGCTCCTCGACGGGGCCGTGGACCTCGACGACGTCGTGCACCGCTCGGTGAGGCTGCTCGCGCAGCTGACCCGTCAGGTCGCCGTCGTGCAGTACCCCACGCTCAGCCGCAGCACCGTCCGCCACGTCGAGCTGGTCGCGCTCAGCCCCAGCCGGCTGCTGACCGTGCTGATCCTCAGCACCGGCCGGGTCGAGCAGCGGCTCGTCGAGCTCTCCGCCGCCCTCACCGACGACGCCCTGGCCGACCTGCGCAGCCAGGTCAACCGGGCCGCCACCGGCGAGACCATCATCGAGGCGGTCGTGGCGCTCCGGAGGCTGGCCGCCGAGGTGCCGTCCGCGGCGCCGGTCGCCGAGACCCTCGCCGAGGCGATGAGCGACCACCGCTCCGACGAGCGGATCGTGGTCGGCGGCGCCGCCAACCTGGCTCGCTACGGCGACAGCTTCGACTCGGCCGTCCGGCCGCTGCTCGAGGCGCTCGAGGAGCACGTCATCCTGCTCAAGCTGCTGGGCGAGGCGACCACCGGCGACACCGTCACGGTCCGCATCGGCCACGAAGGTCCCTATCGCGAGCTGGCCTCGACCAGTGTCGTGGCGACGGGCTACGGCCCCGGCGAGGAGGCTCTGGCCACGCTCGGCATCGTCGGCCCGACCCGGATGGACTATCCGGGGACCATGGCGGCGGTCCGGGCCGTCGCCCGCTACGTCTCCCGGATCCTCGACGAGGCATGAGCCACCCGACCATTCCCACCCACGGACGACCCACGAAGGAACACCGTTGAGCCAGGACCCGTACGAGCTCCTGGGCGTCAGCCGCGACGCCGACGCCGACACCATCAAGAAGGCCTACCGACGGCTGGCGCGCCAGTACCACCCCGACGTCAACCCCGACGCGGCGTCGAAGGAGAAGTTCAGCGAGGTCTCCCGCGCGTACGAGGTGCTGTCGGACCCGCAGAAGCGGGCGGCGTACGACCGCGGCGGCGACCCCTTCGGCGGCATGGGTGCCGGCTTCGGGGGCCAGGGCGCCGGGTTCTCCTTCACCGACATCATGGATGCCTTCTTCGGCGGCGGCGCCGGTGCCGCGCCGGGCGGCGGCCGTGGCCCCCGCTCCCGCGTGCGGCGGGGCCAGGACGCGCTGATCCGGGTCGAGATCGAGCTGGCCGAGGCGGCCTTCGGCGTGGCCCGCGAGCTCAAGGTCGACACCGCGGTCGTCTGCACCACCTGCGGCGGCGAGGGCGCTGCCCCCGGCAGCCACCCGGTTCCGTGCGAGACCTGCCGCGGGGCCGGCGAGGTGGCCCACGTGCAGCGCTCGTTCCTGGGCGAGGTCCGGACGCTGCGGCCGTGCGCTGCCTGCCGGGGCTTCGGCTCGATCATCCCCGACCCGTGCCGTGAGTGCTCCGGTGACGGCCGGGTCCGCTCCCGCCGCACGCTCACGGTGAAGATCCCCGCGGGCGTCGACTCCGGGACCCGGGTCCAGCTCAGCGAGCAGGGCGAGGTCGGTCCGGGCGGGGGCCCGGCGGGCGACCTCTACGTCGAGATCAACGTCGCCCCCCACGACACCTTCACCCGGCAGGGCGACGACCTCCACTGCACGGTCACGGTGCCGATGACCGCCGCGGCGCTCGGCACCACGCTCACGCTGCCGACCCTCGAGGCCGACATCGAGCAGGGCGGCGGCTCGGGCGTCGAGACCAGCTTCGAGCTCGAGATCCGGCCCGGCACGCAGTCCGGTGCCGAGCAGGTGATGCGCGGTCGCGGCGTCCCCGGCCTGCGCGGCACCTCCCGCGGCGACCTCGTCGTGCACACGGTCGTGGAGACCCCGACGCGGCTCGACCCGCGCCAGGAGGAGCTGCTCCACGAGATGGCCGCGATCCGGGGCGAGGAGCAGCCGACCGGCCAGGTGCGGCCCGCGTCCAAGTCGGTCTTCGGCCGGCTGCGCGACGCGTTCAACACCCACTGATCGGCGCGCGATGAGCCTGCCGGTCCACCTGGTGCCCTCGCTCGGCGAGGTCGGGGCGGGATCGGCGGTCGAGGTGACCGGCGACGAGGCCCACCACGCGGTGGCCGTACGCCGGCTGCGGGTGGGGGAGCGGGTCGTGCTCACCGACGGTCGGGGGACGGCCGCGACCGGCACCGTGACCTCCACCGGCAAGCGGGTGTTCGCGGTCGAGGTCGACGGCGTGCGCCACGAGCCGCGACCGGACCCCCGGCTGGTCGTCGTGCAGGCGCTCCCGAAGGGCGACCGCGGCGAGCTGGCCGTCGAGGTGCTGACCGAGGTCGGCGCCCAGACCGTCGTCCCGTGGGCAGCGGCCCGCAGCGTGGCGGTCTGGAAGGGGGAGCGGGCCACCCGGGCCCACGCGAAGTGGCAGGCGACCTCCCGCGAAGCCGCCAAGCAGGCCCGCCGGGCGTGGCACCCGGACGTGGCGCCGCTCGCCTCGACCGCCGAGGTGGCGGCCCGGCTGGCCGACGCGGACCTGGCGCTGGTCCTGCACGAGGCCGCGAGCGAACCGCTGGCCGCAGTCGAGCCGCCGGCCTCCGGCACGATCGTGCTCGTGGTCGGCCCCGAGGGCGGGCTCACCGACGACGAGGTCTCCACGTTCGTCGACGCCGGGGCGCAGGCCGTACGCCTCGGGGCCGAGGTGCTGCGCACCTCGACCGCCGGGGTGGTCGCCGCCGCGGCCCTGCTCTCCCGGACCCCGCGCTGGGCCTAGGCCGGACGGCCCCCTGTCACGCCTTCGACGCGAACCAGGGGTGGTGCAGGTCGCGGAAGCTGAGGTCGTGGACCATCCGCTCCCAGCTCGCCATCGCCTCGTGGGTCGGTCCTGACTCCGGAGCCGTACGAGCCTCGGCCTCCCGCGCTGCGGCCTCGCTGGTGAACGCCACCGTCTCGGTGAAGGTGCCGTCGGGCTCGATCGCGAAGGTCGCCCCGATGATCTCGGGCCGGGCCTCGTGCAGCAGCGTCTCCATGTCCCGCATGCCCGACATCAGGGCGTCGGGGTCGTCGATCTTGCCGCGGACGACCTGGACGAAGCCGGCCTCGTCGGAGCCGCCGTCGAGCATCAGCACGACCCGTTCGCAGTCGTGGAACTCGACGGGACCGTCGAACATCGGCTCCATCCGGCTCCACCACTCACCCTGCTCCGGCCGCTCGGAGTTGGCCATCGCCGCCTCGCGTGACTCGAACCTCACGACGGCGAGCAGCTCGCCGTCGTCGGTGAAGCCGTAGGTCCCACCGAGCCACCCGACGGCACCGGGCGCGAGGTCGGCGAGCCACTGGTCCATGAGTGCGCGGACCTCGTCCTGCCTCTGGCACCTGCCCTGGATGATCTGGATGAACATGCGCGTCCCCTGCCTGTCCGGGGACGCCCGAGGATGGGCGCCGCGCCTCGCCCCCCGTCTGGCGACGTTACGACTGCCCCCGGTGGCGGTCAAGGCTTCCGCGCGGTGGGTCAGCCGACCGTGAACTCCCGGTCGTCCGTCATCGCGCCGGAGCCCTCGGTGCCGCCCGTCGGGTCGTCGGTCGTGACCCAGAACGTGTAGCTGCCGGGCTGCAGCCGGGAGACGTCGACGGTGGCCTCGAACGGGAACAGCTTGTCCTCCATCCAGCCCTCCATGGTCGCGTAGCCACGGCGGACGACCCGGTCGCCCTGCCGGATCTCCCACCCGACGTTGGCCTCGAAGCTGTTGCCGACGCCGCTGACCCGGAGCGTGCCGTCGGCCGTCGAGCCCTGCTCGGGCGAGGTCAGGCTCACGTGGGAGAGCACCTGCAGCGGCGAGCCCTGGCGTACGGGCCCGGGCGTCGGCACGCCCAGCACCCGGTCGGCCGGGCCGGACGACGTCGCGAACGCGACCGGCAGCCGCTGCTGGGCGGCGGCCTGGAGCGAGTAGACGACCTGCTGCACCGCCTGCCGGGCGTCACCGTCGGACATGCCGCCGGGACGCGCCGTCGCGGCCGGGGCCACGACGACCTCGATCCGGTCACCCGCGACGGCCGCGGACTGGAGGGTGCCCGGCGCCCAGGCGGTGCGGTAGTCGGGGTCGATCGGCGCCGCCATCAGCAGGTCGAGGGTGCCGTCGAGCCGCTCACCGGTCCCGGGGCGGAACTCGCGGTAGAGCCGGACGCCGCCCCGCTCGGTGTCGCCGAGGTAGTAGACGGCGGCCGCGAAGTCCGCGCCGCCGGCCGCGGTGGTGGGCTCGGCCGGCTCCGACGTGGCCGGGTCGGAGGACTCGTCCGCGGCCGGACGGTCGCGGCCCGGGGTGGACCGGTCGACGGCACGCTCGCGCCGCTCGCGCGACGAGGTCGGCTCGGGGTCGGCGGCGCAGCCGCTCACGGCGAGCAGGGTCGCCAGGACCAGGACGGGGAGCTTCATGGGGGGTCTCCGCTCTCACTCGACGACGACGGACCGGCTGTCGGAGAAGGCGCCGGGGCCCTCCGCCCCGCCGGACGCGTCGTCGGTCTCGACCACGAGGGTGTAGCTGCCGGGCGCGACCGAGGACAGGTCGATCGCGTCGGTGAAGGGGAAGAGCCGCTGCTCCATCCACCCCTCGGCGGTGAAGAACCCGTCGGCGACGGCCGCGCCGGAGTCGTCCTGCAGCTCCCACAGCACGTTGCCCTCGTACGAGCTGGCGACGCCCTCGACCTGGAGCGTGCCGGAGGCCCGCTGTCCCTCGTCGGGGGCGGTGAGGTTGACGTGGGACAGCGCCTCGAGCGGCGCCTCCGCCGCCACCGGCTCGTCGGAGGTGGTGCCGAGCACCTCGTCGGCCGGCCCGTCGGCGGTGGTGAACTCCACGGGCAGCCGTTGCTGTGCGTACGCCTGCAGCGTGTAGACGACCTGCTGCACCGACGCCTGCGCCTCCTCCTCGGTCATCGAGTCGGGGCGCTCCTCCAGGGAGGGGTCGGCAAGCTCGACGGTGATCTTGTCGTCAGCCACCTCGGCGCCGACGAACGCTCCCGCCGGCCACTCGGTGCGGTAGTCGGGGTCGGCGGGTGCGGTCGTGAGCAGCCTGACCGACCCGGCGGGCCCGTCATCGGCCGACTCGAGCGAGTGGAACTCCCGGTAGAGGCGTACGCCGGCCGGGGTGTCGCCGAGGTAGTAGCCGGCCACGGCCCGGGCGGCCATCGGCGGCCCCGAGGGTTGCCCCGACGGTTGTTCGGACGTCGTCGGGTCGTCGTCGGACGCCTCGGGGGCGGAGGCGATGGGGGAGTCGTCCGGCTCGTGGTCGGTGCCGGGCAGCTGGCCGCCCGTCACGGCCACGGCGGTGACGACGGCGGCCCCCGCCAGGGCGACCCCGCCCAGCGCGAGCAGCGCCGGGCGCCGGCGCGCGGGACGCGAGACCCGGGCGCGCAGCTCACCGAGCCGCTCCTCGGGCTCGATCCCGGAGACGGCGTCGCGCAGCAGCTCGCGCAGCTGCCGGTCGAGCACCGGGTCGGTGTCGTCGCGGCGGCTCATGACCGGTCCTCCAGGTAGTCGGCGAGGGCGACCCGCAGCGCGGCGGCACCGCGCGAGGCGTGGCTCTTGACGGCACCCCGGCTGATGCCGAGCGCGTCGGCGATCTCGGCCTCGGACAGCTCGGAGTAGTAGCGCAGCGCGAGCACCTCTCGCTGCCGCGCGGGCAGCCCGCGCAGCGCGTCGAGGACGCGGTCGCGCCGGTCGTCGGCCAGGACCCTGTCGTCGGCGCCGGGCACGGTCGTGACCGGCCGGTCTCGCTCGGCGTGGCGCTCGACGACGCCCCGGTGGCGCAGCGCGGAGCGACCGCGGTTGACGACCGTCTGCCGGAGGTAGGCCAGTGCCCGGTCGGGGTCGCGCAGCCCGCGCCAGCGGCCGTGGACGGCGACGAAGGAGTCCTGGACGATCTCCTCGGCGAGCGACACGTCGTGGACCAGGAGCACGGCGAGGCGGACCAGCGAGCGCCAGTGGGCGGCGTACAGCTGGTCGAGCGCCTGGTCGGCATCCCAGGCCGTCGGGCCGCTCACGAGGAGCGGTCCGGCGTAGACGGTCGCATGCATCAGCACGCTAGTAGCACGCGCCGCTGCCACAGGTGGTTGACACGTCATCGAACCCGGATTCGTCTCCTAGAGTGGTTCCATGCCCACCGAGACCGCCGAGGACTGCCTGTTCTGCAAGATCGTGGCCGGCGAGATCCCGGGTGACCTGGTGCTCACGACCGACCACGTGGTCGCGTTCCGTGACGTCAACCCGGTCGCCCCGACGCACGTGCTGGTCGTCCCGCGCGACCACCGGCCGGACGCTGCGGCCACCACGGCTGCCGACCCGGAGGCGGTCGGCCGGCTGGTCGCCGCCGCGGCGGAGGTCGCCGAACGCGAGGGGATCACCGACTACCGCATGGTCCTCAACACCGGCGCGGGTGCCGGGCAGAGCGTCTTCCACACCCACCTGCACGTGCTCGGGGGTCGCGAGATGGGCTGGCCCCCGGGCTGAGCGCCTCCCCGGCCGCCTCTCATCCCGGTGGGCCGGGACGAGGGCGAATGCGTAGCATGGAAGCCCCATGACTGAGACTCCTCGCTCGCCCGACCCGGCGCAGACCCGCCACACGGTCGTCGTCCCCAACAGCATCGACCTCGTCAGCCTGCTCGGCCCCGCCGACGAGCACCTCGCGCTGATCGAGAGGGCCTTCGACGCCGACATCCACGTCCGCGGCAACCGGATCACGCTGCAGGGCGAGCCGGGCGAGATCGCGCTCGCCGAGCGGCTGCTCGACGAGCTGGTGACGATCATCCGTACGGGTCAGGGCATCTCGACCGAGACCGTCGAGCGGGTGCTGGCGATGCTGCGGGCGGAGAGCCCGCAGCCGGGCGAGCGGCCGGCCGACGTGCTCTCGCTCAACATCCTGTCCAACCGCGGCCGGTCGATCCGTCCCAAGACCCTCAACCAGAAGCGCTACGTCGACTCGATCGACAAGCACACGATCACCTTCGGGATCGGACCCGCCGGCACCGGCAAGACCTACCTCGCCATGGCCAAGGCGGTGCAGGCGCTGCAGGGCAAGGAGGTCAACCGGATCATCCTGACCCGGCCCGCGGTCGAGGCGGGGGAGCGGCTCGGGTTCCTGCCCGGCACCCTGAGCGAGAAGATCGACCCCTACCTGCGGCCGCTCTACGACGCGCTGCACGACATGATCGACCCCGAGTCGATCCCCAAGCTGTTGGCCGCCGGCACCATCGAGGTCGCCCCACTCGCCTACATGCGTGGCCGGACCCTCAACGACGCGTTCGTGATCCTCGACGAGGCGCAGAACACCACGCCCGAGCAGATGAAGATGTTCCTCACCCGGCTCGGGTTCGGCTCCAAGATCGTGGTGACCGGCGACGTGACCCAGATCGACCTCCCCGGCGCCACCCGGTCGGGGCTGAAGGTCGTCCAGGACATCCTGACCGGGGTCGAGGACGTCGTCTTCAACATGCTGACCAGCCACGACGTCGTACGCCACAAGCTGGTGGGGCGGATCGTGGCGGCGTACGACGCCCACGACGCCCGTGGCGACGGTCCCGGGGGCCGCCCGTGAGCATCGAGGTCCTGGACGAGTCCGGCACCGGCCTCGACGTCCAGCACCTCGCCTCCCTGTCGCGGTTCGTGATGGACCGGATGCGGGTCCACCCGCTGGCCGAGCTCTGCATCAAGGCGGTCGACGTCGACACCATGACGGAGCTCAACGAGCAGTGGATGGAGAAGGAGGGGCCGACCGACGTGCTCGCCTTCCCCATGGACGAGCTGCGCCCCGGCCTGGTCGACCAGGAGCCCGAGGAGGGCGTGCTCGGCGACCTCGTCCTCTGCCCGGACGTGGCGGTGCGGCAGGGCGAGACGGCCGGCCACGGCACCCGGGCCGAGCTCGAGCTGCTGACGACCCACGGGATCCTGCACCTCCTCGGCTACGACCACGCGGAGCCCGAGGACCACCGGGAGATGTTCGGGCTGCAGGACCGGCTGCTCGAGGAGTGGCGACGGCGGTGACCGCGGGTGACGTGTGGCTGCTGACCGCGGCCGCGACCCTCGTGGTCCTCGCAGGGGTGTTCTCGGCGGCCGACGCCGCCCTGGCCTCGTCCTCCCGAGCCCGGGCGGAGGAGCTCGCGGGCGAGGGCCGCGCGGGTGCCCGTCGGCTGGCGACCCTGCTCGACGACCCCGCCCGCTACCTCAACACCGCGCTGCTGCTGCGGCTGCTCTGCGAGATCTCGGCCACGGTGCTGGTGACCCAGCTGGTCCGCGAGGCCTGGGGCGCCGCCTTCTGGCCGGCCGCGATCACCTCGATCGTCGTCATGCTGGTCGTGTCCTTCGTCGTGATCGGCGTCGCCCCGCGCACCCTGGGCCGGCAGCACAGCGAGCGGGTGGCGCTCTGGTCCGCGGCACCGCTCTCGGCGATCACGACCATCCTCGGCCCGGTGCCGCGGGTGCTGATCCTGGTCGGCAACGCGATCACCCCGGGCCGCGGCTTCCGCGAGGGCCCGTTCTCGACGGAGACCGAGCTCCGCGAGCTCGTCGACCTCGCCGAGGCCTCGGCCGTCATCGAGTCCGGCGAGCGCCGGATGATCCACTCGGTCTTCGAGCTCGGCGACACCAGCGCGCGCGAGGTGATGGTGCCGCGCAACGACGTCGTCTACATCGAGCGCCACAAGAACCTCCGCCAGACGATGTCGCTGTTCCTCCGCAGCGGCTTCTCGCGGGTCCCGGTGATCGGCGACAACCTCGACGACGTGCTCGGGTTCGCCTACCTCAAGGACCTGGTCCGCCGTGACTTCGAGGCTCCGGACGTCGAGTTCACGCAGCGGGTCGAGGAGGTGATGCGGCCGGCGTCGTTCGTGCCCGACTCCAAGCCCGTCGACGCGCTCCTGTCCGAGATGCAGGCCAAGCGACAGCACCTCGCCATGGTCGTCGACGAGTACGGCGGCACGGCCGGCCTGATCACGATCGAGGACGTACTGGAGGAGATCGTCGGCGAGATCACCGACGAGTACGACGAGGAGGAGATCGAGGTCGAGCAGCTCGACGACGGCTCCGTCCGGGTCTCCTCGCGCTACCCGGTCGACGACCTCGACGAGCTGTTCGGCTTCCACATCGAGGAGGAGGACGTCGACAGCGTCGGCGGCCTGATGGCCAAGCACCTCGGCCTGGTGCCCATCCCGGGCTCCTCGGTCGAGGCGTACGGCCTGCGGTTCACCGCGGAGGACGTGGCCGGACGCCGCAACAAGATCGGCACCGTCCTCATCAGCCGGATCGAACCGGCCACCCAGCTCCAGCAGGAGGACGCCGATGCCTGAGCCGACGCTCCCGCCCGAGGACGCCAAGCTGGTCACGCTGGCGCGCGGCACCCGGGCGCGTACCCGTGCCGCCGAGGGCGCGGCGGTCCGCGACGCCGACGGACGCACCTACGCCGCCGCGACCGTGGACCTGCCGTCGCTGCAGGTCTCCGCGCTCGGCGTCGCGGTGGCGATGGCGGTCTCGTCCGGCGCCCGGGGGCTCGAGGCGGCCGTCGTGCTCACCGACGCCGACGCGGTCGCCGACGCCGACCTCGCCGTCGTGCGCGACTTCGCCGGCGGCGGGGTGAGCGTCCACCGGGGTGACCCGCGGGGCGGGATCCTCGAGACCACGGAGTCCTGACCGGCCCAGACCGCCGTGGCGCGGGGCCCGCCCGTCGGCGTAGCGTCCCCGGCTGTGACCCATCGGCGCCCGTCCGTGCTCCTCGCGGCCACGGTGCTGGTGCTCGCGGTCCTCGCCACCACCGTCCCTGCGAGCGCCGCGCCGCGCCCCTCCTCGGCGGGTGCCAGGGCGATGTGGGTGTGGGACCGGCCGGGCGTCCCGGCCCTGGTCGACTTCGCCCGGCGTCACGGCGTGCGCGACCTGTTCGTCTCCACCCCGGGCCACCTCGCGACCTCGCCCGACCTGCCGTGGTTCCGGTCCCTGCGCACGCAGACCAGCGCGGCGGGGATCCGGGTCCACGCACTCGGTGCCGAGGTTTCGTGGCTCGACGACCACGCGGCGGCCGCCGACTGGCAGCAGCAGGCGCTCGCCACCGGGCTCTTCGACGGCGTCCACCTCGACGTCGAGCCGTGGCTGCACCCGGGCTGGGGGAGCGACCCGTCCTCGCTGCTGGTGTCGTGGGTCGCCCTGCTCCAGCAGGCGTCCGCCGCGACCGGCCTCCGGGTCGAGGCCGACATCCCGTTCTGGCTCCACGAGCACGTCGTCGGCGGCCGCCCGGCCGACGAGGCCGTGATCGGCGCGGTCGACGCCGTGACCGTGATGAGCTACCGCGACACCGCCACTGGTCCAGACAGCATCACAGAAATTTCCCGGACTGCCCTGGCGACCGCTGCCCGGCTCGGCCGACCCATCCGGCTCGCGGTCGAGACCCGGTGGCTCGGCGACGACCCGGTGTCGGCCAAGCAGACCTTCTTCGGGTCGACCCAGCGACAGCTGGACCGGGCACTCTCCGACGTGGCCGCGGAACTGGCCGGTCATCCGACGTACGCGGGGATCGCGGTGCACGACCACCGAGGGTGGTCGGCGCTGCGCCGATGACCGGGAAAAGTCCCGGAAATGAGTCACGCGTGTGTCAGTGACACACGCGTGACTTGCCATCCCCCGGCTCGGGAAGACTAGAACGCGGGGTCCGTTCCAGGACATGGCTCAGACCACTTGACAGGAAAGTTGCCCAGATTGACGCAATGTCAGTCACAATCGGATGCATGAACCTCGCTGATGCCGCGCTCCTCCAGGAGATCCGACCGTACGAGCTGGGCTCGCGGTTGCGTGCCGCCCGGCTCGCACGGGGCTGGACGCAGACCGAGCTGGCCGGTGACCTGGTGTCGGTCGGCTACGTCTCGCGCCTGGAATCCGGACATCGCCGCCCCAACGCCGAGGTGCTCGAGTCCCTCGCCCAGCGACTGGGCGTCTCCACCGACCAGCTGCTGCGCGGCCCGACCGCGCCGGAGCAGGACGAGCTGCGGCTCGCGCTCGACTTCGCCGAGCTGTCGCTCGAGAACGGGGAGCACGCCGAGGCCGAGGTCCAGGCTCGTCACGCTCGCGACCGTGCCCGCGCGATCGTGCACGAGGACCTGGCCGGCCGCGCGACCTACCTGATCGCACGAGTGCTCGAGAGCCAGGGCAACGTCGACGACGCGATCCTCGAGCTCGAGCCGCTGGTGAACGGTGAAGGCGCGGCGATCCCACGCGCCGGAGCGGGTGCCATCCCGCGGGCTGCCCTGCCGGCGATCCCGCGGATCAAGGCCGTGATCGCGCTGGGCCGCTGCTACCGCCAGTCGGGCGACTTCGGGCTCGCCACCGACATCATGGAGCGGACGCTCAACGACCTCGCGGGCACCGACCTGGACGGAGTCGACGAGGCGGTGCAGCTTGCGGTCACGCTTGCCGCGACCTACTTCGACCGGGGCGACACCGGGCAAGCGGTGCGTACCTGTCGCAAGGCCATCGCCAAGGCAGAGCGCATCGGCACGCCCAAGGCGCGTGCCTCGGCCTACTGGAACGCCAGCATCATGGAGGCGGAGCGCGGCTCGGTCGCGGAAGCCATCCCGCTGGCGGAGCGGGCCCTCGCCCTCCTGGCCGAGGGTCAGGACGGGCGCAACCTCGCCCGGCTGCGCACCGCGCTCG
>CAVRTX010000001.1:0-22053 GCA_963724225.1 uncultured Actinomycetota bacterium | reverse complement strand
TGGCGATCGACATGGCGGTCCCGGTGTCGGTGGACGTACGGCTCGCCGGCCGACCGCCGGCCCCGGTCGAGTCCGCGGTCTACTTCGCGGTCGCCGAGTGCCTGGCCAACATCGGGAAGCACTCGGGGGCCGGCAACGGCTGGGTCGCGCTGGCCCACGAGACGGGGATCCTCCGGGCGACCGTCGGCGACGACGGCCGCGGGGGCGCCGATCCCGCCTCGGGCACCGGGATGCGGGGCGTCATGCGGCGGCTGTCGGCGTTTGACGGCACGATGAGGGTGTCGAGCCCGGACGGCGGGCCCACGATCGTCACCCTGGAGGTTCCGTGCGCCTTGTCCTCGCCGAGGACCACGCCCTCCTCCGGGCCGGCCTGACCCAGCTGCTCGAGCTGTCCGGCTTCACCGTCCTCGCCGCGGTCGACAACCTGCCCGAGCTCGAGCGGGTGCTGCAGGACCCCGCCGCCGAGGCGGCGGTCCTCGACGTACGGCTGCCGCCGACCCAGACCGACGAGGGGCTCCGGGCCGCGATCGCGGTGCGGGAGTCACGACCGGGGTTCCCGGTCATGGTGCTGTCCCAGTACGTCGAGCACCTCTACGCCCGCGAGCTGCTCGCCAGCGGCCAGGGTGCCGTGGGCTACCTCCTCAAGGACCGGGTCTCCGACGTGGCGGAGTTCGTCGACGGCGTCCGCAGGGTCGCCGCCGGCGGCACCGTGCTCGACCCCGAGGTGGTCGCGGCCGTCATGGCCCGACAGCGGGACCAGCCCCTGCAACGGCTGACCCCGCGCGAGCGCGAGGTGCTGGCGCTCATGGCCGAGGGCAGGTCCAACGGCGCCATCGCCTCGGCCCTCCACGTCACGGAGAAGGCCGTCGCCAAGCACATCAACAGCATCTTCGGCAAGCTCGACCTCCCGCTGGCCGACGACGACCACCGCCGGGTCCGCGCGGTGCTGACGTGGCTCGGGGTCTGATCCGCGACAGCCGCGCGCGCGACGGCGTACCTTGTCCCGAGAGAAATCCGGCGAGGCTGTCGATTCGCGCCGCGGCCGGACGTCAGGGACATGTCCCACAACCACACGAGGAGTGATGACATGACCGACACCTGGGTGTTCCTGATCCGCGAGCCCGACTGGGACTCCGACCGCTACCTGCCCGAGAACCAGGCCGCCCACCAGGGCGACTTCGACGAGGACATGGCCGCGCACGGCCAGTTCGCCGCAGCCGTCGAGGAGCTCGGCGGCAAGGTGGTCGGCGGCTACGCGCTGCAGAACCTGAAGTACGGCGGCACCGTGAAGCCCGGCAAGGACGGCACCGACCACGTCTGGAGCGACGCCCCGCTCCCCGACAGCAGCGAGGTCATCACCGGCTTCTACGCCGTCGAGTGCGACGAGGACCTCGCCCGCACCATCGCCACGAAGGTGCCGACCGCCAACGTCGTCGAGATGCGCAAGGTGCATCCCTTCGAGTGACGCCACGCCCATCGTGAGGCAGGGTCCACCTCCGGACGACGAGCCGTTCCGCGCCGCCTGGCCCCAGGTGGTGCGGGCGCTCGCCGTCGCCACGCGCAGCCTCGACCTCGGTGAGGAGTACGCCGCCGAGGCCGTGGCCCGCGCCGCCGCACGCCCGCGCGGCGAGGTCGACGACCTCGTCGCGTGGTGCGTGCAGGTCGGCCGTCGCGCGTGGCTGGACGACGTACGGCGCCAGCAGCGGTTCGACCGGCTGCTGCCCGACCTCGCGGTGGACGACGACACTCCGCCCGCCATGGACCCCGCTGCCCGCCTCCCCGGCGACGAGCTCGACGACCGGCTCGCGCTGCTCTTCGTCGCCTGCGACGACGCGCTCGCGCCCGGCGCCCAGCTCGTGCTCGCGATGCGGGTGGTGCTGGGGCTCGACACCCGCCGCATCGCCGGCCACCTCGGGATCGCCGAGGCGACCGCGGCCGCCCGGCTGACCCGCGCCAAGGCGACGCTGGCCCGGGCCCGTGGCGAGTTCGCAGTGCCCGACGAGGCAGGCCGGCGACAGCGGCTGCCGGTCGTGCTGGCCTGCGTGGCCGGTCTGCTCACCGTCGGCCAGCGGGACGTCGTCGCCCCGGCCGACGCCACCGACGACCCCGCCCGCGACGCGCTCACCCTGGCCGAGGCGCTGGCCGTCGAGCTGGCCGACGACCCGGAGGTGCTGGGTCTGCGCGGGGTCTGCCGGCTGGTGCTCGCGCGCCGGCCGGGCCGGGTGCGCGACGGGATCGCGCTGCCGCTCGACGAGGTCGACCGGTCGGCCTGGGACCCGCGACTGCTGACGGCCGGGCTCGACGACGCCACCCGGGCGGCGCGGCTGGCGCCGACCCCACCCGGCCGGTTCGTGCTCGAGGCTGCGATCTCGGGGGTCCACGCGGCTGCGCCGAGCGCCGCGCGTACCGACTGGGACCGGCTGGCCCTGCTCTACGACGCCCTGGTGGAGGTGTGGCCCTCCCCCGCCGTCGAGGTGGCGCGGCTGGTCGTGGCGGGTCGGCAGGCGCTGCGCGACGGAGCGCCGGTCACCGACGTCGAGGCCCGGCTGGAGGCCCTGGTCGCCGACGGTCCGGCGTACGCCGCACGCGACGCCGGTCTGGCGCTCGCCGACCTCGCGCACCGCACCGGCCGGCGTGAGGAGGCCGCCGCCCGCTACCGCGAGCTCGCAGAGGTCGTGCCGGAGGGCCCGATGCGGGAGTTCTGCCGGCGCCGCGCCCTCTGAGCCGTACCCGGACAGACGTACGGCGCCGGAGCGGGCTCCCTCCGAGCCACTCCGGCGCCGCACGCCGTCCTCGTCGTCAGGTCAGGCGCGGACGCCCTCCAGGACGGCCTTCACCTCGTCGGCCGACGAGGCCTGGCGCAGCCGCTCGACCTGCGTCTGGTCGGCGAACACCTCGGCCACCCGCTGGAGCAGCGCGAGGTGGTCGTCCCCGGCGCCGGCGATGCCGAGCACGAACTCCGCCGGCTTGCCGTTCCAGTCGACCGGGCTCGCGTAGCGCACGAAGGAGATCGCCGAGCGGTGGATCGCACCCTTGGCGTCGTTCGTGCCGTGCGGGATCGCCAGGCCGTTGCCCATGTGGGTCGAGACCGAGGTCTCCCGCTCGTGCATCGCGTCGACGTACGACGGGTCGACCGCACCGGCCGCGACCAGCAGCTGGCCGGCCTCGGTGATCGCCTCGTCGCGGGACGACGCCGTGCCGGACAGCACGATCGACTCGGTCTCCAGGACGCCGCCCGCCGCACCCGCCGCGGGCTCGGCAGCCGCGCCACCGTCATCGGCACCCGCGCCGTTCGTCTGGTGCAGCAGCTCGACGATCTCGTCGTACTTCGGGCTGCCCATGAAGTTGTCCACCGAGACGTGGACCGCCGAGCCGGTGCGCTGCTTGGCACGGTCGGTCAGGTCCTGGTGGGTCACCACCAGGTCCCACTCGTCGGCGAGGCTGGCGATGGACTTGTTGGTGACCGACACGTCGCCGTAGCCGGCGGAGTGGATCTTCTTGCGCAGCACCGACGCACCCATGGCCGAGGAGCCCATGCCGGCGTCGCAGGCGAAGACGATCTTGTGGATCGCGCCGGAGGCGCCACCGGCGAGGGTGGAGCTGGCGATCGACTGCTTGCCCTTCATCGACTCCATCTGCGAGGTCGCGGCCGCGAGGTCGCCGTCCTCCGTACGGTCGGTCTTGAGCAGCAGGCTCGCCACCAGGAACGACACAGCCGCGGCACCGAAGACGCCGAGCGTGACGCCCAGGAAGTCGCCGGCGGGGGTCTGCGCGTACACCGCGAAGATCGAGCCGGGTGCGGCCGGGGCGCGCAGGCCGATGTCGAACAGCACGAACAGGAAGATGCCGGTCATGCCGCCGGCGATGGTCGCCAGGATCATCTTGGGCTTCATCAGCACGAACGGGAAGTACACCTCGTGGATGCCGCCGAAGAACTGGATGATCGCCGCACCGGGTGCCGACGCCTTGGCGATGCCCTTGCCGAAGACGGAGTACGCCAGCAGCAGGCCGAGACCCGGGCCGGGGTTGGCCTCGAGCAGGAACAGCACCGACTTGCCCTGCTCGGTGACCTGGTCGATGCCGAGCGGGGTGAGCACGCCGTGGTTGATGGCGTTGTTGAGGAACAGCACCTTGGCGGGCTCGATGAACAGCGAGGTCAGCGGCAGCAGGCCGTTGTCGACCAGGAAGTTGACCGCGTCACCCAGCAGCGAGATCACCTGGCGCAGCACCGGCGCCAGGGTGAACATGCTGAGGACCGCCATGAACGCCGCCACGATGCCGGCGGAGAAGTTGTCGACGAGCATCTCGAAGCCCGGCCTGATCTTGCCGGCCCAGAGCGCGTCGGCGCGCTTCATCACCCACGCCGTGAGCGGACCCATGATCATCGCGCCGAGGAACATCGGGGAGCCCCCTTGGTCCCCCACGAACTCCGGGAAGTACGTCGCCACGATCACCCCCATGGTGCCCGCGGCTCCCACGACACCACCGCGGGTGTCGTACACGATCTTGCCGCCGGTGTAGGCGATCAGGATCGGGAGCAGGTAGTAGATCGTCGGCTCGACGATCAGTGCGATCTTGTCGTTCGGGGCCCACCCCACGTCGATGAACAACGCAGTGATCAGGCCCCAGGCGATGATCGCGCCGATGTTCGGCATGATCATGTTGGACAGGAAGGTCCCGAACTGCTGCACGCGTACTCGCGCGCCGCCTCGGGACTCCGACGTCGTCGTCGTGGTCGTCGCCATGCTGGGTACCTCCGAGGGTTCGGTGCCGGTCGTGAGCCGGGTCACATCAGGTGGCCAGTACACCACGCAACCGGGCCCGTTGCCAAGCATTCGGGCACGATTCGTTGCCCGTTACTGTGGATTTGTTTCCGATATGCCCGATACGGTGCTGAGTGACACCGGTCCCGCGTGGTCCCCGGACCACCCCGGCCGAGCCATCCCGTGAGCGAGCAGAGGAGACACGATGAAGGCACTGCGGTTCTACGCACCCGAGGACGTCCGGCTCGAGGACGTGCCCGAGCCCGAGTGCGGCCCGGCCGAGGTCAAGATCAAGGTGCGCAACTGCTCGACCTGCGGCACCGACGTGAAGATCAAGAAGAACGGCCACGTCAACATCACCGGCGAGACCACGCTCGGCCACGAGGTGGCGGGCGAGGTCGTCGAGGTCGGGGCCGACGCCCGCGGCGGCTTCCAGGTCGGCGACCGGGTGCAGTGCATCGCCGCGGTCCCCTGCGGCGAGTGCCACGAGTGCAGCAAGGGGTGGATGGAGGTCTGCCAGAACCAGACCTCGGTCGGCTACCAGTACGACGGCGGGTTCGCGGAGTACATGATCGTCCCGGAGCAGGTGCTCAAGGTCGACGGCCTCAACCGGATCCCGGACAACGTCGGCTTCGACGAGGCCTCCGCCGCGGAGCCGTTCGCCTGCGCGATCAATGCCCAGGAGCAGCTCGGCATCGAGGAGGGCGACTTCACGGTCGTCTTCGGCGCCGGCCCGATCGGCTGCATGCACATCCGGATCGCGCGCGGCGTCCACAAGGTCGGCACCGTCGTGCTGGTCGACATCAACGCCGAGCGCCTGCAGATGTCGGCGGACGCCGTCCAGCCCGACCACGTCGTCAACGCCTCCGAGGTCGACGTCGTCGAGACGATCATGGAGCTCACCGGCGGCCGCGGGGCCGACGTCGTCATCACCGCGACGCCCGCCAACGTCACCCAGGAGCAGGCGATCTCGATGGCCGCCCGCCAGGGCCGGATCTCGTTCTTCGGCGGCCTGCCCAAGAACGACCCGTACATCAAGGCGGACTCCAACCTGATCCACTACCGCCAGCTGCACGTCCACGGCGCCAACGGCTCCTCCCCCGACCACAACAAGCGGGCGCTGGAGTACATCTCCACCGGCCAGGTGCCGGTCAAGGACCTGATCACCCGCCACGTCCCCCTCGACGACGTGATGACGGTCTTCGACATCGTCGCCAAGGGCGAGGCGATCAAGGTGACCGTCGAGCCGTAGCGACCGCAGGCTCCGCCGGAGGTCGAGCCGCGAAAACCTGTAAGCCGCGCATGGCAGCAACCACTGTCGACGCCGCCCCACAACGCTGCGGGGGTTTCGAGGCTCGGCGCCGGAGCGCCTCGCACCTCAACCTCCGCCCCGCTCCAGGCCCCGCCGGAGGTTGAGGTGCTCCCTCGCAGACCTGACGAAGGAAGGGCTGCGAGCGAGCCTCGAAACCCCGGAAGCCGCGCAGGGCAGCAACCACCGTGGTCGCCGCCCCACAACCCTGCCGGGGTTTCGAGGCTCGGCGCCGGAGCGCCTCACACCTCAACCTCCGCCTCGACCCCAGGCCCGGAGCGCCTCACACCTCAACCTCCGCCCCCGCTCCAGGCCCCGCCGGAGGTTGAGGTGCTCCCTCGCAGACCTGACGAAGGAAGGGCTGCGAGCGAGCCTCGAAACCCCGGAAGCCGCGCAGGGCAGCAACCACCGTGGTCGCCGCCCCACAACCCTGCCGGGGGTTTCGAGGCTCGGCGCCGGAGCGCCTCCAGCTCCGGCGGCGTCAGGCGCCGAGCACCCCGCGGACCGCCTCGCGCGCGGCCATCGGGTCGCTCGCGGCCAGGGCGGCCTCGGCGGCGTCCTCGCACTGCTCCGAGGTCACCGACGCCAGCCGCGCACCCACCGGGCGTACGGCGGCCGAGGCCATCGACAGCGAGGTGATGCCCATGCCGACCAGCGCGCACGCCAGCAGCGGGTCGGCCGCGGCCTCGCCGCAGACGCCCACCGACTTGCCGGCCTGCTTGCCGGCCTCGGCGGTGATCGCGATCAGCTGCAGCACGGCCGGCTGCCACGCGTCGGTGAGGTGGGCGAGGTCGGTGGCCATCCGGTCGGCGGCCATCGTGTACTGGGTCAGGTCGTTGGTGCCGATCGAGAGGAAGTCGACGACCTCGAGCATCCGGTGCGCCAGCAGCGCCGCGCTCGGGACCTCGATCATCACCCCGGCCTTGAGCCCGCGCTGGTGGACCTGCTCGGCGAACTCCGACGCCTCTGCCACGGTGGCGACCATCGGCGCCATCACCCAGGTCTCGGTGCCGCTCTGCGCGGCGGCCTGGGCGATCGCGTCGAGCTGGTGCTCCATCAGGCCCGGGTTGTCGAACGCGAGCCGCAGCCCGCGTACGCCGAGGGCGGGGTTCTCCTCGTCGGTCAGGTTGGCGAACGCCAGCGGCTTGTCGGAGCCGGCGTCGAGCGTCCGGACGACGACGTAGCGGTCGCGGTCGCCCGGTCCGCTGCCGTGGAAGGCGCCCAGCACGTCGCCGTAGATGGCGGCCTGCTCGTCGACGGTCGGCTCGTCCTTGGAGTTGAGGAAGGACAGCTCGGTACGGAACAGCCCCACCCCCTCGACCGGGGCCTGGACGGCGGAGCGGGCGGAGTCGCCGTCGGCCACGTTGGCCAGGATCCGGATCGGCTTGCCGTCGGCGGTCTGCCCGGGCCCGGCCCACGACTCCAGGGCGGCCCGCTCCTCGGCGTCGGTCGCGACGCGACGCTCCGCCGCGGCCTCGTCCGGGTCGATCTCCACCACGCCGGTGGTGCCGTCCACCAGCAGCCGGCTGCCGCGGGGGATGTCGAGGGCGCCGGAGGTGCCGACCACGCACGGGATGCCGAGCTGGCGGGCGATGATCGCGGTGTGGCTGGTCGGGCCGCCGCGCTCGGTGACCAGCGCGAGCACCCGCTGGGGGTCCAGCCCGGCCGTGTCGGCGGGCGCCAGGTCGGCAGCGACGAGCACGCACGGCTGCTCGGGCACCGGTACGCCGGGCTCCGGCTCGCCGACGACCCGGGCCACCATCCGGCGCTCGATGTCACGCAGGTCGGTGACCCGCTCCGCCATCAGGCCGCCCATGCCGGTGAACACCGCCACGAACGAGTCGACCGCGGCCTGCAGCGCGGACAGCAGGTCGTCGCCGGACTTCAGCTGCTTGAGCACCGCGGACCGCAGTCCCTTGTCGCGGGCGAGCCCGGCGCTGGCCGTGAGCACCTCGGCGGCCGCGCCGGAGGCCCGCTGGGCCTTGGCGGCGAACCCCTCGGAGACGGCCGCGGCCACCTCGTCGAACCGCGCGAGGGCGTCGTCCTCGGAGAGCGCGGAGCCGTCGAAGGCGTCGATCGCTGCCTGGGAGACCTCGGTCCGGGCAAGCAGGACCGGGCCGTGGGCGATGCCGGGCACGACCGGCGTGCCGGTCAGGATGCCCGGCTGAGTGGCTGCCTGGGAGGAGGTGGTCGTCGTGGCCATGGTCACAAGTTACTCCCGGACCCCCCTTGACAGTCAACACATTCGGGCGTAAAACAACATATACAAAGACTCGGGAGGAGGTGACACATGTACGCCGAGGAACGCCAGCAGGCGATGGCCCAGCTGATCGGTCAGCAGGGGCGGCTCTCCGTGGCCCAGCTCGCCGGCACCTTCGAGGTCACCACCGAGACCGTGCGTCGCGACCTCTCGTCGCTCGAACGTATCGGACTCGTACGCCGCGTGCACGGAGGTGCGGTGCCCTCCAGCTCACTCTCCGTCATCGAGTCCGCGCTCGGGGAGCGCGACCAGGCGAACATCGCCGCCAAGGACGCGATCGCCGCCGCCGCCCTCTCCCAGCTCCCGCCGCCCGCGTCGGTCGTCATCATCGACGCCGGCTCGACCACCGCCCGGCTCGCCGCCGTGCTCCCCCGCGAGCACCGGCTCTCGGTCGTGACCCACGCCGTCCCGGTCGCCGCCCGGCTCGCCGGGCTCCCCCACATCGAGCTGCACCTGCTTCCCGGCCGGGTCCGCCCGACGACGCACGCCGCCGTCGGCACCGACACCGTCGCCGCGCTCGGCGAGCTGCGCGCCGACGTCGCGTTCATCGCGACCAACGGGATCAGCGCCGACTTCGGGCTCACGACGCCCGACCGCGACGAGGCCGCCACCAAGCGCGCCATCGTCGGCTGCGCCCGCCGCACCGTCGTGCTGACCGACTCCTCCAAGATCGGCGTCGAGACCCCGGTGCGGTTCGCCTCGCTCAGCGAGGTGGACGTCCTGGTCACGGACTCCGGCATCTCCCACCAGCAGCGCACCGCACTCGAGCAGGCAGGCCTGGAGGTCGTCGTCGCATGATCGTCACCCTCACCGCCAACCCCAGCCACGACCGTACGGTCACGCTCTCGGAGCCGCTCCACCACGGCGCCGTGCAGCGTGCCGTCTCGGTGCTCTCGCAGGCCGGGGGCAAGGGCGTCAACATCTCCCGCGCGTCCGTCGCGGCCGGCGTCCCGACGCTGGCGGTGATCCCGGCCCCGAGCGACGACGACCCGTTCGTGCTCGAGCTGCTGTCCGCCGGCATCGACTGCCGGCCGGTCGACCACCCGGGCGACCTGCGCGTCAACATCACCATCAGCGACCCGGACGGCACCACCACCAAGCTCAACAGCCCCGGCCCGGCGATGACCGACGCCACCCGCGCCTCGCTCACCGAGGCGCTGCAGCGCCGGACCCACGAGGGTGACTGGGTGGTGCTCGCCGGCTCGCTGCCCCCGGGCGCGCCCGCCGCGTGGTACGCCGACCTCGTCGGCGCGCTGTCCGGCACCGGCGCCCGGGTCGCCGTCGACACCAGCGACGAGCCGCTCCGCGCCCTGGTCGAGCGGCTCGAGGTGGGCGCTCCCCACCTGATGAAGCCCAACGGCCACGAGCTGGCCTCGTTGACCGGCCACGACGGCGACGAGCTCGAGAAGGACCCGGCCGCCGCGGCCCGGGCCGCGCTCGAGCTGGTCGGCCGCGGCGTCGAGAGCGTGCTCGTCACGCTCGGCGGCAACGGCGCCGTCCTCGTGACCGGAGGCCGTGCCTGGCACGCGCAGCCGCCCCCGACGACCGTCGTCAGCACCGTCGGTGCCGGCGACTCCAGCCTGTTCGGCTACCTCCTCGCCGCCATCGAGAGGCGCGAGCCCGCAGACCGGCTGGCCCTCGCCGTCGCCTACGGCAGCGCCGCCGCCGGGCTTCCCGGCACCACGATCCCCCACCCCCACCAGGTGGACCCCACCCTGGTCCAGGTCACCGACCTGGACCTCACGCAAGGAGACTGACCCGTGTCCGACCTCATCACCACCGCGCTGGTGCGCCTCGACGCCTCGCTCGGCGAGTCCAAGGACGACGTGATCCGCGCGCTCGCCGGGCTCGTCGGCGAGGCGGGTCGCGCCAGCGACGTCGACCAGCTCGTGAACGACGCCTTCGCCCGCGAGCAGACCTCCGCGACCGGCCTGGCCGGCGGGATCGCGATCCCCCACTGCCGCACCACCGGCGTCGAGGAGCCGACGCTCGCCTTCGCGCGGCTCGCGCCGAAGGTCGACTTCGGCGCCAAGGACGGCCCGGCCGACCTCGTCTTCCTGATCGCGGCCCCGGCCGGCGGGGACGCCGACCACCTGCAGATCCTCACCCAGCTGGCGCGGGCCCTGGTCAAGCCCGCCTTCACCGACGAGCTGCGCCGTGCGGACTCCGACACGGCTGTCGTCGACCTCGTCCGTCGCGAGCTCGGCATCGGCGCCGAGCCCGCCGCCGTACCTGCGGCCGCCGCTTCCCCCGGCGCGGCTGCGGCGACGCCGGCTCCGGAGGCACCGCCCTCCGGGGCCGACGGGCGTCGCCGCCTGGTGGCCGTGACCGCCTGCCCCACCGGCATCGCCCACACGTACATGGCCGCCGAGGCCCTGCAGGGCGCCGCCGAGCGCGCCGGTGTCGACATCCAGGTCGAGACCCAGGGCTCCGCCGGCTCGACCCCGCTCAGCCACGACACCATCGCCGCGGCCGACGCCGTGATCTTCGCCGTCGACGTCGGGGTCCGCGACCGCGGCCGGTTCGGCGGCAAGCCCGTGGTCAGCTCGGGCGTCAAGCGCCCGATCGACGAGGCCGACGTGATGATCGCCGAGGCGCTCCGCTACGCCGACGACCCGAACGCCCCCAAGGTCGAGGGCACCGGCGGCACGGGCGAGGGCGGCGGCACGGCCGAGGAGACCTGGGGCGGCCGGGTCCGCCGGGTCCTCATGACCGGCGTCTCGTACATGATCCCGTTCGTCGCCGCGGGCGGCCTGCTGATCGCCCTCGGCTTCCTGTTCGCCGGATACGAGATCACCGGCCCGGCCGGCGAGATCCTCACCAACAACACCCTGTTCAACCTGCCGGACCCGGAGGCGCTCGGCCTCGAGCACGCGCTGTTCGGCAGCGGCTTCTTCGCCTACCTCGGAGCCGTGTTCTTCGCCCTCGGTGCGACGGCGTTCAAGTTCCTCGTGCCGGCCCTGGCGGGCTACATCGCGTACGCCATCGCCGACCGGCCCGGCATCGCCCCCGGTTTCGCCATGGGAGCGATCGCGATCGACCTCGCCGGGTTCGGCACCCCGCAGAGCGGCTTCCTGGGCGGCATCATCGGCGGCGTCCTCGCCGGTGTGATGGCGCACTGGATCTCGAGCTGGAAGGTCAAGGCCTGGGCCCGGGGCCTGATGCCGGTCCTGGTGATCCCGCTCCTGGCGACGCTGATCTCCGGCTTCATCATGGTGGTCGTGCTCGGCAAGCCGCTGGGCAACCTGATGGAGGCCCTCAACAGCGGACTGGCGAGCATGAGCGAGGACCCGGCTCTGGCCGTGCTGCTCGGCGCGGTGCTCGGCCTGATGATGGCCTTCGACATGGGCGGCCCGCTCAACAAGGTGGCGTACGCCTTCGCGACCGCCGGCCTCGGCGCCGCGGCCTCGGCGACGGGCGCCGCCCCCGAGCTGAAGGTGATGGCGGCCGTGATGCTCGCCGGCATGGTGCCGCCGATCGCCCTCGCGCTCGCCACCGTCGTCCGGCCGGCGCTGTTCACCGTGCCCGAGCGCGAGAACGGCAAGGCGGCCTGGCTGATGGGCGCGTCCTTCATCACCGAGGGCGCCATCCCCTTCGCGGCGGCCGACCCGTTGCGGGTCATCCCCTCGATCATGCTCGGCTCCGCGGTGACGGGTGCGCTCGCGATGTCGATGGACGTCACGCTGCGGGCGCCCCACGGCGGCATCTTCGTGATCTTCGCGGTCGGCAACGTCCTGGGCTTCCTGATCGCCCTCGTCGCCGGAGTGCTCGTCGCCGCCGCGGCGGTCATCGCCCTCAAGTCGATGGGGTCGCGCGACACCGACCTCGCCACCGTCTGACCACCACACATCAACCGAAAGGCACGTCCATGCCCAGCAAGTCCGTCGTGGTCGGCTCCGCCGTCGGCCTGCACGCCCGCCCCGCCGCGATCATCGCCGAGAAGGCCGGTGAGCTCGGAGTCGACGTCACCATCAACGGCGTCGACGCCAGCTCCTCGCTGATGATCATGACCCTCGGCGCCAAGAACGGCGACTCGGTCGAGGTCGAGAGCGACGACCAGGCCGCGCTCGACACCATCGCCGGTCTCGTCGAGCAGGACCTCGACGCGGACTGAGCCCGGTCACCGACCGGCGTCGGGAGCCTCGTCGCTCCCGGCGCCGGTCGTCGCGGCCTGCAGGGCGAGGTAGCCCGCGCGTACGCCGACGGCACGTTCGAGCTCCTGGAGCACCTCCTTGAAGAACTGCTCCTTGTACGTCTCGTCGGTCATCACGGCCACCGCGAAGTAGAGCCCCGAGAAGGCGGCCAGGAACACCGACACCTGGACCAGCTCGACCGACAGGTTGCCGGTGTTGCGCAGGCCGTCGACCGTGTCCTGCCCCGTCCAGGCGGCCTGCACCTCGGGCGTCATCACGATCCCGCCGAACAGCATGAAGAAGCCGAGCACCGCCACCGCGAGCAGCAGCACCTGGGCCGCCTGGGTGACCAGCAGGACGAGGATCAGGTTCCAGCGCTCGAAGCCCGGCACGTCGCCGTAGCGGTGCGCCTCGAACTCCTCGCCCTCGCGGTCCAGCAGCTCGGCGACCGGCCCCTCGATCGGCGTGCCCCGGGTGGCCCGCCGGACGAGCGCGACGTCGATGAAGTCGTCGACCCGGTCCACCTCCTCGGGCAGCCGGACCAGCAGGAAGCCGAGGGCGATGGTGCCGAACAGCAGCAACGTCATCCACAGCACCGAGCCGTCCAGGGTCGCCGAGAGCTGCCACACCTCCGCGTTGATGAAGAGGAACGTGATGAAGAGCAGCAGCAGCGGCAGCGCCCGGGTGACCATCGGCAGCAGCTGTCGCACGCTTCCCCGGGTCCGGCGCAGCGCCCACCCGAGGATCGGTCGGGCCCGGAGAGCGGTCACGGCGTAGATCGCGGCGGCGAGCACCAGCAGCAGGCTCAGGGTCGCCGGGGCCACTGCCGCCTGCCGGGTCTGCCAGGTCAGGAGGCCCGCCGCCAGCGCACCTGCAAGCCCGACCAGCAGGAGGAGCGGGATGATCTTGCGCAGCCGCAGCGCCCGCCGTACCCGCTCCCGCTCGGCCGGGACGAAGTACGGCAGCCCGTTGCGGAGGAACCACGGCTCGATCTCGCGCTCCCACTGGCGGCGCGCCATCAGGCCCCCAGCGCCGTGCGGGTACGGCGTACGTCGTCGGCCATCGTCTCCAGCAGCGCCTCGACGTCGTCGAAGGCGGTCATGCCGCGCAGCCGCTCGACGAAGGAGACCTCGACCTCGTCGCCGTAGAGCTCCAGGTCGTCGCGGTCCAGCGCGTACGCCTCGACCCGGCGCTCCCGCTCGCCGGCGAAGGTCGGGTTGGTGCCGACGCTGATCGCGGCCGGCCACCGGTCGCCGGTGCCGGGGCGCTGCAGCCAGCCGGCGTAGACGCCGTCGGCGGGGGCGGCGGTGCCGGCCGGCAGCGGGACGTTGGCCGTGGGGTAGCCCAGGTCGCGACCGCGGCGGTCGCCCTCGACCACGCGGCCGCGGACGGCGAAGGGTCGGCCGAGCGCCTCGGCCGCGCCGGCGACGTCGCCCTCGCCGAGGCAGGTCCGGACGTACGTCGAGGACCACACCTGCGGCCCGCCGTCGAGCTCGAGGCCCACGACCGTGAAGCCGCGCCCCTCCCCCACCTCGCGCAGCAGCGCGACGTCGCCCGCCGCGCGGGCGCCGAACCGGAAGTTGGCGCCGACCACGACCGCCGCGGCGTGCAGGGCGCCGACCAGCACCCGGTCGACGAACTCCAGCGGCGACCAGGCCGCCACCTCCCGGGAGAACGGCAGCACCAGCACGTTGTCCACCCCGGCGTCGCCGAGCAGCTCGGTGCGGGCCTCGATGGTGGTGAGCACGGAGGGTGCGTGGTCGGGACGGAGCACCGCCATCGGGTGCGGGTCGAAGGTGACCGCCACCACCTGCTGCCCCGACCGGTCGGCCAGCGCCCGCGCCTGCGCCACGACCGACCGGTGGCCGAGGTGGACGCCGTCGAAGTTGCCGACCGTCACCACGGCCGGACCGGTGTCCGCCGGGACGTCGTCGAGGGATCGCCAGACCTGCACGGGGACGACCCTATCGACGGTCCCGCGGCTCCCGGTCAACCGGTGAAGACGGCGACCGCGCGGGCGAGCTCGCCCGCCTGCTCGTAGAGGGCCAGGAACTCGCCGTCCGGCGCGAACACCGCGACCGGCCCTTCGGCGGGCAGGTCGACCGCGAGCTTGCGCCCGACCCGTACGTCAGCCGCCTGCTGCTCGTCGAGGTCGAGGCCGGGGAAGCCGGCGCGGGCCGCCTCGGCGATCGGGACCAGCGCGAAGTCGTCCGCGAGCTCCTCGAGGGTGTGGGCCCGGTCGAGGCCGAACGGCCCGACCGCGGTCCGGCGCAGGGCCGTCAGGTGGCCGCCCACGCCGAGCGCGGCGCCGGCGTCGCGGGCGATCGCGCGGACGTAGGTGCCGCTCGAGCAGCGCAGCGACAGGTCCACCTCGGCGCCGCGCACCTCCCGGACCGTGAGCTCGTGCACGGTCACCCGACGGGCCGCCAGCTCGACGTCCTCGCCCTCGCGCACCCGTGCGTACGCGCGACGTGCCGTCCACCTTGATCGCCGACACCGCTGACGGCACCTGCTCGATCTCGCCGGTGAGCGCCGCGAACGCGGCCCGCACCCGCTCCTCGTCGAGCGCGCCGGCGTCGGCGGTCGCGACCACCTCGCCCTCGGCATCGTCGGTCGTCGTGGTGACACCGAGCCGGACCGTGGCGTCGTACGCCTTCTCGGTCAGCATCAGGTGGCCGAGCAGCCGGGTGGCGCGGCCGATGCCGACCACCAGGACGCCGGTGGCCATCGGGTCGAGCGTGCCGGCGTGCCCGACCTTGCGGGTGCCGGCGAGCCGGCGTACCCGCGCCACGACGCCGTGGGAGGTCAGGCCGCCGGGCTTGTCCACGACGACCAGCCCCGGCCGCGGGTCGCTCACGCGCCCGGCTCGTCCTCGAGGTCGTCCTCCTCGTCGACGACGCGGGGCTTGCGGTAGGGGTCCTCCTCGCCGGCGTACGCCGAACCGCGCCGCGCGGCGACCTCCTCGTCCTGCGCCCTGGCCCGGGCCAGCACCTCGTCGAGGTGGCGGGCGTTCTCGGGGAGCGCGTCGTGGACGAACTCGAGCGTCGGCGCGTGCCGCATGCCGAGCTGCTTGGCGACCTCGGAGCGCAGCAGGCCGCGCGCCGACTCGAGGGCCGCGGCGGTGTGGGCGAGGTCGCCCTCCTCACCGAGGACCGTGTAGAAGACCGTGGCCTGCTGGGTGTCGCCGGTGACCCGTACGTCGGTCACGGTCACGAACCCCAGTCGCGGGTCCTTGATCCGTCGTTCGAGCATCTCGGCGACGATGACGCGGATCCGGTCGGCCACCTTGCGGACCCGCGGGTTGGTGCTGCTCATCCTGCTCACTCCTGCTCGTTGGCCGCCGATTTCACCGGCTGGCCGGTGAAACTGGTGCTGGTCGGCCGAAATTTCGCCTGACAAGCGCGCATTTCACCGGCTAGCCGGTGAAATGCGCGCCCTCAGGCCGCTCGGTCAGTCGCGAGGGATCTCGCGCATCTCGAACGCCTCCACGACGTCACCGATCTTGATGTCCTGGTAGTTCCGGAGCACCAGACCGCACTCGAAGCCCTCACGGACCTCCGAGACGTCGTCCTTCTCGCGGCGCAGCGAGGCGAGGTCCACGTTGTCCTGGACCACGGCACCGTCGCGCAGCAGGCGGACCTTGGCGTTGCGGCGGATCACGCCGCTGGTGACCATGCAGCCCGCGATGTTGCCGGTGCGGGAGGAGCGGAAGATCTCGCGGATCTCCGCCTGGCCCAGCACCTGCTCCTCGTACTCGGGCTTGAGCATGCCCTTGAGCGCGGCCTCGATCTCCTCGATCGCCTGGTAGATCACGGTGTAGTACCGGATCTCCACGCCCTCCTTGTCGGCCATCTCGGTCGCCTTGCCCTGCGGGCGGACGTTGAACCCGATGATGATCGCGTCGGAGGCGGCGGCGAGGTCGACGTTGGTCTCGGTGATCGCACCGACACCGCGGTCGATGACCCGGAGGCTGACCTCGTCGCCCACGTCGATCTGGGCCAGCGAGTCCTCGAGCGCCTCGACCGAACCGGAGACGTCGCCCTTCAGGATCAGGTTGAGCTCCTGGCTCTCGCCCTTCTCCATCGAGGCCATGAAGTCCTCGAGGGTACGACGCACCCGGCGCTTGGCCTGCATGGCCGCGCGCTCGCGCGCCTCGCGCTTCTCCGCGATCTGGCGCGCCATCCGGTCGTCGTCGACCACGATGAAGTTCTGGCCGGCGCCGGGGACCGCGGTGAGGCCGAGCACCATCGCCGGACGCGACGGGTAGGCCTCCTCGATGTTGTCGCCGTGCTCGTCGAGCATCGCCCGGACCCGGCCGTACGCCGGACCCGCGACCAACGAGTCGCCGACCCGCAGCGTGCCGCGCTGGACCAGCACGGTCGCCACCGGACCACGACCGCGGTCGAGGTGCGCCTCGACCACGAGGCCCTGCGCGTCCTGCGTGGGGTTGGCCCGCAGGTCGAGCGAGGCGTCGGCCGTGAGGACGATCGCCTCGAGCAGCGCCTCGAGGTTGAGCTCGGACTTGGCCGAGACGTCGACGAACATGGTGTCGCCGCCGTACTCCTCGGGCACCAGGCCGTACTCGGTCAGCTGGCCACGGACCTTGGTCGGGTCGGCCTCGGGGAGGTCGATCTTGTTGACCGCGACCACGATCGGCACCTCGGCGGCCCGGGCGTGGTTGAGCGCCTCGACCGTCTGCGGCATCACGCCGTCGTTGGCCGCGACCACCAGCACCGCGATGTCGGTCGCCTGCGCACCACGGGCACGCATGGCGGTGAACGCCTCGTGACCCGGGGTGTCGATGAAGGTGATCCGGCGCTCGTTGCCGTCGACCTCGGTCGCGACCTGGTAGGCACCGATGTGCTGGGTGATGCCACCGGCCTCCTTGGCGACGACGTTGGCGTTGCGCAGCGCGTCGAGGAGCTTGGTCTTTCCGTGGTCGACGTGACCCATGACGGTGACGACCGGCGGGCGTGCCGACAGGTCGGCCTCGTCGCCCTCGTCCTCACCGAACTCGAGGTCGAAGGACTCCAGCAGCTCGCGGTCCTCGTCCTCCGGGGACACGATCTGCACGACGTAGTTGAGCTCCTCGGCGAGCAGCTCGAAGGTCTCGTCGTTGACGGACTCGGTCGCGGTCACCATCTCGCCGAGCGAGAACAGCATCTGCACCAGCGCTGCCGCGTCGACGTTGATCCGCTCGGCGAAGTCGGTCAGGGACGCGCCCCGCGGGAGCCGTACGGTCTCGCCGTCGCCCTTGCGGACGCGCACGCCGCCGATCGTCGGGGCCTGCATGGCCTCGAACTCCTGGCGACGCGCCCGCTTGGACTTGCGCCCACGGCGCGAGGGACCACCCGGGCGACCGAAGGCACCCTGGGTCTGGCCACGGCCACCGGGACGGCCACGTCCCGGAGGACCGCCGAAACCGCCGCGACCGGGGGCGCCGGCACCGGCGCCGGGAGGGCCACCGGGCCCGCCACGACCGCGCGCCGGGGCGCCGCCGCGGCCGCCACCGGGGCCACCGCCGGGACCGCCGCGACCGGGGGCCGGACGGGCACCGGGACCGCTGCCGAAGGCAGCGGGCGACTTGGGCATCATCGCCGGGTTGGGGCGCGGCATGCCGGGTCGCCCACCCGCGGGCGGACGGGGCGGACGGTTGTCGTCCTGGCCGCCCTCGCGCGGCGCGGGCGCCGGGCGCCGGCCCATGCCCTGGCTGGACGCGAACGGGTTGTTGCCCGGCCGCGGGGTGCCGGTCCGGCCGACGGGGCGCGGACCGGGGCTCTGCGGCTTGGGGCCGGGGCGCGGGGCCGCCGGCTTGGGGGCCGAGGACTCCTCGGCGGCGGGCGGCTCCTCGGCAGCGGGCGGCTCGGGCTCGGCCGCGGGCGGCTCCTCGGCAGCAGGCGCCTCGGGCTCGGCCTTCCTGGCCGGTCCGGGCTTGGGGCCGGGCCGGGGCGCAGCCTTCGCAGGAGCCTCGGCGGGGGCCTCGGCGGCCGCGGGCGCGGCAGCGGCAGGCTCCGCCGCGGGCTCGGCCGCGGTGGTCGGCGCGGGCGCCGCCTTGGTCTCGGCGGGTACGGCCGCCGGCTTGGACTCGGCGGGTGCCGCCGCCGGGGCGGCGGCCTTCAGCTGGTCGCCGTACTCCTTGCGGAAGCGCATCTCGGCGGGCAGCTCGACGGTCGAGCTCGCCGACTTGACGAACTCCCCCATCTCCTTGAACTTCTCGAGAACGAACTTGCTCTCGACTCCGAACTCCTTGGCGAGTTCGTGGACTCGGGTCTTGGCCACGTTTCTCCTTCTGGCCTGAGACCCGGCGTCCGGGGTGTCTCTCAGACCGTTGGTGGTTCCTGGTGGGCGGTGCTCATCGCGAAGGAGCTCATCGCGAGGTGCTCATCGAGTGCTCATGAGCTGCTGCTCCAGTCTCTGTCGGTCGGTCAGGTGTCATGCGAGGCGAGGTAGTCCGCCACCGGTGTGCCGGCCAGCCCCTCCCCCGCCCGGAGGGCACGGGAAAACGCTCGCCTGCGCACCGCGAGGTCGAAGCACGCGGACGTGGGGTGCAGGTGTGCTCCCCGGCCCGGTGCCGTGCCATCGGGATCCGGGACGGCGGCCGGTCGGCCGTCGCTGCCCGTGCCGACGACGACACGCAACAACTCGCGCTTGGCGGCCCGCTGCCGACATCCGATGCAGGTCCGGACCGGGGTCCGGGCAGGGGATGTCGAAAGGTTGGCCACCAGCAGCCACCTTAGCCGGTGCGGGCACGTCTCATCCAACCGGCGACGTCCCCGAGGTGTTCCCGACGGAGTCGGGGCGCGCCCGTCACCAGCGCACGAGCTTCCAGATCTCGGGCTGCAGCTCCCCGCTCTCCCCCACCTCGGCGAAGATCTCGACAGCGCGCTTGAGGTGGCGCATCGCGTCGTCACCGCGCCCGAGGGCGTGCAGCAGGTCGGCGAGGTTGTTGTGGAGGGCGGCCTCCCGGTGCCGGTCCCCGAGCCTGGCGCAGGTCTGCAGTGCCTCCTCGGTCAGCTCCACGGCGACCGTGAGGTCGCCCCGGGCACGGTGGGCGAGGGCCAGGTTGTTCAGGGCGGCCACCTGCAGGTCGCCGTCGCCGAGCTGCTCGGCCAGCGCCCGGCTGCGATCCAGGTGGGCGATCGCCTCGGCGTCGTCGCCGTCCGTGGCTGCCATCATCCCCATCAGGTTGAGCGCCTGGCACAGGGATCGCCCCTCGCCTGCGCCCTCCGCGAGCGTGACTGCCTCCGCCGCCAGCCGACCGGCCCGCTCGGGCTCACCCACGGAGTGCACCGCCAGCGCCAGGTCGGCCGTCACGCTCGCCCGGCCGGCGAGGTCGGCCTCGGGGAGCGCAGCGCGCGCCGCCAGGAGGTGGGCCCGGGCGAGCGGGTACTCGCCGCGCCGGACGTGCAGCCGCCCCAGCCGCTGCTCGAGCCGGGCCAGGTCGTCCGGGGACGCCTCCGCTGCGGCGGCGCGCAGGCTCACCAGGGCACCGCCGTAGTCGCCCAGCACCACCTGCACGTCGGACAGCGCGGTCAGCAGCCCGCTCCGGTCGGGATGCCCCAGCTCCAGCGCGCGCCGGAGGTGGCCGAGGGCCTCGGCGTTCGCGAAGACGGTGCGCGCCTGCTCGCCGGCCGCCCGATGGGCGTCGGCGGCCGCGTCGTCGCGTCCGGCCAGCTCGTGGTGGCGCGCCTGCGCGGCCAGGGACGGCACCACGGCAGCCGCCCGGCGGTGCAGGAGTCGCCGCCGGGCGAGGCTGGTCTGTTCGTACGCCACGGCGCGGAGCAGCTCGTGGTCGAAGTCGTAGTCGGCCTGACGCTCGCGCACCAGGCCGCGGCGCACCAGCTCCTCGAGGGACGCCACGGTCTCCTCGTCGGAACGACCGCTCACCGCACGCACGGTGTCGACGTCGAAGCTGCGCCCGAGCACCGCGGCGGCCGACAGGACCTGCCGGGCAGTCTCGCCGGCGGGGGCCAACCGGGCCTGCAGGGCCCCCCGTGCCCCGGCCGGCATCCGGTCACCGGCGTCGCCGGCCCGCAGGTACTCGACCAGCATCAACGGGACGCCCTCGGTGGTCGTCCAGTAGCGGTGGACCACCGAGGGGTCGACGCCCTCGCTGCTGACCGACCGGACCAGGTCGCCGACCGCGTCCTCGTCGAGCCGGCCCAGCCCCAGGTCGACACCACCGGCGCGAGCCGCCTGCGAAGCGGCGCGGAGAGCAGGGTGGTCGTGCGGGGTGCGCCACACGAGCACGACGAGCACGGGACGGCCGGCGAGACGGCGCAGTCCGAACGACAGCAGTCGGAGAGTCGCCTCGTCGGCCCACTGCGCATCGTCGACGACGAGCACGCCCCCGGCAGGCCCGGACACCGTACGCGTCACGGCCTCCCACAGGGCGCTGAGGAACCTTCCCTCGGCACCCGGCTGGTCCGGCGACACCGGGGCGGGCAGGCTCCGCGGAGACAGCCCGGCGACATCGGGGACCAGCCGCGCCACCTCGGCCAGGACGCGGTCGTCCAGCGCGTCCAGCCACCCCGGGTCATCCCGTGCCCGTTCGCGCAGCAGGTCGATGACGGGCCGGTACGGGAGTCCCGCCTCGTCCTCGTAGCCGCGTGCCCACGCCACGGCCGCGCCGACCTGCCGCACCCCGGCGACCAGCTCCTCGACGAGTCGGGTCTTGCCGATCCCGGCCTCACCCGCGACGACGACGACCCGACCGTCGCCGGCCATTCTCTGGAACGCGGTCACGAGAGCGTCGAGCTCCGCCCCCCGCCCGACGAAGGCCGGCGCCGGGGCTGCTGCCGGCAGCCCGCCCACCACGTCGGGGACGGGTCCGGGAGGCGATGGCGCCGGGCGGTCCGGCCCGGCCTCGAACGACCCCTCGTTGATCGCCTCGTACAGCTGCGTCGTCTCACGCAGCGGCGGTACGCCCAGCTCGCGCGACAAGGTGCGCACGCACTCCCGGTACTGGACGAGCGCACCTGCCCGGTCGCCGGTCGCCGCGAGCAGCCGGATCAGCGCCTGGTGCGCGGGTTCGTGCAGCGGGTCCAGCGCCAGCCAGCGTCGCACCAGGGAGAGGGCAGCGACGCGATCGCCCTCGGTCTCGCGCTGGACGGCCAGCGCCCCCAGTGTCGCGGCCACCTCGCGGCGCAACGTCGCGGCGCTGGTCTCGGCCCACTCCTCGAAGGCCGGTGCGCCACGCACCACGAACCCCTCGAGCAGGTCGCCGCCCCAGCTCTCGAGCGCACCCGCGTGGTCACCCGCGCCGCGTCGGGCCCGGAACGTGTCGACATCGACGACGAGGTCGGCGCCCTTCACCAGCCGCACCCGGTCCCGGGTGGCGTCGAGGTGGTCGGCACCGAGCGCGCCGCGCAGCGTGGACAGGGTGCGCCGGAGCGCCCCCCGGGCGTGGGCCAGATCGGCGTCGGGCCACAGCAGGTCCGCCAGTGCGTCGCGCGGCCGAGCCGACTCGGTGAGGCAGAGGTGGGCCAGGAGCGCGGTCGCCTTGCGGGTGTCGAAGGACAGCGGTCGGCCGTCACGGACCACGCGCGGCGGCCCCAGCAGCTGCACCTCGATCATCGGCACCCCCAC